>NZ_JBICUX010000008.1:0-525226 GCF_043198595.1 Streptomyces sp. NPDC048751
CGCCCGGTTACATTCCGAACCCGGAAGCTAAGCCTTACAGCGCCGATGGTACTGCAGGGGGGACCCTGTGGGAGAGTAGGACGCCGCCGAACAATCTTTGGGAAGGACCCCTGGTCCCCAGCGTTCAGCTGGGGACCAGGGGTCCTTTTCGTGTTTTGAAACAAGCGCAGCCCGGGGCGCATCGGGTACCCGACTGCGCGAGAATGACTTGCGGTACCGAAGACAGGAGTCACCCATGTCCACCAACTCTCCCGACGACCGACCGGAGCGCGACCAGCGGCGACGGGACAGTGGTGACCGCGGCGACCGCGGCGGGTACCGCGGGGACCGTGGTGGCTTCCGCCGCGACAACGACCGCCGCGACAACGACCGTAACGACCGCGGTGGTTACGGCGCCCGTCGCGACGACCGCCGTGGCGACGACCGCGGGGACCGCGGTGGATTCCGGCGTGACGACAACCGCGGTGGCGGTGGATACGGCGGCCGGCGCGACGACCGCCGTGAGGGCGACCGGGGGCCGCGTCCGTCGTTCCAGCGGGACGACCGTGACCGTGGGCCTCGCCGTGACGACCGGGGCGACCGTCCCTCCTTCCGCCGTGACGACCGCGGTGACCGGGGCGACCGGCCTCCCTTCCGTCGCGACGACCGTGGCGGCCGCCCGGAGCGCCGCGACGACGACCGCGGTGGCTTCCGCCGCGACGACAACCGTGGCGGCGGCGGTGGCTACGGCCGCCGTGACGACAACCGTGGTGGCGGTGGCGGTGGCTACGGCCGCCGTGACGACCGCCGTGGCGACGACCGCGGGGACCGCGGTGGGTTCCGGCGCGACGACCGTCGTGAGGGCGACCGGGGGCCGCGTCCGTCGTTCCAGCGGGACGACCGTGACCGTGGGCCTCGCCGTGACGACCGGGGCGACCGTCCCTCCTTCCGCCGTGACGACCGCGGTGACCGGGGCGACCGGCCTCCCTTCCGTCGCGACGACCGTGGCGGCCGCCCGGAGCGCCGCGACGACGACCGCGGTGGCTTCCGCCGCGACGACAACCGTGGCGGCGGCGGTGGCTACGGCCGCCGTGACGACCGGCGTGACGACCGGCGTGACGACCGCCGTGACGACCGGCGTGACGATCGCCGTGATGACCGTCGCGACGACCGGCGTGGCGACGACCGCGGGGACCGTGGTGGCTTCCGTCGGGACGAGCGTGGCGGTGACCGTGACCGTGGTGGCTTCCGTGGCGGCGACACGCGCCCGGGTTTCCGGCGCGACGACCAGCGCGGTGACCGCGGTGAGCGGGGCGGGTTCCGGGGGCGGGACGACCGTGGTGGACGCGGGCCGCGCAGGGACGACCGGGGCGGTCGGCCGGGTGGCTTCCGCGATCGGGACGACCGACGTGGCGGCGGCGGTGGCGGTGGGCGGTTCCGCGAGGAGCGGGATCGTGACCGCGAGCCGATCAAGCGGCTGCCGATCCCCGAGGACGTCACGGGCGACGAGATCGACAAGGACGTACGGCAGGAGCTCCAGAGCCTGCCGAAGACGCTCGCAGAGGACGTCGCCAAGAACCTGGTGATGGTCGCCCGGCTCATCGACGAGGACCCCGAGGGTGCTTACGGCTACTCCAGGGTCGCCCTGCGGCTGGCGTCGAGGGTCGCGGCCGTACGTGAGGCGGCCGGGTTCGCCGCGTACGCGAACCAGAAGTACAGCGAGGCGCTCGCCGAGTTCCGGGCCGCGCGGCGGATGACCGGCAGTGTGGAGCTGTGGCCCGTCATGGCCGACTGCGAGCGTGGGCTCGGGCGGCCGGAGAAGGCGCTCGACATGGCCGGCGCTCCCGAGGTGCACAAGCTCGACAAGGCCGGGCAGGTCGAGATGCGGCTCGTCGCGGCCGGCGCCCGGCGCGACATGGGGCAGCTGGACGCGGCCATCGTGACGCTGCAGAGCCCCGAGCTGGCCTCCGGCTCCGTCCAGCCCTGGACCGCGCGGCTGCGGTACGCGTACGCGGACGCGCTGCTGGCGGCCGAGCGGGTCGACGAGGCGCGCGAGTGGTTCGCGAAGGCCGTCGAGGCCGACCGGGACGGCAGCACGGACGCCTCCGACCGGCTGGCCGAGCTGGACGGGGTCGACTTCGTCGACGCGCTGGACGAGAACGTGAACGACGGTGAGTCCGA
This sequence comes from Streptomyces sp. NPDC048751, assembly GCF_043198595.1. Lineage (NCBI taxonomy): Bacteria > Bacillati > Actinomycetota > Actinomycetes > Kitasatosporales > Streptomycetaceae > Streptomyces > Streptomyces sp. NPDC048751. Next base: position 2,161 of record NZ_JBICUX010000008.1, read on the forward strand.
GTCCGCGGAGGTCCGGGCGGAAAGTGCCGAGGGACCCGAGGCCGAGGCCGGGGCCGAGGCCGAGGACGACAAGGACTGACGTCCATGAGTGAGGGGCGGGATCCCGAAAGGGGCCCGCCCCTCTGTCATTTCCCGCGTGGGTCGCTCAGAGGTCCAGCGCCCGCAGGACCAGGCCCGACGCCGGTTTCGGGCCGAACGAGGTGGACTTGCGGGGCATGGTGACGCCTTGGCGGGCGAGGTCTCGGACGACTTCCTCGCGGACCGGGTGCAGGAGCACCGCCGTACCGCCGTCGCGTTCCGCCTTCGCGACGGTCGCGGCCGTGTCGTGGATGTAGGCGATGTGGGCGGGGGAGTCCTCGGGGATGCGCCAGACGTGGTCGAGGAGCGTGGCGTGCAGGACCGTCGCGTCCAGCGAACGCCAGGCGGCGGGGTGCTCGGCGGGGACCGTGCGGGCCAGGAGGGCCGGGTCCGGGCGGTCGACGAGGTGGAAGGTGCCGTCGCCGGCCAGGAGGAACGCGTTGCCCTCGCGGACCGCGTCGGCCAGTGCGCCCAGGGCCTGAGGCAAAGGCACGTCGAGACGGCGTACGCGGAACAGGCCGTCCAGGGCGGACAGGGCGTCGGCCACGGGCAGGCCGTGCAGGAGGCGGTGGATGGCGCGGACGCGCAGGGGATAGCGGGCCGTGTCGACGAGGAGGACCAGGCCGTAGTCCCAGGGGCTGGGGGACGGGTGCTCGGCGCGGAGCCTGCGGTAGGTCGCCCAGCGGTGGTGGCCGTCGGCGATCAGGGCCTGATGGTGCGCGAGGTCCCGTTGGACGCAGGCCACTTCGTCGGGGTCGGTGACCGACCAGAGGCGGTGACTGAAGCCGTCCTCGGTGGTCGTGTCGAGGAGCGGGGGCCGTTCGGCGGCGTGCTCCACCACCTCGGCCGCCGAGCCGTCGCCGTGGTACGTCAGGAGCAGGGGCTCCAGGTTCGCGGAGGTGGCCCGCATCAGGGCCGCGCGGTCCGCGACGACGTGCGGCATGACGTCCTCGTGGGGCAGGACCACGCCCTCGGACGGCTCGGAGACGCGCAGCGCGCCGATGAGGCCGCGCTGGATCATGCCGTCGCCGTCGCGCTGCTCGTAGACGTACAGGCCCGGTTCGGGGTCGGCGGTCAGGACGCCCTCGTCGAGCCAGCGGCGCAGGGTGTCGGCGGCCTGGTCGTTGCGGGCGGTGGGGGTGGTGGCCTGGGGGAGGATCAGCCGCACGATGTTGTGCGGGTCCGCGGAATGGAGGTGGTGCACGCCGTCCGGGCGGACGACGACGTCGTACGGTGGGGACGTCACGGCGGCCAGGCTGCCGACCCGGTCGGGGTCGTATCGCAGGCCTCGGAACGGGGTGAGTTCCAGGCCTCGGCGCGCCGTTGCTTCCGAGTGACCTGCTGAGTTCATCCCGGCATCGTACGTGTGTCAGTGGCATACGGGATGATCGGGGGAAAGCCGAGCGAACGAGGAGCGATGTGCAATGAGCCGGAGCGTCAGGACGAGGCCCGAGGGCAGTGGGCAGGCCCTGAGCGAGGCGTACGACACGGCGCTGCTCGACCTGGACGGTGTGGTGTACGCGGGCGGGCACGCGATCGTGCACGCGGTCGATTCGCTCGACAGGGCTCGCGCGGGCGGGATGCGTCTGGCGTACGTCACCAACAACGCGCTGCGCACCCCGGACACGGTGGCCGAGCATCTGACCGAGCTGGGGATACCGACGGGGGCGGACGACGTCATCACGTCGGCTCAGGCGGTGGCCCGGCTGATCAGTGAGCAGATGCCCAGGCGGGCGCGGGTGTTGGTCATCGGCGGGGAGGGGCTGCGGGTGGCGCTGCGGGAGCGTGGGCTCGTGCCGGTGGAGTCCGCCGACGACGATCCCGCCGCCGTCGTGCAGGGGTACGGCGGGCCCGACCTGCCCTGGGGGCGGTTCGCGGAGGCTTCCTACGCCGTCGCGCGCGGGGTGCCGTGGTTCGCGTCCAACACCGATCTGACGATTCCGAGCGGGCGGGGCATCGCGCCGGGCAACGGGGCGGCGGTGGAGGTCGTGCGGATCGCGACCGGGGCCGAGCCTCAGGTGGCGGGCAAGCCGTTGCCGCCGATGCACCGGGAGACGATCCTGCGGACGGGTGCCGAGCGGCCGCTGGTGGTCGGGGACCGGCTGGACACGGACATCGAGGGCGCGTTCAACGGCGAGGTCGACTCGCTGCTGGTGCTGACCGGTGTCACCGACGGCGCGCAGTTGCTGGCCGCACCGCCGCAGCACCGGCCGACGTACGTCGACGCGGATCTGCGCGGGTTGCTGACCGGTCAGCCGGAGGTCACGGACGTTGACGGTGGGTTCCGGTGCGGCGGGTGGACGGCGACGGCCGGTGACGGGCGGCTCGAACTCGGCGGCGAGGGCGAGGCGTTGGACGGTCTCCGGGCGCTGTGCGCGGCGGCCTGGACGGTGGCCGGGGAGGGCACCTGCGAACTGGACGGGGGCAAGGCGCTGGCGCGGCTGGGGCTGTGAGACGGGCCGGCGCCCGGCCTGTGCATGGGGGTGACGGATCCGCGACGGGTCTGTGAACCCGAGGCCGTGCGCCACCCAGGGAACCAAGGAGAATGCGAGGGTAGGCTAACCTAACTACGTGTTGGTCGACAGTCCTCCCGAACAGCGCGCGGAAACCGCCCCCGCGCCCCCAAGCCGCCGGGCGATACGGAGCCTTGGGCTCCTGCTCTCCGTCCTGATCCTGGCGCTCGTCGCTCTGGCGAGCATCGCGATCGGCGCGAAGGAGCTGTCCGTCGCGCAGGTCTGGCACGGCCTGTTCGAGAACTCGGGGACGTACGGCGACGTCGTGGTCGACGAGCGGTTGTCGCGGACCGTGCTCGGCCTGCTCGCCGGCGCCGCGCTCGGCCTGTCCGGGGCCGTGCTGCAGGCGCTGACGCGCAATCCGCTGGCCGACCCGGGGCTGCTCGGCATCAACGCGGGTGCCTCGGCCGCGGTCGTCACGGCGGTGACGTATCTGGGTGTCACGAGCCTGACCGGCTATGTGTGGTTCGCGTTCTTCGGGGCGGCCGCCGTCGGTGCGCTGGTCTGGTTCCTGGGCGGCAGCCGGGGTGCCACGCCCGTGCGGCTCGCCCTCGCCGGTACGGCGATCAGTGCCGCGCTCTACGGCTACCTCCAGGCCGTGATGATCATGGATGACGCGGCGCTGGCCAAGATGCGCTTCTGGACGGTGGGTTCGCTGTCGTCGGCGACCGACGGGACGATCCGGCAGGTGCTGCCGTTCTTCGCGGTCGGTACCGTCCTCGCGCTCGCCCTCGCCCGGCCGCTCAACGCGATGGCCATGGGCGACGACACCGCGAAGGCGCTCGGCGCCAACCTGAACCGCACCCGGGCGCTGTCGATGCTCGCCGCGACCGTGCTGTGCGGGGCGGCGACCGCCGCCTGCGGGCCGATCGTGTTCGTCGGGCTGATGGTGCCGCACGTCGTGCGTTCCTTCACCGGTCCCGACCTGCGCTGGATCCTGCCGTACGCGACCGTCCTGTCGCCCGTGCTGCTGCTCGGCGCGGACGTGATCGGGCGGGTCGTCGTCCGGCCCTCGGAGCTCCAGGTCGGCATCGTCACCGCGATCATCGGCGGCCCGGTCTTCATCCATCTCGTACGACGGAGGAGGACGGCGCAGCTGTGAAGACTGCAGACGTGAAGACCGCAGACGTGAAGACCACAGACGTAAAGACCGCAGACACCGGCACTCGGGCCGCGCGTGGCACCCGGACGCTGCGCACCCCCGGCGGGCTCTCCGTGCGGCTGGACGTCCGCGCGCTGACCGTCGTCGTCCTGCTGCTGCTCGCCGCGCTCACCGCGGGTGTCGTGCTGATCGGCACCGGCGACTTCCCCATCCCGGCCTCCGACGTGCTGAAGTCGCTGGTCGGCGACGGAAACCCGGGACAGGAGTTCATCGTCAACGAGCTGCGGCTGCCGAGGGTCCTCGTAGGGCTGCTGGTCGGCGCCTCGCTGGGGCTCGGTGGCGCGCTGTTCCAGGCTCTCTCCCGCAATCCGCTGGGCAGCCCGGACGTGCTCGGCCTCGGGCAGGGCGCGACGGCGGGCGCACTCGTGATGATCGTGCTGTTCTCCGGGAGCCCCACGGAGGTGACCCTCGGGGCGCTCGTGGGGGGACTGGTCACCGGTGCGGCCATCTACCTGCTGTCCTGGAAGCGGGGCGTGCACGGCTACCGGCTGGTGCTGGTCGGCATCGGTGTCTCGGCGATCGCCACGGCGGTCAACGGTTATCTGCTCACCAAGGCCGACCTCGTGGACGCGGCCCGCGCGGTCGTGTGGATGACCGGGTCTCTCAACGGCCGTGACTGGGAGCAGGTCTGGCCGCTGCTCGCCCTGTGCGCCGTGCTCGTGCCGCTCGTCCTCGGCAACGCGCGCGGGCTGCGGATGATGGAGATGGGCGACGACGTCTCCCACGCGCTCGGTGTGCCCGTGGAGCGCGTACGGCTGCTGCTGATGGTGGCCGCCGTCCTGCTCACCGCGTCCGCGACCGCCGCCGCGGGCCCCGTCAGTTTCGTGGCGCTCACCGCGCCGCAGCTGGCCCGGCGCCTGACCCGCTCGCCCGGACCGAACCTCCTGCCGTCGCTGTGCATGGGCGCGGCCCTGCTCGTCACGGCCGACTGGGTCTCACAGCGGGCCTTCGGCGCCGACCAGTTGCCCGTGGGCGTGGTCACCGGTGTCGTCGGCGGCGTCTATCTGCTGTGGCTGCTGGTCACCGAGCGCAGGGCGGGCCGGATATGAGCGGCTCGGAGATGAGCGGCTCAGCGAAGAAGAACACCCCAAGGAGTACCGTGAACCGCCTGTCCGCCGAGAACGTCACCCTCGCTTACGACCAGCGTGTCATCGCCGAACAGCTGTCTGTGGAGATCCCCGACAACTCCTTCACCGTGATCGTCGGTCCGAACGCGTGCGGCAAGTCGACGCTCCTGCGGGCCCTGTCGCGGATGCTGAAGCCGTCCCAGGGGCGGGTGCTGCTCGACGGGCAGGTCATCCAGTCGATGCCCGCGAAGAAGGTGGCGCGGACGCTGGGGCTGCTGCCGCAGTCCTCGATCGCGCCCGACGGGATCACCGTCGGCGACCTGGTGGGCCGCGGCCGCTACCCGCACCAGGGCCTCCTGCGCCAGTGGTCGACCGAGGACGAGCGGATCGTCCAGGAGTCCATGGCGCAGACCGGGGTCGCGGAGCTCGCCGACCGGTACGTGGACGAGCTGTCCGGCGGTCAGCGCCAGCGTGTGTGGATCGCGATGGCGCTCGCGCAGCAGACGCCGCTGCTGCTGCTCGACGAGCCGACGACCTACCTGGACATCCAGCACCAGATCGACGTGCTCGACCTGTGCGCCGAACTGCACGAGGAGCAGGGCCGCACCCTCGTCGCCGTCCTGCACGACCTCAACCACGCGGCCCGGTACGCCACCCATCTGATCGCCCTGAAGGGCGGCGAGGTCATCGCGCAGGGCGCGCCGAACGACGTCGTCACCGCCGGGCTGGTCGAGGAGGTCTTCGGGCTGCGCTGCCAGGTCATCGACGACCCGGAGACGGGCACCCCGCTGGTGGTGCCGGCGGCGCGCAAGACGCGGACACAGCGGACACAGCGGACACCGGCCCGGCAGGCGGTCGCTACAGAAGCTTCCTGAGCTGGAAGAGGTCCCTGAGACCGGCCTCCAGCTTCACCCGTCCGGAGCCCCAGGCCTTCGCGAAGTGCAACTCGCCCGCGACCAGCGCGACCAGATCGTCACCGGTCATGGTCAGCCTGATCTGGGCCTTCTCCCGAGGAGGGCCCTCCAGCGTGTCATGCACCACGATCCGGCCGGCCGTCATCCGGCCGACGAACGTGACGTCCAGGTCCGTGATCCAGCAGCTCACCGAACGGTCCAGGGAGGCGGCCGTACGGACGTCCCCTTCGGCGCTCTGCATGTTCTCCGAGAGCTTCTCGAGTGCCGCACGGCACTCCTCAATGGTGGCCATCGCGATCGACGGTACCCCAGGGGTTCGGGGTAGCGTCTGGGCATGAGCGACACAGTGCCGGAGCCGGAGGCCGTGCCGGAGGCGCAGCCGCGGGAGCCGAAGCCGCAGGAACCGGAGCGCGACCCGGCCGCGCCCGCTCCTCTGAACGTGCACCGCACCCCCACCGACAACGCCGAGGTCGACGCCCATCTGGCTAGGCTCGGTGACACGGACCACCTCGCCACGGACGGGCATGTCGAGGTGTACGAGGATGTACACCGGGGGCTGCGCGACGCGCTCACCGCGCTCGACGCCCGCCCGGGCCCTCCGGTGCCCCCATCGACGTACCAGAGCAGGAGCTGAACCGAACGTGGCAGGAGTCGCACGCCGCCGTCTGGACGCGGAGCTGGTCCGCCGGAAGCTCGCGCGCTCGCGCGAGCACGCCGGCCAGCTGATCGCCGCCGGGCGGGTCACCGTCGGCAAGACCGTCGCGACCAAGTCCGCCACACAGGTGGAGACGGCGGCCGCGATCGTGGTCGCCGTCGACGACAGCGAGCCGGAGTACGTCTCCCGGGGCGGCCACAAGCTCGCCGGCGCGCTGGAGGTCTTCGTGCCGCAGGGGCTCGTCGTCGAGGGGCGGCGGGCGCTGGACGCCGGCGCGTCCACCGGCGGCTTCACCGACGTACTGCTGCGCGCGGGCGCCGCGCACGTCGTCGCCGTCGACGTCGGATACGGACAACTCGCGTGGTCTCTGCGGAGCGATGAACGCGTCACCGTCAAGGACCGTACGAACGTACGCGAGTTGACGCTTGAAGCGATCGATGGGGAGCCTGTGGATCTTGTCGTGGGGGATCTGTCCTTCATCCCGCTCGGGCTGGTGCTGCCGGCCCTGACGCGGTGTGTGAAGGCGGACGCCGACCTGGTGATGATGGTCAAGCCGCAGTTCGAGGTGGGGAAGGAACGGCTGGGCAGTGGGGGAGTCGTACGCAGTACGCAGCTACGGGCCGAGGCCGTGCGGGGGGTCGCCGGCAAGGCCTGGGAGCTGGGTCTCGGGGTGAAGGGTGTGACGGCCAGTCCGTTGCCCGGACCCTCGGGCAACGTGGAGTACTTTCTCTGGCTGCGGTCCGGGGCACCGGCCCTGGACCCGGCCGATGTCGACCGTGCAGTTGCGGAGGGGCCGCGTTGACTCAGAACCGAGCTCGAACTGTTTTCCTGCTCGCCCACACGGGGCGGCCCGCCGCCATCCGCAGTGCGGAGCTGGTGGTGAAGGGGCTGCTGCGCTCGGGCATCGGCGTACGCGTCCTGGAGTACGAGGCGCGCGACCTGCCGCTGTCGGACGAGGTGGAGCTGGTCAAGGAGGCCACTCCGCAGTGCCTCGACGGGTGTGAGCTGCTGATCGTGCTGGGCGGCGACGGGACGCTGCTGCGCGGCGCGGAGTTCGCGCGGGCGTCCGGGGTGCCGATGCTCGGGGTCAACCTCGGGCGTGTCGGGTTCCTCGCGGAGGCCGAGCGGGACGATCTCGACAAGGTCGTGGACCGGGTGGTCACGAAGGCGTACGAGGTCGAGGAGCGGATGACCGTCGACGTCGTCGTTCACCGCAACGGGGACATCGTGCACACGGACTGGGCGCTGAACGAGGCGGCCGTGCAGAAGGTGTCCGCGGAGAAGCTGCTCGAAGTCGTCCTCGAGATCGACGGGCGGCCGGTGACGGGATTCGGGTGCGACGGGATCGTGCTGTCCACACCGACCGGGTCGACCGCGTACGCGTTCTCGGCGGGTGGGCCGGTGGTGTGGCCCGAGGTCGAGGCGTTGCTGATGGTGCCGATCAGCGCGCATGCGCTGTTCGCGAAGCCGTTGGTGACGTCGCCGGATTCTGTGCTGGCTGTGGAGGTTCTGCCTCATATTCCGCCGGGTGTCCTGTGGTGCGACGGGCGGCGGACCGTGGAGTTGCCGCCCGGGGCGCGGGTGGAGGTGCGGCGGGGCGCTGTGCCGGTGCGGCTGGCCCGGTTGCACCATGCTTCGTTCACGGATCGGCTGGTGGCGAAGTTCGCCCTGCCGGTTTCCGGATGGCGGGGGGCACCTCACTAGCGATACGGCCCTGCGCCCCTTTCGGGGCGCTTCCCTCTCCCGGGTGACAAGGGCGCCTCGCACTCCTTGCCGCCGACCTCGTATGGTCTTCCCCGTGCTGGAGGAGATGCGGATACGGTCGCTCGGGGTCATTGACGACGCTGTCGTCGAGTTGTCGCCGGGGTTCACCGCCGTCACGGGTGAGACGGGCGCGGGCAAGACCATGGTGGTCACCAGCCTCGGACTGCTGCTGGGCGGGCGGGCAGATGCGGCGCTCGTGCGGATCGGGGCCGAGAAGGCGGTCGTGGAGGGGCGGATCACCGTGCCCTCGGGCGCCCCGGTGGCCGTACGGGCCGAGGAGGCCGGGGCCGAACTCGACGACGGGGCGTTGCTGATCAGCCGTACCGTTTCGGCCGAGGGGCGCTCGCGGGCGCACGTCGGCGGGCGCAGTGTGCCGGTGGGGATGCTGGCCGAGCTCGCCGACGAGCTGGTGGCGGTGCACGGGCAGACCGACCAGCAGGGGCTGCTGAAGCTGTCCCGGCAGCGGCAGGCGCTCGACCGGTACGCCGGTGACGCCGTCGCCGTGCCGTTGGCGAAGTACGGCGAGGCGTACCGGCGGCTGCGGGCGGTGTCCGTGGAGCTGGAGGAGATCACCACGCGCGCGCGTGAGCGGGCCCAGGAAGCCGACATGCTGCGGTACGGGCTCGACGAGATCGCCGGCGTGGAGCCGCGTGCCGGTGAGGACGTGGAGCTGGCGGAGGAGGCGGAGCGGCTCGGGCACGCGGAGGCGCTGTCGTCGGCCGCCACGGCCGCTCACGGCGCTCTGGCGGGCAATCCGGAGGACCCCGAGGGGATTGACGCGACCACCCTCGTCGCGGGCGCTCAGCGGGCCCTGGAGGCCGTACGGGCGCATGATCCGGCGCTGGCGGCGCTCGCCGACCGGATCGGGGAGGTCGGGATCCTGCTGGGCGACGTGGCGGGGGAGCTGGCGGGGTACGCCGACGACCTGGACGCCGATCCGCTGCGGCTCGCGGCGGTCGAGGAGCGGCGGGCCGCGCTGACCGCGCTGACGCGCAAGTACGGCGAGGACGTCGACGCGGTGCTCACGTGGGCCGAGCGGAGTGCGGCCCGGCTCACCGAGCTGGACTCCGACGACGAGCGGATCGACGAGCTGACCGGCGAGCGGGACGCGCTGCGGAGCGAACTGGGAGGTCTCGCGCAGGCGCTGACCGATGCCCGGGCGGAGGCCGCCGAGCGGTTCGCCGCCGCCGTGACCGCCGAACTGGCCTCGCTGGCGATGCCGCACGCGCGTGTGTCGTTCGAGATCCGGCAGACCGAGGACCCGGAGGGCGTGGAGGTCGGCGGCCGTGCGGTGGCGTACGGGCCGTCGGGTGTCGACGAGGTCGAGCTGTTGCTCGCGCCGCATCCGGGGGCGCCGCCCCGGCCCATCGCCAAGGGCGCGTCCGGCGGTGAGCTCTCGCGCGTGATGCTGGCCGTGGAGGTCGTGTTCGCCGGGACGGATCCCGTGCCGACGTATCTCTTCGACGAGGTCGACGCGGGCGTGGGCGGCAAGGCGGCCGTGGAGATCGGGCGGCGGCTCGCGCGGCTCGCGAAGACCGCGCAGGTCGTCGTGGTGACCCACCTGCCGCAGGTGGCCGCGTTCGCCGACCGGCAGCTGCTGGTCGAGAAGACGAACGACGGCTCGGTGACGCGCTCCGGTGTGAAGGTGCTCGAAGGGGAGGACCGGATCCGGGAGTTGTCCCGGATGCTGGCCGGGCAGGAGGACTCGGAGACGGCCCGGGCACATGCGGAGGAGCTGCTGGCGACGGCACGGGAGAGCGCGTAGACCCGGTCACCCGGGAGGCGCGCAGGGCCGCGTTCGTGCAGGCGTGCACTGATTCACTCGTGTGGGTGACCTGCATGGGGTCCGGCATGGTCACCGGCTCCCCGGCGTTCCCGGAACACCCGTACGTCCTGGCATCCTTGGCGTGGAACGGGGAGGAATTGCGCGGAACACCACCGCGCGTGGTCTCCCTCTGTACGTTCTCTGTACGTTCCTTCGTGACCGTCCGATGCCGAACCAGGAGCCCCGGCCGCGTGAGCCCCGTGAGCAGCCCCGCACCGCACGGTCCGTCGTCGTTGCGCACCGTGCAGGTGCTGGGCGGCGGCAACGCCGGCAGCAGCGCACATGTGCGCTCCCTGACCGCGGGGCTCGTCGCTCGGGGCGTGCGGGTCACGGTCTGCGCCCCCTCGGAGGCCGAACGGGCCTACGACTTCGTGGGCGCCGGCGCCGACCACGTCCACGTGCCGCGCAGCAGCGACCCGGGCTCGGTGTCGGCCCTGCGGGCGGCCTGCACGGACGCCGATCTGGTCCACGCGCACGGGCTGCACGCCTCCTTCCGCGCGGTGCTCGCCCTCAGCGGTCGGCGCACCCCGCTCGTCGTCACGTGGCACAACCACGCGCACGCCGAGGGGGCGCGCGCCCATCTCCTGCGCCTGCTGGAGCGGCGGGTCGCGAAGGCCGCCACCGTGGTGCTCGGGACCTCCTCCGACCTCGTGGACCGGGCGCGTCGGACGGGCGCGCGGGACGCGCGGCTCGCCGCCGTGGCGCTGCCCGGGCCCCGCACGCCCGACGGCCCCGAGGAGCCCGAGCGGCTGCGGCCCAAGGCGCGGGCCGAACTCGGCGCCATCGGGCGCCCGTTGCTGATGGCGGTGGGCTCCCTCGACCGGCACCGGGGGTACGACGTCCTGCTGGACGCCTCGCGTGCGTGGCGCGACCTCGACCCGTTGCCGCTGGTCGTGATCGCGGGTGAGGGACCGCTGCGGGCGACGCTCCAGGGCCGCATCGAGAACGAGGGGCTGCCGGTGCGGCTCATCGGACGGCGGGACGACGTGGGCGAACTGCTCGCCGCCGCCGATCTGGCACTGCTGCCGAGCCGGTGGGAGTCGCGGTCCGTACTGGCCCAGGAGGCCCTCCACGCGCGCGTGCCGCTCGTCGCGACCGACGTCGGCGGCATCCCCGAACTCGTCGGCGACGCCGCCGAACTCGTGCCCTACGGCGACGCGGGCGCCCTCGCGGACGCCGTCGTACGGCTCCTTGGCGACCCCGAGCGGTGCGAGACCCTCCGGGAGCGGGGTGTGCGGCAGGCGACCACCTGGCCGACGGAGGACGAGACCGTCGCGCAGGTGCTCAGCGTCTACGACGAGCTGACGCAGCCGCGGCCCCTGAGCTGAAACCAGGGACGGCTACGGCACGTGCCGTCGTGCCCGCAGGGCCAGGCTCAGGGCCAGGACCGTCTGGGGGTCGTCGAGGTCGGTGCCCAGCAGCTCGCCGATGCGGGCGAGGCGGTTGTAGAGGGTCTGGCGGTTGAGGTGGAGCTCCCGGGCCGTCTCCGCCTTGCGGCCTGCGTGGGCCAGGTAGGTCTCCAGGGTGGGCAGCAGCGGCGGCTTGGAGCGGTGGTCGTGGTCCTGGACCGGGCCGATCGCGCGGTCCACGAAGGCCGCCAGGTCGGGATGGTCCCGCAGCCGCCACAGCAGCAGGTCGATGTCGAGGCGGCGGGCGTCGTACCAGGGGCGGTCCGACAGGCCCTGGGCCGCGGTCGCCGTCTCGGCCGCGTGCCGCAGGCCGGCTGCCGCCGCCGCCCAGCCGCCGGCCACCCCGACGACCACGACCGGCGGCCGGCCGCCCGGCCGCTGCATACCGGCCCGCTCCACCCCCGCCCGCAGCGCCGCCGCGACCCGGTCCGCGACCGCCGAGCGCTCCGACTCCGAGCGCAGGCCCAGCAGGAGAGGCACCCGGCCCTCGACCGGTCGTACCCCGAGGAGGACCGGGACGCCCACCGACGCCAGCTCCTCCGCGACCGCCCGCGCCAGCACCGCCCAGCCTCCGCCGCTCTCGACCGCGCTCGAGCGGGCTGCGCCCCCGGCGGGGGAGAGCGCGTCGCCCAGCCGCATGACCACCGGCAGCAGTGGGCCGCTGCCCGGCTTGAAGCCCAGCACGCGCGCCTGCGCCGGGGCGTCCTCCGCGCTGACGCGCCCTTCGGCGAGGTCGGTGAGGAAGTCGCCGCGCCCGCGCGCCGCCAGTTCCTCCTCCTGCCGGGCCTGCATCAGCACGACGGCCAGGATGCCGGCGGCCCGCTCCGCGGCGATCCGGTGCACGGGAGCGAGCGGGGCGCGCACGGGCAGCAGTGCGAGCCGGGCACGTACGGAACCCGCCCCCGGGCCACCGCCCGGCACGTCCACCAGCACCGAACCCGTCGGCGGCGGCGCGTCCTTGCGGGGGCCGCGCAGCCCCTCCCACACCTGGAGCGGATCCGCGCCCTCGGGCCCGGACCCGGCGGCGTACAGCAGCTGGCCGTCCGTCGTCTCCAGGAACACCGGGTTGGTGCTGAAGTCCGCCAGAATGCCCAGCACCTGCGGGATCCCGCCGCCGCCCAGCAGGGCCTCCGTGCAGCGGCGGTGCACCTCCTCCGCCCGCTGCAGCAGCGCGTAGTGGCCGTTGACGATCTCGGTGTGGATCTCCTCCGTGACCGTCACGAAGGGCACCTCGCGATGCAGTTGGACCAGGGGCAGCCCGGCCGAGCGCGCCGTCTCGACCAGGGCGGCCGGCAGACGGCTGAAGCGCGGGCCGAGCTCGATCACCAGGGCGGCGATCCCGCGCTCGGCCAGGGTGCGCACGAACGCCCGCTGCTCGGCCGGGCGGGTGCCGAGGCCGTAGCCGGTGCTCAGCAGCAGCTCGCCGCCCTTCAGCAGCGAGGCGATGTTCGGCACCTCGCCCGCGTGCACCCAGCGCACGGTGCGGCCCAGCCGGTCGGCGCCCGCCAGGACCTCGGGGAGCCCGCTGCGCAGGCCGGGCAGCTCCAGCGCCCGCTGCACGGTGACGCCGGCGCCGTGGCTGTCGAATCGGTGGTCCGTGCGGCTGTCCATGCAGCGGACGCTACCTGCGCCGATGCCCCGGTGACAGCTGCGCGGGCGTACGGCCGCGATCACTGGGTAGCGGCGCCGTCATGGACATCAGTGTGGTCGCCGCGGCACGAGAGGACGACAGCCCGGTCGAGGAGCCGTTGCGCGTCGCGCAACTCGCCGACCGGCTCGGATATCGCGAGATCTGGGCGGGAGAGGGAGCGACCTGGGACTCGTTCGTCCTGGCGACGGCCATCGGACTGGCCACCGGACATGCGGTGTTGACGGCCGGGCCGGTGCCGGTGAACGTGCGGGACCCGCTCACGATCGCGCGCGGCGCCGCGTCGAGCGCCGCCCTCGTCCGTCGGCCCGTGGGGGTCGCGCTCGGCACGTCCAGCAAGCGGGTCGTCGAAGGCGTCCACGGCAGGCCCCGCACCCGGCCCGCGGCCGCCTTGGAGGAGAGCGCCGCCGCCCTGCGCGGTCTGCTGCACGGCGAGCCCGGCGAGCCGATCGTGCCCGGCAGCGCCTTCCCGCGGCGCCTGCCGGCGCCCGGCGGGCAGCTCACCGTGGCCGCGTTCGGCGACCGCGCCATCGCCACGGCCGCCGCGCACGCCGACCGCATGCTGCTGGACATCGTCTCCCCGGAGCAGGTGCGCGTCCTGCGCGCCAAGATGGTCGACGCGGCCGAGCGGGCGGGCCGTACCCCGCCGACGCTCGCCTCCTGGCTGCCCGCGGCCGTCGACCCCGATCCGCGCTCGCTCGCCCAGGTCCTGGGCAGCATCGCCGGCTATCTGACCGTGCCGGGCTACAGCGACATGTTCGTCGAGGCGGGCTTCGCCGCCGCCGTGGAGCTGGCCGCCAAGGGCGCCGACCGCGAGACCCTCGTACGGGCCCTGCCCCCGGAGGCCGCCACCGCGGTCGGCCTGGTCGGCGACCTCGACACCGTGCGCGCCCGCATCGACGCCTACGCCGAGGCGGGCCTCGACGAGATCGCCCTGGTCCCGGCCACCAAGGGCGACCCGGCGGGGGAGCGCACGCTCACGGCGCTCAGGCCGGCCTGATGTTGTGGTTGAAGCGGAACACGTTGTCCGGGTCGTAGTGCCGCTTCAGCTCCGCGAGCCGCCGGGCGTTCTCCCCGCCGAGGCCGGCGATCACCCGCTCCGGGCCCTCGTCGCCGATGAAGTTGAGGTAGACGTCGCCGGTGCTCCACGGCCGGGCGTCCTCCCTGACGTCCCGCACCCACCGGATGCCCCGCTCGTCGTCGGCCGGGTCCTCCCAGATCCCGAAGGGGTGCACGGCCCACGGCGCGTCCCGGTAGGGCACGGGATATCCGTGCGGGCCGTCGGCGACCGCGCCACCCATCGGGAACAGCACGTGCTGGGTGCCCGTCGGCACGGGCATGGAGGCCGCGCGGGCGCAGTAGACGTCCACGAAGGCGTCGGGCGCGCCCGTGAGGTACTCCGCCGACCAGTAGTTCCGCATCCCGGGCGGATCGTCGATCATGCACTGCACGTCGGCGTACGGCATCGCCCCGACGACCTCCGTCTCGTGCGGCAGCGCCAGCAGCGGCTCGGCCAGCTTGCGCAGGTCGTCCTCGCCGCCGGCGTACGTCAGCAGGACACCGCACGTCAGCGTGCCGACCAGATGGGGCGGTACGAACTCCTCTGGCGGGGCGGTGAGGTAGATGACGGCGCCGCCCGCCTCGTTCGGGGCGGCGGTGATCAGGTCGCGGTAGGTGCGGACGGCCTCGCGGCCGTGCTCGGGGAGGTACAGCACCAGCGCGATGGAGAACTCCGGCAGCTCGTGCAGCTTCAGGGTGAGCGCGGTGGCGACGCCGAAGTTGCTGCCGCCGCCGTGCAGGGCCCAGAACAGGTCCGGGTTCTCGTCGGCGCTGGCATGGGTCCGGTAGCCGTCGGCGGTGACCAGTTCCACACCGAGCAGGTTGTCGACGGCGAGGCCGAAGCAGCGGTCCAGCCAGCCGGTGCCGCCGCCGAGGACGAAGCCGCCCACACCGGTGGTGGAGGCCCGGCCGCCGGTCGTGGCGAGTCCGTACGGCTGGGTCGCCCGGTCCAGATGGCTCATCGTGGCCCCGCCGCCGACCCGTACCGCCTCCGCCGCGGGGTGGACGGTCACCTCGTGCATCCGGCGCAGGTCGATCACCACACCGGCGTCGTTGGTCGCCATGCCCGCCACGCTGTGCCCGCCGCCGCGTACCGCGATCTTCAGGTCCAGGTCCCGGGCGAAACGCACCGACCGGACGACATCGCTCTCGTCCGCGCACTGCGCGATCACCGCCGGACGCCGGTCGATCATCGCGTTGAACACCTGCCGGGCGTCGTCGTACCCCAGGTCCCCCGGGGCGAAGACATCGCCGGTCAGATCCTCGCGCAGCGCGGTGAGAGCCGCGCCCGCCTTCGAGAGGGAAGCCATGGCCGCCCCCTTCCGACATCAGGGGCTGGGTCTGCTTCCCAGGCTAGTGCCGTGACCGGAAAGGTTCACCGGCTCGAGGCGTCCGGCAGGGCTCACGGCACGAGGGGGGTGCGGGTCGTCGTCGGTCCTGTCCAGCCGTCGTACGCCGCTCAGCCGCCGTAGGCCCCGGACGCCGTCAGCCGCAGCGCGGTGTCGATGAGCGGGACGTGGCTGAAGGCCTGCGGGAAGTTGCCGACCTGGCGCTTGAGACGCGGGTCCCACTCCTCGGCGAGCAGACCGAGGTCGTTGCGCAGCGACAGCAGCTTCTCGAACAGCTTGCGCGCCTCGTCGACGCGGCCGATCATCGCCAGGTCGTCCGCCATCCAGAACGAGCAGGCGAGGAACGCGCCCTCGTCTCCGGGCAGCCCGTCGACGCCCTCGTTGTCGCCCGAGGTCGGGTAGCGCAGGATGAAGCCGTCCGGCGTGGACAGCTCGCGCTGGATCGCCTCGATGGTGCCGATGACGCGCTTGTCGTCCGGCGGCAGGAAACCCATCTGCGGGATGAGCAGCAAGGACGCGTCCAGCTCCTTGGAGCCGTAGGACTGCGTGAAGGTGTTGCGCTCCTTGTCGTAGCCCTTCTCGCAGACGTCCCGGTGGATGTCGTCGCGCAGCTCGCGCCACTTCTCCAGCGGGCCGTCCGCGTCGCCGGACTCGATCAGCTTGATGGTGCGGTCCACCGCGACCCAGGCCATGACCTTGGAGTGCACGAAGTGGCGGCGCGGGCCGCGCACCTCCCAGATGCCCTCGTCCGGCTCGTCCCAGTGGTCCTCGAGGTAGCGGATCAGCTTCAGCTGGAGGAGGGAGGCGTAGTCGTTGCGGGCCAGGCCGGTCATGTGGCCCAAATGCAGGGCCTCGGTGACCTCGCCGTAGACGTCGAGCTGGAGCTGGTGGGCGGCGCCGTTGCCGACGCGGACCGGCGCGGAGTTCTCGTAGCCGGGCAGCCAGTCCAGCTCCGCCTCGCCGAGCTCGCGCTCGCCGGCGATGCCGTACATGATCTGCAGGTTCTCGGGGTCGCCCGCGACCGCGCGCAGCAGCCACTCGCGCCAGGCGCGGGCCTCGTCGCGGTAGCCGGTGCGCAGCAGCGAGGACAGGGTGATCGCCGCGTCGCGCAGCCAGGTGTAGCGGTAGTCCCAGTTGCGGACGCCGCCGATGTCCTCGGGGAGCGAGGTCGTGGGGGCGGCGACGATGCCGCCGGTCGGGCCGTACGTCAGGGCCTTCAGCGTGATCAGGGAGCGGACCACGGCCTCACGGTAGGGGCCGTGGTACGTGCAGTGCTCGACCCACTCGCGCCAGAAGTCCTCAGTGGCCTGCAACGACTGCTCGGGCTCCGGCAGCGCGGGCGGCTCCTTGTGCGAGGGCTCCCAGGAGATCGTGAAGGCGATCCGGTCACCCGGGGCGACCGTGAAGTCCGCGTACGTCGTCAGCGACTTGCCGTAGGTCTCGGCCGTGGTGTCGAACCACACCGAGTCCGGGCCGGCGACGGCGACCGTGCGCCCCTCGTGCTTGTGCACCCACGGCACGACCCGGCCGTACGAGAAGCGCATCCGCAGGGCGGAGCGCATGGGCACGCGGCCCGAGACGCCCTCGACGATCCGGATCAGCTGCGGGGCGCCGTCACGCGGGGGCATGAAGTCCGTCACACGGACGGTGCCGCGGGGGGTGTCCCACTCGGATTCCAGGATCAGCGAGTCGCCGCGGTAGCTGCGCCGGGCCGCGGTCGGCGGCTCGGCGTCGGCGCCGTGCGCCGGGCCGAGCCGCCAGAAGCCGTGTTCCTCGGTGCCCAGCAGACCGGCGAAGATGGCGTGCGAGTCGAAGCGCGGCAGGCAGAGCCAGTCCACCGTGCCGTCACGGCAGACCAGCGCTGCTGTCTGCATGTCTCCGATGAGTGCGTAGTCTTCGATGCGCCCGGCCACGTGCAACTCCAGTCGAACGGCCACGTCGCCCCGCGAAAAGAACGGGGCATTCGCTAATGCGGTCAAGGGGTCTTGGGTATGCGTCGTTGAGCGGTGAAGCAAAGCAGTCGCCGGTGCCGTGTGGCAAAACGACAATTACTGCTCAACGAACTGACGAGCTCTCGTTGTTCCGGTGTGTATCGGCGGGGGTGTGCCGTGTTACCCGGCCGGGCTCGGCAGCGAGTGTCCGAGCAGGATACGACGCACGTAGATGATCTGCGTGCCGCTCCGTGCAACGCGGGTGGGCCGATCGGGTGAGCGGCAGGTGAGAAACGCGTGCTTGACGCGCGTCTGTGTCGACCTGTGAGCGGAGCGTGGCCGGAAGCCGTTCCCCGCGGTCGCTGATACCCTGGTAGCCCGTGGACCGGTGGGCTCGAAACCCCCGAACCGCAGCGACGGCGACCCCGGAAATCTCCGGCCGGGAGCCGTACCGCAACCCCAGACCGCGACCACGGGAGCCCCCTCTTGGCCATGCCGCCCAAATCTACGACGACCAAGCACATCTTCGTCACCGGGGGTGTCGCCTCCTCTCTCGGCAAGGGTCTCACCGCCTCCAGCCTCGGCATGCTGCTCAAGGCCCGGGGTCTGCGTGTCGTGATGCAGAAGCTCGACCCGTACCTGAACGTCGACCCGGGGACGATGAACCCGTTCCAGCACGGCGAGGTCTTCGTCACCAACGACGGCGCCGAGACCGACCTGGACATCGGACACTACGAGCGGTTCCTCGACCGCGACTTGGACGGCTCCGCCAATGTCACTACAGGCCAGGTCTACTCGACCGTCATCGCCAAGGAGCGGCGCGGCGAGTACCTGGGTGACACCGTGCAGGTCATCCCGCACATCACCAACGAAATCAAGCATCGCATCCGCCGTATGGCCACCGACGAGGTCGACGTGGTCATCACGGAGGTCGGCGGCACCGTCGGTGACATCGAGTCGCTGCCGTTCCTGGAGACGGTCCGCCAGGTGCGGCACGAGGTCGGCCGGGACAACGTCTTCGTCGTTCACATCTCGCTCCTGCCCTACATCGGTCCCTCGGGCGAGCTGAAGACCAAGCCCACCCAGCACTCGGTCGCCGCCCTGCGCAACATCGGTATCCAGCCGGACGCGATCGTCCTGCGCTGCGACCGCGAGGTCCCCACCGCCATCAAGCGCAAGATCTCCCTGATGTGCGACGTCGACGAGGCGGCGGTCGTGGCGTGCCCGGACGCGCGGTCCATCTACGACATTCCGAAGACCGTGCACGGCGAGGGCCTGGACGCCTATGTCGTCCGGAAGCTGGACCTGCCGTTCCGTGACGTGGACTGGACGACCTGGGACGACCTGCTCGACCGCGTCCACAACCCCGACCACGAGATCACCCTCGCGCTGGTCGGCAAGTACATCGACCTTCCCGACGCCTACCTCTCGGTCACCGAGGCCCTGCGGGCCGGCGGCTTCGCCAACCGGGCCCGCGTGAAGATCAAGTGGGTCACCTCGGACGACTGCAAGACCCCGGCAGGCGCCGCGCAGCAGCTCGGTGACGTCGACGGCATCTGCATCCCGGGCGGCTTCGGCGACCGCGGAGTCCTCGGCAAGGTCGGCGCGATCAAGTACGCCCGCGAGAACAAGATCCCGCTGCTCGGTCTCTGCCTCGGCCTGCAGTGCATCGTGATCGAGGCCGCGCGCAACCTGGCCGACATCCCCGACGCCAACTCCACCGAGTTCGACGCGGCCACCGCCCACCCGGTCATCTCCACCATGGCCGAGCAGCTCGACATCGTCGCCGGCGAGGGCGACATGGGCGGAACGATGCGCCTGGGCATGTACCCGGCCAAGCTGGCCGAGGACTCCATCGTGCGCGAGGTGTACGACGGCAAGGAGTACGTCGAGGAGCGCCACCGGCACCGCTACGAGGTGAACAACGCCTACCGTGCCGAGCTGGAGAAGAAGGCGGGCATCCTCTTCTCGGGCACCTCGCCCGACGGCAAGCTCGTCGAGTACGTCGAGTACCCCCGTGAGGCGCACCCCTACCTGGTCGCCACGCAGGCGCACCCGGAGCTGCGCTCGCGTCCGACCCGGCCGCACCCGCTGTTCGCCGGTCTCGTGAAGGCCTCGGTCGAGCGGAAGAATTCCAAGTAACACAACCGGTTGTACGGTGGCCGGGGTGCATACCTTCAATGGTGGGCACCCCGGTTTTGTTTTGGCTCGTGGCTGGCTTGTGGGAGGACGCGGCATGACGATCAAGGACACCCCCGAGGAGTGGGAGATCCGGGCGACGGAGACCCCCTTCGTGGGCGGCAAGACCTCCGTCCGCACCGACGAGGTGGTCATGCCGAACGGTGAGGTCGCCCGCCGCGACTACCAGGTCCACCCCGGTTCCGTGGCCGTCCTCGCCCTCGACGACGAGGACCGTGTCCTGCTCATCAAGCAGTACCGGCACCCCGTGCGCCACAAGCTGTGGGAGATCCCGGCCGGTCTGCTCGACGTGCCGGGCGAGAACCCGCTGCACGCCGCCCAGCGCGAGCTGTACGAGGAGGCGCACGTCAAGGCGGAGGACTGGCGGGTCCTGACCGACGTGTACACGACTCCCGGCGGCTGCGACGAGGCCGTACGGATCTTCCTCGCCCGTGGTCTGTCCGCTGCCGACGGACAGCGCTTCGAAGTCGAGGACGAGGAGGCCGACATGGAGCACGCGCGCGTGCCCGTCGAGGAACTCGTCCGGGGCGTGCTCGCGGGCGAGTTGCACAACAACTGCCTCGTCGTCGGCGTCCTCTCGCTCGTCGCCGCGCAGCAGGGCGACGGCCTCGACGCACTGCGTCCGGCGCAGGCGCCGTGGCCGGCGCGGCCCTTCGAGGCCTGATCCTCGGGGCGCGACACCGCTCTCCGCTGCCGGTGTGACGATCGCCTGATCCGATCGGGGGACCTCCCCGCCGCGCTCCTCACGGAACGTCGCAGAGCGTGAACTAGGCTCAGGAAAACAGCCCGGACCGGAGTCCCGGCGGGCTTGCGCGTGCGGTGGGACGGGAGTGTGGCCCGTGACGGATCAGGCGGTGGACACGGACGGAGCGCAGCTGTCGGGACACGCGGCCGCGGAGCCCCATTTCCTGGGCCGCACACGGGAGTTGAAGGAGCTGCGCGCCGACATCGAGCGCGCGGGACTGGACACCCTGTCCGGAAGGAAGGCCCCACGCGCGCGCGTGCTCCTCATCGCGGGCCGCCCCGGCTCCGGCCGTACGGCCCTCGCCGAGGAGCTCGTACGACAGGTCGCCGACCGCTACCCGGACGGGGTGCTGCGCGCCCGTCTGGGCGAGAGCGACGGCACGCCCGTGCCCGTCGGACGGGCCGCCCGCGAGTTGCTGACCGCCCTGGAGCTGCCGACGCCCGCCGGGGCCGCCGAGGACGACCTCACGGCGGCCCTGCGCGACGCCCTGGCCGACCGGCGTGTGCTGCTCCTGCTGGACGACGCGGCCGACGCCGAACAGGTCGACGCGCTGCTGCCGGACGCACCGGACTGCCTGGTCGTCGCCGTCTCCTCAGGTCCGCTGACCGGGATCTCCGACGTCCGCCCGTGCACGCTGGGCGGGCTGGACACCAAGTCCGCCCTGGAGCTGCTGACCCGCTACACCGGCTCGGTCCGCATCACCGTCGACCCCCGGGCCGCCGAGGGGCTCGTGGAAGAGTGCCAGGGCCAGCCCGCTGCCCTGACGCTGGCCGGCGGCTGGCTCGCCGCCCGCCCCAAGGCAGCCGTCTCCGACCTGGCCAAACAACTGCGCTCCGACGGCAACGAGGGCACCCCCCTCAGCCGGGTCTTCCGGCTCACCCATGGGCTGCTGCCCACCCCGGCCGCCCGGATCCTGCGCCTGCTCGCCCTCGCCCCGGCCGGACTCGTCGACCCGCACACCGCCTCCGCGCTCGCCGGCTGCTCGGTCGGCACCGCCCGCACCACCCTCGACGACTTCGTCGCCCTGGGCCTGCTGCGGTCCGTCGACTCGCCGCTGCCGCAGTACGAGGTGCCCGGCTGCCTGTATCCGCTGTTCAAGGCCCTCGCCCACACCCAGGAGCGCCCGGCCGAGCTCCAGCTGGCGCGGGCCCGCATGCTGGAGCGGACGGTACGGCTGCTGCAGTCCTGCCGGGCGATCACCGAGACCGACGACCTCGAGGCGCGCGAGAAGCTCCAGGACATGCCGCGCGCCCTGCGCTTCCCCACCCCCAGGGCGGCCGCCGACTGGCTGCGCATCCGCAGGCCCAGCCTGCTCGCCGCGGCCCGCCTGGCGGTCGCCGACGGCGAGGTGGACACGCTGGCGCGCCGCCTGATGTCCCAGCTGGTCAGGGCGCTGGTCGCGCACGTCGGCACCCAGGCGGCCGCGCCCGACCTCTACGACATCCACGGGCTCGTCCTGGACGTGGCCGAGCGCCGTGGCCTGCACCGCGAGCGGGCCGCCGCCCTGCTGAACCTCGCCGACGTCGACGCCCGCACCGGCCGAACGGCGGACGCGCTGGCGCGCTACCGGGCCGCGCTGGACGCCGGACGGGAGGCGAACGACCCGTACGCGACGGGGCGCGCGATGGAATCCGTAGGGGGCGCGCACCTGGAGCTCGGGGACTACGACCGGGCCGCCGACTGGTTCGGCCGGGCCCTCGCCCAGCGGCTGGCCCGGGACGAGCGCGTGGAGGCCGCCCGGCTGTACGGCAGGATCGCCGCCGCCCACACCTACGCGGGCCGCTACGGCGAGGCACAGCGGGCCTGGCGGGCCGCTCTCGCCGGATACCGCAGGGCCGGTGATGTGGCGGCCCACGCGCGGGCGTTGAGCGAGCTGGCGCGGGTCCAGGAGTACGCGGGCCGGCCCGAGGAGTCGCTGCGCACCTGTCAGGAGGCCGTGGAGTGGGCGCGGCGCGCGGAGGACGTACGCCTCCAGGCCGCGCTGCACCTGCGGATCGCCGACACCCTGGAGCACCTCGGCGACCCCACGGCGGCTCGGATGCACCGCGGCGCCGCCGAGCGGATGCTGGGGGAGGAGGCCCCGGAACATGATTCCTCCCCGGAACAGGGAGGCAACGCCTGCGAAATCCGTAGTGCATCTGCTGAAGATTGATGCAATGGAAGGCTAGACAGCGGGTACACCTTCATTAGACTGGCTCCACCGCATGTTCTCCTGCGGTTATCCCGGTGTGCCCGTGCATGCCCGGGTATGTATCGCTATGCCCCCACGCCCTCTGAGCCAAGGACCGTGATCGACGTGAAGGTCGGCATTCCCCGCGAGGTCAAGAACAACGAGTTCCGGGTGGCCATCACCCCCGCCGGCGTGCACGAGCTGGTGCGCCACGGCCACGAGGTCGTCGTCGAGCGCGGCGCCGGTGTCGGCTCCTCCATCCCCGACGCCGAGTACGTCACCGCCGGTGCCGAGATCCTGGACACCGCCGACGAGGTGTGGGCCGCCGCGGACCTGCTGCTGAAGGTCAAGGAACCCATCGCCGAGGAGTACCACCGCCTCCGCAAGGACCAGACGCTCTTCACCTACCTGCACCTGGCCGCCTCCAAGGAGTGCACCGACGCGCTCGTCGAGTCCGGCACCACGGCGATCGCGTACGAGACCGTCGAGCTCCCCAACCGCGCGCTCCCGCTGCTCGCCCCCATGTCCGAGGTCGCGGGCCGGCTCGCCCCGCAGGTCGGCGCCTACCACCTGATGCGCGCCAACGGCGGCCGCGGTGTGCTGCCCGGCGGTGTCCCCGGCGTGCTGGCCGGCCGGGCCGTCGTCATCGGCGGCGGTGTCTCCGGCTGGAACGCCGCGCAGATCGCCATCGGCATGGGCTTCCACGTGACCCTGCTCGACAAGGACATCAACAAGCTCAAGGAGGCCGACCGGGTCTTCGGCACGAAGATCCAGACGGTCGTCTCCAACGCCTTCGAACTGGAGAAGGCGTGCCTGGAGGCCGACCTCGTCATCGGCGCCGTGCTCATCCCGGGCGCCAAGGCCCCGAAGCTGGTCACCAACGAGCTCGTGTCGCGCATGAAGCCGGGAAGTGTCCTTGTCGACATCGCGATCGACCAGGGCGGCTGCTTCGAGGACTCCCGCCCGACCACCCATGCCGAGCCGAGCTTCCGGGTCCACAACTCGGTCTTCTACTGCGTCGCCAACATGCCCGGCGCGGTCCCCAACACCTCCACCTACGCCCTCACCAACGCCACGCTGCCCTACATCGTCGAACTCGCCGACAAGGGCTGGGTGGAGGCGCTGCGCCGTGACCCCGCGCTGGCCAAGGGCCTCAACACGCATGACGGCAAGGTCGTTTACCGCGAGGTGGCGGAGGCGCACGGCCTGGAGCACGTCGACTTGGCGTCCTTGCTCGGCTGAGTCACCAAGTCACCATTTGGCAAAAGGCGATACGTCAACAGAGATCGTCAACGCCGCGCACCAGGCCGGACCTTGCCCGACAAGGTCCGGCCAGATGTGTGTATGGTCACTTTGCGACTCTCGGTCAACTCGCCTCGAACGTAACCCTTCGACCGATTCGCACACCGGCGAAACCTACCGTGCGACGGCCGTACGCCCTTGACAGCGGGATGTTTCATTGCCGACACATCCTGCCGGGTCCGGCGGATTGTGTTGCTGCGGACCGCCGACACGCCATAGAGTCGCCAACCGTCGGCATGGTGCCACGCTGACCTGTCTAGAAGTTTCCTGGTCACCAAGGAGGTAAGACGACTTGTGAATGAGTCGACATTTTCTCCCGGGGGTGGTCAACCAGGAATGCCCGCACAGGCCCAGGGCCCCGCGGGGTTCGAGGCTGTCGGCTCCGTCGCGGTGCGCACCTTCGCAGCCCACCAGAGTCCGCAGGCGACTCGGACACACCACAGCATGGATGGCCATCACGTGAACGCCATGGCCGGCGACGGAAGTGGCGCGCCCCACAACCACTTCGCCGACTACGACGAACTGCCCGAAGGGCACTTCTACGACCCCGACGCCGAGTACGAGCCGGACCCCGAGTACGCGGCCACGCTCGCGCCCGACGCTGCCCGCCAGCGCCGCGAGCGCATCGGCCCCACCGGCCGCCCGCTGCCGTACTTCCCGATCCCGGGCCCGCTGACCGACCACGGCCCCGCGAAGATCATCGCGATGTGCAACCAGAAGGGCGGCGTCGGCAAGACGACGTCGACCATCAACCTGGGTGCCGCGCTCGCGGAGTACGGACGTCGCGTGCTGCTCGTGGACTTCGACCCGCAGGGCGCGCTGTCGGTCGGACTCGGTGTCAATCCGATGGAGCTCGACCTCACCGTCTACAACCTGCTCATGGAGCGGGGGATGGCGGCCGACGAGGTGCTCCTGAAGACGGCGGTCCCCAACATGGACCTGCTCCCGAGCAACATCGACCTGTCCGCCGCCGAGGTCCAGCTGGTGAGCGAGGTCGCGCGCGAGTCGACGCTGCAGCGGGCGCTGAAGCCGCTGCTGCCCGACTACGACTACATCGTGATCGACTGTCAGCCCTCGCTCGGCCTGCTCACGGTCAACGCCCTGACGGCCGCGCACAAGGTGATCGTGCCGCTCGAGTGCGAGTTCTTCGCCCTGCGCGGTGTGGCACTGCTGACGGAGACCATCGAGAAGGTCCAGGAGCGGCTCAACCCCGAGCTGGAGCTCGACGGGATCCTCGCCACGATGTACGACTCCCGGACCGTGCACAGCCGTGAGGTGCTGGCGCGGGTCGTCGAGGCGTTCGACGACCACGTCTACCACACGGTCATCGGGCGCACGGTGCGCTTCCCGGAGACCACGGTCGCCGGTGAGCCGATCACCACGTACGCCTCCAACTCCGTCGGTGCCGCCGCCTACCGCCAGCTCGCCAGGGAGGTGCTCGCCCGGTGTCACGCCGAGTGAGTCTGCCGGGGGCCGACGAACTGTTCCGTACGACAGGGGGAATGGCGCTCCAACCGTCCACTCCCCGGCGAGGGGCCAACGGTGAGGCCCGGGTGCCGGCTCCCGCGGGGGAGAGCGACGGGGTGGCCGGGTCGCCCGCGTCCGAGGACGCACCGCAGTCCGTGCCCGCGCAGGGCGGGGACGGCGAGGGCGCGGAGCACGTGGCGGTGGAGGCGGAGGCGGCCGACGCGGGGGAGTCCCGCAGCAGGTCCGCCGCCGCTGCCGCTGAGCGGTCACCGCGGCGGCAGGGAGCGGCGCAGGAAGGTTCTGCCGCGGCGGCCCCCAAGAAGCGGGGCCGGGCGGCCTCGCGGCGGCCCAGCGGGCGGGAACGGCACGACGAGAAGATCACGGTGTACGTGTCCGCCGAGGAGCTCATGGACCTGGAGCACGCGCGGCTGGTGCTCCGGGGCGAGCACGGGCTGGCTGTCGACCGGGGGCGCATCGTGCGCGAGGCGGTGGCCGTGGTGCTGGCCGATCTGGAGTCCCGGGGTGACGCGAGCATCCTCGTACGACGGCTGCGTGGGCGGTAGCGGTAGCCTGCGGGGGCCATGACCTCGAACGAAGCCCCAGTCCCGTCCTCCGGCTCGGCCGGTCGTCGGCGTGTGCTGGGGCGGGGGCCGGGCGCGGCGCCCGTCGAGTCGGCGCCTGCCGAGCCGGAGCCCGAGGTGGTCGCACCGGAGCCGGTCCCTGAGCCGGTTTCTCACGAAACCGTTCCCCAAGAACCCGCTCCGGAGGAACCCGGGGCGCAGGAGCCCGAGGCGCAGGAGCCCGAGGCGCAGGAGCCCGAGGCGCAGGAGCCCGCTGCGCAGGAACCCCTTCCGGAGCCTCGGGAAACCCCCGACGGTGTCTTCAAGGTTCGGCTCGCCAACTTCGAGGGGCCGTTCGATCTGCTCCTGCAGCTGATCTCGAAGCACAAGCTCGATGTCACCGAAGTCGCGCTGTCGAAGGTGACCGACGAGTTCATGGCGCACATCCGGGCCATGGGGCCGGACTGGGACCTGGACCAGACGACCGAGTTCCTCGTCGTGGCCGCCACGTTGCTCGACCTGAAGGCCGCTCGGCTGCTGCCCGCCGCCGAGGTGGAGGACGAGGCCGACCTGGCGCTGCTCGAAGCGCGGGACCTGCTCTTCGCGCGGCTGTTGCAGTACCGGGCCTACAAACAGATCGCGGACATCTTCAACGCGCGGCTCGTGGAGGAGGCCAGGCGGTATCCGCGTACCGTCGGGCTGGAGCCGCACCACGCCGAGTTGTTGCCCGAAGTGGTCATCAGCATCGGGGCGGAAGGGTTCGCCAGGCTGGCGGTCAAGGCGATGCAGCCCAAGCCCAAGCCGCAGGTGTACGTCGACCACATTCACGCGCCGCTGGTCAGCGTCCAGGAGCAGGCCGGGATCGTGGTCGCGCGGCTCAGGGAGCTGGGAGAGGCCAGCTTCCGGGACCTGGTGGCGGACACCGAGGACACCCTCACCGTCGTGGCGCGCTTCCTCGCGCTGCTGGAGCTGTACCGCGAGAAGGCCGTCGCTCTCGATCAGGAGGCCGCGCTCGGTGAGCTGATGGTGCGGTGGACCGGCGGGGACGGGGAAGCCGAGCCCATGGTGACCGACGAGTTCGACCGGCCGCCCGAGAAGCCGAAGGAGGAGCAGAAGGCGTGAGTGAGGACACCCTCGATGCCACCACCGACGCCGTCGACGCCCCGGCCGGGCTGCGTGCCGTCGCCGATCTCGACCTCAAGCCCGCGCTGGAGGCCGTGCTCATGGTCGTGGACGAGCCCGCGACCGAGGAGCACCTGGCGAAGATACTGGAGCGGCCCCGGCGGCTGATCGCGGACGCGCTGCGCGAGCTGGCCGACGAGTACACCGTGCAGGGCCGCGGCTTCGAGCTGCGGTACGTGGCGGGCGGCTGGCGGTTCTACAGCCGTGCCGAGTACGCCCCGGCCGTGGAGGGCTTCGTCCTGGACGGCCAGCAGGCCCGCCTCACCCAGGCCGCTTTGGAGACGCTGGCGGTCGTCGCCTACCGTCAGCCGGTGAGCCGCAGCCGCGTCTCGGCCGTGCGGGGGGTCAACTGCGACGGGGTCATGCGCACCCTCCTCCAACGCGGTCTGGTCGAGGAGGCGGGCACGGAACCCGAAACAGGTGCGATCCTGTACGTGACGACGAACTACTTCCTGGAGCGGATGGGCCTGCGCGGTCTGGACGAGCTCCCGGAGCTCGCGCCCTTCCTCCCGGAGGCGGAGGCGATCGAGGCCGAGACCCAGGAAGGGGTGCCCTCGTTCGATCCGGACGCACCGGACACGGACGACGAACGCCCGACGTACATGCCTGACACGACGACGACGGAACTTTGATGCGAAGCAGCAGCGGCAGGAACAGCAGCGGAAACAACGGCGGGAGCCGTGGTGGCAACAGCGGCGGCCGCGGCGGGAGCAGCGGGGGCCGCGGCAACTACCGCGGCGCCGGTAACAACCGCGACGACAAGCCGGGCGGCCGGCCGAAGAAGCCGCGCCCGGAGGAGCGGCGCTACGACGTGGGCCCCGGCGGGACCCAGGACGGCCCGAAGTCGGGGCGTGGCGCCTCGGCGCGCGGCGGCGCCAAGGGCGGCCCCAAGCAGGGCCAGGGCACCGGACGCGGCCGCACGGCTCCGGCGAGCTCCCGTGAGTACGACGCCCGTGCCGAGGAGCGCAACCGCGAGCGGTACGCGGGCAAGAAGGACGTCAAGCTCCCCAAGACCTTCCCCGGCGCCGAGCAGGAGGGCGAGCGGCTGCAGAAGGTCCTCGCGCGCGCGGGCTACGGCTCCCGGCGTGCCTGTGAGGAGCTGATCGAGCAGGCGCGGGTCGAGGTCAACGGCGAGATCGTCCTGGAGCAGGGCAAGCGGGTCGACCCGGAGAAGGACGAGGTCAAGGTCGACGGGCTGACGGTCGCGACGCAGTCGTACCAGTTCTTCTCGCTGAACAAGCCGGCCGGTGTCGTCTCCACCATGGAGGACAACGAGGGACGGCAGTGCCTCGGCGACTACGTCACCAACCGTGAGACGCGGCTCTTCCACGTCGGCCGGCTCGACACCGAGACCGAGGGCGTGATCCTGCTCACCAACCACGGCGAGCTGGCGCATCGGCTGACCCACCCCAAGTACGGCGTGAAGAAGGTCTACCTCGCGCACATCGTGGGCCCGATCCCCCGCGACCTGGGCAAGAAGCTCAAGGACGGCATCCAGCTGGAGGACGGGTACGCCCGCGCGGACCACTTCCGGGTCGTCGAGCAGACCGGCAAGAACTACCTCGTCGAGGTCACGCTGCACGAGGGGCGCAAGCACATCGTCCGCCGCATGCTGGCCGAGGCCGGCTTCCCGGTCGACAAGCTGGTGCGGGTCGCCTTCGGACCGATCACCCTCGGCGACCAGAAGTCGGGCTGGCTGCGCCGGCTGTCGAACACCGAGGTCGGGATGCTGATGAAGGAAGTCGACCTCTAAGGCTCACAGGGCCCGTGGGCTCCAAGGGCTTGTGACGAACCTCCACCCCCTTTTATAGTCTTGGTGACTATAAAAGGGGGTGGAGGTCATGCAGGGCTACGACAAGTACGCCCACGAACCCTTCGCCGTCACCGTCGACCTCGCCGTGTTCACCCTCCGCGAGGGCGCCCTGCACGTGCTGCTCGTCGAGCGCGGACAGGAGCCCTACGCCGGGCACTGGGCGCTGCCCGGAGGGTTCGTGCAGCCGGACGAGTCCGCGGAGACGGCCGCCCGGCGTGAACTCGCAGAGGAGACCGGCCTGTCGGACGTGCGGGGGCTGCACCTGGAACAGCTGCGCACCTACAGCGAACCCGACCGCGACCCCCGTATGCGGGTGGTGTCCGTCGCGTTCGCCGCGCTGCTGCCGCACCCGCCCGAGCCGCACGGCGGCAGCGACGCGAGCGACGCCCGCTGGGTCCCGTACGACTCCGCCGGGCCGCTCGCCTTCGACCACGACACGATCCTGGCCGACGCCCACGAACGCGTCGGCGCCAAGCTCGAGTACACCTGCCTCGCCACCGCCTTCTGCCCGCCCGAGTTCACCCTCGGGGAACTCCAGGAGGTCTACGAGACCGTGTGGGGCACCGGGCTCGACCGGCCCAACTTCCGCCGCAAGGTGCTCTCCACACCCGGCTTCGTCGAAGCCGTCCCCGGCGCCGCCCGGCTGACCGGCGGTCGCGGCAAACCGGCCGCGCTGTACCGCGCGGGCACCGCCACCGCCCTGCACCCGCCCCTGCTTCGACCCTCCCGGGAAGGACGCCCCGCATGACCGCCTCCACCACCGTCCGCAAGCGCGCCGCCACCGGGACGCTGCTCGGTCTCGCCCTCGGGGACGCCCTGGGCTTCCCGACGGAGTTCAACGACGTGCCGTCGATCCTCGCCAAGTGCGGCCCCTGGCGGCGGATGGAGCTGATCACGCCCGCGATCGTCAGCGACGACACGCAGATGACGCTGGCGGTGGCGCACGGGCTGCGGGCCGCCATGGACCGAGGGGTGCTCGGGCCGGAGCAGATGGCCGAGGCCGTACGGAAGGAGTTCATCGCCTGGAACCGCTCCCCGGAGAACAACAGGGCGCCCGGCAACACCTGCCTGACCGCCTGTGACCTGCTGGAGCGTCCTGGCGTCCCGTGGCGGGACGCCAGCCAGATCCACTCCAAGGGCTGCGGTGCCAACATGCGCGTAGCGCCGGTCGGCCTCGCGCCCGGACTCAGCGACGAACAGCGCGCGGGTGCCGCCCAGTTGCAGTCCGCCCTCACGCACGGCCACCCCACCGCGCTCGCCGCCTCCGACCTCACCGCGCACGCCGTACGGCTGCTCGCCCAGGGCGTCGATCCGGCCGGACTCGTCGGGCTGCTGCGGTCGTACGCCCTCGACAACCGCTCCCACTACCACCACGCGTGGCTCGGCGACCTGTGGACCCGGAGTCAGGACCCCACACCCGAGCACTTCATCGCGCGCGGCTGGGACGAGTGCCTGGCGATCCTGGAGCGGCTCCGGGACGCCGTACGGACCGTCTCGCCCGAGACCGACCCGTGCCTGGCCACCGGGGAGGGCTGGATCGCGGAGGAGGCGCTGGCCACCGGGCTGCTGTGCTTCCTGCTCTTCGTCGACGAACCGCTCACCGCGCTGCGCCGGGCCGCCTGCAGCTCCGGCGACTCCGACTCGATCGCCTGCCTGACCGGTGCCTTCGCGGGTGCCTACCTGGGCGCCGAGGCATGGCCGACGGAGTGGGCCGACCGGATCGAGTACCACGGCGAACTGGTGACGCTCGGGGCGCTCTGGGACCTCTGAGGATCTCTGGGACCTCTGAGGACCTACGTCATGCGGATCGACTCGCCGTCGACCGTGATCTGCTTCGCGGGCAGCGGCCTGGTCGCCGGGCCGTTGGCCACCGAGCCGTTCTCGATGTGGAACCTGCTCCCGTGACAGGGGCAGTCGATGGTGCCGTCCGCCACGGTGCCCACCGTGCAGCCCTGATGCGTGCAGATCGCCGAGAAGGCCTTGAAGTCACCTTTCGTCGGCTGGGTCACCACGACCTTCTCGTCCTTGAAGATCTTGCCGCCGCCCACCGGGATGTCGGCCGTCCTGGCCAGCCCCTGCCCGGAGGTCGCAGAGGAGCCGCCCCCGCCGTCGCCGTCGTTGCCGCAGCCGACGGCGAGCGCCGCCGCGCCCGTCGCGGTCGCGAGGAGAACGGTGCGTCGCGTCGCGGGATGAGTCATGTCGTCACTCCGAGGGTGCGGAAGGAAGTCGCACCCAGAGAATGCCATAAAACGGACGTTTCTTACGTTTGGTGGTCCACAGTGGGTTCCCCCGCTCGGGGCGTCTCAGAGGGCGGGCGACTGCACCGGTGGTCCCCGGCCTGACTACGCTGGACGAGCGCAGAGCCGATACGTACGGGAGCAAGGAGCGGTGCCGTGGCGGTACGAGCGGTCCGGGGGGCCGTCCAGTTGGAGCGGGACGAGGCCGGACACATGGACGAGCAGGTCGGAGCCCTGCTCACCGCCATCCTGGAGCGGAACTCCCTCACGGCCGAGGACCTGATCAGCATCTGGTTCACGGCCACGCCCGACCTGCACAGCGACTTCCCGGCGGCCGCCGCCCGCAAGCTCGGCATCGTCGACGTACCGCTGATCTGCGCCCAGGAACTCGACATCGCGGGCGCCATGCCCCGCGTCGTCCGGGTCCTCGCGCACATCGAGTCCGACCGGGCCCGCGCCGACATCAGCCACGTCTACCTCGGCGCCGCGGCCGCCCTGCGCAAGGACATCGCCCAGTGAGAACCGCACTAGTCATCGGAACCGGGCTCATCGGTACGTCCGCCGCCCTCGCCCTCGCCCAACGGGGCGTCGTCGTCCACCTCGCCGACCACGACCCCGAGCAGGCCCGTACGGCGGCCGCGCTCGGCGCCGGCACGGACGAGGCCCCCGGGGGTCCCGTGGACCTCGCGCTGGTCGCCGCGCCGCCCGCCCATGTCGCCGGGGTGCTCGCCGACGCCATGCGCCGGGGCGTGGCCCGCGGCTACCTCGACGTGGCCAGCGTCAAGGGCGGCCCGCGCCGCGAGCTGGAGGAGCTCGGCCTCGACCTGTCCTCGTACATCGGCTCGCACCCCATGTCGGGCCGTGAGAAGTCCGGCCCGCTGGCCGCGACCGGCGACCTCTTCGAGGGCCGGCCCTGGGTGCTCACACCGACCCGGGACACCGACACCGAGGTGCTGAACCTCGCCCTGGAACTGGTCTCGCACTGCCGGGCCGTCCCGGTGGTGATGGACGCCGACGCCCACGACCGCGCGGTGGCGCTGGTCTCCCACATGCCCCACCTGGTCTCCAGCATGGTCGCCGCCCGCCTGGAGAACGCCGAGGAGGCCGCCGTACGGCTGTGCGGGCAGGGCATCCGGGACGTGACCCGGATCGCCGCCTCCGACCCCCGGATGTGGATCGACATCCTCTCCGCCAACCCGGGGCCGGTCGCCGACCTGCTCGCGGACGTCTCCGCCGACCTCGACGAGACCGTGCGGGCCCTGCGCGCGCTGCAGTCCTCCGACGAGGACAAGCGGCGCGAGGGCACCGCCGGCGTCGAGGACATCCTGCGCCGCGGCAACGCCGGCCAGGTCCGTGTCCCCGGCAAGCACGGGTCCGCTCCGCGGGCCTACGAGGTCGTGGCCGTGCTCATCGACGACCAGCCCGGTCAGCTGGCCCGCATCTTCGCGGACGCGGGGCGGGCGGGGGTCAACATCGAGGACGTACGGATCGAGCACGCGACGGGCCGGCAGGCGGGCCTCGTGCAGCTGATGGTGGAGCCGAAGGCGGCGGCGGTCCTGACGGCCGCGCTGCGCGAGCGCGGGTGGGCGATCCGGCAGTAGGGCGTGCGGCCGGACGAGTGACGCGTACCCAGTAACCTTGTGCGGGGCACGTTCGCGCCCCGTACACCCCACCGCACCGCACCAGGAAGGTGTTCCCCCGTGGAAAACGGCGCCGCCCAGCCCGTGATTGTCGCCATCGACGGCCCCGCCGGCACCGGCAAGTCGAGCACGTCGAAGGCCGTGGCGGCGCAGCTCGGCCTCAGCTACCTGGACACCGGTGCTCAGTACCGGGCGATCACGTGGTGGATGGTGACCAACGGCATCGACCTCGACGACCCGTCCGCGATCGCCGCCGTGGCCGGCAAGCCCGAGATCGTCTCCGGCACCGACCCGGCCGACCCCACCATCGGGGTCGACGGCGTGGACGTCTCCGGCCCGATCCGCACCCAGGAGGTCTCCTCCAAGGTCAGCGCCGTCAGCGCGGTGCCGGAGGTGCGGACGCGGATCACCGAGCTGCAGCGCTCGCTGGCGAGCTCCGCCGAGAAGGGCATCGTCGTCGAGGGCCGCGACATCGGCACGACCGTGCTGCCGGACGCCGACCTGAAGATCTTCCTCACCGCCTCCCCGGAGGCGCGTGCCGCCCGCCGCAGCGGCGAGCTGAAGGGTGCCGACGTCCACGCCACCCGCGAGGCGCTGATCAAGCGGGACGCGGCCGACTCCAGCCGCAAGACCTCGCCGCTCGCCAAGGCGGACGACGCGGTCGAGGTGGACACGACCGAGCTGACGCTCGCGCAGGTCGTCGAGTGCGTCGTCACGCTCGTCGAGGAGAAGCGGGCCGCGAAGTGACCGAGCTGCCATCGGCGCGGGGTGCCGAGGTCGGGCGACGCATCGGCGTCGGCCTGATGTACGGCCTGTGGCGGCCGCGCGTCCTCGGCGCCTGGAGGGTGCCCGCCACCGGGCCGTTGATCTTCGCCGTCAACCACTCGCACAACATCGACGGCCCGATGGTCATGGGCGTGGCGCCCCGGCCGACGCACTTCCTGATCAAGAAGGAAGCGTTCATCGGACCGCTCGACCCCTTCCTGACCGGCATCGGCCAGCTGAAGGTGGACCGCGACACGACCGACCGCACGGCGATCACCAGGGCGCTGGGCGTGCTGGAGAACGGGGGAGTGCTGGGCATCTTCCCCGAGGGCACCCGGGGCGAGGGCGACTTCGCCTCCCTGCGGGCCGGACTCGCCTACTTCGCGGTGCGCGGCGGTGCCCCGATCGTGCCGGTCGCGGTGCTGGGAAGTTCCGACCGGCCCGGACGGTTGATAAAGGGGCTGCCTCCGCTGCGCGGCCGCGTCGACGTCGTCTTCGGCGACCCTTTCGAGGCGGGCGACGGCAGCGGACGGCGTACGCGCAAGGCGCTGGACGAGGCGACCGTGCGCATCCAGAAGCAGCTCACCGCACACCTGGAAAACGCCAGGCGGCTCACCGGCCGCTAGGCGACCATGAGTAGTGGATCGACCCGGGGAATCCGGGCGTTCCACCGATCACCACGATGAACGACGAGGTACGGACTTCATGAACGACCACATCCAGCCCGAGGGCTCGGCCGAGCACGAGCACGACCACGGGGCGCTCGGCGACGCCGAGTACGCGGAGTTCATGGAGCTCGCCGCGGAAGAGGGCTTCGACCTCGAGGACGTCGAGGGTGCCATCGAGGAGGCCGGCCACGGGCCGTTGCCCGTACTCGCCGTCGTCGGCCGGCCCAATGTCGGCAAGTCGACCCTCGTCAACCGCATCATCGGCCGCCGCGAGGCGGTCGTCGAGGACAAGCCCGGCGTCACCCGCGACCGCGTCACCTACGAGGCCGAGTGGGCGGGCCGCCGCTTCAAGGTCGTCGACACCGGCGGCTGGGAGCAGGACGTCCTCGGCATCGACGCCTCCGTGGCCGCGCAGGCCGAGTACGCCATCGAGGCCGCCGACGCCGTCGTGTTCGTCGTCGACGCCAAGGTCGGCGCGACCGACACCGACGAGGCGGTCGTACGGCTGCTGCGCAAGGCCGGCAAGCCGGTGGTGCTGTGCGCCAACAAGGTCGACGGCCCGAGCGGCGAGGCCGACGCGGCGTACCTGTGGTCCCTGGGCCTGGGCGAGCCGCACCCGGTCTCCGCGCTGCACGGCCGTGGCACCGGCGACATGCTGGACGCCGTCCTGGAGGCGCTGCCGGAGGCGCCCGAGCAGAGCTTCGGCGCCGCGATCGGCGGCCCGCGCCGCATCGCCCTCATCGGCCGCCCGAACGTCGGCAAGTCCTCGCTGCTGAACAAGGTGGCGGGCGAGGAGCGCGTCGTCGTCAACGAACTCGCCGGCACCACCCGCGACCCGGTCGACGAGCTCATCGAACTCGGCGGCGTGACCTGGAAGTTCGTCGACACCGCCGGCATCCGCAAGCGGGTCCACCTCCAGCAGGGCGCCGACTACTACGCCTCGCTGCGCACCGCGGCCGCCGTCGAGAAGGCCGAGCTGGCGGTCATCCTGATCGACGCCTCCGAGTCCATCTCGGTCCAGGACCAGCGCATCGTCACCATGGCCGTCGAGGCGGGCCGCGCGGTCGTCCTGGCGTTCAACAAGTGGGACACCCTCGACGAGGAGCGCCGCTACTACCTGGAGCGGGAGATCGAGACCGAGCTCGGCCAGGTCGCCTGGGCGCCCCGGGTGAACGTCTCGGCGCGCACCGGCCGGCACATGGAGAAGCTGGTCCCGGCGATCGAGACGGCCCT
Source organism: Streptomyces sp. NPDC048751 (assembly GCF_043198595.1). Lineage (NCBI taxonomy): Bacteria > Bacillati > Actinomycetota > Actinomycetes > Kitasatosporales > Streptomycetaceae > Streptomyces > Streptomyces sp. NPDC048751. The sequence goes on from NZ_JBICUX010000008.1 coordinate 37,516, forward strand.
GGCCGGCTGGGAGACCCGGGTTCCGACGGGCCGTCTGAACGCCTTCCTCGGCGAGCTGGTCGCCGCCCACCCGCACCCCATCCGGGGCGGCAAGCAGCCGCGCATCCTGTTCGGCACCCAGGCCGGCACCAAGCCGCCGCGGTTCGTGCTCTTCGCCTCCGGCTTCATCGAGGCGGGCTACCGGCGCTTCATCGAGCGCCGGCTGCGCGAGGAGTTCAGCTTCGAGGGGACGCCGATCCACATCTCGGTGCGGGTGCGCGAGAAGCGCGGCGCGAAGAGGAAGTAACGCGGACAGTGAAGAGGGGCGGCCCGACGGGCCGCCCCTCTTCACTGTCCTCCTGCTTCACTGGCCCCTTCGAGGGCCCGGCGGCAGCGCCGGGATGTGGTGCATCGTGGGGTGCTGTTGCGCGGGCTGACCGGGCTGCCCGAGCTGTCCGACGCGCTGCCACTGCGGCTGCTGCCCCGAGGAGCCGCCGTGCCGCGCGCTGTGCGCTCCCGCGCTGTAGGCGCTGTAGGAGCTGCTGAACGTCCCCGAGCGGTGTTCCACGTACGAGCCCGTGCTGTACGGGATGTTCCCGAACGCGGTGAACCCCAGCCCCTCCTCGCCGCTGCGATCACCCGGCAGCGAGCGGTACGACTTGACGTACTCCGCGTAGAGCGCGTCGTAGATCGGCGTGGCCGATGGGCCCCCTTGAGGATCCTGACCCGGTCGCGCGGAAGGGATCGACTGCAAGGAGGGGCGGCGAGGAACGTCGTATGCGTGCACGTATGTCCAAACGACCCCGAACTGGAAGAGATGCGGCTGCGGAGTGCCGCGTTAAGGCGGGGGGGGCTGTGCTCAGGTCCCCGCGAGAGGCAGCGCCGCTCCGACCAGCTGTCCGTTGGCCGCGGCCTTGTCCAGTGCGTCCCGCAGCAGGTCCTCACGCGGCTGGCGACCGATCGACCCGACCGGTGCGGCGAACATCAGCACCTGCTGGTGCTTGTTGGCGGCCGCGCGCCACCCCTCCGTCACCTGGAGCGGCTGGTGGGCCTGCCACCAGGCGACCGGCTGGCTGCCGTGCGCACCCGGCTGGAGCACCGCGTGCAGCTGCCCCATCGCGAGCAGCACCGACCAGCCGTGCTGGACGGGCGGTACGGAGCTCAGCTCGGACAGCGGCATGAAGCCCTGCTCGATCAGCAGCGGCAGGAAGTCGTCGCCCGCGCCGGTCGTGCCGGGGCGCACCACCGGCGCGGTGGGCTCGACGACCAGGGCGGGGTGCAACTCCCCGGCGATCAGGACGAGTCCGCTGGTCACGCCGAGGACGGCCTGCTCGGGCACGATCTTGTCGGGCTCCAGGTCGACGGTGTCGCCGCTGATGGAGCGGACGGCGCCCTGCAGCTGCTCCTCGGTGACCTGGACGACCTGCGAGGGCAGGCAGCCGGCGTGGGCGAAGGCGAGGACGGCGGTCTCCTCGCCGATGAACAGGACGGTGCTGGTCCGCTCGTGCTCGGAGTCGCCCGGGGTGCGGCAGGACGTGCAGTCGTAACTGCCCGGGGCGTTCTCTCCGGCGAGCAGCCGGTCGGCTTCTTCGTTGCCGATCTCGGCGCGTACCTCGTCGCTGACGTCGAGCATGCGCGGCACGGGTGGCTCCCTCGGATGTGGTGCGTCGGCGAGGCCGGGTGGTCCCCGGCTCATGAAGAAGACAACGGGCGATCTGTGGCCAGGGTCACGCTGTATGACGAACGGAATCGAACCACCGGCCGCGGATGGTCACGATGTGTGCGGAATCGGGCACTCATTGTCAAGTAACGGGAAGGTCACGGAAGTTGGCTCCGTGAGCTGGCTCACTGTTTACCCGAGCCGCTACCCGACAAATGGCGGAATACGCGCATGAAGTGGGTGTTTCAATTCTCTCGCTACCCGCGGTAACAGCCAAGTGACCTGCGACAACGGGGAGTTGGTTGATAACGGCTCGTCAGGATCCATAGATTGCTCCGCCGTGTGCAGCGAGCACCGCTCGGGTACGTCCGCCGACCGCGCAGAGCCAACACCGCGCAGCACGACCGTCGGCGGGCGGGACGGAGCGCCACCCCCACGTCGACGCGTGGAGGCAGCGCCCCGACCAGGGGGAAGCCCGGGTTTGCAGAGAGGGATCTTCATGTCCGAATGTGCCGATAACAGCCGCACCACCAAGGCTCGTACGACGGCGGTCCTCGCCGGGGCGGCCCTGCTGGCCCCGCTCGGACTGCTGGCCGCCACCGGCAACGCCGCGGCGGCGGACAGCGGCGTGTGGGACCGCATCGCCCAGTGCGAGAGCGGCGGCAACTGGCACATCAACACCGGCAACGGCTACTACGGAGGACTCCAGTTCTCCGCGGGTACCTGGCGCGCGTACGGCGGCACCGCCTACGCGTCCACCGCCGACCAGGCCAGCAAGGCACAGCAGATCTCCGTCGCCACCAAGGTCCAGCGGGCCCAGGGGTGGGGCGCGTGGCCGACGTGTTCGGCACGGGCGGGAGCGTCCGGCGGGGCACCGGCGGCGTCGTCCGGATCGAGCTCGGGTTCGGGATCGAGCTCGGGTTCGGGATCGGGTTCGGGTGTGAGCTCCGGTTCGGCTTCCAGGTCGGGTTCGGGCTCGGGGTCCACCAACGCGGCGCCCTCGACGTCGTCGAAGACGGCCGAGCGGTCGTCGGTGCACACCAACCGCGGTTCCTCCCGCGGTGACTACACCGTCCGCCAGGGCGACACGCTGGGCGAGATCGCCGCCCGGCACGGGACGACCTGGCAGCAGGTCTACGCGGCCAACAAGTCCGTCATCGGCGGTGATCCCAACCTGATCGTGCCCGGGCAGCGCCTGGCATTCTGAGCCACCTTCCTGGGTCTCCCGGGGACGAAGGGCCCCGCCCGGTCGACAGGGCGGGGCCCGGCGTGTGTGCGGGCCGGGACCGAGCGCCTCACCCCCGCCCTTCCCGACGCTTCCACTCGCCCGCCTCTCCGGCGAACACGACGGCCCCGCGCCGCAGTTCGTACACGAACGCCGGGTGGTCGCGCAGGGCCGGTGGAAGTCGTTGCCCGGCGACGACCACGCAGGCGTCGAGGGAGCCCAGCAGTTCGTACGTACGGGCCGCGACCGCGGGCGCCATGCCCTGGGCGGGCTCGTCGACGAGGACCACGCGAGCGTGGGCCAGCACGGCTCGGGAGAGGGCGAGCATGCGCTGCTCGCCGCCGGAGAGGGTGCCGGCGCGGCGCGGGAGAAGCGGCTCCAACTGTGGGTAGGCGACGAGGGCGGATTCGTGGGTGAGTCCGTGCGCGGCGGCGGCGAGGTCGAGGTTCTCGCGGACGGTGAGGGAGCCGAACACGGCCCGCCGCTCGGGGACCAGGCACAGTCCCCGCCGCGCCCGCTCGAACGCGGGCGTCCGGCTCACGTCCGCGCCGTCCCACACCACCGCACCGCCGGACAGCGGCACGGTCCCGGCCAGCGCGCGCAGGGCGGTCGTACGGCCGGAGCCGTTGCGGCCCAGCAGTACGGTCAGGCCTCGGCCGGGGACGGCGAGGGTGACGCCGTGCAGGGCTTCCAGGGGGCCGTAGCGCACGCGCGCGTGGCGCAGGGAGAGGGTCATGCGGTCTCCCGCGCGCGGAGGGTGTCGAGGACGTGGGCGGGCGGCCCGGAGAGCACGATCCGGCCCGCAGTCATCACGTGCACGACATCGGCGAGGTCGGTGACCAGGTCCAGGTCGTGCTCGACGACGAGCAGGGCGGTTCCGTCGGCGGCCAGGGCCCTCAGCACGCGGGCCAGCGCCCTCACCTCGGCGGTGTCGAGTCCGGCGGCGGGCTCGTCGAGCAGCAGTACGGCCGGGCCGCCCGCGACGGCCCGGGCCAGCTCGACGCGGCGCAGGGTGCCGGTCGGCAGCCCGGCGGCGGGCAGAGCGCGGGTCGGTCCGTCCAGCGCGAGCAGCCTGAGCGCCCGCTCCACGGCGGCCGGGTCCACGAGCCGCCCCTGCTCGGCGCCGACGCGGACGTTCTCGGCCACGGTCAGCGACGGGAACACGGCCAACTGCTGGAACGTCCGGGCGATCCCGAGCCGGGTCCTCGCGTGCGCGGGCAGCCGTGTGATGTCCCGCCCACCCAGCAGCACCTGCCCGCGCGCGGGACGCAGTGTCCCGGCCAGACAGTGGAACAACGTGCTCTTCCCGGCCCCGTTCGGCCCGACCACAGCGGTGACCTGCCCCGGTCGCACATCGAGATCCACACCGTCGAGAGCGACGAAGCCGCCGTACCGCGCGCGGAGCCTGCGAGCGACCAGGAGCGGGGAGCCGGCGGTGCGGCGCGGACGCGGCCGTGCCCCGGCGGGGGTGGCGGGGATGGGGTGGAGCTGCTGGGCTGGACGGCCTGGGCTGGGGAGCGGTGACCGGACCGGCTCGGCTTGGCCGCCGGGTCCGGAGGGAGCCCGCGGGGCGGTCGGCCTGGGCCGGGCCGTCGGGGCGCGGTCCAATTCTCCGGGGGTCGACTGTGAGTCATGGGGTGTGTCGAGGTCCCGCGGTGGGCTCGGGGGCTGGGCCCGCGCCTTCCGCCGTGCGTCTGTGTCGCCACGCTCTGGACGTTGGCGGGTGTCCTCGGCCGGACGTCGGCGGGTGTCTTCGGCCGGGCGGTGGCGGGCTGCCTCCTCGGTTGGGTGGTGCCGGGTCTGCTCGGTTGGGTGGCGGGCTGCCTCCTCGGCCGGGCGGTGCCGGGATTTCTCGGCCGGGCGGCGCGCCGCCCCCTCGGCCGGGCGGTGCCGGCCCCCCTCTGTCAGGTGGCGTTCGGACACGGCGGCTCGCGGGGTCCTCGCTTCCGTTGCCGTGGGGCCGCGCTCCGGCACGAGCTCCGCCGGGCGCAGACTCGCCCGCACACGGACCCCGAGCGGCGTGAGGCCCGTCGTCCGGCGCAGGCGCAGTCTCCGGGTCGCCGTGCGCAGGGCTTCGTACGGGCCGTCGGGGAAGCGGCCCACCGACACCGCCAGCACACCGACCAGGGCCGCCGCCACACCACCGCGCGCGCCCGCGTCGAGGCCCACCAGCAGGGCGGCCGCGGCGAGGGCGCCGAGGGTGTTGTCGGCGCCGAGGACGACGACCGCGGCGAACCAGAGGAGGGAGCGGACGGGGTCGTAGGCGGCGGGGTCGAAGGCGCGCAGGCCCATGCCGAGCATGGCGCCGCCGAGGGCGGCGAGGGCGGCACCCGCGACGAAGGCGAGGAGTTTGAGGGAGGGGACGCGGACACCCGCCGCCGACGCCCCCGGCTCGTGGTCCCGCATGGCCGCGAGGGCCCGGCCGGTACGGCCCCGGCGCAGCGCGTGCGTCGCCAGCAGCGCGGCCGCGAGGAGGGCCAGCTCCATGACGTAGTACGCGCGGTCCCCGTCGAAGCCCGCCGGGCGGTCCAGCAGGAGGCCGTGCGTGGCGTACGGCTGGGCGAACACGAAGCGGCTCACCGCGACACCGACCGCGAAGGTCGCCAGGGCGAGCGCCAGGCCCCGGCGGCGGATCGCAGGCCAGCCGGTGAGCAGGCCGAGGGGCGCCACGAGGAGCACCGCCACCGCCAGCGCCGCCAGTTCGGGCAGGCGGGGCAGGCCCGGGAAGCGGCCCGCCGCCAGCAGCGCCGTGAAGAGGGCGCCCAGGCCGGCGTACGCGGCCTGCCCCAAGGAGATCTGACCGCCGCGGCCGGTGACGACCACCAGGGACAGCAGGATCACGCCCAGCGCCGGCACCTGGACGGACGTGTGCAGGTCCGTGCCCGCGAAGCCCAGCGGGAGCAGGAACAGCACGACGGCCACGAGCCAGGCGCCCGGCGGGGTCGGCACGCGCGCGACGGCCGTGCGCGGCAGCGCGTCGCGCGTGCCGATGCCCGGCAGGACGAGGGCGGCGACCAGCAGGGCCACCACGAAGAGGTTCGCGCCGACCGCCTGGAGCAGTGGTTCGCCCCAGCCGGAGGGGTGCAGCCGCGTCAGCTGGCTCTGCGCCACCCCGATGCCCAGCGCGGTGACCACCGCGACCGGCAGGCTCCGCATCCGCGCGGCCACGGCGACCGCGACCACCTCCATGACGAGCAGCGGCAGCCCGTACGGGTCCAGGCGTACGTAGGGCGCCAGCAGCACACCCGTGAGCCCCGCCGTGAACGCGCCGAACGCCCAGCCCGCCGCGGCCACCCGGTCCGCGTCGATCCCGCCGAGCACGGCCAGCTCCCGGTCGTCCACGACGGCCCGCAGCTCCCGCCCGAACCGAGTCCACCGGATCATCGCCCCCACACCGGCCGCCAGCACGAACACCACCGCCAGCTGCCCCCACGGGTCCGCCGACACCAGCTCCGGCACGTCGTCGCGGGCCCCCTGCCCCCACACCAGCGCCGCCCCGCCCACCAGCAGGACGAACACCCCGAGGGAGGCCACCAGCGTCTGCGCCGGATCACCGCCCAGGACCGCGGTCGGACGGAAGACGAACCGTTCCAGCAGCACCCCGACGGCAGGCGCCACGACCAGCAGCGTCACGGCCGCCCCGAGCCACAGCGGCCACCCCCACACGACCACGCACTGCCGCAGCAGGTACGCGCACACCATCGCGATCGCCCCGTGCGCGAAGTTGAGCACACCGGTCGCGCGGTAGGTCACGACCAGGCCGATCCCGGTGAGCGCGGCGGCGGCGCCCACCGAGAGACCGGCGAGCGTGAGGTCGTACGTCAGCGAGGACATCAGTCGTCCGCGGAGTCGGGCTCGCAGATCGGGCAAGGGCCGAGGTCACCGGTCGCCAGCAGCCTGCCGTCCACCGGCACCGCCTCCGCCTTCCCCGCCACCAACGGGCAGTCCGCGCGATGCCACAGCGTGCCGCCCGGCACCATCCGCAGCTCCCCGCTGACCGCGACCGGCGCGGTCGCGGCCCCTCCGGACTCGTCGGTGTCGGAGGAGGAAGCGGGTTCGGCGGCCACGAGCAGGCCGTACAGCTCCTCCACGCGGGCAGCGGCGAGCGCGCCCCGCCCGTGGGTGAGCAGGACCGCCCCGGCGATGATCAGCGCGGCGCCGGGCACCGTGCAGGAGGCGAGATAGGGCAGCTGCCGTGCGGCGTAGCGCTCGCCGGAGACGCCGTACCAGCCGATGACGCACAGCACCGCGCCGGCCGCGAGCGCGATCCATCCGGCCCACAGGACCGGGTGCTGGGTCCACGGGCGGGCGGTCCGCCTCGTTGGCGGCGTAGGCGTCGTTGGCATGTCCGGCTCCCGCACGTCGTGTGCTGCGCATGTGCCTGTCCATGGCGGCCGATGGCTTGCACTATGCCCTCTGTGAGCTGACCCTGAAAGCACCGGGCGTTCATCGCCCGGACCGACACCCGGTGGTGAGCCAGATGGTTCTCGGGAGCGACCTCAGGCGGGGGAACGCACGGCGGGGGAGCGGCCCACGGGCGGCGGGACCGGGCACGGCGCTGGCGGCCGCTCTGGTCCTCCTTCTCGCCCCGGCCCTGGCGGCCTGCAGCGACGACAACGGCGGCGGCAGCGAGAGCACGCCCACCAGGACGAGGTCCGCGCAGACGGCCACGGCGCCCGCCGATCCCGCGGCCGCCGAGCAGGAGATCAGGCAGAGCTGGGAGAAGTTCTTCGACCCCGCCACCCCGCTGGAGGAGAAACAGGCCCTCCTGGAGCACGGCGACCGGATGGCGCCGGTGCTCCAGGCGTTCAGCGGTGACGAGCGCGGCAGGCAGGTCCAGGCGAAGGTCCAGAAGGTGGAGTTCACCAAGGCGACCGAGGCGAACGTGACGTACACACTGCTGCTGAAGGGCGCCACCGCCCTGCCGAACGCCGCCGGCACGTCCGTCGAGGAGGGCGGCACCTGGAAGGTGTCCGTCCGCGTGCTGTGCGCACTGGTCCAGATGAGCGGCGATGCCTCGCAGTCGCCGATACCGGGCTGCTGAGACGGCGCTCGCGGCGCTGCTGCTCGTCCTGGGCACCGCCTGCGGCAGCCGCCTGCCGGAGAGCGACTTCGAGGACCACACGCGCGTGCCCGCACCGAACACACCGACCGCGCGGGCCGTCCGGGTCGGCATCATCACCAGCGTCACCAGCCCGGTCGGCGGCGCCGCCTTCACCGGCCCCCGCGACGGCGCCAGGGCCTGGTTCGACCGCCTCAACGCGCGCGGGGGCGTCGACGGCCGCCGCGTCGAGGCGCGGCTGTGCGACGACGGCGGCAGCGGCGTGGGCAACAACACCTGCGTGCACCGGCTGATCGACGAGGACAAGGTCGTCGCCCTGGTCGCCACCACGGCCCTCGACTACGCGGGCGCCCCCCGCGTCTCCCACGCGCGCGTGCCCGACATCGGCGGCCAGCCCATCGGCGCCGCCTACGACACCTATCCGCACCTCTACGGCATCTACGGCAGCCTCGCGCCCCGCGCCGGCACTCCGGGCTGGGACGGCAGGCTGTACGGCGGCACCGAGGTCTACCGCTACTTCAAGCGTGAGCACGGGGCCCGCACGGCCGCCGTCGTCTCCTACAACCAGTCCGCGTCCGCCTCCTACGCCCGGCTCGTCGAGCGGGGCCTGAGAGCCGAGGGGTACAAGGTGGTCACCGAGCAGGTCGACTTCGCCCTGCCCAACTTCCGCGCGGTCGCCGCCGACCTGAAGGACCGGGGCGCCGACCTCGTCCTCGACGCCCTCGACACGCACGGCAACGCCCAGCTGTGCGAGGCGATGGACGAGGTCGGCGCGGATGTCGTCGCCAAGGTGACGAACGTGCAGAACTGGACGTCCACCGTCCCCGACGACTACAAGGGCTCCCCGCGCTGCCGCAACGCCCTGTGGGCGACGGGAAGCAGCCGCGACTACGAGGACACCTCCCACCCCGCCGTACGGGAGTTCCGGGACGCCACCGAGGGCCTGAAGACCCACTCCCAGTGGCAGTTGGAAGGCTGGGCGGCGGCGAAGTGGTTCACGGACGCGGCGCGCTCCTGTGCGCGCACGGGCATCACGCGCGCGTGTGTCGACGCCTACATGAACCGCAGCGAGGGTTTCACCGCCGGCGGACTGCTGATCCCCGTACGGTTCGAGAGGCTCCCCGAGCCGCCGGAGCGCCGTAGGACATGTCTGTCGGTGGCGCGTTGGCAGGACGGCCGGGGATGGGTCGCGCAAGGGGACATGAACAGCACCTGCTTCGACGTGCCGCAACTGCCCTACGAGCCCTGACGATCAAGGACATCCGATCGACCAAAGCCGATCGACCAAAGCCGATCGACCAAAGCCGATCGACCAAAGCCGATCGACCAAAGCCGGTCGACGACAGCCGGTCGACGACAGCCGGTCGAGGAAAGCCGGTCGAGGAAAGCCGGTCGAGGAAAGCCGGTCGAGGACAGCCGATCGAGGACAGCCGATCGAGGACAGCCCCTGTCCGCGACCGCTGGCAGACTCGGGCCCATGTTGGAGACCTCCGCACGACTGCTGCGCCTGCTCTCACTGCTCCAGGCCCACCGCGAGTGGTCCGGCGCCGATCTCGCCGAACGGCTCGGCGTCACCGCGCGCACCATACGCCGGGACGTGGACCGGCTGCGCGAGCTGGGGTACCCCGTCAACGCCAGCCCCGGCACGGGCGGCGGCTACCAACTGGGCGCGGGGGCGGAGCTGCCGCCGCTGCTCCTCGACGACGACGAGGCGGTCGCCGTCGCCGTCGGACTGCGCACGGCCGCCGGGCAGGGCATCGACGGCATCGGCGAGACCTCCGTACGCGCGCTGGCCAAGCTGGAGCAGGTGCTGCCCAGCAGGTTGCGCCGCCGCGTGGGCGCCCTGAACGCCTTCACCGTGCCCATGCTGCGCAACACCCTGCCCTCCAACGTCGACCCCGCCGTCCTGACCGAGCTGGCCAACCTCTGCCGCGACGCCGAACGGCTGCGCTTCGAGTACCGCGACCACGACGGCGCCTCCACCCGGCGCACGGTCGAGCCGCACCGCCTGGTGTGCACCGAGCGCCGCTGGTACCTGGTCGCCTGGGACCTCGACCGCGACGACTGGCGTACGTTCCGCGTCGACCGCGTCACGCCCAGGCCGCCGCACGGCCCGCGCTTCGAGCCGCGCGAGCCGCCCGCCGAGGACCTCGCCGCCTATGTCTCCCGGGGCGTCTCGACGCGCGCGTACGCCTCGCACGCGGTCGTCCGGCTGCTGGTGCCCCTGGAGGTGGCGGCCGAGCGGGTCTCCCCGTCGGCCGGGACGCTGGAGGCGGACGGCGAGGACGCCTGCGTCCTGCGCGCCGGGGCCCCGAACCTCGACGTCATGGTGATCCACGTGATGATGATGGGCTTCCCCTTCGAGGTGCTGGAGCCCGTCGAACTCGTGGAGTCGATCAGGACGGTTCGTGACCGCCTCGATGCCGCTCTGGCCCGGACCGCGGAGCATCCCCAGCGCCGGCGCGAGCTCCGGTCATGAGGCGCGCACGCCGCACGCTCCGGCGGGACGGCGTACGGAGATTATGTGGCGGATCCGTGTATTTCCTACGCGCCGTCAGCCCTGACGATCATGCGAGGAAAGGGAATGGAACAAGGGCCGGGTGCGGTTCTCGGGGCGCTTTCCGCCCGGTTATTCGGCGGGCGGTCGCGACACGCGGAAATTCGGCCTGAAAGCGCGCGGAAGGCGTCCGGAACCGCTCGTACGCGTGACGGAGTTGGGCCGAAACGCGTGTCGTGGTCCTGTGACAGAAGTGTGACCGGAGTGATCCAGAACGCCTGCCCGACTTCCCCGGTCGGCGACCACGGCCTAGCGTGGCCGCATGGCACCGATTCCCACTCCACCAGCGGAGCCCCAGGACAATCCGGACGGGTACGTCGGCCTCGAGGCCGCGCGGGCGGAGCAGCTCGCGCGGGAGCGGGGGTGGTCGACGGTGCGTGCGCTGCCGCCGGGGACGATCATCACCATGGAGTACCGCGTGGGACGGCTGAACTTCGAGGTGGAGGACGGCCGCGTGGCGCGGGCCTGGAAGGGCTGAGACAGCTGACACGAAGGCCCCGGTTCCTGTGTCCAGGAGACGGGGCCTTCGTCGTGCGGGGGTGGGCTGTGCGTACCGGTCCCGCGGTCGTGGGCGTCAGCCGCCGGTGAGAGGCCGGGCCGCGGACGCGGCCGTGCCGCGCGGGAGGCGGTCGGGGTGCGGAGGCCGGCGGCTGCCGACCGGGGTGACCGGCGTACGCTCCGAGCGCACGGCGTGCGGGCCCGGCGCGAGGTAGACCGGGGCTCTGGGCGAGCGGGCCGCGGTGGACGTCTCGCGCGCCGCGGTGGACGTGTCGCGAGCCGCCAGGGCCTCCTCCTCGGCGGTGGCCCGCGGCTTGAGCAGGATCGGCGAGGTGACCGAGGAGGTCGGCGCGGGCACCGGTGCCGTACCGCTGTGACGGGTGCGCCAGCGGTCGCGCAGGTCGAGGATCCCGACCTCGGCGCGGGCGATCAGCGGCTCGAACCACGGCAGCGCCAGCAGGACCAGCAGACCCGCGGCCCAGCCCAGCAGGACGTCGCTCAGCCAGTGCGTACCGAGGTAGACGGTGGCCATCCCGACGCCGAGCGAGGTCACCGCGGACAGTGCCGACAGCCAGCGGCGCGCTCTCGGGGTGGAGGCCAGATAGGCCAGGATGCCCCAGGTCACCACGGCGTTGGCGGTGTGGCCGCTGGGAAATATATCGCCGCCCAGGCCCATCTCGTTGGAGCCGATCGTGGTCGCGTAGTGCGGGCCGAGACGGCCCATGCCGATCTTGGCGGCGCCGACCGTGATGTTCAGCAGCAGCAGCGACGTGCCCAGGGTGAGCAGCGGGCGGAGGGTGTGCTGGCGCCAGGAGCGCCAGCCCAGCCAGGCCGCGACCATCACGGCCGTCGGGCCGCGCTGGCCGAGCACCACGTAGTAGTCCACGAACCAGTGGATCCCGGACCACTGCTGGTAGGGCCGGAAGAACATGACCTGCCAGTCGAGACGGACCAGCCACGAGGTGATGACCACGAGCCACACGATCGCCAGGTAGAAGGACAGAGTCCCGGCGAGCAGAGCGACCCGGTGCCGGCTCATCCTCGGCATGTCCAGGTGGACCGGTCGTTCCGGCTCACGGTCCAGTCTCGCGAACACCCGGTCCAGACGGGTGAGGTTTCGTTCGGTACGCACCCAATCGACGTTACAGCGAGTGAGCTCAGTTCCCGGGCGAATCCACGGGTTTGTGATGACGATGTGATGTGGGATTGCTCTCAGCGAGCGGTTTAATTCCGAGGAATCCGTAATGCCGGAAGGCTGTTCCCTTCAATTCCTTTGATCATCCTGTGCGAGTAGTTTTGGCTACCTTATGAATTCGTTCACCGAATCATGGGATGGAATTACCCTGGCGATCATGCGTGATCATGGCGGACCGGAACCGTTCAGCCACAGCGCCCCGTACACCGCCGACGCCACCGCGACCGATCCCAGGACCAGCGCTGACCTGCGGGGACGCAGCCGGGACAGGGCGAGGGCAAGGGGCAGCAGGAGGGGGAAGGCGGGCAGCAGCAGGCGCGGTTTCGAGCCGAAGTAGCTTGACGCGCACAGGGCGAGTGCGGTGACGACCCCCGCGTACACCAGCAGCGGGAGCGGCTGGCGCTGCCGGACGCAGACGACGTAGAGCCGGACCACGAGGCCGACGCCGACGATCAGTCCCAGGCCCGCGAGAGCCCCCGGGACCGACGTGAACTTGTCGGCGACGAAGCGGGCGAAGGCGTAACCGCCGTCGAAGCCGTTGCGCCAGCCCGCCTGGACGTCGAGGTAGCCGAGCGGACCTCCGCCGGTGCGGTGGCCGACCCACAGGACGTATCCGGCGGCGCCGAGGGGGGCGAGGAGGAGGGCGAGAGTGCGCCGCCCGCGCCGAGCGCGCTGTTCCGTCCGGTCGCCGAGGAGCGGGGAGGCGTGTTCCTCGGCTCGCGCGCCGGGTGCCGGCGCCGTGCTTCGGTCTCGCACGAACGAGGTGATGCCCGCCGCCCACACCGCCGCCACGACGGCCAGCCCCACCGGCCGCGTCAGCCCGCACAGAGACGCCAGCACCCCGGCGGTCACCCAGCGGCCGGTGAGGAGGGCGTAGAGCGCCCAGGCTGCGAGGGCCGTGAACAGTGACTCGCTGTACGCCATCGACTGCACGATCCCGACCGGCAGCACGGCCCACAGCAGCACCGCGCACACCCCCGCCCGGCGCCCGTACACGTGGTCGGCGACCGCGAAGACGCCCCAGGCCGCGGCGAGCGAGGCGATCAGGCTGACGACGAAGCCCCCGTCGGCGTACGACAGCGGGGTCACCGCGTGCAGCAGCCGCTCCAGCCAGGGCAGCAGCGGGAAGAACGCGAGATTGGAGTGCACGTCGCCGTTGGGCAGCCGCACCTCGTAGCCGTACCCCAGCTCGGCGACCCGCGTGTACCACAGCGCGTCCCACCGAGCGGTCAGCAGCGTGTACGCGCTCTTGCCGCGCCCGGCGCTCCACAGGGCCAGCACGAGCAGCCCCAGAGCTCGCACGGCCGCGTACCCGAGGAGCGCCGGGGCGGCCCGGCGCAGGGCCCCGGCACCGGGCGGTGCCTCGCGCGCTTCAAGATCGGTCACGGGCTCGATTATCGACCCGCGCGGAAACCGGACGGTACGTCGGGGAGCGACGACCGCCCGAACCAGCAGGTGGAAGAGGTGTGGAAGTGCTGCGGAGGGGCGGCGGGGGAGCTGTACGGGAGTGGTGTACGCCACACAGGTTCCGCCCAAGTGTGAGAGGTCCGCCACGTGACGCCGCCGAGGACTCGCGTACGCTGACGTGTCACTCGCCGTTCGTTGCGCGGGCCGGAGACCACCGCTCCTCTCCGGCCGAAGTCGCGGGGAACCCCCCACCCCGCGAGCCCGCCGAACGCGACACCCTGGGAGGTACGTACATGTCCGGGACGACCACGGCTGCCGCCGCGCTGCGCCGCCGGGCGGCCGGGGCCGGTGCCAACCGCTGGGTCGTACTCGTCGTCCTCTGCGTCAGCCTGCTACTGGTCGCCGTCGACGCGACCGTGCTGCACGTGGCGGTGCCCGCCGTCACCGAGGACCTCAGGCCCGGCGGCATAGAGCTGCTCTGGATCGTCGACACCTATCCCCTCGTCTGCGCCTCGCTGCTGATCCTGTTCGGCACGCTCGGCGACAAGGTCGGCCGCAGACGGATCCTGCTCCTCGGCTACGCCCTGTTCGGCGTCGCCTCCGCGCTCGCCGCCTTCGCACCGGACGCCCGGACCCTGATCCTGGCCCGGGGGCTGCTCGGTGTGGGCGGCGCGATGATCATGCCCGCGACGCTGTCGATCCTGCGGCAGGTCTTCCCCGACCGGCGCGAGCGGGCGCTCGCGATCGGTCTCTGGAGCGCGGTGGCCGCGGTCGGCGCGGCCGTCGGGCCGCTGCTGGGCGGCTTCCTGCTCGAACACTTCTGGTGGGGGTCGGTCTTCCTCGTCAACATCCCGCTGATGCTGGTCAGCCTGCCGGTGGGCCGGCTGCTGCTGCCCGAGTCGACGGGTGACGGGCGGGGGCCGTGGGACGTCGTCGGCGCGCTGATGGCGGCGCTCGGGCTGTTCGGTGTGGTGCTGGGCGTGAAGCGGCTCGGCGGCGGGGAGCCCGCGGGCAGTGTCTTCACCGTGCTGCCGCTGGTGGTGGGCGCGACCCTGATCGTTCTCTTCGTACGACGTCAGCGACGCCGGGCGCATCCGCTGGTGGACCTGCGGATGTTCGCGCGGCCGGCGTTCAGTACGTCGGTGGGCTGCATCGTGCTGGCGATGCTGGCGCTGGTGGGTCTCGAGCTGATCGCGGCGCAGTACCTGCAGCTGGTGCTGGGGCTGTCGCCGCTGGAGACCGGGTTGCGGTTGCTGCCGCTGACCATCGCGGCGATGGCGGCCGGGCTGGCCGGTGCGCGGATGCTACGGCGGTTCGGGCCGCGCCGGATGGTGTGCTTCGGGTTCTGCCTCACGGCGGTCGCGGTGCTGCTGCTGACCGCGATGGGCGCGTCGGACAACGCCGGGCTGATGCTGTCCGGGTTCGTGCTGCTGGGGTTCGGGCTCGAGACGACGCTGTTCGGGGCGTACGAGTCGATGCTGAGCGAGGCACCGCCGGAGCAGGCCGGTGGGGCCGCGGCGATCGGGGAGACGTCGTACCAGCTCGGTGCCGGGATCGGGATCGCGCTGCTCGGCACGGTGATGAACGCGGCGTACGCGCCCGGCTTGTCCTCCGTTCCCGGGGTCCCGGAGTCGGCGTCGCGGGCGGCCGGGCATTCGCTGGGGGAGGCCTATGAGGTGGCCGGGCAGTTGGGGGGCTCCGCCGGGGTCGCCCTGCGTCAGACCGCGCGGGAGTGCTTCGTGCACGGGCTGCATGTGACGCTGCTCGTGAGTGCGGGGCTGTTGCTGCTGGGAGCGGTGATGGCGCTGCGGTTGCCGCGGGTCATGCACTGCGAGTCCCCCGCCGCTGTGGAGGTGCCTGCGCCCCGGGAGGTCGCGGAGTCCCGCGTCTCGGTGTGAGAGCGGCCGACTCCGACGTCTTCACCGTCGAGACGCACCAGCTCGTGCTGGGGCAGGACGCTCACCGAGCTCGACGCCTCCACTGGCGCCTGCTGCCGACCCCGGAGGGGGGCAGGGCCGGTGAGCGGCCCTGCCTCAGCTCTGGTTGAAGAAGCCGTCCGTCCGGTGGGGAGCCGCCTCCCCGTTGACGATCTCCGTGTCGGCGGGGGTCAGCAGGAACACTCGGGTGGACACGCGCTCGATCGAGCCGCGCAGGCCGAAGATCAGCCCGGCCGCGAAGTCGACGACACGCTTGGCGTCGCCGGCATCCATGGCCGTGAGGTTCATGATGACGGGAACGCCCTCGCGGAACATCTCGCCGATGGCCCGAGCATCCCGGAAGCTGTCCGGGGTGACCGTGCCGATCCGACGGCCCTTTTCCTCGGCCGTGTCCGTGGCGACCTTCACCCGGGGGTCGGTGACCCAGGCGTCCCCGGAGTCGGTCCCCTCGGAGTAGTCGTCGTCGTAGTAACGCTCGTCATCGTTGTCGTCGACGAGGCCAAGCCAGGCACTCGCCTTGCGCACCGATCCCATGGACGCCTCCTCTCACAGCGGTCTTTCTTGCTTCCGCATCCCTATGGTCATCCATGATGCGGACGGCGCGCCAAGTGGATAGACGCCGCGCGGGGGGTTTGTGACGGTACTGGTGCACAGCCGATCCGTCGAGAGTCCGTGTGCCCCAAGGCTCCCGCCGTACACAGCTGCTGACTGTGAGTGAAATATGATTTCTCCTGGCGTATGGGTGATGGGTGAGGCGTACGGGTGAGCGGGGCGGCCACCGCGACATGACAACTGGCCGTTACGATGCGGATCCAAACGTCGTACGAGCCACGGGGGATCGTCGTGTTCGGAATGGTCAGGCCCTGCACTCATCGCCTGGGGGACGGGCTCAAGGCCCAGTGGATGGCGCATTTGTGCGGCCTGTGTCTCGCTCTTCGCTCCGACCACGGGCAGCTCGCCCGGGTCGTGACCAACTACGACGGCCTTTTGATCTCGGTTTTGACGGAGGCTCAGGCCGACCGGACCCACGGTGACGTGGGGTGGCGGCGTACGGCCGGACCGTGCGCGTTGCGCGGGATGCGTACCGCGTCCGTCGCCCACGGTGAGGGGGCGCGGCTCGCGGCCGCCGTCTCCCTGGTGCTCGCCTCCGCCAAGGTGCGCGACCATGTCGCCGACGGTGACGGACTGCTGGCACGCCGGCCGGTCGCGGTCGCCGCCCGCAGGGTCGCGCGGAGCTGGGGGCGCGCGGGCGCCCGGAGCGGATCGGCCGTCGGGTTCGACACCGACCTGCTCGTCGACGCCGTCGACCGGCAGGTCGGCATCGAGACGCTCGCCGGGCTCGGGACGCCGATCCTGACCGTCACCGAACCGACCGAGACCGCGACCGCCGCGGCCTTCGCGCACACCGCCGTCCTCGCGGGACGCCCGCACAACGCCGAGCCGCTCGCCGACGCCGGGCGCCTCTTCGGCCGGCTCGCGCATCTCCTGGACGCCGTGGAGGACCAAGCGGCCGACGCCGAGTCGGGCGCGTGGAACCCGCTCACCGCGACCGGCACCTCGCGCGCCGAGGCCCGGCGGCTCGCCGACGACGCCCTGCACGGGATCCGGCTCGCGCTGCGCGAGGTCGACTTCGCGGACGCGAAGCTCGCGCACCTGCTGCTCGTCCACGAACTGCGCCGCTCGGTGGACCGGGCCTTCGGCACCGTCCCGATGTGCGCCTTGCACCAGCCCGGCCCCTACGGACAGCCGCCGCAGCAGGGTCCCTACGGTCCGCCGCAGCAGCCGTACGGCGGCGGTAACCCCTACGGCGGCGGAAACCCGTACGGCAGCGGCGGAGGCTCCCGCGACGGCGGCGGGTTCGGTGGTTTCGGCGGCGGGCCCGCGCCCGAGCCGCCGAAGGGGCGCCGTGGGTTCTGGGCGGGCTGCGGGATGTTCTGGTTGCTGTGCTGCACCTGCAAACTGTGCTGCGCCGAGCAGTACGAGGGGCCGTGGTCGCGGAAGAAGCGGGAGGGCTGCTGCCGCGACTGCGACTGTGACGGCTGCGACTGCTGCTGCCCCTGCGACGGCTGCTGACCGGACGTCAGGACCGGCCCCCGAGGCACTTCCGGTCTCAGTTCTTCAGTTCTTCAGCTCCGGCGGCGAGATCTGCGACTTGTCGATCGCCGAACCCGTCGTGCCCCACTTCTTGAGGATCTTGTCGTACGTCCCGTCCGCGATCAGCTTGTTCACCGCCGCCTGGAAGGCGGGGGCCAGCTTCGTGCCCTTCTTGAAGGCGAAGCCGACGTCCAGGCGGTGGTACTCGTTGAGGAACTTCAGGCCGGGCTGGTGGGCGACGGCGTAGCGCAGGCCGTTGATGGTGGACATCACGACATCGCTGCGGCCCTGCTGGATCGAGGACCACATGGCGCCCTGCTCGTTGTACGTCTGCACCTGGTACGCCTTCTTGCCGGCGTCCGTGCAGACGTGCTTGTTGTCCTCCAGCGTGGCCTCGAAGGTGGTGCCCGCACCGGTCGCGACGTTCAGGCCGCACAGCTGGGTCAGGTCGGTGACCTTGGTCGGCTCGCTGTCCTTGCGGGCGGCGAAGCCCTGGCCGTCGTTGATGTAGGTGACGAAGTCGATGGTCTTGCGACGCTCGTCCGTGACCCCGAAGTTGCCGACGCCGAAGTCGTACTTGCCGCTGTCCAGCGCCGGCAGGATCGCCTCGAAACCGGCCTGCTCCGTCTTGAGCCTGATGCCGAGCACCTTGGCGACCGCCTTGGTGAAGTCGACGTCCTGGCCCGCGAGGGTCTTGCCGTCGTCGAGGTAGCCGGTGCCGGGCGGGGTGCCGCCGACGCTGACCGCGACCGTGAGCTTCGTGGTGCCGGCGGGCAGCAGTTCGGCGGCCGCCTCGTCCTTCTGGATGCCGGAGACGACGTCCGTGGTGGGGATTCCGTCCGCCGCGGCCGCGGCCTGCGCGGTGCCGCCGCCGGCCGCGTCGTCCGAGCCGGATCCGCAGGCGGTGAGGAGCAGAGTGGCAGAAGTAATCAGAATAAAGGGCGCGAAAAGGGCATGCTGGGGCGCGCGAGGCATGGTGGAGGGACTCCTGAAGAGCGGAGGGCGAGAGAGCGCTGCATGAGGGGAGGGGTGCGCGTGTGAAGGCGAAGCGGAGAACGCGAGGCGCCCGCCGGGAAGGGCGGGGCATGCAGGGGGTCAGTCCGACAGGCTCAACAGGAAGAGGACCACACACGACCGAAGTCGATGTGGGAGCGCGTGACCAGCCACTGCTGTGGATGCATGGGCCAAGTGGAACAGGTCCCCGGTTCCGCGTCAACTGCCTTGAGACGTACGGCTCACACTATGGACGGCCTTGACAGCGAGGGGAAACGCCGCCGTACAGTCGACGAGCGGCCCTGCTGAGGGGCTCGGCCGCACCGCGCCCCCGAGCGCGACCGTGTGAAGGCGTCACCGTGTTCGACCGACTCGACGTCACGGAGCCTTCGCATGTCCTCCGACACCCTCGCCAAAGCCGCCGCTCCCGTCCTGCCGGAGCCCGCGGACACCCTGCGGATCGTCCCCCAGCGCCGTTACGGCCAGTGGACGGCCGCCGTCGCCGTCCTCGTCCTGCTCGGGCTCGCCGTCAACTCCGTCCTGCGCAACCAGGCGTTCCAGTGGGATGTCGTCGCCGACTACTTCACCACCGACTCGGTGCTGCGCGGACTGTGGCTCACCCTCTGGCTGACCACCGTCGTCATGGTTCTCGGCTTCGCCCTGGGCGCACTGCTCGCGGCGGCCCGGCTGTCCGGCAACCCCGTCCTGCGCGGGGTGAGTTGGGGATACGTGTGGCTGTTCCGCTCGATCCCGATCCTGGTCCAGCTGCTGCTGTGGTTCAACATCGGGGCGCTGTACCCGCGGATCCTCGGCGTGAAGACGGTCGACCTGCTCGGCCCGGTGACCGTCGCGATCATCGGCCTGACGCTGCACGAGGCCGCCTACGCCGCCGAGGTCGTCCGCGGCGGCATCCTCTCCGTGGACCGCGGCCAGATCGAGGCCGCGCAGGCGCTCGGTCTGAGCCGGTGGCGCCGCTGGTGGCGGATCGTGCTGCCGCAGGCCATGCGCTCGATCGTGCCGCCCGCCGGCAACATGCTGATCGGCACCCTCAAGGGCACCTCCATCGTCAGCGTCATCGCCGTCAGCGACCTGCTCTTCTCCGTGCAGCTGATCTACCACCGCACCTACCAGGTCATCCCGCTGCTGATGGTCGCCACGATCTGGTACACCGTCGTCACCTCGGTGCTCGGCGTCGGCCAGTACTACGTCGAGCGGCACTACGCCCGCGGTTCGGAGCGCACCCGATGAGGCGCTCGCTCGTGATCGTCGGGGCCGGTCCGCGGGGGACCGGCCTGATCGAGCGGATCGCCGCCAACTCCCCTGAGTTGTACGACGGTGCCGGCCTCGACATCCATCTCGTCGACCCCTATCCGCCGGGCGCCGGACGGATCTGGCGCGCGGCCCAGTCGCCGCTGCTGTGGATGAACTCGCACGCCGAGGACACCACCATGTTCACCGACGAGACGGTGGACATGGCCGGGCCCGTGCGGGAGGGCCCCTCGCTGCACGAGTGGGCCGGCATCGACGGACGTGTCTTCGCCGACCGGCAGACGCAGGGCGCGTATCTGCGCTGGGTTCACGAGCAGGCCGTGGCGGCGCTGCCCGAGGGGGTCACCGTCCACCACCACCCCCGGCGCGCCCTGCGTGTCAGCGGGCCCCGCGAGGGCCGGCAGCAGGTGTGGCTGGAGGGGCGTCCGCGTCCGCTCGTGGCCGACCTCGTCGTCCTCGCGATCGGTCACCTCGACGCCGAACTCGACGACGAACAACGCGAGTTGGCTGCGTATGCGCGCACCCACGACCTGGTCCACCTCCCGCCGGACTTCACCGCGGACAGCGACCTGTCCGCGATCGAGGCCGGCGAACCCGTCCTGGTCCGCGGCCTCGGGCTCGCCTTCGTCGACCTGATGGTCCTGCTCTTCGAGGGGCGGGGCGGACGCTACGACGGCGACACCTACGTTCCCTCGGGGCGTGAGCCGGTCCTTCATGTCGGGTCGCGGCGCGGAGTGCCGTACCACTCGAAGATCGGCTACGACCTCGGCGGCGAACGGCCCCCGCTGCCGCGGTTCTTCGGGCCCACCGAGGTCGACGGGCTGCTCGCCCGGCCGGAGGGCTTCGACTTCCGGCGGGACGTGTGGCCGCTGGTGGAGAAGGAACTGGGGTTCGCGCACTACCACCGGCTGTTCACGGCGCACCCCGAGCGGACCGCCATGGACCGGGTCGACTTCGAGGAGAAGTACGCGACGGTGGACCCCGCCGAACGGCAGGTACTCGTGGCCGCCGCCGTGCCCGACACCGCGGACCGACTGGACCTCGCCGCGCTCGACCGTCCGCTGGACGGGGTGCGGTACGCGACGCACGAGGAGTTCCAGGAGGGGCTGCGCGGCTACATCGAGGACGACCTGAGCCGTCGGCACGACCCCGCGCACAGCGCCGACCAGTCGGTGTTCTTCGGACTGCTGTCCGTCTACGGGCAGTTGGTCCGGCTCGGTGACGTGGGCCCCTGGTGGCACGGCTTCTTCAGCTACCTCGCCTCCGGACCGCCCGGCCCCCGGCTGCGGCAGATGCTCGCGCTGTCCCGGGCGGGCCTGCTGAAGTTCGTCGGCGCCGACATGACCGTCACCGCGCGGGACGGGGTCTTCCGGGCGTCGAGCGCCACCGTGCCCGGCTCCTTCGTCGAGGCCCGGGCGCTGGTCGAGGCGCGGCTGCCCGAGCCCACGATCGGACGCGTCCGCGACCCGCTGCTGCGCCGACTGCGCGCCGACGGAGCCGCCGAGACCCCGGAAGGCCTGCTGCGCGTGGACCCCGCGGACGGGCGGATCCTCGACCGGGCCGGGCGCCCGCACCCCCGGCGTTTCGCGCTCGGCCCCTACACGGACGGCCGTACCCCCGGCGCCTTCACCCGGCCGCGCACCGGAGGCCCCGCGTTCCGGCAGAACGACGCCACCGCGCGCGCCGCACTGGTGTTCCTGCGGGACCTGGCCTGTCGCCTCGCCGCGTAAGCCGACTCGGGTCCCCCCTACGCCACTTCACCAAGGGATTTCACGCGATGAGCGTCATGGTCGACATCAGGTCCGTCCACAAGAGCTTCGGGCCGCTGGAGGTGCTCAAGGGCATCGACCTCGAGGTCCGCGCCGGCGAGGTCACCGTCATCCTCGGGCCCTCCGGCTCCGGCAAGTCCACGCTGCTGCGCACCATCAACCACCTGGAGAAGGTGGACCGGGGCGCGATCAGCGTGGACGGTGCCCTGGTCGGCTACCGGCGCTCCGGGGACAAGCTGCACGAGCTGCGGGAGCGTGAGGTGCTGAAGCAGCGCACGCGGATCGGCTTCGTCTTCCAGAACTTCAACCTGTTCCCGCACCTCACCGTGCTGGACAACGTCGTCGAGGCACCGGTGTCCGCGCTGAAGCGGCCGCGCGAGGAGGCCCTGGACAGCGCACGCCGGTTGCTGGACCGGGTGGGCCTCGCCGACAAGGCGGACGCACGTCCCCGCCAGCTCTCCGGTGGACAGCAGCAGCGGGTCGCGATCGCGCGGGCGCTCGCTCTCGAACCCAAGCTGCTGCTGTTCGACGAGCCGACCTCCGCGCTCGACCCCGAGCTGGTCGGTGAGGTTCTCGACGTCATCAAGGACCTGGCCCGGCAGGGCACCACGATGATCGTCGTCACCCATGAGATCGGGTTCGCGCGTGAGGTCGCCGACACGGTCGTGTTCATGGACGACGGGCGGATCGTCGAGCGGGGCGCGCCGGGCGACGTACTGGACGCTCCGCGCGAGGCGCGAACGCGGGCGTTCCTGTCCAAGGTCCTCTGAACGTGCAGGTCTTCTGAACGTCCCGGTCTTCTGAACGTCCAAGGTCCTCTGAACGGTCCACCTCAGAAAGGGTTTCGCCACATGAGCGCACCGAACGGCCGGGGCCTGCTGCACCTGGCCGCCGCCGTCGATCAGCCGACCGTCTTCGACGCCGGCCCCCACGTCGAGGCGGCGCGGCTCGCCGAGCGCGGCGGTCTCGACTTCGTGACGCTGGACGACACCTTCGCCCGCCCCGGGCCCGACGCGCTCGCCGTGCTGTCCCGGGTGGCGCCCGCCACGCACCGTGTCGGTCTCGTCCCCACCGTCACCACCACGCACACCGAGCCCTTCCACGTCCAGGCGGCCGTCGCGACCCTCGACTGGGTCAGCCGGGGCCGGGCGGGCTGGCGGATCGACGTGTCGGTCACCGAGGGCGAGGCCCGCCTCTTCGGCCGCCGGCACGCGGCGCCCGCCGACGCGCTGTGGCAGGAGGCCGGTGAAGTCGCCGACGTGGCCGCGCGGTTGTGGGACAGCTGGGAGGACGACGCCGAGATACGGGATGTGGCGACCGGCCGCTTCATCGACCGGGACAAGCTGCACCACGTCGACTTCACCGGCTCGGCCTTCTCGGTCAAGGGCCCCTCGATCGTGCCCAGGCCCCCGCAGGGCCACCCGGTGCGGGTTGTCGACGCCACCGAGGGACACACCCGGCGGACCGCGGCCCGGTACGCCGACGTCGCGCTCGTCCGCGCGGCGAGTTCCGCGCAGGCCCGAGCCGTACGGGACCAACTGCGCGGCCTGGCCGCCGGGTTCGGCCGGGACCCGGACACCCTGCGGGTCCTGGTGAGCCTCCTCGTCGATCTCGGCGGCGGCGAACACGCGGCCGAGCCGGGCCACGGAGGGGGCGGACCCCGGCAGAGCGCGCAGGGACCGCTGTACCGGGGCGGACCCGTCGACCTCGCGGAACTGATCGCCACCTGGCACACGGACGGCACCGCCGACGGCTTCCACCTCAGACCCGTCGACCCCCGCCGGGACCTGGAGCGGCTGGTCAACGGCACGGTGGCGCTGCTCCAGCACCGCGGCCTGTTCCGCACCTTCTACCCGGGCAGCACGCTCCGGGAGCACCTGGGCCTGGCCAAGCCCGTCAACCGGTACGCCGTGGCAGGGGGAGCCTCATGACAACGGCGGCACCGCGCAAACAGATCCATCTCGCCGCACTCCCCCACTCTCGACTTCGCTCGAGCGGGGGGACCCCCACCCCCGGCGTCAACAACACCACCGTCTGGGCCGACCCGGACTCGAGGTCGCAGATCGAGTTCTCCTCCTTCGAGCACCTCGCGCGGACCGCCGAACGCGGCCTGTTCGACTTCTTCTTCCTCGCCGAAGGGCTGCGGCTGCGCGAGCACAAGGGCCGCATCCACGACCTGGACGTGGTCGGGAGACCCGAGTCGATCACCGTGCTGAACGCGCTCGCCGCCGTCACCGAGCGGCTCGGCCTCGCCGCCACCGTCAACGCCACCTTCAACGAGCCGTACGAGATCGCACGCAGGTTCGCCACCCTTGACCACCTCAGCGGGGGCCGGGCGGCCTGGAACGTCGTGACCTCCTCCGACGCCTTCACCGGGGAGAACTTCCGGCGCGGCGGCTTCCTCGACCGCGCCGACCGGTACACGCGGGCGGCCGAGTTCGTCGCCACCGCACGGGAGTTGTGGGACTCCTGGACCCCGGCCGGGGTACCCCGGCCGTTCGCGCACCGGGGACGGCACTTCGACATCGCGGGTGAGTTCACCGTGCCGCGCTCCCCGCAGGGCCACCCGGTGGTGATTCAGGCCGGCGACTCCGACGAGGGGCGGGAGTTCGCCGCCGCCACGGCAGACGTGATCTTCACCAGGCACGGCTCGCAGGCGGCGGGGCGCGCCTTCTACGCCGACGTGAAGAAGCGCCTGGAGAAGTACGGCCGTACGCCCGACGACCTGAAGATCATGCCCGGTGTCACCGTCGTCCTCGCTGACACCGCCGCCGAGGCGCAGGAGAGGGCGGCCGGGATCCGGCGGCAACAGGTCTCACCGCAGAACGCGATCCTCGCGCTGGAGCAGATCTGGGGCGTCGACCTGTCCTCGTACGACCCGGACGGGCCGCTTCCCGAGATCGACCCGGTGGCCGACTCGTCGATCACCCAGGGACGGACCCGGCGCGGTGACACCGTCGCGATCGCCGAGAAGTGGCGGGCGCTGTCGAAGGAGAAGGGGCTGTCCATCCGGGAGACGGTGATCGAGGCGAGCGGACGGCAGTCCTTCATCGGCACGCCGGAGGCGGTCGCGGCCGAACTCCACTCGTTCGTACGGCACGAGGCCGCCGACGGCTTCATCCTCGTCCCGCACCTCACGCCCGGCGGCCTCGACGAGTTCGTGGACCGGGTCGTGCCGCTGCTCCAGGAGCGCGGCGCGTTCCGCACGGAGTACGAGGGGACCACGCTGCGCTCACATCTCGGGCTGTCCGAGCCCGTGGGGAAGGGATGATCGCATGACCACGGACGCGTTCGACGCGTGGAAGCGGTGGCACGAGCACCGCGTCGAGTCGGTGGCGGGGCCCTACGGGCCGCTCGCGCTCACCGGCACCCTCCCCCAGTGCCTGAACGGCCTGGGGGCACCCCCAGGCTCGAGGATCATCCGGAGGGGCGAATTCCGGACATCCCCGGGACGTGGGTGGCGGACGGGGACGCCGTGGCGCTCACGGCCGCTGCGGCGGACGGTCTGACGGTGGACGGCCGTCTCCGGCACCGTCCGCGTCGGCCCCGACCAGGGCCGGGTCGAGTCGGCCCGGGTCGCGTTCGGCGAGCGACGGCTGGTCGTCCTGGTCCGCGAGGGGAGTTGGGGCGTCCGCGACTACGACCCTGGCTCCGCGGCGCGCCAGGCGTTCCGCGGCATCGACGCCACGCCGTACGATCCGCGCTGGTCGGTGCCCGGGCGCTGCACCCCGTACGACGAGCACCGCACGGTGCGGGTGGCGAACGCGGACGGACGTGAGCGCGGGCTCGCGCTCGGCGGGGAACTGGCGTTCACCCTCGAAGGACAGGAGCTCACCCTTCAGGTCACCGTCCGGGGCGACGGCTCGCTGTGGGCCGTCTTCGCGGACGCCACCAGCGGGAACGGCAGTTACCGGTTCCGGTTCCTGGACGTGGCGGCGCCCGACCCCGAAGGCCGTACCACCGTCGACCTCAACCGGGCCGTGCTGCCGCCGTGCGCCTTCGCCGACCACTTCCTGTGCCCCTTCCCGCCGCCCGGCAACCGGCTCGACAGCGCGATCGAGGCGGGGGAGCGGAAACCGGCCTGATACCGGCGCGAAGTCGCCAAATCTCCCACTTCGTTCAAGGGGTGACGGCCGAAAGGCGCCCTTGTGTCGATCGTCCCGTCGGCCGAATACTCCCCACAGCGCTTGTCAGGGGCACGGCGTGTCCGGAATCCGGCACATGTGCCCCTCGACTGCGCCTCACGGGCCCCCACCCCACGCGGGCCCCCGACTTCCCCTGGGAGGGAACGAAACGTGAGGATCAAGCGCACCACCCCCACCAGCGGCATCACGAGACGGACCCGGTTGATCGCCGTCTCCACCGGACTCGTGGCCGCCGCCGCGATCGCGATCCCCAACGCGAGCGCGAACGAAGCAGCCACCTTCAGCACCACCCAGCTCAAGAGCGCCGGCGACTCGGTGCTCAAGGCGGACGTCCCCGGTACCGCCTGGGCGGTCGACGCCAAGACCAACCGTGTCGTCGTCACCGCCGACAGCACGGTCTCCAAGGCCGAGATCGCCAAGATCAAGGAGCAGGCCGGCGTCAACGCCGACGCGCTCACCATCAAGCGCGCTCCGGGCAAGTTCCAGAAGTACATCGCGGGCGGCGACGCCATCTATGCGAGTAGCTGGCGCTGCTCGCTCGGCTTCAACGTCCGGGACAGCTCCGGGAACTACTACTTCCTGACCGCCGGTCACTGCACCGACGGCGCGGGCACCTGGTGGTCCAACTCGGGTCACAGCACCACGCTCGGCACCACGGCGGGCTCCAGCTTCCCGACGAACGACTACGGCCTCGTCCGTTACACCAACTCGTCGGTCACGAAGTCGGGCACCGCCGGCAACACGGACATCACCAGCGCGGGCACGCCCAGCGTGGGCACCACGGTCACCCGTGACGGCTCGACGACCGGCATCCACAGCGGTCGGGTCACCGCCCTGAACGCCACCGTCAACTACGGCGGCGGTGACATCGTCTACGGCATGATCCAGACCACGGTCTGCGCCGAGCCCGGCGACTCCGGCGGTTCGCTGTACGGCACCAACGGTGTCGCCTACGGCCTGACCTCCGGCGGCAGCGGCAACTGCACCTCCGGTGGCACGACCTTCTTCCAGCCCGTGGTGGAGGCCCTGAACGCCTACGGCGTCAGCGTCTTCTAGGCCGGTCCGCACCACCGGTCGCACCGGATTCCGCACGGCCCACGCAGCAGCCGACAGCGGACGGGAGCCCCCGCACGACAACCGTCGTGCGGGGGCTCCCTCTTTTCTGCGCCCAGGGGCGGCCTGTGGTGCAGCAACCGGTGCAGGAGCAACGTCCGTCCACCGGAGCTCTGTTGTCCCAGGACTCCGGAGGGGCGATTTCAAGACAGGACTAGTCCTCCCGGATTCTCGGCGACCGGTGAAGAGTTACCCCCAGGTAGTGTTTGCGATGTGAAGGCCCCTGGAGTGACCGTGGACAGTCAAGCCGAAGGGGGCGCACAACTTCCGTTCTACGCGCGTCCTGAAGTCACCCTTGTGTGCTCCCCGGGGGGTTCGAAAGAGTAGGCGCTCGTCAATGAGCCTTCCGGCCCGCGAGGTCCCCATAATCTCCGGGCCGACCCCCCACAGGAGGACGCGAGTTGAAGCACCGACGCATATCCGGGCGCCGAATAGCCGTGGCAGGAGCGGGTGTCACCGCACTGGTCGCCGCGGGAGTCACCTTCCAGACTGCGAACGCCAGTGAGCCCGCGAAGGCAGCCGCACCCCAGCCCCTGTCGATCGCGGCGGCCGGAAAGCTCGCCTCCACGCTCGGCGAGGACCTCGGTACCGACGCGGCGGGAACGTACTACGACGCAAAGACCAAGGCGCTCGTGGTGAACGTGCTCGACGAGGCCGCCGCCAAGACCGTCGAGGCGGCCGGCGCAAGGGCCAGAGTCGTCGAGCACTCCCTCGCCCAGCTGAAGAGCGCCCGTACGACGCTCAAGGCCGACGCGACCATCCCCGGCACCTCCTGGGTGACCGACCCGACGACCAACAAGGTCGTCGTCACCGCGGACCGCACGGTCTCCGACGCCGAGTGGGCCAAGCTCACCAAGGTCGTCGACGGTCTCGGTCCGGTCGCCG
Organism: Streptomyces sp. NPDC048751; assembly: GCF_043198595.1. Taxonomy (NCBI): domain Bacteria; kingdom Bacillati; phylum Actinomycetota; class Actinomycetes; order Kitasatosporales; family Streptomycetaceae; genus Streptomyces; species Streptomyces sp. NPDC048751. The sequence goes on from NZ_JBICUX010000008.1 coordinate 65,304, forward strand.
AGGTCCAGCGGACGAAGGGGGAGTTCAAGCCCTTCGTCGCCGGCGGCGACGCCATCAACGGCTCGGGCGGCCGCTGCTCGCTCGGCTTCAACGTGACCAAGGGTGGCGAGCCCTACTTCCTGACCGCCGGTCACTGCACCGAAGCCATCTCCACCTGGACGGACTCCTCAGGGAAGCAGATCGGCACGAACGAGGACTCCAGCTTCCCGGACAACGACTACGGCCTCGTCAAGTACGCCGCCGGCGTGGACCACCCCAGCGAGGTCAACCTCTACAACGGCTCCGCGCAGCAGATCACGGGCGCGGCCGCGGCCACCGTCGGCCAGTCGGTCACCCGCAGCGGCTCCACGACCCAGGTGCACTCGGGCAAGGTCACCGGTCTGGACGCCACCGTGAACTACGGCAACGGCGACATCGTCAACGGCCTCATCCAGACCGACGTCTGCGCCGAGCCCGGTGACAGCGGCGGCTCCCTCTTCTCGGGCAGCAACGCCATCGGCCTCACCTCGGGCGGCAGCGGCGACTGCACCTCCGGCGGGGAGACCTTCTTCCAGCCGGTGACGGAGGCGCTGTCGGCGACGGGTACGAAGATCGGCTGAGCTTTCCCCCCACGGTTGAAGTCCCGTCCCGCGCGCGAGGGGCGGGACTTCGGGCTGTCCGCCGCCGGTCAGCGTGAGCGCCGGTCGGCGCCGCGAATTCAGCGGCGGGACGGGTTGACCTTCACGCATGGGTCAAGGCCTAGCGTCAGCGGTATGAAGACCTTTGCGAAGAACGCAACGCGGGCCCCCTTTCCCGGCGTCCCCGGCACGAGCCTGGAGGTCCGACTCGCGGCACGGCCCGTCGGGCTCCCGACACTCGACCATTTCGAGATCGCCGAGGTGGGCGTACCGGACCCCGCACCGGGCCAGGTGCTGGTCCGTAACCTGTTCATGTCGCTCGATCCCGGCATGCTCATGTTGATCGCGGGCGGGTCCTCGCTGCCCATGCCTCGCTACGAGGTGGGGGAGGTGATGTACGGGGACGCGCTCGGAGAAGTGGTCGCCTCGGCCGACCAGTCGCTGAGCGAGGGGGAGTTGGTGGTCCATCGGCTCGGCTGGCGGGAGTACGCCGTGGCCGAGGCAGGTGCGTTCCGCCGCGTGGACAAGGCGGCCTACCCCAGCCCTTCCATGCATCTGGGATTCGGGCTGGTCGCCTACGTCGGCCTCATGGACGCGGCCCGGCTGCGGCCCGGCGACACCGTCTTCATCTCGAGCGCGGCCGGAGCCACCGGGAGCATGGCAGGTCAAATAGCGCGGCTCAAGGGAGCCGGCCGGGTGATCGGCAGCGCCGGCTCGGCGGACAAAGTCGCCCACCTGACCGGGAATCTCGGCTTCGACGCGGCCTTCGACCACCACGACGGACCGGTCCTCGACCGGCTGCGCGAAGCGGCGCCGAACGGCATCGACGTCTACTTCGACAATGTGGGAGGCGAGCAACTGCGCGCGGCCATCGAGGTCATGAATGTGCACGGCCGTATCGCGGTCTGCGGAGCCCTCAACCGCCAGAGTACGGCCCGCCCCGACGAGGGCCCCGGTGATCTGCTGAGCGTCTTGGGCAAACGCCTGACCATCCGAGGCTTCACCCTGTGGGACCACCTGGACCGGGCCGCGGAGTTCGGCGATCAGTTCCGAGACTGGCTGCGCGAGGGATCCATCGTCTACGACGAGACGGTGATCGACGGACTGGCGAACGCCCCCCAGGCACTGTTCGATCTCGTCCGCGGGAGGTACACCGGGAAGACCGTGGTCCGCCTGGGGAGTTGAGCACAACGTGTCCGTCACGCCCGACAATCATCCTGGAGGTGGCTGCGTGTTGATCGGTGAACTGGCCGCGAGGACAGGGACCACGACCCGCGCCCTGCGCTACTACGAGGAGCAGGGTCTGCTGGAGTCCGCCCGGACACCGTCGGGCTACCGCGTCTACAGCCCGCACGCGGTCACCCGGGTCGGCAACGTCCGCGACCTGCTCGCCTCCGGGTTCACCGTCGAGAACGTCAAGTCCTTCGTGCGCTACCTCGACACCGATCTGCCCGAAGTCTTCGAGTACTCGCCGTCGTGCGCCGACGGCTACGTCGTCGGCGCACAACGGGTGGCCGAACTGCAGGAGAAGATCGTGGCCCTGACGCGGCTGCACGACACCCTGGTGCACCGGATGCCCTGGCTGGCGACACCGGGTGATGCCGCACCGGAAGAGGTCGCCTGATCCGGCTCTCCGGGCTCGGTCAGCGCACCGGAAGAGAGCGCGTGTGCTCGATGCGCACCGCGTCCAGGTCGCGCGGGTTCAGGCCGAGCAGCCGCAGGATCGTCGGCGCGATCTGCGTGGTCCTGACCGGCCCGCTGACCCGCACGCCGTGCGGGGTGGTGGCGCCGGAGACGACGAGCGGCACGTCGAGGTCGTCGGCGTGTGCTCCGCCGTGCTCTGCGATCTTGCCTTTGCCGCCGGTGTAGACGACGCCGTACTGGCTGATGCCGAACACGTCAGGCACGCGTGAGTCGCCCGGCCGGGCGTGGAAGTACCGGGCGGCGGCCGCGCCCGCGTACACGGTCTGCAGGCCGCTCGCCGTGAACGGCTTGGCGGCGCCGTCGATGCCGTTGGCGGTGCCGGACCGGGCGAGCAGGTAGGCCTTGGCGAAGTCGGCGGCGGCCTGGGAACGGTCGCTGAGCCACAGCAGCATGGCGTCGTCGTCCACGGCGTGGGCGACCAGGTCGCCGGCGCCGGGGTGGGCGGCCTTCCAGGCGGCGTCGAGGCCGTCGAGCAGCGGCCCGTCGTCGATGCGGGTCAGCGCCTTGGGGTCGGTGGGCGACTGGCCGTGCTTGGCGGACAGGATGACGGTCGTGCTGCCGTCGAGGCCCCGCTTGTGGATCTCGTCGAGGAACGCCCCGACCTCCTCGTCGATGAAGCCGAGGTTCTTCGCCAGTAGCGGGCCGGGCACGCCGGGCGAGGTGTACCCGCCCGTCAGGCCGTCGGAGACGGGCAGCTTCTGGGCGGTGGACACGGACTGGAAGTTCATGCCGAAGACCGCCGGGACGCCGGTTCTGTGGGCACCGCTGTGGTCGTAGCCGTCGATCTCGTTGAGGACGGCCTTCACCTTGTACGCGTCGTACTGCTCGGTCGCCGCGTTGTCCTTCGTCCAGTCCTGGCCGGCGGGGTAGCCGAGGGCCTGGCTGTTGATCTCCGGGGCGAACAGGTCCTGGATGCCGTTGCCGGACGGCCCGTCGAGGATCTCGTAGGCGACGTGCTTGTCCGACCACGCGGTGCGCAGCCCGGCGTCGCGGGCGACGTCGAAGACCGTGTTCACCTTGAGGTACGAGTGCGGGTACACCGGCTTGCAGGTCTTCGGGTCGACGGGCAGCTTGGCCGGGTCGATGAGGTCGGCGGCGGCGCCGGTCATGTTCAGGATGCTGCCGGGCAGGCCGGACAGGCCCTGGCCCGCGTCGATGGAGTTCTGGTTCTTGTCGAGGTCCTCGGTGAGGTCGACCTCGGCTCCCGGCTCGACGCCTGCGCAGCTGGTGGTGCCGGCCGGGAGGAGGGCGTTGCTGTAGGTGTCGTCGTAGTACACGCCCGTGACACCCGGGTCCCCTCCGGTCAGCTGGCCGACCATGCCGGGGAAGGAGTCCGAGGGGACGGTGGTCCTCGCGTGGGTGTACTCCACACCGCCGCCGGCCAGGCGGGCGAGCGCGGAACGCGGGTGCTGGGCCACGTACCACTCCAGGTCGGACTGGTGCAGACCGTCGACCGACAGCAGCAGGACGTGCCGGGAGCGGGACGTGGGTGAGGCGGCGGCGGGGGAGGCGGTCATGGCGGTGAGACCGCCGACGGCGGCGAGCGCGGCGGCAGCAGCCGCGACGGGACGCAGCGGGTGTCGGAACACGGTGGTTCTCCTCGAACTGAGCGGAGCGTGTGACCTGCGGTCGGGCACCGACATTGGAAGGGGAGAACGTGTACGGAACCGGACTTGCGTGCCGGATTCTGCCAAAGAACATCATCTGGGCATGCAAAGTCCGCCGACCGTACCGCACCTGCGGTCCGCGTCACGTCCTCACGGTCTGGGTAGTCGGGTGTTTGCGCAGGTGGGACGTGCTCGAACAGATGTCGCACAGATGTTCGGGATGAGGGTATGGTGGGGGTCGGAGAGTAGGGAACTGATGTTCGAGAGTCCGGTGGGGCTCACGGCTGCGGGAGGTGCGTGTGCCGGGATTCACGCATCTGCACACCGTCTCCGGGTTCTCCCTGCGGTACGGGGCCTCGCACCCGGAGCGCCTCGCCGAGCGCGCCTCCGAGCGGGGCATGGACGCCCTCGCCCTCACCGACCGCGACACCCTCGCCGGCACGGTCCGCTTCGCCAAGGCCTGCGCGAAGGCGGGCGTCCGTCCACTGTTCGGGGTGGACCTGGCGGTCGCCGGGCCCGTACGCCAGGAAGGTGACGTACGACGGGAAAGGCGCCGTACCCCCGTGCGCGGCGGTGCCTTCATCGACGAGTCGACACCCCGGGTCACCTTCCTCGCCCGGGACGGCGCCCGCGGCTGGGCCGACCTGTGCCGGATCGTCACGGCGGCGCACGAGAGCGAGGGCACCCCGCTGCTGCCCTGGGCTCGGAACAGGGGCGACGGCCTGACCGTCCTGCTCGGCCCCGACTCCGACGTGGGCCGGGCCCTGGCCGCCGGGCGCCCGGACCGCGCCGCGAAGCTCCTCGCCCCCTGGCGCGAGGTCCACGGCGACGCCCTGCGCCTGGAAGTGGTCTGGCACGGCCGCGAGGGCACAGGGCCCGGTTCCCTGCGCCTGGCCGCCCGCACCGTCGGCTTCGCCGCCGAGCAGCGGATCCGGCCGGTGCTCAGCAACGCCGTCCGGTACGCCGACCCCGGCCTCGGCCCGGTCGCCGACGTCCTGGACGCCGCCCGCCGGCTGGTCCCGGTCGACCCCACCAAGGGGCTGGACTCCGGTGAGGCCTGGCTGAAGGACGCGGGCGCCATGCTGCACGTGGCCGAGCGGGTCGTCGAGGCCGCGGGCTACCGGCGTGACACCGCCCACCGCCTGCTGGAGCAGACCCGGGCCACGGCCGCCGCGTGCCTGGTCGACCCCGAGGACGACCTCGGCATCGGCACCGTCCACTTCCCCGAGCCGCACCTCGTCGGCGCCGTTCACCGCACCGCCCAGCGGGCGCTGGCCTCGCGGGCCGCGGCCGGGATGGTGCTGCGCGGCTACGACGGGCGCCGTGAGTACTGGGAGCGGATGCACCACGAGCTGGACATCATCGCCCACCACGGCTTCGCCTCCTACTTCCTGACGGTCGCCCAGGTCGTGGACGACGTGCGGGGGATGGGCATCCGGGTCGCCGCGCGCGGCTCCGGCGCGGGCTCCCTCGTCAACCACCTCCTCGGCATCGCGCACGCCGACCCGATCGAGCACGGGTTGCTGATGGAGCGCTTCCTGTCCAAGGAGCGGGTGGTCCTGCCCGACATCGACATCGACGTGGAGTCCGCGCGCCGCCTGGAGGTCTACCGCGCGATCATCGACCGGTTCGGCACCGAGCGGGTCGCGACGGTCGCGATGCCGGAGACGTACCGGGTGCGCCACGCGATCCGGGACGTCGGCGCGGCCCTGTCCATGGACCCGGCCGACATCGACCGCATCGCCAAGGCCTTCCCGCACATCCGCGCCCGCGACGCCCGCGCGGCGCTGGCGGAACTGCCCGAGCTCAAGGACCTGGCGGAGGAGAAGGAGAGGTACGGCCGGTTGTGGGAGCTGGTCGAGGCCCTCGACGCCCTCCCGCGCGGGGTCGCCATGCACCCGTGCGGGGTCCTGCTCTCCGACGCCTCCCTCCTGGCCCGTACGCCGGTCATGCCGACCAGCGGCGAGGGTCTGCCCATGTCGCAGTTCGACAAGGACGACGTGGAGGACCTCGGGCTGCTCAAGCTGGACGTGCTGGGGGTGCGGATGCAGTCGGCGATGGCGCACGCGGTCGCCGAGGTGGAGCGGGTGACGGGCGAGCGGATCGACCTGGACTCGGTCGCGGAGGGCGACCCGGCGACGTATCGACTGATCCGTTCCACCGAGACGCTGGGCTGCTTCCAGATCGAGTCGCCGGGCCAGCGGGACCTGGTGGGACGGCTCCAGCCGGCCACCTTCCACGATCTGGTCGTCGACATCTCCCTCTTCCGGCCGGGCCCGGTCGCCGCCGACATGGTGCGGCCGTTCATCGAGGCACGGCACGGGCGGGCGCCCGTCCGGTACCCGCACCCCGATCTGCGGGAGCCGCTGAAGGGGACGTACGGAGTCGTCGTCTTCCACGAGCAGATCATCGACATCGTCGCCATCATGACCGGCCGCGGACGCGGCGAGGCGGACCGGGTGCGGCGCGGGCTGTCCGATCCGGAGTCGCAGGGACGGATCCGGGTCTGGTTCGCGCAGCGCGCGGCGGCGAACGGATACAGCGCAGAAACGATTCAGCAGACCTGGGAGATCGTCGAGGCCTTCGGTAGCTACGGCTTCTGCAAGGCGCACGCGGTCGCCTTCGCCGTACCGACGTACCAGTCGGCGTGGCTGAAGGCACATCACCCGGCCGCCTTCTACGCGGGCCTGCTCACGCACGACCCCGGGATGTACCCGAAGCGGCTGCTGCTGGCGGACGCGCGGCGGCGCGGGGTGCCGATCCTGCCGTTGGACGTGAACGAGTCGGGCGTCGCCCACCGTATCGAACTGGTGTCTGAATCGGGGGTGTGGGGACTCCGGTTGGCCCTCTCCGACGTGCACGGCATCAGCGAGGCCGAGGCCGCGCGCATCGCCGACGGACAGCCGTACGCCTCGCTGCTCGACTTCTGGCAGCGGGCACGGCCCAGTCGTCCGATCGCTCAGAGGCTGGCCCAGGTGGGCGCGTTGGACGCGTTCGGCGCCAACCGGCGTGATCTCCAACTGCACCTGACCGAACTGCACCGGGGCGCCCGGGGCGCGGGCGGCGGCGAGGGCCAGCTCCCGCTGGCGGGCGGTAAGAAGACGGCTCCCGCCGGGCTGCCGGACCTGTCGTCCGCCGAGCGGCTCAGCGCCGAGCTGGGCGTGCTGTCCATGGACGCCTCCCGCAACCTGATGGACGACCACCGCGGCTTCCTCGACGAGCTGGGCGTGGTCTCGGCACGGCGACTGCGCGAGGCCAGGCACGGAGAGACGGTGCTGGTCGCGGGCGCCAAGGCGGCCACCCAGACCCCACCGATCCGCTCCGGCAAGCGGGTCATCTTCACCACCCTCGACGACGGCACCGGCCTGGTCGACCTCGCCTTCTTCGACGACTCCCACGACGCCTGCGCCCACACCGTCTTCCACTCCTGGCTGCTGCTGGTGCGCGGAGTGGTCCAGCGCCGGGGCCCGCGCAGCCTCAGCGTGGTGGGATCCGCCGCCTGGAACCTCGCCGAACTGGTCGAACTGCGCGTCGCGGGCGGCCTCGACGAGGTGGCGGCCCGGCTGGCGGAGCCCGCCCCGGAGGGGCCCGGGGACGGCGAACCGGCGGCGGCCCGAACGATCCGCATGCCCACGGGGTACGAGATGCACCCCTGGGCCGATCTGCGTCCGGCGGGCGAAGAGCCCGCGAAAGTACGGAAGTTGTGGCACCAGAGTCCGGGGAGTGCGGGATGACCATCCTCTGCGTACGTTTCCAGCTGCCTCCGCTGTACGAGGCCGCCCTGCCCAGACTGCTCGGGCTCCTGGAGGACTTCACGCCCGTCGTCCAGGCGCTGCCGCCGGACGGGGCGCTGGCCGATCTGCGCGGCGCCGAACGGTACTTCGGACGCGACGCCGTCGAGCTGGCGTCCATGATCCGGGTACGGTCTCTCGCGCTGTACGGGGTCGACTGCCTGATCGGCGCGGGACCCGGACCGATGTCGGCTCGTGTTGCCCTGCGCGACGCCAGGCCCGGGACGACCTGCGCGGTCCCCGAGGACGCCGTCGCGGAGTTCCTCGCCGGGAAGCCCGTCGCCGCGCTGCCCGGAGTCGGCACCGCGACCGCCCGCACACTGGGCGACTACGGCCTCGACACCCTCGGCCGGGTCGCCGCCGCGCCCCTGTCCACGCTCCAGCGCCTGGTCGGCGCGAAGACCGGCCGCGAGCTGCACGAGAAGGCGAACGGCATCGACCGCGGCCGGGTCGTACCGAACGCCGTCTCCCGCTCCCTCGTCGCCGAACGCACCTTCCCCCGCGACGAGCTGGACCCCGACCGGCACCGCCGCGCGCTGCTCTCCGCCGCCGACGAACTGGGCAGCCGGCTGCGCGCCGTGGAGAAGATCTGCCGCACCCTCACCCTCACCGTGCGCTACGCCGACCGCTCCACCACCACCCGCAGCCGCACCCTCAAGGAACCGACCGCGCACTCCGCCGCGCTGACCAGGACGGCGTACGGCATGTACGAGGCCCTCGGCCTCCAGCGCGCCCGCGTCCGCGCGATGGCCCTGCGCGCGGAGGGCCTGGCCCCCGCCGAACAGGCCGCCCACCAGCTCACCTTCGACCCCACCGACGACAAGCTGCGCCGCCTCGAACAGGCCGCGGACCGCGCGCGAGCGAGGTTCGGGCCGGGGGCGGTGAAGCCGGGAGCGTTGGCGGCGTGAGGATGCCGGCGCCCCGGCGTACCGGCCGCGCATGACATAGGGTCACCCCATGACATGGCGGGGGCCGACGTACCGGACGGTGGACGGGGAGAAGATCGACGGCACATGGTGCCATGTCTGGCGGCGTCACGAGCTGCTGCCCGACCTGTACTCCGTCGAGGACCTGGTCGTCTTCGCCGACGGCAGGATCGCCTGCGGGCGGTCGACGGACCTGGCGGGCCTGGAGCGCATGCTGGAGTCGGGCCGGATCGCGGTCACGGACCCGGCGGCGCCTCCCCATGAGCCGCCCGAGAACAAGTGGGACTCCCGCTACCCGGAACCGCTGACCCCGGAGGGCTTCCTCCTCGAAGTCGCCGACCGGATCGAGGAGTTGGCGGGCCGCCCGCGGACCGACGAGCGCTGCTGGGAGGCGATCCGCCGCTTCCAGCAGGCGCCCACCGAGGACAACCGGACCCTGCTCCGGGACGCCTACCTGGCCATTCCGCCGCACCGACGCGTCTACTGCCTCGGCGACATGGATCTCCAGGACCGTCCCCTGCGCATCCTGGTCACCGAGATCGGCGAACGGGCCGACGGGGACGGTCCCGTGGTGACGGCCGAGATGCACGAGGAAGCGCTGGACTACTTCCGGCGCGGGGACGAGGCCGTAGCGCAGGAGCGGGAACAGCGGGCCGTATGGCGCGCGGACGACCCGACGGGGCCGGGGCGCCCGGCCGTCGTCCTGCACCGGACCCACTTCCCGAACGGCCGCCCCGCCGACCCCGGCATCTCCGCCCTGCGCAACGACTTCCCCGCCCCGATCCGCTACGCCGGCGACACCTACCCCTCCGTCCTGCACGGCTACTGGGCCCTGTCCACGGCCGGCGAGGCCGACCGCACCGCCGTCCGAGACACCCCGAGTGCCGACGAGGCCCAGGAAAAGGGCGGCCGGGCCGCCCGCAGGGACGACTGGCCGGCCGTACGCCTCGCCGTCATGGCCGGCCTGCTCCGCGCCAAGTTCACCCAGCACCCCGAACTCGCGGAGATCCTCCTCTCCACGGGCGACGCCGGACTCAGCTACACCGGCTACGAGGAATCCCCGTACTGGAGGGACACCCGCGACGACCGCGGCCGCAACTGGACGGGTCGGCTCCTGGAGCTGATCCGCTCCGAACTCGTGGCCGACAGGGTCAGTTGGCCCACGGGGGAGTGATCCGCGTTCCGTCGGCCAGCACCGCCTCCAGGCCGATGGACGTGGTGACCCAGGACAGCGCCGTGTGATCGGTCGGGTTCTCGACGCCGAGGGCCGTGCCCGGGTTGACGATGACCGTGTCGCCGGCCCTGATCCGCTCCGCGCGGCCGTCGAGCGTGAGGACCAGTTCACCGACGAGCAGATGGAAGATCTCCTCCCGGTTGACGGTGTGCACGGGCGCCTTCGTCCCCGGCGGGATCTCGCCCCGCCAGGCGCACAGTTCCTTGCTGCCGGTAAGGGGGTTGGCATACGCGATGAAGCGGGCGCCGTGGATCTCGTGGACGACGGCTTCGGAGGAGCGGACTACGGGCATGGTGGGGCCTTCCTGGGATCAAATGGTCAAGCAGGTTGACTATATGGTCAAGGTGCTTGACCAATACGTCAAGGGTGTTTCAATGCGGGGGTGCAGAACTCCGAGGCTCTGGCCCTGACCGCCGCCCTGCTCGCCGCCGCCAGTGGGCTCACGCAACGCATCCATGACGGTGTCGAAGCGCGTGGATTCGAGGGGCGGCCCGCGTACGGATTCGCCTTCACGAGGCTGGCCCCCGACGGCGCGACGGTCACCGACCTCGCCACGCATCTCGGGGTGACCAAGCAGGCGGCGAGCCAACTCGTGGACGAGCTCGTGCGCAAGGGGTACGTGGAACGGCGGCCGCATCCCGGTGACGCGCGGGCGCGGCTGATCGTGCTGACCGAACGCGGCTGGGCCTGTACGAGGGCGGCGGAGGAGGCGGCCGCGGAGGTGGTGCGGGAGTGGGGCGAGCTGCTGGGGGAGGGGCAAGTGCGGGAGTTGCGCGAGAACTTGCTGCGCATCGCGCCCTACGGGCCCATCAGGCCCACCTGGTGATGGTTCGTCAGGTGCCTCGGGGGTTGGTGCCTGTCGCCGGAAGTTTTTACTGACGCGTAACTTCCCCTGTCAGCTACTCGTCCGTAACTTGACGAGAGAACAGCATCCTCGTGATCCGGGTCACAGGGCGTAGAGCCGTCGCACTCCCTTGAGCCGCAAGGAGATCACCCGATGCTGCCCTGGAAACGAGCGCTCAGATCCCTGGCCGTGCTGCTGCTGACCGCCGCCGCCGCCGTCACCGTCCCCGCCACCGCCACCCACGCGAACACCGCCATCAGCACGGGCTGGAACGACTACTCCTGCAAGCCCTCCGCCGCCCACCCCCGCCCCGTCGTCCTGGTCCACGGCACCCTCGCCAACTCCGTCGACAACTGGCTGGCCCTCGCGCCGTACCTGGAGCACCGGGGCTACTGCGTCTTCTCCCTCGACTACGGCCAGCTGCCCGGCGTGCCGTTCTTCCACGCCCTCGGCCCCATGGACAAGTCGGCCGAGCAGTTGTCCGCCTTCGTCGACAAGGTGCTCGCCGCCACCGGTGCCACCAAGGCCGACCTCGTAGGGCACTCGCAGGGCGGCATGATGCCCCGCTACTACCTCAAGTTCCTCGGCGGAGCCGCCAAGGTGAACGCCCTCGTCGGCATCGCCCCCAACAACCACGGCACCACCCTGTCCGGCCTCACCAAGCTGCTGCCGTACTTCCCCGGCGCCGAGGACCTGCTCACCGCCGCCACCCCCGCCCTCGCCCAGCAGATCGTCGGGTCCGACTTCATGACCCGGCTCAACGCGGGCGGCGACACCGTGCCCGGCGTCCACTACACGGTCATCGCCACTCAGTACGACGAGGTGGTCACGCCGTACCGGACGCAGTTCCTGAGCGGGCCCGACGTGAAGAACGTCCTGATCCAGGACCTGTGCCCGCTCGACCTGTCCGAGCACGCGCTGATCGGCATCACCGACCGGATCGCCTTCCACGAGGTGGCCAACGCGCTCGACCCGGCCCACGCCACCGCCACCACCTGCGCGTCGGTGGTCGACTGACCGACGGGCGCGCATCGCCGGGGCCTGACCGACCTGAGCCGCCGGTCAGGCCCCGGAGTCCGTTCAGCGACCGCGCCGACCACCGCTCACCGCACGTCGGCGCACTGACGCGAACAGCGCCGCCGAGCCGAGCGTGAGTGCGGTCGCACCGCCGACGGCGAGGTACGGGGTGCTGCCGTCGCCGCCGGTCTCTGCGAGGCTGGCGGCGCCGGCCGCTGAGGGGGCGTTCGCCGAGGCGGTGTCCGCCGCGGTCGTCGCCGTGGGCTTCACCGACGTACGGGCGTCGTCCCCGTGACCGCCGTGACCGCCGTGCTCGATCGTGGATTTGTCGGCGCCTGCCTCGATCTGGTCGTCGGAGGGGGCGGAAGCGGAAGGGGCGGATGGGGTGGAAGGGATCCTGGCGGCCGGGGCGGAGCCGCCGTCCGCAGGATCGGTTCCGCCGAAGGACACGTCCGAGCAGGAGTAGAACGCCTCCGGGCTGTCCGAGCGCTGCCAGATCGCGTACAGCAGGTGCCGGCCGGAGCGCTCGGGAAGCGTGCCGGAGAACGTGTAGAAGCCGCCCGCCGCGACCGGGTCGACGGCCGTCGCCACGGGATGTGCCAGGTCCAGGTCGTCCCAGGCCGGCGGCCTGGTCGGGTCGTACCCGGCCTTGGTGACGTACACCGTGAAGGTGCCCTTGTGCGGGGCGGTCACGCGGTACTTGAAGGTGTACGAGCCCTTGTGCACGCCGGTCGCGGGCCAGTCCGCGCGGGCCAGGTCGAGCCCCTTGAACTCGGCGTTGTTCGCGCTGCACAGCTTGCCGTCCGGTATCAGTTCCCGGTGCCGCCCGCCCGCGTCACCGATCCGCACGCCGTTCCAGTCGTAGAGCGCCTGCGTCCCACCGGCCGCGACCGCCGCCCTGCACGCGTCCGACCTCGGGCTCTCCGGTCCCTCCCCGTAACACTGCGCGACCCGGCTCACCGGATCCCCCATCGACCCGTGCGCGGACGCCGGCCCGGCGGCCGACACACCGAGCGCGAGCGGGACGGCGCCGAGCACGGCGACAGCGGCGACCTTGCGGGATGCGGGCATGCGGGGACTCCTCGACGGCTCCGATACGGGAGGGGCGAGACGAAACTAGCCCCGGGGAACCGCGAAATCGCCTGCTGAGGGCGGGTGGGGGAGATCCTTATGGTCGCGTTAAGGGAGGGCTCAGGCTGGGCTCAGGTAGGTACGGTGCTGAGCATGACCGACGTGGAGGTCGTGGTGGAGGAGTTGGAGGACCACCTGTTCCTCGACAGCATCGCCGTGCGGCCCGACGCCCATGGGAAGGGCGTCGGGCGGCGGCTGTTGGGGTTCGTGGACGAGCGGGCGCGGGCCTCGGGGCTGCCTGAAGTCAGGCTCTGCACGAACGCGATGATGTGGGAGAACCAGAAGATCTACCCGAAGTACGGCTATGAGGTCGTGGAGCGTCGCGTGGACGGGCCCTACGACCGGATCCACTACCGCAAGCGACTCAACTGACCCGTCTCATGGGGTCAGCCGTCCGGCCACCAGGTGCGTGCGATGTCCTTGCGCACCTCGGGGCGCCCGGCGGGGCGCTCCTCGGCCTCCTCGCGGACCCGGCGGCTCTCCGTCTTCTTCAGGGGCTTCTGCACTGTCATGCGGCGCATGGCTGCCTCCTTCAGGGGCTACCGGGTTCCGCGCTTTCACGGAGGTAGACCCTTTCCGGGAGGGTTCCTCATCCACCACTGTTCTGTCAGTGGCGGTTGTCACGATTAGGCTGTGGATTCGGGGGTTCAGCCGGTTGTCAGTGGTGGCTGGCACCCTTGCCGCATGAGTGACGACAGTGACGGAATGAATGCGGTGCGTGTGGAGTGGGACGACCTGGCCATCACCTTCGACGACGAGCCCGACCACGGTCTGCGCGACCCGATGGTGCGCGCCGCCTGGGCGGATCGGCTCCGGGCCTGGCTTCCGGAGCACCCCTGCGACGTCCTCGACCTCGGCTGCGGTACCGGCAGCCTGTCGCTCCTCGCCGCCGAGCGCGGGCACAGGGTGACCGGAGTCGATCTGTCGCCCGCCATGGTGGACCTCGCCCGCGCCAAGCTCGTCGGCCGTGACGCGGTGTTCCTGTGCGGTGACGCCGCGGCACCGCCGGTGGGCGAGCAGCTCTTCGACGTGGTGCTCGTACGGCACGTCCTGTGGACGCTGCCCGACCCGGCCCGCGTGCTCCGGCACTGGCGCGGGTTGGTGCGGCCGGGAGGGCGGCTCGTCCTGGTCGAGGGGGTGTGGGGGACGGTCAGCCCCGTCGGCATACCCGCCGACCGGCTCACCGCACTGCTCGCCCCGCTCGCCGAGGACGTGCGCGTGGAGCCGCTGGCGCACGACGCGCGGTTGTGGGGGAAGGCGGTGGAGGACGAGCGGTATGCGGTGGTGGCGACGGTCTGAGGGCGCCCCCTCGGCTTGCGCCAGGAGTGCCTCCCTCGGCTCACGTCAAGAGTGCCCCCTCGGCTTACGCCAGCAGTGCCTCGAAGTCCTTCCCGTGCGCCAGTGCCTCCAGTTCGTCGAGCGCGGCCACCGCCGCGGCCGCGGCCTCCGGGTCCGTCTCCGTGAGGCCGCTCTCCTCGAACTCGTCCTCGTCCAGCCGTCGTACGTCCGTGCCGTCGGCGGAACGCCACAGGTCCAGGTCGAGGTCCTCCACGACCAGCTCCCTGCCGGAGAGGGTGGCGGGGCGGGCGATGTCGCAGTACCAGCCCTTGAGCACGCCGTCGGGATCGCGCACCTCCATGACCGCGTACCAGCGGTCCCGCCAGTAGTACTCCGTGAAGACGTCACCGGGCTCGAAGCGGACGAAGCCGAAGTCGCGGACGGCGCCGCCCGCGAAGGGCGCGCGGACGACGATCCGCGTGCCGTCGTCCCGGAGCAGTTCCGCGGGGTAGCGGATCTTCGTACGGCCGGCCTTGACGAGGACGACGTCGATGAGCGGGGCGGGGTCAGACGAGTTCACGGGCAAAGCGCACCTCGGTCGCGCAGATCTGGTAGCCGAGCCACTTGTTGATGGCGAGCATGGGGTCGTTGCCGGTGTCGTTGCCGGTGTACGCGTCCGTGTACCCCCGGGCGCGGGCGCGGTGCAGGGAGTGGATCTTGGCCAGCTTGGCCAGGCCCCGGCCGCGGTGGGCGCGCGCCGTGCCGGTCATGCCGCTGGAGTAGCGGGTGACGCCGTCCGTGTGGGCCAGGGTGAAGGCGGCGGGACGGCCGTCGACGACGGCCACCGTGGTCAGGTCGAGGTCGAGCAGCGGGGCCTTCCAGGTCGCCTCGAGCCAGGCCTCGTAGTCCGTGAACTCGGCACCGACGTCGCTCGGTTCGTCGGCGGTCGTCTCCGCGTCGAGTTCGAACAGCGGACGAGGGTCGTCCGCGAAGTCGGCGGCGGTGCGCAGCTCGACACCGGGCGGGGCGTCCTGGAGCGGCGGCAGTGTGCCGTTCGTCAGGTCGAGGCGCAGGAAGTGCGCGGAGCGGCTGGCCTGGTAGCCGTGCCGCTCGGCGAAGGCGCGATTGCCCGGCTCGTCCAGGACCCAGGTGAACAGCTGGGTCGCCCCGAGCCCGCTCAGGTACTCCGCACCGGCCCGGGCCAGGAGGGTGCCCGCGCCGCGCCCGGTGTGCTCCGGATGCGTGTACACGTTCACGAAGCCCCGGCCCGGCTCCGGGCTGTCGTGGGCGAGACCGACCTGGGCCGTGCCGATGATCTCGCCGTCGGCCTCGGCGAGGAGCTGGCGGAAGCGGGCTTCGGGGTGGGCGTGCGTGAGGTGGTGGACCACGGACTCCGGGGTGGTCACCATGAAGGGCAGGGCCAGCCGCCGGACTCTGACGAAGCCTTCGGCGTCGGTCGGTACCTCGGGGCGCAGGTCGCGCACGATGACGGTCATGACGGCGCACGTTACGTGGGGGGCGTGTTCGGGTGCCTCCCATTTTCCCGCGGGTACGGGAGAATCAGTCCGTGACGTTGAAGATCCACATCAAGGACAGCGCACCGCCCTACGAGCAGGTGCGGGCGCAGATCGCCGAGCAGGCGCGGTCGGGGGCGCTGCCGGTCGGGTACCGGTTGCCGACGGTGCGGGGGCTCGCCGAGTCGCTCGGGCTGGCGGCGAACACCGTCGCCAAGGCGTACCGGGCGCTGGAGAGCGACGGGGTGATCGAGACGCGGGGGCGCAACGGGACGTTCGTCGCGGCGGTGGGGTCGGCGGCGGAGCGTGAGGCCGCGCTGGCCGCGCAGGCTTACGCCGAGAGGGCGCGGCGGTTGGGGCTCGGGGAGGACGCGGCGCTGGCCGCTGTGCGGGATGCCCTGCGGGCGGCTTACGGGGATCAGTGAAGTGCGGGGCGCACCTGCTCACCGTCGTGCGGGGGAGGGAGACTCCGTCGTGCAGCGGAGAGGGACGGTCAACCTGCCGGTACCGACTCCGGCGTCCTCGTCACCGTCAAACCAGCTCTCCTTGCCGCCCTCCCGAACACCACCGCGTCCGCCACGGCCGCGCCGTGCGGGTCGTTGTTGAAGTAGGTGTAGACGTCGCCGGCGTCCGGCCAGGTCGTGGCGATGCGGTCGATCCAGGTTTCCAGGGAGCGGCGGCCGTAGCGGGGCCAGGAGTGGGCGCGGCCCTGGTGGAAACGGACGTAGCCCCAGTCGGTGGTGCGCCAGAGGGGTGTCGCGGGGCGGGCGCGCACATCGGCCCAGCACAGTGCCGCGCCGCGGGACTCCAGGACGGCCCGCACCTCGGGTGTCCACCAGGACTCGTGGCGTGGCTCGACCGCGATCCGGGTGCCGGAGGGGAAGTGGGCCAGGCAGGTGTCGAGCAGCGGCACGTCCACCCGCAGGTTCGGCGGAAGCTGGAGCAGGACCGGGCCGAGGCGGGCGCCGAGGCCCGCCGCGTGGGTCATCAGGCGGTGCACCGGCTCCTCGGACTCCCGTAGCCGCTTGATGTGGGTGAGATAGCGGCTCGCCTTGACCGCGACCACGAAGTCACCGGGCACCCGGTCCCGCCAGGACTCGAACGTCTCGTGGGACGGCAGCCGGTAGAACGCGTTGTTGATCTCGACCGTGGCGAAGTGCGCCGTGTACTCCTCCAGCCACAGCCGCTGGGGTGTCCCGGCCGGGTACAGGACGTCCCGCCAGTCCTTGTACTGCCACCCCGACGTACCGACGAACAGGGTCATACGACAATCAAAGCACCGTCCGCGGGCACCTACAGGTACAGCCCCGCGTCCGCGCGGCCCCGCGGCTCCGGCAGCGACGTCGGGGAGATGCCCCGGCGCAGCGCGTACAGCTCCGCCAGGGTGGCACCCTCGGGGCCGACGCCCTCCTCGCTGCCCAGCCAGTCCACCGCCTCCCGGCGAGTCAGCGGCCCCACCTCGATACGGGCCAGACAACGGCCGGGGCGGACGACGGCGGGGTGGAGGCGCTCCAGGTCCTCGTTGGTGGTGACGCCGACGAGGACGTTGCGGCCCTGGCCGAGCAGGCCGTCGGTCAGGTTCAGCAGGCGGGACAGCGCCTGGCCCGCCGTGTGCTTCGCCTCCCCGCGGATCAGCTCGTCGCAGTCCTCCAGCAGGAGCAGCCGCCAGCGGCCCTTGCCCGTGCCGTCCTCCTCGCCGATCGCGATGTCCATCAGATACCCCACGTCGGAGAAGAGCCGCTCGGGGTCCAGTACGCAGTCCACCTGGCACCAGTCCCGCCAGGAGCGGGCGAGGGTGCGCAACGCCGAGGTCTTGCCGGTGCCGGGCGGGCCGTGCAGCAGGAGCAGCCGGCCGGCGATGTCCTCCGGGGTGGTCCCCATCAGGCGGTCCATCGCGTCGGCGACGGGGGCGGTGTAGTTCTGCCGCACCTCGTCCCAGGTACCCGCGGAGATCTGACGGGTCGTACGGTGCGGGCCCCGCCTCGGGGACACGTACCAGAATCCCATCGTCACGTTCTCCGGCTGCGGTTCGGGCTCGTCGGCCGCGCCGTCCGTCGCCTCGTCGAGGACCTTCGCGGCGAGTTCGGCGCTGGTCGCGGTCACCGTGACGTCGGCGCCCCGGTTCCAGCGGGAGACCAGCAGCGTCCAGCCGTCGCCCTCCGCCAGGGTCGCGCTGCGGTCGTCGTCGCGGGCGACGCGCAGCACCCGTGCCTGTGGGGGGATCAGGGTCGCGCCGGCGCGTACGCGGTCGATGTTCGCCGCGTGCGAGAACGGCTGCTCGCCCGTCGCGAAGCGGCCGAGGAACAGCGCGTCGACGACGTCGGACGGGGAGTCGGAGTCGTCGACGTTGAGCCGGATCGGCAGGGCGTCGTGTGGGTGCGCGGACATGCGGCCATGATCCGGCACCCGGGGCCCGTGCGCACCCGGTTTCCCGGCTACGGGTGGCGTGTCGGGCGTGTTCGGCTCGCTGGGCGCACGCCTCCTGCGTGCCCTCGCCCTGTCACCGACCCGTGCGCCCACGCGCCCTGCCCCTGGCCGCCGCCGAGGCGGGGGTCAAGACGCAACCGGGTCGTACCAAATGCTCTTGGTATGAACGCTTTCCGTCAACGCGCTTAGTTGCTACGACAGTTGGGGCAGAGATCCTGCTAAAGGGAGGTTCCATGAGACGTTCCCGACTTGCCCAGTTCCTGGGCTCGATCCTCCTCGCCGCCGCCACCGCCCTCACCGGGGCCACCGCGGCGCAGGCATCCCAACTCGCGGCGTCCGGCGGCTATGTGGCGCTCGGCGACTCCTACTCCTCGGGAGTCGGCTCCGGCAGCTACATCAGCTCCAGCGGTGACTGCAAGCGCAGCACGAAGGCGTACCCCTACCTCTGGAACGCCGCCCACTCACCGTCGTCGTTCACGTTCGCCGCATGCTCGGGCGCCCGAACGGATGACGTTCTGGCGAATCAGCTCGGCGGCCTCGGCTCCACCACCGGCCTCGTCTCGATCACCATCGGCGGCAACGACGCCGGCTTCGCCGACGTCATGACGACGTGTGTCCTGCAGTCCGACAGCGCGTGCGTCTCCCGCATCAACACCGCCCGGGCGTACGTCGACTCGACGCTGCCCGGCAAACTCGACAAGGTCTACTCCGCGATCAGCGCCAAAGCCCCCGCCGCCGAGGTGGTCGTCATCGGCTACCCCCGCTTCTACCAGCTCGGCACCACCTGTCTCGGCCTGTCCGAGACCAAGCGCAAGGCCATCAACGACGCGGCCGACCACCTCGACACCACCGTCGCCAAGCGCGCCGCCGACCACGGCTTCACCTTCGGTGACGTGCGCACCACCTTCAGCGGGCACGAGATCTGCTCGGGCAGCTCCTGGCTGCACAGCGTCAGCTGGCTCAACATCGGCGAGTCCTACCACCCGACCGCCGCCGGGCAGTCGGGCGGCTACCTGCCGGTCCTGACCAACGCCGCCTGACCCTCACTCAGAGGGCGAAGGCGAGGGCGAGGGGGAGGCCCCGTCCGTCGGGGTCTCCGTCTCGCACGTGATGGAGAACGGCACCGACGTGGACGTCGTCTCCACCGGATCGCGTACCTCGACACTGATCTCGTTGCGGTACGTCCCGCTCTCGGCGTTCGTCGTCACGTTCACGGTGTCCTGCTTCGACTTCCCGCCGCCCGCGGGGAACGACAGCGTCTTCCAGCCCGGGTCGGAGACCTCGCCGTCCTTCGTCACCCAGCGGTAGTCGACCTTCGCGGGCAGCCGACCCACCGTGAAGGTGGCTGTGAACGACGGCGCCCCACCACTCGGGGGCGGACAGCTGCCGGAGTAGTCGGTACGCGTCCCCGCGAGGCTCACCTTCACGGTCTGCGGCGCCGGTGACTCGCTGCTCCTGGTCGGGCTGGGCGTGGGACTGGCCTTCTCCGTGTCCGCCGTGCTCTTCTCCGGGCTCGGGGTCGGAGTCGGGGTCGCGACCCCACCGCTCTGACTGTTCGTGTTGCCCTTGCGGTCGCCGTCGCCGTCGCTGTTCAGCAGCGCGTACGTCAGCCCCGCCACCGCCAGTGCCAGGACGGCCACCCCGGCCACCAGCACGCCCGCGGAGCGGCGGTCGCGCTCCGGCCGGTCCGGCCCGACAACGGGGACCGGCCGCGGCGGCGTCGGCGGCCCCTGCCGTGCGGTGGTGGAGGGGCCGGCGACGGTGGGCGCGTACGCCGGTACGGTCCGGGCCGTGTCCGCGCTCGGCCGGCCGCCCGCCGCGACCACGCGCAGCTCCTGTTCCGCCCGGTCGCCGGGCAGGCGCTCGGCCGGATCCTTGCGCAGCAGCCCCTCGATGACGGGGGTCAGCGGACCGGCCAGGCGCGGCGGCGGCAGCTCCTCGTCGACGATCGCGCGCAGGGTGCTCAGCGGGGTGTCGTGGCGGAACGGCGAGTTGCCCTCCACCGCCGCGTACAGCAGCACGCCGAGCGACCACAGGTCCGACTCGGGACCCGGCGTGCGGCCCAGCGCCCGCTCCGGCGCGAGGAACTCGGGGGAGCCGATGACCTCGCCGGTCATCGTCAGCGCGGAGGTGCCCTCGACGGTCGCGATACCGAAGTCGGTGAGCACCACCCGGCCGTCGTTCGAGATCAGCACGTTGGCCGGTTTCACGTCGCGGTGCAGCACCCCCGCCTCGTGCGCGGTGCGCAGCGCGGCCAGCACCTCGGCGCCGACGTACGCGGCGTGCTGCGGGGTGAGCGGGCCCTCGGCGTCCAGCTGATCCGCCAGCGAGATACCACGGACCAGCTCCATGACGATCCACGGGCGGCCGTCCTGCGTGGCCACGTCGTACACCGTCACCACGTTGCGGTTGGCGACCCGGGCCGCGGCCCACGCCTCGCGCTCGAGGCGGGCGTACAACCGCTCGACGTCCGAGATCGGCAGCCCGGCCGGGGCCCGCACCTCCTTGACGGCGACCTCGCGGTGCAGCACCTCGTCGTGGGCCCGCCACACCGTCCCCATGCCGCCCTCGCCGAGCGGGGCGAGCAGACGGTAGCGGCCCGCGATCAGACGTTCACTGCCCGGTTCCTCGGACACCGGCGCCCCCATTCCGCATCCCGGTTCGCATCCCGGCCAATACCTCCCCAAAAGTAGCTCAGCCGAGTACGGATGCCGCCCCCTTGAGCACCAATCCGACCCCGAGTGCCACGACGACCAGCGCGGACACCAGGGGGGTGGCCGTGCGCAGCAGCGTCACCGCCCGGCCGGCGCTCCAGCGCGAGCCCCGGTCCACCAGGCGGTTCATCGCGGTGCCCAGCCTCACCACCGCGAACCCGGCCGCCGTGAGCGTGAGGGCGAGACCGATGCCGTATGCGAGGACCAGCAGCAGCCCGAACCACGCCTTGCCCATCGCCGCGGCGCCGACGAGCACGACGACGGCGGAGGGGCTGGGCACGAGCCCACCGGCGAAGCCGAGGAGGATCGTGCCGCGGAGGGTGGGGGCGGTGGCGTGCGTGTGGGTGACGCCACCGTGGGTGTGTTCGAGGGTGTGGGGGTGCGGGTGAGGGTGCTTGTGGTGCTCGTGCTCGTGATCGTGCTCGTGGGTGTGCGCGGGGGCTTCCGTGAGCGTGGTGGTGGGGGTGGCGTGGGGGTGGGCGCCGACCAGGACCAGGTCGCGGTCGGGAGTGTCGGCGGGCTGGTGCGAGGGGGTGTGGTCGTGGTCGTGGCTGTGGTCGTGCGGGTGCGGGTGATCATGCCCGTGGTCGTGCGTGTGCCCGTGTCCGCCGTGATCGTGGCCGTGGTTGTGCCCGTGCCCGCCGTGTTCGTGATCGTGGCCGTGGCCGTGCCCCTGGCTCCGGTTGCGCCAGGCCCGTCGTACGAGGGTCACTCCCGCCACGAGGACCAGCGCGCCGCTCGCGAGGCCCAGCCAGGCGATGACCGACGGGGCGGCCGCCGAGCCGGCCGTCACCAGGAGGCCGAGGGCGACGACGCCGAGGGTGTGGGTGATGGTCACCGACGCGGCCATCGGCAGGACGTCCTTGAGGCGTGCCTTGCCCCCGCGGGCGGCCGCGGTCGCCGCCATGATGGTCTTGCCGTGGCCCGGCGCGAGCGCGTGCATCGCGCCCAGGCCGATGGCGATGAGCAGGGCCAGGGCGGCGAAGCCGACCGTGAGGCGCTGCCGGGAGACCAGGTCGTCGAGGGCGCGGGTCCAGCGGTCGGCGCCGCGCGGCAGCACGGACGCGGCGGGCGCCGCGCCGTCCTCCTCGGCGAGGGCCGGACCGCCGGGGCGCAGCCGCAGCGACGCGGCCGCGGTGTCGGCGGGGGAGGAGAGCAACTCCGCCGGGTACGAGGTGAGTTCGCGCGAGACCGACTTCGTCGGTACGTCCGACGCGGTGAGCGTCATCCGGTCGCCGCGCGCGGTGATCTCCCGCCAGCCCGGCCCCGAGGACGCGCCCGCGCCGTGGAAGCCGAGGGCGACGGTGTCCCGCTCGGGCAGCGGGGCCGTCATCCGGCACTCCACGCGCAGGGTGTCGAGGCTCGCCTGGCCCGGACGCACCTGCGCCTCGCTGCTCGCGACGGTGAGGGCGACGTGGCGGCCGTCGACGGTGACCTCGCTGCCCTCGGCGGCGCTCGCGCACCGCTGCTTCGCCCACTCGGTCATGCCGAGGCGCTTGATGTCCGGCTGGGCCTGGGTGGCGGGGATCTCGGCGAGGTCCTCGACGTGGTCGACACGGAGCTGTCCGGGGGCGGCGACGAGTCCGTCGTAGCGGTTGAGGGTGAAGTTGCCCAGGGGGTGCGCGCTCGCGGTCGTGGAAGGGACGAGCACGAGCGCGCACCCGGCCGTCAGGACGGCCGCGCAGGAGGCGAACAAACGACGGGGGCTCACTTGTCCGCCTCCAGCGTCTTCAGCGCGCCGCGGGCCTCGCGGGCACCCAGGGGCGAGAAGCCGGGGTTCAGCTTCAGGGCCGCCGTGAGATGGGTGCGGGCGTCCTCGGTGTGGCCCGTGGCGCGTTCGATGATGCCGCGGTGGTAGAGGAACGCGGCGTTGCGGTAACCGGTGGCCGTGGCCTGCCGGGCGTAGGGGAGGGCTTCCTCGTCCTTGCCGTTGACGTGCAGGGCCCAGGCGAGGGCGTCCGCCGTGTGCACGGTGTGCCGGCGGGCCCAATCGGCGCGGGCCGCGCGCAGGGCCGTCGCCCGGTCGCCGTGGTCGGCCGCGGCGAGCGCGGTGTCGAGGTCGGCGTTGACGCCGTTGGCGCGGGCGAGGGCCGTCCACGCGTCGACGAGGGTGTACTGGTCGCGGGCCTTGTCCTTGTCGCCGGCCTTGTCGCGCTGCTCGTAGAGCTCGCCGAGGACGACGAGCGGGCCGGGCAGCGGGTAGCGGGCGACGACCTGTTCCATGCCCTTGATCGCCTCCGCGCTGTCTCCGCTCGCGGCCTGCGCGCGAGCGCGGCCTTCCAGGGCGGGGAGGTAGTTCTCGTCGGCGGCGAGGGCGCGCGCGTAGTAGGTGAGGGCGCTGTCGTAGTCGCCCTGGTTCCAGGCGAGTTGACCGAGCTGGCCGGCGACGTACGCGATGTCGCCCGGGGTGGTGGAGCTCGTGAGCGCCTGCTTCAGGACCCGCTCGGCCGTCTTCACGTCTCCGCGCAGTTCACGCACGTACGCGTACCGGGTGAAGACCGGCACGCCGGGGCGTCGTTCGTCGGCGGTGTCGGCGGCCTTCGCGGCGTCGGCGTAGCGGCCGAGTTCGACGAGGGCGTCGATACGGGACGACAGGGCGCGTTCGCTGTAGGGGTTCTGCTTCAGGGCCTGGTCGGCGTACTTCAGGGCACCGGCGAAGTCGTGGCGGGCGGCGGCGAGCGCCGCGCGGCCGGCCAGGGCCTGGTCGTTGTCGGGCCGCAGCTCCAGGGAGTGCTTCAGCGCCTTCTCCGCCTGCGGGTAGCGGGAGGGGTCGCCCTTGGTGCGGGCCTGCTCGACGTAGGCGAGACCGAGGGTGGCCCAGCCGCCGAAGTCCTTCGGCTGGCCCTTGAGATGCGTTTGCAGGGCGGTGATGCTCGCGTCCAGGTCCCCGCTGCCCAGCAACGCCGGCGAGACGGCTCCCGCCGCGGACACCGGTACGGCGCTCCCGCCGTCCCGCGCGGCCCCGAACGCGATGGCCCCCGCGGTCAGCCCCACGGCCAGCATGGCCGCGCACCCGAAAAGCTGAGCCCGCCGCCACCGCCGCCCGGCGGCGGCGACCCGCTCGTCGGTGGACTCGATGTTCACGGCGCTCTCTTGGGCATGCCGGTCGGTGTCGGAGGTCGCGCAGTCGTGCTCATCGGCGTGTTCCGGAGACGGCATGTCGACGCTCTCCGCGGCTGCCGGTGCCGGGGTGGCCGGTGGGGTGCCGGGGGCCCGCTCCGGTGTGTCGTCGTTGGTGCGCGGGGACATGCCCTCTCCTCGGTCGCCTGGGGTGGATCAACGAGCTGGGTTGCTGCGTGGGGGGATTGCGGCGCGGCCCGCACCGTGGGGGATGGGATGTGCGGGCCGCGCCAGTCGAAGGGCGCGCGGATCCGGGACTAGTACGCCCGGTTCCGGCGACGCCACCACATGAGGCCCGTGCCGATCAGCAGGACACCGGCCGCGCCGGCGCCCGCCGAGGCGGCGATCAGCGTGGTGTTGCCCTCGCCGGCCGGGGTCAGCGCGTCACCGAGCTGGCTGCGGACGTCGTTGCTGCCGCTGGCGCCCTTGGCGAGCGCACCACGCGAACCCTCCGTCGGCAGCGCGACGTACGGGAAGTACTTCTCGAAGTCCTTGTCGTTCTTGTCGACCGCGTCACCCAGGTCGTTCTTCGCGCCCAGCAGCTCACCCTCGACGACCTGGAGCGAGGCGTCGATCACGTCGTCGGTGAGACGACGGCCGTTCGGGAAGCCCGCGTTGTCGCCGTCGAGGACGCCGAGCCGCTTGGGGCTGGCGGTCGGCTTGATCGAGGTGTTGAGGCGCAGTTCCTCCGACGGCGTCACGTGCTTCGGCTGGTTGAGGCCCTTGACGCCCTTGAGGAACACGTCGACGAGGTCGTTGCGCGGCTCGGCCGGCGCCTTGATCTTGTAGATCGCCTCGATGAGCTTCGGCAGCTCGGGGTTGGTGACGTTCTTCAGGAACTGGCCGTCGTCCTTCGGCTCGGACGCGTTGAACTTGTCCTTGTCCTTGATCGGGTTGACGACCTCGTTGACCAGCGGGTTGCCCAGACGCGAGACCTGCTTGTACTCACCGCGCGCGTTCTGACGCTGCGTCGTCGACCAGATGCCCACGATCGGCTGGTGCATCGACTCGGTGATCAGCGAGCTCGGGATCTGCAGCGCGATCGAGTTGACGTTGTAGCCCTTGAGCGTGTCGTTGCCGACCTCGGAGAGGTTCCCGCCGTACAGCAGGTCGAAGACGCGCAGGTCCAGGAAGAACGGGTCGTCGGCCTGTCCGGCGAAGGTCTGCGTGCCGTTGTGCAGCTTGTAGATCGCCTGGTCGCGCAGCTTCTTGTAGTCCGGCATCGACGCCTTGCCGACGTTGGACGGCGCCACGGGGACGTCGGAGGCGACCCTCGTCTTCGAGACCTGGTAGCCCTTCTTCAGCTTGATCAGCTCGAGGTCGTACGTCTGCGTGACGTTCAGGTCGGGGTCGTCCAGGCTCTCGACCGCGCCGGTGTTGTACAGGAACGTCTTCTTGTTCTTGACGTGCGTCTTGAACGTGTACCGGAAGATCAGGTCTTCCTTGGCGTCACCGTCGCTGTCGATGTTGATGTCGTACTGCGCGTCCTCGGCGAACGGGAAGAAGTTCGGTCCGCCGGCCGGCTCCTCGAAGGGGATCCAGTTCGCGACGATCGTCGTCGAGTCCGGCTTGTCCGGGCTCACGAAGGCGTACACGTCCGTGTTGTCGTACTGGGGAGTCCCCGAGATCAGCGGAGCCTCCCGGTGGCTGGAGGCGGAGGCCGCCTGCGGTTCCAGCGCGGAGACGCCGGCTGCCGCGATTCCTCCGGCGGCCAGCGCTCCGGAGATGAGAGTTGCGACGCTCCGGCGTCCCGGGCCGCGCTTGGAAGTAGGTGTCATGCCGTCCGTCCTCAGTGCCAACTTGCCTGACGGACAGTGATACGCAGCGGAAGGCCGATCGGATTGGTCTGAGGCGAAAAACTTTTTTTCTTTCCTCCACCCGCGTTTGGGGCACGCTGATCCGTAACCCCCTCCGGAGGTGTGTTCGTTGCGAATGCCTGGTGTGGCGGGACGGGGCGGGTGCGGCCGCAGAGAGGGGGACCGCGTGGACGCGGACGAGCTACTGGTGCTCGTGGCAGGTGGCGACCAACGGGCATTCGAGGAGCTGTACGGACTGGTGTCGGGACCGGTGTTCGGACTGGTGCGGCGGGTCGTGAGGGATCCGGCGCAGTCGGAGGAGGTGGCGCAGGAGGTGCTGCTCGAACTGTGGCGCTCCGCCGCCCGCTTCGACCCCGGACGCGGCAGTGCCCTGTCCTGGATCCTCACCCTCGCCCACCGCCGCGCCGTCGACCGGGTGCGCAGCGCCCGCGCGGCCGGCGAACGCGAGCAGCGCGAGGCCCAGCGCGCCCACCACCCCGCCTTCGACCAGGTGTCCGAGGAGGTCGAGGCCGGTCTGGAGCGCGAGTACGTGCGCCGCTGCCTGGACCGCCTCACGGCCCTGCAACGCCAGTCCGTCACACTCGCCTACTACGACGGCTACACGTACCGTGAAGTGGCCGAGCGGCTCTCGCTGCCGCTGGGCACCGTCAAGACGCGGATGCGCGACGGACTCACGCGGCTGCGCGAATGCCTGGGAGGTGCCGCATGAGTCTGCTCGACCGGCTCTTCGGCCGCGACGACCCGCACTCCCTGGCGGCCCCGTACGCCCTCGACGCCCTCGACCCCGAGGAGCGGCGCCGCTTCGAGAAGCACCTGAAGGGCTGCGCCCGCTGCGCCGCCGAGGTGCGCGCCCTGTCCGAGGACGCCGTCCGGCTGGCCTGGTCGACGGCCGCCCCGGCGCCGGCCGCGATGCGCGACCGGGTGCTGGCCGCCGTACGGGCCACTCCGCAGGAGCGGGCGCCGGTGCGGGAGCACGCTCCCCAGCTGCCGCCGCACGTGTGGGGCGCCCAGCCGCCTCCCGCGCGCGCCCGTGCGCCCCGTGAGCGCCGCCGCCCCCTGTTCGTGCCGTTCGCCACCGCCACGGCCGCCGCGGCTCTCGTCGTCGCCTCGCTCTTCGCCGTCCAGGCCAACCGCACCCAGGACCAGTTGAATGCCGAGCGGGCCCAGTCACGTGAGATCGCCCACGTTCTGGCGGCTCCGGACGCACGAGCGAGCACCGGCAGAGACGCCGAGGGCAGAAGTATCGGAGTGATCGCCTCCGCCTCGAAGAAGGAGGCGATCGTGACCCTGAGCGGATACGGCGACCTGCCCAGCGGACAGGTGCACCAGCTGTGGCTCATGCGCCCCGACGTGCAACCACGCTCCCTCGGACTCTTCGACGGCGACACGCCCCTGGTCGCGACCGGTCTCGACACCGCCGCCACGTCACTCGCCGTAACCGTCGAACCCGAAGGGGGATCGGTGCAGCCCACTACGCAGCCGATTGTCCAACTCGCCCTGAAAACTGTTGGATTCGGAGAGTAATCGTCAACCCCCTTGTGGGGTAGGTGAATCCTGTGACCGGGATACACGGGTGCCCGGACGGGGCGATAGGGTTAACCTGCCCGGGCCGGGTGGACTCGTACGGGTGGGGAGTGACATGGAACAGATAACAGCGCGCAGGGCGAGGGTCCCTGCGATCACCTGCGGCAGCAGCGCGACCAGTTCGCGCCTCGACCGCCACCTCTCGGTACTGGCGGGTCCCGCCGTGCCGCAGCGGGAGACGGCCGAGGCGACCTCGCTGATGCGTGAGCTCACCGCCAGGGACACCACACAGCGGCGCAGCGACAGGGGCGCGCGGGTTCGCCGGGTCTCCCTCTTCGCACCCCTGCGTCGGCTGCGTCGTTCGCTGTTCGGCGGGAACTGAGGTCCGCGCTCAGGCGACCACACCGTCCCGGCGCAATGCTGCGACCTCGTCGTCCGTCATCCCCACGGCGCGCAGCAAGGCCTCGGTGTGCTCCCCGAGCGCGGGCACGTTCCCCATACGCGCCTCCTCCCCGCCCGGCAGAGTGATCGGCGGCAGGAGCGCCCGCAGCGGCCCGACCGGCGTCCCCACCTCCCGCCACCGCTCCCGGGCCGCCAGCTGCGGATGCTCCGCCACCTCGTGCACGTCCCGCAGACGTGCGCAGGCGAGCCCGGCCCGCTCCAGCCGGGCCAGTGCCTCCCCGGTGCCCAGCGCACCCAGTGCCTCGGCCACATACGCGTCCGTACGTTCCCGATTGGCCACCCGCGCGGCATTCGTCGCGAACGCCGGATCCGTCCCCAACTCGGGCCGGCCGAGGACCTGTTCCGCCAGCCGCCGCCACTCCCGGTCGTTCTGCACCGACAGCAGCACCCGCCCGCCGTCCGTCGTCGCGTAGGCGTCGTACGGCGCGATCACCGCGTGTGCCAGACCCGTGCGGGCCGGGGCCGTCCCGTCGTGCATCGCGTGGTGCAGCGGATGACCCATCCACTCCGCCAGGGCGTCCAGCATCGACACCTCCACCGGCCCGCCCCGCCCGGTCGTCCCCCTCCGCACCAGCGCCGCGAGGACCCCCGAGAACGCGTACATGGCGGCCGCGATGTCGGCCGCCGGGATCCCCGCCTTGACGGGCTGCTCGGGCGTTCCCGTGACCGAGACCAGACCCGCCTCGCACTGCACGAGCATGTCGTACGCCCGTTTGTCCGCGTACGGACCTGTCGCCCCGTACCCCGAGATGTCCACGGCGACCAGCCGCGGGTGCGCCGCACACAGGCCGGCCGCGTCCAGGCCGAGCCGGGCGGCGGCCCCCTGCGCGAGGTTCTGCACGAACACGTCCGCCTGAGCGACCAGTCGCCGTACGACGTCCAGGCCCCGCGGGTCCTTCAGATCGAGCGCGATGGACTCCTTGCCCCGGTTGCACCACACGAAGTGCGAGGCCAGGCCCCCGGCGGCGGTGTCGTAGCCGCGCGCGAAGTCGCCGCCGTCGATCCGCTCCACCTTGATGACCCGGGCACCGAGATCGGCGAGCTGACGGGTGGCGAAGGGCGCCGCCACGGCCTGTTCGACGGCGACGACCGTGATGCCCTCGAGGGGCGGCGGGAGCTGATCCATAAGGTGGATCATGCCCGCGCCGCCCCTTTCTGTCATGGCCGCGCGTACTTGCGCACCGCGAGCGGCACGAACACCGCGAGCAGTACCGCGCTCCAGGCCAGCGACCCGGCGACCGGGTGTGCGACCGGCCAGGAGGCGCCGTCGGGCACGGGCGCGTTGCCGAAGAGGTCCCGCAGGGCCGTGGACACCGCGCTGAGCGGGTTCCACTCGGCGAGCGTGCGCAGCCAGCCGGGCAGGTTGTCCGTGGGGATGTAGGCGTTGGACAGCAGCGGCAGCATGAAGGTCGCGCTGCCCAGCTGACCGGCCGCCTCCTCGCTCTTGGTCAGCAGCCCGAGGTGGATCCCGATCCAGGTGCAGGCGAACCGGAACAGCAGCAACAGGGCGAGGGCGCCCACGGCCGCCGGCGCCGAGCCGTCGATGCGCCAGCCCACCGCGAGGCCCACCAGCAGGAACGGCACCGTCCCGGCCGCCGTGACGACGATGTCGGCGGCCGCCTGCCCGAGCGGCACGGCCGCCCGGCTCACCGGCAGGGTGCGCAGCCGGTCCGTCACCCCGCGGTGGAGGTCCTGGGCCGCCTGGAACATACCGGTCATGATCCCGTTCGCGGCGGTCGCGACCAGCAGGCCCGGCACCAGGAACGACCGGTACTCGGCGCCCGGCATCGCGAGCGCGCTGCCGAAGACGTAGCCGAAGAACAGCAGCATGGTGATCGGCATGGTCTGGGTGAGGATCACCAGCGCCGGGTTGTTGCGCACGCGCAGCAGCTGGCGGCCCAGCATGGCCGTGCCGTCGAAGGCGAGGGTGCTCATACGGCGACCTCCTGGTCGGTGGTGAGGCGCAGGAACACCTCGTCGAGGGTCGGGGGGCGCAGGGTCGCGTCCAGCAACGGCACGCCCGCCGCGTCGAGTTCGCGCACCAGGCGGGGCAGGGTGAGCGTGGAGTCCCGGGTGACCGCGCCGACGGCCGCGCGCTCGTGGTCGAACGTCGGCTCGGTGCCGGTCAGCTGGTCCAGGACCCCTGCCGCCCTCGCCAGGACGTCCGGGTCCGCGACGACCACTTCGGCGTAGGAGCCGATGAGCGCCTTGAGTTCGCGGGGGGATCCGGTGTGCGCGACCCTGCCCCGGTCCACCAGGGCGATGTCGTCGGCGAGTTGGTCGGCCTCCTCCAGGTACTGGGTGGTCAGCACGACCGTGGTGCCGTCCTGTTTGAGTTCGCGGACGGCGTCCCAGATGTCGTTGCGGCTGGCCGGGTCGAGGCCGGTCGTGGGCTCGTCGAGGAAGAGCACCTCGGGGCGGCGGAGCAGGCTCGCCGCGAGGTCGAGGCGGCGCCGCATACCGCCCGAGTAGGTGGACGCCGGCCGGTCGGCGGCCTCGGTGAGCCCGAAGCGGTCGAGGAACTCGGCGGTCCTCCCGCCCGGGTCGTGCATCCGGTGCAGCCGGGCGAACAGGCGCAGGTTCTGGCGGCCGGTGAGGTCGCCGTCGACCGACGCGTACTGCCCGGTCACGCTGATGGCCCCGCGGACGGCGGCCGCGTCCCGCACGAGGTCGTGTCCGGCGACCCGGGCCGACCCCGCGTCGGGCCGCAGCAGCGTCGTCAGCAGGCGTACCGCCGTGGTCTTGCCCGCCCCGTTCGGCCCGAGCAGGCCGCAGACGGTGCCCTGGGGGACGGCGAGGTCGAGGCCCTGGAGCGCGCGCACCTCACCGAAACGCTTCTCCAGGCCTTCACTAAGTACAGCGTACGTAGAAGTCATGGTGCGACCATAGCGCACTACGTACGCTGTACGTAACTAGGATGGTGGACGAGGTGATGATCGATGGCGGGCCGAGCGGCCGTACCCGAAGTGATCTGGGCCCGTCCCGAACGGGCGGGCCGGGGGCCCAAGCCGGCGTACACCCGGGCGGACATCGCCGCGGCGGCGGTGCGGATCGCCGACGCGGAGGGGCTGGACGCGGTGTCGATGCGGCACGTCGCGGCGGCGCTGGGGTGCGGGACGATGTCCCTGTACAACTACGTCCCCCGCAAGGAGGACCTGTACGAGCTGATGGTGGACGCGGTCAGCGGCGAGCACGAGCCGTGGGAGCCGAGCGGGGACTGGCGGGCCGACATGGTCCGCGTCGCCCGCCAGACCCGTGCCCTGATGTACCGGCACACCTGGCTGCCCCGGCTGATGTCACCGGTGTACGGGTTCAGCCCGAATGCCCTGCGCTATCTGGAGCACTGCCTGACCTGCCTCGATCCGCTCAAGGCGCCCTACGGCACCAAGTTGGAGCTGATCGCGATGGTGAACGGGGTCGTGACGACGTACGTCGGCAACGAGCTGGCCACCGCCGAGCGCACCCGGTCGCTGCCGTGGTCGGAGGAGCAGGAGAACGCCGTGCGGATCGCGTATCTGGGCAGCCAGATCGCCGGCGGGGCGTATCCGAGGATGGCGGCGGCGTTCACGGAGGACGCGGGGCCGATCGATCTCGAGGCGGTGTTCGAACGGATGCTGGTGCGGGTGCTCGACGGCTTCGAGCGCGGCGCCTAGAGCAACGTGAACTGGCCCTCGGGGCCCTCCTCGTGGTGGTCCAGCACCGACGCCGGTCTGCGGGCCGAGCCCGGGGGCGGCAGTACGCCCGCCGCGCGGAGCTCCGCCGACGTGATCGGGTCGGTCAGCTCCAACGCCTCCCGCTGTGGGCGCAGTTCCGCCAGCAGGGCCAACACCGTGATCAGTTCCAGGAGTTCCGAGGTCCAGGTCTGCGGCCAGGTCACCGGGCGGAGGGCGGACAGGGTGCCCGGGGCCGCGGTCTCGGCCGTTCTCGCCGTGAACCACGCCTCCAGGACCCGGGTTCCGCCCACCTCGAAGTCCCACGCCTGCGGGGGCACCGGTGAGATGCGGCCCTCGTCGAGGTGGAGGGACTCCTCGTCGCGGTCGTAGTGGAGGGCGAGGGGACGGGTGGGGAGCGGGGCACGCACGTAGGGGCGGCGGCCGCCGGGGAGTTTGGGGCGGTCGCCGTCGCGGCGCAGCAGCCAGAGGATGCGGCGGCCCGTCTCGACGCCCCGTGACCAGAGGTCGGGGTCCCGGGTGAGGGGGACGGTGAGGTCGGGGCGGGCGACGGTCAGGGTCCAGGCCAGGAAGTCCACCGGATCGGGGGAGTGGCCCAGCGCGTCCAGCAGACCCGGGGCCAGGTTGGGTTCCTCGGCGCCGGGGCGGCGGTAGAGCGGGCGGACGCGGCCGGGGCGCAGGAGGGGGACCAGGGAGGTCGCCAGGAGGGGTGATTCCGGTGACT
Organism: Streptomyces sp. NPDC048751; assembly: GCF_043198595.1. Taxonomy (NCBI): domain Bacteria; kingdom Bacillati; phylum Actinomycetota; class Actinomycetes; order Kitasatosporales; family Streptomycetaceae; genus Streptomyces; species Streptomyces sp. NPDC048751. The sequence continues at coordinate 97,426 of NZ_JBICUX010000008.1, forward strand.
CCGGGGTCTCCAGTACGAAGATCTGCTGCTCGTCCGCGACCCGCCACAGCTCGGGGCGGGCCGCATCGATCAGGCGGTGGTCGGGGATGAGCCACTGCTCGTCGAAGGGGGCGGTCAGGACACGCACCGGATCCGGGCACGGGCCCGAGGCACGGGCCAGCTTCCCCGTGCCGGCGCCGGACCGGCCCGGCAGTTGGCCCACCGCCGTGTGCGGGGTGCGTGCGCGCGTCGACTCGAACAGGGCCTCGCGGTCGGGGCCCTCCGCCTTCATGAGGGCGTCCCAGCGGGCCTTGAGGGAGGCCGGGTCGGGGGCCGCCGGCCAGCCCCGGCCGAGCCGGGGCGGTGCGACGGACCACGGCATGAGGTCCGCCAGCGGCGGAGCGTCGTCGTGCGTCACGCTGGGCATGGTACGTGGGACTGCCCACGGCACGTCATGTCGCGTCGAGGGTGACCGTGAAGGAGAAACGGTCGCCCCGGTAGTGGATGACGGCGGCGTCCAGGACCCGCCCGTCCCCGTCGTAGGTCACGCCGGTGTAGTGCAGGATCGGGCTCAGCAGCGGCACCTGGAGGAGCTGGGCGGTCTCAGGGTCCGCGAGCCGGGCCTCGACGGTGTCGGTGATCCGGCTGATGTCCGCGCCCACGACGTCCCGCAGCACCTTGGTCATCGGCCAGCGCAGCAGGTCGTCCGGGTCGACGCGGGCGGCGATCTCCGGACGGACGTAGTTGCGGGCGTGGTTGGTCGGCTCGCCCGTCTTCTCGTCGCCGCGCAGTCGGTGGTACGTCGCCACCTCGGCCAGGTCCGGGAAGAACTCGGCCAGTTCGGCGGGCACCGGAGCCCGCCCGTGGCCGAGGAGTTCCGTCGCCATGCCGGACTGCTGGGCCACGATCGCGTCGACCGAGCCGAGCAGCCGCACGGGCGCACCCCGCCGCACGTCCGGCTCGATGAAGGTGCCGCGCCTGCGGTGCCGGCTGATCAGCCCCTCGGCCTCCAGCTCCTTCAGCGCCTGCCGCATGGTCAGCACGCTCACCCCGTAGTGGCCCGCCAACTGCTCCTCCGTGGGCAGCCGCAACGGGTCCTGGGGCGAGCGGCCGAGTATCGAGGCACGCAGCGACTGCGACACCTGGTACCAGAGCGGCAGCTTGCGGTTGAGGACGATCGAGTCCGGGGCGAAGGAGGTCACAGGGGTCATCCGTACCGGCAGGAATTCCCTCAGTGCAAGGGGCGGAAGTGCCGCTGGAGGCCCTGCCACACGTCGTCGTAGTGCGGTTGGAGGTGCTCCGCGCGGGCCGCGTGCGGGGTGAGGGTGATCGGCCAGCGGGTCTCGAACATGAACGCGAGGCCGTCGTCGACCTTCTGGGGCCGCAGTTCGGCGGCGCTCGCCCGGTCGAAGGTCTCCCGGTCGGGGCCGTGCGCCGACATCATGTTGTGCAGCGAGCCGCCGCCCGGCACGAAGCCCCCCTTTCCGGCCGTCTTCGCGTCGTAGGCGCCCTCGATCAGGCCCATGTACTCGGTCATCACGTTCCGGTGGAAGTACGGCGGCCGGAACGTGTCCTCGCCCACCAGCCAGCGCGGTGCGAAGACCACGAAGTCGACGCCGGCCAGACCGGGGGTGTCCGACGGCGACGTCAGCACCGTGAAGATCGACGGGTCGGGATGGTCGTAGGAGATCGTCCCGATGACGTTGAAGCGGCGCAGGTCGTAGACGTAGGGGACGTGGTTGCCGTGCCAGGCGACGACGTCGAGCGGGGAGTGGTCGTAGTGGGCCGTCCAGAGGTTGCCGCAGAACTTGTTCACCACCTCCACCGGGCCCTCGACGTCCTCGTACGCGGCGACCGGCGCCCGGAAGTCGCGGGGGTTGGCCAGGCCGTTGGCGCCGATCGGGCCGAGGTCGGGGAGGCGGAAGGGGGCGCCGTAGTTCTCGCAGACGTAGCCGCGGGCCGTCGGGCTCTGCCCGCCGTCGGACGCGGCATCCAGGAGGTCGACGCGGAAGCGGACCCCGCGCGGGATCAGGGCCACCTCGCCCGGCTCGACGTGCAGCAGGCCGAACTCCGTGCGCAGCAGCAGGCCGCCGCGCTCGGGGACGATCAGCAGCTCGCCGTCGGCGTCGCTGAAGACGCGGTCCATCGAGGAGTCCGCGTGGTACAGGTGCACGGCCATGCCGGTGCGCTGGGTGACGTCGCCGTTGCCGCCCAGGGTCCACAGGCCGGCCAGGAAGTCCGTACCCTCCTGCGGCTCGGGCAGGGGGTCCCAGCGCAGCCGGTTCGGGTCGGGCACCGACTCCGTGAAGGGCGCCGAGCGGACCCGGCCGTTGTGCGTGTGGGTGAACGCCGGGTGGGCGGCCGACGGGCGGATGCGGTACAGCCAGGAGCGGCGGTTGTGGGCGCGGGGCTCGGTGAACGCCGTACCGCTGAGCTGTTCCGCGTACAGGCCGAGGGGGGCGCGCTGGGGTGCGTTGCGGCCCTCGGGGAGGGCGCCCGGGACGGCCTCGGAGCTGTGCTCGTTGCCGAAACCGGAGAGGTAGGTCAGCCCCTCGGCGGTCTTCCGTGCGTCCCCGCTGCCCATGGTCGCTCCCTTGCGTCCGATTCCTATGTATCACCGTAGGATTGCGGTTTCCGGGGCGCAAGAGGCCGACGTGATCTCCTCATGGAGGACTACACGGGTGCCTCGAGAACCCGACCACAGGGGGATCCGAGGTGTCGGACGGATGTTCTACGCTCCCCGGCATGTCGTGGAAGCGGGGGTTCTTCGCCGCGCTCGCGGTCTGTGTCCTGATGGTGACCGGATCCGCGGGTTGCGCTTCGAGTGATGCCTACGGGCAGGCCGGGCCGGGGGAGTCGTCGCCCGTGGGCAAGCTCCTGGACGACACCGACCGGGAGGGGCACCGCCTGCGGGAAGTGGACGACAAGGGTGCACCCCGGGTCGCCATGGAGGTCCAGCCCGACGCCGACGGCAGCTGGGACGTGCGGCTGACCGTCACCGCCTTCCGCTTCTCACCGGCCGGTACGGCGGCACGGGCCGTGGCCGGACAGGGCATCGCACGCCTCTTCGTGGACGGCCGCCCCGTCGCCACCCTGCGCGGCCCGGACCACCGGCTCGCGGCCGCCTTCCTCCCGCACGGCACCCACCACGTCACCGCGCGCCTGTACGCCGACGACGACACGGTCTGGGCCGTGGACGGCGAGTCGGTCGAGTGCACGGCGGACATCACCGCCTCGGCCGCCGAGCCCACGCCCGCGGTGAGTTCCGGGAGCGCTTCGCCCCGTACTGGGGGGCGAGGTTCACCGGACCGCGGCGGAGAGGCATCATGAAGCCCGTGCCCCACGCGACATCGCTACGCCGTGCGCCCGTGCAGCGGCGCAGCGCGGAACGCCTGACCAGGATCCTCGACGCCTGCGCCGACCTCCTCGACGAGGTCGGCTACGACGCCCTGAGCACCCGCGCCGTGGCACTGCGCGCCGGCGTCCCGATCGGCTCGGTGTACCGGTTCTTCGGCAACAAGCGCGCGATGGCCGACGCGCTCGCCCAGCGCAACCTGGAGCGCTACACCGAGCGTGTCACCGAGCGGCTGAAGGAGGCCGGGGGCGGGGGAGACTGGCGGGCCGCCATGGACGCGGTGCTCGACGAGTACCTGGGGATGAAGCGCACCGCGCCGGGCTTCTCCCTCGTCGACTTCGGCAACCAGATCCCGGTCGGGGCCCGGGACGGCGAACCCAACCACCGGGTCGCCGAGCGCCTCACCGAGCTCCTCTCCGGCTATCTCGGCCGTGAACCCGACGAGGACATGCAGCGCACCTTCCTCGTCGCCGTCGAGACCGCGGACACCCTGGTGCACCTCGCCTTCCGGGTGGACCCGGAGGGCGACGAGAAGATCATCACGGAAGCGCGGGAGCTGTTGCGGGCCTATCTGGCGCGGGTACTGGACTGAGAGCGCTTCGGCGCCGGTTTCGACCGGGCGAGGCCCTCCCCTCCGTGCATACCGGTCGGTATGCTCATCCGGGACAGGCACCGCTGCCCCCAGGAGGACCCGTGTCCCGCACCGCTCTGCGTATCTGTCCCCTGTGCGAGGCCACCTGCGGGCTGACGCTCACCATCGAGGGCACGAAGGTCACCGGCGCCCGCGGCGACCGGGACGACGTGTTCAGCAAGGGATTCATCTGCCCCAAGGGGGCCTCCTTCGGAGCCGTCGACAGTGACCCCGACCGGCTGCGCGCGCCCCTCGTGCGCAAGGACGGCGAGCTGCGGGAGGCGAGCTGGGAGGAGGCGTTCGACGCGGTCGCGGCGGGCGTCCGGCCGGTCGTCGAGCGGTTCGGGCCGCACTCCGTCGGGGTCGTCCTCGGCAACCCCAACGTGCACACCGTGGCCGGCGGCCTCTACCCGGCGGTGCTCCTCGCCGGCCTCGGCACCCGCAGCCTGTTCACCGCCTCCACGCTCGACCAGATGCCCAAGCACGTCTCCAGCGGGCTGCTGTTCGGCGACGCGAACGCCATCCCCGTACCGGACCTGGACCACACCGACCACCTCCTCCTCATCGGCGCCAACCCCCTGGAGTCCAACGGGAGTCTGTGCACCGCGCCCGACTTCCCCGGCCGGCTCAAGGCGCTCAAGGCCCGCGGCGGCACCCTCACCGTCATCGACCCGCGCCGCACCCGCACCGCCAAGCTCGCCGACCGGCACGTCGCGATCCGGCCCGGCACCGACGCGCTGCTGCTCGCGGCGATGACGTACGTACTGTTCGAGGAAGGCCTGGTCGACCTCGGCGAGCTGGGCCCGCACGTCCAGGACGTCGAGGAAGTGCACGCCGCCGTACGGGAGTTCACCCCCGAGGCTGTCGCCGAGGCCTGTGACGTCGAGGCCTCCGTGACCCGTGCCCTGGCCCGCGAGCTGGCCGCCGCGCCCACGGCCGCCGTGTACGGCCGCATCGGCAGCTGCACGGTCCCGCACGGCACCCTCGCCAGCTGGCTCGTCGACGTCCTCAACATCCTCACCGGCAACCTCGACCGGCCCGGCGGCGCCCTCTTCCCGCTGGCCGCCACGGACCGGACGCCCCGCCCCGCGGGACCCGGCCGCGGCTTCGCGCTCGGGCGCTGGCACTCCCGGGTCGGCCGCCACCCCGAGGCGAAGGGCGAACTGCCGCTCTCCGTACTCGCCGAGGAGATCGACACCGCCACCGAGGAGGGCGAGCCGATCCGGGCGCTGATCGCCGTCGCCGCCAACCCGGTGCTCTCGGCCCCCGACGGCGACCGCCTCGACAAGGCGCTGGACTCCCTGGACTTCATGGTCGTCGTCGACCCGTACCTCAACGAGACCTCGCGTCACGCGGACGTCGTCCTGCCGCCGCCCCCGCCCTCGCAGAGCCCCCACCACGACTTCGCCTTCAACACCCTCGCCGTACGCAACCAGGTCCGCTACACGCGCCCCGCCCTCCGGCTGGAGCCCGGCCGGATGGCGGAGACGGAGATCTTCGCCCGGCTGATCCTGGCCGTCACCGGCATGCACGGCGCCGACCCGTCCGCCGTCGACACGCTGGTCCTCGACCAGACCCTCGGCAAGGCCGTGAAGGAACCCCACTCACCCGTGCACGGCCGCGACCCCCGCGAGCTGGCGTCCCTGCTCACCGGCGCCGACGGCCCCGAGCGGCGACTCGACATGATGCTGCGCCTCGGACCCTACGGCGACGGTTTCGGCGTACGACCGGACGGGCTGAGCCTGGAGAAACTGCTGGCCCATCCGCACGGCATCGACCTCGGTCCGCTGCGGCCCCGCCTGCCCCAGCCGCTCAAGACCCCGAGCGGCAAAGTCGAGTTGCTGCCGTCGCCGATCGCGGACGACCTGCCGCGGCTGCGCGCGGCGTTGGCGCAACGCCCCGCCGGACTCGTCCTCGTGGGGCGCCGGCACCTGCGGTCCAACAACAGCTGGATGCACAACGTCCCCGCCCTGACCGGCGGCAGCAACCGCTGCACCCTGCACATCCACCCCGAGGACGCCGAACGGCTCGGCGTGCGCGACGGGGCGCCGGTGCGGGTGAAGGGCGCCGGGGGAGAGGTGACGGCCCCGGCCGAGGTCACCGACGGCGTGCGCCGGGGCGTGGTCAGCCTGCCGCACGGCTGGGGCCACGACCGGCCCGGCACCCGGATGAGCCACGCGGCCACCGACCCCGGCGTCAACGTCAACCAGCTCCTCGACGGCAGCCTGCTCGACCCCCTCTCGGGCAACGCGGTCCTCAACGGCGTCCCCGTCGAACTGGCCCCGCTGGCGTGAAAAATACGGCTCCGATGGCCGAAATGCTTATGCCTCTGACCTCAGCAAAGCCGTGACCAGCAGTTTTGCGCTTATTGCTCGCACGTCAACGTCTTGTTAACGCCAAACGAACAGACCTAACGTCGTCGAACCGCCGGCCCTGGTGGGAGTTCAAGGGCGAACGTTAGGTATCCACTCATGTTGACCATCCTCGGCTTCGCCATGATCGCGACCTTCCTGGTCCTGATCATGCTGAAGAAGATGTCGCCGATCGCGGCGCTCGTGCTGATCCCCGCGCTGTTCTGTGTGTTCGTCGGCAAGGGCGCCAAGCTCGGTGACTACGTCATCGACGGCGTCACCAGCCTCGCCCCCACCGCGGCGATGCTCATGTTCGCGATCGTCTACTTCGGTGTGATGATCGACGTCGGCCTCTTCGATCCGATCGTCCGGGCCATCCTCAAGTTCTGCAAGGCCGACCCGCTGCGCATCGTCGTCGGCACGGCCCTGCTCGCGGCGATCGTCTCGCTCGACGGCGACGGCTCGACCACCTTCATGATCACGGTCTCGGCGATGTACCCGCTGTACAAGCGCCTGAAGATGAGCCTGGTCGTGATGACCGGTGTCGCCGCCATGGCCAACGGCGTGATGAACACCCTGCCGTGGGGCGGCCCGACCGCCCGCGCCGCCACCGCGCTGAAGCTCGACGCCAGCGACATCTTCGTCCCGATGATCCCCGCGCTCGCCGTCGGCCTGGTCTTCGTGATCGCCCTCTCGTACGTCCTCGGCCGCCGCGAGCGCAAGCGGCTCGGCGTGCTGACGCTGGACGAGGCGCTGGTCGGTGGCCACGCCGAGGAGAAGGTCACGGAGAAGGCCGGGGAGAAGATCGAGGAGAAGGAGACCGAGGCGGTGCTCGTGGGCGCCGGCTCCGGGGCCTCCGGCTCCTCCGGCCCCGGCAAGGGCGCCGCCCGCACCGGGGGTTCCGGCGCCGATGTCGCCCTCGGCGACGACGACGAGTCCGACGACGGCATGCAGGGCCTCGACCCGAACCGTGCCACGCTGCGCCCCAAGCTGTACTGGTTCAACGCGCTGCTCACGGTGGCCCTGCTCGCCGCCATGATCATGGAGTACCTGCCGATCCCGGTGCTGTTCCTGCTCGGTGCCGCGCTCGCGCTGACCGTCAACTTCCCGCGCATCCCCGACCAGAGGGCCCGCCTCGCGGCCCACGCCGACAACGTCCTCAACGTCTCCGGCATGGTCTTCGCCGCCGCCGTCTTCACCGGCGTCCTCCAGGGCACCGGCATGGTCGACCACATGGCCAAGTGGATGGTGGACGTCATCCCCGCCGGCATGGGCCCGCACATGGCCCTCGTGACGGGCGTCCTGAGCCTCCCGCTCACCTACTTCATGTCGAACGACGGCTTCTACTTCGGTGTTCTCCCCGTCCTCGCCGAGGCCGGCGCGGCGCACGGTGTCACGCCGCTGGAGATGGCCCGCGCCTCGCTGGTCGGCCAGCCGCTGCACATGTCGAGCCCGCTGGTCCCCGCCGTGTACGTCCTCGTCGGCATGGCGAAGGTCGAGTTCGGCGACCACACCCGGTTCGTGGTCAAGTGGGCGGCGCTGACCTGCCTGGTGATCCTCGCGTCGGGCATGCTCTTCGGGATCATCTGACCCTCCCGCCCCCCTCCGACTGTTCTGATCCTTCGAGCCTTCACAGGAGGTCTTCGCCATGGGGCCCGGTGGGAACCGCGGCTGGCTGCTTCGCCTCGTCATCGCCTTCGGCTTCGCGCAGGGGGCGGTGTCGATGGCCCGGCCCGCCGTGTCCTACCGGGCCCTCGCGCTGGGCGCGGACGAGCGGGCGATCGGTGTCATCGCGGGCGTGTACGCGCTGCTGCCACTCTTCGCGGCCGTCCCCCTGGGGCGCCGTACCGACCACGGCCGCTGCGCGCCCCTGCTGCCGCTCGGCGTCGTGCTGATATCCGGCGGCTGCGCGCTCAGTGGCCTCGCGGGCTCCCTGTGGGCGATGGCCCTGTGGAGCGGTGTGATGGGCCTCGGGCACCTGTGCTTCGTGATCGGCGCCCAGTCGCTCGTCGCCCGCCAGTCCGCCCCGCACGAACAGGACCGCAACTTCGGTCACTTCACCATCGGCGCCTCCCTCGGCCAGTTGGTCGGCCCGATCGCGGCCGGCGCCCTGATCGGCGGCCCCGACATGGCGGGCACCAGCGCGCTGGCCCTCGTCGTCGCGGGCGCGGGGGCGGCGGTCGCGTTCACGTCGTTGTGGCGCATAGAGAGCCGTACGACGTCCAAGTCCCCTGCGGAGCGCGGCGAGCCGGTGCCGGTGCGGCGCATCCTGCGGGCCCGGGGTGTGCCCGCGGGCATCTTCATCAGCCTCGCCGTGCTGTCCGCGACCGACATCCTCACCGCCTACCTGCCGGTGGTCGGCGAACACCGTGGCATCGCGCCGTCCGTGATCGGCGTCCTGCTCAGCCTGCGGGCGGCGGCCACCATCGCCTGCCGCCTGGTGCTCACGCCCCTGCTGCGGCTGCTCGGGCGGGCGTGGCTGCTGACCGTGACGTGTCTGCTGGCGGCGCTGCTGTGCGCGGGCATCGCGGTGCCGGTGCCGGTGTGGGCGCTCGGGCTGATGCTGGCCGCGCTCGGCTTCTGCCTCGGCGTCGGTCAGCCGCTGTCCATGACGACGGTCGTCCAGGCCGCCCCCGACGGGGCCCGTTCCACGGCTCTCGCCCTGCGACTGACCGGCAACCGGCTCGGGCAGGTCGCCGCACCGGCCGCGGCGGGGCTGATCGCGGGAGTCGCGGGGGCGGCCGCTCCGTTCGTGATGCTCGGGGCGCTGTTGCTGCTGTCGTCGGGGATCGCGCTGCGGTCACCGGAGAAGACCGCGGACGGCGCGGTGGAGGCGGCGGGAGGGCGCCGGGCCGGGCGACCCGGGCCGTCGTCGCGGTTGCGCCGGAAGAGCGATATCTGACGGAGCGTGGGGCGCTCCTCCCACACTCTCCGGACGAAGTGTGACATCGAATCAGGTGCAGTCTGATTTGTATGAAAATCACCTGATTTGGAGGGTCTCGTATGCCGACCTCGTCCCGTCCGCGCAGAGCCGCCGCACTCGCGGCACTCACCGTCGGCGGAGCCCTGCTCCTCGGAGCCCCGGCCGCGGTGGCCGCCCCGGGGGACAACGGAGACATCAAGATCCATATGGCGGGCACCGCCGTGGAGGCCCGGGCCAACCAGCCCAAGGTCTGCAGGTTCTACCTCGACGCGTTCAACTTCGACGTCGCCCAGGGCGTCAACTGGACCATCGAGCCGCAGTCCGCGCAGACGGGCACGGGAGCCACGCTCACGGGCGTCATCACGCTGGCCAACGGCGAAGGGGTGACCGAGAACATGATGCTGCCCGCGGGGCAGTACACGCTCGAGTGGACGGTCGTCGGCGGCACGGGTGCCCCCAGGCAGAAGGTGTTCCAGTCCGAGTGCCCGGACTCGATCGGCGTGCCCAACGGCGGCCCGCCCGCGGGCGGCGGCGGACTGGCCCGCGCCGACGCCTTCACCCCGGTCGCCGGTGCGGCCGCGGTGGGGCTGACCGCGGTCGGCGGAGCGGTCTGGTTCCGGCTCCGGCGCCGTCCCCATGGCGCCGCGTAGGCGAGCCCGCAGGCCCTGGTACCGGACGCGCGCCTACCGCCTCACGAGAACGGCCGTACTGGCCGCCTCCCTGGTGGCGGGCGGCGTCTGGTGCGCCCAGGACGAGGAACCCCCGACCCCGGCCACGGCCGCCCCACCGGGCTCCTCCGGGGCCCGCGTGGACGCACGGGGGAAGGTGGCGGAGCGGGGTGCGGCTGGGGCGCGTGCGGAGGCGGCCGGTGCGGGGGCGCGGACCAGGAGGGCCGGGCCCCGCTGCCCGGGTGAGCGGGTCGACGCGGGAGGTGGGGAGCCGGGTGGTCCGGGAGGCTCAGCCGCCGCGGGCGGCGTACGTTCCGCTGGACCGGGCGCCCCTTCGGCTGCGGCCGGCGTACGTTCCGGTGGGCCTGGTGCCTCCGCGGGCCGAGCCCGGCCCGGTGGGCCTGGTGCCGGTGTCGGCGAAGCGCGGCAGGGGGAACTTGCGGCGGGTGCGGGTGCGGGTGCGGGTGCGGGTGCGGGTGCGGGTGGCGCTGGTGCGGCCGGGCGTGAGTCGTCCGGGGCGCGGGCCGGCAACGGGGGCGTGGCGCCGGGTCCCGGCACTGCCGGGGACGACGCCGGACGTGAGCCGCCTGGCACCCGGGCTGGCCGGGGTGGCACCGGGTGGCCGGGAAGTGTCCAGCAGGGCCGACCAGGCGCCCGTGGTGACGTCGCCGACCGGGCACGGCCTGACGGGTCGCCGGTGTGCGCCGACGTGGGCGGAGCGCGCCCCCAGCAGTCGGGGAGCGTGCGGCCGGGCCGGCCAGGTGCCCTCCCCGACGCGGACACCGCACGCCCCGCCCGGCCCGAGACCCGCGCCGCTGCGGGCACGGCTCAGCCGCAGCCGCCCGGCGCCGGTGCGGGCAGGGCTGACGCGCACCGGCCCGGCCCCGGTGCCCGGCCTGGTGCGGCGCGGCCACAGCCGTCCGGAACCGGTGTCGTCGGGGCGAAGTCGCAGCGGCCCGGCGCCCGTCCGGTTGCCGACGCCGCACGGCCACAACCCCCCGGCGCTCGTCCGGCCCCCAACGGCGTGCCCCCGCGGCAGCCCGGAGCCGGTGCCGAACCCGGCGAGGCTCGACCCGAACACCCCGGCGCGGGCGGCGCCAAGCAGCAACCTCAGCGGCCCGCCTCTGGCCCTGCGGCCGCGGGCGCCCAGCGTCCCAACCCTGCGGTGCCTGGCGCCCAGCGCCCCGGCCCTGCGGCCGCTGCCGCACAGCGTCCCAATCCCGCGCGCCCGGGCGCCCAGCGTCCCAACCCCGCGGTGCCTGGCGCCCAGCGCCCCGGCCCTGCGGCCGCTGCCGCACAGCGTCCCAATCCCGCGCGCCCGGGCGCCCAGCGTCCCAACCCCGCGGTGCCTGGCGCCCAGCACCCCCGCCCTGCGGCCCCCGCCGCCAACCCCAACCCCACGCCCCCCGGCGCCCAGCCCACCACCCCCGCCGCTCCCGCCGCCCAAAACCCCCACCCCGCGCCCCCCGCCATCCCCCGCCGTCCACCCGCCAAGCCCCGGCCCCGCCCTCTGCCGCGCTCGCGCGCGACCGTGCTCCTCATCCGCTACCTGAGTCTGAAGGCCCCGATCATGGACCTCCGGCTCGACCGGCAGCGGCGGCTTCCCGCGCCGCCCGATGGCAAGGCGAACTTCGTGGGGTGGAACGCGGACGGGCCGACTCCGGGGGAGAAGGGGACCGCTGTGGCGGTCGGGCACTTGGACACGGACACCGGGCCCGCCGTCTTCGCGGGGCTCACCGAGGTGAAGCGGGGCGTCCTCGTGGAGGTGCGGCGGGCCGACGGGCGGACCGCCGTCTACACCGTGGACGCCGTCAGGAAGTACGAGAAGGCGAACTTCCCCAACAAGGAGGTGTACGGCCCCCGCGGCCGCCCCGAACTACGGCTCATCACCTGCGGCGGTGACTACAACCGCAGAACCGGCTACTCCGGCAACCTCGTCGTCTTCGCCCACCTCAAAGAGATCCACGAACCGGACAAACACTCCCGCGCCCACTGAATCCGACCGCCCCCTTTTCTCACCAGGTGGACCGGAGCGCCCTATTCCCGCCCGGTCTCTTCCCTCGCCCGCACACTGTCCGTTAATTTCCGTGACCCACGAGCCCCGTACGACCCGCACGGGACTTCCGAACCGCGGAGCACCAGCGCCGAGTGAGCCCCCGGGGGCACCTGCCATGACACGCGCCATCTCTCTGCACGACGTGAGCAAGTCCTACACGCGAGGAGTCCGCGTGGTGGACCGGCTGTCGGTGGACATCAACCCGGGGGAGTTCCTCGTCCTCCTCGGCCCCTCCGGCTGCGGGAAGTCCACCGTGCTCCGGATGATCGCCGGCCTCGAGGAGATCGACGAGGGCGAGCTGCTGCTCGACGGCGAGTACGCCAACCATCTGCCGCCGTCCGGCCGGGACATCGCGATGGTCTTCCAGAACTTCGCCCTCTATCCGAACATGACCAGCCGCGACAACATCGGCTTTCCCCTGCGCATCGAGGCCCCCGGCGAGGACCCCGGCCCGCGCATCGACACCACCGCCCGCATGCTGGGCATCGAGGACCTCCTCGACCGTTTCCCCGCCCAGCTTTCCGGCGGCGAACGCCAACGCGTGGCCATGGGCCGGGCCATCGCCCGCCACCCCTCCGCCTTCCTGATGGACGAGCCGCTGTCCAACCTCGACGCCAAGCTCCGCAGCCACCTGCGCGCCGAGATCTCCCGCCTCACCCGCGACCTGGGCGTCACCACGGTGTACGTCACCCACGACCAGGCCGAGGCCATGTCCCTCGGCGACCGGGTCGCCGTACTGCGCGGCGGCGTCCTCCAGCAGGTCGACACGCCGCGCGCCGTCTACGCCCTGCCGCGCAACGTCTTCGTCGCAGCCTTCATCGGCACCCCGCGCATCAACCTGATCCGCGGTGTGGTCCGGGCCCCGCTCGACGGAACGATGACGATCAGCCTCGGCAAGCAGGCCCTGCGTCTGCCCGAACCCCTCTCACTGGACCACCAGTTGCTGCGCGTCCAGCAGGGCCGTGAGGTCATCGTCGGCCTGCGCTCGGAGGCCGTCCGCATCGCCAAGCCCGCCGCCGCGCGACCCGGCGAGGTGGTGCTCACCGGCCTGGTGGAGCACCTGGAGTACCAGGGGCACGAGGTCATCGTGCACTTCAACACCGGCTCCCGGCCCGCCGTCGTACCCGAGTTGGAGGCCGCGCGGCCCGGGGTCCGGGCGGCCCGGCGCGGGCGGACGCGCAGCGACGGAACGGTTCTTCACCGCCTCCGGGAACGGGCGGTCGCGCTGCGGGGGGCGGTCCCGACAGCGGTCCTGGACGTGGCCGGCGACGGCGACCGCGGGCCCGCCGAGTCCGCCGCCTTCGTCGAGGCGCGCCTGCCCGGCGACCTGGTCGTCCGCACCAGCCCCGACATCCAGCTCCGCCAGGGCATGCAGGTCCCCCTCCTCGTCGACCTCGCCCACCTCTTCGTCTTCGACCAGCACGGCGAGCGCGTCTGCCCGGCCCCGTCCCACCTGCCGGACCTGGGGGAGTGAGGCGTACCACGCCGGGGTGACCCTGGCCGGAAGTGTCTGGCGCCAGAAAACTATCGCCGCTAGTTTGTTGTGCCGTACGACGTAGCCCCGCCGGAAGGAACGCGATGAAGGCACACGACGGCATGTACATCGACGGCGCCTGGCGCCCCGCCGCCGGTCCGGACGTCATCGAGGTCGTGAACCCGGTCGACGAGCAGGTGATCGGCCGGGTCCCGGCCGGCACCGCCCTGGACGTCGACACCGCCGTACGGGCCGCCCGTGCCGCCCTCCCGGCCTGGGCCGCGACCCCGCCCGCCGAGCGGGCCGCGCGCCTGACCGCCCTGCGGGACGTCCTCGTGGTCCGCAAGGACGAGATCGCCGAGACCGTCGCCGCCGAACTCGGCTCCCCGCTGCCCTTCGCGCAGGCGGTGCACGCGGCCGTGCCGATCGCGGTCGCCGGGTCGTACGCCGAGCTGGCGGCGACGTACGAGTTCGAGGAGAAGGTCGGCAACTCGACCGTCCTGCACGAGCCGATCGGCGTGGTCGGCGCGATCACGCCCTGGAACTACCCGCTCCACCAGATCGTCGCGAAGGTCGCCCCGGCGCTCGCCGCGGGCTGCACGATCGTGGTGAAGCCGGCCGAGGACACCCCGCTCGTCGCCCAGCTCTTCGCCGAGGCGGTGCACGAGGCGGGCCTCCCGGCGGGTGTGTTCAACCTGGTCACCGGCCTCGGCCCGATCGCCGGACAGGCCCTCGCCGAACACCCCGACGTCGACCTGGTCTCCTTCACCGGCTCCACGGCCGTCGGCCGCCAGATCGGCGCGACGGCGGGCGCGGCCGTCAAGAAGGTCGCCCTGGAACTGGGCGGCAAGTCCGCCAACGTCATCCTGCCCGGCGCCGACCTCGCCAAGGCGGTCAACGTCGGCGTCGCCAACGTCATGTCCAACTCCGGTCAGACGTGCAGCGCCTGGACGCGGATGCTGGTGCACACCTCGCAGTACGAGGAGGCGGTCGGGATCGCCGCCGCCGCGGCCGCCAAGTACGGCGAGCGCATCGGCCCGGTGGTCAACGCCAAGCAGCGGGCCCGGGTGCTGAGTTACATCGACAAGGGCCTCGCCGAGGGCGCCCGTCTGGTCGCCGGAGGCACCGAATCCCCGCGCGAGCGGGGCTACTTCGTCAGCCCCACGGTCTTCGCCGACGTCACCCCCGACATGACCATCGCGCAGGAGGAGATCTTCGGCCCGGTCCTGTCGATCCTCCGCTACGAGGACGAGGAGGACGCCCTGCGCATCGCCAACGGCACGCTGTACGGGCTCGCCGGCGCCGTCTGGGCCGGGGAGGAAGCCGAGGCGGTGGCCTTCGCCCGCCGTATGGACACCGGCCAGGTCGACATCAACGGCGGCCGGTTCAACCCGCTGGCCCCGTTCGGCGGTTACAAGCAGTCGGGCGTCGGCCGCGAACTGGGCGCGCACGGTCTCGCCGAATACCTCCAGACCAAGTCCCTCCAGTTCTAGTCCCTCCAGTTCTAGTCCCTCCGATGTCAGGAGCGTTGCCCGTCATGGCCGTCCGTGCCGCCGTACTCCCCGCCATCGGCTCCCCGCTGGAGATCACCGACATCGAGCTGCCCGACCCCGGACCCGGCCAGGTCCGCGTCCGGCTCGCCGCCGCCGGGGTCTGCCACTCCGATCTGTCCCTGTCCGACGGCACCATGCGGGTACCGGTCCCCGCCGTCCTCGGCCACGAGGGCGCGGGCACGGTGGTCGCCGTCGGCGAAGGGGTCGTCGGCCTCACGCCCGGCGACGGAGTCGTCCTCAACTGGGCCCCTTCCTGCGGCGGTTGCCACGCCTGCTCGCTCGGCGAGGTCTGGCTGTGCGCCAACGCGCTGAACGGCGCCGCCGACGTGTACGCCCGTACCGTCGACGGCACCGACCTGCACCCCGGCCTGAACGTCGCCGCGTTCGCCGAGGAGACGGTCGTGTCGGCGAGCTGCGTCCTGCCCCTCCCCGAGGGCGTCCCGCTCACGGACGCGGCACTGCTCGGCTGTGCGGTCCTCACCGGTTACGGCGCCGTCCACCACTCGGCGCGGGTCGAGGCCGGGGAGACGGTGGCGGTGTACGGCGTCGGCGGAGTGGGGCTCGCCGCGCTCCAGGCGGCCCGTATCGCGGGGGCCGCGAAGATCGTCGCGGTCGATGTCTCCCCGGAGAAGGAGGAGTTGGCGCGCGCCGCCGGAGCCACCGACTACGTGGTGGCCTCGGACACCACGGCCCGCGAGATCCGGGGGCTCACGGACAAGCAGGGTGTCGATGTGGCCGTCGAGTGCGTGGGCCGCGCGAGCACCATCCGCGCGGCCTGGGACTCCACCCGCCGCGGCGGCCGTACGACGGTCGTCGGCATCGGCGGCAAGGACCAGCAGGTCACCTTCAACGCCCTGGAGATCTTCCACTGGGGCAGGACCCTCTCGGGCTGCGTCTACGGCAACTCCGACCCGGCACGGGACCTGCCGGTGCTCGCCGAGCACGTACGGGCGGGGCGCCTGGACCTGGGCGCGCTGGTGACGGAACGCATCGCGCTGGAGGGGATCCCGGCCGCGTTCTCAAACATGCTGGCGGGCAAGGGCGGCAGGGCGCTCGTGATGTTCTGAGTCCGAGTTGTCCGGAGCGCCCCCCGGGTGCTCCGGGCAACCTTCGCGCACGACCGTTGACTCCATACCGTCCGGTCAGTATGTTCCCGGGAACGTCCCCACGACTACTTCGTCTTCGGCATCGCCGCCGCTCTCGTCCTCGGGGACCTGTACTTCCCGGCGGGCAGCTCCACCGCCGGAGTCCTCGCCTCCTTCGCCACCTTCGCCGTCGGCCTCCTCGCCCGCCCGCTCGGCGGCATCGTCGCCGGACACCTCGGCGACAAGAGGGGCCGCAAGCCGATGCTCGTCCTCGCGCTCACCCTGATGGGCGTGGCCACGCCCGGCATCGGCGTGCTGCCGACGTACGACACGATCGGCGTCGCCGCCCCCGTCCTGCTCGTCACCCTGCGCGTCGTCCAGGGACTCGCGGTCGGCGCCCAGTGGGGCGGTGCGATGCTGCTCGCCACCGAGTACGCCCCGGAGGGCAAGCGCGGTGTCTACGGCAGCGTCGTCCAACTCGGCGTCCCCATCGGCGTGGTGACCGCCAACAGTGTCTTCCTGCTGGCCGGCGCCTTCACCACCGACACCGCCTTCGCCGCCTGGGGCTGGCGGCTCCCCTTCCTCGTCGGCCTGTTCGTCCTCGCGCTCGCCTGGTACATCCACACCCGCGTCGAGGAGACACCCGCCTTCCGGGAGGCGGAGCGGGCGTTGGCCGAGAAGGAGAAGGCGGAACAGGGCTCGCCGCTGCGCACGGTCCTGCGCGACCACCTCGGCACGGTCCTCCTCGCCGGTGGCTCCTTCGCCGTGAACACCGCGACCTTCTACATCCTCATCACCGGCGTCCTCGACTACACCACCCGCGAACTCGGCATGAACCGCGGTGCCGTCCTCACCGTCTCGCTCTGCGTCAGCCTCACCCAACTGGTGCTGATCCCGGCCTCCGCGGCCCTCTCCGACCGCGTCGGCCGCATCCGGATCTACGCGTTCGGCGCGGCCGGCATCGCGCTGTGGGCCGTACCGCTGTTCCTGCTGATCGACACCGGCTCACTGCTGTGGCTGGCGGTCGGCACATGCGTCGCCAGTTGCTTCCTCAGCATCATGTACGGCCCCCAGGCCGCCCTGTTCGCCGAGCTGTTCACGCCCGAGATGCGCTACACGGGCGCCTCCCTCGGCTACCAGATCGCCGTGGTGGGCGGCGGCGGACTGGCGCCGTTCGTGATGGTGCTGCTCCTGGAGACGACGGGCACGTCGATGCCGGTGTCCGCGTACATCGTCGGCCTCTCGGTGATCGCGCTCGTCTCCATCAAGGTTCTTGCGGACAAGGCTCGGTCACGCTGACAGCTCCGGCTGCTCGGGCTTTGGCTCCACGGCCGCAGCCGGAGTCTCCGGAGCCCGCCGTGCCCGCGCCCGCGACCGCGACACCGCCACCCCGGCCAGGCACAGCGTCCCGCCCGCGAGTGTGAGCACCCCCGGCACCTCGCCCAGGGCCAGCCACGACATCAGCACGACCAGCGCGGGGACCGCGTACGTGGTCGCGCCCATGCGGCTGGCGGTCGTGCGGGCCAGGGCGTACGCCCAGGTGGTGAAGGCGAGCGCGGTCGGGAAGACCCCCAGGTAGACCATGTTGAGCGTGGCCGACACGGGCGCCTTCGCCGCTTCGCTCACCAACTGCCCGGCGAACGGCAGGCACACCACCGCCCCGACGAGACACCCGAACGTCGTCACCTGCAACGCGCTCGCCCGCGCCAGCGCCGGCTTCTGCGCCACGACCCCGCCCGCGTACGCGACCGCCGCCAGCAGGCACAGCACCACCCCGAGCACCGACGAACCGCCGTCGCCCGACATCGACAGCCCCACCGTCACCGCGCCGGCGAACGACACCGCCATCCCGGCCAGCAGCCGGGGCGGCATCACGTCACCGAGGAGGCGTGCGCCGAGCAGGGCGATGAGGAGGGGGCCGATGTTGACGACCAGGGCCGCCGTTCCCGCGTCCACCTCCTGCTCGCCCCAGTTCAGGACGACCATGTAGAACCCGAACCACAGCACCCCCGATATCCCGATCCCCCGCCACGCCGACCGCGCGGGCCACCCCTCCCGCCGCACAGCACACATGACCCCCAGTGCCAGCGCCCCCGCCAGCAGCCGTCCGAGCGCCAGCGCGCCCGGCGAGTACGCGGACCCCGCGCTGCGGATGGACACGAACGCGGAGGCCCACAGCACGACGGAGACGCTGGCCGCGCCGGCGGCGAGCAGTTCCGTACGACGGGGACGGGACGGGGCGGAGTTCATCATGCTCCTGAGGCTAGGGAGGAAGGGGGTCCGCAGGCTCGCGGATTTCGGACGGGGAAGCCATGGGCAGACAGGCAACAGGCAGACAGGCAACAGGCAGACAGGCTCAGCCCAGCGCGGCCCCCTCGATGCCCAGCAGCTCGGACAGGGCCCGTTCGCCCGCCGCCGTCACCTTCACCGCCCGCTCGGAGCCGATGCGCACGCACCACCCCGTGTCGAGGGCGTGCCGGCACAGGGCCGCGCCGGCCACGCCCGCGAGATGGGGGCGGCGCTCGGTCCAGTCGAGGCAGGCGCGGGCCAGCGGGCGACGGGTCGTACGGTCGAGGGCGATGCCCGCGGAGTCGAACCAGCCGACTCCCGCGTCCGTCAACGCGAACCCGGTGTCCTGGAGGAGCAGTCCGCGTGCGGTCAGCGCGTCGGTGACCGCGATGCCGAGACGCCCGGCGAGATGGTCGTAGCAGGTGCGGCCGCGGGCCATCGCCGAGCCCGCGCTCGACTCCCGCAGGCCGCGCGGCCGTCGGCCCGTGTCGGGCCCGACCTGGGCCGCCAGGTCCTCCACCAGCTGAGCGACCCGCGCGTCGGCCAGCCGTACGTACCGGTGCCGCCCCTGGCGCTCCTCCGTCAGGAGGCCGCCCGCGACCAGCTTGCCCAGGTGCTCGCTCAGCGTCGACGCGGCCACGCCCGCGTGCCGCGCCAGCTCACCGGCGGTCCACGCCCGCCCGTCGAGCAGCGCCAGCAGGCACGCGGCCCGCGTCTCGTCGGCGATCAGCCCGGCGAGCCGGGCCAGCTGCGGCGCCTGGGGATCCTTGCTGGTCATGCGTCCCAGCATGGGGTACGAACACTTCGGTCGGCGCCGAACCGTCCTACGCGGACCGCCGGGCCTGTTCGTACTGCTGCGCCAGCCCGTCCAGCAGTGCTGTCAGCCCCGTTTCGAAGGCTCGCTCGTCGATCTTCTCCTGTTGCTCGGCGAGGAGGTGGGCCTGGCCGAGGTGGGGATAGTCGGCGGGGTCGTAGGCGCTCTGGTCGTCGACGAAGCCGCCGGCGAAGGAGCCCAGAGCTGAGCCCATGATGAAGTACCGCATCAGCGCGCCGATGGAGGTCGCCTGGGCGGGGGGCCAGCCGGCGTGGACCATCGCCCCGTAGACCGCGTCGGCGAGCCGTAGTGCGGCCGGGCGGCGGCCGGGGCCGCGGGCGAGGACCGGGACGATGTTGGGGTGGTCGCGGAGGGCGGCGCGGTAGGAGACGGCCCAGTCGTGCAGCGCGGTCCGCCAGTCCCGGCCGCCGTCCTCGAACATCGACAGGTCGACCTGCGCGCTCACCGAGTCGGCCACCGCCTCGAGGATCTCGTCCTTCGTCCGGAAGTGGTTGTACAGCGAGGGCCCGCTCACCCCCAGCTCCGCGGCGAGCCGGCGCGTGGAGACGGCCGCCAGCCCCTCCGTGTCCACGAGCGCGCGTGCCGTCTCGACGATCCGGTCGGTGCTGAGGAGGGGCTTGCGCGGTCGGGCCATGGCGCACATAGTAGGGCTGCGTCCATGAAACTAGCAGTGCTAATTTAAATGTTCGGCCTTCAAGGTCCGCTATCTGTGGGGTGACTCGGCATGAATCTGGAGCTCAGCGAGGAGCAGACCGCCGTACAGCGACTCGCCAGGGACTTCGTGGCTCGCGAGATCGCCCCCCACGTCGTCGCCTGGGACCGTGCCGAGGAGGTCGACCGGGGGATCGTGAAGAAGCTCGGCGAGGTCGGCTTCCTCGGCCTGACGATCGACGAGGAGTACGGCGGCTCGGGCGGCGACCACCTCGCGTACTGCCTGGTGACGGAGGAGCTCGGCCGGGGGGACTCCTCCGTGCGCGGCATCGTGTCCGTCTCGCTCGGTCTCGTCGCCAAGACCATCGCCGCCTGGGGGAGCGAGGAGCAGAAGCACCACTGGCTGCCCGGCCTCACCTCCGGCGCGTACGTCGGCTGCTTCGGCCTGACCGAGCCCGGCACCGGCTCCGACGCCGGCAACCTCACCACCCGCGCGGTCCGTGAGGATGGGGGTACCTCCCGCTCGAGCGGAGCCGAGAGTGGGGGAGGCTACGTCATCAACGGCACGAAGATGTTCATCACCAACGGCACCTGGGCCGACGTCGTGCTGCTGTTCGCCCGCTCCACGGACGCGCCCGGCCACAAGGGCGTCTCCGCCTTCCTGGTCCCCACCGACACCCCCGGCCTGACCCGGCGCACCATCCACGGCAAGCTCGGCCTGCGCGGCCAGGCCACCGCCGAACTGGTCCTTCAGGACGTCCGCGTCCCCGCCTCCGCGCTGCTCGGGGAGGAGGGCAAGGGCTTCTCCGTCGCCATGTCGGCCCTGGCCAAGGGGCGGATGTCGGTGGCGGCGGGCTGCGTCGGCATAGCGCAGGCGGCGCTGGACGCGGCCGTCCGCCACGCGACCGAACGCGAACAGTTCGGCCGGACCATCGCCCACCACCAGCTCGTCCAGGAGCTGATCAGCGACATCGCCGTGGACGTGGACGCGGCCCGCCTGCTGACGTGGCGCGTCGCCGACCTGATCGACCGCGGCCTGCCCTTCGCCACCGAGTCCTCCAAGGCCAAGCTCTTCGCCTCCGAGGCCGCCGTACGCGCCGCCAACAACGCCCTCCAGGTCTTCGGCGGCTACGGCTACATCGACGAGTACCCGGCAGGCAAGCTGCTGCGCGACGCCCGCGTGATGACCCTCTACGAAGGCACCAGCCAGATCCAGAAGCTGGTGATCGGACGGGCGCTGACGGGCGTCTCGGCCTTCTGAGTACGTCGCTGTCCCGGCGCTGAGTATCTCGGCGGATGTGGTTCCGGCCACGTCCGCCGAAGCTGTCCCCATGAGTGACACACCGGTCAAGCAGCAGAACACGGCCGCCTTCTACGGCCAGGCCGTCGCCTCCTTCGCCGTCGCCATGGCGGCCACCGCCATCGGGATCTACCAGCTCAAGGCCGATGCCTGGGTGCGGGCCTTCCTCGCCATCGCCGTCCTGTACCTGGTGACGTCCGCCTTCACGCTGGCCAAAGTGATCCGGGACCGGCAGGAGCCCGCTGAGCGGGGACGCTAAGCGACCGCTCACCTTCGGCGGTATGGTGGAGCTCCTGTCACCGAGAGGGGCGAACGAGCGATGAGTACGGCGGAGGACACGGCCGGCGGCGAAGTGCAGCCGTGGGGCGAGGTGACGCCCGACGCGGCCCGGCGGCTGCTCGTTGCCGCGGTGGAGGCCTTCGCCGAGCGCGGCTACCACGCCACCACGACCCGTGACATCGCGGGCCGCGCGGGCATGAGCCCGGCCGCGCTCTACATCCACTACAAGACCAAGGAAGAGCTGCTCCACCGCATCAGCAGGATCGGCCACGAGAAGGCGCTGGAGATCCTTCAGACGGCGTCGCGGCGTGAGGGCACCCCCACCGAGCGCCTCGCCGACGCGGTGAGCTCCTTCGTGCGCTGGCACGCCGGCGGGCGCACCACCGCGCGGGTCGTGCAGTACGAGCTGGAGTCGCTCGGCCCGGACGCCCGCGCGGAGATCCTCGCGCTGCGCCGGCAGGTCAACGCGGAGGTGCGCGGGATCGTCGAGGAGGGCGTGCGGACGGGCGAGTTCGACGTCCTGGACGTCCACGGCACCACGCTCGCCGTGCTCTCCCTGTGCATCGACGTGGCCCGCTGGTTCAACGTCAACGGCCCGCGCACGCCCGAGGAGGTCGGCGATCTGTACGCCGACCTCGTGCTGCGGATGGTGGGCGTGAAGTAGTCGCCGCGCTGGTCAGAGGTAGTACCGGGACACGGACTCCGCGACGCACACGGGCTTGTCGCCGCCCTCGCGCTCGACCGTGAACGCGACGCTCACCTGGATGCCGCCGGGTACGTCCTCGACGCCGGTGATCGTGGCGGTGGCGCGCAGCCGGGAGCCGACGGGCACCGGGGCGGGGAAGCGCACCTTGTTGGTGCCGTAGTTGACGCCCATCTTCACGCCCTCGACGGAGATCAGCTGGGGTCCGAAGAGCGGCAGCAGCGACAGCGTCAGGTACCCGTGCGCGATGGTGGTGCCGAACGGTCCGACCGCCGCCTTCTCCGGATCCACGTGGATCCACTGGTGGTCGCCGGTGGCCTCGGCGAACAGGTCGACGCGCTTCTGGTCGACCTCCAGCCAGTCGGTGTACCCCAGCTGCTCGCCCACCGCCGCCTTCAGGTCGTCGGCGGACGTGAAGATCCTCGGCTCTGCCATGTCTGGGCCTCTCGCGTGACGAACTCGGTTCTCCATGCATGCTAAGCGACTGCTTAGCATGGTCGGATCGGGCGCCCCCTGTCAACGCATGGGGGCCGGGAATGGGACGGCGCGCGGCGGTAGCGGCTGGGTAGGGTTCGGGGAGTGCCCCAGATTCCAGAGAAGATCCACGAGCTCACCGTCGGCCAGCTCTCCGCGCGCAGCGGCGCCGCCGTCTCGGCCCTGCACTTCTACGAGTCCAAGGGCTTGATCAGCAGTCGCCGCACCTCGGGCAACCAGCGCCGCTACACCCGTGACACCCTGCGCCGGGTCGCTTTCGTCCGCGCCGCCCAGCGCGTCGGCATTCCGCTGGCCACGATCCGCGAGGCCCTCGCCGAACTCCCCGAGGAACGCACCCCCACCCGCGAGGACTGGGCCCGCCTCTCCGAGGTCTGGCGCGCCGAACTCGAGGAACGCATCAACCAACTCAACCGCCTGCGCGACCACCTCACCGACTGCATCGGCTGCGGCTGCCTCTCCCTCCACTCCTGCGTCCTCTCCAACCCCGACGACCGCTTCGGCGAAGACCAGTCGGGCTCCCGCCTGTTGGTGGAGAAGGGCGGCCGCAGGCCCGCTTAGGGCCTCCCGGCCGCCCCCGGCCTCACTCGTACTCCGTCCCGCCCTTCCGCGTCAGATACGCCGGACTCACCGCCTTCGCGATCGCCCGCCCCCCGGTCACCGCGCTGTACCGCTCATCGCGAGGGCGGATCACCACGCCCTCCCGCAGATGGAGTTCCCGCCCGGACACCGTCTCGCGGCCGGCGGCGATCTCCAGGACACGGTCGATGTCGTAAGGCCCCTCGAACAGCCGCGGCACCAACGGCAGTTCCCCGCCCAGCAGTTCCGCGGTGTCGAGCCAGCGCACCTGCCCGTCGATCTCCGCGGACACGTCGAACACGGCGTACCCGAGCGTGTCGCGTCGCCCGTCCGCGCCGTACGTCAGGTCCTGAACCCCGGCCCCGTACACCTCCCCGAAGATCCCGACCCGTCGCGCCCCCAGCCGCTCGGCGAGCCGCGCCGCGGCCTCGGCGGCGCCGTGACCCCGTACCGCCCGCCAGTAGAGATTGCGCGGATCCTCCTTCAGGGCCAGCGACTTCGCCCCGAAGCCCTTGGACGAGACGTGCACCCGACCCGAGTCGGCGACATACGTCAGCAGGCATGCCGACCCGTGCAGCTTCTCCGTCAGGACCACAGCCTCGCCCGCGGTGAAGATGTCCGGAAACCGCTGGATGTTCTCGATGTCGACCCAGGGCAGCAGTTCGGGCGCGGACTCGACGTCGCCGTCCATCATGGGCGGCACGGGCGGGACCCACTTGGTGATGCCGAGCAGCGCGGCGAAGTCCGTCCCCTCCTGGGCCGCCCGGGCCAGGTCGAACTCCGCGAGCGCCTTCGGCCGGCACACGATGCCCTGCGACAGCTCCCCGCGCAGCCGCACCGCCTTGACGCGGTCCGCGTTGCCGCCCGCCAGCCGCCCGGTCAGCCCCAGCTCCTCGATCAGCTCGGTCGGAAGCACCGCCTGCTCGGGGATGTACACGGCGGCCTCACCGGTGCGGTACGCGCCCTTGGCGACGACGGCCCGATACAGGCCCACCTGGGCCAGTTCGAGCGCGTCGGCGTTCGGGTGCTCGTGGACGGTCAGCACTTCGGCGGTCACGCGTAGCGTCGACATGGGGAGTCCTCCAGGTGCCTCACATGGGTTTCATCACCCAGAACTCTCCGCGCGCAAAAGGCATGGATCGAACGAATTAGCGCCTGGTAGCCTCACGCGCTTCGGCCGACGCGGCCCCGCGCCGTGACATCAGGGGGTGCGGCATCCCCGGCGCACCCCCCTTGACCTAGGCCGACACCAGCACGCGCCCCCGCCTGGCGTACGCCAGGGACTCCGGTGTCAGCACCGGGCGTGGTACCAGGATCCCGCACTCCGCGCAGACGGGACCCGACGACGGTTCGTGGTCCAGGTCGTACCTCCAGACCAGACGCGCTCCGTCGCACACCGGGCAGCTCGCGCCCGGTTCGCGCTCCAGCGCGGCGATGAGCCGACGCAGTACCTCGGCCAGCGGGTCACGGGGGTGTACCCGCGGGTCGTCGCACCACGCGACTCCGAAGCCGCCCCAGGTCAGCCGGTGCCAGTCGTCCACACTGCCCGGCCGGCGCAACCCGTCGTGCTTCTCCTTCTTGCGGCGCTCGGCGAACTCGACCTCGTAGGCGAGCCAGACCGCCCGCGCCTCCTCCAGTTCGTCCAGTGCGGCCACGAGCCGCGCTGGATCGGGGGACCGGTCCTCCGGCCCGAACCCCGCCCGGGAGCACAAGTGGTCCCAGGTCGCCCGGTGCCCGTAAGGAGCGAACCGCTCCAGGCACTTGCGCAGTGAGTAACGCCGCAGTGCCAGATCACACCGCGGGTCGCGCACCTGTCTCGCCAGACTCCGGAAACCGGCCATCGCCCTGCACCTCCGTCACACCTGCCTGTACTTCGGTCACTTCGGCGTCTCCGTACGGACGTCGCCGAATAGACGTGTCGACACGCGATTCGGCTCCATCCGATTTCGGATGGCCCCCCATAAGCCGTCCGGGCTTGCGCGCGCCTCGCCCTCTGTTGCCCGTGTGTCCGCCGTGACGTCCATGTCGACTCCTGACGACCCGCGTCGACTTTGCAAAAAGTGACGCTTGCTCATCTTCAATCTCGGGGATACCGGCGGTAACCTCCGGCTCACCCCCATCGCAAGGAGCTGCCATGCCGCGGCGAACCCCACGCAACGCTCTCGACAGACTGAGAACTCCCAGTCGATTCCCCGGGTTCCTGAAGAACGCTTCCGTATGCGTCCTGATAGCCGGGCTTTTGTCTCCGCTCACGCAGGCAGCGGTGGCGGCCGAGCCCACGGCCGCCGCCAACGACTACTGCGGCGGCCAGTGTTCCGACATCCTCCCTCCCGGTCAGAACGGCAATGCCACGCTTGCCCAGGTCCTCCTCAACCAGGCCTTCGGCACCCAGCCCGAGCACGCCGACGACCAGCTCGGCCCCTACGCCAACCTGGCCAAGGGCTACAGCACACTGACCAACGCCACCATCAACACCTTCTTCAACGACGCGTCGTTCGGAGTGCCCGCCGACCAGGTCGCCTCCACCCTCAAGCCGGCGAACCGCAGCGACGTGACGATCGTCCGTGACAAGAAGACGGGCGTGCCGCACATCACCGGTACCACTCGCTACGGCACCGAGTTCGGCGCCGGCTATGCGGCCGCCCAGGACCGCCTGTGGCTGATGGACGTCTTCCGCCACGTCGGACGCGGCCAGCTGACCGCCTTCGCCGGCGGCGCGCCCTCCAACCAGGGCCTGGAACAGCAGTTCTGGCGCAACGCCCCGTACACCGAGGCCGATCTCCAGGCCCAGATCGACAACGCGATCGCCACCAACGGCGCGCGCGGCCAGCAGGCCCTCGACGACGCCAAGGCCTACCTCGACGGCATCAACTCGTACATCGACGCCTCCGACAGTGGACGCTACTTCCCCGGCGAGTACGTCCTGACCGGGCACAAGGACTCCATCACCAACGCCGGCACCATCGACCACTTCAAGATCACCGACCTGGTCGCGCTCGGCTCCGTGATCGGCGCGCTCTTCGGCTCCGGAGGCGGCGGCGAGGTCAACAACGCGATCTCACTGCTCGCCGCCCAGGAGAAGTACGGCGTCACCGAGGGCACCAAGGTCTGGGAGTCCTTCCGCGAGCGCAACGATGCCGAGGCCGTCCTCACGGTCCACAACGGCGAGAGCTTCCCCTACGCCACCAGGCCCGACAACCCGCAGGGCGAGGCCCTGCCCGACCCCGGCTCGGTCGTCGAGGAGCCGCTGGTCTACGACCGTACGGGCAGCGCGGCCACCAGCACCGCCACCACCGCCTCCAGCTCGGCGGCCAAGACCGCCCTCACCTCCGCCAAGCGCGGCATGTCCAACGCCCTCGTGGTCAGCGGCAAGTCCACGGCCAGTGGCCACCCGGTCGCCGTCTTCGGCCCGCAGACCGGCTACTTCGCCCCCCAGCTGCTCCTGCTCCAGGAGATCCAGGGCCCCGGCATCAGCGCCCGCGGCGCCTCCTTCGCCGGCCTGAGCATGTACGTCGAACTCGGCCGCGGCCAGGACTACTCCTGGAGCGCCACGACCTCCGGCCAGGACATCATCGACACCTACGCCGTCGAACTGTGCCAGGACGACTACCACTACGTGTACCGCGGCACCTGCACCGCCATGGACAAGGTCGAGCGGCAGAACGCCTGGAAGCCGACCACGGCCGACGGCACGGCGGCGGGCTCGTACACCATGCGCGTGTGGCGCACGAAGTACGGACCCGTCGCGTACCGGGCGACCGTCGGCGGCAAGAAGGTCGCCTACACCACCCTGCGCTCCTCCTACCTGCACGAGGCCGACTCCATCATCGGCTTCCAGATGCTCAACGACCCCGACTACGTCAAGAGCCCGCAGACCTTCCAGAGCGCGGTGCAGCACATCAACTACACCTTCAACTGGTTCTACGCCGACTCCCAGCACACCGCGTACTACAACAGCGGCGACAACCCGGTGCGCGCGAACGGCGTCGACGCGGAGTTCCCGGTGTGGGCGCAGCCGGCGTACGAGTGGCGGGGCTGGAACCCGACGACCAACACCGCCGACTACACACCCGCGTCGGCCCACCCCAACTCCATCGACCAGGACTACTACATCTCCTGGAACAACAAGCAGGCCAAGGACTACACGACCGCGTCCTGGGGCGACGGCTCGGTGCACCGCGGCAACCTGCTCGAGGACCGGGTGAAGAAGCTGGTCGCGGCCGGCGGGGTGACCCGCGCGTCGCTGACGAAGGCGATGGCGGACGCGGCCACCGTCGACCTGCGGGCCGAGGACGTGCTCCCCGACCTGCTGAAGGTCGTGGGCAGCTCCACGGTCACCGACTCCACCGCCGCGGCCGCCGTCAGCAAGCTCCAGACGTGGCTGTCGGCGGGCGGCAAGCGCACGGAGACCACGGCCGGCTCGAAGAAGTACGCCGACGCCGACGCGATCCGCATCCTGGACGCCTGGTGGCCACTGCTGGTCAAGTCCGAGTTCGAACCGGGCCTCGGCACCGACCTGTACACCGCCTTCACCAACAACCTGCCCGTCGACGAGGCCCCGTCCGCGGGCCACGGCCCGACCGGCTCACACGCCGGAAGCTCCTTCCAGTACGGCTGGTGGAGCTACGTCGACAAGGACATCCGGTCGGTGCTCGGCGAGTCGGTGCAGGGACCGCTGGGCCGCAAGTACTGCGGCGGCGGCACCCTCAGCGCCTGCCGGGACATCCTGATCAGCACCCTGAAGGAGGCGGCGGGCAAGACCGCGGCCCAGGTCTACCCCGGTGACGACCAGTGCTCGGCGGGCGACCAGTGGTGCGCCGACTCGATCGTCCAGCGCACCCTGGGCGGCATCAAGCACGGCAAGATCAGCTGGCAGAACCGGCCGACCTTCCAGCAGGTCGTCGAGTTCACCTCCCACCGGTAGGCACCGGGACGGCGGCGGGCCCGCGTCAGCCGACGCGGCCCGCCACCAGCACCAACTGCGCCAGCTCCTTGTGCACGATGTCGCTGTGCGCCCCGGCCGGCGGCCCGCCGCGCCGGACCACGGCGGCCGCGTCGACGTTCACACAGCCGGACGTGGGCAGCGGCCCGCGCAGCGCGTCGGCGAGCTTCATCGCCTTGGTGCCCGGCACCGCCTGCACACCGTCGAACCCCATCGCCCCCCACTTGGCGCCCAGCAGGTTCCCCACACCGAAGCTCCCGACCAGGCCCTGCGCGTCACCCGCCACCCGCGAGGCCAGCGGGTACAGCGTGCCGAGCGCCGAGTCGTGCGAGGAGTAGCAGCACACCACAGGGCCGTCGACCCGGTTGTGCTGGCCCTGCAGGACACCGCCCGCGCGCGTGTCGTGCGGCAGCCGCGCCGCGAACGCGTAGTGGGAGAAGGCCCCTTGAAGCAGCGTCACGGACTTCACCGTGCGCACCCCCTCGGGCAGCCCGCGCAGCGCGAACGACACCAGCCGCCCGCCGAAACTGTGCCCCACCAGATGCACCCGCACGTCCGGCGCGGCCTCGGCGAGCTGCCCGACCACCCGGCCGAGCCCCCGCTCACCGACCGTCCCCGCGCGCCGCTTCATCGCGTAGTACGTCCCCTGCCGCAGCAACTCGTGCGCGCCGTCCCACGGGTTGGGCAGCGCGAACCCCTCGGCGCCGGGCGGGGCCTGGGCGAGCGCCAGGGCGGCCGCGAACTCCTCGCAGGCCGCCGCCGTGCCCCCGGCGAACATCTCGGGCTCGTCCTGCGGCACCCCTTCGGCCAGCGTGTCCGCGGTGAACAGGGCCTGTGGCCCAGGCGGCACGACGTCGACCAGCAGCCGGACCAGCCGTCCGAACTCCTCCAGCGCGCCGTCCTCGCTCGGCTGCTGCTCCAGCATCCGCGCGATCTGCTCCACGACCGTCGCCCGGCCCGGGAAGGTCTCGAGGAGTGCGTGCCGCGTCTCCTTGTCGAGCCCGACGCGTGGTGCGACGCCGGCTTCCGTGACGCGCGGGAAGTCCGGGATCGGCTCGTCCGAGAACCGCATCGACGGCCATACGACGCCCACGTAACCGATCTCGGCGTTCGGGGCCAGCTCCGGGAACGGAGCGAAGAAGCGGTCGTACAGCCGGGTCGCGATCGAGCGGTCGTTGTTCCAGCCGTGCGAGAAGACGACCAGGTCCCGCACACCGCTCGTCGGCACCTCCGCCAGCAGCCGGTCGCGCTGCCGGCCCTGCACGTCCCCGTCCGCGTCGAAGGTCAGTTCCCAGTAGGGAGTCACACTCATCGCCGGATCCGCCATGACAGGCCCCTTCCGTCCCCCGTTGCCGTGCGCGATGTGGGCGCATCGTCCTGCCAACGGGTGGAATTGGCCATACGTCACGGCTCATCCGTACAAGAGACACTCCTGGCGCAACCGCCGGAACGCCGTCAGCTCCCGCCGCCAGCCCGCGACCACCTCGTCCACGCCCGCGCCCGCGTCGATCGCGGTGCGCACCCAGGAGGAGCCGGTGAGCTTGTCGATCCAGTGGTCGGGCCGCCAGGCGAAGCCGCTCCAGACCCGCTTGGCGGTCACCAGGAGCGCGATCCCGGTGCGTACGGGGTCGAACGTGTCCCGGTCGTGCACATGGATCTGCACGCCGCCGACGGTCTGGCCCTGGAACTTGGAGAAGGTGGGGGCGAAGTAGGCCTCCCGGAAGCGGACGCCTGTCAGTCCGGCCTCGTTCGCCGCGGCCGCCCAGCGCGCGTCGACGCCCTCCGCGCCGAGCAGTTCGAAGGGGCGGGTGGTGCCCCTGCCCTCGGACAGGTTCGTTCCCTCGAAGAGGCACGTGCCGGAGTAGACCAGGGCCGTCTCGGGCGTCGGCATGTTGGGGCTCGGCGGGACCCAGGGCAGGCCGGAGGCGTCGTACCAGTCGGAACGCCTCCAGCCGGTCATCGTCACGGTCTCCAGCGGGACCGGTTCGGTCAGGAACCGCGCGTTGAAGAGTCGGGCGAGCTCCGCGACCGTCATGCCGTGCGCCTGGGAGATCGGCTGCCTGCCGACGAACGAGGCGAACTCCTTGTGCAGTACGGGGCCCAGTGCCGCCCGTCCCGTCACCGGGTTCGGGCGGTCGAGGACGACGAACCGTTTCCCTGCGAGCTGGGCCGCCTCCATGCAGTCGTAGAGGGTCCAGATGTACGTGTAGAAGCGTGCGCCCACGTCCTGGATGTCGAAGACGACGGTGTCGACGCCGGCCGCGGTGAAGATGTCGGCGAGGGGTTGTCCGCTCTTCTGGTACGTGTCGTAGACGGGCAGGCCGGTGGCCGGGTCGTCGTAGCGGCCCTCCGAGCCGCCGGCCTGGGCGGTGCCGCGGAAGCCGTGCTCGGGGCCGAAGACGGCCACGACGTTCACCCGGTCGTCGGCGTGCATGACGTCGACGATGTGGTGGGCGTCGCGGGTGATGCCGGTGGGGTTGGTGACGATTCCTACGCGGGCGTCGGCCAGGAGGGTGTAGCCGTGGGCGGCGAGGTTCTCGAAGCCGGTGTGGAGGCGGCGGGTGCTTGCGGCTTCCGCCGGGGCTGAGGAGGACGCGACGATGGCGGTGGTGGCGAGCAGGCTTCGTCTGGAGAGCTGCATGGGGTGACCGTAGGTGCTTCCGCCTGTTGTGGGGAGGGTGCGGGTTGTTTGTGGCTCGTCGCGCCCACGCGGCGGAGCCGCACATCGATACGGCCCCGCGCCCCTTGAGGGTGAGACCGTTGCCCCTTCCCTGCAACATACCGACCGGTTAGTCTGACGCTCACGGGGGAGTCGGAGCCGTGTGTCGAAGGGGACCGATGGTGGAAGCCGTGCAGGGTGCGGGAGTGGTCGTCACCGGAGCAGGGGGTGGCATTGGAGCCGCCCTCGCCCGGCGTTTCGCCGCGGAAGGGGCCCGGGTCGTCGTCAACGACCTCGACGCCGAGCGGGCCGAGGCCGTCGCCGACGAGATCGGCGGGATCGCCGTGCCCGGGGACGCCTCCCTGATCGTCGGTGATGCTCGGGACGCCCTCGGGGGTGCCGTCGACGTGTACTGCGCCAACGCCGGGGTTGCCTCAGGTGGCTCGGAGGCGGCCGGGGAGGCGGTCTGGGCGCTCGCCTGGGACGTCAACGTCATGGCGCACGTCCGGGCGGCCGAGGCGCTGCTCCCGGGCTGGCTGGAGCGGGGGAGTGGGCGGTTCGTGTCCACCGTCTCCGCGGCCGGGTTGCTGACCATGATCGGGGCGGCGCCCTACAGCGTCACCAAGCACGGCGCGTACGCCTTCGCCGAGTGGCTGTCGCTGACGTACCGGCACCGGGGGATCAAGGTCCACGCGATCTGCCCGCAGGGTGTGCGCACCGACATGTTGGCGGCCACCGGCAGCGCGGGTGACCTGGTGCTCCAACCGACCGCGATCGAGCCGGAGGCCGTCGCGGACGCCCTGTTCGAGGGGATCGAGGAGGACCGCTTCCTGATCCTGCCGCACCCCGAGGTCGCCGGGTACTACCAGGCCCGGGCCGCCACGCCCGACCGATGGCTGAGCAACATGAACCACATCCAGCAGAAATGGGAGGCCGAGCGGTGATCTCGTCGACCTCGTCCCCGTACGCGGCCAAGCCCTGGCTGGGGCTCCTCAACGAGGCCCAGCGCGCCCCTGTCGACCCGGCCGACTCCCTCGTGCACGCGCTGCGCCGGTCGGCCGCCGAAGCCCCGGACCGCACCTTCCTCGCCTACTTCGACGGCCGGCTCACGTACCGCGAGGTCGACGAGTTGAGCGACTCGGTCGCCGGGCATCTCGCGGCCCGTGGTCTGGAGCGCGGTGACCGGGTTGCCGTGCTGCTGCAGAACTCACCGCAGTTCGTGCTCGCCCTGCTCGGTGCCTGGAAGGCCGGCGCGATCGTCGTGCCCGTCAACCCGATGTACAAGGCGGGGGAGGTCACCCACGTCCTGCGGGACGGTGAGGTGACCGCGCTGGTGTGTTCCGACCGTGCGTGGGAGTCGTATCTGCGGGAGACGGTGGCGGACTCCCCCGTACGGATCGTGCTCACCGCTTGTGAGTTGGATTTCCAAACGCGTAACGACGCGCGCGTGCTCACCTTCGAGCGGGTGCCGGACGTTCCCGACGCCGACGATCTGACGGCCGTCGCCCGCGCGGGGCACCGGGCGCCGCAGGGGCGTGCCCTGTTCGCCTCGGACGTGGCGCTGATCAGCTACACCTCGGGCACGAGCGGCACCCCCAAGGGGGCCACCAACACGCACGGCAACATCATGTACAACGCCGAGCGGCAGCGGACCGGCCTCGACCTGCCCGACGCGCCCGTCTACTACGCGCTGGCGCCGCTGTTCCACATCACCGGGATGGTCTGCCAGCTGGGGGCCTGCCTCACCAGCGCGGGCACGCTCGTGCTGACGTACCGCTTCGAGGCGGGGGTCGTCCTCGACGCCTTCGCCGAGCACCGGCCGCACTACACGGTCGGGCCCTCGACGGCCTTCATGGCGCTGGCCGCCCACCCGGACGTCACACGGGACCACTTCTCCTCCTTCGTGAACATCTCCTCCGGCGGCGCACCGCTGCCGCCCGCGCTGGTGGAGAAGTTCCGGGCGGGCTTCGGGCCGTACATCCGCAACGGCTACGGGCTGACCGAGTGCAGCGCGCCCTGCGCGTCCGTCCCGCCCCAGCGGGAGGCGCCCGTGGACCCGGCCTCGGGGACCCTCGCGGTGGGCGTGCCCTGTGCCGACGGGGTCGTGCGGATCGTCGACGACCGGGGCGAGGAGGTGCCCCTCGGAGAGCAGGGCGAGATCGTCGTCAGCGGTCCGCAGGTGGTCCCCGGGTACTGGCGGCGTCCCGAGGCCACCGCGGAGACCTTCCCCGGCGGGGAACTGCGCACCGGCGACATCGGGTTCATGGACCCCGAGGGCTGGCTCTACGTCGTCGACCGCAAGAAGGACATGATCAACGCGTCCGGCTTCAAGGTCTGGCCGCGCGAGGTCGAGGACGTCCTGTACACCCATCCGGCGGTGCGCGAGGCGGCCGTCGTCGGCGTGGCCGACGGGTACCGCGGGGAGACCGTCAAGGCGTACATCAGCCTGCGTCCGGGCGCCGACACGGATCCCGATACGCTCGCGGCCTACTGCAAGGACAAACTGGCGGCCTACAAATATCCGCGGCAGGTGGAGATCCTGCCCGACTTGCCCAAGACGGCAAGTGGGAAGATCCTCCGTCGGGAACTGCGTTCCCGCGCCCACGACGGCCAGTAGGCATCACGGAAAGGCAGGTGGCGGCAGTGCCCAGGACGACGGACGGAGAGGGGACTCCCGTCCCGCAGCGGCTCCTCGCCGCCGCCACCCGGCTCTTCGCCGAGCGCGGATACGACCGCACCTCGGTGCAGGAGATCGTCGAGGCGGCCGGCGTCACCAAGGGGGCGCTCTACCACTACTTCGGCTCCAAGGACGACCTCCTGCACGAGGTGTACGCGCGTGTGCTGCGCGTGCAGCAGGAGAGACTCGACGCCTTCGCGGACGCCGACGAGCCGATCGAGAAGCGTCTGCGGGGCGCGGCGGCCGACGTCGTCGTCACGACGATCGACAACCTCGACGACGCGATGATCTTCTTCCGCTCGATGCACCACCTGAGCCCGGAGAAGAACAAGCAGGTACGCGCGGAGCGCCGGCGCTACCACGAACGCTTCCGCGCGCTCGTCGAGGAGGGCCAGCAGGCCGGCGTCTTCTCGAAGGCGACACCGGCCGACCTGGTGGTGGACTACCACTTCGGCTCGGTCCACCACCTGTCGACCTGGTACCGCCCCGACGGGCCGATGACCCCCCAGGAGGTCGCCGACCACCTGGCGGACCTGCTGCTGAGGGCTCTGCGTCCCTGAGGCCGTGTGACAGGAGTGCATGTGTAAGGGGCGGTCACCCATGGCGACCGCCCTTTACACATCACCTCACAGGTATTTCTTCAGCTCCCGGCGTGCCAGCGAGCGCTGGTGGACCTCGTCCGGGCCGTCGGCGATCATCAGCGTCCGCGCGCCCGCGTACAGCTCGGCCAGCGGGAAGTCCTGGCTCACACCGCCCGCCCCGTGCAGCTGGATCGCCCGGTCGATGATGTCGACGACCGCGCGGGGCGTCGCGATCTTGATGGACTGGATCTCCGTGTGCGCGCCCCTGTTGCCGACCGTGTCCATCAGCCAGGCCGTCTTCAGCACCAGCAGCCGCAGCTGCTCGACCGTCACGCGCGCGTCCGCGATCCAGTTGTGGACCACGCCCTGCTGGGCCAGCGACTTGCCGAAGGCCGTGCGGGAGACGGCCCTGCGGCACATCAGCTCGATCGCGCGCTCCGCCATGCCGATCAGCCGCATGCAGTGGTGGATACGGCCGGGACCGAGCCGGGCCTGGGCGATGGCGAAGCCGCCGCCCTCCTCACCGATCAGGTTCGACACAGGCACACGCGCGTGGTCGAAGATCACCTCGGCGTGGCCGCCGTGGTAGTGGTCCTCGTACCCGAAGACCTGCATCGCGCGCTTCACGGTGACACCCGGGGTGTCGCGGGGGACCAGCACCATGGACTGCTGGCGGCGGATGTCGTCGCCGTCCGGGTCGGTCTTGCCCATCACGATGAAGATCTTGCAGTCCGGGTTCATCGCCCCGGAGATGTACCACTTGCGGCCCGTGATGACGTACTCGTCGCCGTCCCGCTCGATGTACGTCGTGATGTTCGTGGCGTCGGAGGAGGCCACCTCCGGCTCGGTCATCGCGAACGCCGAGCGGATCTCACCGGCGAGCAGCGGCTCCAGCCACTGCTTCTTCTGCTGCTCGTCGCCGAACTGCGAGAGCACCTCCATGTTGCCGGTGTCGGGCGCCGCGCAGTTCGTCACCGTGGGCGCGAGCTGCGGGGAACGGCCGGTGATCTCGGCGAGCGGCGCGTACTGGAGGTTCGTCAACCCGGCGCCGTACTCCGCGTCGGGCAGGAAGAGGTTCCACAGGCCCTGGCGGCGTGCCTCGGCCTTCAGCTCCTCGACCACGGCCGGGGTGTCCCAGGGCGAGGCCAGCAGCGCGCGCTGCTCGTTCGCGACCTCTTCGGCGGGGTAGACGTACTCGTCCATGAAGGCGAGCAGCTTGGCACGCAATTCCTCGGTGCGCGCGTCGAACGCGAAGTCCATGGCTGGTCAGCCTTCCTGAAGAGTGGTCAGTCCGTGCTCGATGAAGACGGGGACGAGGTCGCCGATGCGGTCGAAGCCGCGGCCGACGGTCTGGCCCAGGGTGTAGCGGTAGTGGATGCCCTCCAGGATCACGGCGAGCTTGAACCAGGCGAACGCCGTGTACCAGGAGACCGCGGAGACGTCGCGCCCCGAACGCGCGGCGTACCGTTCGATCAGTTCTGCGGGTGCCGGATGCCCGGGGGCCTCGGCGGTGGTGGAGACCGGGGAGTCGGGCGCGCCGAGCGGCATGCTGTACATCACCAGCAGGCCCAGGTCGGTCAGCGGGTCGCCGAGCGTCGACATCTCCCAGTCGAGGATCGCCGTGATCCGGTCCTCTTCGTCGATCAGGACGTTGTCGAGGCGGTAGTCGCCGTGCACGACGGCCGGGGCGGGAGAGCTGGGCAGTCGGCGGCCGAGCGCCGCGTGCAGCTCGTCGACCCCCGCCAGTTCGCGGCTGCGGGAGGCGTCCAGCTGCTTGCCCCAGCGGCGCAGCTGGCGGTCCAGGAAGCCCTCGGGGCGGCCGAAGTCCGCCAGGCCCACCTCGGCCGGGTCGACGGCGTGCAGGTCGACGAGCGTGTCGACGAGCGACAGGACCGCTGCGCGTGTGCGCTCGGCACCGAGGGGAGCGAGCTGGTCGGCCGTGCGGTACGGCGTGCCCGGCACGAACTCCATCACGTAGAAGGGAGCCCCGAGCACCTCGTCGTCCTCGCACAGCAGCACCGGGCGCGGCACCGGCACCTTGGTCGGGTGCAGGGCGCTGATCACGCGGTGCTCGCGCTTCATGTCGTGCGCGGTGGCCAGGACATGGCCGAGCGGGGGCCGTCGCACGACCCACTTCGAGGTGCCGTCCGAGACCTCGTACGTCAGGTTCGACCGTCCGCCCTCGATCAGCCGACCGGTGAGGGGGCCCTGCGCCAGGCCGGGCCGCTCCCGGTCGAGCAGGCCGCGCAGCCGGTCGAGATCGAGTCCGGGCGGGTGGTCGGGGCTCATGCGTCGCTCCTACGGGCGAGTGAACGGAACGGGACCCGACTTATGATGCCGACCGGTCGGTATGTCGTCCAGTGCGCGAGCCGAACGTGACTTGAGCCACGATAGGCCGACAGGCGCGAATCTGGATATTCGGCTTGCGTGCCGTTCGGGTACCGCGGAGGGTCGATGCCATGAAGGCCATCAGCTACAGCCGGTACGGCGGACCCGAGGTGCTGGAGTACGGGGAGGTCCGCGACCCGAAGGTCGGGCCCGACGCCGTGCTCGTGAAGGTACGGGCCGCAGCGGTCAACCCCGTCGACTGGAAGTGCCGTGAAGGCTATCTGGACGGCATGCTGGAAC
Organism: Streptomyces sp. NPDC048751; assembly: GCF_043198595.1. Lineage (NCBI taxonomy): Bacteria > Bacillati > Actinomycetota > Actinomycetes > Kitasatosporales > Streptomycetaceae > Streptomyces > Streptomyces sp. NPDC048751. The sequence continues at coordinate 134,116 of NZ_JBICUX010000008.1, forward strand.
CGGTCTTCCCGGTGGTTCCCGGGTGGGACGTCTCGGGGGTCGTCGTGCGGCCGGGGGTCTCCGTCACGGAGTTCGCGGTCGGAGACGAGGTGATCGGCTACGTCCGCGAGGACTTCCTCTCCCGCGGCACCTTCGCCGAGTACGTGGCCGCCCCGGTACGCACCCTTGCCCGCAAACCGCGCAGCCTCTCCTTCGAGGAGGCGGCCGGTCTGCCGCTCGCGGGGCTCACCGCGTACCAGGTGCTGATCAAGGCACTCCAGGTGAAGCGGGGCGAGACGGTCCTGATCCACGCGGCGGCCGGTGGGGTCGGCTCGATCGCCGTGCAGATCGCCCGCCATCTGGGCGCCCGGGTGATCGGTACGGCGAGCGAGGGCAACCACGCCTTCGTACGCGCCCTCGGCGGCGAGCCCGTGACCTACGGCGACGGTCTGACCGACCGGGTGCGAGGGCTGGCCCCTGAGGGCGTGGACGTCGTCTTCGACACGGTCGGCGGCGACGCCCTGCGGGCCTCGGTGAACCTCCTGGCCGCCGAGGGACGCCTCGCGTCGATCGCCGACCCGGACGTCCTGGAGTACGGCGGCCGCTACTGCTGGGTGCGCCCCGACGCGGAGGACCTGCAACGGCTGGCCGACCTGGCGGAACAGGGCGTGGTGTCGGTCCATGTGTCGGACACGTTCCCGCTGGAGCGGGCGGCGGAGGCGCACCGGCTCAACGAGGAGGGGCGGACGCGGGGGAAGATCGTGGTGACGGTGGAGTGGGAGGCGGAGGACGAGGACGAGCAGGCGGGGGCCACCGGGTACTAGGCAGGGCCACCGGCGGGTACCAGGCAGGGCCACCGTCTACAGGATGACTGAATGACTAGATGACCAGCGCTGCCGCGCACACGGCCATCGCCACCGTGCACGCGACCGCCGCCGCGGCCTTGCGGGGGGTGAGGGCCGGTGGGCGGGCCGTCGTGGCGAGGGTGTGGATACGGCCGTGGGCGACGAGCAGGAAGCCCAGCCACAGGGCGCAGCACAGGGCGCAGGCCGTGACTCCCGCGGCCGTCGCCCCGCCATGCAGTGCGGTCTTCACCGCGAGGACGGCGGCGACGGTGCTCGACAGGGTCGTACGCCGCCAGGCGAGCCGGGTGCGCTCCGGCTGGAGCCCGGGGTCGCGCTCGTCGCCCACCTCGGAGCGCGGCGCGTGGTCCGACTCGCCGCTCATCCGTCCCACCCCACGAGCACGACGAGGACCATCGCCACGGCGACCACCGCGACGACAACGCTGAGCAGGGCCGGGAACCGGGACACCGGCAGGTCCTCGCCGCGGCGCATCGCCCGCTCGCAGCGCATCCAGTGGTTCACCGCGCGCAGCGAGCACAGCACACCGGCCGCCAGCAGGGCGAGCGCTAGCCCGACGCGCCATCCCCAGCGCAGGTCGGGCAGGAACTGGTCCACGGCGAAACCTCCGCCGATGAGAGCCAGGGCGGTGCGCAGCCAGGCCAGGAAGGTGCGCTCGTTGGCCAGGGAGAACCGGTAGTCGGGGGTGTGGCCCTCCTCGCGGACACGCTGCGGGGCGAACCACAGCCGGACGTTTCGTACGAACTCGATCACGCGAAGGACCCTACCGGGGACGTGGAGAGGGCGTTGTCAGTGCCGCCCGCTACGGTTCGGCGCATGGAGATCCCCATGTCACTGGCCCGGTACGCGACGCCCGGCCACGGCATCGCCCCGGCCGAGCACCTGCTCGACCTGCCCGGGTTCTGGCCGGCGTACTACGGACCGGTCTGGGACGAGTTCGCGGAGGAGCCCGAGCTGTTCGGGGCGGACTCGGCGGACGTGGACGCGGCGGGTGAGGCGCTGTACTCCGCCGAGGAGGTGTGGCCCGCGTTCCGGGTCCCCCTGGCGGGCGGGCACCTGTTGTGGATCGTCCACCGCAACTTCCCCGAGGACTCCGGCACGGACTACCTGATCGCGCACCCCGACTGGGACCGGCACGCCTGCCTGGCCTCGATCGAGGGTCACTTCAGCGGACCGGGTCTGTCCTGGCCCGAACTGGTCGCCGTGGCCGAGTCGGCGCCGGCCGGGGAGGACGGCGTACGGGATCCGGCTCGGCGGCTGCTCCTGCTGCTGCCGGCCTTCGGTGACGGGGCCGCGCCGGAGGCGGAGGCGGTGGAGCGGATATCCGGCGCGCTGAGGTCCGTCGGGGCCGACGGCGAGGCGGCTCCCGAGCTGGCGGAGGAGCTCCTGGACCATCATTTCTGGGACCCGCCCACCTGGACGGCCCGGAGCCCGAGCCCGCTGGCGGTGTGCGACGGCGGGTACAGCCCCCGCAGGGTGCCGCTCGGGCTGGGCATCACCGCGGAGCAGGAGCGCGCCCTGGCCGAGGCGCTCACGGGCGGCCGCTCCGGTCAGCCCGCCGACCGGTAGGCCTTCAGCCGCTCGTACGCCGCCAGCCCGTCCGGGACCCACGTCCAGTCGGCCAAGCGGCGCTCGACCTCCTCCTCCGGCAGGAAGTCGTGCCAGGCGACCTCCTCGACCTGCGGCCGGACGGGCAGGTCGCAGCGGACCTCATAGACGGCCGACCACCAGGACTGGCCGGCGCCGTTGTCATAGAGGAACTTGAACAGGAAGTCGGGCCTGGGCAGACCGCTCACGCCGAGTTCCTCCTCGGCCTCACGCAGCGCCGCGTCGTCGTACTCCTCGCCCGCGCCCACGACCCCGCCCACGAACATGTCGTACAGGGAGGGAAAGACCAGCTTGGTCGGGGTGCGCCGGTGCACGAACACCCGCCCCTCGGCATCCCGGGCCTGGATGAACACACACCGATGCCGCAACCCAAGCGCATACGCCTCCCCACGCGGGGCCTGCCCCACCACCCGGTCACCCTCATCAACGATGTCCAGGACCTCGTCAGCAGCACTCATGGACCCATCCAAGCAGGGCCCTCCGGGGGTTTGGCGCCGTTGGGGGCCGGAGCCACCGGAGTGGGGGGCCGTCGGGGCGGCAGCTCGAGTCCCCCGCTCCGGGGCGCAGAGAAGCGGTGTGCCGGCCGGGCCGGCGCAGGTCAGCTCGGCTGGAGGTCTCGTACGCGTTCCGGCTTGCCCGTGCCGGTGGGCATGGCCGGGTGGCAGCCGAGGAGGATGATGCCGATGACGACGGCTGCGAGGCCGGCCGCCTCCCAGGCGAGGGCGCCGGGGTCGGTGTGGAGGCGGTCGCCGAGGAAGCCGACTCCGCAGGCGATGCCGGCCAGGGGCTGGGCCGCGGTGAGGGCGGGGAGCGACATGCGCAGGGTGCCGGTCTCGAAGGCGCTCTGGACCAGGACCAGGCCGGTGACGCCCAGCGCCAGCACGGCGTACGGCTGCCAGCTGGTCATCAGCTCGGCGAAGCCGCCCGCGGAGAACCGCTCGCCGCTGACCCGGGTCAGCGCGTCCTGGAGGCCGTAGAGCAGCCCGGCCGCCAGGGCCAGCAGTACCGGGGCGGAGCTCAGCCGTGAGCGCCTCGCGCCGGCTGTGAGCAGCAGCGCGAGGCCCACCATCACTCCGATGATCAGCCAGTGCCGCATCGGATCGCTGATCGCGGTGCCGCCGCGCGGCTGACCGGCCACGATGAACACGGTCACCCCGCCGGCGAGCAGTGCCAGGCCGGCCCAGCCCTGCCGGCCCAGGGGCTGCCTGGTCTGCCGGCGGGAGAGCGCGAGAGCGAAGAGCAGGTTCGTGGCGAGCAGCGGTTCCACCAGGGAGACCTCGCCCTGCCCGAGCGCGACCGCGCCCAGCGCCATACCGGCCACCATCAGTCCGATACCGCCCAGCCACCGCGGCACCCGCATCAGGTCAAGCAGCAGCCGGAAGGAGAGGAAGTCGCCGAGGGGCGCCTTCTGTGCCGCGTTCTGCTGCAACACGAAGCCGAAGCCCAGACAGACCGCGGCTCCCATCGCGAGAACCAGAACAAGAACCGACACGCTGCGTACCTCGATGATCTTCCGTCGGCCACGGGGTGCGTATGTGCGTAAGGGCCGACTCTACCGTTTTCGGGGGATTGGATGCCTGGAGCGCCCGAAATGCTGTTCCAGGAGTACCCGTGACAGGGCGACTGAGTCGGTCGCGAGCCCCGGTGGATCGGCGGTGACCAGGAGGGGCGGCGGCGCGACCGTTCCACCCATGGTGCGATGCCGGACGCGGCCCCGCTATGGCCTACGCCACACCGATGCCCGCCACGCCCCTCCCACCGGGTGGCCCCGACGATCGGGCCGACAGCAACTCCCCCTTGAGGGTGGCCGGTTGGCATATGTCATGTGCTCGCCATTCTTGACGGAAAGCATTGGCTGGCGGTTTGCTGACCGTGATCGGCCCATCGGGTCGACATCGAACGCGTCGCGCGAGGAACGTGAGGAAGTCAGCGGTGCCCCCACTCCCGCTACCTCTCGGCCGCGGCCGCAAGCGCGCGGCCCAGGCCTTCGACGCGGCGCTCGACGACACCGAACTCCGCGACGCCCGCACCGCCCTCACCCAGGGTCGCTGGCAGGCCGCCCGCACCCTGCTCGCCCGCACCGGCGACGACTGGGACCGCCGCGGACACCGTGTCGTCGTCCTCGCCGAGGAGCCGTACAGCGCCGCCTGGTCCCGTGACTGGCTGGTCGCCGAGCCCGACTCCGCCGACGCCTCCGTCCTGCTCGCCCTGGCCCTGGTGCACCGCGCCCTGCGCGGCAAGGAGAAGCCGGCCCGGGCCCGCGAGGCCTGCCACGCCGCCGCCGCGCTCGCGCCCGCCGACCCCACCCCCTGGCTCGGCCTGCTCCTGCTGGAGCGCGCCCAGGGTGGCGAGGAAGAGGTCGTCAGGCTCTTCGACGAGGTGCGCCTGCGTCACGCCGACCACCACCACGCCCACCACCTCGTCGTCTCCCGCCTCGCCGAGCGCCGCGCCGACGCCGGCCCGGACCCGCTGCACGAGGTGTACGACTTCGCCGCCTGGGCCGCCGAGCAGGCCCCCGCCGACTCGCCGCTGGCGATCCTGCCGGTCGTCGCCCACGCCGAGCGCTACCGCGTCCTGGCCGGCGCAGGATTCGAGCCCGCCGAGCCGTCCCGCTCCGAGCACTGGCGCGGACGCCGGGCCCGCCTGGTGATGAAGGCCGCCTTCGACTGGTGGCTGGAGTGGGAGCACGACGGCCATCCGCGCCGCCTGGTCGACCTCAACTTCCTCGCCCACGCCAAGGTCCACGAGGGCCGCGGCGCCGAGGCAGCCGCCCTCTTCCACCGCATCGGCACTCACGCCACCCCGGCGCCCTGGTCGTACCCCGACCGTGACCCGTACACCGCCTTCCGCGCCGCACGCGCCGCCGCGCTCGGCACGGAGTAGCACCACCAGCCTTCCGAAACGCCAGCCCCCGAAACGCCAGACCCCCGAAAGGCACGGCCCTCGATGACCACGGGCAGTTCGAGCACGAGCAGACCCACCGAGAACACCATCAGCACCTTCAAGGGGCAGGAACGCGCCCTGCGCGCCGACCGCCTCGGCACGGGGGGCCTGCTGCTCTCCGTCCTCGCCGCCACCGGCCCGATCATGGTCGTCGCTGGTGTCATGCCCACCACATTCGCGGTGATGGGCATCGTCGGACAGCCCCTCCTCTTCGTCGTCCTCGGCGCGGTCCTCGTCCTCTTCGGCGTCGGATACGCCGAGATGAGCCGGCACGTCCACAACGCCGGCGCCTTCTACGCCTACGTCTCCCGCGGCCTCGGCGGCACCGCGGGCGCGGGCGCGGCCCTGCTCGCGCTCGTCGCCTACAGCGCGCTCCAGGTGGGCATCTACGGCATCTTCGGCTTCGAGGTGTCCGGACTGTTCGCCACGTACGCCGACCTCGAGGTCGCCTGGTGGATACCGGCGCTCGCCGCGGCCCTCGTCGTCGGCACGCTCGGCCGGCTGAAGATCGACGTCAACGCGCGCGTGCTCGGTGTCCTGCTGGTCATCGAGGTGGCCCTGGTCGTCGTCTTCGACATCGCCGCCGTCGCCGACCCCGCGAAGGAGGGCCTGTCCCTGCACGCCTTCAACCCGGACACCCTCACCGGTGCGGGCGTCGGCACCGCCCTGTGCTTCTGCATCGCCGCCTTCACCGGCTTCGAGCAGGCCCCGGTGTACGCGGAGGAGACCAGCAGGCCGCACGTCCTCGTCCCGCGCGTGATGTTCCTCGCGGTCGCGGGGGTCGCCGTCTTCTTCGCGGTCAGCAGCTGGGCCCTGACCGTCGCCGCCGGCCCCTCGCAGATCGTCGGGGCCGCGCAGAAGGAGAGCGCGAACCTGCTGTTCTCCCTGACCGAGTCCCGGCTCGGCGCGACCTTCACCGACGTCCTGCACGTCCTCTTCGTCACCGGCATGTTCGCCGCCCTGCTCAGCTTCCACAACGTCGTCGCCCGGTACGCCTTCGCCATGGGCCGTGAGGGACTGCTGCCGCGCGCCTTCGGACAGACCACGGGCACGAGCGGAGCGCCCGGCACGGGCTCACTCCTCCAGACGGGCATCTCCGTCCTGGTCGTCGTCGCGTTCGCCGTCGCCGACGACAAGCCGGTCGGCGACCCCACCGCCCCCGTGCTCCAGCTGTTCACCTGGTGCGGCAACGTGGGCGCGCTCGGCGTGATCCTGCTGATGGCGGCGGCCTCGGTCTCGGTGATCGTCTTCTTCGCCCGGCGCGGTGCCGCCGCCGCGCAGGCCTGGCGCCTGGTCACCTCGGCGCTGGCGGCCGTCGCCCTGCTCGTGATCGCCGGTTACACGGTCAAGGACCTCGACGTCCTGGTCGGCGCGGCCCCCGGCTCCGCCGTGCCCTGGGTCCTGCCCGGCATCATCGCCGTCGCCCTGGTCGCCGGGCTCGTCCAGGGCCTGGTCCTGCGCTCCCGCGCACCCGAGGCACACGCCCGTATCGGCCTGGGCAACGAGGCGTTCCAGCTGGAGAAGGCGGCGACGGTGTCGTAGGGCGACGCCGATGGCGTAAGAACTGCTTACGGAACCCTGACGAGCACCCGCGATCCCTGGTCCCATCGGGCTCGCGGGTGTTCGAATGAGTACGTGAACTCCGAACAACCCGAGGAGCGGGGCAAGCCGGTCGGCCGCCGCATCTTCCTCGGCACCGTCGGGCTGGGTGTCCTCGGTGTGGCCACCGCCCCCACCTTGCAACGCGGTCTGGAGGCGTTCCTCGGCAGCGCCGCCGACAAGGACCCCACCGGCCTCACCGGACTGCTCCCCAACGGCGGCGGCTTCCGCTACTACTCGGTCGCCGCCTCCGTGCCGCACAAGAACGCCGACAGCTACCGCCTGAAGGTCGACGGACTGGTCGACCGCCCGGCGACGTACACCCTGGCCGAGCTGAAGGCGCTGCCCCAGACCCGGATGGTCAAGGACGTCCAGTGCGTCACCGGCTGGCGGGTGCGCGGGACGCCCTTCGAGGGCGTACGGCTGTCCGTCCTCCTCGACGCGGCCGGCGTACGCGCGAAAGCCGGAGCCGTGCGCTTCACCTGCTTCGACGGCACCTACAGCGAGAGCCTCACCCTCGCCCAGGCCCGCCGCGCCGACGTCCTGGTCGCCCTGCGCATGCAGGACAAGGACCTGGGCCACGACCACGGCGGCCCCGTCCGCCTCTATGTGGCGCCCATGTACTTCTACAAGTCCGCCAAGTGGCTTTCCGGCATCACCGTCACCGAGGACGTGCGCCCCGGTTACTGGGAGGAGCACGGCTACGACGTGGACGCCTGGGTGGGCCGCTCGAACGGACGCGACGATGACCCTACGAGCTGACGCCCCGCCCGCCACCACCAGGATCCACCGCTTCGGCCCGGCCCAGCGGTGGGTGCACCGCGTCACGGCCCTGCTGATGGGCGTGTGCGTGGTGACGGCGGCCTTCCTCTACATCCCCCAGTTCGCCCAGCTCGTCGGCCGCCGCGAGCTGGTGGTCCGCGTCCACGAGTGCGCCGGGCTCGCCCTGCCCGTGCCGCTGCTGGCAGGCCTTGGCTCCCGTGCCCTGCGCGGCGACCTGCGGCTGCTGAACCGCTTCGGCCCGCACGACCGCCTCTGGCTGCGCGCGGCGCTGCACCGCGACCGGCGGCGGGAGTCGCGTCCGGCGGGCAAGTTCAACGCGGGCCAGAAGATCTACGCGGCCTGGATCACCGGGGCCACGCTCGTGATGCTCGGCACCGGCCTGATCATGTGGTTCACCCACCTCACCCCGCTGATGTGGCGCACCAGCGCGACCTTCGTCCACGACTGGCTCGCCCTGACCATCGGCATCGTCCTCGCCGGCCACATCGGCATGGCACTGGCCGACCCCGAGGCACGCCGGGGCATGCGCACGGGGTCGGTGAGCGAGGAGTGGGCGGACCGGGAGCATCCGCTGTGGCGCCGGTGAACCTCTGCGACTGCTAGAGGACCAACGAGAGGAGCAGCACCAGGCCGCCCGCGACCACGGAGATGATCGTCTCCATGACCGACCAGGTCTTGATGTTCTGGCCGACGCTCAGGCCGAAGTACTCCTTCACCAGCCAGAACCCGGCGTCGTTGACATGGCTGAAGAAGAGGGAGCCGGCGCCGATGGCCAGGACGAGCAGGGCCGTGTGGGCCGTCGACATGTCGGCGGCCAGCGGGGCGACCAGGCCGGCCGCGGAGATCGTGGCCACCGTCGCCGAACCGGTCGCGAGCCGGATCGCCACCGCGATCAGCCACGCCAGCAGGAGCGCCGGGATCGACCAGTCCTTGGAGATGTCCAGGACCATCTGGCCCACACCGCAGTCGATCAGGGTCTGCTTGAAGCCGCCGCCCGCACCGACGATGAGCAGGATGCCCGCGATCGGTGCGAGGCCCTTCTCGACGAGTTGAGAGACGCGCTCCTTGCTGAAGCCGGCGGGCCGGCCCAGCGTGAAGATGCCGACGAGCACGGCGGCGAGCAGCGCGATCAGCGGCGAGCCGACGACATCGAAGACACGCTGCACGGTGTTCTTCGGGTCGTCCACGACGATGTCGACCAGCGCCTTCGACAGCATCAGGACGACGGGCAGGAGGATGGTGGCGAGCGTGGCGCCGAAGCCGGGGCGCTTCTCCAGGTCCTCCGAAGGGCGTTGGGCGGGGGTCCGGGGGGAACCCCCGGTTGAACTCAGCATGCGGTCGGGGGCCGGGACGTCCACCCAGCGGGCCGCGAACCGGGAGAACACCGGCCCCGCTATGACCACCGTCGGAATGGCGACGAGCACGCCCAGCGCCAGCGTCACGCCCAGGTTGGCGCCGACCGCGTCGATCGCGACCAGCGGACCCGGGTGCGGCGGAACGAGCCCGTGCATCACGGACAGACCGGCGAGCGCGGGTATGCCGATCCGCATCAGCGAGTAGTTGCCCCGCTTGGCGACCATCAGCACCACGGGTATCAGCAGCACCACGCCGACCTCGAAGAACAGCGGCAGTCCGATCACCGAGGCGATCAGCACCATCGCCCACGGCATCGACCGGCCGCCCGCCTTCGCGAGGATCGTGTCGACGATCTGGTCCGCGCCGCCGGAGTCCGCGAGCAGCTTGCCGAGGATCGCGCCCAGCGCGATCAGGACGCCGACGCCCGCGACCGTGGAGCCCAGGCCCGTGGTGAAGCTGACGATGGCCTTGTCGAGCGGCGCCCCGGCGAACGCGCCGAGCGCGAGTGAGCCGATGGTCAACGCCAGGAACGCGTGGAGCTTGAACTTGGTGATCAGCAGGACGATGACGGCGATGCCCGCCAGCACGGCCAGGCCCAGCTGGGCATGGCCGGCCGAGGTGATCGGCTCGACGGGGTCCGCTGCCAGCATCTCGACACTGAGTCTGGTCACGGGGGTTCCAATGCAGATGTGGGGTGGGTTACTTCGGTGGGGTGGGGTTACCGCGGAGCGTCGGGAAGGTCGTCGAGCGCCCGCGCGGCCCGGTCGGCGATCTCCTCCGGACCGCCGGCGACGCTCACCGCGACACCGGCCTCGTCCGCGCCGAGCGGCTGGAGCGTGGCGAACTGGGAGTCCAGCAGCGCCGTCGGCATGAAGTGGCCCTGCCGGTGCGCCATACGGTCCGCGATCAGCTCTCGGTCGCCCGACAGATGCACGAACACGACATCGGGTGCCGCCGCCCTGAGCCGGTCGCGGTAGGACCGCTTCAGCGCCGAGCAGCTGACCACTCCACCGCGTCCGGCCCGGTCGTGCGCCCAGGCGCCGATGGCGTCCAGCCAAGGCCACCTGTCGTCGTCGTCGAGCGGGGTGCCGGCCGACATCTTGGCGATGTTGGCCTCCGGGTGGAAATCGTCGCCCTCGGCGTACGGGACGCCCAGCCGGGCGGCGAGCAACGGACCGATCGTGGTCTTGCCGGTGCCGGCGACGCCCATCACCACGACGACGTGCGGGGTACGCATCACTGCCTCGCTGTCTCCCTCGACATCACGACGCCGACCTCTGACGTCGCCACACTGAAACCTATTAGGTACGACGAATTCAAGAGCATGTGACAAATAAGTCTGACTTTTTGGTTCGTGACGCGCCGCGTACGCTGTGTGGATGAGCACACCGGGCCGGGGTCTGCACGGCCATGTACTGGACTCCCTCGGCCCCGCGATCACCGCGGGCGACTACCCGCCGGGCAGCGTGCTGCGCACCGACGAGCTGGCCGAGCGCTTCGAGGTGTCACGCTCCGTGATGCGTGAGGCGGTCCGGGTGCTGGAGACCATGCACCTGGTCGAGTCCCGCCGCCGCGTCGGCGTGACGGTGCGGCCCCGGGCCGAGTGGAACGTCTACGACCCTCAGGTCATCCGCTGGCGACTGGCGGGTGCCGACCGCCCGCACCAACTGCGCTCGCTGACCGTCCTGCGTTCGGCGATCGAGCCGGTGGCGGCCGGCCTGGCCGCCAAGAACGCCACGCCGGAGCAGTGCGCCGAACTCACCGAATGCGCGCTCGGCATGGTGGCCAACTCACGAGGCCACCGGCTCGAGGGGTACCTCGTCCACGACATCGCCTTCCACCGGGTGATCCTCACCGCCTCGGGCAACGAGATGTTCGCGCGCCTCGGGGGCGTCGTCGCCGAGGTCCTCGCCGGCCGCACCCATCACGAGGTCATGTTCGAGGACCCCGACCCGGCCGCCGTCACCCTGCACGTCCAGGTCGCCGAGGCGGTCCGGTCCGGCGACGGGGTACGCGCGGAGGAGCTGACCCGGGAGATCGCGGTGGGAGCGCTGCGCGAGCTGGACATCCTCGCGCCGTAAACCCGTCAGTCCAGGAAGTCCCCGTCGACGTACACCCACGCGCCCTCGACCCGCTCGAACCGGCTGCGTTCGTGCAGCGAGCCGCCCCGGAACGAGGCGCGGAAGGTCACCGTCCCGGTCGTGTGGAACGCCGTGCCGTCCGCCCTGTCGAGGATCTCCAGACCCGTCCACCGCATCCCGGGGGCGAAGTCGACCCGGGCCGGGCGGGTTCGCGGGTGCCAGGTCCGCAGCAGGTAGGCCTCGTCCTTCTTCGAGAAGGCGCTGTAGCGGGAGCGCATGAGCGCCTCGGCGGTCGGCGCCGCGGCCTCACCCCGGTGGAACCGGCCACAGCACGTTTCGTAGGTCTCGGTGAGACCGCAAGGGCAGGGAGTACGTCGGGACATGCCCTCATTCTGCCGTGGGCAGCGGCGGCAGCGCCGTCCGGTACAGCCACGCGTCGAACAGGTCGTCCAGCGGCTCGGACGCGAAGCGGGCCACGTGCGCGGTGAACGTCGCCGTGGTCACGGAACCGCCCCGGTGCAGACCGATCCAGGCACGCAGCATCCGGAAGAAGGCGTCGTCGCCCATCGCGCAGCGCACCGCGTGCACGGTGACCCCGCCCCGCTCGTAGAGCCGGTCGTCGAACATCGACTTCCGCCCCGGATCGGCGAGTTGCAGATCCTGCGGCAGCGACGACAGCAACCGGTGTGCGGACGCGGCGAGTTGCTGCGCGCTGCGGCCGCCCGAGCGCTCCGACCACAGCCACTCCGCGTACTTGGCGAACCCCTCGTTCAGCCAGATGTGCCGCCAGTCCGCGATGGACACGCTGTTGCCGAACCACTGGTGCGCCAGCTCGTGCGCCACCAGCCGCTCCGAACCCCGCGCCCCGTCCACGTGGTTGGCGCCGAACAGCGACAACCCCTGTGCCTCCACCGGCACATCGAGCTCCTCCTCCGTCACGACGACCGCGTACTCGTCGAACGGGTACGGCCCGAAGAGCTGCTGGAACAGGTTCATCATCCCGGGCTGGCGTGCGAAGTCCCGTGAGAACTCCGGCAACAGGTGCGCCGGAATGTGCCCGTGCTGCGGCACACCGCCCAGCCCCGGGTCGCCCAGCAGCACCGTCTGGTACTTGCCGATCGACAGCCCGACCAGATAGCTGGACGTCGGCGCGGACTGCTCGTACACCCAGGTCGTCGTCGACGCCTTCGTCGTCCGGGTCAGCAGGCGCCCGCCCGCCACCACCGCGTACGCCGACGGTGTCGTGATCGAGATCTGGTAGGACGCCTTGTCGGCGGGCCGGTCGTTGCACGGGTACCACGAGGGCGCCCCGACCGGCTGGCTCGCCACCAGCGCCCCGTCGCCCAGCTCCTCCCAGCCGATCCCGCCCCAGGGGCTGTTCACCGGCTTGGGATTGCCCGACCAGTGCACCTCCACGGTGAAGGCGGCCCCGGACCGGACCGGCTTGGCCGGCCGCACCCGGAGCCTGCCGCCCCGGTGGGTGTAGTGCGCCTGCTTGCCGTCGACGCGGACCCGGCCGATCTTGAAGTCGGCCAGGTTGAGCTGGAACTCGGTGAGCGGCGACCGCCCCGCTATGGCGTTGATCCGCGCCGCGCCCGACAGCCGGTTCGGGCCGGGCCGGTAGTCCAGCGTGAGTTCATAGCGGTGCACCCGGTACCGGGGATCGCCGTTGCCCGGGAAATACGGGTCCGGACCGCCTGCCTGCTGAACTGCCACTGCCGCGTCTGCTCCCTGCGCTGTGCCGCCACTCGATGCCGGTGCATCGCCCGCCGGCTCCGAGTGGCCCGCGCTCACGGACGCCATGCCTCGATCGGATTGCCGAGCCAGCGGGTGTCGTCGGGAACGGACTCCGCGGCCATGACGAGCGACGCGGGACCCAGTGTCGTCCGGGCCCCCACCGTGCTGCCGGGCAGCACGATGCCGCCAGGACCCAGCGTCGCGCCCTCACGGAGGACCACATTATCCGTTCGCAAGATCCGGTCGTGGAAGAGGTGGGTCTGGAGCACACAGCCCCGGTTCACCGTCGCCGCGTCCTCCAGCGTCACCAGGTCCGTCTCCGGCAGCCAGTAGCTCTCCACCCAGACACCCCGGCCGATCCGCGCCCCGAGCCCGCGCAGCCACGCCGTCATCACCGGCGTCCCCGGCACCGCACCGGCCAGCCACGGCACCGCCAGCACCTCGACGAAGGTGTCCGCCAGCTCGTTGCGCCACACGAAGGAACTCCACAGCGGATGCTCACCCGCGTGGTGCCGGCCCACGAGCAGCCACTTCGCGACCACGGACACCAGCCCGGCCGCACCGCCCGCCGCGAGCAGCACAAGACCCGACAGCAGCGGCGCCCAGACACCCAGCGCGCACAGCGCCGCCACGGTCAGCACCGCCACCGCCGCCGAGCAGAACACCGGCACCAGCCGGCACAGCTCCACCAGCCCGCGCGCCCACAGCAGCCGCGCGGGCGGGTCGTACGTCCGGCTGCCGTCGCCGGCGGAGGCGTTCCGCGGCAGCCTGACCGGCGGCAGCCCCAGATACGAGCTGCCCTTCTTCGCCTTCTTCGGCGTCGCCGACAGCACCCCCACCAGACCGCCGTCCGGCACCGACCGTCCCGGCGCCGTCATCCCCGAGTTGCCGAGGAACGCCCGCCGCCCGATCTCCGCCCGCCCGATACGGACCCAGCCACCACCGAGCTCGTACGGCGCGGTCAACGTGTCGTCGGCCAGGAACGCGCCCTCGCCCACCGTGGTCAGGCTCGGCAGCGCGAGCACGGTCGACACCTCCGCGCCCTTGCCGATCCGCATCCCGAGCAGCCGCAGCCACACCGGCGTCACCAGCCCCGCGTACAGCGGGAACAGCGTCTCCCGCGAGCGGTCCATCAGCTGCGTGACCGTCCACGCCTGCCACCCGGTCCTGCCGTGCGTGGGATACGTCCCCTCGCGCAGCCCCAGGCTCAGCAGCCGTACGGCGACCAGGAGCAGCACCGCGTACGCCAGCCCGTAGGCGAGCGTCGCCGGCACCAGCGCGAGCGCGGCGCCCCGCAGCGGCGCGTCCGGAGTGAGGAACAGGTGCGCGACGGCGAGTGCCGCGGCGCCCGCAGCCACCGGCAGCAGCGTCAGCGCGAACCCGGTCACGCCGTAGACCGCTCGCCAGTACCTGCCCCGCGCCGGCCGCTCCTTGGGCCAGTTGTGCTTGGCCTTGCCGAGCTTGACCGCGGGCGCGCCCGCCCAGCGCTGCCCGGTGGGGATCTGCCGGGTGACCGCCGAACCCGGCGCCACCTCGGCGCGCTTGCCGACGCGGGCACCCGGGAACAGCATGCTGCGCGTGCCGACGACGGCGTGCGCACCGATCTTGACCGGCCCGACCTCCAGGCGGTCGCCGTCCAGCCAGTACCCGGACAGGTCCACCTCGGACTCGACGGCCGCGCCCCGGCCCAGCTTGAGCATCCCGGTGACCGGCGGCAGCGAGTGCAGGTCCACTTCCGGCCCGACCTTGGCGCCCAGCGCCCGCGCGTACCGCTCCAGCCAGGACCCGGTCAGCGAGGTCGCCCCGGTGAACTCGGCGAGCCGCTCGGCCGTCCACAGCCGCAGATGCACGCTGCCGCCCCGGGCGTACGTGCCTGGCCGCACCCCCCTCAGCAGCAGCCGCGCCCCGCCCGCGGCGAGCGCGAGCCGCCCCGGCGGACTGAAGAAGAGGAGGGCCCCGACGGCGACGAGCCACCAAGGAGCCGTCGGCAGCCAGGAGTAGGCCGGCAGGAGGTTGCCGAGCGCGGTGAGCGCCACCGTCCAGCGCAGCCCGAGCAGCGTGAACAGCGGGACGAGCAGCAGGAGCTGGATCGCCTGGGCGCGCCGCGGCACCGGTACGACCACCCGCGCGGCACCGTCGTCCTGCGCGGAATCCTCGAGGCGGCGGGCCAGCTTGCGCAGGGTCGGCCGCTGGTAGATGTCGAGGACGGCGGCGCTCGGGTAGCGGGTGCGCAGCCGGGTGGTGAGCTGGGCGGCGGCCAGGCTGCTGCCGCCGATGGCGAAGAAGTCGTCCTGAGCGCCGGTGACCGGGATGCCGAGAACCTCCGTCCACTGCTCGGCCAGCCACGCCTCGGTGCCGTAGAGCTGTTCGACCGGTCCGCCGGTCTCCAGGCCCTCCAGCGGCCAGGGCAGCGCGTTGCGGTCCACCTTGCCGCTCGTCCGCGTCGGCAGGTCCTCGACCGGGGCGAGCAGCGGGACCAGGGCGGCCGGCAGTTCGGCGCGCAGCCGCTCGACGGCCGCCGCGTGGTCCCATCCCTCCTGGATGACGACGTAGCCGACGAGGAGCTGGTTGCCGCTGCGGGCGGTCCGTACGGCGGCGGCGGCCCCGGCCACACCGGGCAGCGCCTGAAGGGCCGCGTCCACCTCGCCCAGCTCGATGCGCCGCCCGCCGAGCTTGATCTGCTCGTCGGCCCGCCCGAGGAACACGAGCCCCTCGGCGTCGGCCCGTACGAGGTCACCGCTGCGGTACGCCCGCTCCCAGCCCAACGACTTCAGCGGTGCGTACTTCTCCGCGTCCTTCTCGGCGTCGAGGTACCGGGCGAGCCCCACGCCCCCGATCACCAGCTCCCCGCTGCCGCCCATCGGCACCGGCTCCCCGGCCTCGTCCACGACGGCCAACTCCCAGCCGTCCAGCGGCAGCCCGATCCGGATCGGCTCCTCACCGGTCATCAGCGCCGCGCAGGCCACGACGGTCGCCTCGGTCGGCCCGTACGTGTTCCAGACCTCGCGCCCCTCCGTCACCAGCCGCTGCGCCAGCTCGGGCGGGCACGCCTCACCGCCGAAGATCAGCAGCCGTACGTCGTTGAGGGCCTCCGGCTCCCACAGCGCGGCCAGCGTCGGCACGGTCGAGACGACGGTGATCTCCTGCTCGACCAGCCACGGCCCGAGATCGGCGCCGCTGCGGACCTGCGAGCGCGGCACCGGCACCAGACAGGCCCCGTACCGCCACGCCAGCCACATCTCCTCGCAGGAGGCGTCGAACGCGACCGACAGACCCGCCATGACCCGGTCGCCGGGCCCGATCGGGTCCTCGGTGAGGAACAGCGCCGCCTCGGCGTCCACGAACGCGGCCGCGCTGCGGTGGCTGACGGCGACGCCCTTGGGCTTGCCGGTGGAGCCGGAGGTGAAGATCACCCACGCGTCGTGCTCGGTGCCGGGCCGCGCGGCGGGCACGTCGGACACGCCGTGCACGGCGATCTCGTGGCCCTCACCCACGACGGCCCGCACGTCCGCCTCCCCGAAGACCAACTCGGCCCGCTCGTCGGGGTCCTCGGCGTCCACGGGCACATAGGCGGCACCGGCGGCCAGCACGGCGAGAATCGCCACGTACAGGTCGTTCGTCCCGGACGGGACCCGGACACCCACCCGGTCGCCCAGGCCGACGCCCGCGGCGGCGAGCCGACGCCGCAGCCGCTCCACCTCGACGGCGAGCGCACGGTAGGTGAGCGGCGTGCTGCCGTCGTCCAGGGCAAGCTCGTCCGGGTAGGTCCGCACTGACGCGTCGAGGACATCCACCAGGGTGCGCGGGGAGGCGGCGGCGCCTCCGGAGAAGCGTGCGGTGTCACCGAGTTGTTCGCGTAGCTCTTCGTCGAGCAGGCCGAACGCACTGCTCTCGTGGATCGCTGCCATCGGGTCCTCGCGTCTCGTTCCCGGAAGCCTCCGGGGCGCTGGCGGGGCCCGCAGGTCTGCCTGGGGTTGTCCGGCTCCAGCTCCGTTTCCGTAACAAGCCGGAAATTTTAGTACGACGCTAGGCTCGCCCCCTGGTTGCGGCCACTGGGGAAGGCCGTTCGGGGATGGTCCGGGAAGCCGGTGCGGGGCGGTGACCTGGTGATCTTCGATCGAAGGAGAGATGGCCCACACAACGAAGCGAGGGCCGTGACCAGGTGGTCACAGCCCTCGCTCATCTCGCGTGTCCGAGGGGGGACTTGAACCCCCACGCCCGATAAAGGGCACTAGCACCTCAAGCTAGCGCGTCTGCCATTCCGCCACCCGGACAAGGTGTCTGTTGTGCGGGTTCTCCCCGCGGCGACAGAGGAAACATTACCAGGCTTTCGAGGTGCCCCTGATCACCCCCGACACGCCGTTCGTCGCGTGAACGGCGTGTGACGGGCCGGGACCGGTCTTGGGGCCGGGCCGGGCGGAGAGAGAGGATGACGGAGACCGACCAGCAGTGACAGCGGGAGGAATCAGCGTGAGCGAGAAGGACACGGCCAGGACCGTCACCGGCGAGGACGAGGTCGTGGACCTCTGCCGCGAGCTGATCCGGATCGACACCAGCAACTACGGCGACCACTCGGGCCCCGGCGAGCGCAAGGCGGCCGAGTACGTCGCCGAGAAGCTCGCCGAGGTGGGCCTCGAACCGCAGATCTTCGAGTCGCACCCGGGCCGCGCCTCCACCGTGGCCCGCATCCAGGGCGAGGACCCCTCCAGGCCCGCGCTGCTCATCCACGGACACACCGACGTCGTACCGGCCAACGCGGACGACTGGACCCACCACCCCTTCTCGGGCGAGGTCGCCGACGGGTGCGTCTGGGGGCGCGGCGCCGTCGACATGAAGGACATGGACGCGATGACCCTGGCGGTCGTCCGCGACCGGCTGCGCAGCGGGCGCAGGCCCCCGCGCGACATCGTCCTCGCCTTCCTCGCGGACGAGGAGGCGGGCGGGAAGTTCGGCGCCCGGTACCTCGTCGACCACCACCGGGACCTCTTCGACGGCGTCACCGAGGCGATCAGCGAGGTGGGCGGGTTCTCGTTCACCGTGAGCGAGCAGCGGCGGCTCTACCTGATCCAGACGGCCGAGAAGGGCATGCACTGGATGAAGCTCACCGTGGCCGGCACGGCCGGACACGGATCGATGATCCACCGGGACAACGCCATCACGGAGCTGTCGGAGGCCGTGGCACGGCTCGGACGCCACAAGTTCCCGGTGCGGGTCACCAAGACCACCCGGGCCTTCCTGGACGAACTCGGCGACGCGCTCGGCACCGAACTCGACCCCGAGGACATGGAGGGCACGCTCGCCAGGCTCGGCGGTATCGCCAAGCTCATCGGCGCGACCCTGAGCAACACGGCCAACCCCACCCAGCTCGGCGCCGGTTACAAGGTCAACGTCATCCCCGGCGAGGCCACCGCGCACGTCGACGGCCGCTTCCTGCCCGGGTTCGAGGAGGAGTTCCTCGCGGACCTCGACCGGATCCTCGGCCCGAAGGTGCGCCGGGAGGACGTGCACGCCGACAAGGCCGTCGAGACCACCTTCGACGGGGCCCTTGTGGACGCCATGCAGTCCGCGCTGCTCGCCGAGGACCCGGCCGCGAAGGCCATCCCCTACATGCTCTCCGGCGGCACGGACGCGAAGTCCTTCGACGACCTCGGCATCCGCGGCTTCGGCTTCGCGCCGCTGAAGCTGCCGCCGGAGCTGGACTTCGCGGGCATGTTCCACGGTGTCGACGAGCGGGTTCCGGTGGACGGTCTGAAGTTCGGCGTACGGGTGCTCGACCGGTTCATCGACGCGTCCTGACATATTCGCTCGCACGTCCGGAACCGACTGGGAAGAGTGAATGCGACCATAAGCTCGTAGCCTCATTACTTCCTCCTCGTTACAGGTCATGCGATCAGCAATCTGGGATCGCTTTTACCTACCAAGGAGGAATAATGATCAAGAAGATCGTCGCCGCTGCGGCTGCCACCGGTGGTCTGGTTCTCGCGGGTGCGGGCCTGGCCGTCGCCGACTCCGGAGCCCAGGGTGCCGCCGTGCACTCCCCGGGCGTCGTGTCCGGCAACGTTGTTCAGGTGCCCGTGCACGTCCCGGTGAACGCGTGCGGCAACACGGTCTCCGTGATCGGTCTGCTGAACCCCACCTTCGGCAACACCTGCATCAACAAGTGACGTCGACCCTCTAGGGGGGCGTCCACTGGGTCGGCCCTGGAGCGCGCGCCATGCGCTCCGGGGCCGACCGGTCTTTTCGCGAACAATTCCGGAACCGCTCCGGGCCGGAATCCAGAAATCGCGACAGAAGATTCGTGGCAAGAATTCGAGACATGGTCGAAGGCAGGGATTCAGCAATGCGACAGGTCACCCGCAAAGGCCTCATGACGGTGGCGGCCGCGACCGGCGTCATCGCCGCCGCCGGCGGTTACGCCCACGCCGACTCGGGTGCGAGCGGCTACGCCGGCAACTCGCCGGGGGTGGCGTCCGGCAACACGGTGCAGGCGCCGGTGCACGTGCCGGTGAACGTCTGCGGCAACACCGTGGACGTCGTCGGGCTCCTCAACCCCGCGGTGGGCAACAAGTGCGCCAACACCGGCGGCGGCGGCGCGTCGAGCGGGTACGGGCACTCCGGCGGCCACGGCGGCCACGGCGGTTCGCACGTGAGCGGGCACACCGGTGGCTCGCCCGGCGTCGCGTCGGGCAACACCATTCAGGCACCGGTCGACGCGCCGGTCAACGCCTGCGGCAACAGTGTCAACGTCATCGGCGTCGGCAACGCCGCGGCGGACAACACCTGCGCCAACACCGGTCGCGGGTCGGGCGGGTACGGCGACTCGGGCGGGTACGGCGGTCACGGCGGCTCCGGGGGCTCGCACGCGGGCGGGCACACCGGGGGCTCGCCCGGCGTCGGTTCGGGCAACCACGTCGAGGCGCCCGTCGACGTGCCGGTGAACGCCTGCGGCAACAGCGTCAGCGTCATCGGACTCGGCAACACGGCCGTGGGCGACGACTGCGCCAACGGCGGCGGGCACACGACCCCGCCGAACGGCGGTCACGGGACCACCCCGCCCGGAAATCCGGGCCAGCCGGGCAACCCTGGTCAGCCGGGCCACCCGGGCAATCCGGGGCAGCCGGGCAACCCGGGCAACCCTGGTCAGCCGGGCCACCCGGGCAATCCGGGGCAGCCGGGCAACCCGGGCAACCCGGGCCAGCCGGGCAACCCGGGCCAGCCGGGCAACCCCGAGCAGCCCGGCAAGCCGGGTACGCCGTCCACCCCGGGCGGTGAGCGCCCGGGCGGCTCGCACGGCAACCAGCCGGGCACCCAGTCCGTCGACGGACCGGCGGGCGCCGCGCAGCTCGCGGCGACCGGCAGCGAGCTGCCGCTCGGCCTCACCCTGCCGGCGGGCGCCGGAGCGCTGCTCGCGGGTGCGGTCCTCTACCGCAGGGCCCGGGCCTCGGCGTAACGGCTTACGTGCGCACGCGCACAACGGAGCGGGCCCCGACGACATGGGGCCCGCTCCGTCTCGGTCCCTCTCACCTCACCACGTGGCGCGCGCCTGACGGATGATCCTCCGGCGCAACCGCACCCTGCGGCTGCCGTCGCGCATCAGGCTCAGGCGGTACAACTCCCAGTTTCCGTACTCTGCGTGGTCCGTCAGCAGGCGTGCCGTTTCCTTGCGGGAGACCCCGCGCGGCACGTACACGTCGACAAATTCGTATTCCGGCATCGCATCTATTGTGCGGGCTGGGGCCCGGTACGGATAGCGTCTGCACTATGTCTGATGCTGCGCAGCCCACCGCTGCCGAGGTACGAGCCGCCGCCGAGGCGGTCAAGACCGCGCTCGACCGCCACCTGGCCGCGGTCGAACGCAGGTCGGGGGAGGACGACCCGGCCGTCTACGAGGCGTTCAACCAGCTGGCCGCGGCCGCAGAGGTGTACGACGAACTGCTCTACGACCGCTACGACGAGGTCACCCCCTTCGAGATCCCCGGTGCGGAGGACTCGCTGCCGCCGTACACGGGTCCCGAGGAACCGAACGCGCTGAGCGTGCTGATCCGCCGCGACTACTCCGTGGTGGAGCCGCAGCGGCTGCTGGCGCAGGCCCAACGGATCGAGGCGGCGGACGACGAGGGCAGGGGCGCGGGGATCGCCGGCACGGTGCACGGCGCGCTTGGCCTCCTCTTCGGCGAGTTCGAACCGGACGAAATCGCCTCCCGGCACAAGGAGTTCGGTCTGGAGGAGGGCGACTCCACGCTCTGGGTGACGGCCGCGGACGAGACGGCCGACCCCGGCGAGTGGCTGGAGGCGCCGTTCGACCAGGTCGACCCACAGCAGGTGGTCTGCCGCTTCGACGTCAGCGCGGTCTTCGACGACGACCTCGACGACGAGGGGGACGACGACCCCGACGACATCGAGGACGAAGTGGAAGCGGACCTGGACGCCGAACTGGACGAGGACGAGGATCTGGAACCCCTGGACGCGGACCGCTAACGCCAGCCGCAGCGGGGAAAACGCAACGACGACGACGGCGGCGGTACGGGGAGCCCGGCTCCCCGTACCGCCGCCGTCGTCGTCGTCGCGGTTGACGTCGGCCTGCGGCTCAGCCCGCCGCCGGCACCTGTGTCCTGAGCAGTACGGGCAGGCGAGTCGTGCGGGGCTTGGCCGGGACCTCGGCGACAGCCCTCGGAAGGGCCTGTTCCACGCCGTGGACGACCGACAGATGGCGCTCCGCCCGGCCGAACGCCGTGTACACCCACGGGCGGCTGAGCGTCTGCGCCGCGTCGCCGGGGAGCACCACGACTGCCGCGGGCCACCGGTTGCCCACTGCCTGGTGCGCGGTCAGCGCCCACCCGTGCCGGAGGGACTGCTCCACCCGCTCCTTCGGTACGACGACGGCCGCGCCCGCGCACGACAGGTGCAGCCCCTCGGCGTCGGCCTTCACCACGTGGCCCGGGAGCGTACGTCCCGGCGCGGGGGAGTAGGAGATCCGGTCGCCGGGGTCGAACCCGCCGAAGCGGCCGGGACCGGGGTTGAGCCGTTCCTTGAGGGCGGTGTTCAGCGCGCGCGTCCCGGCCGCGCCGCCGTGGCCCGGGGTGATCACCACCGTCTGCTCGGGCGGGACACCGAGGGCGCGTGGCACCGAGTCCGCGACGAGCTGCACGGTGCGGTGCACGGCTTCGCCCGGGTCCCGCACCGGCACGATCACGATCTCCTTGCCCGGGGCGTCGACCTGGTTGAGCTCGCCGACGCCCACACCCGAGACGAGCTCGCCCAGCGGGCCCGGGTCCGGGGTGCGCGAGGCGACCTGCGGGCACACCCGCGCGGCCAGCAGGTCGGCGAAGACCCGCCCCGGACCGGCCGACCACAGCACCGCCGGGTCGCCGCTCAGCACCAGCCGTGCCCCGTCGGGCAGCGACTCCACGACCATCGCCGCGCTCTCCACGTCCAGCTGCGGCGCGTCCAGCACGACCAGGAGGTCCAGGTCCAGCGCCCCGTCGGCGTCCCGACCGGGACCTTCGGCGCCGGAGAGGAGGCCGGAGACGGTGACGACGGCGGGGGAGGAGGCGTGGCTCGGAGCGCTCGGTCCGGCGCCCCGGCTGTCGTCCTCGGAGCCGGGCGCGGGGCTTTCCGTCGCGCCCGGGCCCATGCCGGCCGGCGAGCCCGGGCCCGCCTTGGCGGCGTCGGCCGTGCGGCCTTCCACCCCGCTGGGCCTGTCGCCCGTTTCCGCGCCCCGGCTTCCGCCCTCGGCCCTCGCGAGCAGGTCCGTGAAGCGGCGTCGGCCGTCGGGCGTGTGGGTGGCCGCGACGGCCCGCAGGCCCAGGGCCCGGGCCGCGGTGAGCAGAGCCGCCGGCTCCGCGCGGGACGCCTCCGCGCCGGTGTGCAGCACGAGGCCGTGACCGGCGACGGCACGGATCAACTCGCCCGCGCTGCCCGAGGCCGACGCGACGACCGACTCCCACGGTGTCGAGGCGTCCTTGGCCAGGGAGTTGACCACGCGGGCCAGACCGTCGGCGAGGCTCTCCTCGGCGAGTGCGTACCGCTCGAGACCGACGAGGACACGCACCGGACGGGCACTCTCCTCCTCGTACTCCTCGGCGCTTTCCTGCTGCGGGGGCGGGGCGGGTGCCGGTGCTCCCGGCTCCTCCAGGGCGTCCTGGAAGACCAGCGCCTCGCCTTCGGCGATGGTGCTCTGTACGGCCGCGTCGGGATCGGGAACACCCCGCTGGGCCAGTGCCGCGGTGAGCGTCGGCATCTCCAGGGCGGTGTGCCCGGCGAACGCCGCCTGCTCCAGGAGCCAGACCGTGACCGCGCGGCCGCGCCGTTCGTCGTCCGGGCCGCACTCCGCGCCGAGCAGGGCCCGCGCGAACCCGTCGGCCTGCTCGGGCCGTACCCCGCCGACCCGCAGCAACTGCCAGGGGTCCGCCCGCAGCACGTCCTCCGCGCCCTCGCCGAGCACCGCGGCGACCTGCGGGGCCAGCGCCTCGGGCGCACCACCGCCGACCAGTACGCCACGGACGGCCGCGACCGTCTCCGGGGCGGGACCCGCGGGCACGTCGGCGGCCGGGACGGGCAGGGGCTGCGGGCGCCGTACGGGCTCGGCGGCGGGGCGGCGCGGGGAGGCCTCCGGCTCGGCGAAGACGGTGGCCGCGGGCTTCTCGCCGCTCTCCACGGCCCTGATCGCCGCGAGCAGATCGGCGGCCTTGCCGCTCAGCTTGCCGCCGCTGGCGACGGGCCCCTTCCTCTCCGCCTTCCGCCGCTCGATCCGCTCCCGCTCCACCCGCTGCGCCGCAAGCTCAGCCTCGGCTTCAGACTGCTGAGCCCCACCCGCGTCACCGTCACCGCCTTCGGCCTGCGACGCGTGGGCCCCGGCCGTCTCGTCCTGGCCGCCGCCTGCCTCGGCCGTCTCGTCCTGGCCGCCGCCTGCCTCGGCCGTCTCGGCGCCGCTGTCGGTGGCTTGGGCCTCCGACGCCTGTGCGCTGGGCGCCCGGCCATCGCCGTCAGCAGCCTCGGTCTCGGTCTCGGTCTCTGAAGCCTGCCCCCCGGTCGCCATGTCACCGCCGCCGGCCTCGCCTTCGGCCCCTGCGCCTACGCTCTCGTCGTCGCTCCCGACCGAATCACCAGCCCTGGCCGAGTCACCGGCCTCGGCTGAGCCCCCGGCGTTCCGCCCCGCTTCCCCCTCGGCGCCCTTCACCACGTCCCCGGCATCAGCCGTGCCTTCCGCTCCCGCCGTGCCTTCCGCCCCCGGATCCTGGCCGGCCGCCACCCCCGTGTCGGTCTGGGCGGAGTTCTCCGCCTCCGGGGGCCCCGGTTCGGTGTTCTCCGTGGTCTCCGGCTCCGTGCTCACAGCGTGCTCCAGTCGTGATCGGGATAGCGGTGCACGGGCGCCGACACGTCGTCGAGCGCCCGGCAGATCTCGTCAGGAAGACTAAGGCTCTCCACTGACAACGCCGCCGTGAGCTGCTGCGCGTTGCGCGCCCCGACGATGGGCGCGGCCACCCCGGGCCGGTCGCGGACCCAGGCGAGCGCCACCTGCAGCGGCGTCACCGCGAGCCCGTCGGCGGCGGTCGTCACCGCGTCCACGATCCGGCTCGCGGCGTCGTCGAGGTACGGCGCGACGAACGGGGCGAAGTGCTCGGACGCACCGCGGGAGTCGGACGGTGTGGCGTCGCGGTACTTGCCGGTGAGCACCCCGCGGCCGAGCGGCGAGGAGGGCAGCAGCCCGATGCCCAGGTCCAGCGCGGCGGGCAGCACCTCGCGCTCCACCCCGCGCTGCAGCAGCGAGTACTCCAACTGCGTCCCCGCCAGCCGTGTCCGGGCACCCGGCGCCGCCAACTGCCAGGTCGCCGCCTTGGCGAGCTGCCAGCCGGAGAAGTTGGAGACGCCGACGTAGCGCGCGCGGCCGCTGGAGACCGCCAGGTCGAGGGCCTGAAGGCTCTCCTCCAGCGGGGTCTCGGGGTCGTAGACGTGCAACTGCCACAGGTCGACGTAGTCCGTGCCGAGGCGGGCCAGCGAGGCGTCGAGCGCGGCGAGCAGATGGCCGCGGGAGCCGTCGAAGCGCCGGTCGGGATCGGGCACGCTGCCCGCCTTCGTGGAGATGACGAGGTCGCGCCGGGGCACGAGGCCTTCTATGAGGCGTCCGAGCAGATACTCGGCCTCTCCGTCGCCGTACGCGTCCGCCGTGTCGACCAGGGTCCCGCCCGCTTCCCAGAACGTCTTCAAGAGGTCCGCCGCGTCGTGCTCGTCGGTGTCACGGCCCCACATCAGGGTGCCGAGCCCGATGCGGGACACACGCAGGCCGGTACGACCGAGATGCCTCTGCTCCATGTCAGCCGACACTACTGGCCAGGACCAGGACGTGGGCTGCCTGTGGATGACCGATTTCCAGGCCCCCGCGACCGGACGCCGACGCCCTCCGACCGAAGCATCGGCCCGCGTCGACCCCTCCGTCGGCCACCCCGCGGCCCTCACCGCCCCCACCCCGGTACGCGACCCTCACCACATCCCCGTCCTTGCCGCCCACCCCCGCGCTAAGGTCTCCGCGACAGGGACATTACTGATCAGTAAAAGGGGAATGGGCCATGCAGCTCGGGATCAACCTCGGCTACTGGGGCGCCGGAATGGACGCGGACAACCTCGCCGTGGCCCAGGAGGCGGACCGGCTCGGGTACGCCGTGTGCTGGGCCGCCGAGGCCTACGGGTCGGACGCGGCCACCGTACTCAGCTGGGTCGCCGCGCAGACCGAGCGGATCGACGTCGGCTCCGCCATCTTCCAGATCCCGGCCCGGCAGCCCGCGATGACCGCGATGACCGCCGCGACCCTCGACTCGCTCTCCGGCGGCCGCTTCCGCCTCGGCCTCGGCGTCTCCGGACCCCAGGTCTCCGAGGGCTGGTACGGCGTCAAGTTCGACAAGCCGCTGTCCCGCACGCGCGAGTACGTCGAGATCGTGCGCAAGGCGATGACGCGGGAGCGCCTGTCGTACGAGGGCGAGCACTGGACGCTGCCGCTGCCCGGCGGCCCCGGCAAGCCCATCAAGCTGACCGTGCACCCGCAGCGCGAGCACATCCCGCTGTACATCGCCGCCATCGGGCCGAAGAACCTGGAGCAGACCGGCGAGATCGCCGACGGCGCCCTGCTCATCTTCCCCTCGGCCGACCACCTCGAGGACACCACGATCAAGCACCTGAGGGCGGGCCGTGAGAAGGCCGGCAAGACCCTCGACGGGTTCGACATCTGCCCGACCCTGCCGCTCGCCGTCGGCGACGACAAGGACATCGCCCGGCTCGCCGACACCTTCCGCCCCTACACCGCCCTGTACGTCGGCGGCATGGGCAGCAGCAAGCAGAACTTCTACAACAAGCTCGCCCAGCGCATGGGGTACGAGCGGGAGGCCGCCGAGATCCAGGAGAAGTACCTCTCCGGCGACAAGCAGGGCGCCGCGGCCGCCATTCCGCAGGACCTCATCGACAGCACCACGCTGCTCGGTTCCGTGGAGCGCATCGCCGACCGGATGAAGGCCTACGCGGCGGCCGGCGTCACCACCCTCAGCCTCGCCCCCGCCGGCTTCACGCTGGAGGAGCGGCTCGCCTCCCTGCGCGCCGGCGCGGAGGCCCTGGAGCGGGCCGGGTTGGCGTAACAGGTCTCAGCGGCCGTGGTGGGGGCTCGGGGGTCTTCCCCGCCACGGCCGTCACGAGGAACAACGCGCCGCGGCGCGCGCGGTTACGCCTCCGTCGTGACCCCGGTGGTCCTCCTTTTGGCGGAGTTGTCCGACACAGCTGTTGCAGTGCCCCTCGCGCGGCATTTGACTCGTTCTCTGCGGAATCCTGCGGAATCCTGCGGAGAGGTGCCCACGATGCTTTCGGCCAAGAGTCTGTTCCAGGAGATCCTCGACGACGACGAGTCCTTCCGGCTCTTCTGCTCCATCGCCGCCAGCGGGGAGAGTCAGGGCGGATGGGAGAACGCCCGGATCGCCGCGCTCGTCCCCGAGAGCGAACGCGCCCTCGCTCCCAAGATCACCCGCCACGGCGCCGACGAGGACAAGCACGGGCGGATCTTCAACGCCCTGCTCAAGAAGCGCGGCCTGCAGCCCGTGCTCGTGCCGCACGAGACCGACTACACGATGCTCCTGGAGAAGCACGGCATCGGGCTCGCCCACGAGAAGCTCAAGGCCGAACGCCCGCTCTCCGTGCAGGACCTCATCATCTACCTGTCCCACAGCCGGGTCACCGAACAGCGCGCCGCCGAGCAGATGACGATGCTGCGGAAGTACTTCGGGGACCACCCGGTCGTCGGCAAGGCCGTCAAGATGATCTCCAACGACGAGGACAACCACCTCGCCTACACCCACGAGGAACTGCTGCGCTTCGCGGCCGCGGGACACGGCCGGTTCATCCAGAGGACCCTGCGCGAGTGCGCGCTCGCCGAGATCCGCGTCTACCGGGACGTCAGCCTCGCCGTCATGGACCACATGGGCCGCATCCTCGGCTGGCCGAAGGCCAAGTCGGCACTCCTCGCGGCCGGCATCCACTCCATGTACGCCTGGGAGCGGTTCGCGGGCTGGCGGCGCATGGTCGCGCTGAGGATGCCGGAGCGCTGTGACGCCCTGGGCGGCCCCGCCACCACCGCTCCCGAGTTCGCCTGACTCAAAACCCTCAGAGCCAGCCCCGCTGCTTGAACATCCGGTACAGCAGCACCTCCAGAGCGGCCATCAGCGCGATCACCGCGGGGTACGACCACACCCAGCGCAGCTCAGGCATGTGCTCGAAGTTCATGCCGTAGATCCCCGCGATCATCGTGGGGATCGCCGCCATGGCCGCCCACGAGGAGATCTTCCGCATGTCGTCGTTCTGGCGGACGCTCATCTGCGCCAGATGCGCCGACAGGATGTCGGACACCAGCCGGTCCAGGCCCTCCACCGACTCGTTCACGCGCGTGAGATGGTCGCTCACGTCCCCGAAGAAGGGCCGCGCCTTGTCGTCGACGAACGGCACCGGCCCGCCGAACGAGCCGGTGCCCGCGAGCCGGGACATGGGCAGTGCCAGGGGGCCCGTCGCCCGGCGGAACTCCAGGACCTGCCGTTTGAAGGTGTAGATCCGCGACGCGGTGTTCCGTGAGCCACCGCTGTCCGGGGAGAACACCTCGGTCTCCAGCTCCTCCAGGTCGGTCTGCAGTTCGCCCGCCACCTCCAGGTAGTGGTCGACGGCCGCGTCGCTGAGCGCGTACAGCACCGACGTCGGACCCTTCGCCAGCAGCTCGGGCTCCTGCTCCAGCCGACGCCGTACGGCCGCCAGCGGCGTCCCCTCGCCGTGCCGGACGGTCACCACGAAGCCCTCGCCGAGGAAGACCATGACCTCGCCGGTGGTGACGGCGTCGCTCTCCTGCTCGTACACGACCGGCTTCAGCACCAGGAACAGCGAGTCGTCGTACACCTCCAGCTTGGGCCGCTGATGGGCCTTCAGGGCGTCCTCGACCGCCAGCGGATGCAGTTGGAACTCCTGGGTGACGTGGTCGAACTCCTCCTCGCCGGGCTCGTGCAGCCCGATCCACACGAACCCGCCCGCGGCCCGTGCCTCCGCCAGCGCGTCCGAGAAGTCCTCGGGACCCTCCGCGCGGTGCCCGTCGCGATAGATGGCGCAGTCGACGATCACAGAACCCCTTCTCCCTTCGCCCGCCCGCCGCTGTTCCCGGTCCTACGCCTACGCTGGGCCGCATGCCCACGCTGATCCTCGTCCGGCACGGACGTTCCACCGCCAACACCTCGGGCGTGCTCGCCGGCTGGACGCCCGGCATCGCCCTCGACGAGCGGGGGACGGCGCAGGCCGCCGCCCTGCCCGGGCGGCTCGCCGAGCTGCCGCTCGCCGAGGTCGTCACCAGCCCCCTGCAGCGCTGCCAGGAAACCATGCAGCCGCTCCTCGACGCCCGGCCCGGGCTGCGGGTGCACACCGACGACCGTATCGGGGAGTGCCAGTACGGCGACTGGTCCGGACGCAAGCTCGCCGAGCTCAACGACGAGCCCCTCATGCAGGTCGTCCAGGCGCACCCGTCCGCGGCCGCCTTCCCCGGCGGCGAGTCGATGCGGGCCATGCAGACCCGCGCCGCCGAGGCGGTACGCGAGTGGAACGCGCGCGTGGAGCACGATCACGGCCCCGACGCCGTGTACCTGATGTGTTCGCACGGCGACATCATCAAGTCGCTCGTGGCGGACGCACTCGGACTTCATCTCGACCTCTTCCAGCGGATTTCCGTTGAACCGTGTTCCATCACCGCGATCCGTTACACCCGACTGCGGCCCTTTCTCCTGCGGCTCGGGGACACGGGCGACTTCGCCTCCCTGGTGCCGCGAGAGGAGCCCCCGTCCGAAGACGCACCAGTAGGGGGTGGTGCGGGCGCACCGTGATCGTCGGCCGCAGTAGGGTGAAGCGATCGCAACAGCGCCGCACCCGAACGCGGCCCGCGGCCAGTCGGTCCCGAAGTCGATGTCGACCCACGATTCCCATGGAGACAGGACGTGTCCCGTCAGGTGTTCCTCTACGACCCGCCGGACCGCTTCGTGGCCGGCACGGTCGGACTGCCCGGGCGCCGTACCTTCTTCCTCCAGGCCGTCGCCGGCCCCCGGGTGACCAGCGTGGCCCTGGAGAAGACCCAGGTCGCCGCGCTCGCCGAGCGCATGGACGAACTGCTGGACGAGGTCGTACGCCGTAGTGGCGGCAGCGCCGCCGTGCCCGCCGTGGCACCCACCGAAGTCGCCGACACGGAGCCCCTCGACACCCCCGTCGAGGAGGAGTTCCGGGTCGGCACCATGGCTCTCGCCTGGGACGGCGAGGAGCAGCGCATGATCGTCGAGGCCCAGGCCCTCGTCGAACTCGACGCCGACTCCGAGGAGGACCTCGCCGAGGCCGAGGAGCGGCTCCTGCAGGACGAGGAGAACGGACCCCCGATGCTGCGGGTCCGGCTCACCGGAGCCCAGGCCCGGGCGTTCGCCAAGCGCGCCCTCGACGTCGTCAACGCCGGCCGTCCGCCGTGCCCGCTGTGCAGTCTGCCGCTCGACCCGGAAGGACACGTATGTCCGCGCCAGAACGGATACCGCCGCGGAGCGTGACGGCCGACGAGACGCCCGCCGAGTTGCTCGCGCGGGGTGAGCTGACCGTGCGCGGACGCATCCGCGACGCCTCCAACGCGGCCCTGTACTGCACGGTGAGCCACGAGGGCCGGGAGGCGGCCTGCGTCTACAAGCCGGTCGCCGGCGAACGGCCGCTGTGGGACTTCCCCGACGGGACCCTCGCCCAGCGGGAGGTCGCCGCGTACGAGGTCTCCGCGGCGACCGGCTGGGGGCTGGTCCCGCCGACCGTGCTGCGCGACGGGCCGTACGGCGAGGGCATGTGCCAGCTGTGGATCGAGGCGACCGCCGAGGCCGAGCTGCTGGCCCTGGTGGACGGGGAGGAGCCGGAGCCCGGCTGGAAGGCGATCGGCTTGGCGGAGGTCGGCGAGGGCAGAACCGCCCTGCTCGTCCACGCCGACGACGAACGGCTGCGGCGCCTGGCCGTCCTCGACGCCGTGATCAACAACGCCGACCGCAAGGGCGGCCACCTGCTCCCCACCCCCGACGGCCACCTCTACGGCATCGACCACGGCGTCACCTTCAACGCCGAGAACAAGCTGCGGACGCTGTTGTGGGGCTGGGCGGGGGAGCCCCTGACGGGCGAGGCGGTGCAGGCCCTCAAGGGCCTGAAGACGGCACTGGAGGGGAGTGGGCCTCTGGCGACCCGCCTGACCCCCCTCATCACGGCCGCGGAACTCGACGCCACGCGCGCGCGTGTCGACGCCCTGCTGGAGTCCGGCACGCACCCGGAGCCCACGGGGGAGTGGCCGGCGATTCCCTGGCCGCCGGTCTGACCGGCGGCCGGAAAACACCGCCCTGCACATCCGGCCGCATCCCACAAGAGCGCCTTCCCGGCCATACGGACCGCTCCGGTTCGTAGCGGGAAGTTCCGTCCGGTTAGGCTCATGACATGCATGCCTGGCCCGCTTCCGAGGTCCCCGCCCTGCCTGGTCAGGGCCGCGACCTGAGGATCCACGACACCGCGACCGGCGGTTCGGTCACCCTCGACCCCGGTCCCGTCGCCCGACTCTACGTCTGCGGCATCACCCCGTACGACGCCACCCACATCGGACACGCGGCGACGTACAACGCGTTCGACCTCGTGCAGCGCGTGTGGCTCGACACCAAGCGGCAGGTCCACTACGTCCAGAACGTCACCGACGTCGACGATCCGCTGCTGGAGCGGGCACAGCGCGACGGCGTCGACTGGGTCGCCCTCGCCGAGAAGGAGACGGCCCTCTTCCGCGAGGACATGATCGCCCTGCGGATGCTCCCGCCGCAGCACTACATAGGCGCGGTCGAGGCCATACCCGGCATCGTCCCGCTCGTCGAACGACTGCGTGACGCCGGCGCCGCCTACGACCTCGAAGGCGACGTCTACTTCTCCGTCGAGTCCGACCCGCACTTCGGCAAGGTCTCCGGCCTGGACGCCGCCGCCATGCGGCTGCTGTCCGCCGAGCGCGGCGGCGACCCCGACCGCCCCGGCAAGAAGAACCCGCTCGACCCGATGCTGTGGATGGCCGCCCGCGAGGGCGAGCCCAGCTGGGACGGCGGCTCGCTCGGCCGCGGCCGGCCCGGCTGGCACATCGAGTGCGTCGCCATCGCCCTCGACCACCTCGGCATGGGCTTCGACATCCAGGGCGGCGGCTCCGACCTCGCCTTCCCGCACCACGAGATGGGCGCCTCCCACGCCCAGGCACTGACCGGCGAGTTCCCCATGGCCAAGGCGTACGTCCACGCCGGCATGGTCGCCCTCGACGGCGAGAAGATGTCCAAGTCCAAGGGCAACCTCGTCTTCGTGTCCCAGCTGCGGCGCGACGGCGTCGACCCCGCCGCCATCCGGCTCGCGCTGCTCGCCCACCACTACCGGTCCGACTGGGAGTGGACCGACCAGGTGCTCCAGGACGCGGTGGCCCGGCTCGGACGGTGGCGCGCGGCGGTCTCCCGGCCCGACGGGCCGTCCGCCGACGCCCTCGTCGAGGAGATCCGCGAGGCGCTCGCCGACGACCTCGACGCCCCGACGGCCCTCGCCGCCGTGGACCGCTGGGTCGCCCTCCAGGACGCACAGGGCGGCACCGACATCGGCGCCCCCGGCGTCGTCTCCCGGACCGTGGACGCCCTGCTGGGCGTGGCCCTGTAAACACCCCTGCGCAGGGGCGGTTTCCTCCCGGAGGGAGCCGCCCCTGGCCATGGGTGCGATCCGCCCGGAAGCACACCTGTCAGGGCGGGCGGTCCTGTGATGGGGTGGGGCGCCTGTTGACCCTGTGGTCGGCCCCGGGCCGACTCCTCGCGGAAGGACGCACAGTGGCACCCGCGCACCGTTCCTTCGCACGACCCTTCACACGACGCGGACTCCTCACCACGACCGCCGCGCTCTCCACGGCGGCCCTGCTCGGCGGCACCGCCCACGCGACCGAGCGAACCGCGTGGCCGGCCGCCTTCCCGCTGCCGAACGGCTGGCAGCCCGAGGGCATCGCGATCGGCTCCCGGCCGTACGCCTACTTCGGCTCTCTCGCACACGGCGACCTCTACCGGGCGGACCTCGCCACCGGCCGCGGCACCGTCCTCAGCACGGGCCTCGGCGCCGGGCACCCCACCGTCGGCCTGAAGGCCGACCCGTACGGCAGGCTCTTCCTCAGCGGCGGGGACAGCGGCGAACTGCGCACGGCCGACGCCCGCACGGGAGAGATCGAGCAGGTCTACGCCGTCGGCGGCACCTTCGTGAACGACGTCGTCCTCACCCCCGGAGCCGCCTGGTTCACCGACACCTACCAGGCAAAGCTCTACAAGCTGGTGCTCGGCCGCCGCGGGACGCCCTGTGGCGTGGAGACCGTGCCGCTGAGCGGCGACTGGGTGCAGGGCGACGGCTTCACCGCCAACGGCATCGAGCGCACGCCCGACGGAAGCGCATTGCTCGTGGTCAACACGGTCGCCGACGGCGGCGGTCTGATGCGTGTCGACCCGCGCACCGGCGCCGCCCGCGCCGTCGACCTCGGCACGGCCCGGCTCCCGAACGGCGACGGACTGCTGCTGCTCGGCCGCACCCTCTATGCGGTTCAACAGGCGCAGAACGCGATCGACGTGTTCCGGCTGAACGCCGACGGCACCCGTGGCACCGCGATCACCCGTATCACGGACCCGCGCTTCCGCATCCCGACGACGGCCGCGGCCTGGGGCGAGCGCATCTACCTGCCCAACGCGCGCTTCGACGTCGAGCAGCCGCAGCCGGACACCGAGTACGACGCGGTGGCCGTACGCCGGGTCTGAGAGCCGTACGACGACGACAAGGGGCGCCGCACCCTCGGGTGCGGCGCCCCTTGTCGTCGCGCTGAGTCCTGCCTCGCGCTACTCCTCCGACGAATCCTCGTCGTCCGTGTCCGCGCTCGGCTTCGGCGGCTTCGGGGGCCGGGTGCGCTCCCCGGGATTGTCCCGCCGGAACGGCGGGGCCTCGCCGCCGTCCGCCGTGGCGTGCCCGCCGGGGCCGCCGCCGCCGTCACGGCGCCGCAGGTACCGCTCGAACTCGCGGGCGATCGCCTCGCCCGATGCCTCCGGCAGCTCCGCGGTGTCCCGGGCCTCCTCAAGCGTCTGCACGTACTCGGCGACCTCGCTGTCCTCGGCGGCCAGCTGGTCCACGCCCACCTGCCAGGCGCGCGCGTCCTCGGGCAGCTCGCCCAGTGGGATGCGCACGTCGATCAGGTCCTCCAGGCGGTTGAGGAGGGCCATCGTCGCCTTCGGGTTCGGCGGCTGCGACACGTAGTGGGGAACGGCGGCCCACAGCGACACCGCGGGCACACCCGCGTGCGTGCACGCCTCCTGCAGGACGCCGACGATGCCCGTGGGGCCCTCGTACTTGGTCTCCTCCAGGTCCATCCGCTGCGCCAGGTCCGCGTCGGACGTAGTTCCACTGATCGGAACCGGTCGGGTGTGCGGGGTGTCGCCGAGCAGGGCGCCCAGGATCACCACCAGCTCCACACCGAGTTCGTGCGCGAAGCCGAGGAGCTCGTTGCAGAACGAGCGCCAGCGCATGGACGGTTCGATCCCGCGTACCAGCACCAGGTCGCGCGGTTTCTCGCCGCCGACCCGCACCACCGACAGCCTTGTCGTGGGCCACGTGATCTTGCGCACGCCGGCGTCCATGAACACCGTGGGGCGGTTCACCTGGAAGTCGTAGTAGTCCTCGGCGTCCAGCGCCGCGAACACCTCGCCCTTCCACTCCTTCTCCAGATGCGCGACCGCGGTGGAGGCGGCGTCGCCGGCATCGTTCCAGCCCTCGAACGCGGCCACCATGACCGGGTCGATCAGCTCGGGAACCCCCTCGAGCTCGATCACCCAGTGCCTCCTTCCGACGTGCCCTCGCTTGACCACCCAACCTTACGGCGTGCGGCGGGGGCGCCCGCAGCCCCCTTGTGCGGGACGGTGCTCGGATCACTGCCCCGATCGGGACTCCCGAACACCCCCGGGAAAGCGCTCACAGCGTCGAGCGCAGCCACTGCTCCACGCTCGCGATGTGCACGGTCGCCCACGAGCGGGCCGCCTCCGCGTCCCGGTCGCGCAGGGCCGCCAGGATCGCGCGGTGCTCGCGCAGGGTGCCGGTGACCGCGTCCTCCTGGGTCAGCCCGCGCCAGATCCGGGCCCGGGTGGTCGGCCCGGACAGCCCGTCGAGCAGCGAGCACAGCACCGAGTTGCCCGCGCTCTGCACGATGCCGCGGTGGAACTCCAGGTCGCAGGCGACGAGTTCCTCCACCGACGGAGTGGATCCGAGCTTGTCCAGCTGGGTGGTGAGCGCGTCCAGTTGCTGCTCGCTGATGCGGGAGGCCGCCATCGCCGTCGCCGCGGGCTCCAGGATGCGGCGCACGGCCAGGAACTCCAGGACCGTGTCGTCGCGGTGGAAGTCCACGACGAAGCTCAGCGCCTCCAGCAGCAACTGCGGGTCGAGACTGGTGACATACGTGCCGTCCCCCTGCCGCACGTCCAGGATCCGGATCAGCGACAGCGCCCGCACGGCCTCCCGCAGGGAGTTGCGCGACAGCCCGAGATCCGCCGCGAGCTCGCTCTCCTTGGGCAGTCGGTCGCCGGGGCGCAGCGCGCCGGAGACGATCATGCCCTTGATCTTCTCGATCGCCTCATCGGTGACTGCCATGACCGGCCTCCCTTGTCGTACAGCGCCCAGACATCGGATGTCCAGGCGTCATTATGGGGCGGTCGCGTTCGTGACGCTCCCCCCGGTGGCAACCCGCGTCACGCCTTGTCGAACCACTCCTTCCCGGCCGCCCAGTGAGCGACCCAGCCGGCGAAGCCGGGCGCGGAGCTCGTGAACCCGAACTCCGCCCCGAACGGCATGGCGCCCACGTCGGTCACATGCCAGATCTGCCCTCGCTGGGGGCCGGTGACGACGAGGTGCCAGTTCATGGCGCACCCGTCCGTCCCCAGCACGATCGACCCGTGGTTGAGTACCTGCTCTATGACGGCCTCGGGATCCTCGTACGGCCCGTCGTCCTCTTCCCAGAGCCATCCTCCGGTGAGCGGGAACGGCTTGCCCAGGTCCCGGCCCTCGCCGTCATCGCCCCAGTCGCCGGGCAACTCGGCCAGTCCCACGAGCCCGTACTCCGGCGGACCCTGCAACGACCCGTCGGATATCTCCGCCACGAACGTACGGTACGGCTCCGGCAGCAGCACCCCGTGCTCCGCCTCGAAGGCGTGCACCGCCTCCCAGCCGAGCGCCGACTCACCGCCGTCGTCCACGGCGAACGCCGCCCGCAGCGCGGCGAGATCCTCAGGGGCGGGCTGATCGATGTCCATGGGCCCATGGAAGCACCCGCCACTGACAACGACCGCATGCGAAAGGGGCGGCTCCCTCGGCGGGGAGGCGCCCCTTTCGTGGTGTCGGCCCCGGTGCGGAGGGGCCGTTCCCGTGCCGGCCCGGTCAGGGGAGGTGGGCCGGCGGTGGGTCTACTTCTTGTCGAGGAGGTCCTGGACCTTCGCGCGGACCTCGTCCGTGGCCAGGCCGCGGATCGTGAGGGTGGTACGGCGGCGCAGTACGTCGTCCGGGGTCTCGGCCCACTCGTTGTCGCGGGCGTAGACGACCTGGGCCCAGATCTCGGGGGCGTCGGGGTGGACGCGCTCGCCCAACTCCGGGTTGTCGTTGGCGAGGCGGGCGATGTCGAAGGCCAGCGAACCGTAGTGCGTGGCCAGGTGCTTGGCGGTGTCCGCCGCCATGCGCGGGCCCGGCGCCGGGCCGTCGACCAGCAGACGGTGGGCGACCGCGCGTGGGTTGGCGACACCCGGCAGCGGCAGCTTCTTCGGCAGCGAGGAGATCGGCTCGAAGTCGTCGCCCAGCGGGTGACCCGGCAGCGCCTCCAGCTTCTTCATCACCGTACGGCCGATGTGCCGGAACGTCGTCCACTTGCCGCCCGCGACCGACAGCATACCGCCGCGGCCCTCCGTGACCACCGTCTCGCGCTTGGCCTTCGCCGTGTCACCGGGGCCGCCCGGCAGCACCCGCAGGCCCGCGAAGGAGTACGTGATCAGGTCACGGCTCAACTGCTGGTCGCGGATGGAGAACGCGGCCTCGTCGAGTATCTGGGCGGTGTCCTTCTCGGTGACGGAGACATCCGCCGGGTCGCCCTCGAACTCCTCGTCGGTCGTGCCGAGCAGCAGCATGTCCTCCCAGGGGAGGGCGAAGGTGATGCGGTACTTGTCGATGGGAGTGGCGAGCGCGGCCCGCCACGGGGACGTCCGCTTCAGGACCAGGTGCGCGCCCTTCGACAGCCGGATCGAGGGCGCCGCGTTCGGGTCCTCCATCTTGCGCAGGTGGTCGACCCACGGGCCGGTCGCGTTCAGGACGAGACGGGCGTTCACGCCGAACTCGTCGCCGGAGGTGCGGTCGCGCAGGTCCGCGCCCGTCACCCGGCCCTTGGTGAAGCGCAGGCCGGTCACCTCGGCGTGGTTGAGGACGACCGCGCCCGACTCGACGGCCGCGCGGACCGTCATCAGCGCCATCCGGGCGTCGTTCATCTGGTCGTCGCCGTACACGGCCACGGCCTTGAGGTTGTCGGTGCGCAGCTCGGGCACGTCCTGCGCGGCCTTGGCCGGCGACAGCAGGTGCCCGACGCCGTCACCGAACGCCGACAGCGCGGAGTAGGCGAAGACGCCCGCCCCGAGCTTCGCCGCGCCGTGCGGCCCGCCCTTGTACACGGGGAGGTAGAACGTGAGCGGGTTCGCCAGGTGGGGGGCCACCTGGCGGGAGACCGCACGGCGCTCGAAGTGGTTCTCCGCCACCAGCTTCACCGCGCCGGTCTGCAGGTAGCGCAGACCGCCGTGGAGCAGCTTGGAGGAGGCGGAGGAGGTGGCGCCGGCGAAGTCGCCGGCGTCGACCAGAGCCACCCTGAGGCCGGACTGCGCGGCGTGCCAGGCGGTGGAGATGCCCAGGATGCCGCCGCCGATCACGAGAAGGTCGTACGACGCCCTGGAAAGCTGCTCCCGGGTCTCGGCGCGGCTCGGGTTGGAGCCGGAGGCCGGGTGGGTCCCCAGGGCAGGCACGGACTGCAGGGTGGACTGACTGGTCATGCTCTTTCTTACTCCTCGTCCTCGAGCCAGCCCATGGTCCGCTCGACGGCCTTGAGCCAGCTCTTGTACTCACGGTCGCGGGTGTCCGCGTCCATGCGGGGGGTCCACTCGGCGGCCCGCCGCCAGTTGGCGCGCAGGTCGTCGGTGCTGGTCCAGAAGCCGACGGCGAGACCGGCGGCGTAGGCGGCGCCGAGGCAGGTCGTCTCGGCGACCATCGGGCGCACCACCGGCGCGTCCAGGAAGTCCGAGAGGGTCTGCATCAGCAGGTTGTTGGAGGTCATGCCGCCGTCGACCTTGAGCGCGGAGAGCTCGACGCCGGAGTCCTTCGTCATGGCGTCGGTGATCTCACGGGTCTGCCAGGCCGTGGCCTCCAGGACGGCGCGCGCGAGGTGCGCCTTGGTGACGTACCGGGTGAGGCCGGCGATCACACCGCGGGCGTCGGAGCGCCAGTACGGGGCGAACAGGCCGGAGAAGGCCGGCACGAAGTAGGCGCCGCCGTTGTCCTCGACCGTCAGCGCCAGGGTCTCGATCTCGGCGGCGGTGGAGATCAGGCCCATCTGGTCGCGCATCCACTGCACCAGCGAGCCGGTGACGGCGATCGAGCCCTCCAGGGCGTAGACCGGCTTGTCGTCGCCGATCCGGTAGCCCACGGTGGTCAACAGGCCGCTGTAGGAGTTGATGATCTTCTCACCGGTGTTCATGAGCATGAACGTGCCGGTGCCGTACGTGGACTTGGCCTCGCCCTCGGAGAAACAGGTCTGGCCGAACAGGGCCGCCTGCTGGTCGCCGAGCGCGGAGGCGACCGGGATGCCGCCGAGCAGGTCACCGAGCTTGCCGCCGGTGATCTCGCCGTAGACCTCGGCGGAGGAGCGGATCTCCGGCAGCATCGCCAGCGGGACGCCGATGGACTCGGCGATCTTCGCGTCCCACTCCAGCGTGTGCAGGTTCATCAGCAGGGTGCGGGAGGCGTTGGTGACGTCGGTGTAGTGCTTGCCGCCGTTGACACCGCCGGTCAGGTTCCAGATGACCCAGGTGTCCATGGTGCCGAAGAGGATGTCGCCCGCCTCGGCGCGCTCGCGCAGCCCCTCGACGTTGTCGAGCAGCCAGCGGGCCTTGGGGCCCGCGAAGTAGGAGGCGAGGGGGAGGCCGGTCTCGCGGCGGAAGCGGTCCTGGCCGACGTTGCGGCCGAGCTCCTTGCACAGGGCGTCGGTGCGGGTGTCCTGCCAGACGATGGCGTTGTGGACGGGCTCACCGGTGTTCTTGTCCCAGAGCAGTGTGGTCTCGCGCTGGTTGGTGATGCCGATGGCCTTGATGTCGTCGCGGGTGATGCCCGCCTTGGCGATGGCGCCGGCGACGACCTCCTGGACGTTGGTCCAGATCTCGTTGGCGTTGTGCTCGACCCAGCCCGGCTTCGGGAAGATCTGCTCGTGCTCCTTCTGGTCGACGGAGACGATGCGGCCGTCGCGGTCGAAGACGATGCAGCGGGAGGAGGTCGTGCCCTGGTCGATGGCTGCGATGAAGGGGCCGGCGGTGTGGGCGTCGGTCACTGTGTGCTCCTGAGAAATCAGTGGTTATGGGGCTTTACGTACGGCGCGTGCTGTGAAGTTCCCGGGTCGGGCTCGACGGCGCGAGCCCGGTGCCCTCAAGCGAATGCGACGTTGTAGATGCCCGCAGCGATCGCGCCGCCGGCGAGCGGACCGACCACCGGGATCCAGGCGTAGGCCCAGTCCGAGCCGCCCTTGTTGGGCAGGGGGAGGAGGGCGTGCACGATACGCGGACCGAGGTCACGGGCCGGGTTGATCGCGTAGCCGGTCGGGCCACCGAGCGACAGACCGATGGAGACGACGACGAGCGCGGTGACCAGGGCGCCCAGGGTGCCGAGACCGTTGCCCTTGTCGTTGAGGCCCTGCGTGAGGACGGCGAGGACCAGCACGATCGTGCCGATGATCTCCGTGGCGAGGTTCTGCCAGACCACCCGGACCTCCGGCCCGGTGGAGAAGACGCCCAGGACGGGGCCGGCGCCCTTCTCCTGGGCCTCGACAGCCTTGGCCGCCGTGGCCTGCGCGCCCGGGCCACCGACGATCTCCTTGTCGGTGAGGTGGGCATGGAACTGGCCGTAGTAGGCGACCCAGACCAGGGTGGCACCGATCATGGCGCCGAGCAGCTGTCCCGCGAAGTACGTCGGGACGTTGCTCCAGTCGTTGTCCTTGATCGCGAGCGCGAGGGTCACGGCCGGGTTCAGGTGGGCGCCGGACAGCGGCGCCGAGGTGTAGACCGCCGTGAGCACTGCGAAGCCCCACCCGAAGGTGATGGCGAGCCAGCCGGCGTTGCGGGCCTTGGAGGCCTTCAGCGTGACGGCGGCGCAGACGCCGCCGCCGAGCAGGATGAGTATGGCGGTACCGATGGTCTCGCCGATGAAGATGTCGGAGCTGGACACCCGCGACTCCTTTGTCCTTCGTCCAGGGGAAGCCGAACCCCGGGTCCCTCCGGAGGTTCCGCGCCCTCAGGGGTGAGAGCGATGCCGGCCCTTGGCGTTGTCACACTCTAGCGCGTATTGCCGGTAGGTGTTCGACAATGCCGACCGATGGACGGGAGTCTTGCTCCGGCGTCACACGTGCGTCAAGAGTTCTGTTATCGAAAACCTGATCGTTACTGATCGCGCCTTCTCTCCAGGCCGAAACGACGAAGGCCGGGTACGCCATGACGGCGTCCCGGCCTGCTGATGCCCTGCGGCGCGCTGCTCAGAACCGCCCGGCGCCCAGGTCGCGCGAGACCGCGCGGGCGCAGTCGCGGACCGCCGCGATGAGGTCGGGGCGCAGCTCCCCCTCACGGCAGACGCGCTCGACCGCGCCGGTGATGCCGACCGCGCCGACCGGCATGCGGCGCCGGTCGTGGATGGGGGCGGCGATGGAGGCCACGCCCTCCCAGGTCTCCTCGACGTCGGCGGCGTACCCACGCGCGCGCGTGATGTCCAGGAGCTGCTCGAACGCCTCCGGCTCGCACACCGTCCGGTCCGTGAAGGGCTTGCGGTCGGCCTCCAGGGCCTCGCTGTGCGCGACGGGGTCGTAGGCCGACAGCACCTTGCCCAGGGCGGTGGAGTGCAGCGGCTGCATGGCCCCGATCTCCAGGACCTGACGGCTGTCGTCGGGACGGAAGACATGGTGCACGACCAGCACGCCCTGCTGGTGCAGCACGCCCAGGTGAACGCTCTCCCCGCTGGAGCGGGCCAGGTCGTCCGTCCACACCAGCGCGCGCGCCCGCAGCTCGTGGACGTCGAGATAGGTGGTGCCCAGGCGCAGCAGC
This sequence comes from Streptomyces sp. NPDC048751, assembly GCF_043198595.1. NCBI lineage: Bacteria > Bacillati > Actinomycetota > Actinomycetes > Kitasatosporales > Streptomycetaceae > Streptomyces > Streptomyces sp. NPDC048751. The sequence continues at coordinate 175,018 of NZ_JBICUX010000008.1, forward strand.
TCCGCGCCCAGCTGATAGCGCCCGGAGGCGTCGTCCTGCTCGACGAAGCCCTCCTGCTGGAGGGTGCGCAGAATGCCGTGGGCGGTGCCCTTGGCCAGGCCCAGCGACGAGGCGATGTCCGAGAGGCCGAGCCGCCGCTCACCACCCGCGAGCAGCCGCAGCATCGCGGCCGCCCGTTCGAGCGACTGGATGTTCCGTGCCATCGCCGTCCTGCCTCCGTCCCCATCGACCGCACCGACCGCACCGACCGCATAGACCGCCTCGACCACTCACAGCGCGGCAGTGCTGCCGTCGTTCGGCAATGTCGAACACTACCGGTCCATGCCGACCTCCCGCTAATGGTCGGTCAATACGTGTTCCGCCAGGCGTCTTCCGCAGGCGACCCGGAGGTGGCCCGAGCGTGATCCCGCAGGTCGCCCGAGCGTGCCCCGGCACCCGGTCCGGCCGCCATGCCCGTCCGTCCCGTGGACGCCCTGACCATAAGCCCACCGTCCCGGCTACCCTGGCCGGGTGCGCCCTCCTCGGGTGAGCCCTGCCCGGGCCGGTCCGGGGAACGCGCAAAGCCGACAGCCGTCGCATCAAAGGGAGCCCCTTCATGGCCTCAGTGCCGCCGACCCCTTCCGCCGACAGCCGGGCCCGCGTGTCCGCGCTCCGCGAGGCGCTCGCCACCCGTGTGGTCGTAGCCGACGGAGCGATGGGCACCATGCTCCAGGCGCAGGAGCCCACCCTCGAGGACTTCGAGAACCTCGAGGGCTGCAACGAGATCCTCAACGTCACCCGCCCGGACATCGTCCGCTCCGTCCACGAGGCGTACTTCGACGCCGGCGTGGACTGCGTCGAGACCAACACCTTCGGCGCCAACCACGCGGCCATGGCCGAGTACGACATCGCCGACCGCGTCTTCGAACTCTCCGAGTCCGGCGCCCGTATCGCCCGCGAGACCGCGGACGCGTACACCGGCCGCGACGGCCGGCAGCGCTGGGTCCTGGGCTCCATCGGCCCCGGCACCAAGCTGCCCACCCTCGGTCACGTCCCGTACGGCACGATCCGTGACGGCTTCCAGGCCAACGCCGAGGGCCTGCTCGCGGGCGGCGCCGACGCCCTGATCGTCGAGACCACCCAGGACCTCCTCCAGACCAAGGCCTCCGTCCTGGGCGCCCGCCGCGCCCTGGAGGCGACCGGCACCCAGGTGCCCCTGCTGGTCTCGATGGCGTTCGAGACCACCGGCACCATGCTGCTCGGCTCCGAGATCGGCGCCGCGCTCACCGCGCTGGAGCCGCTCGGCATCGACATGATCGGCCTGAACTGCTCCACCGGCCCGGCCGAGATGAGCGAGCACCTGCGCTATCTCACGCGCCACTCCCGCATCCCACTGCTGTGCATGCCGAACGCGGGCCTGCCCATCCTCACCAAGGACGGCGCCCACTTCCCGCTCGACGCCGAGGGCCTGGCCGACGCGCAGGAGAACTTCGTCCGCGACTACGGCCTGTCCCTGATCGGCGGCTGCTGCGGTACGACGCCCGAGCACCTGCGCCAGGTCGTCGAGCGCGTCCGCGAGCTGACCCCCTCCGAGCGCAGCCCGCAGCCGGAGCCCGGCGCGGCCTCCCTCTACCAGTCGGTGCCCTTCCGCCAGGACACCTCCTACCTGGCCATCGGCGAGCGCACCAACGCCAACGGCTCGAAGAAGTTCCGCGAGGCCATGCTGGAGGCCCGCTGGGACGACTGCGTGGAGATCGCCCGCGAGCAGATCCGCGAGGGCGCCCACATGCTCGACCTCTGCGTGGACTACGTCGGCCGCGACGGCGTCGCCGACATGGAGGAACTCGCCGGCCGCCTCGCCACCGCCTCCACCCTGCCGATCGTCCTGGACTCCACCGAGGTCGACGTCATCCAGGCCGGCCTGGAGAAGCTCGGCGGCCGCGCGGTGATCAACTCCGTGAACTACGAGGACGGCGACGGCCCCGAGTCCCGGTTCGCGAAAGTCACCCGGCTGGCCCAGGAGCACGGCGCCGCGCTGATCGCGCTCACCATCGACGAGGAGGGCCAGGCCCGCACCGCCGAGAAGAAGGTCGAGATCGCCGAACGGCTCATCGACGACCTGACCGGCAACTGGGGCATCCACGAGTCGGACATCCTCATCGACTGCCTGACCTTCACCATCTGTACCGGTCAGGAGGAGTCCCGCGGGGACGGCGTCGCCACCATCGAGGCGATCCGCGAGCTCAAGCGCCGCCACCCGGACGTCCAGACCACCCTGGGCCTGTCGAACATCTCCTTCGGCCTCAACCCGGCCGCGCGCATCCTGCTCAACTCCGTCTTCCTCGACGAGTGCGTCAAGGCGGGCCTGGACTCGGCGATCGTCCACGCGTCGAAGATCCTCCCGATCGCCCGCTTCAGCGAGGAAGAGGTCCGAACGGCCCTCGACCTCATCCACGACCGCCGCGCGGAGGGCTACGACCCCCTCCAGAAGCTCATGCAGCTCTTCGAGGGCGCCACCGCCAAGTCCCTGAAGGCCGGCAAGGCCGAGGAGCTGGCCGCGCTGCCGCTGGAGGAGCGCCTCAAGCGCCGCATCATCGACGGCGAGCGCAACGGCCTGGAGGCCGACCTCGACGAGGCCCTGCAGGAACGCTCCGCCCTCGACATCGTCAACGCCACCCTCCTGGACGGCATGAAGGTCGTCGGCGAGCTGTTCGGCTCCGGCCAGATGCAGCTGCCGTTCGTCCTGCAGTCCGCCGAGGTGATGAAGACCGCGGTCGCCTACCTCGAACCCCACATGGAGAAGGTCGAGGGCGACGAGGCCGGCAAGGGCACCATCGTCCTCGCCACCGTGCGCGGCGACGTCCACGACATCGGCAAGAACCTCGTCGACATCATCCTGTCCAACAACGGCTACAACGTCGTCAACCTCGGCATCAAGCAGCCCGTCTCCGCGATCCTGGACGCCGCCGAGGAGCACCGCGCCGACGTCATCGGCATGTCCGGACTCCTGGTCAAGTCCACGGTGATCATGAAGGAGAACCTGGAGGAGCTGAACCAGCGCGGCCTGGCGGCAAACTTCCCGGTCATCCTCGGCGGCGCCGCCCTCACCCGGGCGTACGTCGAGCAGGACCTGCACGAGATCTACGAGGGCGAGGTCCGCTACGCCCGCGACGCCTTCGAGGGCCTGCGCCTGATGGACGCCCTGATCGGCGTCAAGCGGGGCGTGCCGGGCGCGAAGCTGCCGGAGCTGAAGCAGCGCCGGGTCCGCGCGACGGCCGGTGCGGAGGTCGAGGAGCGGCCGGAGGAGGGTCACGTCCGCTCGGACGTCGCCACCGACAACCCCGTCCCCGAGCCGCCGTTCTGGGGCACCCGCGTCATCAAGGGCATCCCGCTGAAGGACTACGCGAGCTGGCTCGACGAGGGCGCCCTGTTCAAGGGCCAGTGGGGCCTGAAGCAGGCCCGCACCGGTGACGGGCCGACGTACGAGGAGCTGGTCGAGAGCGAGGGCCGGCCCCGGCTGCGCGGCCTGCTGGACCGGCTCCAGACCGAGAACCTCCTCGAAGCCGCCGTGGTCTACGGCTACTTCCCCTGCGTGTCCAAGGACGACGACCTGATCCTTCTGGACGAGAGCGGCAACGAGCGCACCCGGTTCACCTTCCCGCGGCAGCGCCGCGGCCGCCGCCTCTGCCTCGCCGACTTCTTCCGCCCGGAGGAGTCGGGGGAGACGGACGTCGTCGGCCTGCAGGTCGTCACCGTCGGTTCGCGCATCGGCGAGGAGACCGCCCGTCTCTTCGAGTCGAACTCCTACCGCGACTACCTCGAACTGCACGGCCTGTCCGTGCAGCTGGCGGAGGCCCTCGCCGAGTACTGGCACGCCCGGGTCCGCTCCGAGCTGGGCTTCGCGGGCGAGGACCCGGCGGAGATGGCCGGCATGTTCGAGCTGAAGTACCGCGGCGCCCGCTTCTCCCTGGGCTACGGTGCCTGCCCCGACCTGGAGGACCGCGCCAAGATCGCCGAGCTCCTCCAGCCCGAGCGGATCGGCGTCCACCTCTCGGAGGAGTTCCAGCTCCACCCCGAGCAGTCCACCGACGCCATCGTGATCCATCACCCGGAGGCGAAGTACTTCAACGCACGGTGACACGGGGCGCCGTCCGGCGCCCCCTCGCAGGGCGCTGTGCGTCACACCCAGCACGCTGATCCGATAAGTCGTACACTGGTCGGTCCACTGCAGGCCGGTTCCCGCGCGGGAACCGGCCTGCTCGTCCCCCATGGAGGTACGTGGATGACCAGTACGATCCCCGCACTCGGAACCCGAACGGCCGAAGGCTCCGCCCTACAGGCCGTGCTCCTGGACATGGACGGCACCCTCGTCGACACCGAGGGCTTCTGGTGGGACGTCGAGTGCGAGATCTTCGCCGGTCTGGGGCACACCCTGGACGAGTCCTGGCGCCATGTCGTGGTCGGCGGCCCCATGACCCGCAGCGCGGGATTCCTCATCGAGGCCACCGGCGCCGACATCTCGCTCGACGAGCTCACGGTCCTGCTGAACCAGGGCTTCGAGAAGCGCATCGGACACGCCCTGCCGCTGATGCCGGGAGCCGCCCGGCTGCTGGCCGAGCTCGCCGTGCACGAGATCCCCACGGCCCTGGTCTCGGCCTCACACCGGCGCATCATCGACCGCGTCATGACCTCGCTCGGCCCCCAGTACTTCGCCCTGAGCGTGGCCGGCGACGAGGTGCCCCGCACCAAGCCGCACCCCGACCCCTACCTGTTCGCCGCCTCCGGACTCGGTGCGGATCCGGCGAGGTGCGCCGTCGTCGAGGACACCGCCACCGGTGTCGCCTCGGCGGAGGCGGCGGGCTGCCACGTCGTGGCCGTGCCGTCGGTCGCACCCATCGCACCGGCCGCCCGACGCACCGTCGTGACCTCGCTGGAAGAGGTCGACCTGACATTTCTGCGCGGGTTGTTGACCAACTGATGACAGAAAAGCGCCTGGGTGTTCACCCAGCGTGCGGAGGCGATAACCAGGGAATTCGACACACGCCCAACCAGGGAAATTACGACCTTGGGGCGATCGAATTCCAGGCGGAGCGACCTCTTTTCGGGGTGTGACGTTAGCCACCACGCAAGGGGTCGACACGGGATCTCATGTGTGCTTTACACCCCCGTTCGGGGGGCCCGGGCGCGCCCTTGTGTCCCGATTGATGAGACCCTGCACGAATCCTTCCCCTGTCGGGTTTTCGGTGCGTCCACGCCCGGTTTCGCTGCGTGATGGCTACTCAACTCCGGTGACTGCGGGCGCCCCTGCAAGTGCGGACTAATCTCGTCGCGAGAACATCGCCCTTACCCCGTGATCCGCCGCGACACCCATGCATGCCGGGTACACGGAACCGACTCTGGAGAAACTCGAGCATGAACCGCAAGACCCTGGTGCTGCCGGCCGTGGTCGGCCTGATCGCGCCCGTGCTCGCCGCCTGCGGTGGGTCCGACAGCGGTAGCGGTGGCGGCGACGCCATCGTGGTGGGCACCACGGACCGGTTCATCGCCACCAAGGACGTCCCTGCCCCGCTCGACCCCGCCTACGCCTACGACGTCGGCACCTGGAACATCCTGCGCCAGACCGTGCAGACCCTGATGATCCAGCCCAAGGGTGAGGGCGACCCGGTCCCGGAGGCCGCCGAGAGCTGCGTCTTCACCGACAGCGGCAACGAGCGCTACGAGTGCAAGCTGCGCCAGGGCCTGAAGTTCTCCAACGGGGACCCCGTCACCGCCGAGGACGTGAAGTTCTCCATCGACCGCGCGCGCTCCCTCAAGGCCGACTCCGGCGTGTTCGCGCTGCTGTCCACCATCGACACCGTCGAGACCAAGGGTGACCGCGACGTCATCTTCCACCTGAAGACCGCCGACGCCACCTTCCCGTTCAAGCTGTCCACCCCGGTCGCGGGCATCGTCAACCCCGACGACTACGACAAGGGCAAGCTGCGCGACGGCTTCGACGTGGACGGTTCCGGCCCGTACACCCTCAAGGCCGAGACCAAGGACGACCAGATGGTCAAGGCCGTGTTCACCAAGAACCCCGACTACAAGGGGACGTTGAAGGTGAACAACGACGAGGTCGACATGGTCTCCTACGCCGATGCCGACGCCATGGGCGCCGCCCTGGAAAAGGGTGACATCGACGTCATGTCCCGCACGATGTCCCCGGAGCAGATCAAGAAGCTCTCCAGCAACTCGGGCGACGTCGACATGGTCGAACTCGACGGCCTGGAGATCCGCTACCTGGGCTTCAACACCGACGCCCCGGTGGTGAAGGCCAAGGCCGTGCGGCAAGCCATGGCCCAGCTCGTCAACCGCAGCGAACTCGTCTCCCAGGTGTACGGCACCCAGGCCGAGCCGCTGTACTCGCTGGTCCCCGCCTCCGTGACCGGCCACTCCAACTCGTTCTTCAACAAGTACGGCGACCCCAGCACCTCCAAGGCCAAGTCGCTGCTGGAGAAGGCCGGCGTCTCCACCCCGGTGAAGCTGACGCTGAACTACACCACCGACCACTACGGCCCGGCCACCAAGCAGGAGTTCCAGGTCCTGCAGAAGCAGCTCAACAACAGCGGCCTCTTCGACGTCACCATCAAGGGCACCCCCTGGGACACCTACGTCCCGGCGGAGCGCAAGGGCGAGTACGCGGTGTACGGCATGGGTTGGTTCCCCGACTTCCCCGACGCCGACAACTTCCTCGCCCCCTTCCTCGACAAGGACAACTTCCTCAAGTCGCCGTACGCGAACAGTCGGATCATCAACACCCTGATTCCGGAGTCCCGCCGCGAGGCCGACCGCCTCGCCGCCGCGACGACCCTGACAGACATTCAGGACACCGTCGCACAGGACGTTCCCGAACTGCCCCTGTGGCAGGGCAAGCAGTATGTCGCCGCCCGCGACGACATCACGGGCACGGCGTACGCGCTCAACTCCGCCTCCACCCTTCAGCTGTGGGAGCTCGGCCGTGGTGTGAGCGGCTGACACTCCTTGAGAGCCCGGGGCCCTGACCACGACCCCGGGGTGACGAGAACCCGACGACAAGGCACACCCAAGTGAAGATGCGCAACCAGTGGCCGGTCCTGCCGATCGTGGCTGGTCTGGCCTCCGGCCTGCTGACCGGATGCGGCACGGAGAGCGGCGACAACGGGGGCAACGGCTCCACCGTGGTGATGGGGATGTCCGACGACGTCCTCGCCACCGACCCCGCCTCCGGCTACGACCCCGGCTCCTGGCTGTTGTTCAACAACGTCTTCCAGTCGCTGCTGAGCTTCCCCAACGGAGGCACCGAGCCGCAGCCGGAGGCCGCCGAGGAGTGCTCCTTCACGGACACCCGCGCCAAGGTGTTCTCGTGCACGCTGAAGGACGGCATGAAGTTCAGCAACGGCGACTCCCTCACGTCCAAGGACGTGAAGTTCTCCTTCGACCGCATGCTGAAGATCAACGACGAGGCCGGCCCGGCGATCATGTTCCCCATGCTCGACAAGGTCGAGACGCCGGACGACAAGACCGTCGTCTTCCACCTCAAGGTCCCCGACGCGACCTTCCCCAGCAAGCTCGCCTCCGGTGCCGGCTCCATCGTCGACCACCGGCAGTACGACGCCGACGGGCTGCGCAAGGACGGCGAGGCCGTCGGCTCCGGCCCGTACAAGCTGGACTCCTTCGGCAAGGACGAGGCCGTCTTCTCGGTCAACGAGAACTACAAGGGAACCGCCGAGGTGAAGAACTCCGGCGTCACGCTGAAGCTCTTCCACGGCGACCAGTCCGCCCTCAAGAAGGCCCTCCTCGACGGCAAGGTCGACCTCGCCTACCGCGGTCTCACCGCGAGCGATGTCACCGCCATCCAGGAAGGCGACCCCGACTCCGGCGTCGAGGCCGTCGAGGGCACCAGCGCCGAGGTCCAGCACCTGGTCTTCAACATGGACGACCCGGTCGCCGGCAAGCTCGGCGTCCGCAAGGCCATCGCCTACCTGATCGACCGCGACGCCCTCATCAAGAACGTCTACCAGGGCACCGCGAGCCCGCTGTACTCGATCATCCCGGCCGGTATCGCCGGCCACAACACCGCGTTCTTCGACCGCTACGGCGCCAGCCCCTCCAAGACCAAGGCCGCCGACGCGCTCAAGGGCGACGGCATCACCGGCAAGGTCAAGCTCACCCTCTGGTCGACCCCCTCCCGCTACGGCCCCGCCACCGACCAGGAACTGAAGGCCATAGCCGGCCAGCTCAACGCCAGCGGCCTGTTCGACGCCGACGTGAAGTCCGTCGCCTACGGCCAGTACGAGAAGGACATCGAGGCCGGCAAGTACGGCGTCTACGTCAAGGGCTGGGTGCCCGACTACCCCGACGCCGACAACTTCACCGCCCCCTTCTTCGGCAAGGGCAACGTGCTCAGCAACAACTACACCAACAGCACCATCACCGACACCCTCATCCCCCGCACCGCCGCCCAGAGCGAACGCGCCAACACCGACGGGGACTTCGGCCGCCTCCAGGACATCGTCGCCGACCAACTGCCCGTGCTGCCGGTCTGGCAGGCCAAGCAGTACGCGGTCGTCCGCGACAACACCTACGGCCTGCAGTACTGCCTCGACGCCTCGACCGTCTTCCGGTTCTGGGAGCTCAGCAAGAGCGAGGACTGATCGACGCCTGGTTCGTGAACATGCGCGTAGGGCGCCCCCTGAAGTCAAGGGGGCGCCCTACGCGCGTACGTCCGTCTTACTGCGCCCCGGGACGCACCAGCCCGCTCTCGTACGCGTACACCGCGGCCTGCACCCGGTCACGCAGCCCCAGCTTCGTCAGGACATGACCCACATGCGTCTTGACGGTGGTCTCGCTGACGAACAGGTCGGCGGCGATCTCCGCGTTCGACAGACCGCGCGCCACCAGCTTCAGCACCTCCACCTCACGGTCGGTCAGCGTGTGCAGCGTGTCCGGCACCGGCTCGTCGCCGGAGGGCAGATGCGTGGCGTACTTGTCGAGCAGCCGCCTGGTGATGCTCGGCGCGAGCATCGCCTCACCGGCGGCCACCACCCGGATCGCCTGCACCAGCTCGTTGGCCGGCGCGTCCTTCAGCAGGAAGCCACTGGCACCCGCGCGCAGCGCCTCCACCACGTACTCGTCGAGGTCGAACGTCGTCAGCACCAGCACCTTCGCCGGGCCGTCCCGCCCCGGTCCGGTGATCTGCCGGGTCGCCTCCACGCCGTCCATCCGCGGCATGCGGATGTCCATCAGAACCACGTCGGGCTGCAGGGCCCGTACCTGATCGAGCGCCTGAAGGCCGTCTCCGGCCTCGCCCACCACCGCGAGGTCCTGCTCGGCCTCCAGGATCATCCGGAAGCCCGTACGCAGGAGCGGCTGGTCGTCGACGAGTAGGACGCGGATGGCCACGTAAGTCTCCTTCGCTAGTCCGGCCCCATTCTGCCCTGCGTGACATCGCCGGACTCGGCCGCCCTCACCGGCAACGGCAGCGGATAGGGCGGGGGAGTGCCGCCGAACTCCGGGCAGTGCGCCTGGTGATCGCACCAGCCGCACAGCTTCGTCGGCCGCGGCCGCCAGTCACCCGTCTCGGTCGCCAGCCGGATCGCCTCCCACAACGCGAGCAGCTTGCGCTCCACCCGCTCCAGGTCGGCGACCACCGGGTCGTACGTCAACACGTCACCGCTGCCGAGATACACGAGCTGGAGCCGACGCGGGACCACCCTCTTCAACCGCCAGACGACCAGGGCGTAGAACTTCATCTGGAACAGGGCGCCCTCCGCGTACTCCGGCCGCGGCGCCTTGCCCGTCTTGTAGTCGACGATCCGCACCTCACCCGTCGGCGCCACGTCCACGCGGTCGATGATCCCGCGCAGCGTCAGCCCGGACTCCAGCTCGGCCTCGATGAACAACTCCCGCTCGGCGGGCTCCAGCCGCGTCGGGTCCTCCAGCGTGAACCAGCGCTCCACCAGCCGCTCCGCCTCACCCAGCCAGCGCGCCAGCCGCTCGCCCTCCGGATCGTCGGCGAACAGCTCCACCACCTCCGGCCGGCTCTCCCGCAGCCGGTCCCACTGGCCGGGGATCAGCGACTTGGCGCGCGGCGCGGTGCGCTCGGCCGCAGGCGCGTCGAAGAGGCGCTCCAGCACCGCGTGCACCAACGTGCCTCTGGTCGCGGCCTCACTCGGCTTCTCCGGCAGCCGGTCGATCACCCGGAACCTGTACAGCAACGGGCACTGCATGAAATCACTCGCACGCGAGGGCGACAGAGAGGCGGGCGCTGTCGCGACGGCCGCCGGCTCCACGGCCTGCGCCTGGTCCGGTACGACACCGTCGCTGGGGGATGGCTCGACGCCCTCGGTGCTGGTCTCCATGACCACAGACCATACGGCCCGCCACTGACAGTGACCCACCCGCGGGCCGCGACCGCCACCCCGGCACGGGAAACACAGGGGGTGCCGGGGCGGAACGCGCCACGACGGACGCATACCATCGACCCGAGACCATCCGCCCGGCAGGCGGGGAACACGCTGCAAACGAGGGGACACCGTGGTGGAAAGCGGCGGGAGCGGACAGCCGCGCCCGGGCAACGACGAGGCGGCCGAGCACCACGCGGGGCCCGCGGCCCAGGCCGCCGACCCCACGCACCCGGCCCCCGACACCCCGGACGAAGAGCCCGAGGACACGACAGCGGAGCCCGAGCCCCCGACGGCCCACGGCACGCACCGCCCGGACGACGCCCCGCAGCCCCACCACAACGAACAGTCGCCCGCCCCGGCAGCACCCGAGAACCACACCCACACGCCGAGCCCCGCGCCCGACGCGCCTGAGCCTCCCCGCACACACAAGGAATCCAGGCCACCCACCACTCCCGACAACGGCACGACCACCGAGCGCCCCGGGGACGGCGCGACCGCCGGGAGCCCCGGGCCCGGAGACGGCACGACCGCCGGCCGCCCCGAGGGCACCGCGCCCGTAGGCGGCGCGACCCCCGGGCAACCCGGGCCCGCCGAGCGCCCCGGGCCTGACAGCGACGCCACCGCCGAGCGCCCCGGGCCCGCCATGCCCGGAGACGGCACCACCACCGGCCGCCCCGAGGGCACCGCGCCCGACAGCGACGCCACCGCCGGGCGCCCCGAGCGGCCCGGCCCCGAACAGGGCGTGACCTCTGGTCAGTCGGGAAGCCCCGTGCCTGGTCGGGACCCGCACCCCGCCCGGCCGGTCGCGAACCACTCCGCAGGGAACTACGCCGACAACCACGCAGACACCCACCCGGCCCACGCTCACGCCCACTCCGGCACCAAGGGACGCCCCCCGCGGCCCCCGGAGAACACTCGGGGCGGGCTGCTGATGGGGCGGCCGTTCGGGGTGCCCGTGTACGTCGCGCCCAGCTGGTTCCTCGTAGCGATCCTGATCACCTGGGTCTTCGGCGGCCAGCTCGACCGCGTCCTGCCCGAACTCGGAGCCCTGCGCTACCTCGTCTCCCTCTTCTTCGCCATCGCCTTCTACGCCTCCGTGCTCGTCCACGAGCTGGCCCACACGGTCGCCGCCCTCCGCTTCAAGCTCCCGGTCCGCCGCATCCAGCTCCAGTTCTTCGGTGGCGTCTCCGAGATCGAGAAGGAGGCCGAGACCCCCGGCCGGGAGTTCGTGCTGGCCTTCGTCGGCCCGCTGCTCTCCCTCGTCCTCTCCGGCCTCTTCTACCTCGCCATGCAGCCCGTCGAGCCCGGTACCGTCCCCGGCGTCCTGCTGGCCGGCCTGATGATCTCCAACCTCATCGTGGCCGCCTTCAACCTCCTGCCCGGCCTCCCCCTCGACGGCGGCCGCATGCTGCGCGCCGTCGTCTGGAAGATCACCGGCAAGCCGATGAGCGGCACCATCGCCGCCGCCTGGGTCGGCCGCGCCCTCGCCGTCACCGTCCTGATCGGACTGCCCCTGCTGACCCAGTCCGGAGCCCTCGGCTCCGCCGCCGAGGACAGCGTCGGCATGGACACGGTCATGGACGCCCTGCTCGCCGCCATCCTCGCCGCGATCATCTGGACCGGCGCCGGCAACAGCCTGCGCATGGCCCGCCTGCGCGAACACCTCCCCGAACTGCGCGCCCGCACCCTCACCCGCCGCGCGGTCCCCGTCGAGACCGACACCCCCCTCTCCGAAGCCCTGCGCCGCGCCAACGACGCCGGAGCCCGCGCCCTCGTCGTCGTCGACGCCCACGGCGAACCCGTCTCCCTCGTCCGCGAGGCCGCCATCGTCGGCGTACCCGAACACCGCCGCCCCTGGGTCCCCGTCAGCGGCCTCGCCCAGGACCTCACCGACGGCATGCGCGTCTCCGCGGAACTCGCCGGCGAGGACCTCCTCGACGCCCTGCGCGCCACCCCCGCCACCGAGTACCTGGTCGTCGAGGAGACCGGAGAGATCTACGGCGTGCTGTCGGCCGCCGACGTCGAGCGCGCGTTCGTCAAGGCGATGGCCAGGCCCTCCTAGGACCGGAACGCCCCCTCCCCATGGTCGGCGGCCCCCGCAAACCCCGGTAGGCTGTTCACATGTCCGAACCGACCGGTGCCGCCCGCAGGCGCGGGCCCTTCAAGGTCGGGGACCAGGTACAGCTGACCGACCCCAAGGGCCGCCACTACACGTTCACGCTCGAGGCCGGGAAGAACTTCCACACCCACAAGGGTTCCTTCCCGCACGACGAACTGATCGGTGCTCCCGAGGGCAGCGTCGTCCGCACCACCGGAAACGTCGCCTACCTCGCGCTGCGCCCCCTGCTCCCCGACTACGTCCTGTCCATGCCCCGCGGGGCAGCCGTCGTCTACCCCAAGGACGCGGGGCAGATCCTCGCCTTCGCCGACATCTTCCCCGGCGCCCGCGTCGTCGAGGCCGGCGTCGGCTCCGGCTCGCTCAGCAGCTTCCTGCTGCGCGCCATCGGCGACCAGGGCATGCTGCACTCCTACGAGCGCCGCGAGGACTTCGCCGAGATCGCCCAGCAGAACGTCGAGCGCTACTTCGGCGGCCCGCACCCCGCCTGGCAACTCACCGTCGGCGACCTCCAGGACAACCTGAGCGACACCGACGTCGACCGGGTCATCCTCGACATGCTCGCCCCCTGGGAGTGCCTGGAGGCCGTCTCCAAGGCGCTCGTGCCCGGCGGCATCCTGTGCTGCTACGTCGCCACCACCACCCAGCTCGCCCGGACCGTCGAGTCCATCCGCGAACTCGGCGGCTTCAACGAGCCGACCGCCTGGGAATCGATGATCCGCAACTGGCACATCGAGGGCCTCGCCGTCCGCCCCGACCACCGGATGATCGGCCACACCGGCTTCCTCCTGACCGCCCGTCGCCTCGCCGACGGCGTCGAACCGCCCATGCGCCGCCGCCGCCCCGCCAAGGGCGCCTACGGCGAGGACTACAGCGGCCCCAACGCCGACGGAGGCGTCGGCCGCTGAGGCGGCCCTGTGCCGCAGTCAACGTCATCACGCCGTGGTGAAGTTCCCGCAACACAGCGAGAACTCCACCACGGCGTCTTTTTGTTGACGCCGGACAAGGTGTCGGCCCCCCCGACCGCACCCGTGCGACTCCCGCCGCCCACCCCACCGTTCCCTCGCAGTGTGACGTGTGGCACCATGCAGGCCATCCACCGGCACAGCCCCCACGGGAGACGCTCCTAGTGCAGCAATCCGCCGTCCCGGAACTCGCACACACCCACACCCGCCCCATCCACTGGCTCGCCACCGCGACAGCCCTCGCCGGCGTCGTCGCCCTCTCCTCACTTCTCCAGCCGGACTCAGCCACGGCCGCACAGGCCTCCGGCCCCGAATCGAAGACCGCCCCCGCGGCAGCGCCCCCGACCACCACGGGCGTCGACTTCCCCCTCCAGTGCGGACCCGTCAAGGCTGTCGTACAACGGAAGGCCACCGGCGACCTCGACGGAGACGGCCGACCCGAAACAGTGGCCGTCGTCCACTGCGACGCCCCCATGGGCACCCCACCCGACGGCGTCTACGTCCTCACCCAGGCCGAGGACACCACGCAGCCGCGCGTAGTGGCCACCCTCGTCGACCCCAAGGACCGCAAGACCGTCACCACCGTCGCCGTGCGCGACGGAGCCGTCTTCGCCTCACTCCTCGGCTACTCCACAGCCGACGTGCCCAGTTGCTGCCCCGACGTGAAGGCCGACGCGAAATGGCAGTGGAAGAACGGCGCGTTCCTGCGCTCCACACCCGCCGGCGCGCACAGCGTGTGAACGCCACACCCGGTCACGGTGATCAAACGTGTCCGGACGCTCACTCCGCGTCCGGGCCGTACACCTCCACCTTGTCCGAAACACGACGCACATGGATGCACTCGCCGGGACACTCCCGCGCCGAGTCCACGACATCCGTCAACAGCGGCAACGGCACGCGCGTCGTGGCCCCCGCGTCCTGGAGCAGCTCCTCGTCCGCGCCCTTCACATAGGCCAACCCGTCGATGTCCAGCTCGAACACCTCCGGCGCGTACTGGGCGCAGATGCCGTCGCCGGTGCAAAGATCCTGGTCGATCCAGACCTCCAGCGCGTCACCGCCGACTTCCGCCTCCTGCTGCACGGTCATGTCTGTCTTGCTCTCCTGGTGCCGGGTACGGAACGCCTCGACCCTACCTCCGGCCACCGACGGCACCGTGTGCGGTGGGTCCCCGCCCGCTCCGGTCCGTGACCGCCCCGCAAGAGCCGACAACACGTCCGGCCGTCCGGTACCCCGCGCGGATCGCGCCACACCCGCACGACGGGCTCCCGGCGCGGGCCCGGAAGGCAACTCACGCTGCCTTCGAAGACTTTGACCCCTCCGACGTTGGAACACTCGGCTTCTGAATCCCGTTGAGTGGGTATCCACACGGCACGAGGGAGAGCGCAGGGTGACCGACGACACACCTTGACAGTCTTTGTGATCTAGGGGTTTCAATCGACACCCACCCAGGTAGGGTCTGGAAGCGTCCAGCTCCCCTTGGAGGAGGTGAGGACCGTGGCAGCCCACGACGACGACATGAACCGCGGCATCCGCCCGGGACGCGGGTCCGACGACCCGGCCGGGCAGATTGCCTACCTTGAGCAGGAGATCGCCGTCCTGCGACGCAAGCTCGCCGACTCTCCGCGACACACGAGGATTCTCGAAGAGCGGATCGTCGAGCTGCAGACCAACCTGGCCGGCGTGTCCGCCCAGAACGAGCGACTCGCCAACACACTCCGTGAGGCCCGCGACCAGATCGTGGCCCTCAAGGAAGAAGTCGACCGGCTCGCCCAGCCGCCGGCCGGCTTCGGCGTCTTCCTCACAGCGAACGAGGACGGCACCGCCGACATCTTCACCGGGGGCCGCAAGCTCCGGGTGAACGTCAGCCCCAGCGTCGAGCTCGAAGAGCTCCGGCGCGGCCAGGAAGTAATGCTCAACGAAGCGCTCAACGTGGTCGAGGCCATGGAATTCGAGCGCGTCGGGGACATCGTCACCCTCAAGGAGATCCTTGAGGACGGCGAACGCGCCCTGGTGCTCGGGCACACCGACGAGGAACGGGTGGTGCGGCTCGCCGAGCCGCTGCTGGACGTCACCATCCGCCCCGGCGACGCCCTCCTGCTCGAACCCAGGTCCGGCTACGTCTACGAGGTCGTACCGAAGAGCGAGGTCGAGGAACTCGTCCTCGAAGAGGTCCCCGACATCGGCTACGAGCAGATCGGCGGTCTGGGCGGCCAGATCGAAGCGATCCGCGACGCGGTCGAGCTCCCGTACCTCTACCCGGACCTCTTCAAGGAGCACGAGCTGCGCCCCCCGAAGGGCGTCCTGCTCTACGGACCTCCCGGATGCGGCAAGACGCTCATCGCCAAGGCCGTCGCCAACTCGCTGGCCAAAAAGGTCGCCGAGGTCACCGGCCAGGCCGCCGGCAAGAGCTTCTTCCTCAACATCAAGGGCCCCGAGCTCCTGAACAAGTACGTCGGCGAGACCGAGCGGCAGATCCGCCTCGTCTTCCAACGTGCTCGTGAGAAGGCCAGCGAGGGCACCCCCGTCATCGTCTTCTTCGACGAGATGGAGTCCCTCTTCCGCACCCGCGGCTCCGGTGTCAGCTCGGACGTCGAGAACACGATCGTCCCGCAGCTGCTCGCCGAGATCGACGGCGTGGAGGGCCTGCAGAACGTGGTCGTGATCGGCGCCTCCAACCGCGAGGACATGATCGACCCCGCCATCCTGCGGCCCGGCCGACTCGACGTGAAGATCAAGATCGAACGTCCGGACGCCGAAGCGGCCAAGGACATCTTCGGCAAGTACCTCACCGAGCGCCTTCCGCTCCACTCGGACGACCTCGGCGAGCACGGCGGCGACAAGACCACCACCGTCGGCAGCATGATTCAGACGGCCGTGGAACACATGTACGCCGAATCCGAGGAAAACCGCTTCCTGGAAGTCACCTACGCCAACGGTGACAAGGAAGTCCTCTATTTCAAGGACTTCAATTCCGGCGCCATGATCGAGAACATCGTGGGCCGTGCCAAGAAGATGGCCATCAAGGACTTCCTCGAGAAGAATCAGAAGGGCCTGCGCGTCTCCCACCTCCTCCAGGCATGCGTGGACGAGTTCAAGGAGAACGAGGACCTGCCGAACACCACCAACCCGGACGACTGGGCCCGGATCTCCGGAAAGAAGGGCGAACGGATCGTCTACATCCGCACCCTCATCACCGGAAAGCAGGGCGCGGACACCGGACGCTCCATCGACACGGTGGCGAACACCGGGCAGTACCTGTAAAAGACAGGGCGGCTGCGGGTGCCCCCACCGGGTACCCGCAGCCCACTGTTTTTTCGGGCGACAACCGGACAAGAGGCGCGCAAGGCAATGACGCAAATGATCTCCACACCAGCGCCAAGGCGTTCTAGGCTCTTCGGTACCGCCGAGTCGCGCAGTGCGGGGACGGGCACCGCACACGCACCGGAGCGCCAGCGGTACTTGAGCGGCGTCCCCGACCGAGGACGCCGCCGGGCAAGGAGGGCCGCATGACCGTACGGCGAGTAATGGGCATCGAGACGGAGTACGGCATCTCCGTCCCCGGCCACCCCAATGCCAATGCCATGCTCACCTCGTCCCAGATCGTCAACGCCTACGCGGCGGCGATGCACCGGGCACGCCGGGCCCGCTGGGACTTCGAGGAGGAGAACCCGCTGCGGGACGCCCGAGGCTTCGACCTCGCCCGCGAGGCTGCCGACGCCAGCCAGCTCACCGACGAGGACATCGGCCTCGCCAACGTCATCCTGACCAACGGCGCGCGCCTCTACGTCGACCATGCACACCCCGAGTACAGCGCCCCCGAGGTCACCAACCCGCGCGACGCCGTCCTCTGGGACAAGGCCGGCGAGCGGATCATGGCCGAAGCCGCCGAACGAGCGGCCCAGCTCCCCGGGGCACAGCCCATCCACCTCTACAAGAACAACACCGACAACAAGGGCGCCTCCTACGGCACGCACGAGAACTACCTCATGAAGCGGGAAACCGCTTTCTCGGACATCGTGCGCCACCTCACGCCCTTCTTCGTCTCCCGCCAGGTCTTCGCCGGCGCAGGCCGCGTCGGCATCGGCCAGGACGGCCACGAACACGGCTTCCAGCTCAGCCAGCGCGCCGACTACTTCGAGGTCGAGGTGGGCCTCGAGACCACACTCAAGCGCCCCATCATCAACACACGCGACGAGCCGCACGCCGACGCCGAGAAGTACCGCCGCCTGCACGTGATCATCGGCGACGCGAACCTCTCGGAGATCTCCACCTACCTCAAGCTGGGCACCACCGCCCTGGTCCTGTCGATGATCGAGGACGGCTTCATCGCCGTGGACCTGGCGGTCGACCAGCCCGTACGCACGCTGCACCAGGTCTCGCACGACCCGTCACTGAAGCGCCTGGTCACCCTCCGCAGCGGCCGCACACTGACCGCGGTACAGCTGCAGATGGAGTACTACGAGCTGTCCCGCAAGTACATCGAGGAGCGCTTCGGCGCCGACGTCGACGAGCAGACCAAGGACGTCCTCGCCCGCTGGGAGGACACCCTGAACCGTCTGGAGCGCGACCCGATGAGTCTCGCCGGCGAGCTCGACTGGGTCGCCAAGCGGGAGCTCATGGAGGGCTACAGGCGCCGTGACAGCCTCGACTGGGACGCGGCGAGGCTGCACCTCGTCGACCTCCAGTACGCCGACGTACGGCCCGAGAAGGGCCTCTACAACCGTCTCGTGGCCCGTGGACGCATGAAGCGGCTGCTGACCGAGGCGGACGTCGACCGGGCGAGGGCGAAGCCGCCGGAGGACACACGCGCGTACTTCCGCGGCCGCTGCCTGGAGCAGTACGCCGACGACGTCGCGGCCGCCTCCTGGGACTCGGTGATCTTCGACCTGCCCGGCCGCGACAGTCTCCAGCGGGTTCCAACCCTGGAACCGCTACGCGGAACGCGAAATCACGTCAAGGAGCTCCTCGATCGCTGCCGCACGGCAGAAGACCTGGTCAGGGTGTTGTCCGGCAGCTGAGCGGGCACCGGACCACACCCGGCGGACAGGGTGGAAATCCTGCCGCCAGGGAATCATCGAAGTGGCCCCCGTTCGTTGTAAGAACTGCGGGGCCGATGTCAGACCCGGCTTGTAGGGTCTGATCATCACTGATCGGCAGGAAAGCCGACCTGTCGACCATGTCGGGCAACTGAGCGGGGTGAGGGTTATGGCGACCAAGGACACCGGCGGCGGCCAGCAGAAGGCGACGCGCTCCACGGAGGAGGTCGAGGAGCAGACCGCGGACGCGCAGGCTTCGGAGGACCTCAAGGAGCGTCAGGAGAAGCTGAGCGACGACGTGGACTCGGTTCTTGACGAGATTGACGATGTACTCGAGGAGAACGCCGAGGATTTCGTGAGGTCCTTCGTGCAAAAAGGTGGCGAGTAAAGGCGAATTGGCCACTTTGCCTTCGAAGTGAAGGTTGCGCGGGATTCGGGTGGCGGACGAGCCGAACGCCAAGGAATGCACCGGCTGCAAGCGGAGCCTGGCTCCGGGTGCATTCGCGCGGGACAGGAATCGGGTCGACGGCCTCCAGGTGCGCTGCCGGGAGTGCGTGGCGGAGTACAGCGCCGCGCACTACCGGCGCCGTCGCGAGGCCATGGGCAAGTCGGTGCGCGTGAAGGTGGAGGTCCCGGCAGGGCGCAAGCTCTGCCGGACGTGCGGCGAGGTGAAGCCGCACAGTGAGTGGCATCGCAATGCAACGGCGTCCGACGGCTTGTCGACGCGCTGCAAGGCCTGCCGGGCCGTGCGAGGGCGACGCGACCATCTCAAGCGCCAGTACGGCATCACCGAAGCCGAGCGGGACCAGTTGATCGCCTCTCAAGGGGGCGTCTGCTGCATATGTTTGTCGGCCCCGGCCGCACATGTGGATCACTGCCACAACACGGGTAGGGTCCGTGGCGTACTGTGCTTCAGCTGCAACGCCGCACTGGGGCAGTTCAAGGATCGGCCCGATGCCATAAGGCGGGCTGCTGCTTACGTGGAAGGAATCGCGTGGAAGCCAACACTCGTAGCACCGGGCGTCTACCAGCTGCCTTCCTGACGCCTGGGTCCTCGTCCTTCATGGACTTCCTCTCGGAGCACCAGCCGGAGATGCTGCCCGGCAACCGGCAGCTCCCGCCCACCCAGGGCGTGATCGAGGCGCCGCACGGGACGACGATCGTCGCCGTGACGTTCCCCGGCGGTGTCGTGCTCGCCGGTGACCGCCGGGCGACGATGGGCAACATCATCGCGCAGCGGGACATCGAGAAGGTCTTCCCGGCGGACGAGTACTCGGCGGTGGGTATCGCCGGTACGGCGGGTCTGGCCGTGGAGATGGTGAAGCTGTTCCAGTTGGAGCTGGAGCACTTCGAGAAGGTCGAGGGCGCCCAGCTGTCGCTGGAGGGCAAGGCGAACCGGCTGTCGACCATGATCCGTTCCAATCTGGGCATGGCGATGCAGGGTCTGGCCGTGGTGCCGCTGTTCGCGGGGTACGACGTGGACCGCGACAAGGGCCGGATCTTCTCCTACGACGTGACGGGCGGCCGCTCCGAGGAGCAGGGCTACGCGGCCACGGGCTCCGGCTCGATCTTCGCGCGCGGTGCCATGAAGAAGCTCTACCGTGACGACCTCAGCGAGGCCGAGGCCACGACGCTCGTGGTGCAGGCGCTCTATGACGCGGCAGACGACGACTCGGCGACCGGCGGTCCCGATGTCGCCCGCCGGATCTACCCGATCGTCACCGTGATCACCGACGACGGCTTCCGCCGGCTTACCGAGGACGAGTCCTCCGAGATCGCCCGCTCGATCCTGGCGCGGCGTCTCGAGCAGCCGGACGGTCCGCGGGCCGCGCTGCTGTAGCCGGCCGGTCTGTCTTGGCAAGGTGATCCAGTGACTTCCACAGAAAGGGACGGATAACCGGTGTCGACGCCGTTCTATGTCTCACCCCAGCAGGCGATGGCCGACCGTGCGGAGTACGCCCGCAAGGGCATCGCCCGTGGCCGCAGCCTGGTCGTGCTGCAGTACGCCGACGGCATCGTGTTCGTCGGCGAGAACCCGTCCCGTGCGCTGCACAAGTTCAGCGAGATCTACGACCGGATCGGCTTTGCCGCGGCCGGCAAGTACAACGAGTACGAGAACCTGCGGATCGGCGGCGTGCGCTATGCCGACCTGCGTGGTTACACCTATGACCGGGACGACGTGACCGCGCGTGGTCTCGCCAACGTCTACGCGCAGACGCTGGGCACGATCTTCTCCTCGGCCGGTGAGAAGCCGTACGAGGTGGAGCTGGTCGTGGCCGAGGTCGGTGAGACGCCGGACGGCGACCAGATCTACCGGCTGCCGCACGACGGGTCGATCGTGGACGAGCACGGCTCGGTCGCGGTCGGCGGCAACGCCGAACAGATCAGTAGTTATCTCGACCAGCGTCACCGGGACGGCATGAGTCTCGCGGAGGGGCTCAAGCTGGCTGTCCAGGCGTTGTCGCGGGAGCCGAACGGCGGTGAGCGGGAGATTCCCGCCGAGCGCCTGGAGGTGGCGGTCCTGGACCGTACGCGTCCGCAGCAGCGCAAGTTCAAGCGCATCGTCGGTCGCCAGCTGGCTCGCCTGCTGGAGACCGACGGCGCGGCGACGGAGGCGGAGAGCTCCGACGAGAACTCCGACGAGGAGTAGCCTCACCCGGCTCGCCCCGCTTCACCGGCCCTACACGACGCCCTGTGCTCCCGCCGACGACTCGGCTGGGGCACGGGGCGTTTTTGTGGGGCCGGTCTGGGCGTAGTGCGCCTCAGGAGGCGCTGGGTGGGGCTGTGGAGGCCCGGACGACCAGTTGCACCGGGATGTCACCGTGGTCCGGTGTGCGGGCCTCCAGGACGGCCAGGAGGGCTCGCATGCCGCGTTCGCCGAAGAGCTCGGCGTCGAGGCGGACGGTGGTGAGTTCGGGGTCGAGGGCGGTGGCCAGGGCGAGGTCGTCGACGCCGGTGACGGAGATGTCGTCCGGGATGCGCAGTCCGAGGCGGCGGATGGCCTTGTAGGCGCCGGCTGCCAGTTTGTCGTCGTCGCAGACCAGGGCGGTGGGGCGGGGGCCGGGGGCGGTCAGGGCGGCCTCGGCGGCCGTGTGGGCGCCGTCGATGGTGATCGGGGCGTACGCCGTGCGCAGGGATGTTCCCGGTGCAGCGGCGAGTCGTTCGGCGAGGGCACGCGCGCGTACGTCGAAGGTCCAGGAGGCCACGTCGGCCGCGAGGTGCAGGAAGTGGCGGTGGCCGAGGTCCAGCAGGTGGTCGGCGACCTGTCGTGCGCCGTCGGCGATGTCGAGGTTGACGGTGGCGGCGCCGAGGCTGCCGTCGGGGTCGCTGTCGAGCATGACAAGGGGGAGTTGGTCGCCGCGGATGGCGGTGAGGGCGTCGGCGGCCATGGAGGAGGCGATGACGCCGTCGAGGGCGGCCTGGGCGGAGGCGAAGGGGTCGCGGGCGGGGCCGATGCCTTCGGGGGAGGGGTAGAGGACGACGCCGAAGCCGTGGTCGGCGGCGACTCGTGCGGCGCCGGTGTAGACGCCGGCGAAGAACTCCGTGGTCAGGGCGGGGACGACGAGCAGTACGGTCCGGGTGTGGCCCAGGCGGAGGTTGCGTGCGGCGAGGTTGGGGCGGTAGCCGAGTTCTCGGGCCGCTTCCCGTACGCGCTCGGCCGTCGGTTCCGAGACTCGTCCGCGCCATTTGTCGCCGAGGACCAGGGAGACCGCGGCCTGGGAGACTCCCGCGGCCTGGGCCACGTCACGGCTGGTCGGGCGGGTGCTACCTCGTGCCACCGTGGGCCTGCGCTTTCGTATGGACTGGCGAACAGCGCACATGGTACGTATGGAGCGAGGAAGTTATACGTAAAACTTCGGGGCCGGTGCCGAGCCTCGGGTGAGCCGACGGAGGGCAGCGGATGGCCGCGGGACACGCGGGGTACCTGGAGATCCTCAGGGCGAAGCACGCCGTGCGGCTGCTCGTCGGAACGCTCGTGGGCCGGCTGCCCAACGCGGTGGCCCCCATCGCGATCGTCCTGTTCGTGCGCGCGGAGGGCGGTACGTACAGCCTGGCGGGGGCGCTGGCGGCCGTGTACGGCGTCGCCAACGCGATAGGGCAGCCGGTGCTGGGCCGCCTCGTGGACCTGTACGGGCAGCCGCGCGTCCAGCTGCCCGCCGTCGTGGCGTCGGCGCTGGCGACGGCCGTGTTCGCCTTTGCGGGCACGGACCCGCTGCCCCTCGCCTGCGCCGCGGTGGTGGCCGCGGGCCTGTTCACGCCGCCCCTGGAGGGCGGGCTGCGGGCGCTGTGGCCGTCGGTCCTGAGCAGGGAGGACCAGGTGCACACGGCGTACGCCATGGACGCGGTGGCCCAGGAGGTCATGTTCACCGTGGGGCCGCTGCTGGTGACCCTGTGCGTGTCGCTGTGGTCGGCGCAGGCCGCCCTGCTCGTGCTGAACGCCGTCGGCGTGCTCGGGGCGCTCTCCGTGGTCGTCTCGCCGCCCTCGCGCGCGTGGCGCTCGGCTCCGCGCGAGGCGCACTGGCTGGGGGCGCTGCGTTCGCCCGGCCTGCTGGCGCTGCTCGCCACGTTCCTGTTCGTGGGGATCGCGATGGGTTCCATCGCGGTCGCCGCGGTGTCGTACGCGGACGATCACGGCGGTGACGCGGTGTACGGCTGGTTGATGGCGGCTCTGGGGCTGGGCGCGCTCGTGGGAGGCATGGTGTACGGCGCGCGGTCGTGGCCGGGGGTGCCGGAGCGGCGACTGCGCGTGCTGGTGGCGCTTCTGGCGGTGTGTTATCTGCCGCTGGCGTCGATGCCCGGCGTGGTGGCCATGACGGCGCTGGCGGCGCTCGCCGGGGTGTTCCTGGCGCCCTGCATCGCGTGCGCCTTCGTGATCGTGGACCGACACGCTCCGCGCGGAACGGTCACCGAGGCGTTCTCGTGGCTTGTGACGACGTTCAGCGTGGGTGCGTCGGTGGGAACGGGTCTGGCCGGGCCGGTGGTCCAGGCCGGTGGCGCGCTGTGGGGTTTCGCGGTGCCGAGTGCGGCGGGGGCCGTGTCGTTGCTGGTGTTGCTGGCCACGGGACGGGTACTCGCAGCTCCCGCTGTGGGTGCGGTGGTTGCGGCTTCATCGGAAAATGATCCAAACCGTGCTGCCGAACCCCGTTTCAGTTCAGGGGATCGGGCGTAATGTTCAGTCATGGACCGCCGCATTTTCGGGCTGGAGAACGAGTACGGCGTCACGTGCACGTTCAGGGGACAGCGCCGCCTGTCTCCTGACGAGGTGGCGCGGTACCTCTTCCGCCGTGTCGTGTCATGGGGCCGCAGCAGTAACGTCTTTCTGCGAAATGGCGCCCGCCTCTATCTCGACGTGGGCTCACATCCGGAATACGCGACACCCGAATGTGACAACGTGACCGAACTGGTCACCCACGACAAGGCCGGCGAGCGCATTCTCGAGGGACTCCTGGTGGACGCCGAACGACGCCTGCACGAGGAGGGAATCGCGGGCGACGTCTACCTCTTCAAGAACAACACGGACTCGGCGGGCAACTCGTACGGTTGCCACGAGAACTATCTGGTGGCGCGGCACGGGGAGTTCTCCCGGCTCGCGGACATCCTGATTCCGTTCCTGGTCACGAGGCAGCTGCTGTGCGGGGCAGGGAAGGTCCTGCAGACCCCGCGTGGTGCCGTGTACTGCGTGAGCCAGCGGGCCGAGCACATCTGGGAGGGCGTCTCCTCGGCGACGACCCGTTCCCGGCCGATCATCAACACGCGCGACGAGCCGCACGCGGACGCCGAGCGCTACCGCCGCCTGCACGTCATCGTGGGCGACTCGAACATGTCCGAGACGACGATGCTGCTGAAGGTCGGCGCGACCGACCTGGTGCTGCGCATGATCGAGGCGGGCACCGTGATGCGTGACCTGACCCTGGAGAACCCGATCCGGGCGATCCGCGAGGTCAGCCATGACATCACGGGCCGCCGCAAGGTGCGCCTGGCCAGTGGCCGGGAGGCCTCGGCGCTGGAGGTGCAGCGGGAGTACTACGAGAAGGCCGTGGACTTCTGTGAGCGCCGCGGTATCCGCACCGGCACGGTGGAGCAGGTGCTGGAGCTGTGGGGCCGCACGCTGGACGCGATCGAGGCCGAGGATCTCGACCGCATCGGCACCGAGATCGACTGGGTGATGAAGTACAAGCTCATCGAGCGTTACCGGGCCAAGCACAACATGACGATGTCGCATCCGCGGGTGGCGCAGATAGACCTCGCCTACCACGACATCCACCGTCGTCGTGGCCTGTACTACCTGCTGGAGAAGAAGGGGCAGGCCGCGCGGATCTGCAACGACTTGAAGATCTTCGAGGGCAAGTCGGTTCCGCCGCAGACCACTCGGGCGAGGCTGCGCGGTGACTTCATCCGCAGGGCCCAGGAACAGCGCCGGGACTTCACGGTCGACTGGGTCCACCTCAAGCTCAACGACCAGGCACAGCGCACCGTGTTGTGCAAGGACCCGTTCCGTTCGGTCGACGACCGTGTGGAGAAGCTCATCGCCGGAATGTGAGCGAACACGTTCCGCGAGATTCTGTCGGAACGCAACACGGGCGCCGTACGTTTCCCGTACGGCGCCCTTCTCACGCCGTAGAGTTGCGCGCACGCCATCAACAAGATCGACCGATTACGAGGCTCTCACCGTGCGCCGACGCTCACTCATCCTTGCCGCCGTTCCCGCGGGACTGGTCACGCTCGCCGGTTGCGGCGACGACAAGTCCGACTCGAGCAAGGCCAGCGACAGCGCGTCGCCGTCCGCCCAGGAGACCTCGGCCGCGCCGCCGCCGAAGATCGTCGACGGTCCGCTGCCGGCCATCACGGCGGGTACCAAGCTGAACGAGAAACCGACGGTCGCCAAGGGCAGCGGTGAACCCTCCGACCAGCTCGCGGTGAAGACGGTGATCGCGGGCAACGGTCAGACGGTCGCGGAGAACGACTACATCCAGGCGAACTACCTGGGGCAGATCTGGTCCAGCGGCAAGGTCTTCGACAACTCCTACGACCGCAAGACGCCGCTGGTCATCCAGCTGGCCGCGGGCAGCATCATCGACGGCTGGCGCTACGCCCTCACGGGCAAGAAGACCGGCAGCCGGGTCGAGTTCTCCGTTCCGCCGACCTGGGGATACGGCAAGAACGGCAATGCGCAGGCGGGCATCAAGGGCACCGACACGCTGGTGTTCGTGGTCGATCTCCAGGCCACGTTCAACGCCAAGAGCTCGGCCAAGGGGTCCGATGTCGCCCAGAACGACGCGAACCTGCCCAAGGTCGGCACGAACACCGACGGCAAGGCGCCCTCGATCGAGGTGCCCAAGGCCGCCGCGCCGAAGAAGCTCGTGGCGAACTACGTCATCGAGGGCGACGGCGAAGAGGTGAAGGCGGAGAACAGCGTCCTCGTCCAGTACAAGGGCGTGCTGTGGGACAACGGCAAGGAGTTCGACTCCACGTACAGCCGCAAGGCGCTGACGTCGTTCTCGTTGCAGCAGGTCGTCAAGGGCTGGGCGCAGGGGCTGACCGGCAAGAAGGTGGGCAGCCGGGTCCTCATCGTCGTTCCGCCGGACCTGGGCTACGGCGACAACCCGCCGGCCGGCAGTGGGATCGGCAAGGACTCGACGCTGGTGTTCAGCGTGGACATCCTCGCCAAGATGTGATCGCCCGGAAGTGTAAGACTGTGGGCGTTGCCTTTTCGCACAGAAGCAGGAGCTGAAGACGTGAGCATCGACAAGCCCGAGATCGACTTCCCGGGTGGCGAGCCCCCGGCGGACCTCGAGATCAAGGACATCTGGGAGGGCGACGGCGCGGTGGCGCAGGCGGGTCAGACCGTCACCGTCCACTACGTGGGTGTCGCCTTCAGCACGGGCGAGGAGTTCGACGCCAGCTGGAACCGTGGCACTCCGTTCCGCTTCCCGCTGGGTGGCGGCCGGGTCATCAAGGGCTGGGACCAGGGCGTGCAGGGCATGAAGGTCGGCGGCCGCCGCCAGCTGACCATTCCGGCCCACCTCGCCTACGGCAACCAGAGCCCGACCCCGGCGATCAAGCCCGGCGAGACGCTGATCTTCGTCGTGGACCTGCTCGGAGTCTGAGCGGCGTCCGACCGGACCCGATCACCTGGGGCCCATGCCTGTCCGGGCATGGGCCCTCGGCTTTTGTCTCGGTACCGCGGAGCGGTACGGTCGTCGCTCGTAAGCACCATAAGGAAGGCGAAGGGCGTCGATGGCCATTGCCAAGGCAGAGCGGCTGATGAACCTGGCGCTGTGTCTGCTCGGGACCCGGCGGCCGCTGAGCAAGCGTGAGCTGCGCGATTCCATCGAGGCTTACGCCGAGGCCTTCAGGCCGGGGAAGGGCGCGGCCGGCAGCGACGACTCCTTCAACCGGATGTTCGAGCGGGACAAGGACGACCTGCGCGAGCTGGGCCTGGTCATCGAGACCGTGGAGAACCTCGACGGCGAGGTCGGCTACATGGCCCGCCGTGACAGCAACCGTCTCCCGCCCATCACCCTCGACGCCGAGGAGGCCGCCGCCCTGGGCCTGGCCGCCAAGGTGTGGCAGCAGGCCCGGCTGGCCGGCGCGGCCAGCGGCGCCCTGCAGAAGCTGCGTGCGGCGGGGCTGCCCGAGGACGTCGACCCCTATGAGGCGCACGGCGCGCTGGAGCCCCGTATCCCGGTGCACGAGGCCGCCTTCGAGCCGCTGATGCTGGCCTGTCGCGACCGGCGTCCGGTCGTCTTCGACTACCGCAAGGCCAACGCCGCCCATCCCGAGCCCCGTCATGTGGAGCCGTGGGCGCTGGAGTGCTGGCGTGGCCACTGGTACCTGGCGGGCTGGGACCGCGACCGCGGGGCCGAGCGGGTGTTCCGGCTCTCCCGGATCACCGGCAAGGTGCGTTCGCGGGGCGCCCGGTTCACCGCCGAGGTGCCCGACGTGGTCACCGTCCGTGAGACCGTCGCGAGCTGGGCGGGGGAGACCGCCGACCGCAGCGCGCTGATCCGGCTGCGTTCCGACGCCGGTTACCCCTTGCGGGCGAAGGCCGCCTCGGTGCGGGAACTCGGGAACGGCTGGGACGAGTTGGAGATTCCGTACGGGCACGGTCTGGACGCGTGGCTGGTGGAGTTCGGGCCCGACGTGGTGGTCCTGGAGCCGGCGGAGCTGCGGGCGGACGTGGTCGACCGGCTACGGGCCGTGGCCAAGGGCTGAGGGGGAGCGGACAAGACAGTGGCAGGCAAACCGGTCAGGCCCACGAACGCGATCGACCAGACCCGGCGGATGCTCTCCCTGGTGACGTATCTCAGGGAGCGCCCCGGCGCCCGGATCGAGGACGTCGCGCGTGCCTTCGGGATCACCGAGGACGAGCTGGTCTCGGACCTCGACGTGCTGCCCATGTGCGGCACCAGCTTCCGCGGTGGCGACCTGCTCGACATCGACACCGACGGCGAGCGCATCTGGTGGCACAACCCGGCCGCCCTCGCGGCCGAGGCGGCCGAGCCGCTGCGGCTGGCCGCCGACGAGGCGACCGCGCTGCTGGTGGCGGCCCGGGCCGTGTCGACCCTGCCGGGCCTGCGCGAGAGCGACCGGCAGGCCCTGCTGCGGGCCACCGCCAAGGTGGAGGCGGCAGCCGGTGAGGCGGCGGGCGCCAGCGCGCGGCTGTCGGTGACGTTCGAGTCCGAGGGCGGTGTCTTCGCCGACGTCGACCGGGCGATCTCCGAGCGCCGACGGCTGTGGATCCGCTACTACTCACCCGCCCGCGACGAGGTCACCGAGCGCGAGATCGACCCGATCCGCCTGGTCAGCGTCGGCCACACCTATGTGGAGGGCTGGTGCTACCGCTCGGAGGCGCGCCGCACCTTCCGTCTGGACCGGGTCGCCGAGATCAAGGTCCTCGACGAGCCGTCCGCGCCGCCGGAGATCGAGCTGCGGGACCTGTCGGAGGCGCTGGTGCAGCCCGCCGCCGAGGACCCGGAGGTCGTGGTCGAGGTCGGCCCGGGCGGGCGCTGGGTCGCCGAGTACTACCCGCACGACAGCGCGGATGAGCTTTCCGACGGCGGGCTGCGTATTACCCTGCGCACCCCCGACCCCGCTTCGCTCAGGCGTCTGGCGCTGCGGCTCGGGCGCGACGGCCGGATCGTCTCGCCGCAGGGCCTGGCCGACAGCGCCCGGCAGGCCGCCCGCGAGGCGCTGGCGGCGTACGACGGGGTCGAGGCGCAGGAGCCGTACGCGGGCCGTCAGGGCCCCGGCGAGCAGCATGGCGGCCAGGATGGCCGCCAGCACGGCGAGCAGTACCACGGTGGGTACGACGGGCAGTTCGACAGGCAGGAGCAGGGGCTTTGAGCGAGTCGGCTTCGTCGGGTGTGGGCATGTCGGTGGCCTCCGCGTTCGCGGGGATGAGGAGCGTGGCTCCCGTGGTGTTCCGGGCCGGCTGCCCGGACTGCCGGGGCCGCTTCGAGCTCGCCGCGAGCGCCCTGCGCCTGGCCATCGGCGCCACGAGCCGCACCACCTTCTACTCCTTCACCTGCCCCGACTGCGGCGCGTCCGTCCGCAAGCCGGCCGGTGAGCGGATCGTGGAACTGCTGACCGGCGGCGGTGTCCGCACCCTGCGCCTGCACTCCACGCTGTAGCACCGTCTAGGCTCGGCGTCATGTTCTGGCCGATGTTCGCTGTTGCTGTGGGTTTCCTGGGTCTCGCCGTTCTCGGTGTGCTCGCGGTGCGGGTCTTCGTGGAGGCGCAGCGGCTGGGGCGGCAGGTGACCGATTCCGCGCGACGCATCAACAGGGCGGCGGAGGACCTGGAGCGGGCGACGGCCAGTGCCGCACGCGCTGTCGATTCCCTGTGACGGGGACGCCGTCCGCTGTGAGTCCTGTGATCCATGCGTTTTGGGCCACTTCGACCTGTCAACTTGACGGCCTCGGCAGGTACGCTGCTGGTCGCGGCACGGAAAACGAGGCCCGTTCCGCTGACCGGGAGTACGCACGGGGATTGCCTCACGTTTACCCCTGAGCGTTACGATCGCTGGCAACACGATCGTTCGGACAAGTGTCCGACCGGTCGGACAGCACCCCACCCAGCCGCCTCGGTGAGAAGGTAAAGACTTATGTTCGGAAGGCTCGGCGCCCCCGAGATCATTCTCATCCTCGTCGTCATCATCCTGCTGTTCGGCGCGAAGAAGCTTCCCGACATGGCTCGCTCGCTCGGCAAGTCCGCGCGCATCCTCAAGAGCGAGGCCAAGGCGATGAAGGACGAGGGCAGCAACTCCTCGACCCCGGCCGGCCCGCCCAACGACGGCGAGCAGCCCCCGGCCCAGCGCACCATCCAGGCCGCTCCCGGCGACGTGACCAGCTCCCGCCCGGTCAGCGAGCCGACGGACACGACCAAGCGCTGACGCAGGGC
This sequence comes from Streptomyces sp. NPDC048751, assembly GCF_043198595.1. Lineage (NCBI taxonomy): Bacteria > Bacillati > Actinomycetota > Actinomycetes > Kitasatosporales > Streptomycetaceae > Streptomyces > Streptomyces sp. NPDC048751. The sequence goes on from NZ_JBICUX010000008.1 coordinate 204,941, forward strand.
CGGTGACCTCCGGCCCGCCGCACGAGATGGGAACGTGGGTTGCTGAAGTCTGCCCGCAAGCAGGAGAAGGACCCCGAGGGGCGGATGCCCCTCGGCGATCACCTTCGTGAGCTGCGCAACCGGCTCGTGAGGGCCGTTCTCGCGATCGTCGTCGTCACGATCGTGGCCGCCTTCTTCTACAAGGACATCATCGAGTTCTTCACGAACCCGATCTTGAGCTCGGTGGGGTGCAAGTCGACCCTCTCCGAGCTGGCGCAGCAACGAAGCGGTACCTGTGCCCGCATCGTCCTGAACGGCCTGCTCACCCCCTTCACGCTCGCCCTCAAGGTCTCCCTGATGGCCGGCGTGATCTTCGCGTCGCCTGTCTGGCTCTACCAGCTCTGGGCGTTCGTCGCTCCCGGGCTGCACCAGCACGAGAAGAAGTACGCCTACGCGTTCGTCGGCACCGGCGTACCGCTGTTCCTCGGCGGTGGGTTCTTCGCGTACAAGACGCTGCCGACCATGGCGAAGGTGCTCCTCGACTTCTCGCCGGCGGACCTCGACAACCAGCTGCCGCTGGACGACCTGCTCGATCTCATCGTCCGTATGGTGCTCGTCTTCGGTCTCTCCTTCGAGCTGCCGCTGCTTCTCGTCATGCTCAACCTGACGGGTGTGCTGTCCGGTAAGCGGATGCTCGGCTGGTGGCGGGGCATGATCATGGGCATCACGGTCTTCGCGGCCGTGGCCACACCCAGCACCGACCCGCTGACCATGCTGGCGCTGGCCGGGCCGATCTGGGTCCTGTACTTCGTCGCGACGGCTTTCTCCCTGATGAACGACAGCCGTCGCCGCCGACGCGAGGCCGAGGGACCCGCCGACGACGAGGCCTCCGATCTGGACCTCACCCCCGAGGACATCGGCGAGGTCGAGGCCATCTCCGCCAGCCGGGCCCTGCCCGAGCAGGCGAGCACGGACCGGGTCAACGGCTACGACGACGTGACCTGAGTCCGACACCGTTCACCACCACCACTCACCGTGGACCGCGGCCGGGGCGCCCTCGTGGCGCCACCGGCCGCTCTCGCGTCCAGGGCCTGTTGCGGAACACGCCCCAGGGCGGAAGCACCAGGAGCGTGTGGGGGCCCACATCTGCCCGGCGCGCCCCCGGCGTAGGGCCGTGAGCTGCGTGAACCCCGGGTCTCACAGCTATCGATCCGGATAATGATCGTCCTGTTGTCAGTGCGGCCCGGTACGCTCGAAAGCACGATGACAGAGGATCTCTCACCGGCCGAGCGTTACGCGGCAAGCCGTAGGCGCGCTGTCGAGCAGGCCACCGCGCTCGCGTCCTTCCGCGAGATGTACGACTTCGGCCTCGACCCCTTCCAGATCGAGGCCTGCCAGGCCCTCGAAGGCGGGAAGGGCGTGCTGGTGGCCGCCCCCACCGGCTCGGGCAAGACGATCGTGGGCGAGTTCGCCGTCCATCTCGCCCTCCGACAGGGCAAGAAATGCTTCTACACGACACCCATCAAGGCGCTGTCGAACCAGAAGTACGCCGACCTGTGCCGCCGTTACGGCAGCGACAAGGTCGGTCTGCTCACCGGCGACAACAGCGTCAACTCCGATGCCCCGGTGGTCGTGATGACCACCGAGGTGCTGCGGAACATGCTGTACGCGGGCTCGCAGACCCTCCTCGGCCTCGGCCATGTCGTCATGGACGAGGTGCACTACCTCTCCGACCGCTTCCGCGGCGCGGTCTGGGAAGAGGTGATCATTCACCTGCCCGAGTCCGTGACACTCGTGTCGCTGTCGGCGACCGTGTCGAACGCCGAGGAGTTCGGCGACTGGCTGGACACCGTCCGCGGTGACACCGAGGTCATCGTCTCCGAACACCGGCCCGTGCCGCTCTTCCAGCACGTGCTCGCCGGGCGCCGGATGTACGACCTGTTCGAGGAGGGCGAGGGCCACAAGAAGGCCGTCAACCCCGACCTCGCGCGCCTGGCCCGCATGGAGGCCAGCCGCCCGTCGTACCAGGACCGCCGGCGCGGCCGCGCCATGCGCGAGGCCGACCGCGAGCGCGAGCGCAGGCAGCGCTCCCGCGTGTGGACGCCGAGCCGGCCGGAGGTCATCGAACGGCTCGACGCCGAGGGCCTGCTGCCCGCCATCACGTTCATCTTCAGCCGCGCCGCCTGCGAGGCCGCCGTCGAACAGTGCCTGTACGCGGGCCTCAGGCTCAACGACGACGAGGCACGCGAAAAGGTGCGCGCGCTCGTCGAGGAGCGCACCGCCTCCATCCCGGCCGAGGACCTGCACGTCCTCGGCTACTACGAGTGGCTGGAGGGCCTGGAGCGCGGCATCGCCGCCCATCACGCGGGCATGCTGCCGACGTTCAAGGAGGTCGTGGAGGAACTCTTCGTACGCGGCCTGGTCAAGGCCGTGTTCGCGACCGAGACGCTCGCGCTGGGCATCAACATGCCCGCCCGCTCCGTGGTGTTGGAGAAGCTCGTCAAGTGGAACGGCGAGCAGCACGCCGACATCACCCCGGGCGAGTACACCCAGCTGACCGGGCGGGCCGGGCGGCGCGGCATCGACGTCGAGGGCCACGCCGTGGTGCTGTGGCAGCGCGGGATGAACCCCGACCACCTCGCCGGACTCGCCGGCACCCGCACATATCCGCTGCGGTCCAGCTTCAAGCCGTCGTACAACATGGCGGTCAACCTGGTCGAGCAGTTCGGCCGGCACCGTTCGCGCGAGCTCCTGGAGACGTCCTTCGCGCAGTTCCAGGCCGACAAGTCGGTCGTCGGGATCTCCCGGCAGGTGCAGCGCAACGAGGAGGGGCTGGAAGGCTACAAGGCCTCCATGACCTGCCATCTCGGCGACTTCGAGGACTACGCGCGGTTGCGCCGCGAACTCAAGGACCGCGAGACCGAGCTGGCCCGCCAGGGCGCGGCGCAGCGGCGTGCCGAGGCGGCCGTCGCGCTGGAGAAGCTGAAGCCGGGAGACGTCATCCACGTCCCCACCGGCAAGTACGCGGGTCTGGCGCTGGTGCTGGACCCGGGACTGCCCGCGGGGCGTTCCAACGGTCACCGCGGCTTCGAGCAGCACGACGGGCCGCGCCCGCTGGTGCTGACGGCCGAACGGCAGGTCAAGCGGCTCGCGTCGATGGACTTCCCCGTCCCCGTCGAGGCGTTGGAGCGGATGCGGATCCCGAAGTCCTTCAACCCCCGTTCCCCGCAGTCCCGTCGGGACCTCGCCTCCGCGCTGCGCACCAAGGCCGGGCACATTCCGCCGGAGAGGGCCCGCAAGAAGCGCTCGCAGGCCGCCGACGACCGTGAGATCGCCCAGCTGCGCACGGCGATCCGGGCGCATCCCTGCCATGGGTGCAACGACCGGGAGGACCACGCGCGCTGGGCCGAGCGGTACCACCGGCTGTTGCGGGACACCTCGCAGCTGGAGCGGCGCATCGAGGGCCGTACGAACACGATCGCCCGGACCTTCGACCGGATCGTGGCGCTGCTGACCGAGCTGGACTATCTGCGCGCCGACGAGGTCACCGAGCACGGCAAGCGGCTCGCGCGGTTGTACGGCGAGCTCGATCTGCTGGCCAGTGAGTGTCTGCGGGCCGGCGTCTGGGAGGGGCTCGCCCCCGCCGAACTCGCCGCGTGCGTCTCGGCGTTGGTGTACGAGGCGCGGGTCGGGGACGACGCGATGGCGCCGAAGCTGCCGTCCGGCAAGGCGAAGGCCGCGTTGGGGGAGATGGTGCGGATCTGGGGGCGGCTGGACGCGCTGGAGGAGGACTTCCGGATCAGCCAGACCGAGGGAGTCGGGCAGCGGGAGCCCGACCTCGGGTTCGCCTGGGCCGCGTACATGTGGGCCTCCGGGAAGGGACTCGACGAGGTGCTTCGCGAGGCGGAGATGCCGGCGGGTGACTTCGTGCGGTGGTGCAAGCAGGTGATCGACGTGCTCGGGCAGATCTCCGCGGCGGCTCCTGCGGAGGGCTCGACCGTGGCGAAGGCCGCGCGCAAGGCTGTCGATCAGTTGCTGCGGGGAGTTGTGGCTTACTCGTCGGTGGGGTGAGCCGACCCGAGGCACCCGCAAAGCCGCTCACCCCTCGGGGTGAGCGGCTTTCGTATGCGTGTGCGCCGTGACGTTCCGTGTTCGATCGAAGGCTCTGCGTGCAAAACGGCCGAGCGTACTCCCCTTGCGGGCCCGGTTTCAGGTGCTTGCCGAATATGACACAGCGTTGATCCGGTCGGACTAAGCTCGCCCGCAGCGCACCGAGTTGAGCATATTCGTGCGTTTGTTCCCGAATCTTCTCGAAGATCCGGAGCGTTTGTATGACACACCCCCCTGCAAGCTCCACCGATCCCCAGCCGACTCGTTTCAGAGGGCCCACATGGTGAGTGTTCAATCCCCACCCGGACGCCGTGAACTTCCCTACGCGCGCGTGCTGTTGTTCCCCGCGATACTGATGGCCGCGGCCACCGGGGCCGCCGTCGCGCTCGTGGCGGAGCCGGCCCGGATCGCCGTCGGCGTGTGCGGAGCCACAGCCACCGTCCTGGTGATCGCGGCGGCGGCCGAGGCGGTGCGCCGAGGCCGGCAGATGCGCAACCTCCGCGCGGAGCACGCCCAGCAGATTGCGCACCTCCACCAGCGCATCGCCGCCAGTGAGGCGGAGAGCAACCTCCTCGGGCACGAACTGCTGCCCAGCGCGCTCCAGCGGATGAAGCGCGGCTTTTCACCCAGGGAGGTGATGCTGCAACTGGCGGAGTACGAGCCCTCCTTCAAGGACCTCCCCGAGGGACACCGCGAGGTGATCAGGGCCGTGCTCGCGATCGTCGACATGGAGGAGAACATCCGTGACTCCGCGCTGAGCTCCTTCGTCAGCATCGCCCGCCGCGTCCAGGCGATCGTCCACCAACAGGCCAAGGAACTCCGCGAGATGGAGGAGGACCACGGCCGCAACCCCGAGGTCTTCGACGACCTCCTGCGCATCGACCACGGCAACGCCCTGATCGGCCGGCTCGCCGACTCCGTGGCCGTGCTCGGCGGCGGCCGCCCCGGCCGCCAGTGGCCCCAGCCCGTGCCGCTGTACAGCGTGCTGCGCGGCGCCATGTCCCGGATCCTGGAGTACCCCCGCATCTCGCTGGACTCCATCGCCAAGGTCAACATCCGCGGCATCTCCGTCGAGCCGGTCATCCACGCGGCCGCCGAACTCCTCGACAACGCCACCCGCTACTCGCCGCCGACGAGCAAGGTGCACGTCAACGCGACCGAGGTGCAGACCGGCATCGCCGTCGAGATCGAGGACGCGGGCGTCAGCCTCACCGACGAGTCCCGCGCCAAGGTCGAGGGCATGCTGGAGGCCGCCAAGGCCGGTGTCGCCATCCAGGACATGAACGACAGCACCCCGCGCCTGGGCCTCGCGATCGTCGGCCGCCTGTGCACGCAGTTCAACCTCCAGTGCTCGCTGCGGGCCTCCGCGTACGGCGGGGTCCGCGCCGTCCTCATCATTCCGAGCGAGATGCTCACCGACGCCCCGGCCTCCGGCTACGCCCACGGCATCGGCGCCACCTCCCTGCCCACGGTCGGCCCCGACGCGGTCGAGGGCCCCAAGCGCCGGCCGAAGAAGCGCCGCCCCACCAGCCCGAAGATCCCGGCCTCGGTCCCCATGGAGGACGAGATCCCCGAGGTCACCGAGTGGACCGACAAGGGCCTGCCGCAGCGCCGCAGCCGCATGAAGACCCCCCTGTCCCAGCGCTACGCCGAGATGGCCGAGTCCGAGCGGCTCGAGCGCGAGGGCAAGGAGGACATCTGGACCAAGCACCAGCGCCAGGCCGAACCCGAGCCCGAGCCCGAGGACGACGGCCCGCCCCCCGGCATGTGGGTCGAGGCCTTCTGGGAGGGCCTGAAGAAGGACAACCCGGGCGTCCACCCGACCGACTTCACCCGCAATCCGACCGCGTACACCCATCTGCTCAAGAACTCGCCTCTGGGCAGGACCGACACCGACGACGAGGGGGACCTCAAGTGATCCAGCAGCGAGGCAACCTGGACTGGATTCTCAAGCAGCTGGACGACGGTGTACCGGGCATCCACATGATCGTGGTGCTGTCGGCCGACGGACTGCGCATCGCCCGCTACGGCGGTGACCCCGACGCCGCCGACCGGGTCGCCGCGGCGTGCGCGGGCATGCAGAGCCTGGCGAGCGCCGTCTCCGACGAGATCCCCAGCGTCACCGGCGACATGAGCCTGGTCGTCATCGAGATGAAGGGCGGCTACTTCTACCTGATGTCCGCCGGCGCCAACGCCTACCTCGCGGTCCTCTCCGACGTGACCTGCGAACCCGGCCGGATGAGCGCGATGATGCGCGACCTCGTCGTCCGCATCGGCAGCCATCTCACCAGCCCGCCCCGACGCAACGGGCAGACCGTATGACGCCTCCACAACGTCAGCGGCGACAGCCCGTCGAACAGCCCCCGCCGCAGCCTCCCGAGGAGGGCGAGGGCAAACAGCCGGAGCGGCTGTACGTCATCACGGGGCCCGACGGCGAGCGCGCCCCCATGGACCTGGTGACCTTAATGGTGGCGCACGCCGACCCGCCCTCCTCCGTCACCCCCGAGCAGGCGGCCGTGCTGCGGCTGTGCGCCAACCCGCTGTCCGTGGCGGAGGTGTCCGCCTACCTCAAGCTGCCGTTCAGCGTGGTGACCGTGCTGCTCACCGAGATGCTGGCGACGGAACTGGTCCACGCGCGCGCCCCGATCGTCCGCCAGAAAATCCCCGACCGTTCCCTCCTCGAAGCGGTGATGCATGGACTTCAAAGGCTCTGACACCATCCCCGGCCCACGGGCCGAGGACCATCTGCCGCAGTCGACCCAGGCCGCGGCGAAGATCGTCATCGTGGGCGGCTTCGGAGTCGGCAAGACGACCATGGTCGGCTCGGTCAGCGAGATCAAGCCGCTGACCACCGAGGAGACCATGACGGAGGCCGGGGTCGGGGTCGACGACAACTACGGCTCCGAGACCAAGACCGCCACCACCGTGGCCATGGACTTCGGCCGCATCCGCATCACCGAACAACTCGTGCTGTACCTGTTCGGCACCCCCGGCCAGGAACGCTTCTGGTTCCTGTGGAACGGCCTGTTCGAGGGCGCGCTAGGCGCGGTCGTCCTGCTCGACACCCGCCGCCTGGAGGTCAGCTTCGACGTCATGGGCAGGCTGGAGGAGCGCGGAGTGCCCTTCGTGGTCGCCGTCAACACCTTCCCCGACGGCCCCCGTTACCCCGTCGAGGACCTCCGCGCCGCACTCGACCTGCCGCCGGAGGTCCCGATCGTGGAGTGCGACGCCCGCCGGCGCGCCTCCAGCCGTGACGTCCTGATGACGCTGATGCGCTTCCTGCACTCCCTGGCGCTCTCCGGCAGCCTCACCTGACACCCGTACGCCCTCCCCCAGATCCGCTCTGCTTCGAAAGCGACCCCTGTGACGCCTGAACACCACTCCTCGACCGGTACGGACGACCTCACTCTCGATCCGCCCCCCGGCTGCCCCGCCCACGACCGCGGCCCCGGGGGACTCAGGCGGCTCTACGGCCCCGAGGCGGAGGACCTGGGGGAGCTCTACGAGGAACTCCGCGACGAACACGGGCCGGTGGCGCCCGCGCTGCTCCACGACGACGTGCCGATGTGGGTGGTCCTCGGCCACTCCGAGAACCTCCAGATGCTGCGCACGCCGTCGGTGTACACCCGCGACAGCCGCGTCTGGACCCCGCTGCTGGACGGCGCCGTCAAGCCCGACCACCCCCTGATGCCGCACATCGCCTGGCAGCCCATCTGTTCCCACGCCGAGGGCGACGAACACCTGCGGCTGCGCGGCGCGGTCCTCGGCGCCATCTCGACGATCGACCACCGCGGTGTGCGCCGACACATCAACCGCTACACCCAGCTGCTGGTCAACGAGTTCTGCGAGAAGGGCAGCGCCGACCTGGTCAGCCAGTTCACCGAGCACCTGCCGATGGCCATCATGTGCGAGGTCCTCGGCATGTCCGACGAGTACAACGACCGGCTCGTGCAGGCCGCCCGCGACGCCCTCAAGGGCACCAAGACCGCGATCGCCAGCCACGGTTACGTCATGGAGGTGCTGAGCCGGGCCGCCGCCCGTCGCCGTGCCCAGCCCGGTGAGGACTTCACCAGTCACCTCATCGCCCACCCGGCCCGCCTCACCGACGACGAGGTCAGGGAGCACCTGCGCCTGGTGCTCTTCGCCGCCTACGAGGCCACCGTCAACCTGCTGTCCAACACCTTGCGCATGGTCCTCACCCACCCGGGCTTCGTCGCCCGGCTCAACGGCGGCCAGATGACCGTGGGGGAGGCCGTGGAGCAGACCCTGTGGGACGAACCCCCGTTCAGCGCGATCCTGGGCTACTTCGCCAAACAGGACACGGAGTTGGGCGGCCAACGCATCCGCAAGGGCGACGGACTGCTCTTCGCCCCGGCACCGGGCAACATCGACCCCCGGGTACGGCCCGACCTGTCCGCCAGCATGATGGGCAACCGCTCCCACCTCGCCTTCGGCGCAGGACCTCACGAGTGCCCCGGCCAGGACATCGGCCGCGCCATCACCGAGGTCGGCGTCGACGCGCTGCTGATGCGCATGCCGGACGTCCGACTCGACTGCGACCAGGACGAGTTGCGCTGGACCACCTCGATCGCCTCGCGCCATCTGGTGGAGCTGCCGGTGCGGTTCGCGCCGCAGCCGCCGCAGGACATCATGCAGAAGCCGAGCCACGGCGCGGTCCCGGCGCCGCGGCCCGCCTGGCAGGTGACCACGGATCCGCAGCCCGTGTCGGCGCCCCTGCCGGCACCGGCGTCCACCCCGGTCTCCGCCCCCGCACCGGCCCCCACGCAGGTGGCGCCCCCGCAGCCCGAGCCGACGGTGTACCCGGAGCCGACCCGCGGGCCGGGTGCCTGGCGCCGCCTCGTGCGCTGGTGGCGCGGTTACTGATTGGACCAGGTCGTGTACGAGGACCACGCCTGAAGTGTCCGACCGCTGCGGAAGCGGTGCTCCACTCCCGTGACCGGATCGGTGAACTCCAGCGCCCGTGCCAGCAGTTGCAGGGGTCGCCGGAAGTCACCGGCCGGCACGGGGTCGGTCACCACGGGATACAGCGGGTCACCGAGGATGGGCACGCCCAGCGCGTTCAGATGCACGCGCAGCTGATGGGTCTGGCCGGTGGCCGGCACCAGCCGGTAGCGCGCCAGGCCCTCCGGCCGGTGCTCGACCAGCTCCACGTGGGTGACGGCGTTCGGCTCGCCCGCGACCTCGAGCGCGGTCAGGATGCCGCGCTCCTTCACGATCCGGCTGCGTACGGTCCGGGGCAGCGCGAGCGCGGGATCGTACGGGGCGACGGCCTCGTACTCCTTGCGCACCCGCCGGTCGCGGAACAGCGTCTGGTAGGCGCCGCGTTCCTCGGGTCGTACCGTGAACAGCACGAGACCGGCGGTGAGCCGGTCCAGCCGGTGCGCTGCGCCGAGCGTGGGGATCTCCAGCTCGCGGCGCAGCCGGGCGAGGGCGGTCTGGGTGACGTGGCCGCCGCGCGGGGTGGTGGCGAGGAAGTGCGGCTTGTCGACGACGACGATGTGCTCGTCGCGGTGCACCACCTCGAGGGGGAACGGCACGGGCACCTCGGGGGGCAGGTCCCGGTGGAACCACACGAACATCCCCGGCACATAGGCCGCGTCCGGCGCCACCGCCCGCCCGTCCGCCCCGACGACCAGTCCCGCGTCGAACATCCCGTCGACCACCCCGGGCCCCGCCCCCGTGAGCCTCTCCACGAGATGCTCCCGCACCGTGGCCCACGCGCCCTCCCCGGGCAACCGCACCCGCACCGGATCGATCCCGTCGCGCTGCGGCAGTGGGGAGGGCGGGGGAGGGGTACGACGTCTCATCAGGGCCAGCGTACGGCGCGCCGGGGAGGCCCCCGGCCGGGGTGAGGTGGGGAAGCCCGAGGCAGGGGCAAAACCTGTTGGCCGGGCGTCGCCCGCTTGGCAGGATGCGGGACATGCCCTTCCTCACCAGCCCGGTCCTGCCCCCCGGCACCCTCAACCGCGCCCCGCAGCCCGTGATACCCAGCGGTGACGGACTGCTCCTGCGCCCGTGGCGGGCCGAGGACGCGCCCGCCGTGCACCAGGCCTTCCAGGATCCCCTGATGCACCAGTGGCATGTCCGCGCCGCAGACTCGGAGGACGAGGTCGGCCCCTGGATCGAGGGGTGGCGCAAGGTCTGGGACACGGAACGGGACGCCCAGTGGGCGGTGACCGACGCGGAGTCCGACCGGCTCCTGGGCCGGGTCGCGCTGCGCGAGATCGTGCTCGCCGACGGCGTCGCCGAGGTCGCCTACTGGACCACCCCGGCGGCCCGCGGCCGGGGCGTCGCCGCGCGCGCCACGACAACCCTCTCCCGCTGGGCCCTCGACGAGGTCGGCTTCCACCGCCTGGAGCTCATGCACGCCGTCGCCAACGAGGCCTCCTGCCGCGTCGCCACCAAGACCGGCTTCGCGCTGGAGGGCGTCAAGCGCAGTGCCCTCCTTCACCCGGACGGCTGGCACGACATGCACCTGCACGCCCGTCTCCAGGGCGACTGACCGGGCGGTGGGAGCGGGTCAACACCCGGGTCGTACTGCCGTCCTCCTCCGTCACGGACCGGACGTACTCGAAACCGATCGCGTCCAGCAAGGCCAGTGAGGCCTTGTTCGCCGCGGCCACGGTCGCGTGCACCTCGGTCAGCCCGAGGGTGTCGAAGCCGTATGCGACGAGTGCCTCGGCCACCTCGCGGCCCAGGCCGCACCCCCACATCTCCGGGGCCAGGGCATAGATGATCTCGTAGCCCTCGACCTCGTCGGTCGGCTTGATCTCGGCGTGCCCGACCAGACGTCCGTCGCGGCGGACGGCCCAGACGTCGAAGAGGTCCGCCGCGTAGACCTTGGTGAAGATCCGCCCGAACAGAGCCCTGTCGTCCGCCTCGGAGGAGGGGCCGTCACCCATCCATCGCGACACCCTCGCGTCCTGGAAGAGGACGACGAAGTTCTCCTCGTCTTCAGGGACGTAGCGGTCGAGGAGCAGACGCTTCGTACGCAGCGGGGATGTCATGAGCGGCGAAGCTACCCACCCGGCACCCGGCCCGACAAACCATTTCCCGTCGGGGGATCCGCCCTCACGCGGCCGGCGCCGTGCCCTCCTGCTCGGCCTCCACGCGGGCGTTCCACTCGCGCTTGGAGGCCTGCCAGCCGTCCTCGTTGTGGCCGAGGCGCCAGTAACCGGACAGGGAGAGGTCCTCGCGGGGGAGCGTGTGCTCGACGCGCAGCAGCTTGCGCAGTTCCTTCATGGCGGCGGCCTCGCCGTGCACGAAGGCGTGGACACGGCCCTCGGGGAACCGGAGCGCCCGGACGGCCTCGACCAGTGCCTCACCCACGGGCCGCTCGCCCCGGTGCAGCCAGACGACCTCGACATCGGAGTCGATCTTCTGCTCCTCCTCGGGGCCGGCCACCTCCACGAAGGCGTGCGCCACCGCGCCGGGGGGCAGCGACTCCAGCGAGCGGGCGATCGCGGGCAGGGCGCTCTCGTCCCCGGCCAGCAGATGCCAGTCGGCGTGCGGATCGGGGGCGTACGCGCCGCCGGGGCCCATGAAGTGGACCGTCTCGCCGGGCTGGACGCGCGCCGCCCACGGCCCGGCCAGGCCCTCGTCGCCATGGATCACGAAGTCCAGGGTCAGCTCGCGGTGTACGGGATCCCAGGCGCGCACCGTGTAGGTACGGGTCACCGGCCACTGCTCGCGCGGGAACTCCGCACGGATGCGTTCCACGTCGAAGGGCTCGGGATAGGTCGCGCCCTCGGCGGGGAACAGCAGCTTCACATAGTGGTCGGTCGCGGTGTCCGCGGAGAACTCCGCCAGGCCGGCGCCGCCGAGAACCACGCGCTGCATGTGCGGAGTCAGCCGTTCAGTGCGGACGACCTGCGCGGAATGGGGCTTCCGCGGCTTTCGAGCCGGACGTTCTGCCATGACGGCCTCCCATACGCCTAAATCCACACACCCTGGTTAGGGTTACCTAAGTTAGCATTCCCTTCTTGTTCAACGCCTCTCCCGGCCGGGATTTCCCACGCTTTTGCGATCTCTTGATGTACGGGGCGCTCGAACCTCAGGCGCCGAGCGTCGTCAGCAGCCGGTGCAACGACCCGCCCAGTCCCCAGCGCGCCGCCAGCTCCTCCAGACCCGCCGGATCCCGCGGCGCGCTCGGCAGCACCGTGTCCACGTCCGGCAGGGGCACGTCACCGGCGACCCGCACGACCTTCGGCGCGACGGCGACGTACGGCCGTGCCTCGTCGAGGCGTTTGCGCTGCGACGGCGTGAGCTTCGCCTTCGGGTCGTCGACCGCCGCCATGATCCCGGCCAGGTCGCCGAACTCGGCCAGCAGCTTGGCCGCGGTCTTCTCCCCGATGCCGGGTACCCCCGGCAGGCCGTCGCTCGGGTCGCCGCGCAGCAGCGCCAGATCCGCGTACCCGCTGCCGTCGACCCCATACTTCTCACGCAGCGCGGCCTCATCGGTGAGCGCAAGGGATCCCACGCCCTTCAGCGGGTACAGCACCCTCACCCCGCGCGCGTCGTCCACCAGTTGGTACAGGTCCCGGTCGCCCGTGACGATGTCGACCGGGCCCTTCGCGCGTGCCGTGAACGTGCCGATCACGTCGTCCGCCTCGTACCCCTCGACGCCCACGCGCGCGATGCCGACGGCGTCCAGAACGGCCTCGATGACCGGCACCTGCGGCGAGAGCGTGTCCGGCACCTCCTCCTCGTCCGGGCCCACCTCGCGCTCCTCGGCGACGCGGTGCGCCTTGTAGGAGGGGATGAGGTCGACCCGCCACTGCGGGCGCCAGTCGGCGTCCATGCACGCCACCAGGTGGGCGGGCCGATGGTCGCGGACCAGGCGGTCGATGAACTCCAGCAGTCCGCGCACCGCGTTCACCGGTGTGCCGTCCGGTGCCTTCACGGACTCCGGGACGCCGAAGTAGGCGCGGAAGTAGAGCGAGGCGGTGTCGAGGAGCATCAGTCGTCCGGTCACGCCACGCATCATGCCGTACGGGACCGACAGTCACCCGGTGGCATTCCCTCGCGTGGCACTTGTGAACGCCCTGTGAAGTGGCCCACGGCCGTGTTTGGCCCGTGGCGCTTGGGGCAGGCGCCGCCTCGGAGCGACACCGGTTGCAACTTCAACCTTTGCTGCCGAAGATCGCTCCCTTTCCTTGCCCCCGAGACGAGAAGGTACGCGTGTCATCCAGGCTTGAGGCCGAACATCTCTTCAAGGTGTTCGGCAGACGACCGGTCGAGGCGGTGGAGCGGCTCCGCCAGGGAGCCGACCGGGAGGAGCTGCGCAACGACGGCACCACCGCCGCCGTCATCGACGCCTCCTTCACCGTGGACCCGGGCCAGATCTTCGTCGTCATGGGCCTGTCCGGCTCCGGCAAGTCCACCCTGCTGCGCATGCTCAACGGCCTGCTGGAGCCGACCGCCGGACGCGTCCTCTTCGACGGTGAGGACCTGACCGCGCTCGCCGACCGCGAGCTGCGCGAGGTCCGCGCGAAGAAGATCAGCATGGTCTTCCAGCACTTCGCGCTGTTCCCGCACCGCAGCGTCCTGGAGAACGCCGCCTACGGCCTGAGCGTCCAGGGCGTGCCCCGCGCGGAGCGCGAGAAGCGCGCCGCCGAGGCCCTCGCCCTGGTCGGCCTCGACGGCTGGGAGAAGTCCTGGCCCGACGAGCTCTCCGGCGGCATGCAGCAGCGCGTGGGCCTCGCCCGCGCCCTCGCCACCGACGCCGACCTGCTGCTGATGGACGAGTCCTTCAGCGCGCTCGACCCGCTGATCCGCCGTGACATGCAGGACCAGCTGCTGACCCTCCAGCAGACCCTGAAGAAGACGATCGTCTTCATCACCCACGACCTCAACGAGGCCATGCGCCTGGGCGACCGCATCGCCGTCATGCGCGACGGCCGCATCGTCCAGACCGGCACCGCCGAGGACATCCTCGTCCGGCCCGCCAACGACTACGTGGCCTCGTTCATCCAGGACGTCGACCGCTCCCGGGTGCTGACCGCGGGCGCCGTCATGGACGCCTCGGTCACCGCCGACGCCCCCCTCTGCGCCTGCGAGACCGCGACCCGCGAGACGCCGTTCGTGGAACTGTGCGCGATCAGTGCCCGTCTGTCGCACCGCGTCTCGGTCGTGGACGAGGCGAGCAGAGTCGTCGGAGTGGTGCCGCGGCAGCGGCTGGTCGGCTTCCTCGGCGACGAGAGCGCAGCTCCCGCGCCCTGCGACAACCCGGAGGGCAAGGTGATCGCCCGTGCCTAGGCTCCACCTCGGCGACTGGGTCGATTCCGGCGTCGAATGGCTCGTCACCCACATGTCCTGGCTCTTCGACGCGATCAAGACGGTCGTCGAAGGCATGTACGACGGCATCGACACCGTCCTCACCGCCCCCGAGCCCCTGCTGCTCGCGGGCATCCTCGCGGTGCTCGCCTGGTGGCTGCGCGGCCTGGTCGCGGGTGTCCTCGCGTTCGCCGGATTCGCGCTGGTCGACTCGCTCGACCTGTGGGACCAGGCGATGTCGACCCTGTCCCTCGTGATCGTCGCCACCGTCGTCGCCCTGGTGGTCTCCATCCCGCTGGGCATCTGGGCGGCCCGCTCCAAGACCGTCAGCGCGGCCGTACGGCCCGTCCTGGACCTGCTCCAGACGATGCCGTCGATGGTGCTGCTGATCCCGGCGATCCTGTTCTTCGGCATGGGCGTCCCGGCCGGCGTCGTCGCCACCCTGATCTTCGCGCTCGCCCCCGGCGTGCGCATGACCGAACTCGGCATCCGCCAGGTCGACGCCGAGCTCGTGGAGGCCGCCGAGGCCTTCGGCACGACACCCCGGGACACCCTGCTGCGCGTCCAGCTGCCGCTGGCCCTGCCCACGATCATGGCGGGCGTCAACCAGGTCATCATGCTGGGCCTGTCGATGGTCGTCATCGCCGGCATGGTCGGCACCGGCGGTCTCGGCGGCGCCGTCAACGAGGCCATCGGCCAGCTCGACATCGGCCTCGGCTTCGAGGCGGGCCTCGGCATCGTCGTCCTCGCCATCTACCTGGACCGGATGACCGGCGCGCTGGGCACGCACATCTCCCCGCTCGGCCGCCGCGCCGCCGCCAAGGCCCGAGCCACCAGCGGCCCGACGCTGTGGAACCACCGCCCCCGTCCCGTCGTCGCCGTCGTCGGCGTGGCCGTCCTCGGCCTGGTCGCCGGCGGTCTCGGCGTCTTCGGTGCCCCCGGCGGCACAGCCGAGGCCTCGGCCACGGACGTCGGCAAGGGCAAGGAGATCAAGATCGGCTACATCCCCTGGGACGAGGGCATCGCCTCCACCTTCCTGTGGAAGGAACTCCTGGAGGAGCGCGGCTTCAAGGTCACCACGACCCAGTACGCGGCCGGCCCCCTCTACACCGGCGTCGCCACCGGCCAGATCGACTTCCAGACCGACGCCTGGCTGCCCACCACCCACGCCGAGTACTGGAAGAAGTACGGCAAGCAACTGGACGACCTCGGCTCGTGGTACGGCCCCACCTCCCTCGAGATCACCGTCCCGTCGTACGTCAAGGACGTGAACTCCCTGGCGGACCTGAAGAACCACGCCTCCGAGTTCGACGGCAAGATCGTCGGCATCGAGCCGAGCGCCGGCATGATGGGCCTGCTCAAGGACAAGGTGCTGAAGGACTACGGCCTGGAGGGTTCCTACGACGTCGTGGACGGCTCGACGCCCGCGATGCTCGCCGAACTCAAGCGTGCCTACGCCAAGAAGCAGCCGATCGCCGTCACGCTCTGGTCGCCGCACTGGGCGTACAGCGACTACGACCTGAAGAAGCTCAAGGACCCCAAGGGCGCCTGGGGCAAGGGCGACGGCGTGCACACCCTCGCCCGCGAGGGCTTCGCCGCCGACAACCCCGAGGTCGGCAAGTGGCTGAAGGGCTTCTCGATGACCGAGGAGCAGCTCACCGGTCTGGAGGCCCAGATCCAGAAGTCCGGCAAGGGCAAGGAACAGGACGCCGTGCGCACCTGGCTGCGGCAGCACCCGGGCCTGGTCGACAAGTGGGCCCCGGTCGCCAAGGCGGGCGGGAAGAGCCAGGCGGCCGGGTGACCTGACACTCCCGGACCGCCTGAGGAGGGGCGGGCATCGCCGTACGTGTCCCACACGTAGGGCGGGGCCCGCCCCTTCCGGCGTGACGGGGCGCCCACTGACCGGATCCGGACAACCACATAACGTCAGGCCGTCACCCGAACTCCTCCTGGCCCGCAGGCGACACCGAGCGCGGCGGACGTGACGACGGCTCCGTCGCTCGGACCGGGCGCCGCCGCGGGCCCGCCGCCCCCTGGTCGCACCCCTTCTGGTCAGCCTCTTCGGTCCCCGCGGAGGCGAAGGCGGAAAACCACTCCCGGAGCGGCCGGTGAGCTGATCTACTGGCGTGATCCAGCAGGTCCGGCCGACCGCCGCGTGACGTCGATGTGACGGGCGCATGAAACGGTTTGCCGAACCTGCGTAGGGTGCAGAGAACTCCTCAGGAGGAGCGTGTCCGCAGCGGGGCGCGCGGACGGCGGACCGAGGAGCGAAGGAGGGAGCCGGAGCGATGGGCGACCACAAAGAACAGCCTCTGCGGGTCGGGGCGGCCGTGCGGCGACGGCGCCGGGCCCTGCACCTCACCCTTGCCGTCGTTGCCGAGCGCAGCGGTCTGTCGGTCCCCTTCCTGAGCCAGGTCGAGAACGACCGGGCGCGGCCCAGCCGCAGCTCCCTCGAACGGGTCGCCGACGCCCTGCGCACCACCGCCGTCGAACTCCTCGCGGCCGCCGACCCGGCCTGCAGCGTCGACGTGGTGCGCGCCGAGGAGAACGAGCCGGGGCCCGAGCCCCGGGCCCGTGCCTTGGTGCGCGGCCACCACCAGATGCACGCCTCGGAGTTCACCGGCGACCACGAGGCGGGCCGTGAATTCCAGTACCGCAACGACCAGTTGATGTACGTCGCCGACGGAGGCGTGGAGATCGAGGCGGAGGGGCGCGCCTACCGGCTCGGCCGCGGCGACACCCTGTACCTCACCGGCGGGGTGCGCCACCGCTGGCGGGCGACCGTGCCGGACACGCGCGTGGTCGTCGTCGCGGTGGCCGAGAACGTCGAGGCGGTGCAGAACCGCTCACACCGCTCGCGTCCGTGAAGCGCGGGTGGGACGGATGCGAGTCGTCTCGCTGGTGCCGTCGCTGACCGAGGCGGTCGCGGTGTCGGTGCCCGGTGTCCTGGTCGGCGCCACGGACTGGTGCACGCATCCGGCGGGGCTCGACGTCACCCGCGTCGGCGGCACCAAGAACCCGAAGACCGAGCGGATCGTCGCCCTCGCGCCCGACCTGGTGATCGCCAACGAGGAGGAGAACCGCGAGCCGGACCTCGACGCCCTGCGCGCCGCGGGCGTGAGCGTGGTGCTGACCCAGGTGCGGGACGTACCGCAGGCCTTCCGGGAACTGGCGCGGGTCCTGGAGGCGTGCGGTGCCGTGTCCCGGCCGCGCTGGCTGGACGAGGCCGAGGAGGCCTGGTCCGCGCCGCCGGTGCCCGAGCCCCGCAGGACGGCGGTCGTGCCGATCTGGCGCCGGCCGTGGATGGTGCTGGGCCGGGACACCTTCGCCGGTGACGTCCTGGCCCGCCTGGGCGTCGACCACCTGTACGCCGGACACGAGGAGCGCTATCCCCGCATCCCGCTGGACGACCTGCGCGCGGCGGCACCGGACCTGGTCGTCCTGCCGGACGAGCCGTACCGATTCACCGCCGACGACGGTCCTGAGGCCTTCCCCGGCCTGCCCTGCGCGCTCGTCAGCGGACGGCACCTGACATGGTACGGACCGTCGCTGGCCGAGGCGCCACGGGTGCTGGGCGCGGCCCTGCGAGCAGCTCACCGCTGAGCAGTCCGCGCGCGGTGTGCGCGGCCGCGGTGACCCAGGCCGCCAGCAGCACCCCGTACAGCACGACCGCGAGCCCCTCGAAGGCCACCAGACCGGTGTGCCGCGCGAGCGCGGCGGCGCCGGTGACGCAGGTGCCGACCGGGAAGGTGAACGCCCACCACGTCATCCCGAAGCCCATGCCGTGCCGTCGGGCGCGCCGCACATGCGCGGCGGCGAGGCAGAACCAGAGCAGCGCGAAGCCCATGACCGGCACCCCGTACAGCACCGCGAGCACGGCGAAGCCGTCGCGGTACGGCGCCGGGACCACGCCCGGTGCCACGTCGGCGAAGGCGCCGACGGCGGTCGTGGACTGCCCGAGCGGGCCCAGGACGAGGAACAGGGTCGGGGTGAGCGCGAGGGGAGGCGGGCCGCCGGTGAGCAGCCGGGCGAAGATCGACGGCAGCGTGACCAGCGTCGCGAGCAGGCTCAGCCCGAACATCGCGACGCAGGCGAACAGCAGGGTCTCCCGCGGCTGCCCGGGCGGCAGGTGCGGCACGAGCAGCGGCCCGAGCGCCGCGGACACCATGGGCGCGACGAGCGGCAGCAGCCACACGGCCGTAGCCTGCCCCGGCTCCACGCGGTGGCGTACGGCCATCAGGTACGGGACGGCGACGGCGGCCACGAGCCCGACGACCGTACCGGCGCTGAACAGCACGGCGTCGAGCACGACCGCGGCGCGCGGGCCCAGCCAGTCGCGGCCGACGGTGACGGCGCCGCCGCCGACCGCGAGCAGGGCCATGGACAGGCAGCCGTAGAAAGGTGCCGTAGCCGGGTCGAGGAGGTGGGCGCGGGCCTGGTCGCGGTGGTGCGTCCAGTGCAGGGCGCGGGCGGCGAGCAGGATGAGCAGCAGGGCGAGGCTGAGGGCCCAGACGGCGGTGCAGGCGGTGCGCAGGCCGGGTGGGCGAAGGGGGAGCGCGGTGCCGGCGAGGGCGACGGCGGCGGTGCCCATGACGGTGGCGTACCAGTTCGGTCCGAGGTGACGGACCGACAGGGCGCGCGGGAGGGGGTGGGCGGCGGTGACCATGCGTCCACCGTCTCCCGGTCCGGCGCACGCGACCAGTAAGTATGTTCCTATGACGGCATAAGCTGGGTTTATGAGCAAGACGGAGGGGCAGGCGGAGGACCGACCCGCGCCCGGGGGCTCGCTGGCGCACCGGGTGCCGGATCTCGGGGCACTGGAACTGCTGCTGGCGGTGGCGCGGCTGGGCAGTCTGGGCGGGGCCGCGCGCGAGCTCGGCATCACCCAGCCGGCCGCGAGCAGCCGGATCCGCTCCATGGAACGGCAGCTGGGTGTGGCCCTGGTCGACCGGTCCCCGCGCGGCTCACGGCTCACGGACGCGGGCGCCCTGGTGACGGACTGGGCGCGGCGGATCGTCGAGGCGGCGGAGGCCTTCGACGTGGGCGCACAGGCGCTGCGCGACCGGCGCGACTCGCGGCTGCGGGTGGCGGCGAGCATGACGATCGCCGAGTACCTGCTGCCGGGCTGGCTGCTCGCGCTGCGTGCCCAGCGGCCCGACACGGCCGTGTCGCTGCTCGCGGGCAACTCCGCGGCGGTGGCCGAGCGGCTCCTGGCCGACGAGGCGGACCTCGGCTTCGTCGAGGGACTGACCGTGCCGCCCGGCCTCGACTCCGCCGTCATCGCCCACGACCGCCTCATCGTCGTCACCGCCCCCGCCCACCCCTGGGCCCGCCGCCGACGCCCGCTGGCCGCCGACGAGCTCGCCACGACCCCGCTCATCCTCCGGGAGAAGGGCTCCGGCACCCGCCAGGTCCTCGACGTCGCCCTCGGCGGCCTGGCCCGCCCCCTGATCGAGCTCTCCTCCACCACCGCCGTGAAGGCGGCCGCGGTCAGCGGCGCGGGCCCGGCCGTCCTCAGCGAACTCGCCGTCGGCGAGGAGCTGGCGATGCGCCGCCTGGTCAGCATCCCCCTCGACAGCGTCCGGCTGCACCGTTCCCTGCGCGCGGTGTGGCCGGTGGGGCATCGGCCTACGGGGCCGGCGCGGGAGTTGCTGTCGCTGACGCGGGGGTAGGGGGTGACGCGGAAGTGAGTGCCTGCGCACCGGGTGGGAACAACGGAGAGCCGGGGGACCTCCGCTTGCTGCGGGGAGCGGGAGTCGATGTTCGCAACCCCGGCCCGGCAGGACCCGCGAACGGTGTGGGCCGCGCGCCCTGCCGGGGGGCGATCCGGGTGCTACCAGCAGCCGGTCAGGAGCACCGGGATCCACCCGTACGTCGTGTCGGTGGAGATGACCCGGAAGCCGGTCATGAGCAGTCCCGGGCCGGCCGAGTCCATCGCGGTCAAGGTCACGTCCGTGATGCCCGTCGGTAACCTCATCGGCCGCACCCGACCGTCCTCCACCTGGATCCCGAACGGCGCTCTGTCGCCCTCGTCGGGGGCGTCGGTGTTACCGCTGAACGCGACGCCCAGGGGGGTGGCAGTCCCGTGGTCCAGCACGCCGGTGCCGGCCGGCATCGGAACTCTGTGCCAAGCGGTGCCGTCAAAGCGCAGGGCGAGCGCTTCGGCGCCGGTGTCGTCCGCGTTGCGCATTCCGCCGACCGCCCACACGTCATGCGGGCCGCTGGCGACGACACTCCGCAGTTCCCCGCTCGCCGCAGGCACGGGCACATGGGACCACGAGGTCCCGTCGTAGTGCACGACGACGGGCTTCAGGTCCTGCGTGCGGCCGACCGCCCAGATGTCATGGGGGGAGACGGCCGTCATCGACTGGAGATACCAGCTGTCGGCGACGTCGGGCATGTTCACGACCTGCCAGGCCGTGCCGTCCCAGTGCCGCACGACCGGCTCGAAGTGATCGAGCTGATGTGGCAATCCGCCGTCCGGGTCCGGGACCGTCCCGTCGAGGATCTGCGCGTACCCGACGGCCCACGCGTTGCTGGGTGAGAAGTCCTCCACGTCGAGCAGTGACGCGCCGAGGCTCTGCTTCGGAGTCGGTGCCGGGACGACCCGCCATGACGAGCCGTTCCAGCGTTCGGTGAGCATCCCGCCGAGGTCTTCGTCGAGTTCGCCGACGAGCACGCCGCTGCTTCGTGACGAGGCGTCCGCGCCGGTGACCTGGACATCGGTGCCGGCCGGCAGTTCTGGCAGCGTGACCTCGCGCCACGAGCCGCCCTTTCGGTTGTCGCGCTCCATCAGGACGGGCGAGAAATTCATGGACCTTCCCTGCTGCACGACCCGCGATCCCGCGATCCACGTGGTGTGGGAATCGGGATGCGCGATGGCCGTTCCACGCGAGTTCTCGGCAGGGAGGACACTTTCGGACCAGCTCCGCACGGATGAGCCGCCAGCCGCCGCTTGTGCCGTTGCCCCTGAAGCGACGGCGAACGCGCAAGCGAGTGCCGATGCGGTGGCGCCTTTGATGAATGCGTGCACGAAGTCAGCTCCAGTTCCCGGGGGGTGAGTCCTCCCGTCACCCTTTAAATGCTTCGAGGCGCTGGTTATGTGACACATGGCGACTCTTTCCCGTGCCGCCCCTTCCCGTTCCAAGGGGTGTCAGCGGGGCCATCGAGCCGTGGGGACGTGGTCGTACGAAATTCGTGGAAGGCCCGCGAGGCGCTCCGGCCCCGGTGCGCCGGCCCGCCCGACGGAGTCGTGCCCCGTACCCGGGGAACGCGCTCGGGCGCACTCCTTCCCGGGACGGCTCGCTGCAGGCGGTGTACCTGCCGTGTGCCATCGGGGCCGGCTCCCCGATCCGGCGCGGCGCCCGTCGGCCGCGGCGCTCCCCCCGGCATCCCCACCGTCCGCGCCTTCCAACGGGCCCAGGGCGAGGCCGCGCTGGACTGGCTCAGGGAGCGGGCCGGGAAGCGGCCGTGACCAGAGCCCGCATCACCCGTACGTCCTCGTCCATCTCCGGATGCCACTGCACGCCCAGGACCCATCCCGAGTCGGAGGACAGCTCCACCGCCTCCACCGTCCCGTCCGCCGCGTACGCCGACGGGAGCAGGCCCGCGCCGAGGCGGTCCACCGCCTGGTGGTGGTAGGTCGGCACGGTGGTCTCCTCGGGGACGGCCTGCGCGTAGAGCGTGCCCGGGACCGGCTTGACCGGGTGGCCGCCGAAGACGCCGACCACCTCGGCGTGCCCCTCCAGGTGCTGGACGAGCGTGCCGCCGAGGGCGACGTTCAGGAGCTGCATGCCCCGGCAGATGCCCAGCAGCGGCACACCGGACGCCAGCGCCGCCTCGATCAGGGCCAGCTCCCACGCGTCCCGCTCCCGCGCCGGCGGCCCCGTCCGAGGATCGCGCTCGGCGCCGTAGCGCAGCGGGTCGACGTCCGGGCCGCCCGCGATCACGAGGCCGTCGAGGCGGGCCACGGTCGCGGCCGCGTGCTCGGGCGCGTCCGGGGGGAGCATGGCGGCCAGGCCGCCGGCCCGCTGCACCAGCCGCGGATACCCCACCGGAAGCAGGGCCGCCTCCAGCTCCCACACACCCCAACGCGCCCCGGACTCGAGGTACGTACTGACGCCGATCAGCGGCCTGTCACCCATGTGCCCCTCCACCCCTTCAATGGACCACGTGCATACCTTTCCAGGGTATGCGCGGTCCTCACGTCAGGAATCCCCTGAGCAGCGCCGCCGTCCCCGCGCAGTGCTCCCGCATCATCTCCCGCGCCCCGTCCGCGTCCCCGTCGAGCACCGCCTCGACCAGCGCGATGTGCTGACGCTGCGAGTGTTCCAGGTTGCGCACGAGCAGCGGGATGCAGTCCAGCAGGTCGTTCACCGTGGCCCGGACCGCCGCGTACTGCGCCGTGAGCGACGGCGAGCCGCACAGCTCGGCCAGGGTGAGGTGGAGCATCGTGTCCAGGCGCCGGTAGTCCGTCAGCGGCGCGTCGTGGGTGCGGGTCAGCGCCTCGCGCAGCCGTACCGCCTGCTCGTCCGTCAGCCCGTGCGCCGCGCACAGCCCCGCCGCGCCCACCTCCAGCACCTCACGGAAGCGCAGCACGTCCTCGACGTCCACCTCGGCGATCCGGCGCCGCAGCTCGTCCTCGCCGCCGGCGTCCGTACGGGGCAGCACGAACGTTCCGCCGTACCGCCCGCGCCGCGACTCCACCAGCCCCTGGTCCTGGAGCACCTTCAGCACCTCGCGCAGCGTCACCCGGCTGATCCCGAGCCGCTCCGCCAGCTCCCGCTCGGCCGGCAGCCGCTCGCCCCCCGGCACCAGGCCGAGCCGCAGCACCTGGAGGATCTGCTCCAGCGCCTCTTCGAAGCCGTTGCCCGCCCTGACCGGCCGCAGCACCGGAGTCAACCGGTCGTCCGGGCCGCCGTCAGTGTCCACCGACATGTGGCCGAGCCCCCTTCCCAAGCAATGGTTCTGAGCAATACCTTATGGCTCCCGGCCCGGTCGGAAAAACGCGCAGCAGCCGAAGGAGCACTCCCGTGGCAGACCGCACACCCCCGCTCAGCGTCGAGGAGCTGCACGCCCTCGTCGCGAGCGGTGAGATCGACACTGTCGTCCTGGCCTTCCCCGACATGCAAGGGCGCCTCCAGGGCAAGCGCTTCGCCGCCCGGTTCTTCCTCGACGAGGTCCTCCACCACGGCACCGAGGGCTGCAACTACCTCCTCGCCGTCGACACCGAGATGAACACCGTCGACGGCTACGCCATGTCCTCCTGGGACCGCGGCTACGGCGACTTCGCCATGCACCCCGACCTCGCCACCCTGCGCCGCGTGCCCTGGAACGCCGGCACCGCCCTGCTCATCGCCGACCTCGCCTGGAACGACGGCTCCCCGGTGGTCGCCGCGCCCCGCCAGATCCTGCGCCGCCAGCTTCAGCGCCTCGCCGAGCACGGCTTCAGCGCCCAGGTCGGCACCGAGCTGGAGTTCATCGTCTTCAAGGACACCTACGAGCAGGCCTGGGACGCGAACTACCGCGGACTGACCCCGGCGAACCAGTACAACATCGACTACTCCGTCCTCGGCACCGGCCGCATCGAACCCCTGCTGCGCCGCATCCGCAACGACATGGCCGGCGCCGGCCTCACCGTCGAGTCCGCCAAGGGCGAGTGCAACCCCGGCCAGCACGAGATCGCCTTCCGCTACGACGAGGCCCTCGTCACCTGCGACCAGCACGCCATCTACAAGACCGGCGCCAAGGAGATCGCCGCCCAGGAGGGCGTCTCGCTGACCTTCATGGCCAAGTACAACGAGCGGGAGGGCAACTCCTGCCACATCCACCTCTCGCTGGCGGACGCGGACGGCCGTAACGCCATGGCGGCGGCCGACGGCGGCATGTCCGACGTCATGCGGCACTTCCTCGCCGGACAACTCGCCGCGCTCCGCGACTTCTCGCTCCTCTACGCGCCCCACATCAACAGCTACAAGCGGTTCCAGCCGGGCTCCTTCGCCCCCACCGCCGTCGCCTGGGGCCACGACAACCGCACCTGCGCGCTCCGGGTCGTCGGCCACGGCCGCTCCCTGCGCTTCGAGAACCGGCTGCCCGGCGGCGACGTCAACCCGCACCTCGCCGTCGCCGGCCTGGTCGCGGCCGGGCTGTACGGCATCGAGCAGAAACTGGAGCTGCCCGAGGCCTGTCCCGGCAACGCCTACACCGCCGAGTACGCACACGTCCCCACCACGCTCCGCGAGGCCGCCGAGCTCTGGGAGAACAGCCCGATCGCCCTGGCCGCCTTCGGCGAGGAGGTCGTCGCGCACTACCGCAACATGGCGCGCGTCGAGGTGGAGGCCTTCGACGCCGCGGTGACCGACTGGGAGCTGCGCCGCTCCTTCGAACGCATGTGAGGCATCCCTTGTCGCAACTGTACGAACTCGACGTCCTCAACCCGGCGACGGAAGAGGTGATCGCGACCGTCCCGGGAGCCGTGGAGCAGGACGTGGACGCCGCCGTCCGCCGGGCCTCGAAGGCCCAGACGACATGGGCGGCTCTCGCACCCGCCGACCGGGCCCGGCTGCTGCGCCGCTTCGCCGTCGTGGTCGACGAACACCGCGAGGAGCTCGCCCGGTTGGAGGTCCGGGAGGCCGGCCACACCATCGGCAACGCCCGCTGGGAGGCGGGCAACGTCCGTGACCTGCTCGACTACGCGGCCGGGGGAGTCGAGCGGCTGACCGGCCGTCAGATCCCGGTCGCGGGCGGCCTCGACGTCACCCTCCTCGAACCGCTCGGCGTCGTGGGCGTCATCGCCCCCTGGAACTTCCCGATGCCCATCGCCGCCTGGGGCACGGCACCCGCCCTCGCGGCCGGCAACGCGGTCCTTCTCAAGCCCGCCGAGACCACCCCGCTCACCGCGCTCCGCCTCGCCGAACTCGCCCTGGAGGCAGGACTTCCCGAGCACCTCTTCCAGGTGCTGCCCGGCCGCGGCGACATCGCGGGCGACTCCCTCGTACGCCACCCGGGCGTCGCCAAGATCGTGTTCACCGGCTCCACCCGCGTCGGCAAGCGCATCATGGCGCTCTGCGCCGACCAGGTGAAGCGCGTCACCCTCGAACTCGGCGGCAAGAGCCCCAACATCGTCTTCGCCGACGCCGACCTGGAGGCCGCCGCGGCCGCCGCCCCGATGTCCTTCCTCGACAACTCCGGCCAGGACTGCTGCGCCCGCACCCGCGTCCTGGTCCAGCGCACCGCGTACGACCGCTTCCTGGAGCTCCTCACCCCCGCGATCGAGTCCGTCGTCGTCGGCGACCCGGCGGACGAGAAGACGGACATGGGCCCGCTCATCTCCCGGGCCCAACTGGACCGGGTGCGCTCGTACGTCACGGACGACCTGGACGGCATCCGCGGCAAGGCCCCCGAAGGCCCCGGCTTCTGGTACCCGCCCACCGTACTCACCGGTGTCGACCCGCACGCGCGCGTGGCCGTCGAGGAGGTCTTCGGTCCCGTCGCCGTGGTCCTGCCCTTCGACGACGAGGCCGACGCCGTGGCCCTCGCCAACGCCACCGAGTACGGCCTCTCCGGCTCCATCTGGACCCGGGACGTGGGCCGCGCCCTGCGCGTCTCGCAGGCCGTCCGCGCGGGCAACCTGTCCGTCAACTCGCACTCCAGCGTCCGCTACTGGACCCCCTTCGGCGGCTACAAGCAGTCCGGCGTCGGCCGCGAGCTCGGCCCGGACGCCCTGACCGCCTTCACCGAAACCAAGAACGTCTTCATCAGCACGGAGGGCCCCGCACAGTGACCGCAGAGACTTCAGAGGCCTCGGGCAGCGTCTGCCGCCGCCTCGTCGGCCGTACCGCCGTCATCACCGGAGCCGGCAGCGGCATCGGCCTCGCCACCGCGCGCCGGCTCGCCTCCGAGGGCGCGCACGTCGTCTGCGGCGACGTCGACGAGGCCCGCGGCAAGGCCGCCGCCGAGGAAACCGGCGGGATCTTCGTGAAGGTCGACGTCACCGACCCCGAGCAGGTCGAGGGCCTCTTCAAGACGGCCTACGACACCTACGGCAGCGTCGACATCGCCTTCAACAACGCCGGCATCTCCCCGCCCGACGACGACTCCATCCTGGAGACCGGCCTCGAGGCGTGGAAGCGTGTCCAGGAGGTCAACCTGACCTCCGTCTACCTGTGCTGCAAGGCCGCCATCCCCTACATGCGGCGCCAGGGCAAGGGGTCGATCATCAACACGGCGTCCTTCGTGGCGAGGATGGGCGCCGCCACCTCCCAGATCTCCTACACGGCGTCCAAGGGCGGTGTACTCGCCATGTCCCGCGAACTGGGCGTGCAGTTCGCGCGGGAGGGCATCCGCGTGAACGCCCTGTGCCCGGGCCCGGTCAACACCCCCCTGCTGCAGGAGCTGTTCGCGAAGGACCCGGAGCGGGCCGCGCGCCGCCTGGTGCACATCCCCCTCGGCCGGTTCGCCGAGGCCGAGGAGATCGCCGCCGCGGTCGCCTTCCTGGCCAGCGACGACTCCTCGTTCGTCAACGCCTCCGACTTCCTGGTGGACGGCGGCATCTCCGGGGCGTACGTGACGCCGCTGTAGGCCGTGCCGGCGGGGGTGTGGGGCAACGGCATCGGCTCGGATCGGATCGGCTCGTCGTCCGAGCCGTGAGCCGCGGGTGACCTACAGGAACGTCTGCCCCTCACCCCGGTACGTCGGGACGGTCGCCGTCACCGCGTCCCCCTCGATCAGGTGCAGCCGCTCGAACCGCTCGCACAGCTCGCCGGCCTTGGCGTGCCGAAACCACACCTTGTCGCCGATCAGCAGGTCGTCGGCGGGGGAGCCGAGCAGCGGGGTCTGCACCTCGCCGGGCCCCTCCTGGGCGTCGTAGCGCAGCCCCTCGGGCAGGTACGGCACCGGGAGCCGGTCACGCCCCGGCGCACCGGAGGCGGGGTAGCCACCGCCGAGCACCGTCACGACCCCGACGCCCGGACGCCGCACGACGGGCTGGGCGAACAGCGCGGCCGGACGCCCGCTGAACGACGTGTAGTTGTCGAACAGGCGCGGCACGTACAGTCCCGAGCCCGCCGCGATCTCGGTGACCGAGTCCTCCGCGGCGGTGCTCTGCACACTGCCGGTGCCGCCGCCGTTGACGTACTCCAGGTCGGGCACGACGGCCCGCACCGCGCGCACCACCGCGGCGCGCCGCTCGGCGAGCTCGCGGCGCGCGGTGGCCTGCATCAGCCTGATCGCCCGCGAGCGCAGCGGCCGCCCGGAGACCGCGTCGCCGACACCGGCGATGTGACCCTCGTACGCCATGATCCCGACGACCTTGAAACCGGGCCGCCGCGCCACCGCGCGCGCCAGGTCGGCGACCTGGGCCGGGGAGTGCAGCGGGGAGCGCAGGGCACCGACCCGCAGACGTCCGCCGAGCAGCTTGAGGGACGTGTCCAACTCCAGGCACACACGCACGACTTCGCGTCCGCCGGCCCGGGAGGCGTCGATGAGGTCGAGCTGGGAGGTGTCGTCGACCATGACGGTGACGGCGGCGGCGAGCTTGGGGTCGCCGGCGAGTTCGGCGAACCCGGTGCGGTCGGCCGACGGATAGGCCAGCAGGATGTCCTCGAACCCCGAGCGCGCCAGCCACAGCGACTCGGCGAGCGTGAAGGACATGATGCCCGCGAACCCGTCCCTCGCCAGAACCCTCTCCAGCAGGGTTCGGCAGCGTACGGACTTGCTGGCGACGCGGATCGGCTTCCCGCCGGCCCGGCGGACCAAGTCGTCCGCGTTGGCGTCGAAGGCGTCCAGGTCCACGATCGCGAGTGGAGCGTCGAGGTGGGCGGTGGCCCGGTCGTAACGGGCCCGGTCGGCGGCGCGCGCAGTCATGAACGCAGCCTGCCAGACTGGATTACCGCGGGGTAGGGGGACGTTCCGGGCAGATGCCACAGGGGTGCGGGACTGGTTCCCGTTTGCGCAGGAACAAGCCGTAGAGTGACGCGCACGCACGGAGGATCGACGCCGGTGGGACGCCCGCGCCGGGATGCGGGTCCGCCCGTGCGGGTATGCGTGCCCGGGACGGATTCCGCTCCGGGCTGCTCCGGGCACGAAACTGTTACGGCCCACGCAGTTCGAAGTCGGCCCGGGCATGAGGAAACGGGGGGTGCATGAGCACGGAAGCGCGCCGCGCCTCTTTCCCGCCACGCCCCTCGACTCCACCGCCGCCTGTGCATCCCCCCGCTGCGGATACGTCCGACGACTCGACGGGGGGCCGGTCGGCTCAGGGGAGCGGGTCCCAGGGCGCCGGCCCGGACCGGAACGGCCCGGCCGCCCCGGGGACCTCGGTCTCGGGCACGGGTGCCTGGCCGGCCGGCGACCCGGAGGGTCCCTCTGTGCAGCGCGGGTCGGCAGGTCACGGCGAGCCGGGTGGGGGTGCGGGTGCGCCCGTGAGTGACTGGCAGGGGTTTTTCGGCTCGCGTGTGCGGGGCGCGGAGGGGGCTTCGGGTTCGCGGGTGCCGGTGTCTGGTGACGGCCGGGGTGGCTTTTTTGGTTCGCGTGCGGGGGATGTGGAGGCTTCTTCGGGTTCGCGGGTGCCGGTGCCTGGTGATGGTCGGGGTGGCTTCCTTGGTTCGCGGGTCGGGGACGTGGAGGGTTCCGCGGGCTCGCGGGTGCCGGTGTCCGGTGACGAGCGGGGCGGTTTCTTCGGGGCGCGTGCGTCGGGTGCGGTGAGCCCTGCCGACTCGCCGCCGCCGCCGCCCGCCTCGGCTCGCTTCCCCGACACGGCTCCGACGGCGGGACGCATTCCCACCGGCCCGGACGTGCAGCGGAGCAGGACCTCCGGCACGCGTGCGGAAGGTGGGCAGGAGGGGGTTCCCTCGGGTTCCCCGGACGACACCGCGCCGCGTGGTGTCCCGCCGAGGCCGAGCCACCGGCCCGCCGCGGCGCCTCCGTCGAGCCACCGGTCCGCCGCGGCGCCTCCGTCGAGCCACCGGTCCGCCGCGGCGCCTCCGTCGAGCCACCGGTCCGCCGCCGCGCCGACGCCGAACGCCGGTACGCCCGCCGAGACCTCGCCGGTGACCCCGACTCCCCGGCCCGCCGCCGGAGACCCGGCCCCCAACGCCGCCCACCGGGACCCCGCACCCGCTGCGCCCACGCGCCGCCCTGCCGCACAGCCGAACCCTGACCCAGGCGCCGGCCCCACAGGGCGCCCCGGTTCGCCGTCCCCGTCCGCGCCGGACGTTCGCCCACCCTCCGAGCCACCGATGTCGGCGCGCCGCCCGGGCGCCGGTGTCCCGTCCGCGCCGGACGCGCGTTCGGCGTCTGCGCCCGAGTCGGTGCGCCGCCCGGGCACCGGTGCCCCGCCCGCGTCGGGCGTCCCCTCGGCCTCCGAAGGGCGTGGCCGGGTTCCCGGCTCGCCGTCCGCGACGGACACGCGGGCAGCCGCCCACGTCGCGTCCGCCCCGGACATCCGGCCGTTCTCTGAGCAGCCCCTGTCGGGCGGCCACGCCGGTGCCTCATCCGCGGCCGACACCCGTTCCTCCTCCGAGCCGCCCATGTCGGTGCGCCGCCCCGGTACCGGTGCCTCACCCGTGCCGGACACCTTCGGGCCGCCCATGTCGGTACGCCGTCCGGACACCGGTGTCGCATCCGTGCCGGAGGCCCGCCCGTCCTCCGAGCAGCCCGCGTCCGTGCGCCGCCCCGGTACCGGTGCCCCGCCCGCCCAGGACACCCGCTCTGCCTCCGACGCCCCCGGCGCCGAGCGTCGCGCGGCTGCCGGGCCGGGCGCCGTCGCGGGTGCGCGCCCGCCCGCCTCCGTGCCCCGGCCTACCGGCGCACCCAGGACCGGCGGAGTGACTCCCGGGCACCGCCCCGGCGGCCCAGTCGTGCCGCCCCGGCCCGACACCCCGCCCCGGCCGACCACGGCACCCAGGCCCAACACCGCACCCCAGCCCAGCGCCGAGCCCCGCTCCGGCACAGCAACTCCGCCCAACCCCGTACCCCGGCCCAACGCTGCACCGCGGCCCGCCACCGCCCCCTCGCCCACCACCGCACCCCGCCCCAGCACAGCAACCCCGCCCCGCACCACCCCCCGACCCACCATCCCGCCCCGCCCCCCACGCACCCCCGAATCCCCCGGCGTGGTCCCCGACCCCGCGCTCTCCTGGAGTGCCCCCATGGCGCCGAACTCCGGGCGGCCGGTGGTGAGTCTCGGGGAGCCTGAGCTGTTCGACGACAGGCCCCGGAGGTTGTCGTTGCGGTCGCGGGGTGTTGCCGCGGGGGCGTGTCTTGTGCTCGGACTGGGGCTCATCGGTGGCGCGGTGACCGGGAGTTGGCTCGTCGGGGGTTCCGGTGAGGGCGGTGAGCGGAGCGCGTACGTCGCGGCCGGGAGCCTGTGGCACAACGTGCCCGTGGACCAGCTGTTCCCGCCCACCGTGGCGGGGCGAGGGGCCGGTCCCGGCGGCGCCGACCGCGCCTGGACGCGGATCGCCGTCGCCCCGGACAGCGGCTGCGCCGACGCCTTCGACCCGCTGCTGAGCAAGGTCCTCGCCCCCGTCGGCTGCGAACGCCTCCTGCGCGCCACCTACACCGACGCCACCCAGAGCTACGTCACCACCGTCGGCCTCCTCTTCACCGACGCCGACGCCGCCACCATGCGCTCCCTCGCCACCAGGTTCAAGAAGGAGGGCCTGGCCACCCGTACCGACCTCATGCCGCGCCCGTACGCCGCCAAGGACACCGTCGCCGCCGCCTTCGGCGACCGACAGCGCGCCTCCTGGACCATCTCCGTCCTCACCGACGCCCCCGTCGTCGTGTACGCCGTCTCCGGCTGGGCCGACGGCCGTCCCGTCGACGCCGCGCAACCCGCCCAGGAGGCCATGGAGTCCGACTCCACCACGGCCCCCTCCCAGGCCGGCCTCGGCAACGAGGCGCAGGGCCTCGCCGACCGCATCGAACGCGGCATCCGGAGAACGGCCACCTCGCCCACGGAGCAGCCCTCATGAGCAGCAGCCGTACGACGCCCGGGACCGGCCTCCCCAGTGGCAACCGCAGCCGCACCCGCCGCCGTGTCGGCCTCCTCGGCTGTCTCCTCGCCGCCACCGTCGCCCTCGTCCCCGCCACCCCCGCGTACGCCGACGGCATCCGCGCCCAGCAGTGGGCCCTGGACGCCATGCACACCCGGGAGGCCTGGCAGACCACCAAGGGCCGGGGCATCACCGTCGCCGTCCTCGACACCGGGGTGGAGGCCGACCACCCGGACCTGGAAGGCAACGTCCTCACCGGCAAGGACATGATCGGTTTCGGCGCCGAACCGGGCGACCGCGCCTGGGCCCGGCACGGCACCGCGATGGCCGGCATCATCGCCGGCCACGGCCATGGGTCCGGCGACGCCGACGGCGTCATGGGCATCGCCCCGGAGGCGAAGATCCTCCCCGTCCGTGTGATCCTCGAGGACGGCGACTCCGCCCGCGCCGAGGCCCGCCGCACCCGGGGCAACGCCCTCGCCGAGGGCATCCGCTGGGCCGCCGACCAGGGCGCCGACGTCATCAACCTCTCCCTGGGCGACGACTCCGCCTCCGCGCACCCCGAAGCCGCCGAGGACGAGGCCGTCCAGTACGCCCTGGAGAAGGGCTCCGTCGTCGTCGCCTCGGCCGGCAACGGCGGCGAGAAGGGCGACCACATCTCCTACCCGGCCGCCTACCCGGGCGTCATAGCCGCCACCGCCGTCGACAAGTACGGCACCCGCGCCTCCTTCTCCACCCGCCGCTGGTACGCCACGGTCAGCGCCCCCGGCGTCAACGTCGTCATCGCCGACCCCGACCACAGGTACTACGAGGGCTGGGGAACCTCCGCCGCCTCCGCCTTCGTCTCCGGCGCGGTCGCGCTCATCAAGGCCGCCCACCCCGGGCTGACCCCCGCCCAGATCAAGAAGCTCCTCGAGGACACCGCCCGCGACGCCCCCAGCGGCGGCCGCGACGACTCCCGCGGCTACGGCTTCATCGACCCGGCCGCCGCCATCAAGGCCGCCGCCCGCCTCAAACCTGAGGGCCTCCGGTCGACCACGTACGGCAACCGGTACTTCGGCTCCGGCCCGGACGCCCCCGCGGACGACGACCCCACGGCCGGCTGGGCGGGCCCCCTCGCCGGCGGCGCCGGCGGACTGCTGCTGGTGGCGGCGGTCTTCATGTGGCGCACCCGCCGCCGACCGGAGCCCGGCGACTCCTACGACTACGACTCCTACGACTCGGTCTAGGCCACCGGCCCACCCCGATCAGCGGGACGTCGACGCCGACTCCTTCGCGGCCGTGCCCTCCTCACCGAACACCGGCACCGCCGCCTTCGCCGCCGCCTCCACCAGCGCGATCCCCTTCTCCATCGTGCTGTCGCCGTGGGACAGCACGGCCACCAGGCAGGCGTGGCCGTCGACCGTCACCCGCCCGATGCTGTTGACGTCCCACAGCCCGGTCGCACTCCGCTCCAGCCAGCCGTTCTTCAGCGCCCACGCGGAGCCGTCGGCTGCGGCGGACACACCCCAGTGCTGGTCGGCGGCTATCCGCCCCATCAGCCCGCCCAGATACGCCCGCGACGCCTCGCTCAGCTCCGAGTCGTCCCCGAACACCTGCCGGAGCAGGGTGAGCTGGTCGGCCGCGGTGGTCTGGGTCAGGCCCCACAGCATGTCCTCGCCGCCCTCGGTGTCCGTGAGCCCGAAGCGCTCGTTCGCCGCGTCGAGGCCGTCCGCCTTGCCGATGGCCCGCCACAGCGCCGACGCGGCGGCGTTGTCACTGTTCTCGATCATCACGGTGGCGTACGACTTCTCGCTCGCCGTCAGATGACGGCCCGCGTCCTGTGCCTGGAGCAGCAGCGTGGCCAGGATATCGACCTTGACGATGCTCGCCGTGTCGAAGGTGCCGGTGCCGTACGTCGCGCTCTCGCCGGAGTCCGGGTCGAGCACCGCCACGGACACGCCCGCCCCGTCCTCGACGGACACGGCCTTCATGGCCTCCGCCAACAGGGCGTCGTGGTCCACCCCCGCAGCCACCGCAGCCACCGGACCCACGGGATCCACCGGATCCGCCACAGGTTCCACCGATGCCTCCCGGTCCGTCGGTCGTGAGGAGGAGGCAGAGGACGCGGCACCCGACCCGGAGCGCGCCTGCCCCTTCACGTACACGGTTCCCGCGGCAGTCGCTCCGACGACGGCCACGCAGGCGAGGGCGGTGGCGAGCAGAGGACGGCGCCGGGAGGGACGAGCGCGGCGGCTACGACGGGCTCTGGAAGACTCCATGCCCCGAGAGCCTGGTGGCGCCGACTGTGCGGCCCGTTAGACCGAGGTTAGAGATACGTCAGCGAAAGCTGAGAATCCTGTGAAAGCGGTCACGGCCGCGTTTCCGGGCCCGCACAAGCCCAGCAGCATCCCCCCTATAGGGTCGGTGACCGTGGCGAACAAGAACATTCCCGACCCCGGCTTCTCCGACGACGACGGCTCCGCCGATCCCCGGCTGAGCGCGGCGCTCGCGACCTGGGCCGAGGACCGCACCGCCGTGGGAGCCGTCCTGGAGGCCCTCAAGGGTGCCCGGCTGCTCGTCCCCGTCGTGGCGGTGCTCGGCGAGGTGGAGGAGGACGAGAACGGGCTGCGCCGCGAGAAGACCAGCGACATGGCCGTACCGACCCTGAAGGCCGGGGCCCGGACCGCGCTGCCCGCCTTCACGTCCACAGACTCCCTGGCCCGCTGGGACCCGGCGGCCCGCCCCGTCGCCGTACCCCTGCACCAGGCACTCCAGGCGGCGGCGCACGAGAAGGCCGACACGGTCGTACTCGACCTGGCGGGGCCCGTGCCGTTCGAGCTGACCGGGTCCGCGCTGCTCGCGCTCGCCGAGGGGCGTACGACGGCCGATCCGATCGCCGACCCCGCGGTGGTCGAGGCGGTACGCGCCGCCGTGGCCGCCGAGTCCGCCGTGCTCCGCGCCCACCTCGGCCCCGGGCGGGCCGACGGCACCCTCGCCCTCGTCCTGGACCCGGCCGCCGCACCTGCGGAGGCCGCCCGCGCGGTCGCCGCACGCCTCGCCGCCGACGAAACACTGAGGGCCCGCCTGGTACGCGGCCTCGACCTGGCACTGCTGCCGGCCGGGACGACACCTCCGGGCGAGCCCCTGTACGTGAAGGGCTAGGGCCTGTCCGGCGGATCAAGTCGCAGGAAAGGACAGGCCCTGGGTCAGCCGTAGACCGGGCCGGTGTACTTCTCGCCCGGGCCCTGGCCCGGCTGGTCCGGGACGAGGGAGGCCTCGCGGAAGGCGAGCTGCAGGGACTTGAGGCCGTCGCGCAGCGGGGCCGCGTGGAAGGAGCTGATCTCGGTCGCGCTCGCGTCCAGCAGGCCGGCGAGGGCGTGCACCAGCTTGCGGGCCTCGTCCAGGTCCTTGAACTTGTCGCCCTCCTCGGTCAGCCCGAGCTTCACGGCGGCCGCGCTCATCAGGTTGACGGCGACCGTCACGATCACCTCGACGGCCGGGACCTCGGCGATGTCGCGGGTCATCTCGTCGAAGTCGGCGTTCTCAGGAGGGGTCTCACTCATGCAGGACACGATAGGCCCAGGCCTGTGCCCCCTTGACAGCAGGAGGCGTGAGACACCGGATTCGCGCACGCCTGCCCGAACTGCTAACCTTGTGTGACGACCGGCTGGACATGACTGTGTCCGGCCAACAAGTGGAGGCTCCGAACTCCCACCCGACCGCCCTCCGGGACGGCGGGTCACCCCGGTCAGGCGGCCACCATCGTTCCGTACGGACGATGGAGTCGCCCGAAAGCGCGCCCCGCGGCCATCGCGGCGGTGCTCCGGTAGTGCTTGGAGCCCCGCCTGTGATCGTCCGGGGCATTTTTTCTGCTTCGGCGCGGTTAGGTCTAACTAACAGAGACGTTACGCGGCTGTCCGCCAGACTGCCGTGTGGTGCTACCGAGGAGGATCCATCAGCGCCGAGCCCCGCATCAACGACCGGATTCGCGTTCCCGAGGTGCGACTTGTCGGTCCCAGTGGCGAGCAGGTGGGCATTGTCCCGCTGGCCAAGGCACTGGAGCTTGCGCAGGAGTACGACCTGGACCTGGTCGAGGTCGCGGCGAACGCCCGTCCGCCTGTGTGCAAGCTCATGGACTACGGGAAGTTCAAGTACGAGTCGGCCATGAAGGCCCGTGAGGCGCGCAAGAACCAGGCGCACACGGTCATCAAGGAGATGAAGCTCCGGCCGAAGATCGACCCGCACGACTATGACACCAAGAAGGGTCACGTCGTCCGGTTCCTCAAGCAGGGCGACAAGGTCAAGATCACGATCATGTTCCGTGGTCGCGAGCAGTCCCGGCCCGAGCTGGGCTACCGACTGCTGCAGCGTCTCGCGGAGGACGTCCAGGACCTCGGTTTCGTCGAGTCGAACCCGAAGCAGGACGGCCGAAACATGATCATGGTTCTCGGTCCGCACAAGAAGAAGACCGAGGCGATGGCCGAGGCCCGCCAGGCGCAGGAGGCCCGCAAGGCCGATGCGAAGGCCAACCCCGGTCGCTCGCAGAACGCTGCCGACGCCGATGTCGACACCGACGCCGACGCGGACGTGCAGACCGAGGCGCCTGCCGAGGAGCACGCCGAGGCGTGACCCCCGGGACGTCAGTCCCAGGAAGTAACCGATACAAGACGCTCCACCGTGCCCGGTTTCACGACCGGGCACCGGAGCGCCACCGACGAGGAGAGAACGGCGCTATGCCGAAGAACAAGTCGCACAGCGGTGCCAGCAAGCGCTTCAAGGTCACCGGCTCCGGCAAGGTGCTCCGTGAGCGCGCCGGCAAGCGCCACCTGCTCGAGCACAAGTCGTCCCGCGTGACGCGTCGCCTCACCGGCAACGCCGAGATGGCCCCGGGCGACGCCGCGAAGATCAAGAAGCTTCTCGGCAAGTGACGTCGACGGCGCGTGATCAATCGATCGCCGCGCGCCGTACGTCTGGACCGGGACCCAATCGATTCCGGGCCGTGTGAGTCCACCCACGGCCCCGCTACAAGGAGTTAACAAGTGGCACGCGTCAAGCGGGCAGTCAACGCCCACAAGAAGCGCCGGGCGATCCTCGAGCAGGCCTCCGGCTACCGCGGTCAGCGTTCGCGCCTGTACCGCAAGGCCAAGGAGCAGGTCACCCACTCGCTGGTCTACAACTACAACGACCGCAAGAAGCGCAAGGGTGACTTCCGCCAGCTGTGGATCCAGCGCATCAACGCCGCTGCCCGCGCCAACGGCATCACGTACAACCGCTTCATCCAGGGTCTGAAGGCCGCGAACGTCGAGGTCGACCGCAAGATCCTGGCCGAGCTGGCCGTCAACGACGCCAACGCGTTCGCCGCGCTCGTCGAGGTCGCCCAGAAGGCGCTGCCGAGCGACGTCAACGCGCCGAAGGCGGCGTGACGCTGCGCTGGCTTTGGCCGACGTACTGAGGACCCGCAGGTTTCATGGCCTGCGGGTCCTTTGCTGCTGACGCCCGCCGCGGATCGTCGTTCGGGTGCGAGTCGTCGGTGGCCGGTCGCGCAGTTCCCCGCGCCCCTGAGGGGGGTGCAGTGGCCCACAGGTAATGAAGGTGAACCAGAACATGGCCCCCGCCAGCCCCGAGCTGATCTCCCCCCGCTCCCCCCGCGTCTCCGCCGCCCGGCGGCTCGCTCGGCGGAACTTCCGGGGGAAGGAGCGGCTGTTTCTCGCGGAGGGGCCGCAGGCCGTGCGGGAGGCGGCGGCGTACGGCGAGGGCACCCTGGTGGAGTTGTTCGCCACGCTGGACGCCGCCGAGCGGTACGCGGACATCGTCGGGGAGGCGCGGAGCGCCGGCGCCCGGGTCCACCTCGCCGACGAACAGGTGATCGCCGACATCTCCACGACCGTCACCCCGCAGGGGCTCGTGGGTGTCTGCCGGTTCATCGACACACCGTTCGAGGAGATCCTCGACGCCCGCCCGCAGCTCGTCGCCGTACTCGCGAACGTGCGCGACCCCGGGAACGCCGGCACCGTCCTGCGCTGCGCCGACGCCGCCGGGGCGGAGGCCGTCGTGCTGACCGACGCGTCCGTGGACCTGTACAACCCGAAGGCGGTCAGGGCCTCCGTCGGATCGCTGTTCCATCTGCCCGTCGCCGTGGGCGTGCCCGTGGAGCAGGCGGTCGCCGGGCTGAAGGACGCCGGTGTGCGGATCCTCGCCGCCGACGGAGCCGGCGCGCACGACCTGGACGAGGAGCTCGACAAGGGGGCGATGGGCGGGCCCACCGCGTGGGTCTTCGGGAACGAGGCCTGGGGGCTGCCGGAGGAGACCCGTGCGCTCGCGGACGCCGTCGTACGCGTCCCGATCCACGGAAAGGCCGAGAGCCTGAACCTCGCCACCGCCGCAGCCGTATGTCTCTACGCGTCGGCCCGTGCACAGCGCGCCTCCGGAGGGTGCCGGTCCGTCACCGACAGCTAGTAGGGTGACCAGCTCGGGGGCCCCTCAGTCGTCTGAGAGGTGGGGTACGGGGAATGAGCGTCGGCATGAGCAGTACACGGGAAGCACGAGCCGTGCCGCACGACTCCACGCCCCGGTCGCCCGGTGACCTCGCCGAGTCCGGCATCGATCCCGACGCCCTGCCCGACGGACTCGTCGTCGCCGACGAGCACGGCCGCGTCGTCTGCTTCAACACGGCCGCCGAGCGCATCACCGCCACGGCCGCCGCCCACGCCCTCGGACAGCCGCTGGAGAAGGCCCTCCCGTTAGAGGACCTGGAGGGCCGGCGCTGGTGGCAGCTGACCGATCCGTACCGCGGACTCGCCATCCGGGTCCGACAGCCCGAGCGGAACCTGCTGCTGCCGGGCGGGCGGGAGGTACTCGTCTCCGCGCGCTACATCCGCAGCGAGCCCACCGGGCCCGTCCGCCGGGTCGTCGTCTCGCTCCGGGACACCGAGGCCCGCCGCCGCACCGAGCGCAGCCACGCCGAGCTGATCGCGACCGTGGCGCACGAGCTGCGTTCGCCGCTCACCTCCGTCAAGGGCTTCACCGCCACCCTGCTCGCCAAGTGGGAACGCTTCACCGACGACCAGAAACGCCTGATGCTGGAGACCGTCGACGCCGACGCCGACCGCGTCACCCGCCTCATCGCCGAACTCCTCGACATCTCCAGGATCGACTCCGGCCGGTTGGAGGTCCGCCGCCAGCCCGTCGACATCGGGGCGGCCGTCGGACGGCACATCCAGGCGTACGTCGCCGCGGGCCAGCCCGCCGACCGGTTCCTGCTGCGCATCGAGCAGCCGCTGCCCGCGCTGTGGGCGGACCCCGACAAGATCGACCAGGTGCTCAGCAACCTCCTCGAAAATGCCGTGCGACACGGCGAGGGAACCGTCACCATTGACGTCACGCCCGCCCCGTCCCCGCGTGAAGGCGAGGACGGCGAACACGCGGCCACGTCGGTCGTCGTGCGCGACGAAGGCACCGGCATCCCGGAGGAGTCCATGAACCGCGTCTTCACCCGCTTCTGGCGGGGCAGCAAGCGCGGCGGCACCGGCCTCGGGCTCTACATCGTCAAGGGCATCGTCGAGGCCCACGGCGGCACCATCACGGTCGGCCGCGCCCCCGAGGGCGGCGCGGAGTTCCGATTTACGTTGCCCGTGAGCGCTCCGGCCTATCTCACCTGAGGTCCTCCCGAGCAGCCCGCGGGCGCATTCGCACACCACCACCCCGTTAGACTCGGCCTTTGGCACCTTTGTGTCCCAGAGACGGCCCTCTGATCTCTGAGTGAGTCGGTGACGGGGACCTTCAGCCAGCCAATCGGAAGCACGGGAAGAGATGTCGGCACCGAATAAGTCGTACGACCCTGTAGAGGTCGAGGCGTTGAAACCGGAAGAGATCGAGCGCATGCGGGACGAGGCGCTCGCCGCCTTCGCCGCCGCGGACTCCCTCGACGCGCTCCAGGAGGCCAAGGTCGCCCACACCGGGGGCGCCTCCCCGCTGGCCCTCGCCAACCGCGAGATCGGCGCCCTGCCCCCGCACGCGAAGGCAGCCGCCGGCAAGCTGGTGGGCCAGGCCCGCGGCGCGGTGAACAAGGCGCTCGCAGCCCGCCAGGCCGAGCTGGAGGCCGAGCGCGACGCGCGCGTGCTGGTCGAGGAGGCCGTGGACGTCACGCTGCCCCACGACCGCGTCCCGGCCGGCGCCCGCCACCCGCTCACCACGCTGTCGGACCGCATCGAGGACGTCTTCGTCGCCATGGGCTACGAGGTCGCCGAGGGCCCGCAGGCCGAGGCCGAGTGGTTCAACTTCGACGCCCTGAACATCGGCCCGGACCACCCGGCCCGCGGCGAGGCCGACACCTTCTTCGTGCAAGGCCCGGACGGCGGCACCGAGTCCGGTGTGGTCCTGCGCACCCACACCTCGCCCGTGCAGATCCGCTCCCTGCTGGAGCGCGAGCTGCCGGTGTACGTGATCTGTCCCGGCCGCGTGTACCGCACCGACGAGCTGGACGCCACGCACACCC
Source organism: Streptomyces sp. NPDC048751 (assembly GCF_043198595.1). Lineage (NCBI taxonomy): Bacteria > Bacillati > Actinomycetota > Actinomycetes > Kitasatosporales > Streptomycetaceae > Streptomyces > Streptomyces sp. NPDC048751. Next base: position 244,799 of record NZ_JBICUX010000008.1, read on the forward strand.
CGGTCTTCCACCAGGTCGAGCTGCTCGCCGTCGACGAGGGCCTGACCATGGCCGACCTCAAGGGCACCCTCGACCACATGGTCCAGTCGCTGTTCGGCGAGGGCATGAAGACCCGGCTGCGCCCGAACTTCTTCCCGTTCACCGAGCCGTCCGCCGAGATGGACATGGTGTGCTACGTCTGCCGTGGCGAGTCCGTCGGCAACCCCGACCGCCCCTGCCGCACCTGCTCCAGCGAGGGCTGGATCGAGCTCGGCGGCTGCGGCATGGTCAACCCCAAGGTGCTGACCGCCTGCGGCGTCGACCCGGAGAAGTACAGCGGCTTCGCCTTCGGGTTCGGCATCGAGCGGATGCTGATGTTCCGCCACAACGTCGAAGACATGCGAGACATGGTCGAGGGTGACGTCCGGTTCACCCGGCCGTTCGGGATGGAGATCTGATGCGGGTCCCGCTTTCTTGGCTGCGGGAGTACGTCGACCTGCCGGCGACCGAAACCGGCCGTGACGTCCAGGCCAAGCTCATTTCGGCCGGTCTGGAGGTCGAGACCGTCGAGCACCTCGGCGCCGACCTCAAGGGCCCGCTGGTGGTCGGTCAGGTGCTGACCATCGAGGAGCTGGAGGGCTTCAAGAAGCCGATCCGCTTCTGCACCGTCGACGTCGGCCAGGCCAACGGCACCGGTGAGCCCCAGGAGATCGTCTGCGGCGCGCGGAACTTCCAGGTCGGTGACAAGGTCGTCGTGGTCCTCCCCGGCGCCACGCTGCCGGGCGGCTTCTCGATCTCGGCGCGCAAGACCTACGGCAAGACCTCGCACGGCATGATCTGCTCCAGCGGCGAGCTGGGCATGGGCGACGACGGCACCCACGGCATCATCGTGCTGCCGCCCGAGACCGAGGTCGGCAAGGACGCCATCGAGCTGCTCGAGCTGATCGACGAGGTCCTCGACATCGCCGTCACCGCCAACCGCGGCGACTGCCTGTCGATCCGCGGCGTCGCCCGCGAGACCGCCATCGCCTACGGTCTGCCGCTGCGCGACCCCGCGCTGCTCGACGTGCCGGGACCCAACGCCTTCGGCTACCCGGTGAAGGTCTCCGACCCGCTCGGCTGCGACCGCTTCACCGCCCGCACCGTCACCGGACTCGACCACGAGGCCCGCTCCCCGATCTGGCTGCAGCGCCGTCTGCAGAAGGTCGGCATGCGCCCGATCTCCCTCGCCGTCGACGTCACCAACTACGTGATGATGGAGCTAGGCCAGCCGCTGCACGCCTACGACCGCTCGCTCGTCCAGGGCACCATCGGCGTGCGCCGCGCCGAGGAGGGCGAGAAGATCGTCACCCTCGACGGCGTCACCCGCACCCTGCACGCCGAGGACCTGGTCATCACCGACGACCGCGGCCCCATCGGCCTCGCCGGCGTCATGGGCGGCGCGAACACCGAGATCGCGGACCACGACGACTCCGGGGACGCGGCGAACGCCACGACCGACGTGGTCATCGAGGCCGCCCACTTCGACGCGGTCGCCATCGCGCGCACGGCCCGCCGTCACAAGCTGTCCTCCGAGGCGTCCCGCCGCTTCGAGCGCGGTGTCGACCCGCAGGCCGCGGCCGCCGCCGCCCAGCGCACGGTCGACCTGCTGGTGCTGCTCGCGGGCGGCACCGCCGAGGCCGGCGTCACGGAGATCCTCGCGCCGTCCGCGCCGCACACCATCACCGCCCCCGCCGACCACCCGGACAAGGTCGCGGGCGTCACCTACGGCCGTGAGACCGTCGTACGGCGTCTGCAGGAGATCGGCTGTGACGTGTACGGGCAGGACGAGCTGATCGTCACCGTGCCGTCCTGGCGGCCCGACCTCGCCGAGGCCAACGACCTCGCCGAGGAGGTCATCCGCCTGGAGGGCTACGAGAACCTGCCCTCCACGCTGCCCAAGCCCCCGTCGGGCCGCGGCCTCACCCACCGGCAGCGGCTGCACCGCCGGGTCGGCCGGGCACTGGCCGGAGCGGGCTACGTCGAGGCGCCGAACTACCCCTTCGTCAGCGAGCAGGTCTTCGACCAGCTGCTGCTGGCGGCCGACGACCCGGCCCGCCGCGTCGTCAAGCTCGTCAACCCGCTCAACGACGAGGAGCCCGCGCTCCGTACGTCGCTGCTGCCGGGGCTGCTCGGTGCCCTGCGGCGCAACGACGGCCGGGGCACCCACGACCTCGCGCTGTTCGAGACCGGGCTGGTCTTCCACCCGCGCGAGGAGCAGCGCGTCGCCGGGCACCTGCCCGTCGACCGGCGTCCGACCGACGAGGAGCTCGCCGAGCTGAACGCCGTGCTGCCCGAGCAGCCGCGCCATGTCGCCGTCGTCCTCGCGGGCGCCCGCGAGCAGGCCGGCTGGTGGGGCAAGGGCCGTACGGCCGACTGGGCCGACGCCGTCGAGGCGGCGCGCACGGTCGCCCGTGAGACCGGTGCCGAGCTGACCGTCCGCAGCGGGCAGTACGGGCCGTGGCACCCGGGCCGGTGCGCCGAACTCGTCGTCGTCGCCGACGGTACGGAGCGGGTCGTCGGCCACGCGGGTGAGCTGCACCCGCGCGTGGTGAAGGCCCTGGGGCTGCCGGAGCGCACCAGCGCCATGGAGCTGAACCTGGACGCCCTGGAGCAGGCCGGTGACGGCACGCCCCAGGCGCCGAGCATCTCCACGTTCCCCGTGGCCACGCAGGACGTCGCCCTCGTCGTCGACCGGTCCGTACCGCACGCGGACGTCGAGGCGGCGCTGCGTGAGGGCGCGGGTGAACTGCTGGAGGGGATCCGGTTGTTCGACGTGTACGAGAACGCGGAGCAGTTGGGCGAGGGCAAGAAGTCGCTGGCGTACGCGTTGCGGTTCCGGGCGGTCGACCGGACGCTGACGGTCGACGAGGCGTCGGCGGCGCGGGACGCGGCGGTCGCCCTCGCGGGTGAGCGGGCGGGGGCCGTGCTGCGGGGCTAGCCCCCGTACCCCCCATCCGTCACCTCATCGGTTACCTCACTCGATGGAGTGATAAAGGTGGGTGATCTGGCCCTTTTGGGTCAGCTGCCGACAGAATCGGACCGGCCCTTCGGGGCCGGTCCGATCTGCGTTGTCAGGGCCTGACTGGGGGACCGTCGGCATGATCCGCATCAAGGCTGGGGTTCCCCGTGGAGTGCGGCCCTTCGTGTTCGGGCTGCCCCTCATGTGGGGCGCGCTGGCGATCACGTACAGGCTCGTGTGTCCGCTTGCCCGGCACGCCGACCTCGGGGCGCGGATCGTCACCACGACGGTGTTCTTCGCGCTCGGCACCGGACTGATCCTGCACGTCCGCCGGGCCCTGTTGCAGGAGCTCAGGCAGGCCCGCCGGGTCGCACGGGCCGCGCAGAACGCCCTGCTGCGGCCGTTGCCGCCCCGCGTGGGCGGACTGCACACCGCCGCCGCGCAGCTCTCCGCCGACCGTGGCGCCCGGGTCGGCGGCGACCTGTACGAGGTGATCGCCACCGAGCACGGCGTACGGGTGGTGATGGGCGACGTACGCGGGCACGGCCTCGCCGCTCTCGGCACCGTCGCCGCCGTGCTGGGCAGCTTCCGGGAGGCCGTGCACGACGAGCCCGAGCTCGGAGCCGTACTGCGCCGCCTCGACCGGGCCCTCGCCCGGCACCTGCGTGAGCGGGCGGGCGACGAGCACCCGGTCGTCGAGGAGTTCGTCACCGTCCTGCTGCTGGAGATCCGTCCGGACGGCGAACTGCTGTGTATCAACTGCGGTCACCCCTGGCCCTACCTGCTGACCGGCACCCGCGTCGTACCGCTCGCCGACGCGGACCCCCTCCCGCCCCTCGGCGCGTTCCCGCTGCCGCGCGAACTCCCCGCCGAGCCCGTCGGCCACCTGCTCCCCGGCGAGACCCTCGTCCTGCACACGGACGGTGCCGAGGACGCCCGGGACGCTCATGGCCGGTTCTTCTCCCTGCCGGACGCGATCGGGGAGGTGCTGTGCGGCGGCCCGGTCACACCGCAGACGATCCTGCGCACTGTCTTCGCGGCACTGCTGCGGCACACGAACGGCAGGCCCGGCGACGACGTCGCCCTGCTGGTGCTGTGCAACGACCCGCAGCAGCGCGCCCCTTCAGGGGCGCGGGGCGGTGACATCAGCGGCTCCGCCGCGCGGGCGCGAGCAACCGTCGCGCACCCGCACCCGACCAACCACCTCTGAACCTCCCCGGCACAGCCGACGCAGCAGATCCCAGCGCCGGGCCGCCGTACTGTACGAGGGGGAGCCGACGGCCCGGCCGGCCTCTTGCGAGGTATTTCAGTCAACCGGGTGGGAACTCTCCGCGACAGCGCGCACACAGCCCGGATTCGCGTACTCCGTTCACACCCCGTGTGAAGGCGCACGCACTACCCTGACGGCACCGAGCCACCCGGGGGGCACCCATGCAGCCCAACACCTTGCTCGACGCGATCCTGGACGAGGCCGGGATCTCGCACGCGGGGCTGGCGGCACACGTCAACCAGGCGGGCCGGGCACGCGGTCTCGCCCTGCGGTACGAACACACCGCCGTGGCACGGTGGTTGAAGGGCCAGCGGCCGCGGGGCCAGGTGCCCGACCTCATCTGCGAGGTGCTCGCCGGCCGGCTGCACCGGCCGGTCACGCTCGACGACATCGGCCTCGGCGTGCCGGGTGAGCCGTCCGCCCCGCACGGCACCTCGCTCTCCGGCTTCGTCGAGCGGGCCACCGCCCTGTGGCGCTCCGACGAGCAGCAGCGGCCGCACATACTCGGCGCGCCCGCCGTCACCGGCACCCCCGCGGTGATGCCGGTGTGGGAGTGGGAGAACCCGCCCGAGGACGTGGACGTCTCGCGCGGCGGCCGGCACCGGGTCACGTCGGCCGACCTGGAGATGCTGCGCGCCGCCCGCGCCCACTACGAGCAGATGTACCGCAAGGCCGGCGGCATAGCGACCCGCGCCCGCATCGTCGGCTTCCTCAACGCGGAGGCGGCCCCCTTGCTGCGCGGCAGCTACACCGACGCGACGGGCCGTCAACTCCACCGGGCCACGGGCGGCTTGGTGGCGATCGCGGGCATCTGCGCGTACGACTCCGACGCGCACGGTCTCGCGCAGCGCTACTTCCACCAGGCGCTGCGGCTCGCGAAGGCCAGCGGGGACCGGGGCCTCGGGGCGTACGTCATCGCGCTCCTCGTCAACCAGGCGCTGTTCATGCGGGAGTACCGGCAGGCCGTCGCGTTCGCCGAGGCCGCGCTGCGCACCGCCGGCAAGCACATCACGCCCGCGCTGGCCTCCGACCTGTACGCGATGCAGGCGAAGGCGTACGCCCACCTCGGCGACGGCACGAGCGCGCTGTCCTGCATCCGGCGGGCGGAGACGGCCGCCGGGAACATCCGGCGCGGCTACGAACCCGACGAGACCGGCTATGTCCAACCCGGTCTGGTCAACGTCCAGGTGGCGGAGGCGCTGCTCAGCCTCGGCGAGCTGGCGGCCGCCCGGGAGCACGCCGCGGCGGCCGTCGACAATCCGGCGCACGACCGGGGGCGGGTGCACCGGCTGGCCATGCTCAGCACGATCGAGCTGCGTCAGGGCAACGCCGACAAGGCGGTGGACACGGCGGTGCGGATGGCCGAGGCGGCCCGGGGTATGGAGTCCCAGCGCCTGCGGGACAGACTCAGGGCGGTGCGCGAGCACCTCGTCCGCAGCGGCGGCGCGGGCACGGCCGAGGCCGCCGAACTCATCGACGGGGCACTGCGCGTACCGCTGTAGCCATCGGACAGTCACAGTCCCTGCTGCGATATTGCCACTTACTCGACGGAAGGTGGCAGAACCGTGCAGTGGACGAAAGAGAACGAACAAACGGTGTATGCAAACCGCTGGTTCAGCGTCAACCTCGCGGACGTCGCACTACCGGACGGTCGGCACCTCGACCACTTCCTCATACGCATGCGGCCCGTCGCCGTGGCCACGGTCGTCAACGAGGCCAACGAGGTCCTCCTCCTGTGGCGCCACCGCTTCATCACGGACAGCTGGGGGTGGGAACTCGCGGCGGGCGTCGTCGAGGACGGCGAGGACATCGCCCGCGCGGCCGCCAGGGAACTCGAGGAGGAGACCGGCTGGCGACCGGGGCCCCTGCACCACCTCATGAGCGTGGAGCCGTCCAACGGCCTCACCGACGCCCGACACCACATCTACTGGTCGGACGAGGGCGAGTACGTCGGGCACCCCGTGGACGACTTCGAGTCGGACCGCCGGGAATGGGTCCCCCTCAAGCTCGTCCCCGACATGGTCGCCCGTGGGGAGGTCCCGGCCGCCAACATGGCGGCCGCGTTATTGCTGCTGCACCACCTCAGGCTCGGGCAGGACGCGAAACCCTGATTCCCCCGTGCGTCCCTCGGGGCCGGTGCTGCGGCGGGCACTAGCGTCCGAAGGCCTGCCAGACCGTCACCACCAGTGCTCCGACGGCCACCAAGGCCGCGAGCGACGGCAGCGGCCATCGCGCGTGTTCCAACGTGACGATGCGGGTGCTCAGTTCGTCCAGTTCCTTGGCGGCCTCTTCGGTGCGGTGGGACAGCAGGGCCAGCCCTCCCTCGACACGGGCGTACGCCACGTCGAGGCGGCGACGTAACTCCGCGAGTTCTCCAGGGGCCACGGGATGCTCGGGATCGGCGGTCACGTGTCCACTCCTTTCCGTAGTCGTCTCACATCCCTTGCATGCGCATGATGAGTGAACTCGCCTGGTGGACGGGTGGGGAGAGTGTGCGAGGGGCATATGCGGGTCCGGAGCGCACACGGTGTGTGAATGGCGCGGGCCCGGCACTCCGCGGAGTGCCGGGCCCGTGGTCGTCACCGACCGTGGTCAGCCGTAGGTGTAGAAGCCGGAACCCGACTTCCGGCCCAGCCGCCCGGCGTCCACCATGCGCTGGAGCAGCGGGGGAGCGGCGTACAGCGGCTCCTTGTACTCCTCGTACATGGAGTGGGCCACCGAGGCGACCGTGTCGAGGCCGATCAGGTCCGACAGCTTCAGCGGACCCATCGGGTGGGCGCAGCCCATCTCCATGCCGTTGTCGATGTCCTCGCGGCTGGCGATGCCCGACTCGAACATCCGGATCGCGGAGAGCAGGTACGGGATCAGCAGCGCGTTGACCACGAAGCCCGAGCGGTCCTGGGCGCGGATGGCGTGCTTGCCGAGCAGCTTCTCGGTGAACAGCTGGGCCCGGCTGAGCGTGCCCTCGGAGGTGGTGAGCGCCGGGATCAGCTCGACGAGCTGCTGCACCGGGGCCGGGTTGAAGAAGTGGATGCCGATGACGTGGTCGGGCCGCGAGGTGGCCACCGCCAGCTTCACCAGCGGGATCGAGGAGGTGTTGGAGGCCAGGATGGCGTCCGGGCGCGTCACCACATGGTCGAGCACCTGGAAGATCTCGGTCTTGACCTGCTCGTTCTCGACGACGGCCTCGATCACCAGGTCCCGGTCGGCGAACTCGCCGAGGTCGGTGGTGAAGCCGAGGCGCGCCTGCGTCGAGTCCCGCTCCTCCTCGGTGATCTTGCCGCGCTCGGCGGCCTTGGCCAGGGAGTTGAACAGCCGGGTACGGCCGATCTCCAGGGCCTCGCCGGTGGTCTCGGCGACCTTCACGTCCAGTCCGGCGCGGGCGCACACCTCGGCGATGCCCGCGCCCATCTGACCGCAGCCCACCACTCCGACGCGTGCAATGTCTCCCGCTGGGATGCCCGTCACATCGTCCCTTTCGCTGCTGCTCTGTCGCTCTGGCAGTACCCCTGATTCGGTGCCTGCTCCGATCGTGCACGTTACCGCCAAGTACCGATGATCGATCGCCGGGGTACGGCATCCTGGGGCGCGGAGACGGTCCGTGACGGCACGGATCCACGGCGTGCGGAGTGTGTGGGGCATGGGGCGACCGACTCGGCGGGCTTTCGCGCTGGCCGCGATGTCGATGCTGGCGATGGGCTCGGCACCGGCGCCGGGACACCGGCGCGCGGCGACCGAGATGCGGGGGATGTGGCTGGCGACCGTGAACAACCGGGACTGGCCGTCCCGGCCCGGCCTGAGCGCCGCGCAGCAGCGCGCCGAGCTCCTCGGCCTGCTCGACGAGGCGGTCCGCGTCCGGCTCAACACCGTGATGTTCCAGGTGCGGCCCACCGCCGACGCGTTGTGGCCCTCGCCGTACGAGCCGTGGTCCCAGGTCCTCACGGGCACCCAGGGCGCGGACCCGGGCTGGGACCCGCTCGGCACGGCCGTGGCGGAGGCGCACGCGCGGGGCCTTCAGCTGCACGCCTGGTTCAACCCGTACCGCATCGCGCTGCACGCCGACCCGTCGAAGCTCGTCGCCTCCCACCCCGCCCGCAGGCACCCGGACTGGGTGGTCAGGTTCGGCGGGCGGCTCTACTACAACCCAGGGCTGCCCCAGGTCCGCGCCTTCGTGCAGGACGCGATGCTGGACGCCGTGCGGACCTATCCGGTGGACGCCGTGCACTTCGACGACTACTTCTACCCGTACCCCGTGGCGGGCCAGACCTTCGACGACGACGCGGCCTACGACGCCCACGGCGGCGCCTTCCCGAACCGGGCCGCCTGGCGGCGGGACAACATCGACCGGCTGGTGCGCGAGACCGCCGCCCGCATCGAGGCGATCCGGCCCGGCACGCAGTTCGGGATCAGCCCCTTCGGCGTGTGGCGCAACGCCTCCAGCGACCCGCGCGGCTCGGACACGCGGGCGCTCCAGTCGTACGACGACATCCACGCCGACACCCGCACGTGGGTGCGTGAGGGCTGGATCGACTACATCTGCCCGCAGTTGTACTGGCACCTGGGCTTCGCCGCCGCCGACTACGCGAAGCTCGTGCCCTGGTGGGCCGAGGTGGCGCGGGGCACGAAGACGAAGCTGTACGTCGGTGAGGCGCTGTACCGCGCGGGCGACCCGGCGCAGGCGGCGGCCTGGCAGGACCCGGCCGAGCTGTCCCGGCACCTCACGCTCGCCAAGGAGCACCCGGAGGTGCGGGGGCACGTCTTCTTCGCCGCCAAGGACGTCTCGGTGGACCGGATCGGCGCCATGGCCCGGGTGGTCGCCGACCACTACCGGCGGCCGGCGGGGCCACCCGGATGACGGTCGTCAGGCCCGCGGCTGGATTTTGGGGCCCAAGGCCCCGAGGCTGCGGCAGGTGCGCGCGCACGGCTTCGCGCCGCCCGGGACATGGCGGCGCGACCGGTCGGGGGTGATGGCGCGGGCGGTCGCCGACCACTACGAGCAGTCGGCGAATCCCCGGCGATGGCCCGAACGAGGCCGATTCAGCGGCCCATCGACGGGCCGGTCTCCCTGTGGCGGATCTCGGTGTCGGGGCCCGGCGAGCAGACGCCCACGTGCCCGTCCTCGAAGCGGACGCGGTACGGGGGGTTGCCCTCGTGGCCCATCACTTCGACGATCTCGCCGACCTTGTCGTGCTGACCGACCACCCTGCCGTGCTGGACAAGCTGGTCGCCCACGGTTGCTTGCATCTGGGGCCTCCTCACGCGAGCGGGAGCGGCGGTCCGTGGCTCTGAGTCTACGGCGGAGGGCGCCGGCGGAATGGGGGCCCGGGGGCCCGCTCAACCTCGCGCCCGCTGGGTGACCGCGATGCAGACCAGTACGGCAGCGGCCGTCACGGGGGCGGCCGCTGTCAGGTGCTCGCCCAGCAGCAGCACCGACCACACCAGTGTGAGCAGCGGCTGGGCCAACTGCAACTGGCTGGCCTTCGGGATGCCGATGGCCGCCATGCCCCGGTACCAGGCGACCAGTCCGAGGAACTGCGAACCTGCCGCCACCCACAGCAGCCCGGCCACGCTGTGCGCGGTGAGGTGCGCGGGCTGGTGGGCCAGCGCGAACGCGGCGGCGGGCACGGCCGGCGGCAGGCACAGCACCAGCGCCCAGCCGATCACCTGCCAGCCCGGCATGACCCGGGCCAGCCGGCCGCCCTCGGTATAACCGGCCGCGCACACCAGCAGGGCGCCGAACAGGTACAGGTCGGCCGTGGTGAGCGCGCCGCCGCTCTGCTGCACGGTGAACGCGAGCACCGCCGCGGCGCCCACGAGTGAGGCCACCCAGAAGGTGCGGGAGGGCCGGCTGCCGACGCGCAGGGCCGAGAACAGGGCGGTCGTCAGGGGCAGCAGGCCGACCACCACGGCGGCATGGGCCGTGGTCGAGGTCTCCAGGGCGAGCGTCGACAGCAGCGGGAAGCCCACGACCACTCCACCGGCGACGACCGCGAGCCCGGGCCAGTGCCGCCGAGCGGGCGGCGGAACCCGCAGGGCCAGCAGACAGGTCCCCGCGATCAAGGCCGCGAGGACGCTGCGCACGGCCACCAGCGCCCAGGGCCCGAACCCCTCCAGTCCCCAGGCGGTGGCGGGGAAGGTGAGCGAGAAGGCGACGACTCCGAGCCCGGCCTGAAGGACGCCGAGCCCGCGGTGCTCGCGGGTGGTGGGGCCGGGCGCCGTGCCCCGCGTGGTCCTCGGCGCTGTGTTCGGAGGGGTGACTGCTATCCGGGGCGGTTCAGTAGCGCTACTCTTTGCTTTCATGTATGAGCGTAGCAGTGTGGGTGAACTGGCGGATACGCTGCGGCGGGAGCTCGACCGCTACTCTCCCGGTGGAAAGCTCCCGTCGAGCCGGTCCCTGGTCGAGCGGTTCCGGGTGAGCCCGGTGACGGTGTCGCGGGCCCTCGCGCAGCTGGTCGCCGAGGGGCTGGTGGTCACACGGCCCGGCGCCGGCGCCTTCCGGGCCCCGCCCCGGGCGGCGAGGACTCCCGCGGGGGACACCTCCTGGCAGGAGGTCGCGCTCAGCGCGGACGGTGTCGGCGACCTCGTACCGCGCACCGTGGACGCCTCCGGCGTGACGGTCTCGCTCGCGGCCCCGCCGCCCGGGGTCGTCGAGTTCAACGGCGGCTATCTGCATCCCTCGTTGCAGCCCGAGCGGGCGCTGTCCGCGGCCCTGGCGCGGGCGGGACGGCGGCCCGGCGCCTGGGGACGGCCGCCGCTGGAAGGGCTGCCGGAGCTGCGCGAGTGGTTCGCGCGAGGCATCGGCGGCGCGGTGACCGCGGCGGAGGTACTGGTCACCGCGGGCGGCCAGTCGGCCCTGACGACGGCCCTCCGGGCGGTCGCACCGCCCGGCGCGCCCGTGCTCGTGGAATCGCCCACGTACCCCGGCATGCTGGCGATCGCCCGGTCCGCGGGCCTGCGTCCGGTGCCCGTGCCGGTCGACGCGGACGGCGTACGGCCCGCGCTGCTCGCCGACGCGTTCCGGGCGACCGGCGCCCGGGTCTTCGTCTGCCAGCCGCTCTTCCAGAACCCGACGGGCGCCGTCCTCGCCCCCGACCGGCGAGGTGAGGTACTGCGGATCGCACGGGAGGCGGGAGCGTTCGTCGTCGAGGACGACTACGTGCGGCGGCTCGTGCACGAGGACGCCGGGCAGCTGCCGCGTCCGCTCGCCGCCGACGACCCCGACGGAGTCGTCGTGCACGTCGGCTCCCTCACCAAGGCGACCTCGCCCAGCTTCCGGGTCAGCGCCCTGGCCGCGCGCGGTCCGGTCCTGGAGCGGCTGCGCGCCATCCAGGTCGTCGACACCTTCTTCGTCCCCCGCCCGCTCCAGGAGGCGGCACTCGAACTGGTCGGCTCACCGGCCTGGCCCCGCCATCTCCGGGCACTGGCCGCCGAGTTGAAGGGCCGCCGCGACGCCATGACGACCGCTCTGCGCCTGGACCTCCCCGAACTCGCCGTCCCGCACGTCCCGTCCGGCGGCTACCACCTGTGGGTGCGCCTGCCTGACGGTACGGACGAGGCGGCCCTCACGGCGGCCGCCCTCCGCGCGGGCGTGGCGGTCACCCCGGGCCGCCCCTACTTCAGCGCCGAACCCCCGGCGGGACACGTCCGCCTGAGCTTCGCGGCGGTCGCGGGCACGGGGGAGATCACGGAGGGCGTACGACGGCTGCGTACCGCCTGCGACGAGGTGCTGCCCGGGAACCGTTCGGCATCCGGAATCCGTTCGACTTGAGGCTTCACCGCTGTCAGGATCCCGCCATGACCGACATCCCCGGCCTCGCAGACGGCTACGAGATCTCCACCGACCCCGACCGCATCGACGTCGAGCGGGTGCATCGCTGGCTGTCGACCGACGCGTACTGGGCGATCGGGCGGGCGCGGGAGAAGCAGGAGCGGGCGATCGCCGGATCGCTCAACTTCGCGGTGTTCGACACGGCTTCGGGCGAGCAGGTCGCGTATGCGCGGGTGGTGACCGACCAGGCCACCTTCGCCTGGCTGTGCGATGTCTATGTCGATCCGTCCGTGCGGGGCAAGGGGATAGGCACGGCGATGGTCGCGGCCGTGCGCGCCCACCTGACGCCGTACGGGCTGCGGCGCGTCCTGCTCGCCACGGCGGACGCGCACGACGTCTACGAGAAGGTGGGCTTCCGGCCGCTCGTCGAGCCCGACCGGTGGATGGCGCTCGTTTTCGACTGACTTGCCCGGGCGCGTCCGGACATTTCAGCGTGGTTCGACGCAGGCCCGATAACTGGCCCGTAACGCCTCTTGACCTGCGTACTTCGGCGGCTCACCATCGCCGCATGGCGCTTCGGGTCACGTTCGTCGCAGCCGCGCGCAGCTCCCCGCTGCTCGCGGAACGTTTCGAGGACGACCGGCCGTTGGACCAGGCCGGATGGGACGAGGTGCAGCATGTCGCCGGTGGCCTGCTGCTCCTCGCGGTCGCCGAGCTGCGCTACTGCTCGCCGACACCGCGCAGCCGCGCCACCGGCGACGCCCTCGGGTACGCGCCGCTCGTGCAACCGGCCCTGCGGGACTGTGACATGGGCCGCTGGCGCGGGCTGACGCTCGGCGAGGCGATGGCCCGGGAGCCCGGGGCGGTGGACGCCTGGCTCGCCGACCCCCGCGCCACCCCGCACGGCGGCGAGTCACTGCTGGGCTTCATCGCCCGGGTCGGCGGCTGGCTCGACACCCGGCCCATCGAGGACGGCGGCCGTGTCGTCGCCGTGGCGGAACCCTCGGTGATCCGGGCCGCGCTGGTGTACGCCCTCAAGGCGCCGCCGTCGTCGTACTGGAACATCGACGTCCGTCCCCTCTCGACGACCACCGTCACGGGCCGGGCGGGCCGCTGGAACCTCCGCTTCGACGGGGCGTCCACGCAGCCGTCCCGCGCGTAGCCGTCCCGTGCGTAGCCGTCCCATGACCAGCCGGAGAGCGTCCATTCAGCCCTCGCGCGCGTAGTCCGTCGTCAGGACGAGGTTTTTCGCCGGGCCGCCCACCCGCCAGAGCGACCGCCAGTGGTCCGCGTCCCGGACGGTGAACTCGCCCCGGTAGAGGTCGGCGGCGCAGGGGTGGTCGGTGACGTGCCGCCCGGACGTCAGGTCCAGGTCGTGGAAGGGGCGCCCGTCGGCGAAGCGGACGTCCGCGGTGCCGCGCGTGGGGCCCGGCAGGAAGCGCAGGGTGCGCTCGGCGGGGCGTGCCACGCCCTGCCAGACGAAGGTGCCGTGCTCCTGGTGCCGTAGACCTCCTGATCCGCCCGGACCGCCCTCGTCGTCGAGCGGGCTGAAAACGGTCGTCCCCTCGAATCGGCCCGCGTCCCCGCTCGCGAGATCCCGCACCGATCGTGTCACCCGCCAACTCCCGGCGAGGTACCTCAAAACGTCGGGCACTGGCCAGAACTCGCCCATCTCGCACTGCCCTTCGTCACATCCGTTGCTCCGCGACCCATTGACGCACTCCCGTCCCCTCCCTATCTTGCCGTTCGAAGTGCTGATCAAGGTCCGATATTTCGAACAGCGACCCAACTGAGCCGCGGAGTATCCATGTCACGCAGCACCACCCCCACCCGCTGGAGACTCGGTCTCACCGCGACGGCCGTCCTGGCGGCCGCCGCCCTCGTCCCGGTCCCCGCACACGCCGAGACGACCACCGACTACGCGATCAAGGTCGACCCCACCGCCAAGGGCGCGAAGATCGACGACACGATGTACGGCGTCTTCTTCGAGGACATCAACCGCGCCGCCGACGGCGGTCTCTACGCCGAACTCGTGCAGAACCGATCCTTCGAGTACTCCACCGTCGACAACAAGTCGTACACCCCGCTGACCTCCTGGACGGTCGACGGCACCGCGCAGGTCGTGAACGACGACGGCCGCCTCAACGCCCGCAACCGCTCCTACCTCTCCCTGGGCGCCGCCTCGTCCGTCACCAACGCGGGGTACAACACCGGCATCCATGTCGAGCAGGGCAAGAGGTACGACTTCTCGGTGTGGGCGCGCGCCGCGAGCGGCACTGCCCTCACGGTCTCCTTGCAGGACGCCGACGGCACCCTGGCCACGGCCCGCCGGGTGGCCGTGCGCACGGGCGGCTGGGCGAAGTACAAGGCGACCCTCACCGCCACCCGCACCAGCAGCAACGGCCGTCTGACCGTCGCCTCCTCCGCCGCGACCGCCCTCGACATGGTGTCCCTGTTCCCCCGCGACACCTACAGGAACGAGCCCAACGGCCTGCGCAAGGACCTCGCCGAGAAGATCGCCGCCCTGCACCCGGGCTTCGTTCGCTTCCCCGGCGGCTGCCTGGTCAACACCGGCTCCATGCAGGACTACAGCGAGGCCTCCGGCTGGCAACGCGCCCGGTCCTACCAGTGGAAGGACACCATCGGGCCGGTCGAACAGCGCGCCACCAACTCCAACTTCTGGGGCTACAACCAGAGTTACGGCCTCGGCTACTACGAGTACTTCCGTCTCTCCGAGGACATCGGCGCGATGCCGCTGCCCGTCGTGCCGGCGCTGGTCACCGGCTGCGGCCAGAACAAGGCCGTCGACGACGACGCGCTGCTCAAGCGGCACATCCAGGACACCCTCGACCTCATCGAGTTCGCCAACGGCCCGGTGACGTCGACATGGGGCAAGAAGCGCGCCCGGATGGGGCATCCCAAGCCGTTCCACCTCACCCACATCGAGGTCGGCAACGAGGAGAACCTGCCAGAGGAGTTCTTCGCCCGCTTCAAGCAGTTCCGGGCGGCCATCGAGGCCAAGTACCCGAACATCACGGTCATCTCCAACTCCGGTCCGGACGACGCCGGTTCGACCTTCGACACGGCCTGGCAGCTCAACCGGGACGCCAAGGTCGACATGGTCGACGAGCACTACTACAACAGCCCGCAGTGGTTCCTCCAGAACAACAACCGCTACGACTCCTACGACCGCGGCGGCCCCAAGGTCTTCCTCGGCGAGTACGCCTCCCAGGGCAACGCCTTCAAGAACGGCCTCTCCGAAGCCGCGTTCATGACCGGTCTGGAGCGCAACGCGGACGTCGTCAAACTCGCCTCCTACGCCCCGCTGTTCGCCAACGAGGACTACGTGCAGTGGCGCCCGGACCTGGTGTGGTTCAACAACCACGCCTCCTGGAACTCGGCCAACTACGAGGTCCAGAAGCTGTTCATGAACAACGTCGGCGACCGGGTGGTGCCGTCGACGGCCACGGGAACGCCGGCTCTGCAGGGCCCGATCACGGGTGCGGTCGGCCTCTCCACCTGGGCGACCAGCGCGGCGTACGACGACGTGAAGGTGACGGACGCGGACGGCAGGACGCTGCTCGCCGACGACTTCTCCGGTGACGCCTCGCGGTGGAGCCACACCGGTGGGGGCAGCTGGAGCGTCCAGGACGGCCAGTACGTCCAGAGCGACGCGGCCGCCGAGAACACGATGGTCTCCGCCGGTGACGTGAACTGGCACGACTACGACGTGCACGTGAAGGCCACCAAGAAGTCCGGCAAGGAGGGCTTCCTCGTCGCCTTCGGCGTCAAGGACACCGGGAACTACTACTGGTGGAACCTGGGAGGCTGGAACAACACCCAGAGCGCGGTCGAGCAGGCCGTGGACGGTGGCAAGTCGACGCTCATCTCCAAGGCGGGGTCGGTCGAGACGGGCCGGGCCTACGACATCGACATCAAGGTGCGCGGCCGCCAGGTGACGCTCTACCTCGACGGCAAGGAGTGGGGCAGCTTCACCGACGACAAGTCGGCCGAGCCGTTCCGCCAGGTCGTCACGCGCGACGCGAAGACCGGTGACCTGATCGTCAAGGTCGTCAACGCCCAGCCCAACGCCGCGCGTACGGCCGTCGCCCTCGGCGGCGCGAAGGTGTCCTCCAAGGCCAGGGTGACCACGCTGGCCGCCGCGCCGGACGCGGTGAACAGCGAGACGCAGACTCCGGTCACGCCGGTGACGTCCACGTTCACCGGGGTCGCGGACAAGTTCACGTACACCTTCCCGGCGAACTCGATCACCTTCCTCCGCCTCAAGCAGAGGTAGCCGGAGCGGCCGGGCGGGCCCGGGTGTGTGTTCCCCGGGCCCGCTCGGCGTCGATTCCCTCCGTCACGCCGGGTGCCTGTGCCAGTGCCGGATTGGCGGTGTCTCCACGCCCGTACCGGGGGCGAGGCAGGGCGGGGCGGGTTTCGCTCGCCCGCGCCGGCGAGGAGCACCCGGAGCCCGGCGAGGGCACGGGTGGGCGAGGCGGTCCCTGTGGGCCGGGCCCGCCCCCTCCGTCATGGCGGGCGCCCCGGCCGGCCTGGACCGCCGACGGCCCCCGTCGCGCCGCCGAACCCGACGCGGGCAACCCGGCCGCAGGCGTACGCGGCCAAGCGAGGCCATCGCAGGAGCGCCGAGCGAGGGGGACGGCTGACGGCCTCCTTTTCCCACTCCTCCGGCGTATTCGGAATTCCCCTCGCCACTTTCCAGTGGCGGCACAACCGTCCGGAAGAAATGCTCGTCTAAGACGGCGAAATCGACCACGGACGGGGGACTCCCGAAAATGCCCAGCCCGACCCTGCCCACATCCGAATTGCGCGGAAGTGGTAATGCTCGGCGCTTGGCCGCCCTGCTGGCCGCGGCCCTCACCGTCACCGTGTTCTGCGCCGCCGACGTCGTCGCCCGCAGCTACCCCTTCGGCTCGCGCACCCGCGACGTCAACGACCTGGGCAACCAGTACGTGCCCTTCCACACCCACCTGTGGGACCTGCTCCACGGGCGGGCCGAGGGCGGACTCCTCGTCAACTGGCAGTCGGGGTTCGGCACCAGCTTCCTGCCCGACCTCGGCACCTACCTCACCAGCCCGTTCGCCCTGCTCGTAGGGGTGTTCCCGCGGGACGAGATCGACCTCGCGGTGTACGTCATCACCCTGCTGAAGACGGCGACCGCCGGCGCCGTCATGGCCTGGCTGCTGCTCACCCTGCGCCCCGGCCGCTGGTGGGCGGCGGGACTGCTGGGCGCCTCCTACGCCCTGTGCGGCTGGAGCGTGGCGGACGCGGCCTACAACCTGATGTGGCTCGACGGCCTCATCGCGCTGCCACTGCTGTGCCTGGTCGGCGAATGGATCCTGCACGGCCGGCACCGGGTCCTCGGCGTGCTGGTCGTCACCCTCGCCTGGATCGCCAACTTCTACACGGCGTACATGGCCACCCTCGGCGCCGGTCTGGTGCTGCTGGTCAGGCTGCTGCTCGCCCGCCCCTCCCGCCGGCAGGCGCTCGCCGCCGCGGGCCGCGCCGGGCTCACCGTCGCCCTCGGTGTGGGCCTGGCCGCACCGCTGGTCGCGGTGGTCTACTTCGGCAGCGAGCACGCCTCCCCGGGCCGCTTCCGGGGGTTCGTCCCGGTGGCGGGGGAGGACTTCCTGGCCCGCCTGCTGCCGACGACGTACGGCTTCGGCTCACCGGGCGTCTACGTGGGCATGACGGCACTGGTGCTCGCCCTCGCCCTGCCGTTCCACCGGGCGGTGCCCCGGCGTGTCCGCGCCGCGTGGACGCTGCTCGTGGCCGGGATGGTGCTGTCGATGCAGTGGGCGCCGACCCAGCTGGCCTGGCACGCCTTCGCCACCCCCCAGGGCAGTTCCTACCGCGAGACCTTCGTCCTGTGCGGGCTGCTGGTGATCGCCGCCTGGTACGCGCTCTCGTACGGCCCACCCGACCTGCGCGCTCTCGGCGCGGCGGGCGTGCTGCTCGCACTGATCGCCGCCGTCGCGAGCCGGAGCGACCTGGTACGCCCCGTCGCCTGGCCGGTGCTGCTGCTCGCCGTCGGGGGCACGCTGCTCGGACTGGCCCTGCTCGGCCGCACCGACCGTCGGCCGCTTCTCGCCGGCCTCCGCTCCAGCACCCCGGCCGTGCTCGCCGTGACGCTGCTGGTCGGGGCGCAGCTCGGCGAGGCCACCGCCACGTCCGCCGTCGCCACCCGGCTGCGGTTCGGCCACATGGACGACTACGCGCCCTGGGGGCAGCGGCAGGAGAGCCAGGCGCGGGCGGTCGAGGAGGCCGACGGCTGGCCCCGGTACCGCACGGATCCGGGCCGGGAACAGACCGTCGCCAACGATCCGATGGCGGTGGGCGGCCAGGGCGCCCAGTACTACAGCAGCCACACGTCCGACATCCTCAGCCGCACCCTGCCCGCCCTCGGGGGCGGCTTCACCTCACGCGGCCGGAACCTGCAGAGCCTGGACAACGCCGTGACGGACGTGATCTTCTCCGTCGGCGCCCGGGTGCACTCCCCGCCGGACCCGCACCAGAACTGGTTCCCGCAGGACGGCAGCGGCGTGACCGTGACCCGGCAGGCCGTGCCGCCGCTGGTGACGGTACGGCCCTCCGGCACCCCCGCCCACCCGGGCGTGAACCGCTCCGGATTCGGGCCGTCGCCGTACCGCAACCAGGAGCTGCTGCTGGGCACCCGGGTGTACGACATCCCTCGGCTCACGGTCCGCACGAGCGCCGGTCGACAGCCGTCCCGCAGCGGAGACGAGCGGCCCGGCCTGCGCATCGGCGACCCCGCTCCCGGCGTCGTCCGGAAACCGACGATCACGGCCCGCTGCGCGCCCGGCAGCGAGGTCTACCTGTGGGCGCCGTACTTCTCGGGCACCGCGCGGGTCGCCGGTGACGCGGACGGCCCGACCGGGCGGTTCAGGTCCGACCACCGCACCAAGATCGCCGCCATGCAGCGGCTCGGCCGGGTTCCGGCCTCCGGCCACCTGCGGATCGAGCTGTCCCCGAACCGCATGAGTCTCGTACCGGACGGAGCGGTCGGCTGCCTCGACACCGCCCGGCTGCGCACCGCCGCCGAGCGCCTCACGGCCACCGGCGCCACCGAGGTGTCCGTGTCCGACGGCACCATCCGGGCGAAGCTCCCCACCCACAGCGTGGGAATCGCCGTCGTCGCGGCACCGAGGATCGCCGGCTGGCGCTGCGCGCTGGGGGACACCGCGGCCGTACCCGCCAAGGAGTTCCACGGACTGATCGCCATGCCGCTCGACGGTTCCTCGACCCGACTCACCTGTTCCTTCCACCCGCCCGGCCTACGGCTGGGCACAATCATCGGCACCACTTCGCTTCTGGGGCTGATTTTGTTCGCCGCCATTCCGGTCTTCCGTCGGCGTGGTGCTGTTCTCCAGGGGAAAACCACGGTCGTCGCGAGCAATGTGGAACGAGCGAAAGACCTCGTTCCCTGAGGGCTCTATTTACCTGTTGTTCTCTTTCGGTTTTCTTTTTCTTCGCTCCGAATGCGCGCCGCGGACCGGTCCCGGGCCGGCCCCGCGGCGCGGCGGCGCTGTGACCGAGGATTTTGGTTGGCGGATCATGAGCTTGCATGCTCACTGTGTGTGAGTGACGGGGTGAGTCGGTCCGCCGTCAGCGATGCCGAGTGTCTGGCGCACTTGATCCCGTAGGCGTTGGGCAGGATCGTGTCCCGCGTGATGCACCCGGCGGGACGCCATCTTGAGCAGAAGCGTCGCATGTCAGGGCAATGGGCGACGCCGCTCTACCTGGCTCACCCCCGACGCAGCCCATGCCGCCAGCAGCCCGCACCCGCCGCCCGACCTTCCCGAAACCCCCCGAGTCCGAGCGAATATTGCGCGGCCGAGATGCGGGAGCGAAGCGCCTCGGCCTCCTCGCGCAGGATGTCCCTGCGCTTCGCGGGATCTGCAGTGGCGGCCAGCGAACGGATGGTGTCGAGGGACAGGCCCGCTTCCTTGGCCCGCACGATGACAGCGACGCGCGTGACCTCGGCGGAGCCGTAGCGCCGACGGCCGGTGGCATCCCGTACGGGAGCCAGTAGCCCCATCGCCTCCCAGTGGCGCAGGACATGCGTGGCAAGTCCGAAGCGTTCCGCGAGGGCGCCGATGCTCAGGACCTCGTCCTCAAGGTCGGCCGATGCACTGTGCTCGCTTGACTTCATGCCGACATTAACTCGCAGTCTGGCGCTCATGACCAAGGAAACGGAACGTGCGCGGCAGTCGACCGGCGACCTCATCGCCCTGCTGGACGCGGCCGACGCACTGCCCGGCATCAAGGAACTGCGGGCCCGCTCCTACGAGTTGCTCCGCGTCGAACCGGGAACGTCCGTCGTCGACGTGGGCTGCGGCGCCGGCCGCGCCGTGGCGGAGCTGGCCGAGCGGGGTGTCAGGGCCGTTGGTGTGGACCCGGACGAGCGGATGATCGCGGTCGCCCGCGGGCGGTGGCCCGAGGCCGACTGCCGAATCGCCGACGCGTACGCGCTGCCACTCGCCGACTCCTCGGTGGACGGCTACCGCGCGGACAAGGTGTTCCACGAACTGGCCGAACCGGCACGGGCGTTGGCGGAGACCCGGCGCGTCCTCGTGCCGGGCGGACGGATCGTGCTGATCGGGCAGGACTGGGACGCTTACGTCATCGACTCCAGCGATCCGGGCCTCACCCGCACCATCGTGCATGCGCGCGCCGACCTCACGCGCGCCCCCAGGGTCGCCCGCCGTTACGGCAACCTGCTCCTGGAGGCCGGCTTCCATGAGGTGACGGTCGAAGTCCACACGGGCGTCTTCACCGGGCCGGTGATGCTGCCCGTGCTGGTCGGACTGGCCGAAGGCGCCTGCTCGTCCGGCGCCGTAACGCGCGAGCGGACGGACACGTGGATCGCCGAGCAACGCGCTCGCGCCGACGCCGACCGTCTGTTCCTCGCGCTGCCGATCTTCGTGGCCGCAGCGATCGCGCCACGCCGAACCGGGAGCGGACTGATCAAGCCTGAGCGGTAGCCGCCGTGTCCACGGCCGCGCTACCGACCCGTCCGGCCCGCCGCTCCTGCTGCACACGCCACCCGTGGCGCGTGATGCCGCGCGGCTTGTAGATGGACAGGGCCGTGGTCGTGATGAGTAGGGCGACGGCGGCAGCGGCGTCGAAGACGAGCTGAGCCCTCATCCCACTGAGGTCGGAGCCGGACAGGTCAGTCAGCGCGGCAGCGTGTGCCACGTCGTCGACTACCTGCATGTGCAGCAGCAGAAGGAAGGTGGCAACGACGGTCAGCGCGAG
Organism: Streptomyces sp. NPDC048751; assembly: GCF_043198595.1. Classification (NCBI taxonomy): domain Bacteria; kingdom Bacillati; phylum Actinomycetota; class Actinomycetes; order Kitasatosporales; family Streptomycetaceae; genus Streptomyces; species Streptomyces sp. NPDC048751. The sequence continues at coordinate 266,117 of NZ_JBICUX010000008.1, forward strand.
CTTGGCCAGCACCCAGTAGTGGCGGAGCAGTCCCCAGGTGGTGCTCAGGGACTGGACCAGCCCGGTCAGCAGGGAGGCGAACGCCAGGGGCACGATCACGTACCAGCCCGTCACCTCCATGGCGAGGTACGCGCCCCGCACGCGCTGGGCGTCCTCGCCGGTCAGGCCGGCGATGGCGAGGGCCAGGAAGGACGCGACCGACCCGAGCCAGCCGACCGACGACGTGACGTGCGCGGTGAGCGCTACTTTGCGGAGGCCGGACGGCATCGGCATCAGTGACCGCCGTGCATACCGGGTCCGACACTGCCCGTGAGATGCAGGACGAGGAACAGGACAACGAAGGCCACAGCCACGGCGCCGGCCACCTTCACCCAGACAGAGGGCTGTTGGCCGAGGGAGTGCAGGCGGGCCAGGTCCGCGGCGATGTCATTCCGGACGAGCTGGCCGGGTATTGCCTGCACGCCCTCGCCGGAGCCGGCGCCCTGACCTCGATGGCCGCGGTGCGGCGGTTGGTCTCAGTCACCCTGGCCGGGCTGCGTCCGCAGAGCTGGCCGCGTTACCGGGGCTGGGCGCTCTTCGGGGCGTAGTAACTGAGGAACATGTCGACGCCGCTGGTGATCAGACGCTCGGTGAGGCTGTCGTCGACACTCGTGCCGTACGTGCTGAAGACCAGGTGCGGATAGAGCAGCAGTGAGTAGAGCTGGATGATGGCCACCTCGATGTCCGGGATCTCGAGGCGACCCTTGGTGGCCAGCTGTGGCAGGGCCCCTGCCGCGGCCGGATGGTGCCGGTCGGGGCCGGCTCCGTGCCAGACGGTCCCGAGTTCGGGGAAACGGTGCAGCTCCCGTGCGACGACGTTGCGCAGGGAGAGGACATCCGGGTTCGCGCGGGTGCCGTCCACCCAGGCCCGGGCGGCAGCGGTCAGGGCCTCACGGAGGTCGCCGGCATGCTGATCGCGGCCGCGGGGACCGTGCCGCTGGCCCGGCTCTCGGCGGACACCGACGTGTACACCGGGCTGCTGCCCGGCCTTGTGCTCGCCACCTTCGGCATCGGCGCCGTCTTCGTCACGGCCACCACCACCGCGCTGGCCATGGTCGACCACGAGGAGGCCGGGCTCGCCTCGGGCGTCATCAACACCTTCCACGAGGTGGGCGGCTCGATCGGCGTGGCCGTGATGTCCACCGTCGCCGCAGCCGGTATCGGGCGGGGAGCGATCGACGGATTCACGGACGCCTTCACACTGAGTGCGGCTGTGGCCGCCGCGAGCACACTGGCGGCCCTGTTCCTTGTACCGCGAGGAAAGCCGCAGATGACCGGCGGCCCGCACGTGCACTGAGAACGGACGCGGACAGGCCGGGGGGCAAAAGCGCGCCCCGCCCCGCGGACGGTCGCACAGACCCCTGTCATCGAGGAAACCGCACCATCGGTACGCTGTGCGGCCGAGGACGAAGACGCGTGCCCGTACAGGGTGCGGCCCCGGATGACGGCAGGGGCATGTGGACAAAGACGTGAAGGCGGGTAGCCTCGCCTGCGTTTCGTCCTGCTGACGCTGCTGCTCGCGGTCGGGGTTGTACACACCCTGGGTCATGCGGGTGCGTACGGACGGCCTGGCGGCTTCCGAGGGTGTGCACCACTCGATTCACGTCACGCCCGTCGCCGATGATGAGGCCGTCCACGTCCCTGCGGACGCTCGTGCCGTCGACGCGCCAGATACTCATCCGCACGCCGGCCCGATCGACGACAAGCGCCTCGTCCAGGGCACCCAGACGCCCGAGCCTGGTGCCGCGTCGCCGCGTGCACCGGCGGGAAGTCCTAGCGAGCCCGGGAGTCTGGAGGAGTCACACGGACGTCGGGCCTGGCTCCGCGTCCGTGCGTGCGGGATACCGCTCGTCGTAGCGGCGCAGCTTCCACAGCGCGACGGCGCCGATCCAGGTCACCAGGAAGGTGACCACGATGACGATGCCGATCGTGTTCAGGTCGACGGCTGCCAGCCACGACCAGGGCGCGTGGTCGGCCGCGCCCAGTTGCTCCGCGAGCAGTGAGACCAGCTCCACGGTGCCGACCACGAACGCCACGAAGATCGACAGGCCGGTCATGGTGAGGTTGTAGTAGATCTTGCGGACTGGGTTGGTGAACGACCACTCGTACGCCTTCGCCATGAAGACGCCGTCGGTGGTGTCCATCAGGCTCATGCCGGCGGCGAAGATCAGCGGCAGGGCGATGATGGCGAGCGGCGGAAGCGTGCCGTCCGCGGCCGAGCCCGCCGCGAGGCCCAGCGCGCCGACCTGTGTGGCGGTGTCGAAGCCGAGGCCGAAGAGCAGGCCCACGAAGTACAGCTGCCAGCTGTGCTCGATGAACTTGTTGTAGCGGCCCTTGAAGACCCGGTTCATGAGGCCGCGGTCGGCCAGCAGCTCCTCCAGCTCCTCCGGCTGGTGGCGGCCCGCCTTCGCCTCGCGCCAGGTGCGGACGATGCCGCGCAGTACGGCGAAGTTGAGCGCGGCGATGGCGTACAGGAAGACCCCCGAGACCAGCGTGCCGATGACACCGCCGATCTCGGCGAAGCCCGCCTGGAAGCGGTTCGCGGCCTGCGCGGCGAAGGCGATGCCGAGCGAGAGGCCGAAGACGACGGACGAGTGGCCGAGGGAGAAGGCCAGGCCCAGGCCGAGCGGTCGTTTGCCCTTCTGCAGCAGGTAGCGGGTGGTGTCGTCGATCGCCGAGATGTGGTCGGCGTCGAAGGCGTGCCGCATCCCGAGCGTGTACGCCAGCCCGGCCGCGCCCGCGTACAGCAGCTTGCCCTGGCTGTCGGCCAGGCCGTGGTAGCGGGCGTTGTAGTACGCGAACAGGCCGAAGCCCACCACATGCAGCGCCGCGACGAAGCCGTACATCGCGACGAGGCGGCGTATCTCCCCCCGGTCGAACCGGCGGCTCGGCCGGACAGGCTCGGTGCTGGTGCTCATGGGCGGTCCTTCGGGGATGATCTCGGTCATGCCCTGCTGCGTCATGACTTCAGCTGCAAATCGTACGCAGTAAGGCGGTGTCGCTGTCTCCCGGGGTCGATGGCCGCCGGATGGGTGTCTGACGGGTCAGTGCCCGCCGGTCGACTCGACGGCGAGCCGTTTGGTGAAGGTCCGGCCGCCGTCCTTCGACTCGTACACGCCGTCCTGGGTGGCGGTCAGGACGTGCCCCGAGTCGAGCGCGGTGAGTGCCTGCGGCCGGCCGCCCGGCACGGTGGAGATCTGCTTCCAGGTGGCGCCGCCGTCGCTGCTGCGGTTCAGCCCACCCGAGGTGTCGATGCCGAAGAGGGCGTCCTTCGCGGGCCACGAGAGGAAGGCCATCACCGGCGCCTTGCCCTTGGCGAAGGTCTTGCCGCCGTCGACGCTCCGGGCGATCCCTTCGGCCGTCGTGGCGAGGACGGTGCCGGGATCCTTCGGGCTGACCGCGACGTCCAGCGCCTGGAGCGTGGCCCCGTCCTTCCACGACTTGCCGTCCGTGCTGGTGCGCAGCAGGCCGTTGGTGGCGTCGAGGCCGTAGACCGTGCCGTGCACGAAGTCCAGAGCATGGAAGTCGGACTGGCCGTTGAGGGACAGGGACGTCCAGCTCTTTCCGGCGTCGGTGCTCTTGATCAGGCCCTTGTTACCGCCCTCGGAGGGGTGGCCGCTGGCGTAGAACGTGCTGTCGGCGGCCACCGTGAAGCCCATGAAGTCGTCCTTGCTGTCACCGACCAGCTCCGGCTCGCCCTTCGCGCTGGGGGTGTAGACCCCCTGGTGAGTAGCGACGTACAGGCGCTGGCCGACCAGGCCCAGGCCGTGGATGTGGCTGATGGCGGCAGCGGAATCGGTGGACGCATGCGTGTCGTCGTCATCGCTGGAGCAGGCGGCCAGCGTGAGGGCGAGGGCCAGGGCCGTGGCTGTCACGGCGGCATGGCGCTTGTTCATGGTTCCTCGGAAAGTTGTGTGGGCGCGTCGGCACGGAAGGCCGCAGGGCCGGGGCAGGAGGGGAGCGGGGGGCGCGGACCGCCCCGGGCTCCGCGGCGAGCGCGCCGTGAAGCCCGGGACCGCCGGTCGGGCAGGTGAGCCCGCTCAGAGCCGGTCGAGGATGCTCTGCAGCTGCTTCACTTCGGCGGACTGGCCCGTGACGATGTCGCCGGCCATCTTCTTGGCGTCGGCGTTCTTGCCGTTCTTCTGCTCGTCCTTGGCCATGGCGATCGCGCCGTTGTGGTGGTCGATCATCATCTGGGCGAACATCTTGTCGAACTCCGCGCCGTTCATGCCCTTGAGCTCGTCCATGTCCTCGTCGGACATCATCCCGTTCATGCTGCCGTGGTCCATGCCGGGCATGGACTCCATGGCCGTCGGCTGCTTCCAGGACGTGAGCCAGCCCTTCATCGTCTTGATCTCGGGGTCCTGGGCCTGCTCGATCTTTCCGGCGAGGTCCTTGATCTGCGAGTCGGACGCCCGGCCGTCGGCCAGCCCGGCCATCTCCACGGCCTGCTGGTGGTGCGGGATCATCATATGGGCGAAGGTGGCGTCCGCGTCGTTGAAGTCCCCTGACGTGGCCGCGGCCTCGGGGGTGGCGGCGGCTGAGGAGCTGCTGCTGCCGTGGTCCATGCCGGCCATGTCGTCGCCGTCGTCGCCACAGGCGGAGAGCAGCAGAGCTCCCGCCGCGACGACGCTGACGGCCGCGATGCGGCGGGCGGACGTGCGGTGCAGGGTGCGGGTGAAGGCAGTCATGGTCGATTCACCTTGTGTGTCGGTTCTTGAAGGTCGTCGGCTGTTTTGGCGTACGCGAGATCGCGGGGTCGCGCGTGGTGCGCGCCCGCGGGGCGTTCCGGCCTACAGCCGCAGAACCGACAACTCGGTGAGATCGGGGCCGCGTGGCGGCGGGTTGGGTCGCAGCAGGACGGGAGCCTGGGCGAGGAGGTTCGCCAGCCAGTCCGGCCGGCGGGAGAGCGCCGAGCGCAGCAGCGCGGCGAGCACCCAGGCGCCGAGCAGTACGGCCAGGCACAGCGACATCATGTCCATCGCTGTCGCTGGCATGTGCGGGGACGAGGAGTGCGAGGGGGCCGTTGCCCAGCTCTCGTCATCCATGGATGCCGAAGCCTTGGCGGGCTCATGACCTGAGGGGGCGGCTGCGTCCATCATGTCCGCCGTTGCGTGGGACGCGCCGCTCATCCCAGCGGCGGACGAATCCCCAGGATGGCCCACGGTGTGCATGACGAACACCCCGAGTGCGAGCACGACGACGAGCAGCAGGTGCCCGAGGGCGCCTCCTGTTCGTACGTGCCGGCTCACGATCATCACGGACCTCCGCGCCCGACAGTACCGGTGTGGAGGAGGCCATGCTGTGAGGGGGCAGGCATCCGGCTGACTTCTAAGCTGTTTGGCAGGAAAACCGCCCTCTAGGATGAACGTTCACTGGTTCCGGAAGTCCCCTGCTCCGGAGGCGAAGGGAGCGGTCGTGCGTCAGCTGGGTGAGCTGGAGGCGGAGATCATGCACCGCCTGTGGAGCTGGGGCCGTCCGGCCACCGCCCGTGACGTGCTGACGGACATCAACAAGCAGCGGCCCCTCGCCTACAGCACGGTCAAGACGGTGGCCGACATCCTCCACCGCAAGGGCATGCTCACCCGGCACAAGGAGGGCCGGGCTTGGGTGTACACGCCCACGTGCACGCGCCAGCAGTACACGGCCTCCCTGATGCACGAGGTGCTCGGCGGCAACCCGGACCCCGCCGGTGCCCTGGCGAGTTTCGTGGAACAGATCTCACCCGAGGAAGCGGACGCACTACGCTCGGCCCTCCGGGCGGCGAAGAGGCGGAGCGAGACATGATCGAGGCCGTGGCGCTGGCCGCGTACGCGGCCCTGGTGAGCGCCGCGGCACCACCCCTGCTGGCTCGCGCGCGCTGGGCTCACCGCGCCCCGGCCACGGCGGTTCTCGCATGGCTGGGGCTCATGGTGACGTTCGTCATCGCCGTCGCCCTGGCCCTCTACCACCTGGGCCTCGGCGAACAGCACGCACACGACGGGTTCGCCGGGCTCCTCAGCACATGCGGTCTGGTCGCTGGCGCGACCGCGGGCGACGGGCCCCTCACCTTCGGCGACGTCCTGGTGCTCGCGGCGCCCGTCGCGATCGTGCTGCTGCCGGCCGGCTGGCTGGTCCGCTGTGCCTGGCAGGTACGGCGTGCTCGCCGACGCCAGCTCGACATGCTTGCCCTGGTCGGCGAACCGGCGCCCGAGTATGGCGCCACGATCGTCGACTACGGCGTTCCGGCCGTCTACTGCCTGCCGGGCCGCCGCTCTCGGGTGGTGGTCACCCGGGCGGCACTGGAGGTCCTGTCCGAGGGCCAACTCAAGGCGGTCCTGGCGCATGAGCACGCCCACATCGCGGGCAGACACCACCTGCTGAAAGTGCTCGTCGACGCGTTCTCCCGCGCGTTCCCCGGTCTTCCGCTGGCGCGGCATGCCAAGGAGCAGACCAACCTGCTGCTGGAGATGATCGCGGACGACCACGCTGTGCGGCTGCACCCCAGGGAGACCCTGGCGGCCGCGATATGCGAGGTCGCGGCGGGCCGGGTGCCACGGGCGGCCCTGGGTGCCGGTGGATCGGGAGCCCTGATCCGACTGCGCCGCGTCCTGACTCCTCAGCCTCGGCCGCACCGTGCGACGTGGTGGGGCGTAGTCGTGGCCACGGTCGCAGCTCCGCTGTTGCCCCTGGTGGCGTGCGGGCCCTGACTCCCACAGGACCCGCGCCATCCCCACAGTTGTGCATGTCGCACAGCAGGAAGTGGACACCAGTGTGTCCATGGTCGCGGCGCCGTGCCGGGCAGCGTCTTCTCGGGAGCCGTGCTGGTCATTGCGTGTCTGCAACGGGAGGCCGGGACGCACGGCGTCCGTATCAGCGGAGCGGTACGTCCCGGCGTGGGAGTGAATGCGCGTCGTGCGTATCTGCGGGGGAAGCGCCCCCGGAGCTGCCGTCAGGCGCGGCCGACGAGCTCGTAGCCGGCCTCGTCGACGGCGGCGCGGACGGCCTCCTCGTCGAGCGGGGCGGCGGAGGTGACGGTGACCTCGCCCGTCTTGGCGACGGCCTTGACGGCGCTGACGCCGGCCAGAGCGGATATATCGGCGACTCGCTGCTTCTCACACGGCCATCAGCAGCAGCATTGCCGACATGGTCCCGCCCATGCCGATGTGGGCGGCGAGGGCCGCCTCGGGGGTGGCGCCGAGCTTGCGGCGCCGGCCGTGACGTCCTCGCTCCGCCGTGCGGGCCTTGTCCCACACCGAGATCGTCAGCGATGCCAGGAAGACGACGACCGTGTCCGGCATGCTCAGCAGCCAACGGCCCCAGCCGCGCCGCCGACCGTTCGAGACGCTGTTCCTGTCGGTGCCGCGAACGCGCGCCCAGACGGATGCGGCGATCGACAACAGGAAGTAGACGGCGAGCGCGGCGACCACGAAACGCCAGACAGAAGGCGACGATCCGGCGGCGTCGACGCTGGCGGCATGGGATGTTGTCGCGTCGGGCCCGTCCATCCCCGGCATGGCCATGCCTCCCGTGTGGTCCATGCCCTCAATGCCCGTGTGCTGCGCGTCCGTCATACCGTCCATGCCTGCCATCCCTGCCATCCCTGCCATCCCTGGCATGCCGGCCATGTGGTGCCCGCCGCCCAGCGCAAGCACCGGCCCCGACGGCGTGCTCGTCATGGCCAGCGTCATGATCACCATGCCGAAGCTGCCCACGACGAGGTGCACCCAGTGACGGCCCTGCTTCCAGCCGCCCTCGCGCGCCTGCCTGACGGCAAGCGCGATGCCGCCGAGACCGAGAAGCCCGAAGGCCGCCGCCCACCACATGCCGTACCCGGCGTACCAGGCGGCCGTCGCGGGCAGGGTCATGACGGCCATGCACACACCCATCAGCAGGTCCCCGCCGGCCGCGAAACGGGCTTCGCCGTTGGTGGTCAGCACCCGGACCGCGCTGACGGCGGCCACCAGAGCGGCGACTGTCGCCATGGCCCAGCTCAGTGTCAGATTTCCCATCTTCGCCCTTCCGTCATCTGCTATGCCTCTTAGTACGTAACGCAGTGGAAACGTGCTCAGCGACAAGAGGGGCCTCGTGTCGTGAGCGAGACCGCCCGATGCGTGACTCGGCACCCCGGCGGCCGCTTCCGTCCTTTACCCCCACGGGGTATATGGTCGGGCTGCTCAAGACGCCGGGTGACGGGAGACGGACCAGGTGGAGGAACGCGTGGGGCGATGCCGCAGACCGGCATCCGCCCGAAACGCAGGCCGCTCAGCACTCGGCGTGCTGGTAGCCCTCTGCGCCGCGCTCGCCGTCCTCGTCCACCATGACTCGACCGCGATGACCGGCCCCCGGGCCACGGCGCCCATGCCCATGGCTGGGATGGTGATGGCGGCGATGGCTGGCCACGAAGGCCACCCCATCACCTCATCGCCGGATGCGATCCACTTCCGTCCGGACGCGCCGCCGGCAGCGACGGCCACCCCGGCCCTACACGCGGACAACGCCCTGTCCTGCTCGGACGGTGTCCAGCACTGCGGGGCCGCAAGCTTCGAGACAGTCAAACTCTCCCCGCCGAGGAAGGCGCTCTCCGTGAGCGCCGCGATGCGGCTGCTGCCCTCCCGCGGTCCCGCGACCACCCGATCCGCCGAACGAGCCCCGCCCGAGCTCTCCGTCCTTTCTCAGCTGCGCATATAGGCCGCGACTCCCGGCGTGTCCGGGAACCGTCCGCAGCCATGGCGTCACGCCCTTACGCGACGCCGCGCACTCAGAGAAGAGGACTCCCTACCGTGAACAGCATCAACCGTCGTTCCCTCCTGCTCGCAGGTCTCGGCGCCGCGGGCGCCGGCGCGCTCGCCGCCTGCAGCAGCGCCTCGTCGAACACGCCCGCCCTGGTCAGCCCTTCCAGTTCGGCTGTCACCAGCGCCGAGAAGAAGCGCCGTGGCACCGGCGCCGAGCGCAAGGTCACCCTGACCGCGGCGCCTGTGACGCTCGACCTCGGCGGTGTCAAAGCCAAGACCTGGGCCTACGACGGCCAGGCCCCCGGCAAGGAGATCCGCATCTCCGCCGGGGACACCCTCGTCGCCGAACTCTCCAACCAACTCCCGAACAAGACCGCCACGTCGGTCCACTGGCACGGCCTGGCCCTGCGCGACGACATGGACGGCGTACCGATGGTCACCCAGCGGGACGTGCGCGCCGGCAGTACCTTCACCTACCGCTTCGTCGCGGCGGACCCCGGCACGTACTGGTTCCACCCGCACTCCGGAGTCCAGCTCGACCGCGGCCTGTACGCACCGCTGATCGTCGAGGACCCCAAGGAACCCCTCTCCTACGACGACGACTGGGTCATCGTCCTCGACGACTGGCTCGACGGCGTCACCGGCACCCCCGACGAGGCCCTCGCCGAACTCCGCCAGGGCATGGGCGGAATGGACATGGGCAGCCACAGCTCGTCCAGCTCCGGCAGCATGTCCGGCCACGGCATGTCCGGGCATGACATGGGCGACATGAACATGGATGGGACGAGCGCCTCGCCCTCCGCGTCCTCCTCCGGAGACGGTGACGGCATGTCGATGAGGTTCATGCTCATGGGCGCCACCAGCGACCTCCTCGGCGGCGATGCGGGCGACGTGAAGTACCCCTACCACCTCATCAACGGCAGGGTGCCGGCCGACCCGGACGTGTACACCGGCAAGCCGGGCCGGCGCGTGCGGCTGCGTTTCATCAACGCCGGTGGCGACACCGCGTACCGGGTGGCGCTCGGCGGACACACGATGACCGTCACCCACACCGACGGCTACCCCGTCGAACACCGGCAGACCGACGCCCTGCTCATCGGCATGGGGGAACGCTACGACGTCCTCGTCACCCTCGGCGACGGCGCCTTCCCGCTCGTCGCACTCGCCGAGGGCAAGAACGCGACCGCCCTCGCCCTGGTGCGCACTGGGTCCGGCAGCACACCGTCCGCCTCCGTCCGCCCGAAGGAACTGGACGGCTCGGTCCTCACCGCGTCCTCTCTGAAGGCGGCCGACGAGGTGCGTCTTTCCGCCAAGAAGGCAGACGTCGTTCACCGCGTCGAGCTGACCGGCGGCATGGACAAGTACAACTGGGCCGTCAACGGCAAGAGGTTCGACATGGAGAACCCGGACGCCGACCCGTTCCTGGTCGAGGCGGGGCAGCGGGTCCGGCTGGACTTCGTCAACACCACAGGGATGTGGCACCCGATGCACCTGCACGGCCACACTTTCCAGCTCGGCGATGGCGGCGCCCGCAAGGACACCACGATCGTGCTGCCGAAGAAGACGGTGTCTGCCGTGTTCGACGCCGACAACCCCGGGCAGTGGATGCTGCACTGCCACAACGTCTACCACGGCGAGGTGGGGATGATGGCCCTCGTCGCCTACCGGGCGTGACCGAGCCCGTTTGAGGCGAACGCGGCCCCGGCCACGAGGCTGGGGCCGCGCTCGTGCTCGTGACATCCGCGGCCGGGCAACGGCCGGGCGCACGGTCACGCGCGCGGCGAACGAGGAGCGGACCTGGGCGGGATCGTGCCGGGCGCAACGGTTGCCGACTGTCAGCAGGGCGGCCGAGGGGGCGCAGCACGTCGTCCCGATCCGCCCACGAGGACGACACGGCGAGAGCCCACTGTCGCGTCGCCGAAGCAAACAGGCCATTCGCATGGCTCGTTGACTCGAGGTTCGGGGCAGTCGGTGGATCAACGTCCTCGAGCCGTTAGTATCACGGCATGATCACGGCTTGGTCGCCCCGGTGCATAACGCGGTCCCGCGTGTCTGCCGGGCTGCCACGCGTACTGGCCCTCGCCGTACTGCTCTTCAGTGTCCTCTTCGCTCACGGCGTGCACGTCGAGGGCGTCAGGGGGCACCTGTCGACCAGCGCCGCAGCCGTCCTGACGGACCGGGCCGATACGGGACACGGCGCCCAGGGTGAAACAGCCCGCTTCGCTGTCGTGGCGACGGACGGCGACGATGAGGGTCATGGTTCGCCGCACCCTGCCGAGCATTGCGCTTCCGGACAGCCTCAGCAGGGGACAACAGTGGCGTCTCCCTGCTTTGCCGTGTCGGTTCGCGAACCAGTCACTGCCATCCGTTCCACTGTGAAGCCGGGGCCTTTCGGTGCCGAACTTCACGGGGCGTCAGCGGAGGCCATGAGAGCGTCCGTGGTGCAGCAGGTCTAGGAACCGCAGAGTCCTCCCACCCGGTCGTTCCATCACCGCACCCGTCCACGCAGGAGGGGCAGCTGGGGTGGCTCGGCCGGGTGTCCCGCCCGACGAGACCAGCCCGTGTGCCCGAGGTCACTCGCATTCCGGCCAGATTCGTCGACGCGTCCTTCCCCTCCCACCACCCATGCCCGCCGCTTCCCTCCCTCCGTGTCGAGGGCGGCGGACGCACGGAGGACCTGTGCCGCCCCATTCCCATACGCTCTTGCACGCCCGAAGTGCTCCAAGCGGCTCATTAGGGCCGCGCCGAATCGTCACCCTGATCCGGGTCGCCCTGCTGCTGGCGATCATCCTGTGCGCCGTAGGGCACGGCGGGACCGCCGAGGAACACCACAGGCTGATGCCCGAGGCCATCGCAGCTCCGGCGGTGGCGTCGGGCGGGGCGCAGCCCCACGCGCCGCACGCTGCCCAGGAGTGCGCGTCAGATGCGGTCGTCCGTACAACGGCCCCGGCGCTGGAGCAGCCAGTCGCCGCCGCGGATGCTCCGGCAGCGATGGTTGCCGGGGTTGCCGTCCTGGGACGTCCGCTTGTCCTTGGCGTAGCGCACATACGGCGACGACCACGCAGCGGCCGGGCGGCGCTTGCTCGTACGTCCCGGTGGCGTATCTAGGTCCCTCTCCCCGCAGTCGGCACGGCCGGCTGCCGCGCCCTGACGGCATGGAACGCGGACGCAAGTCCGTGCCCGTCGCCGTGGCGCGTGATGAATCACCCCCCACCGTGCATTCATCGAGCGAGAGCGAAGCATGCAGTCACTCACATCACTGACGAAGAACCCCCTCACCTCCGGCCAGTCCGCACTGTCGGCACTGGTCGGAAACACGCCGCTGCTGCGCGTGTCGGAGCCGCTGGCCCCGGCAGGGCGCGGTTTCTGGGCCAAGCTGGAGGGCTTCAACCCCGGCGGCATCAAGGACCGTCCCGGCCTCTACATGGTCGAGCGGGCCCGCGCCCGTGGCGACCTGCGGCCCGGCGCACGGATCATCGAGTCCACCAGCGGCACCCTGGGCCTGGGCCTCGCACTGGCCGGCATGGTCTACGGACACCCGGTCACCCTGGTCACCGACCCGGGCATGGAGTTGTCCATGACCCGGCTGCTGACCGCGTACGGCGCCCAGGTCAACGTCGTCTCCGAGCCGCACCCCACGGGCGGCTGGCAGCAGGCCCGCCGCGAGCGCGTGCAACGATTGATGGAGCAGCACCCCGGCTCTTGGTGCCCGGACCAGTACAACAACCCGGACAACGTCGCCGCGTACACCCCGCTGGCCCTGGAACTCGCCTCCGAAATGGGCCACATCGACGTGCTGGTGTGCAGCGTCGGCACCGGCGGCCACTCCGCGGGCGTCTCCCGGGTGCTGCGGCAGCTCTACCCGGAGCTGACGGTCGTCGGCGTGGACACGATCGGCTCGACGATCTTCGGCCAGCCCGCCAGGCCCCGGCTGATGCGCGGCCTGGGCTCCAGCATCTACCCGCGCAACGTCGCCTACGGGAACTTCTCCGAGGTGCACTGGGTGGCCCCGCACGAGGCGGTGTCGACCTGCCGACAGCTCGCCGCCTCCCACTACGCCACCGGCGGCTGGAGCGTGGGCGCGGTCGCCCTGGTGGCCTGCTGGTTCGCCCGCACGATGCCCGCGGACGCCCGCATCGCGGCGATCTTCCCCGACGGCCCCCAGCGCTACCTGGGCACCGTGTACGACGACGACTACTGCGCCGCCCACGGCCTGCTGGAGACGCCTCCCGCTCCCGAACCGGATGTGATCGGCCGCCTTGACGAGAAGGAGGTCACGCGCTGGACCCGGTGCGCAGCAGTTGCCGATCCCCTCACCCTTCAGGGCACGCCGCAGGACGTCACCCCGGACGGCGACACCAAGGTCGCGTCCGACTCCCCGGAGGTGGACCGGTGAAGGGGCTGTTCACGCAGGTCCGCTCCTACGAGCGGAGCGTCCAGTTGTTGATGGTGAATCAGTTCACCATCAACCTCGGCTTCTACATGCTGATGCCCTATCTGGCGGCCCACCTCTCCGGCACCCTCGGGCTGGCAGGCTGGGTCGTCGGACTCGTTCTCGGCGTACGCAACTTCAGCCAGCAGGGCATGTTCCTGGTCGGCGGGACGCTCGCCGACCGGCTGGGCTACAAGCCGATGATCGTGGCCGGGTGTGTGCTGCGCACCGTCGGCTTCGCGACGCTCGGGCTGGTGGACTCACTGGCCGCGCTGCTCGCCGCCTCGGCGGCAACAGGACTGGCCGGGGCCTTGTTCAACCCGGCCGTACGGGCCTATCTCGCCGCGGATGCGGGGGAGCGCCGGGTAGAGGCGTTCGCGCTGTTCAACGTCTTCTACCAGGCCGGGATTCTGCTCGGCCCCTTGGCGGGCATGGTGCTGACCGGCGTGGACTTCCGCGTCACCTGCCTGGTGGCAGCCGGAATCTTCGCCCTGCTCAGCATCGTCCAGATCCGCGCGCTGCCCGCCCGGCGCAAGGACGTGGAGCAGGAGCGGGGCGGAGAGCGCGAGAGCGTGCTCTCCCAGTGGCGGGGCATCCTCGCCAACCGGCCGTTCCTGCTCTTCTCCGCAGCCATGATCGGCTCGTACGTCCTGACCTTCCAGGTCTACCTGTCCCTGCCGCTGGAAGTGCGACGGCTGGGCGGCGACGGGGAGTTCGGGACCGCTGCCGTGGCGGTGCTCTTCGCGGTGTCCGGTCTGAGCACCATCCTCGGCCAGACGAGGGTCACCGCCTGGTGCAAGGCCCGCTACGAGCCCGGCCAGGCCCTCGTGCGGGGCCTTGCGGTGATGGGTCTGGCGTTCGTGCCCCTGCTGCTCGCCACGGCAGTGCCCGTACCCGAGTCCGGCGTGGGATTGTGGCTGCTCGCGGCGCTGCCGCCGACGCTGGCCGCGCTGTTGCTGGCCGTGGGCACGATGATTGCCTATCCCTTCGAGATGGACACCATCGTCCGACTCTGCGGTGACAGGCTTGTCGCCACCCATTACGGCCTGTACAACACCATCTGCGGCATCGGCATCACCCTCGGGAACCTGCTCACCGGCGCCGCGCTCGACGCGGCCCGCTCTGCCGGGATGCCGGCGCTGCCGTGGATCTCGCTGACCGTCCTCGGCCTCGCCTGCGCGGCCGCGCTGTACGGCCTGCACGCCACGGGCCGTCTGAGGGCTCCTGTCTCCGAGCCGCAGCCCACCATGGTCTGATACGGGCCCGTAGACGCCGGGGCGGGCAACCTGTGTTGCCCGCCCCGGCTGGGCTTTTCCCCGACGCCCGCCTCCCCCGGTGCGCGGCGACCCGGTGCCCGGTGAACTCGGCGATCACGTCAGCCGGGACCCCCGCACAGGGCCACTCCATGTCCTCGCCCCAGCCGTCCCGCATCGGCAGCGGGGCAGCTCTTCGGAACTGGTCGCGACGCAGCGTTACGAGACCAAGATCCGCCAACTAAGACTCTCATCCGCCGACTAAAAGTCGCAGTCACAGGCGCTCCCGGGGGCGGATGCCCCAAGATTGCATAATCGTGCATCGATACGTATAGTCATGCCATCCAGGAGGAGGGTTCATGGCTGTACGTGTGGCGGTCGCCGGAGCGAGTGGATACGCGGGCGGGGAGCTGCTGCGGCTGCTCCTGGCGCACCCCGGGATCGAGATCGGCGCCCTGACGGGCAACTCCAACGCCGGTCAGCGGCTCGGCGCGCTCCAGCCGCATCTTCTGCCGCTGGCCGACCGTGTGCTGCGGGAGACGACGCCGGAGGTGCTCGCCGGACACGAGGTCGTCTTCCTGGCGCTGCCCCACGGGCAGTCCGCCGCCGTCGCCGAGCAGCTCGGCCCCGACGTCCTCGTCGTCGACATGGGCGCCGACTTCCGGCTGAAGGACGCGGCCGACTGGGAGAAGTTCTACGGCTCCGCGCACGCCGGGACCTGGCCCTACGGCCTCCCCGAACTGCCGGGCGCCCGCGCCGCGCTGGAGGGGTCCAAGCGCATCGCGGTGCCCGGTTGCTACCCGACGGCCGCCACGCTCGCGCTGTTCCCGGCGTACGCGGCGGGGCTGGCCGCGAACGAGGCCGTGATCGTCGCCGCCTCCGGCACCTCCGGCGCCGGCAAGGCGCCCAAGCCGCACCTGCTGGGCAGCGAGGTCATGGGCTCCATGTCGCCGTACGGCGTCGGCGGCGGCCACCGGCACACGCCCGAGATGATCCAGAACTTCTCCGCGGCCGCCGGTGAACGCGTCTCCGTCTCCTTCACGCCGACCCTCGCGCCGATGCCCCGCGGCATCCTCGCCACCTGCAGCGCCAAGGCCACCGACGGCGTCACCGCGGACTCGCTGCGCGCCGCCTACGAGAAGACCTACGCCGACGAGCCCTTCGTCCACCTGCTCCCCGAGGGCCAGTGGCCCGCGACGGCGTCCGTCTACGGTTCCAACGCCGTTCAGGTGCAGGTCGCGTACGACGAGGCGGCGGGCCGCATCATCGCGATCAGCGCCATCGACAACCTGACCAAGGGCACCGCGGGCGGTGCCGTCCAGAGCATGAACATCGCCCTGGGTCTCGACGAGACCACCGGACTTTCCACGATCGGAGTCGCACCGTGAGCGTCACGGCAGCCAAGGGGTTCACGGCGGCGGGCATCGCCGCCGGGATCAAGGAGAACGGCAACCCGGACCTGGCCCTCGTGGTCAACAACGGACCCCGCCGCGCCGCCGCCGGTGTCTTCACCTCCAACCGGGTGAAGGCCGCGCCCGTGCTGTGGTCCGAGCAGGTGCTCAAGAGCGGCCAGGTGTCGGCCGTCGTCCTCAACTCCGGCGGCGCCAACGCCTGTACGGGCCCGAAGGGCTTCCAGGACACCCACGCCACCGCCGAGAAGGTCGCCGAGGTCCTCGGTCGCGGTGCCATCGAGGTGGCCGTCTGCTCCACCGGCCTCATCGGTGTCCTCCTGCCGATGGACAAGCTGCTCCCCGGAGTCGAGACGGCCGCCGAGGCCCTCAGCGAGCACGGCGGCGAGAAGGCGGCCATCGCCATCAAGACCACCGACACCGTCCACAAGACGTCCGTCGTGACCAAGGACGGCTGGACCGTCGGCGGCATGGCCAAGGGAGCGGGCATGCTCGCCCCCGGCCTCGCCACCATGCTGGTCGTCCTCACCACCGACGCCGACCTCGACAACGCGACCCTGGACCGGGCCCTGCGCGCCGCCACCAAGGTCACCTTCGACCGCGTCGACTCCGACGGCTGCATGTCCACCAACGACACCGTGCTGCTGCTCGCCTCCGGAGCGGCCGGAGTCACCCCGGAGTACGCGGAGTTCGCCGAGGCCGTACGGCACGTCTGCGACGACCTCGGTCAGCAGCTGATCCGGGACGCCGAGGGCGCCAGCAAGGACATCAAGGTCGAGGTGATCAACGCGGCGAGCGAGGACGACGCCGTCGAGGTGGGCCGCTCCATCGCCCGCAACAACCTCCTCAAGTGCGCCATCCACGGCGAGGACCCCAACTGGGGCCGCGTGCTCTCCGCGATGGGCACCACGTCCGCCGCCTTCGAGCCGGACCAGCTCAACGTCGCCATCAACGGCGTCTGGGTGTGCAAGAACGGCGGTGTCGGCGAGGACCGCGAGAAGGTCGACATGCGCTACCGCGAGGTGCACATCGTCGCCGACCTCGCCGCCGGTTCCGAGACCGCCACCATCTGGACCAACGACCTCACCGCCGACTACGTCCACGAGAACAGCGCCTATTCCTCATGAGCAACGTGACCCGCAAACACACCGCGCTGCCCAAGGCGCAGATCCTCATCGAGGCGCTGCCCTGGCTGGTCCGCCACAACGGCAAGACCGTCGTCATCAAGTTCGGCGGCAACGCCATGATCGACGAGGACCTGAAGGCCGCCTTCGCGCAGGACGTCGTCTTCCTGCACCACGCCGGCCTCAAGCCGGTCGTCGTGCACGGCGGCGGCCCGCAGATCAGCGCCGCCCTCGACCAGCACGGCATCGTCAGCGAGTTCAAGGCGGGCCTGCGCGTCACCACCGAGGACGCCATGGACGTCGTACGCATGGTGCTCGCCGGGCAGGTGCAGCGCGAGCTGGTCGGCCTGCTCAACCAGCACGGACCGCTCGCCGTGGGACTCACCGGCGAGGACGCGCACACCATCACCGCCACCAAGCACCAGCCCGAGATCGACGGAGAGTTGGTCGACATCGGGCGGGTGGGCGAGATCACCGCGATCGACACGGGCGCGATCGAGGCCCTGCTCGCCGACGGCCGTATCCCGGTCGTCTCGTCGATCGCCCGCTCCCAGGACGACGGACATGTCTACAACGTCAATGCTGATACGGCGGCTGCGGCACTCGCTGCGGCACTTGGCGCCGAAACCCTCATGGTCCTCACGGACGTCGAGGGCCTCTACGAGGACTGGCCCCACAGCGACGAGGTGATCAGCCGCCTCACCGCCTCCCAACTGGAGACGCTGCTGCCTGAGTTGAGCTCCGGCATGGTCCCCAAGATGGAGGGCTGCCTGCACGCCGTGCGGGGCGGCGTCACGACCGCCCGGGTCATCGACGGGCGGGTCCAGCACTCGATCCTGCTGGAGATCTTCACCGACGAGGGCATCGGCACGATGGTCGTGGCCGACGAGCCAGAGGGGGATGCCGAATGACCGACACCGCGACCAACGCAGAGCTCACCCAGCGCTGGCAGGGCGCGCTCATGAACAACTACGGCACTCCGCGCCTGCCTCTCGTGCGCGGCGAGGGCAGCAGGCTGTGGGACGCCGACGGCAAGGAGTACCTCGACTTCGTCGGCGGCATCGCGGTCAACGCGCTCGGCCACGCCCACCCGGCGGTCGTGGAGGCGGTGAGCCGGCAGATCGCCTCCCTCGGTCACGTCTCCAACCTGTTCATCGCCGAACCGCCCGTCGCCCTCGCCGAACGGCTGCTCCAGCTCTTCGGCCGTGACGGCAAGGTCTTCTTCTGCAACTCGGGCGCCGAGGCCAACGAGGGCGCGTTCAAGATCGGCCGCCTGACCGGGCGGACGCACATGGTCGCCACCCAGGGCGGCTTCCACGGCCGCACGATGGGCGCCCTCGCGCTGACCGGCCAGCCCGGCAAACAGACCCCCTTCCTGCCGCTGCCCGGCGACGTCACCCACGTCCCGTACGGCGACGCGCAGGCCCTGGCGGCCGCGGTCACCGAGGAGACCGCCCTGGTGATCATCGAACCGCTCCAGGGGGAGAACGGGGTCGTGGTACCCCCGGCCGGCTACCTCAAGGCGGCCCGCGCGATCACCGCCTCCACCGGCTCCCTGCTGGTCCTGGACGAGGTGCAGACCGGCATCGGCCGCACCGGCCACTGGTTCGAGTACCAGGCGCACGAGGGCGTCCTGCCCGACGTGGTCACCCTCGCCAAGGGCCTCGGCGGCGGACTGCCCCTCGGAGCGACCGTCGCCTTCGGGCGCGCCGCCGAGCTGCTCCAGCCCGGCCAGCACGGCACGACGTTCGGCGGCAACCCCGTCGCCTGCGCCGCCGGACTCGCCGTCCTCGACACCATCGGGAACGAGGGGTTGCTGGAGAACGTCAAGCGGCAGAGCGGAAAGCTGCGGGACGGAATCGAGGGCCTCGGCCACCCGTTGATCGATTATGTCCGGGGTTCGGGCCTCCTCCTGGGTATCGTGCTCACCGAGCCGCTCGCGCCCCAGGTGCAGCAGGCGGCTCAGGAGGCCGGATTCCTGGTGAACGCGCCCGCCCCTGACGTCGTACGGCTGATGCCGGCGCTGAATCTCGGCGACGACGAGGTGGACGCCTTCCTCGGGGCGCTGTCCGGCATCCTCGCGGCAGCGAACGGGGACGGACGATCCGGAGAATGAGACGACGATGAGTCAGGCGCAGGAGCATGAGCAGAACGGGGGCAACGGGCCCGCCCTCCCGCAGACCCGCACCGCCCGCCACCGCCGGATCGTGGACATCCTCAACCGGCAGGCGGTGCGCTCGCAGAGCCAGTTGGCGAAGCTGCTCTCCGACGACGGGCTGAGCGTCACCCAGGCGACGCTCTCCCGGGACCTGGACGAGCTGAACGCGGTCAAGATCCGCAACACCGACGGCGACCTGATCTACGCGGTGCCGAGCGAGGGCGGTTTCCGCACGCCCCGCGCGCCGCTGGGGGAGTCGGCGAAGGAGGAGCGGATGCGGCGCCTGTCCCAGGAGCTGCTGATCTCCGCGGAGGCCTCCGCGAACCTGGTGGTCCTGCGCACCCCGCCGGGTGCCGCCCAGTTCCTCGCCTCGGCCATCGACCAGGCCGAACTGCACGACATCCTCGGCACGATCGCGGGCGACGACACGCTGCTGCTGATCAGCCGGGACCCGGTGGGCGGGCAGGCGTTGGCGGACCATCTGCTGCGGCTGGCTCAGAACGGGCACTGACACGTCGTTTTCGGACTGACTCCGGCTCCTGGGTGCATGGTTCGTGACCGGATGACGTCGGTCTGCATACCGCTTCCCTCGCTTTTGCAACGGTTCGCCCCACTCAAGGGGTGGGACTGATTCCGGCCCGTATGCGGGACGACTTCCGGGGCACGGCGCGCGTTCGTGTGTGTTTCCCGTGTCAGGTTGTGGGCGCCCGGTGACCAACGGGGTCACCGGGGTCTGTCTTCCTGTGGGGGGAAGCCATGCCCAGATCGCCCCGTCTGCCCGCGCTGGCCCTGATCACGGCGGCCGCGCTGGCCGTCTCGGTGTTACCGGCCGCGAGTGCGGCCGCCGACGACAAGAGACCCACCTCGGTATGGGGGCCGCACAGCCCCGAGTTTGCGATGCCGGCGGTGAAGGTCGGCCCCAACAAGCCCGTCGCGTCGCGGCCTTCCGCCCCTGACGCCTCCCTGACCAACGTGGTGCCGGAGGGACAGGGCGACGTCCCCTGGCACCGCTTCACCAGCTTCGCCATCACGGACGCGCTCACCGCCCGGATCGACTACTCCACCGGCAACCTGATGCTGACGGCGACGGACTTCGACATCGCCGGTGTGGGACAGCGCCTGACCCTGGCACGGACGTACAACTCCCTGGACGCGCCCTGGGGGAAGGTCTCGCAGCGCTGGTGGCAGCAGTACGAGCGCTACCTCTCCCTCTCCGACACGGAAGCCGTCTTCTACGACGCCTCCGGCGCGGCCGTCCGCTTCACCAAGAACAGCGACGGCACCTTCACCACGCCGAAGGGCTACTCGCAGGACCTGAAGAAGAACACCGACGGCACCTACACGCTGACGAAGTGGAAGTCGGGCGCCAAGGAGACCTACGACGCGAACGGCACCCTGACGAAGGTCACCGACCGCAACAAGGGCACGATCACCATCACCCAGCACGACGAGGACGGCGAGCACAAGGGCTTCAAGCTGACCGAGACCCGCTCGGGCCGCTGGATCGACCTGTACAAGACCTACCCCTCGCAGTGGCAGGCCAAGGACAACACCGGCCGCACAGCCGTGTTCAACCTGGACAGCACGGGCAACCTGGCCACCACCACCGACACCGAGGGCAAGACGGTCACCTTCCGCTACGACTCCTCCGGCCGCCTCGACAAGATCACCACCGCGGAGGGCCGCGTCACCGTCTTCACCTACGACGAGGACAACCGCGTCACCTCCATGCTGCGCGGCACCGGCTTCAACAGCGACGGCCACACGGGCCCGACCTGGACCTACGCCTACACCGGCGCCTCCCCGACCGCCGCCGGCACGACCACCGCGACGGACCCCGAGCTGCACGCCACCAAGTACCAGCACGACGCGAACGGCCAGGTCACCGAGGTCACGGACGCCAAGAACCGCAAGCGGTCCACGAAGTTCGACGCGAACCACAACATCGACACCGCGACCGACGCGATGGGTTCGGGCACGACTCCGGGCAATGTCACCGACTACGGCTTCAGCGCCCGGGGCAACCTGGAGAGCGTCACCGCGCCCACGGGCGGCAGGACCGTCAACACCTGGCAGACCGTCGCGGGCGGTGACGTACCGAAGGACTCCACCAACGCCGACGGCGAGAAGACCTCGTTCACCTACGACACGGCCGGCAACACCATGTCGGTGGCGCAGACCGGCACCGGCGGCGGCAACCTCACGTACACCTACAACGGGTCGAGCCCGACCTGCGGCGGCTTCGAGGGCCAGCGCTGCACGGCCAAGACGAAGATGTCGTCGACGAAGACGGTCACGACCGACTTCCACTACGACGCCAAGGGCAACCTGGAGTGGGCCCAGCCGCCCGCCCCGCTGGCCAGGACGACGTACACCTACGACGCGCTGGGCCGCACCGAGACCGTCACCGACGCCCGAGGCGTCAAGGTCGTCTACACCTACGACAACCTGGACCGCGTCAAGACGGTGTCCTCCACCCACGACACCGTCAGCTACTGGTACGACGGAGACGGCAACCTGACCCAGCGCTCGGACTCCACCGGAACCGTCAAGTACGAGTTCGACCCCCTCCAGCGGGAGACCGTCCGCACCCTCCAGGACGGCTCCCAGACGCTCCTCGCGTACACGGCCGCCGGCAACGTCGACTACTACGAGGACCCGGCAGGCCGCACCGACTACACCTGGAACGAGGTCAACAAGCTCATCGAGCTGAAGGACCCGCAGGGCCGGTCGACGAAGTACGCCTACAACAACAACGACGTCCGCACCACCACCACCTACCCCGGCGGCACGGTGCAGGAGGTCAAGCCCGACAACTCCAACCGGCCCCAGACCATCAGGACCACCTCACCCAAGGGCACCCTGGTCGACCTGGCGTACTCCTACGGCTACGGCACGGACGGCAAGACCGACGGCAACAAGATCCGTACCGTCACCGACAACGTCAGCGGCCTGAAGCGGAGCCACACCTACGACGGCGCCGGCCGCTTCTCCTACGCCAAGGAGGAGAAGAGCGGCACGCTCACCGACTCCTGGCAGTACTGCTACGACCTGGCCGGCAACCTCACCTCCCAGGGCACCGAACAGGGCTGCCCGCGCGGCACCACCTACACCTACAACGACGCCCAGCAACTGACGGGCAAGTCCAGTACCACCGGAACCTGGTCCTACGACGAGATCGGCAACGAGACCGCCGCCGCCTCCACCGACGACCGCGTGCGCACGGGGGAGACCTGGACCGACCACTCCCAGCTCAGCTCGATCACCGAGGGCGGCAAGACCTACTCAGGACAGTACGGCTCGACCGACCAGAGCGAACGCATCCGCCTCGGTGACACCTTCTTCCACAACGGCCCCCTCGGCCTGTCCGCCAAGACGACCGCCGGCGTGGACATGGGCTTCAACCGGGAGCCCGGGGGCACCCTGAACTCCATGACGACCGGGGGCAAGACCTACTACTACCTGACCGACGCGATCGGCAGCGTGGTCGGACTGGCCGACGAGAACGGCACCAAGGTCGACACCTACGCCTACAGCCCCCGAGGCGTCCGCATCCTGGCCCGGACCGACGAACAGGTCGCCCAGCCCTACCGCTTCGCGGGCACCTACCAGGACCCCACGGGCCTGTACCACCTCCAGGCCCGCTACTACGACCCGAACATCGGCCGCTTCACCCAGCCCGACCCCAGCGGCCGTGAGAAGAACCCCTACCTCTACGCGGAGGGCGACCCCGTCAACCGCATCGACCCGCAGGGCACCCTCAGCCTCAATGCCGTCGCCGACGCGCTGGGCCCGGCCGGAGATCTGATCACCGGCACGGCACACCTGTTCCAGGGCGACACCAGGGCGCTGTGGGGCGACGTCGCCGGTGTGGTGGTCGGCGGCCTGGCCGGAGCAGCCTGCGGTGCCGCCGTCGCCGCGGCGACCCCCGCCACGCTCGGAGGCTCACTGGGGGCCTCGGCCGGCTGCTACGCGATCTCGTGGAGCGCGGGGCAGATCGCCTCGAACGCGGTCAGCGGGGGCTAGGACCTGCCTGAAGCAGAAGCCGGGGCCGGGCTGTCCACGGCCCGGCCCCGGCGCCCACCGATACCGAAGGAGTGCACATGCCGTACGTCGGATGGTCCCTCGAACAGCGCGCGGCGGTGAAGCGGTGGATGCTGTTCGCCTCGCTCTTCGCCGTCGCGGGAGTGATCCTGTCCGTGATCCTCATCGCGCTGGGCAACTCCGGCGGTTGGGTGGTGCTGCTCATGACGGTCTGCATCTACGGGGCGAGCTACCTGTTCGTCGGGAACATCAAGAAGAAGCAGCCTCGTTGACCCGCCCGCCGGGAGACCACGGGCATGCCACGGTGGCGCCGCTCAGCCGAGCCGCGCCGCCAGGCCCCCGGTGCACCGCACCTCGTCGCCGGCCGTGATCAGCAGCGCCTCGACGTCCGGCAGGCCCTCCAGCCAGGTCAGCGCCTCCCGCGACCCCATGGCGAACGCCGCTGTGGCCCAGCAGTCCGCCCAGGTCAGGCGGGGGGCGACGACCGTCACGGCGACCAGGTCCGTCACCGCGGACCTGCCGGTGCGGGGGTCCACGATGTGCGCGCCCCGCTCGACCGTCCCCGAGGTCGCGACCGCCAGCTCGTCGGCGCCGGCCGCGGAGATGACCGCCGCCAGCCCGCCCGGCCGCAACGGATCCGACACGCCCACCCGCCACGGCCGCGCCGGCCCGGGCACGCCCAGCAGCTGAACGTCCCCGCCCCCGTTGACGCTCACCCCGCTCACGCCGGCCACCTCGGCGATCCGCCGGGCCGCCCGCTCAGCGGCCCAGCCCTTGACGATCCCGGTCGGGTCGAGGCGCCCCTCGTACGTCGTGCTGAACCAGCCCTCGCTGACCCGCTCCGCCTCGGCGCCCAGCTCCAGCACCTCGGCGACCTCGGGATCACATTCCTCGACGGTGAGTTCACCCCGTGCCAGCAGGGACACCTGACTGTCGTCCCGGTACGTGCTGAACACCTCGTTGACCCGGTGCAGCCCGGCGACCGCCTCCTCCAGCGCCGCCTTCACCGCCCCGGGATCCCCGCCGCGGACGTCGAAGGAGAAGACAGTCCCCATGACCTCCTCCGCGTGACGTACCGCGGCGGGAGCTTGCGCGGACTCGGCCACCGTGTCAGCCACCGGCCTGGTCCAGCGCGGACTGCAGCGACTGCTTGTAACCCGCGCTCGTGTACGTGGCCCCGGACACCGCGTCGATGTCCGCGCTGCCGGCCGCCACCGCCGCCTGGTTGAGCTTCGGCACGGAGTCCGACGTGATCTGGTCGCTGCGACCGCCCTTGGGCGCCTGGACCGCCTCGGCCTTGGTGATCTTCCCGCCGCTGACGGTGATACGGACCTGGACCGGCCCGTACTGCGTCTGCGCCACAGCACCGGTGACGGTGCTCGCCTGCGCCGCCCCGGAACCGGAACCCGCGCCCGCGCCGGACCCCGCCTCCGCGGAGCCGCCGCCGGCCTTCGCCTGGTCGAGCGCCGACTGCAGCGACTGCTTGTAGCCCGCGCTGGTGTAGGTCGCCCCGGACACCGCGTCGATGTCGGCGCTGCCGGCCGCCATGGCCGCCTGGTTCAGCTTGGGCACCGCGTCCGCGGTGATCTGGTCGCTGCGGCCGCCCTTGGGCGCCTGGACGGTCTCCGCCTTGGTGATCTTCCCGCCGCTGACCGTGACGCGGACCTGGACCGGCCCGTACTGCGTCTGCGCCACAGCACCGGTGAAGGTACCCGCCTGCGCCGCACCGCCCCCCGCAGAACCGCCGCTCGCCTTCACCTGGTCCAGCGCCGACTGCAGCGACTGCTTGTACCCGGCGCTGGTGTAGGTCGCCCCGGACACCGCGTCGATCTCGGCGCTCTGTGCCGCGACCGCCGCCTGGTTCAGCTTGGGGACCGCGTCCGCGGTGATCTGGTCGCTGCGGCCGCCCTTGGGCGCCTGCACCGTCTCCGCCTGGGTGACCTTCCCGTTGCTCACGGTCAGGCGCACCTGCACGGGCCCGTACTGGGTCTGCACCGCGCTGCCGGTGACCGTTCCGGACCCGGCGGCCGCCGCGCCGCCCTGGGCCGACGCCCCCGCCTGCGGGGCCGCGGCCGCGCCGGCCGGGTCCGTGGCCGGCTTCAGCGACAGCAGCAGCACGACTCCGGACACGGTGGCGGCGGTCGCGAGCACGACGCGTCGGATGGGGTGGCTTTTCTTCATCGCTCCAGGTTCCCGTGAGTTGAGGTCATTCCCGTGAGGTCCCGTCGCTCACATCTCGAACGACTCGTGATGGATACGGCGGGCGGGGATCCCCGCGCCGCGCAGTGCCTCGTAGACCGACTGGGCGAAGCCGTTCGGCCCGCACATGAAGACGTCGTGGCTGTCGATGTCCGGGATCTTGCGGCGCAGACTCTCCGCGGAGATGTCCGGCCGCTCCCCGTCCGGGCTGTTGACCGCGTACATGAGCCGCGCCCCGCGCTCGTCCGCAATCTTGGCCAGCTCGTCCCAGAGCGCCAGGTCCTGCGTGCTGTTGGCCCGGTAGAGCAGCGTGATGTCCCCGGCCCCGCCGGGCAGCGTCTCGAACAGCGCGCGCATCGGGGTGATGCCGACGCCGCCCGCCACCAGCAGCACCTTGCCGCGGCTGCGTCGGGACGCGGTCATCGCCCCGTAGGGCCCCTCGGCCCAGACCCGGGTGCCGGGCGTGAGTTCGCGCAGGGCCGCGCTGTGGTCGCCGTTCGCCTTCACCGTGATCCGGAGCGTGCTGGGACGCGGCGCCGCCGACAGCGAGTACGGGTGGGAGCTGAATCGCATGCCCGGCGCGAGGAACCGCCAGCGGAAGAAGTGACCGGCCTCCGCACCCATCCGGTGCAGCTTCCGTCCGCTGATCAGCACCGACACGATGCCGGGCGTCTCCTCGATCACGGCCTCGACCCGCATCCGGTGACGCAGGTTCAGCCGCACCGGAGTGATGACGCGGTACCAGATCACCAGCACCGTGACCGACCCGTACAGCGTGTACCAGGCGGTCTTCGCGGTGGGTTCGACGGCGAAGTCGTTGCCGGTGGTGATCTGGTGCCAGAACGTCAGGAACACCGCGGCGTACGTCATCAGGTGGATGTGGTACCAGGTGTCGTACGGCAGCCGCTTGCGGACCCCGCCGACCGACACCAGGCCGATCAGCACCAGCAGACCGGTACCGATGGCCGCCTTGCCCATGTCCGGCAGCTGGTTGATGGAGTCGATCGTCTGCTGGACGATGTCGCCGAGCGTTTTGCCGGCCTGCAGCGCGTAGCCCCACATGGTGAGGAAGATGTGCGCCAGCACCAGGCAGATCGTGTAGCGGCCGCTCATCGCGTGCCAGCGGGCGACCCGGTCGGAGCCGACCCGCCGCTCCAGGGCGGGCACCCGCGCCATCTGCAGCACGACCAGCGCCATCAAGTACCCGGCGAGCAGACCGGTGATCCGCCCCGCGTTGATGATCTTCCCGGCCTGGTCCGCGATGGCCGGCGTGTTGTTCCACCACAACCACAGCACGCCCGCCGCACCGGCCCACACGGCGAGCAGCAGCGGGACGGCGGGGGAGCGGCGCGGGCGGATGCGGCGCATCGTCTGTCGGCGGGCGGCACGTCCGCCTGCGAGCGTGGTGGTCACGGTTCCTCCGTGGGTGGACCCTTGGCCCACAAATACGCGCCGAACCGCGTGAGTGTTCAGAGCCCCGGTTCAAGGTGCGGCTGCCGCGGAACAGGGGTGGTCATCCGGCGGAGGCGCATGCGGACACCGGCACCATGGACGTCACCGTGCGCATGGGCAGAACGGTCCGCTTGTCGCCCTTCGTCCCCAGCACCACACCGTCCGGGCCGGAGCCCAGGAACTCCCCGCAGCGTTCCCCATCCGTCGTCACGACCCGTACGAGGTGGTCCGGCGGCGATTCGGTCGTGGCCCAGGCGAGGACCACCGCGGCGGCCGTCAGGGCGATGCCGGCCGCGCAGCACACGGAGGCGAGGCGCAGCGAGCGCGTGACCCGGACCGCCTCGGTCTCGGTCCACCGGCGCAGGGACTGCCCGGCGAGCAGCACTCGGCTCCCGGGGCGGCCGTGGGCGGCCCGCACGGCGAGCACCGAGCCGACGACGAGCAGGAGGAAGGCGGCACCGATCAGCGCCGTCGCCGTGTGCCGGGCCGCCGGTGGCAGCCCGGACAGATCGTCGCGGCCCTTGAGCGTCACCAGCACGGCGAGCAACGCGGTCAGGCCGGTCAGCCCCGTACGCCAGCCTTCCGCCTGCCTCCTCAACTCCGGGAGCTGGGTGAACTCCAGCTCCCGGGCGAGTTCGGCCCAACGCCGGTCGGACTGTGCGCTCACGCCGCCTCGCCCGGGACCAGCGCCCGGACACGCCAGCTGGCTCCGCAGCCGGTGAACGGGGCGTCGGGCGGAAGGTTCGGATGCGGATGCCCGCACTCGCAGAAGTGCACTTCGTCCAGCAGGGCGTGGGCGTCCTCGGCGGGTACCGGGTGCCGGCCGGTGAGCCAGGACCGCAGCCCCTTCGTGCCCGTGCCGGGCACTCCGTGCCGGTACTCCGTCCTCGTCCGGCCGTGGCACCGGGGGCAGTCGCCCTCGACCACGACGCCGTGCCCGTCCGGGGCGGACCACTGGGTGAAGGGGGCGGACGCCCGGCCCATGTCCTCCTCCGCGTAGTCGACGGCGAAGTCGTGGCCGCGGGCAGGGGATTCAGTCATGTGGGTCGGTCTCGCTCTCGTCGATCTCCAGGCCGAACAGGGTGGCGTAGAGCCGCAGCCGGGTCCGGATCCATGCTTCGCTCTCTCCGGTCGCCTCGGCGGCGAGACGGATGTGACGTGCCGTCACCCGACCCTGTACGGCGGGCAGCCGGCCGTCGAAGTGCTGTGTGAGAAGGATGAGGTCCTGCCAGCAGGGGATGGTGTCCGGGGCGGGCGGCAGGTCGCCGGACGTGGGGCACAGGGGCAGGTACGGCGAGATCCTCCGCACCGTCTCGGACACCGGCTCGCCGAGACGGGCGGCGATGCCGACCAGGTCGAGGGGCGTGTAGGGGGAGTCCGCGGCGCTCACGCGGTGGTCGGGGGAGAGAGCCACGAGGTCCCAGTCGTCCGGCACGCCGTCCGGCAGCTCGGCCACCTCCTCCGCGCTCAGCTCTTGCACGAGCGCGCCGATGACGCGGAACGCGGCCAACCGCTCGTAGGCGGCGGCCGGGGTGAGGTCGCGTCGCTTGGAATAGCGGGCCAGCGCCACGGGAGTCACGGGACACCAGTGCGGGGTTCCACCATCGCTGTGGCGGTCGTCGGTCTCGCAGAGCACGTCACAGACGTCCTCGAAGGGGTGGTATCCCGTGAGCGATTTCGGCAGGGGAGGGATGGTGTCCCCGGACGAGGGAGCGTACCCGGCGGCGAGTGCCCACACCTCGCCAAGTGACTCCGTCAGATAGCGGGCGGCAGTGAACAGAACGGCCGAGGTGAGGACTCCAGCGGGGTAGTCGTGGTCGTCCACGGCCGCGTCCTTGCCCGAGAGTACATAGCGGTCCCTCAGCCCCAGCGTCGAATACCGCCGGGCGATCCAGTCGTCGGCGGGGAGGGGGAAACCCGTGTCCCGCAGGACCTTGAACGTGTCGTCCGAGGCCCATCCGAAGGCGCCGGCGAAGTACAGGTCCGTAAGGTCCAGCCCGTTCTCCAGAGGGCCGTCGAGCTCCCTGACGAGCCTCCCGAGGTCGTCGGCGACCGCGCGGGACGGGACGAGGGTGCCGTCCGAACGGCCGTCCGCGCAACGCCGTTCGTAGGCCAGTCCCAGCTCCGTCGCCTTCTCGGCGAGCCGCCGTTCGGCTTCGGCGAGCGGGACCTCGAAGACGCCCGCGGCCCAGATGGTGGCGGCCCAGCCCAGCCGTGGGCGGCCGTCGGGCCCCGCAGCGGTGAAGGCCCTCACGAGCTCGCCGAACTCGTCGGTCAGCTCCATCCAGGGAGCCACCTCGTCCGGAGAGGGTGCCGTCCAGCCCAGCCAGCCGAACCGTGCCAGGCGGCCGAGCACCTCCTCCACGGGTGTCCCGGTACGACGGCAGACGTCCAGGACGTCCTGGGGGCTCTTCACCCGGTGCACGTCACGGTAGTTGTCCGCGGGGACGAACAGGCAATGGACGTCGTCCTCGGTGCACACGTGGTCCATGTGGTGCTCCGGTGCGGACGGAACCGTCAACGAGTGCAGGGGAGCACAGCGGGCAAGGGACCGCGCCAGTCTGCCGAGCGGCACGCCCAGCCTCTGCGAGGCCAGCACCAGGCCACCGAGGTCGTCGATGCGGCCCTCGCTCACAGCGGTTCGCTCACGGCGATTGCCGGCGGCCTGCGGATCGCCGCTCAGCGCCCGTGCAAGGGAGCCGTCGAGTGCGTCGGGAACCCAGTCGAGGTCGCCGCCGCTGGTGGCGGGGGGAGCGTACGAGGGGTGCAGGATCCGCAACTGCCGCTGGCGGCGCAACAGGTCGGACAGCACCAACCTGTGCTGAGCGGCGTAGGACACGACGGCCCGCCAGGAAGGGGCCCTCTCGACCGCGAGGTCCGCGTCTCCGGGCGCCGGTACGGGATAACCGTCGGTACTGCGCGGAGGGACCGAGGGCATGTAGCCCACCGATCTCCCCAGGACGGCACTGCGCCAGGGCCAAAGCCACTTGGCTTTGAGGTCATGGAACCGGACGCCATGGTCGAGATGGAACCATCCCACGGAGTCCAGCGGCAGCTGACCCCGCTTCTCCCCCGCCAGGACGACGCCCGTGCCACGCCACTCCTCGTCCAGCACCTGGGCCACGCGCAGGCTCCTGCGCTCCAGCTCCGCCGTCCACGGGAGCGTCAGCTCCGGCCATTTCGCCAGCGCTCCCGCTCCCAGCCGCCACTGCTCCTCCGCCCAGCCACGGTCGAAGTCCTGGAGTTCCTTCCGGCTGACGCTGAGCTTCCCGGCGTGCGGCCCCGTCAGGTTCAGCACGTACCCGTACGGCTCCTGATCGGTCATGATCCCGTCGCACAGGACCGCCCCCTCGCCGTTGACCCACCACAGCACTCCGGGCACCCCGACCAGGGACGCGTACTCACTGCGCCCCGGCGGCGGCTGCAACTCACCGGTCCGCCACCGGTGCTCCCACCCTTCCTCGTCCCGCGCCTCCACCTCGAACTCACTCACCCGCACCAACTCGCGCAACACCCGCGTACACGACAGGTCCGCCGTGGCGGGACCCTCCCGCAGATACAGCCGAACCCGTGTCCCGCCCTCCGCGAGACCGTCGTCCGGCCCGTCGTGGCGCTGGACGCGGAACAGGCTGCCGCTGCTCGGGATGTCGACGCGCAGCGCGTGCTCCGCGGGGATGCCCTCGGGGCTGACCTGGCGGGTCACGATCGTCATCTCGTCGGCGAGCATGAAGTAGCTGAACACCCCGATGCCGAAACGGCTGTTGGGGTACAGGCGCAGAGACCGGTCGTGGCGCAGCCAGCGGGACTGCTCGCGGCGGAACGCCTTGGACCGCTCGAAGCGGCTGCCGGCCCGGGTGAAGGTGTGGGTGAGCATTTCCGTGCTCATACCGACGCCGTTGTCCCGGCACTCGACGTACCGGCCGCGCTCGTCCTCGCCCTGGCTGAAGGTGATCCGCCCGCTCCAGTCGGCGGGGCGGGTGCCACTGCTGCGCAGATACGCCCACCGCATCGCTCGGTACCGGCAGGCGTCCATGGCGTTCTGGTACAGCTCGCGCAGGGCCAGGTGCGGCTCACCGCCGTACAACTGCTCGCCCATCAGCAGTTCCCGGACCTCGGACTGGGCGAGGTGGAAGCGCTGCAGCGGCACCTCGTACCGCTCCCGGCTGCCGGTCCTCGCGGGGCGCAGGTCGCGGTCGGTGATCCGTCTGGGCACGGCGGTCAAGAGAGCCGCCTCCGGCCCGCGCAGCTCCGCGGCCAGGTCGAGCACCTGCGCGGCGAGCTGGTCGGCTTCGTCGACGATCTCGGCGAGCGCGGCGTGCACGGCCTGGTGCGGGCACGGCGCGTCCAAGTGAAGGGCTGCGTCCTCCCGCTCCCAGCTCAGCCCGCGGGCGACGCCGACGACGTGCTCCGGCAGGACGGGATCCGTCACGGCCAGGTGCTCGGCGACGATCTCGGGAAACGTCCGTACGTCCACCGTGAGGACCGCGGCGAGCCGCAGCAGCGCGGCGAGGGGCCGCACCCGCAACGGCTGGTGGCCGTCCGGCAGGACCACCTTGCCGGGTACGCGGCCGGACAGGGCGTCGGACGGCTCGCCGAGGCCGATGCCGGAGGCTGCCGAGCACAGGAGTTCCGCGACCTCGCGCACTCTGTCCTGCGCCACACCGAGCGCGGCGAGCAGGGCCTGCGCGGGGGCCGTCGGCGCCGGCTCGTCGTCGGTCTCGACACGGTCGGCGATCCAGCGGTGCACCAGCCACATGGTGACCGCGGTCTCGTCCTCGACCCGGCCACGGGCACGGCACTGGTCCGCCTTGCGCACGATCCGCGCGTGCTCGTCGCCGATCTGCTCGTAGTGCCTGCGGTGGGCGTCGGCGCCCGGACGCCGACGCGGACAGTACGGGTCGATCTCGACGGCTTGGCTCATCCGGTCGGCCCACGCGACCTCCCGCAGGAACGGCGCCGCGACGAGGAACACCACCTCGACCGCGGACAGCGGTTCCGACGCAGGGAGCAGCAGGGGCAGCCGGTGGCGCACCAGGCGCGCCGGGAACGTCTCGTCGGACCAGGGGTCGGGGCGCGGCAGACGGTTCTGGGCGAGGTGCAGGGTGCGGGCACACCGCTCGACGAAGGCGCCCAAGTTTTCCTTGAAGAACGGCACATGGGGCTGGTCCTCGGGCCTGACCCGCTCCCACAGGGGCGTCTCGAGCGCCGCCCGGAGCCAGGTTTCCAGCAGCGGCCGGCCCTCGCAGATCTCCACCTCCCTGGTCTCCGCCTCGGCGTTGGTGCCATAGCGGATCACGGCGGTCTGCGTCAGCCCGTGGCGCAGGGCGGCGGCAGCCGTCCTGGCGCGGGCCGCGGCGAAGACCTCGTCGACGGTCCGCGCGGGTGTCAGCGGTCCGAGGGCGTCCGCCAGACCGCGGGTGAAGAAGCTGCCCTCGGGGGTGTAGCCGCTGCGCTGCCCGGCGGAGCACGCGGTGAGCACGGCGAAGCCGCCCTGGGGCGGACCGTTGTCGATCGAGTTGCCGAAGGCCACCGAGTCGTCCCCGAGGTCCGTACGGCAGGCGTCGATCAGCCACAGGACCGTCCGCGCCGCGCATTCCTTCAGGAGCGGGCTGATGTTCGCGGGCAGCAGGGAGTCCACGTACGGCTCTCGCCAGACGCCGTCCCGTGGCGGGCTGGCGTCGGCGGGGACGAGGTAGTCGGTACCCCCGACCCGGATGCCGTGCCCGGTGAAGTACAGCAGGAGGGTGCCATCCTCCGGGACGTCGCTGGCGGCCTCGTAGATCTCGGCCTTGATCCGGCTGAGGCCGGCGTCGTGCACGACCTCCACCTCGTAACCGGCCGCGTCCAGGACCGAACCGATCAGCCGCAGGTCGGCCTTCACCACCTCGTCGAGCGGTTCGAGCAGCTCCGCCGTGCCGGGCGCCCGCCCCACGCCGATCAGCAGTGCCCTGCGCACCTGTTCCATGTCCCCTCCCCCGACAGGGGAACATGATGGCATCCACCACCGACACCGAGGACTCGGCGAGACCTTCAGTACCGCGTGATCGCCGTACGGCCGCTCGTCGTGCCGACCCCGAGGTGCGGTTGCGCGGCCGGTTCGGCCCACGCCAGGATCCGCCGCATCGCGTCCGCCGGCACCGACACGCAACCCGCCGTCGCTCCACGCCCGTTGACGTGCAGGAAGATACCGGCCCCCCGCCCACGCACCGGATTGCGGTAGTTGAAGCCGATGACGAGCGCGTGCGCGTACTGCGCGCGGTACGAGAGCAGGTGCTCGGACTCGGCGGCCCGGCAGTCGGCGGGCCGGGGCTCGGTCCAGCGGTTGTAGGAGCGGGAGGCGTTGTCCTGGCACCACCAGGAGTCCCGGCGCACAGGGCGGTACTTGTAGGCCGTGCCGCGCGGTGCCGCCTTGACGCCGAAGGCGAACGGAAGGTCGTACAGACCGGTCGGGGTGGTGCTCGTCCCCTGCCTGCGCGAGGTGCCCTCGACGAGCCCCTTCGCGCCGAAGCGGGCCCGCGTGGAACCGGCTTCCACCCACTGCCCGTTGCGCAGGTCCCACCAGGTGACGGTGCCCGAGGTGGAGCCGGTGCCAGGGGCGAGCGCGGTGATCAGCTGGCTGCCGCCGCCGGTGTCGGACATGAGCGCGGGCAGCGGCGCCGCCCTGTCCGGGGCGGAGCCGAGCAGGGGCACGGACGCGAGGGCCAAGGCGGCAGCACGGCGGTGGCGCATGTGCCAGACGCTAGGCGAGGTGTCCGGCGAGGGCAGCGCGAGCAGGGCCATCAGGTGGAGTCCCGCGCTGCCCGCGCCTCACACGCCCACCGGGTTGAGCAGTTCGGCGTTCTGCTCGAACGCGTACAGCAGCAGGTCGGTCATCTCGAAGGTGCCGGCCTTGCGGCGGTCCTCGACCGGGCTGAGGAACGGCCGCCAGAACGGGTCCCGGACGATGGAGTACCGGCTGCCCTCCATGGCGCGGTGGAACACCTCGGCGACGATGCGCCCACCCAGGCCGGTCAGCCGCTCCCCGGCGTTCAGCTCGGCCTCGCGGAGGATGTAGAACCACAGCGGGCAGTTGCGGACGAGCTTCCTGCGCAGGTCGTCGCCGAGCTGGGCCCCGCCGGGCCGGTTGTCGAACGCGGAGGCGGGCAGCTCCCTGACGTTGACCCTCCTCTTCCTGAGGTGCTCCACCAGCTGCTGGCCGGAGGCCAGGCTCATCATGTTCGCCCGGGTGAGGTTGCGGAACGCCAGGTTCAGCTCGACGGCCGGGGGCGCGGGCTGTCCTCGCCCGCCGAAGGTGCCGAGCGGCAGGTCGGCGAGGGGGTTGACCAGCAGCGTGTCGATGCGCTTGGCGACGTTGAACTGCGCGTCGTCCACGGCGAGGTCGGCCCGGCCCGCCGCACCGAAGTCGAAGAGGCGCCGGAAGTCCGCGATCCAGTTGGTGGGCAGGCTCTCGAGCGTCCCGGCCTCGGGGTTTCCGAGGTCTTCGGGGCGAGGGGAGAAGTTACCGCTGGTGCCGGTGAAGACGAACAGCCGGACCAGCGTTCCGCCGCCGTTGTCGAAGATCCGGTTCCAGTTGTAGGCGCCGCGCACCATGCTGTGGCCCAGCCGGTAGGCGGCCACGGAGAACTCGATCGGCATGGTCGGAAGGTTCTGCCGGTCGGGCTCGGGCTCGAAGATCCGACGGCCCTTGGCGAAGACCTCGTCGACGATGGCCCGGTCCACGATCCTGGGCAGGAAGTCATGGCGCACCACCCACTGGTAGTGCTTGACGACCGCCTCGCGCGCCGACTCGAACAGGACCGCGCTGGACACGCCCTTGCCCGCCAGCTCGGCCGCGAACCGGTTGTGGAACCGGATGAAGGCGCAGTGGATCTGGGCCACGGGGAGGTTCTCGTCGTTGCGCGGGTCCGGTATCAGCGCCCTGCGCCGCTCGGAGATCAGCGAGCCGACCCCCACCCGGGGCAGGTCGAAGCCGGCGAGGGCGCGGTTGGTGCGGTCGTCCCCCGGGACCGGGGCGGTCGTACCGGTCTTCAGCCGGATGCCGTCGTCCTGGTAGAACCGGCGGTCGAAGGGGTGGTTCGGGCCGAGGCCGTAGAGGCTGTCGAGGTCCAGCGCGGGTGAGCGGCCCTGGAGGAGCTGCCCGACGGTGATGTCGTCCTCCAGATGCGCGGCCGTCGCGTCCAGGGTCAGGTCGTGGTCCACGAACTGCCCCAGGTAGGTGAAGCCGGCCGGTACGGTCCGGTCCTTCGTGTTCGGCTGGGTCTGGGCGCGGTCGGTCATCGCCTCGGCGAGCGCCTGACGGGTGGCCCGGTCCAGCTGCTGGGACTCCTCCGCCTTGGGGCCCAGCCGGGAGAACCGGAACCTGCGCAGGGCGGCGACGTCGGAGAGCGGGCTGGGCTCCGCAGGGCCGTCGTCCGGGGTGTCGCCGAGGGCGCCCTCGCCGACGACGAAGTACGAGCTGCGGACGTGCCGTTTGTTCTGTGGTTCGCGTGTGGGTCGGAACATGAATCCCCCATGTGGTACCGCTGGTTGGCCACACCGTAAGTGACAACCGCGACGGAAGGGAGGATTCCATCAAATGCCTTAATGATCCCTTCTGGTTGTACAACGCCCGGAAGGCTCATGCATGGTCAAATCGGTCATTCGGTGGAGGTGGGAGTGGAAGCGGGAGTGGGAGGCAGCGGCAACGGCAGTCCGGGCAGCCCGTCCAGGCTGCTCGCCACGTGGTCCTTTTTGCTGAAGTACGCGCTCAGCGAGGCGTCGTCCTCACGCGCGAAGCGCTTGCCGTGCAGGTCGCGGTCCGCGTCGTACGTCATGAAGGGCACCGCGTATCCGCAGGTGTCCCGGACGAGTTCGGCCCGCACCACGATGATCGCGCGCAGGCCGTGCTGGGTGGTGTCGATGTCCGGGAAGTGGGCGAGGAACTCCGTGAAGCGCGGGTCGTCCCGGAAGACCGGCTCCCCGCGGCCGTGCACCCGCACGATGTTCGGCGGCCCCTGGAACGCGCACCACATCAGGGTGATGCGCCCGTTCTCGCGCAGGTGCGCGATCGTCTCGGCGTTGGACCCGGCGAAGTCGAGGTAGGCCACGGTGTGCTCGTCGAGTACCGCGAAGGAGCCTCTGAGGCCCTTGGGGGAGAGGTTGACCGTGCCGTCGCCGTCGAGAGGGGCGGTCGCGGTGAAGAAGAGGGGCTGCTGCTCGATGAACGTACGCAGTCGTCCGTCTATGCGCTCATAAGTCTTTCCCATGTCTGACAATTATCGATGGACGCCGCTTACTTGTCCGATGAATTTCGGAAACGCCTGCGTGGCCGCTCCGGTCGGTGTTCCTCCCGGGGCGGCCACGGCATCCGTCACGTCACTTGTTGAGCGTGCAGGTGGCGAGGGCGTTCAGGCCCTGCGGCTTGGTCCCCTGGCGACTGATGGAGATGGCGATGCGGTCGATCGTGGAGTTCCGCTTGTCCGCCAGCGGGCCCAGGATCGCGTTCTGGACGAAGTTGGGGCCGCCCTGGCCCACGGTGTCGACCAGGCGCTTGTTGGCCTCGGCGATCTGCGTGTCGAGCAGGGCGAGGTTGCGGTCGACCTCGGCCTTCGCGGTGGCGGGGACGGCGGGCAGCTGCGAGGCCACGTCCGGGCAGGAGATCGTGCCGGCGGCACCGGCGTTGCCGGCGTCACCGGCGTTGCCCGCGTCGCCTGCGTTACCGGCGTCGCCTGCGTTACCGGCGTCGTTACCCATCTCGCCTGCGTTACCGGCGTTGCCGGCGTCGTTGCCCATCTCGCCTGCGTTGCCCGCGTTGCCTGCGTCACCGGCGTTGCCCGCGCCTGCGTTGCCGGCGTCACCCGCGTTGCCCGCCGCGTCGCCGCCGTTGGCCGCGCCGTCCGCGTTGAGGGTGCACGGCGCGAGGGCCTCGAGGCCCTGCGGCTTCTCTGCCGTACGGCCGATCGCGGTGGCGATGCGGTTGACGGTGGAGATGCGCTTGTCCTCCAGCGGGCCCAGGATCGCGTTCTGGACGAAGTTGGGGCCGCCCTGGCCCACGGTGTCGACCAGGCGCTTGTTGGCCTCGGCGATCTGCGTGTTGAGCAGGGCGAGGTTGCGGTCGACCTCGGCCTTCGCGGTGGCGGGGACGGCGGGCAGCTGCGAGGCCACGTCCGGGCAGGAGATCGTGCCGGGGCCGGCGGCGAGCGTCTTGGCGTTGGTGGCGCCGCTGTTGGACGACTCCCCTGCGAGGGCGGAGTTCACGACCACCGCACCGGACAGGGCCAGAGCGGCGGCGCCGCCGATGATCGCCACACGACGCTTGTTGTACTTGGGAAGAGCCCTGGACATGCGGATGCCTCACTTGGGTCAGGAGTGGGTTTACAAACGCGGCGCCGGCGTTCTCCCGTGAGTACGGGTAAGCGGTTGCCGTTGTTCAAGGCATCTTCAAAACTCTTCGAATTGACCAACCATGCAGTGCACTGCATAATCATGCATACCGAGGTCACCTCACCCACACCTTCTCTAGGAGCGACCCACGTGAGCAGCAACAGCGGTGACGTACGGCTCTGGGGCGGCCGTTTCGCCGACGGCCCCGCCGAGGCCCTGGCGAAGCTGTCCGCGTCCGTCCACTTCGACTGGCGGCTCGCGCCCTACGACATCGCCGGCTCGCGTGCCCACGCGCGCGTGCTGCACAAGGCGGGCCTGCTCACGGACGACGAGCTGACGAGCATGCTCGCGGGTCTCGACCGGCTCGAGGCGGACGTGGCGGACGGCTCCTTCACCGGCACCATCGCCGACGAGGACGTCCACACCGCACTCGAGCGGGGCCTCCTGGAGCGCCTCGGCCCCGACCTCGGCGGCAAGCTGCGCGCGGGACGCTCGCGCAACGACCAGGTCGCGACCCTCTTCCGGATGTACCTGCGGGACCACGCCCGCATCATCGGCGGCCTGATCGCGGACCTCCAGGACGCCCTGATCGGCCTCGCGGAGGCCCACCCGGACGTCGCGATGCCCGGCCGAACCCACCTCCAGCACGCCCAGCCGGTCCTCTTCGCCCATCACGTCCTCGCACACGTCCAGTCCCTGTCCCGGGACGCCGAGCGGTTGCGCCAGTGGGACGAGCGCACGGCGGTCTCCCCGTACGGCTCGGGAGCCCTCGCGGGCAGCAGCCTCGGTCTGGACCCGGAGGCGGTGGCCGAGGACCTCGGCTTCGAGCACGGCAGCGTCGGCAACTCGATCGACGGCACGGCGTCCCGTGACTTCGTCGCCGAGTTCGCCTTCATCACCGCGATGATCGGCGTCAACCTCTCCCGGATCGCGGAGGAGGTCATCATCTGGAACACGAAGGAGTTCTCCTTCGTGACCCTGCACGACGCGTTCTCCACCGGCTCGTCGATCATGCCGCAGAAGAAGAACCCGGACATCGCGGAACTGGCGCGCGGCAAGAGCGGCCGCCTGATCGGCAACCTGACCGGCCTGATGGCCACGCTCAAGGCGTTGCCCCTGGCGTACAACCGCGACCTCCAGGAGGACAAGGAGCCGGTCTTCGACTCCTGCGACCAGTTGGAGGTTCTGCTCCCCGCCTTCACCGGCATGATGGCGACCCTCACCGTCAACCGCGAGCGCATGGAGGAGCTGGCCCCCGCCGGCTTCTCCCTCGCCACCGACATCGCCGAGTGGCTGGTCAAGCAGGGTGTGCCCTTCCGTGTGGCGCACGAGGTCGCGGGCGAGTGCGTGAAGGTCGCCGAGGCCGAGGACAAGGAGCTCGACGAGCTCACCGACGAGCAGTTCGCGAAGATCTCCGCCCACCTGACCCCCGAGGTGCGCTCCGTCCTCAACGTCGCCGGCGCCCTCGCCTCCCGCAACGGCCGCGGCGGCACGGCCCCCAGCGCGGTCGCCGTCCAGCTCACCGAGGTCAAGACGGACGTTGCGGCGCAGCACGCCTGGGCCACCGCGAAGAGCGCGAAGTAGGGCACACGCGCGCGTGGGGATCACGCGGTGAGACGCGCGCGTGCGGTCCCGGTTGTCCCGCGCGCGTGCGTGCCGTGCGGGGGTTCGGGTGCCCGCGCGAGGGTTGGCGTGATGCCACCCGCGCGGCGAGGGCTCACGTGGCGCCGCACCCGTGTGTGGCCGGATGGCGGGCTACGCGCGCGTGTGTGTGGCCCACGCGGTGCCACGCGCGCGCTCGCGACTCATGGGGTGCCACGCACGCGTGCAGGTGGCCCAGGTGGTGCCACGCGCGCGTGTCGTTCACATGGCTTCACGCGTGCCGCTCTCGTGGCTCCACGCACGCGTGAAGCAGGGGTATCGCGGTTACGTTGGTCATGAGCCGCAAGGAGCCGACCGAACGGAGCCCGCGATGCCCTTCGCCCGACTGGCCTCAGCCACGACCCCCACCTGCCACATCGGCCTGGGTCTCGCCGCCGTCGGCCGCCCCGGTTACATCAACCTGGGCCGCGAACAGGACCTCCCGGCCGACCGCAGCGTCGACGCCCTGCGCAAGCGCACCCACGAACTCCTCGACGCCGCCTACGCCCAGGGTGTGCGCTACTTCGACGCCGCCCGCTCCTACGGCCGTTCGGAGGAGTTCCTCGCCGACTGGCTGAGGGCCCGCCCCGAGGTCGACGACGTCGTCGTGGGCAGCAAGTGGGGCTACACCTACACCGCGGACTGGACGACCGACGCCGAGAAGCACGAGGTCAAGGACCACGGACTCGCCACGTTCGAGCGCCAGCGCGCCGAGACCGAAGCCCTGCTCGGCGACCGGCTCGACCTCTACCAGATCCACTCGGTGACCCCGGACAGCCCGGCCCTCACCGACAAGGAACTCCACGCACAGCTCGCGGAAGCCGCCGCCCGGGGCATCACCATCGGCTTCTCCACCAGCGGCCCCGCCCAGGCGGACGCCATCCGCGCCGCGCTCGCCGTGACGGTCGAGGGCGAGCCCCTCTTCCGTACCGTCCAGTCGACGTACAACGCCCTGGAGACCTCCGCCGCCCCCGCCCTCGCCGAGGCCCACGAGGCCGGACTCACGGTGATCGTCAAGGAGGGCATGGCCAACGGGCGCCTGGCGGAGCCGCACGCACCGGACGCGCTGAAGGTCGTGGCCGCGCGGACGGGCCTCGGCTGTGACGCGGTCGCCCTCGCCCTGATCCTCCGCCAGCCCTGGGCCGGCGTCGTTCTCTCGGGCGCCGCGACCGCCACCCAGCTCGCCTCCAACCTGCACGCGGCGGTCGTCGACCTCGACGACGGCCA
This sequence comes from Streptomyces sp. NPDC048751, assembly GCF_043198595.1. NCBI lineage: Bacteria > Bacillati > Actinomycetota > Actinomycetes > Kitasatosporales > Streptomycetaceae > Streptomyces > Streptomyces sp. NPDC048751. The sequence continues at coordinate 306,171 of NZ_JBICUX010000008.1, forward strand.
GCTCGCCCACCTCGCCACACTCGTCGAGGACCCGCGAGCGTACTGGGAACACCGCGCGGACCTGCCCTGGCACTGAGCCCCACCCACGCCCGACCGGCCCCCTGACACCCGGCCGCCCCCCGCCCGGCTGAGCGACGCCCGCGCCCGGCCTTGCCCCACCCATGCCCGGCCGAGCCATGTCCGTGCCGGGCTGAACCACGCCCTGCGGGCGGATCAGCCGCAACCTGCCCGCCCCGCGACCCTCACCGGCTGAACCGCACCCGTCCCAACCGGCTGAGCCACACCCGCTCCTGGCTGCGGTTCGGTCGGTCACACCTCCTCGCGCACCCCCCACCATGAGTCACGCGTGCCCATGCTGAGACATGAATGTCTCACCTGGACTACACTCGTCTCATGCCTGTCGACCGCGACCACGTCCTCCGCACCGCCGCGGCCCTGCTGACCCGCAAGTCCACCGCCACGATGGACGAGGTCGCCCGGGCCGCCGGGATCAGCCGGGCCACGCTGCATCGCCACTTCGCCGGGCGCGACGCGTTGGTCCGGGCCCTGGAGTCGCTCGGTATCGCGGAGTGCGACGCGGCGCTCGACGCGGCCCGCCTGGACGAGGGGCCGGCGAGCGATGGCGTACGGCGGCTCGTGCGGGCGATCGAACCGTCCGCCGGACTCCTCGCCTTCCTCTACTCCGAGAACCAGTTGTTCGAGGGTGAGGAGCAGAACGCGGGCTGGACCCGGATCGACGACCGCATCGCGGCCCTGTTCCGGCGCGGCCAGGCGGCCGGCGAGTTCCGTATCGACCTGACCCCGGCCTGGCTCACCGAGGCGCTGTACGGCCTGCTGGCCTCGGGCGCCTGGGCGGTGTCGGAAGGCCGAGTGGCCCCCAGGGACTTCACCCACATGATCGTCGAGCTGCTGCTCGGCGGCGCCCTCCGGAGAGAGGAACCATGACCAGCACCCTGCAGCCGGCGACCACGACCGAGGCGGTGAAGCGCCCGGGCCGCTGGCTCGCGCTCGGCGTCCTCGTGCTCGCCGTGCTGCTGGTGGCCGTCGACGCGACCGTCCTCGGCCTCGCGACCCCGTACATCAGCGAGGACCTGAGGCCGACCGGCACCCAGCTCCTGTGGATCGGCGACGTCTACTCGTTCGTCATCGCGGGCCTGCTGGTGTCGATGGGCAGCCTCGGCGACCGCATCGGCCGCAAGCGGATCCTCCTCGTCGGCGCCACGGCGTTCGGCGCGGTGTCGGTCCTCAACGCCTACGCCGGCACCCCCGAACTGCTGATCCTGGCCCGGGCCCTCCTCGGCGTGGCGGGCGCCACCCTCATGCCGGCCACGCTGGCCCTGATCCGCAACCTCTTCCACGACCCGCGCGAGCGCAGCCTCGCCATCGGGATCTGGGGCGCCACCGCGTCCGCGGGCACGGCCGTCGGCCCCATCGCGGGCGGCTTCCTGCTCGAACACTTCTGGTGGGGCTCGGTCTTCCTCATCAACCTGCCCGTGATGGCGGTCCTCGTCCTCGTCGGCAGCCGCCTGCTGCCGGAGTCCCGCAACCCGAACCCGGGCCCGTGGGACATGCTCAGCGTGGCCCTGTCACTCATCGGCGTGATCGGCATCGTCTACGCCGTCAAGGAGGCCGCCACCCATGGCCTCACGTGGGAAACGCTGACCGCGGGCCTGCTGGGGGCCGCCGCGCTGTACGGCTTCGTCCGCCGCCAGCTCACCCTGCCGGCTCCGCTGCTGGACATGCGCCTGTTCCGCAACCGAGGCTTCAGCGCGGCCGTCCTGGCCGACCTGCTGACCATCCTCGGCCTGTCCGGCCTGGTGTTCTTCCTCTCCCAGTACCTGCAACTCGTGCAGGGCCGACGCCCGCTGGAGGCCGGCCTGGCCGAACTCCCCGCCGCGATCGGCGCGGTGGCAGCCGGCCTGATCGCGGGCCGCGCGGCCCGCCGCTTCTCGGTACGCGCTGTGGTCTCCGGCGGCCTCGCGGCCATCGGCCTGGCGCTCGCCGCCCTCACGGTGATCGACGAGTCCACCGGCTACCCGATCCTGGGAGCCGCCCTCCTGGTCGTCGGCGTGGGCGCCGGCTTCTCCTTCACGGTGACCGCCGACGTCATCCTCTCCTCGGTCCCCAAGGAACAGGCGGGAGCCGCCTCGGCGGTGTCGGAGACGGCGTACGAACTCGGCGCCGCCCTGGGCATCGCCGTACTGGGCTCGATCGTGACGGGTGTGTACCGAGGCTTCACGGCCCCGGCGGGCACCCCGGAAGAGGCGCACGAGTCACTGGGCGGAGCGATGGAGGCGGCGACGGCAATGCCGACGAACACGGCCCACGCGATGCTGTCCGCAGCCCGGGAGGCGTTCGTGGACGGTCTCTCGATCGCAGCCGGAGCGGGAGCCGCCGTACTGCTCGCGACGGCGGCAGCTGCGTGGTTCCTGCTGCGGGGCCAACGGTTGGACACCGGACGCTGAGGGGCGCGGGGGACGTGCGGTTCCGCCCCGTGGGCGCGAACGACCACACGGCACCCGCACCCGACGAACGGCCGACCGCCAAAGGCGCTACGCGGCCTTCGCCTTCGTCGCATACATGTCCACGTACTCCTGCCCCGACAGCCGCATGACCTCGGTCATCACGGAGTCGGTCACCGCCCGCAGCACATAGCGGTCGCGGTCCATGCCGTCGTAGCGGGAGAACTCCATCGCCTCGCCGAAGCGGACCGTGACCCGGCCGGGGCGCGGCATGCCGGCGCCGCCCGGCTGGAGCTTGTCGGTGCCGATCATGGCGAACGGGACGACGGGCGCCCCCGTCATGAGGGTGAGGCGGGCGATGCCGGTGCGGCCGCGGTAGAGGCGGCCGTCGGGGGAGCGGGTGCCCTCCGGATAGATGCCGAAGACCTTGCCCTCCTCGAGAACCCGACGACCGGTCATCAGCGCGGCCACACCGCCCCGGCCGCCGTCGCGGTCCACCGGGATCATGCCGACGCCGGTGAAGAACCAGGCCATCAGCCGGCCCTTGAGGCTCTTGCCGGTGACGTACTCGTCCTTGCCGATGAAGAAGACCTGCCGGTCGCACACCAGCGGGAGGATCATCGAGTCGATGAACGTGAGGTGGTTTCCGGCGAGGATCACCGGACCGTCCCCCGGGATGTGCTCCACGCCTTCCACCCGGGGGCGGAACATCAGGCGCATGATCGGTCCGAGCACTGCCTTGATGAGCGCGAAGCGGGACAACGGTTCCTCCGATGCCGAGAACTGTATGAGTCTGTGCAGGTGAGGACGATACTCGCGGTCCCGGGGGTGGCGCACATCGGGACACCGAGGTCTTACGCACTGTTGACGTACGTTTACCTGCGGCGCACCTGTGCCGCCCGCGTGCAACCGGGACGCAACGATGTGACGGACATCGCCCCACCGCGGTCCGACCGCCTCCGACCTCCGCGTACCCCTGTCGGCCCACCCGAAGCCGACGGACCGTCACCACTCGCCTCACGCACGACATCACGCGTCACCCGCGTGTTCCGCGCGAGGCCTCCCTTCCGTCATGTGCACGCCCCTACGATCAGCGCGCACTGAAGGGCCGACGAAGGAGGGCGCTCATGGGAACGCAGGAGTCGAACGGACAGACGGGTACAACCGGGCGACGGGCGCTCCTCGGCGCGGCGGTGCTCGGCGCCGGCGGAGCGGTCCTCGGGATGTCCGGACCGGCGCGAGCGGTGGGCGCGTCGCACTCGGGCGGCGGGCTGAAGAGCCTGCCCGTGCCCACGGTCATCGGGCACCGCGGGGCCAGCGGCTACCGGCCGGAGCACACCTTCGGCTCCTACGAGCTCGCCCTCGACCTCGGCGCCGACATCGTCGAGGCCGGTGACCTCGTGCCCACCAAGGACGGTCATCTGGTCTGCCGCCACGAGCCGGAGATCGGCGGGACCACGAACGTCGCCGACCACCCCGAGTTCGCCGACCGCAGGACCACGAAGGTCCTCGACGGCGTGTCCACCACGGGCTGGTTCACCGAGGACTTCACGCTCGCCGAGCTGAAGACGCTGCGTGCGATCGAGCGCATTCCGGCCAACCGCCCGCACAACACCCTCTACAACGGCCGCTGGGAGATCCCCACCTTCGAAGAGGTCCTGAGGTGGCAGGACGAGCAGACCCGCAAGCGGGGCCGGCAGGTCTGGATCTACCCCGAGACCAAGCACCCCACCTACTTCCGCAGGCTGGGTCTGGGCCTCGAGGAGCGGGTCGCCAAGCTGCTCCACAAGTACGGCAAGGACAAGCGGAACTCGCCCGTCATCCTCCAGTCCTTCGAGCCGACCAGCATCCAGCGCCTGAACAAGCTGGTCGACAACCCGCTGGTCGTCCTGCTCTCCAGCGCCACCAGCCGCCCCTGGGACTTCGTCGAGACCGGTGACCCGCGCACGGTCGCCGACCTGGTCACGCCCAAGGGCCTCAGGGAGATCGCCGGCTACGCGCAGGGCATCGGACCGACCCTCGACCTGATCATCCCGAAGGACGCGAACGGCAACCTCACCACGCCGACCACGCTCGTGACCGACGCGCACAAGCGGGGCCTGATCCTGCACCCGTACACCATGCGCAACGAGAACCCCTTCCTGCCCGCGAACTTCCGCAAGGGCACGGACGCCGACGCCTACGGTGACCCCTTCGGCGCCTTCAAGACCTACTTCGCCACGGGCATCGACGGCGTCTTCACGGACAACCCCGACACGGGTCTGCTGGCCCGCGAGGACTTCGTCAACAGCTGATCGACCCGTTGGGGTGACAGTCGGCCCGCCCGGGCAACCTCCACCCGGGCGGCCGCGTCGAGCCGCACATGAAGCACGACCTGCTCGCCGCCCTGCACCCCCTGCTCGCGGCGGAGGCCTCCGCCGAGGCCCACGCCACCGGCACCGAACCCGGCGACCTGGAACAGGCGGTCTGGCTCCGGCTCCTGGAGCGCCTGGACAGCGACGGCCCGCCGCTCGACCCGCCGGGCTGGCTCCGCAGAGCCGTCCGCGCCGAGTCGCGTCGCACCCGCCGTACGCACCGCGTCGAACGGCCGTATGACACCGAGCCCGCCGAGGTGAACGCGCTCGGTCCCGAGGATCTCGCCCTCGCCGCGGCCCGCCGCCGCGCCCTGCGCGAGGCGGTGCGCCGGCTGCCCGGCCGCTGTCCCCGTCTGATGGTCGCCCTGCTGTCCCCGAGGGACCTCACATACCGGGAGATCGCGGGGGAGTTGGGTATCTCACAGGGAAGTCTCGGACCGGAACGTTCCAGATGTCTGGGATGTCTACGTCGTTTGCTCGCATCGGAGGTTGCGGCCGGTGATGCACGGGGATAGGAGTGAGGGACGACCGGCGATCAGATGAGCGGGAGGCGTGCGCACATGGGCATGAGCGTGACCATCTCGGTGGCGACCGAGCAGGATGCCGAGCAGATCTTCAGACTGCAGTACCTGTGCTTCCAGAGCGAAGCGGCGCTGTATGGCAATTACCGCATCGACCCGCTCGTCCAAACCCTGGACTCGGTGCGCCAGGAGGTCGTCTCCGACTGCGTCTTCGTCGCCCGGCTCGGCGAGGAGGTCGTGGGCTCGGTCCGCGGCAGCGTCAGTGAGGACGGCGCCGCCGCCATCGGCAGGCTCTGCGTCCACCCGCGCCTCCAGGGTCACGGCATCGGCGCGAGGCTCCTCCGCGCCGCCGAGTCGGCCCTGGCCGAGGAACGCGGCGCCACGAAGTTCCGCCTCCACACGGGCCACCGCAGCGAGAACAACCTCCGCCTGTACCGCCGCGTGGGCTACGAAACGGTGGGCACGTCCCAGGGCAACGACGGCGTACTCATGATCGTCCTGGAGAAGCCGGCCGGGGCGTACGCGCAGACGGCGTGACCAGAAGGGGGCGCGAGGCTGTGTCGATGTGCGGCTCCGCCGCGTGGGCGCGACCAGCCGCACACGGCCCGCGGCCCCCGACGCCCCTCAGTCCTCCCGCTGCTCCCCGCGCGCCTTCCGCAACCAGTACAGCGCGGACAACGGCAGCAGCACGGGGATGAACACGTACCCCATCCCGTACTTCGACCACACCGTCGCGTCGGGAAACGCGGACGGCTCCACCAGCGTCCACGTCCCCACGATCAACACGCCCGCCAGCTCGGCCGCACAGCACACCACCGCCGCCCTACGGGCCGTCTCCCCGCCCCTGACCAGCGAGTACGTGATGAACCCGTACACCACCCCGGCGACGGCCGACAGTGCGTAGGCCAGCGGCGCCCGGTCGAACTCCGTCGCGATCTGGTACACGGACCGCGACACCGCGCCGACGACCATCACGCCGTACAGCCACACCAGCACGATGCCCGGCCCGCTGATCAACCGCGTTCTGGTCGCTTCCATCTCACCCGCCCCAGATGTCATAGAGCCGCACCTCCAGCACCGCCAGCACCACACCGCCGGCGGCGACCGTCACCGATCCCCACCGGGTCCGCTCCGCCAGTGACATGAAGCCCGCCGCCGGGACGCAGGCGAACGCCCCGAGCAGGTACGCCACGAAGATCGTCGTCCCCTGCTCCGGCTTCTCGCCCCGCGCCAGCTGCACGATCCCGACGATCAGCTGGACCAGCGCCAGCACCGAGACCACGGCCATCCCGATGAAGTGCCAGTCCTTCGTGGGCTGGTCACGGTAGGCCGCCCAGCCGGACCATGCGGCGAGCAGCAGCGCGGCGACGCCGGTCGCCAGCGTCAGGGCATCAAGCATGCAGCGACCTTATTACGGCCGAAATGGCCCTCTGTCGCCGGGCCCGCACTCGGTCCCGCGGCCTTGGGCTGTTGTCCACCACTGTCCAGCATGCGGACAGCTGTGCTTGGTCAGGACCATGCGTCTGCTTTACTGATCGCATGACCACCACGAGCTGCCGCACCCTTGCGACCGAGGCGACCCTGACGCCCGGTGCTCGTTGTATGTGTCGAATGTGCGCCTTCTAGAGGGCCCCTGCACCACCCCCGAGCCTCGCGCCCCGAAGCGAGACGCCTTGGCATGTCCGTGCGCGTGTGCCGTACGTGACTGAAGCCGCCCCGCGCACAGGTTCTCCCCGGTAGCACGGCACAGACGAGAACTGTGCGCGGCCCGTATGCCCCCCTGTGCGGGCACACCCATGCCCGCCCACTCGACAGTGACGGAAACCCCAGTGATCACCACATCGGGCCTCACCAAGGTCTACCGCTCCCGCGGACGAGAGGTCACCGCCCTGGACGGCGTCGACCTGCACGTCCGGGAAGGCGAGGTGTACGGCGTCATCGGCCAGTCCGGCGCCGGCAAGTCCTCACTCATCCGCTGCGTCAACCTGCTGGAGCGCCCCACCTCCGGCACGGTCACCGTCGCAGGCCAGGACCTCACCGCGCTCGCCGGCCGCGGCCCCCGGGCCGGCCGTGAGCTGCGGCAGGCGCGCAGCCGTATCGGCATGGTCTTCCAGCACTTCAACCTGCTCTCCTCGCGGACCGTGCAGGACAACGTCGAGCTGCCGCTGGAGATCCTCGGCAGGTCCGGGAAGGAACGTTCCCGCAAGGCGCTCGAACTGCTCGACCTGGTCGGTCTCGCCGACAAGGCCAAGGCCTACCCGGCCCAACTGTCCGGCGGTCAGAAGCAGCGCGTCGGCATCGCGCGCGCCCTCGCCGGCGACCCCAAGGTGCTGCTCTCCGACGAGGCCACCAGCGCCCTCGACCCGGAGACCACCCGCTCCATCCTCCAGCTGCTGCGCGACCTGAACCGGCAGCTGGGCCTGACCGTCCTGCTCATCACCCACGAGATGGACGTCGTCAAGAGCGTCTGCGACTCGGCCGCCCTCATGGAGCGGGGTCGCATCGTCGAGGCCGGCACGGTCAGCGAACTGCTCGCCACCCCCGGCTCCGAGCTGGCCTCCGCCCTCTTCCCCCTCGGCGGCGCGGCCGCGGGCGAGGACCGTACGGTCGTCGACGTCACCTTCCAGGGGGAGGCCGCCACGCAGCCCGTCATCTCCCAGCTCTCGCGCACCTACAACATCGACATAGCGATCCTCGGCGCCGCCATCGACACCGTCGGCGGCCTCCAGGTGGGCCGGATGCGCATCGAACTGCCCGGCCACTACGAGGACAACGTCGTGCCCATCGGATTCCTGCGCGAACAGGGCCTCCAGATCGACGTCGTGGGCGCCGCGGATCAGAGCTCCGTGCTGGTGAAGGAAGGTGCCAAGTGACCTGGTCCGACATGCAGCCCCTGCTGTCCCAGGCGTGTTGGGACACCCTCTACATGGTCGGCTGGTCCACGCTCATCGCCGTCGCCGGCGGACTCCCGCTCGGCGTGCTGCTGGTCCTCACCGACCGGGGCGGACTCCTGCAGAACGTCCTCGTCAACCGGGTCATCGGGCAGATCGTGAACGTCGCCCGCTCGATGCCGTTCATCATCCTGATGGTCGCGCTGATGAACTTCACGCGCTCGATCACCGGGACGACCATCGGCCGCGAGGCCGCCATCGTGCCGCTGGCGATCGGCGCCATCCCGTTCTTCGCGCGCCTCGTCGAGACGGCTGTCCGCGAAGTGGACGGCGGGCTCGTCGAAGCCGTGCAGTCGATGGGCGGCAACACCTGGACCATCGTCCGCAAGGTCCTCGTACCCGAGGCGCTGCCCTCGCTGATCGCCAGTACCACCACCACGATCGTCGCCCTCATCGGCTACTCCGCGATGGCCGGGACGGTCGGCGCCGGCGGACTCGGCGACATCGCCATCCGCTACGGCTACCAGCGCTTCGAGACCGACCTCATGTGGATCACCGTCGCGATCCTGGCCGTCGTCATCTCGGTCATCCAGTTCGCCGGCGACTACGCGGCCCGCTCCCTGCACCACCGCGGCGGACGCTCGGGCCCCGCGCCGAAGCTGCGCCTGCTCAAGGCCAGGGAATCCGCCACCGCGGACATCAGCAAGGTCGCCTGAGCACCCGCCTGCCCCCCAAGACTCCCCGTCCACCCACTCACGGGGCCGTACCACCCATCAGGAAAGGCACTTTTCGTGCGTAACACCGCCAAGCTCACCACCGCCGTCCTCGCCGCAGGAGCCCTCACCCTCGGGCTCACCGCCTGCGGCGCGGACAAGGACTCCGCCTCCACCGACGGCCCGCTGGTCGTCGCCGCGAGCCCCACCCCGCACGCCGAGATCCTGAACTTCGTCAAGGACAACCTGGCGAAGAAGGCGGGCCTCGACCTGGAGGTCAAGGAGTTCACCGACTACGTCACGCCGAACACGGCGACGCAGGACGGCTCCGTGGGCGCCAACTACTTCCAGAACCAGCCGTACCTCGACGACTTCAACAAGAAGAACGGCACCGACATCGTGCCCGTCGTCACGGTTCACCTGGAGCCCCTCGGCCTCTACTCGAACAAGTTCAAGAAGGTCGACGAACTCAAGAGCGGCGCCACCGTCGCCGTCCCGAACGACACCGTCAACGAGGCGCGCGCCCTGAAGCTGCTCGCCGCCAACGGTCTCATCACCCTCAAGGACGGCGCGGGCAACTCGGCGACCCCCGCGGACATCGCCAAGAACCCCAGGAAGCTCAAGTTCAAGGAGCTGGAGGCCGCCCAGACCCCGCGCTCGCTGAACGACGTGGACGCCGCCGTCGTCAACGGCAACTACGCGATCGCGGCGGACCTCAAGCCCGCCGACGACGCCCTCGTCCTGGAGTCCCCGAAGGACAACCCCTACGGCAACTTCCTCGCCGTCAAGAAGGGCAGCGAGAAGGACCCGCGCGTCACCAAGCTCGCCAAGCTCCTCACCTCCCCCGAGGTGAAGAAGTTCATCGAGGACAAGTACGCCGGCTCGGTCCTGCCGTCGTTCTGAGCCCCGTACGGACTCGAACACCGCCCATGACCACCCACGGGGTCCGCTCGCTCACCGGGAGTGGACCCCAGGGGTGCGGTCCAGTGCTTTCATGCTGCATGCTGGGCAGTTCAGCAAGGCCCTGAAGGTTTCGAAGGTTACGGAGCGGCGCATGACGAGCACCTTCCCCAACATCTCCATCAGCACGGAGCGGTTGGTGCTGCGTCCCCTCGACGAGGACGACGTCGCCGCCCTGACTGCGATGATGAACGACGAGCAGGTCGCGGCCTGGACCGACGTCCCCCAGCCGTTCACGGAGGACGGCGCCCGCACCTGGGTCACCGGCCACGCCCTCACCCAACGCACCGCGGGACGCGGCCTCGACCTCGCGGTCACCGAGTTCCTCACCCAGCGCCTGGTCGGCGTCATCCAGCTCGGCAGGACCAACTGGCACATCCGTTCCACCGAGCTGTCGTACATCATCGCCCCCTGGGCCCGCGGCGAGGGCTACGCCTCGGAGGCCGCCCTCGCCACCGCCCAGTGGCTCTTCACGGACCAGAAGTTCGAGCGCATCGAACTGCGCACGGCGGCCGGCAACACCGCCTCCCAGCAGGTCGCCCAGAAGATCGGCTGTATCAGCGAGGGCGTGCTGCGCAACGCCTGCATAGCCCGCGCACGTGCCGAGGACGGCACGTGGACCGACGTCCGCACCGACTTCATCGTGTGGAGCCTCCTTCCGGAGGATCTGGAGGGCGCGGGGGAGCAGCTCGCCGAGAGCGGCGACTTCACCACGTACTCCGACTGGAACTGACCCACCCGGACCGAAGCCGGCACAGCCGCCTCCGCTCGCTCCCGGCGCGACCAGGTACCCTCACGGAGCCCGCCCGCCCACGGGCCGGCCACTGACGACCTGCGTGAAACCTCCAGGAGACTGACGACGATGGCCGACCGGGTCACGGTGATCGGCTGGGACGGCTCGCCGCTGACCGCGGCGGCACGCGCCGCCCTGGGCGCCGCGACGCTCGTGGCCGGCGCCGCCCACCACCTGGCACTGCCCGAGGTGCCCCCCGCCGCCGAACGCATCCGCCTCGGCAGCGTCTCCCTCGCCGCCCGCCGCATCGCCGCCCACCGCGGCAGCGCGGTCGTGCTCGCCGACGGCGACCCCGGGTTCTTCGGAGTCGTACGGACCCTGCGCGCCCCCGAGTTCGGCCTCGAGGTCGAAGTCGTCCCCGCCGTCTCCTCCGTCGCCGCGGCCTTCGCTCGTGCGGGCATGCCCTGGGACGACGCCCAGGTGGTCGTCGCACACCGGCGGACCCTGCGACGCGCCGTGAACGTGTGCCGCGCCCACACCAAGGTCGCCGTCCTCACCTCACCCGGCGCGGGCCCCGCCGAACTCGGCCTGCTCCTCGAGGGCGTCCACCGCACCTTCGTCATCTGCGAGGAACTCGGCACCGATCGCGAACAGGTCAGCGTCGTCACCTCCGAGAAGGCCGCCGACCACACCTGGCGCGACCCCAATGTCGTCATCGTCATCGGTGGCTTCGTCGGCGCCGGGGACGACGGCGGCTGGATCTCCGGACGCGACCCCGGCACCGGCCCACGCGGCTGGGCCCTGCCCGCCGAGGCCTACGGCGGACAGCTCGGCGAGGGCGAGACGGAGCTGCTCCGCGCCGCCCAACTCGCCCGCCTCGGCCCGCGCGTGGGCGACCTCGTGTGGGACATCGGCTGCGGCGGCGGCGCGTTCGCCGTCGAGGCCGCCCGGGCCGGAGCCGCCGTACTCGCCGTCGACCACGACCGGCACGCCTGCGCGCGCACCGACGCCGCCGCCCGCCGCTTCGGAGTCCAGCTCCAGATCGTCCACGGCGCCGCCCCGCACATCCTGGAGAACCTGCCCGAACCGGATGTCGTCCGTATCGGCGGCGGGGGAGCGGCGGTGGTCTCCGCGGTCGCCGACCGGCGCCCCCAGCGCATCGTCGCGCACGCCGTGAGCCGCGACGTCGCCGAACTCGTCGGCCGCACCCTGACCGAACACGGCTATGTCGCCGAGTGCGCGCTCCTGCAGTCCGTGGAACTCGACATCAAGGCCTGGACGGAGAAGGAGCGGAGCGTCTCGTTCCTGCTCAGCGGGGTACTGCCGGATCGCGCCCCGTGATCCTGTTGTCGTACCGCGCGCGGTAGGCTGGCCGATCGTTGTACCGCACCGGGTGGCCCGGAAATTCGTTCGCCAATGTCCGGAAAACACGCCCCTTTTGGGGCGGGTGTGGTACGGCAGAACCGGAGGACGCGCAACGTGGCGCAGTCCACAGCGGACCGTCGCGGATCATGCTGTCGTGACGGGGGAACGACCGCGACAATGCCACTGAATGGCTTTGTCGCCTTTTCCGGACGGGTCGTTCGTGCCGCTGGGCACGCACGCTCGTTCTTCACTACGGGGCGGTCGGTGCGCCGTCCCGGGTGAGCAGGTCGTAGGAGCACTAACCGATGGGCGAGGGGTACGCATGACGGACACCGGCCAGGTCCCCAGCGAGGGACTGCCGGAGAGCGCAGGCACGGTGGAACAGCCGGGCGTCTCCGCACCCGGCGCGTACGCCTACCTCTCCGAGACCACCGCCGAGGACGAGGACCTGTTGCTTCTGCCGGGCGCCCAGAGCGCCTGGGGCAACGAGGTGGCCCCGCCGGCGCCGGAGCCGGTCGTCGAGGCCGTCCACGAACCCGGCCCGCACGAGATGTCCGGCCGGGACAGCGGTTCCGTCGACCTCAGCGCGGTCCGCCTGCCCAACCCGACGCCCCCCTCGGCCCCGGTCCAGCCCCGCCGCCCCCTGCACCTCGGCCCGCCCATCCCCGACACCTCCGCCAGCCCGGTCCGCTCCCTGGCCGACCGAGGCCCCGCGGGCGCCCCGGTACGCCACCCCGGCCCGCCGACCATCGGCCCCGAATACCTCGACGTGCCCCCTCAGGGCGCCGCGCCGTGGGGCGCCCAGGCCGTGGCGCAGACCCAGGTGAGCGCGGGGGCCACCCCTGCCGAAACGGTTGTTCCGGCAGCGGAGCCCACGGTCGGCGCGGCCCAGGCCGTCGTGACCCGCGTCGCGACGGAGGCGGTGGCTGCCACGGCTTCGCAGCCGGCGGAGGAAGCGGCAGCGGCCTTCGCAGCGCCGGAGGTTGCCGAGGACGGTGTGACGGCGGACGTCGCCGAGGCCGGGGCCGCTGTGGCGCCGACCGTCGAGGGCGACGCGGGCGCGGAGAGTGTTCCCGAGGCCCGGACCGCGGAAGCCGCTGTTGCCGAGGCTGCGGCTGTTGCCGCGTCCGGGCAGGCCGCCGGGGACGCCGCCGACGATGCCTTGGCGGCCGGGCCGGTCGTGGAGGCCGCCGGCGAGGCGACCGGGGGCGCCGATGCGGGCGCCGAGGTCGTTGCCGAGGGGGCTGTTCCGGGCCCCGATGTGGTTGCCGAAGCCGTTGTTCCGGGTGGACCGGTTGCCGAGGGCGCCGGTGAGGTGACTGAGGGCGCTGTTCCCGAGGTCGGGCCCGTCGCCGACGGCGGTGCCGTGACCGGCCGGACCGAGGCTCCGGACGCCGCTGTCGCTGAGGGCGGCCAGTCCCTCGGCGAAGCCCCGGCCGTCGCCGCGCACGTGCCCGCGGGCGCCCCCGTCGCTGAGACCGCGACCACCACCGACGCCGTCCACAGGGAAGCCGCACCGGCACCCGAGGCGGAGCGGAGCCCCGAGCCCGCGCACGCCTCGGCGGACGACGCGCGGAACGCCGTAGCGGAGAGCGGGCATGCCGGTGCGGGGGTGGACGGTGCTGAGGGAGTTGTCGCCGAGGCCCCGCACGTCGGTGGGGGAGCCATCGCCCCCGAGAACGCTCCGGCGCCGGAGGCGGCCGTACCCGAGCCGCCGCAGGCAGTTGACCAGGGTATGACCGACACCGCGCCTGCCGCCGAGGCCGTCCCCCAGCAGACCGCGGAGGCCGCCGAAACGGCCCCGCCCGCGGCGGAGTCCGCCGCCGAGCAGACCGCCCCGGAGACAGGGCCCGTTCCCGAGGCGACCGCAGCCGTGCCGGAAGGGGCCGCTCCTGAGCCGCCCGCACCCGCCGCGGCCACGCCTGATGCTGAGCCGACCACTCCGGGCGTACCCGCGCCCGTACCTGACGCGCCCGTACCTGACGCGGCCGCACCTGACGCGGCCGCACCTGACGCGACCGCACCCGGCGTACCCGTGCCTGATGTGACCGCACCCTCCGCGGCCACGCCTGCGCCGGAGTCGACCGCGCCCGCCGAGGCCACGCATGCGCCCGAGCCGATCACACCTGACTCGACCGTGTCTACGGCCGACCAGTCAGCACCCGGCGCCGCCACCCCCGCGCCTGATGCGACCGTGCTCGCCGAGGCCAGCCCTGCGCCCGAGCCGACCACACCTGACTCGACCGTGCCTGCGGCCGACCAGTCAGCACCGGGCGCCGCCACCCCCGCGCCTGATGCGACCGTGCTCGCCGAGGCCAGCCCTGCGCCCGAGCCGACCACACCTGACTCGACCGTGTCTACGGCCGACCAGTCAGCACCCGGCGCCGCCACCCCCGCGCCTGATGCGACCGCGCCCGCCGAGGCCAGCCCTGCGCCCGAGCCGACCAACCTCGCCGCGGCCACGCCCGTGACCGAGGCGACCGATCCCGGCGTTGCGGCCGCTGCCGAAGAAGCAGTGCCCGCCGCGGCCACCCCTGCCACGGGGCCCACAGCCCCCACTCCCGAGCCCGTGCCCTTCCCCGCAGCAGCGGGAACGGCGGACCCGCCGCACCCCGTGGACGAGTTCGCGCCCCCCGCTGCCGCCGCCTCGGCCGAGGCGGCCCCGCAGAGAGCGGACGCCGCCCAGCCGAGCGCAGCCCCGGACCTCAACCAGGGCCCCCTGCACATGCCGGTGTCGGCCACCGCCCCCACCACGGAGGCAGACCCGCACCTCGCGCGATCCCCGCAGCCGGAGCAGGTCGCCCACCCGGAGCAGGACGCCCAGCCAACGGAGGCCGCAGCCGGCGACGTACAACAGCCGTCCGCCCACCCGGCGGAGCCCACCCCCGTCACCGCCTCCGGCCCCGACGAGAACACCCCCGTCCTTCCCGGCGCCATCCCCGCGAGCCCCGAACAGAGCGGCCCGCTGGGGCAGTTCGTCCCGGTCGACGGCTCAGTGCCAACGACCCCGCACCTGGCCCCGACCCCGCCCCACCCCCTCCCCCCGGAGGGCCACGCGGCCATGGTCCCCGCCCCCCGCGGGGCGGACCCGGAGCCCGACCCCGACGTCGTACAGAACGCGGAGGACCTGGACACCAGGGCCGCCGACCAGGAAGAGAGCAAGGCCGCAGTGGAAGAAACGAGAGAGTCCACCGGCCCGGCCGCGCCCGCCTACGACGAAGCCGAACGCGAGGCCGTCCTGAAGGTCATGCGCGAACGGCGAGACATCCGCAACGGCTTCCGCAGCGATCCCATCCCGCACGAGGTGCTGCTCCGCGTCCTGGAGGCGGCGCACACCGCGCCCTCCGTGGGCCACTCCCAGCCCTGGGACTTCGTCGTCATCCGCTCCGCCGAGACCCGGCGCACGATGCACGAACTGGCCATGCGGCAGCGCGAGGCCTACGCGAAGTCACTCCCGAAGGGCCGGGCGAAGCAGTTCAAGGAACTGAAGATCGAGGCCATCCTCGACACCCCGGTGAACATCGTCGTCACCGCCGACCCCACCCGCGGCGGCCGTCACACGCTGGGCCGTCACACCCAGCCGCAGATGGCCCCGTACTCCTCCGCGCTCGCGGTGGAGAACCTGTGGCTCGCGGCCCGCGCCGAGGGGCTCGGCGTCGGCTGGGTCAGCTTCTTCGACGAGCGCGAGATGGTCCGCGCCCTCGGCCTGCCCGAGCACCTGGAGGTCGTCGCCTACCTCTGCGTGGGGTACGTCGACGAGTTCCCGGACGAGCCCGAGCTGCTGCAGGCGGGCTGGTCCAAGCGCCGCCCGCTGTCGTGGGTGGTCCACGAGGAGACGTACGGCCGACGCGCCCTGCCCGGAGAGGAGCCCCACGACCTGCTCGCCGAGACCGTCGCGCAGATCCGCCCGCTGGACGCCAAGGCGCTCGGCGAGG
Source organism: Streptomyces sp. NPDC048751 (assembly GCF_043198595.1). Classification (NCBI taxonomy): domain Bacteria; kingdom Bacillati; phylum Actinomycetota; class Actinomycetes; order Kitasatosporales; family Streptomycetaceae; genus Streptomyces; species Streptomyces sp. NPDC048751. Next base: position 322,105 of record NZ_JBICUX010000008.1, read on the forward strand.
CATGGGAGCGGCAGAAGCGCATGACCAAGCCGGCCGGCGCGCTCGGCATGCTGGAGATCATCTCCGCGCAGCTGTCCGGCCTGTCCCGCCAGTGCCCGCCGCCGATCCCGGAGCCCGCGGCCGTCGCGATCTTCGCTGGTGACCACGGTGTGCACGCGCAGGGGGTCACCCCGTGGCCGCAGGAGGTGACGGCCCAGATGGTCGCCAACTTCCTCGGCGGCGGCGCCGTCTGCAACGCGTTCGCCACCCAGGTGGGCGCCGAGGTCTGCGTCGTGGACGTGGGTGTGGCGGCGGACCTCCCCGCGACCCCCGGACTGCTGCCCCGCAAGGTCCGCGCGGGCACCTCCGACATGACCACCGGCCCCGCGATGACCCGCGAGGAGGCCAAGCAGGCCATCGAGGTGGGCATCGAGACGGCCCGCGACCTCGTGGCCGCCGGCAACAAGGCGCTCCTCACGGGCGAGATGGGCATCGCGAACACGACCGCGTCCGCGGCGCTGATCTCCGTCTTCACCGGCGCCGACCCCGCCGAGGTCACCGGCCGCGGCACCGGCATCAACGACGAGACCCTCGCCCGCAAGACCGAGGTCGTCCGCCGCGCCCTCGACGTCCACCAGCCGGACCCGGCCGACCCCATCGGCGTCCTCGCCGCGATCGGCGGCTTCGAACACGCGGCGATGGTCGGCCTCCTCCTCGGCGGCGCCTCCCTGCGTACGCCGGTGATCCTGGACGGCGTCAGCGCGGGCGCCGCCGCCCTGGTGGCCCGCGCGATCGCCCCCGAGGTCCTCGCGGCCTGCATCGCCGGCCACCGCAGCGCGGAGCCGGGCCATGTGGCCGCGTTGAACAAGCTGGGTCTGCGCCCGCTGGTCGACCTCGACCTCCGCCTCGGCGAGGGCACCGGCGCCCTCCTGGCCCTCCCGTTGGTCCAGAGCACGGCCCGCGCCATGCACGAGGTGGCGACGTTCGACTCGGCTGGGGTGACTGAGAAGTAGCGGTGTCCGAAAGGCACAGGGGGGTTCCGGTACGGCGGTACCGGCCCCCTCGTCGAGGTGCACCCCCAGCCGTGCACTCCGCAACGACGCCCAGCCACCGGACACCTGAACCGCCGTCCCTGCCCGCGCCGTAAAATCCGCACGTCAGGGCCACCGCACCGCCACCAAGAGGAGCCACACCCTCATGGCCGAACACCCCGCCTACCCCGTGGGCCTCCGCCTCACCGGCCGCCGCGTAGTCGTCCTCGGCGGCGGCCAGGTGGCCCAGCGCCGCCTCCCCGCCCTCATCGCGGCAGGCGCCGACATCCACCTCGTGTCTCCCGAGGCCACCCCGTCCGTCGAAGCGATGGCGGACGCGGGCGAGCTCACCTGGCACCAGCGGCCCTACGCCGAAGGCGACCTCGCCGACGCCTGGTACGCCCTCATCGCGACCAGCGACACCGAGGCCAACACCCGCGCCTCGGCCGAAGCGGAGCGCCACCGCGTCTGGTGCGTCCGCTCCGACGACGCCGACCAGGCGACCGCGTGGACCCCAGCCACCGGCACCTCGGAGGGAGTGACGGTGGCCGTCCTCACCTCCGACGCCCGCGGCCGCGACCCCCGCCGCACCGCCGCCATTCGCGACGCGGTCGTGGAGGGCCTGCGCGACGGCACCCTCGTCGCCCCCCACCACCGCACCCGCACCCCGGGCGTCGCCCTCGTCGGCGGCGGCCCCGGCGACCCCGACCTGATCACGGTCCGCGGCCGTCGCCTCCTCGCCGAGGCGGACGTCGTCATCGCGGACCGCCTCGGCCCGCGCGACCTCCTCGCCGAACTCCCGCCGCACGTCGAGGTGATCGACGCGGCGAAGATCCCGTACGGCCGCTTCATGGCCCAGGAGGCCATCAACAACGCGCTGATCGAGCACGCGAAGCAGGGCAAGTCGGTCGTCCGCCTCAAGGGTGGCGACCCGTACGTCTTCGGCCGCGGCATGGAGGAGCTCCAGGCCCTCGCCGAGGCCGGCATCACCTGCACCGTCGTCCCGGGCATCTCCAGCTCGATCTCGGTTCCGGGCGCGGCGGGCATCCCGGTCACCCACCGCGGCGTCGCCCACGAGTTCACGGTGGTCAGCGGCCATGTCGCCCCCGACGACGAGCGCTCCCTGGTCGACTGGCCGTCCCTCGCCAGGCTCACCGGCACGCTGGTGATCCTCATGGGCGTCGACAAGATCGGCAGGATCGCGGAGACGCTCGTCGCGCACGGGAAGTCGGCCGACACCCCGGTCGCCCTGGTCCAGGAGGGCACCACGGCAGCCCAGCGCCGGGTCGACGCGACCCTCGCCACGGTCGCGGAGACGGTCCGCGCCGAGGACGTGAAGCCCCCGGCGGTCATCGTCATCGGCGAGGTGGTCGGGGTGGGGCCGCGGGCCACCGAGTAACCGCGGGTAACCCAGTCTGTACCAAGCCGTTGGCACCACACCCAGGACAAGGCAGTATCACCCTGTGGCCGATCTCATCACCGTTGAGGATCCCGACGACCCGCGCCTGCGCGACTACACGGGCCTGACCGACGTCGAGCTGCGCCGCAAGCGCGAGCCCGCGGAGGGCCTGTTCATCGCCGAGGGCGAGAAGGTCATCAGAAGGGCCAAGGAAGCGGGCTACGAGATGCGCTCGATGCTGCTCTCGGCCAAGTGGGTCGACGTCATGCGCGACGTCATCGACGAGCTCCCGGCCCCCGTCTACGCGGTCAGCCCCGAGCTGGCCGAGCAGGTCACCGGCTACCACGTGCACCGCGGCGCGCTGGCGTCCATGCAGCGCAAGCCCCTGCCGACGGCGGCCGAACTGCTGCGCACCACCCGCCGCGTCGTCGTCATGGAGTCGGTCAACGACCACACCAACATCGGCGCGATCTTCCGCTCGGCCGCCGCCCTCGGCATGGACGCGGTCCTGCTCTCACCGGACTGCGCGGACCCGCTCTACCGCCGTAGCGTGAAGGTCTCCATGGGCGCGGTCTTCTCGGTCCCCTACGCCCGCCTCGACACCTGGCCCAAGGGCCTCGACTCGGTCCGCGAGGCCGGCTTCACCCTGCTCGCCCTCACCCCCGACGAGAAGGCCAGGTCCCTCGACGAGGCCGCCCCCCACAAGATGGACCGGGTCGCCCTCATGCTCGGCGCCGAGGGCGACGGCCTGTCCACCCAGGCCCTGGTCGCCGCCGACGAATGGGTTCGCATCCCGATGTCACACGGCGTCGACTCCCTCAACGTGGGCGCCGCGGCGGCGGTCGCCTTCTACGCGGTGGCGACGGGCCGCCCCACGCATTAGCGCTGCGGGCTCCGGCCCTCACCGTCGTACGCGCCCTGCCGCACCTGTTCCGCCTGCCCCGGCCGTACGACGTCACCGCCACCGCTGCCCCCGAGCCCCCGGGCCGGTCCCTGGCAGCCCTGCACCACGCCGATGCCGAGCGCCACGAGCAGCGTCACCACGACGAACACGAACAGCCGCTGCCGCAGCAGCCGCGGATTGGCCGGCCGTCGCCCGGTCCCGGTGTTCCTGGGGCCCGGACGACCGGTACCGCTGCGCGGCGCGGGACGGCTCCCGGTGCCGGGGCGGGAGCGGGGCACCGGCGTGTTCCGCGAGGCGGGCGTGGGCCGGGCCCCCGGCCGGGACGCCGTACCCCCACCGCGTGAGGCGCTGCCGCCCCGCGAGGCGCTGCCATTGCGTGACGGTGTGCCGCCCCGCGAGGGGCCGCCGCCGCGTGAGGGGGCCCCGCCGCCGCGCACCGGCGCCGGTCCCCGCGAGGGGGTGGCCGCCCCACGGGGGGCCGGAGTCCCCGGCGCGCCACCCGGCTGTCCCTGCGGACGCCGCTGGGCGCGGTCCGGGTACGTCGTGTCGTGCAGCCGCCCGGTGGGCCGGTCCGCCTCACCGGCGCGCGGCGCGGGCGGCCGCACGTCCGACTGGCCCTGGGCCTCACGGGCGGCGATCTCCTTCAGCCGCAGCGAGAGGTCGAGAGTGCTGGGCCGCTCCTCGGGGTCCTTGGCGAGGCACGCCCGGACGAGCGGGGCCAGGGCGTCCGGCACGCCGTGCAGATGTGCCTCCTCGTGCACGACGCGGTACAGCATCACCTCGGAACTGCCGTGCCCGAAGGGGGAGTCGGCCATCGAGGCGTAGGCGAGCGTGGCGCCGAGCGAGAACACGTCCGTGGCCGGGGTGACCGCGGCTCCGCGCACCTGCTCCGGCGCGAGGAAGCCGGGGGAGCCGACCGCCGTACCGACGTGGGTGAGTGTGGAGGCGCCGGTGGCCCAGGCGATGCCGAAGTCGATGATCCGCGGTCCCTTGGGGGAGAGCAGGATGTTGGACGGCTTCAGATCCCGGTGGACGACCCCGGCCTCGTGGACGGCGACCAGTCCTTCGGACAGGGCCGCCCCGATGGCGGCGACCTGCGCGGCCCCCAGCGGACCCTCGTCGGCGACCTTGTCGTGCAGGGAGGGCCCGGGCACGTACTGCGTGGCGAACCACGGCCGGTCGGCGTCCAGATCCGCCGCGACCAGCCGGGCGGTGCAGCCACCCCTGATCCGTCGCGCGGCCGAGACCTCACGCGCGAACCGCGACCGGAATTCCTGATCCTCCGCCAGGTCGGGCCGGATCACCTTCAGGGCGACCCGCTGTCCCTTCTTGTCGGAGCCCAGATAGACAACGCCCATCCCGCCCGCGCCGAGCCGTCGGTGAAGCTTGAACGAGCCGACGACGCGCGGGTCCTCGCGCCTCAGGCGCATCATCGCCATGTTCATCCCCGCTGCCCGGTCCGTGTGACGTGGCACAGCTTACGTTTCCACGGCCGTTCGCGCGCAGAGGCCGCGCCCTCTCGGCCCGGTCGATTGTCAGTGCCGGGTGGGAGACTTGAAAGGTGGTCAGAGAACGGGCGAACCGGGCGACTTCGCCCTGTTCACCACCTCAACCATCCGTCGACGAAGGGGGATTGGACGCGTGAAGGGTGATCGCGTGGAGATAGTCGTGGACGCAGGGGACACCACACGTACCTATGAGGTGGTGGCGAGCAGGGCGGGCCGCCGAGTGGAGACGGCGGTACGCCGAGGGGTGGTGGAAGTGAGCGAAGTCACCCGGAACGGCTCGGTCGTCCGGACTGCCCGCTTCATGGCGAACCGGGTGCTCGCACTGGTCGAGCAGCCGGTTCCGCGCGAGGACAGCTCGGAAATAGCGGGCCGGAGCGGACACCCCCTCCGGGAAGACCCCGAGACCTAGGCCCACGTCTCCACCCAGAGGAGTACTCCGCAGGTCACGGCTCATCCTCCGGGAGGCCCGGCAATCGGTACGAGGGCATGACGACCCGGGAGGCCCCCAGGCCTAGATTTGATGTCAAGCGGCGGGTGCAGCACTCGTCCCCCGAGGTCAGACACCCGCCGCTGCCAAAGACAACGTAAGAACGGTCAGGAGAGGGACCATGGCCCACACGGCACCGCGGACGATGATCCGCCCCCAGGGACGCACCACGCGCCCCCGCCGCACGGGCCGCCGCCACCCCGTGGTGGCGACACTCATGGCTCTTCCCCTGGCGGCCCTTCTCCTCTTCGTCTTCGACGGCTGGGAGTCAGTGGCCACACAGGCGTCGTCCGTGGGTGCGATGCTGGGGCGCTGAGCGGCGACCCCAGGCCCGGAAGAGCGGTCCGGGCGGGGACATCCATCCATGAAACCCCGTGGGGACGGGGGTGCGGCGGACGGCAAAAATGCCGGCGCAGCTGGGGAGCTGCGCCGGCATTGCTTTTCCCTCGGACGGGTTCGTCGGTGAGCCGACGGTTCCCTCACCGCGCCTGGCGTTCGCGACTGTGAGCGGCGCCTTCGTCGAACCCGGCTTCGTGCGCGCCGTTATCGACTGGCCGCACGAGCTGCTGCGGCGACACCACACCGTCGCCGGCCGCCCTCCGGGGCTCACATGACGTTCCCCACCACGGGTCCCACAGGCACCGATTCGCCACTGAGGACACGACGACGTGCGGGTGCTGGGGGAGGGGGCGCGCATCCGCCGCGGCCTCTTCGCCCAGTGACCCGCCGGTGCCCGTACCCTCACCAGCGAGCCCATCGCACGCGCCGCCAAGGGAGCCCCATGCCAGCCGACCCCCTGCTCCTGGCTCTCACCGCCCGCGTGCGCAGCACCGCGCACCCTTCCCTCGATCACTGTGCCTGCGGGACCGACACCCTCGCCGACCGCCCCGACGCCACCGTGGTCCGCCACGCCGACACCGTCGCCAAGGCCCACGCCTCCGACACGAGCACCGCCGACCTCGCGCTCCGCCTGGCCCTGGCCACCCACCTCCCCGAGGTCCTCCTCCCTCCCCTCACCCCGACCCCGACCGTCCTCCACGGCCGCCTCGTCACCCTCTGGCCGTACGGCACCCCGGTGGACCCCCAGGACCCGGACGCCGCCCCCTGGGAAGCGGCGGCCACCCTCCTCGCCCACCTCCACCGCACCCCGATCCCCACCCCGACACCGTCTCGTCCGACGCGCGACCTTGCGCCCACATCGGTTCGTCCGGTCCACGGTGCCGATCCGACCTCGGTTCGTCCGGTCCACGGTGCCGATCCGACCTCGGTTCGTCCGGTCCACGGCGCCGATCCGACCTCGGTTCGTCCGGTCCACGGCGCCGATCCGACCTCGGTTCGTCCGGTCCACGGCGCCGATCCGACCTCGGTTCGTCCGACGGGCGACGCCGCTCCGACCTCGCTACCTCCGGTCCACAGCCCCGCCCCGGCCCCGCTTCCCTCGACGCACAGCCCCACCCCCACCCCCACACCCCCGCTCCCGCACATGCGCGGCCCCCTCAAAGCAGCCCGAGCCGTCGCGCGCCTCCGTGAAGCCGACCCCCACCCCGCAGCCGCTCCCATCCTTCAGGCCTGGGACCTGCTGCCCCCCTGGGCCCGCGCCGAAGCCCCCATGCCCGACACCACCACCCTGTGCCACGGCGACCTCCACCTCGGCCAGCTCGTCCGGAGCCCCGCCCCCGACGGGCCCTGGCTCCTCATCGACGTGGACGACCTGGGTGTGGGCGTCCCGGCGTGGGACCTCGCACGGCCCGCTGCCTGGTACGCCTGCGGACTGCTGCCGCCCGACGAGTGGAGCCGCTTCCTCACCGCCTACCGGGAGGCGCACGGCCCGGCCGTACCGGCCCAAGGCGATCCCTGGCCCGCTCTCGACGTCCCGGCCCGCGCCCTGACCGTGCAGACCGCGGCCCGGGCCCTCACGAAGGCCATCACTCAGGACCGGCCGCTGGACGAGGTCGAGCAGTCGCTCGTCGACGCCTGCGCCCGAATGCGTCCGGTCCCTCCCCAGTTGCTCTCGAATCCCGCGAAGTAGGGTGCAACCGACCGCAGCCGGACAGAGTCTGTCCTGGCGACATACGAAGCAGGACCGACCGGCGAGGAGTTGAGCCGACCATGCAGTGTCCGAAGTGCCATGCGCCGATGCACACGTACAACCGCAACGGCGTCCAGATCGAGCAGTGCAGCAACTGCCGAGGGATCTTCCTCGACTACGGCGAGCTGGAGGCACTCACCCGCCTCGAGTCCCAGTGGACCCAGCCCGCCCCGCCGCCCCCGTCCGCCCCGCAGGCGTACCCGACCGCGCCGCAGGCCCCCGCCTGGGGTGCCCCGCACGGCGGCCACGGTGGGCATGGGGGACACGGTGGGCACTACGGCCACCAGCGCCACAAGAGCTTCGGGCACATGCTGTTCTCCAGCTGACCGGCACATGAAGAAGCCCCCAGTCACAAGGCTGGGGGCTTCGGAGTGTGGACGATACTGGGATTGAACCAGTGACCTCTTCCGTGTCAGGGAAGCGCTCTCCCGCTGAGCTAATCGTCCTCGGGACTGCGTGCGCGATACTGGGATTGAACCAGTGACCTCTTCCGTGTCAGGGAAGCGCTCTCCCGCTGAGCTAATCGCGCGGGGCGAAGCCATGAGGCTCCAGTGGACGATACTGGGATTGAACCAGTGACCTCTTCCGTGTCAGGGAAGCGCTCTCCCGCTGAGCTAATCGTCCTTGGAGGTGGAGACGGGATTTGAACCCGTGTAGACGGCTTTGCAGGCCGTTGCCTCGCCTCTCGGCCACTCCACCAGGAGTGCAGGGGTTCGGGAAGATCCCCTGGTTTCCTTCGAGCGGACGACGAGGTTCGAACTCGCGACCTCAACCTTGGCAAGGTTGCGCTCTACCAACTGAGCTACGTCCGCCTGTCGTTTCGGTCCGCTCCCGCGGCCCGGCGACGTGTTGAACTCTAGCGGATTCCTGGGCCAGCACAAAAACGCGTTTGTGCAGCGTGCTGCGCTACGTCCCCTCGATGACGAGGTCAGCGCACCCGACGGGCGGTCCGAAGCACATCCGAAGCACTTCCGACCGGCAGCCGAAGTGCATCCGAAGCACATCCGACCGGCAGCCGAAGAACACCCGACGGGCGCCCCACCACACCCCGTGCGACCTCGCCACCTGGGGCCGGGAGCCACGCCGGGGCCACCCCCGGGGCACCCGCCCTAGACTCGACATCGTGCACCGCCTCCCTCCCCTCGCCCGCTTCGGCGGCCGGGTCGCCACCGGTCTCCTCGACGTCACCAGTGACCCCGCGGCCCTCGACTCCACCGGCTTCTGGGCCGTCTGCGCCGACTACGAAGGCCGTCTGACCTGCGCCCGCTTCCGGGACGTGAGGGAGGAACCCGTACCGACGCCGGTGCCGGGACGGTGGCGCGGACCGGCGGCGGGCGACTGGACGTCGTCGCTCGACCGCGCCGCGTACACGGCGGGGGTTCGACGCATCCGCGAGCACATCGCGGCCGGCGACGTCTACCAGGCGAACCTCTGCCGCGTCCTGTCCGCACCGGTGCGGCCCGACGCCGACGTCGACGCCCTCACGGCCCTGTTGGCCCGCGGCAACCCGGCACCGTATGCAGGAACGATTCGGCTGCCCGACCACGGTGTCGAGACGGCCACCGCGTCCCCGGAACTCTTCCTGCGCCGCGACCGCAGGGTCGTGGAGTCGGGACCGATCAAGGGCACCGGGCGCACGGAGGCGGACCTCCTGGAGAAGGACTACGCCGAGAACGTGATGATCGTCGATCTCGTCCGCAACGACATCGGGCGCGTCTGCGCCACCGGCAGCGTGAGCGTCCCGGATCTCTGCGTCGTCGAGAAGCACCCCGGCCTCGTCCACCTCGTGTCGACGGTCCGCGGCGAGCTGCGCGACGGCGCGGGCTGGCCGGAACTCATCGACGCCGCCTTCCCGCCCGGCTCGGTCACCGGCGCGCCCAAGTCGAGCGCGCTGCGGATCCTCGACGCGTTGGAGGCGGCTCCCCGGGGCCCGTACTGCGGCGGCATCGGCTGGATCGACGCCGACCGGGGCACCGGAGAGCTGGCCGTGGGCATCCGCACCTTCTGGATCGACCGGGGCTCGGGGGACACGGCCGTCCTGCGCTTCGGCACCGGCGCCGGAATCACCTGGGGCTCGGACCCCGAGGGGGAGTGGAGGGAGACCGAACTGAAGGCGTCCCGGCTGCTCGCGATAGCGTCGGGAACGTACGAGGTGAGTGAAGAGGGACCGACGCGCCGTGCCGAACCCGGGGGCATCCCCCGGCCCGCCTGCCGAGTCCCCGGTACAACGTTGCGAGGTGGCGACCAGTGAAGCTTTGGCTCGACGGCGGACTGCGGGACACCGAGTCCGCCCGTGTCTCCGTCTTCGACCACGGGCTGACCGTGGGCGACGGCATCTTCGAGACGGTGAAGGCGGCCGACGGGAAGCCGTTCGCGCTCACCCGCCACCTGGACCGGCTCACCCGCTCCGCACGCGGCCTCGGCCTGCCCGACCCGGACCTCGACGAGGTCCGCCGCGCCTGCGCCGCCGTCCTGGAGGCCAATCCGATGCCGCTCGGCCGGCTGCGCATCACCTACACCGGCGGCCAGGGCCCGCTCGGCTCCGACCGCGGTGAGCGCGGCCCCACGCTCGTGGTGGCCCTCGGCGAGACCACCCGCCGCCCCGACTCCACGGCCGTGATCACCGTCCCCTGGACCCGCAACGAGCGGGGCGCGGTCACCGGCCTGAAGACCACCTCGTACGCCGAGAACGTCGTGGCCCTGGCCCGCGCGCGCCAACACGGCGCGTCCGAGGCGCTGTTCGCCAACACCCTCGGACAGCTCTGCGAGGGCACCGGCTCGAACGTCTTCGTCGTCCTCGACGGCGAGATCCACACACCGCCCCTCGCCTCCGGCTGCCTCGCGGGCATCACACGCGCGCTGGCCGTCGAGTGGACCGGAGCCAGGGAGACCGACCTGCCGCTGGACGTGCTCGCACGGGCCGACGAGGTCTTCCTCACCTCCACCCTGCGCGACATCCAGGCCGTGCACCGCGTCGACGACCGCGAACTGCCGGGCGCGCCGGGCCCGGTGACCGCCAAGGCCATGCGCGTCTTCGACGAGCGGTCCGGGAACGATCAAGATCCATAAAGGCCTCGGAAATTGGGCTGACGCAGGTCGTCACGGCGGGTAGAAACCCACTGATGACCACGACCCTGCGGCCGACCGAGCCGCTTCAGCGTGCCACCGACGGGGCGCTCTCACGCCACTACCAGGTGTGCGTGAACAGCCGTCCCGTCGGGGCGATACACCTCTCGACGTCTCCCGCCTTCGGCCCCTCCGTCGCCCGGATCGACGACCTGCGCATCGAGGAGCCGGACCGTCGGCGCGGCCGGGGAACCGTGGCCGCGCTCGCCGCCGAGGAGGTGGCGCGGGGCTGGGGCTGCAAGCGCGTCGAGCTCAGGGTGCCGGCCGGCGCCGAGACCGCGCTGCGGCTGGCCACTGCCCTCGGTTACGTCCGCCGGAACTACGGCATGGAGAAGCAACTCGATGCCACCGCGCCCGAGCTGCCTGCGGGCACCCTGGGCAGACCCATGACGGAGGCCGAGTTCGGGCCGTGGCTCGAACACGGGGTCGCGCACTACGCCCAGAGCTGGATCGACCGCGGAGTGCCCGAGGGCGAGGCACGGGCCAGGTCGGAGCGGGACCACACCGAGCTGCTGCCACAGGGCCTGTTCACGGACAACGTGCTGATCAGCATCCTGGAACACGAGGGCACCCGGGTCGGCGCCCTGTGGGTGTCGCTCACCGGGGACAACGCATACGTCTTCGATGTCGAGACCGACGAGCGCCATCGCGGAAAGGGGCACGGCCGCTCCCTCATGCTGCTCGCCGAGGCTCAGGCACTGGCCGCCGGCAAGCAGGTGATCGGCCTCAACGTCTTCGCGGGCAACACTCCCGCCGAGCGGCTCTACGCGTCACTCGGGTACGTGCCGGTGGCGTACTCGATGTACAAGAACCTCCTCTGACCTCGCGGCCCATGCGGAGCGCGACCAGTCATGCGTCGAAGCGGAGACGGGAGGCCTCGATGTGACCGAGGTACCGGACGGTCCAGTCGCACATGGTGTCGACCGTCGCTCGCAGGGCTCGGCCCGCCTCGGTGAGGGTGTACTCGACCCTCGGCGGCACGGTGGGGTGCACGGTCCGCTCGACCAGGCCGTTGCGCTCCAGCATGCGCAGGTTCTGGGTGAGCATCTTGTGGCTCACCCCCTCGACTTCGTCCCGCAACGCGCTGAAGCGCAGGGTCCGTTCACCGAGCGCCTCGATGATCAGCAGCGCCCACTTGTTGGCCACGTCCGAGAAGATCTCCCGCGCCAAGGAGTCCGCGCGCCGGAGGTTCGCTTCTTCGGGCAGGCTCCTGAACTGCTTGGTCACCAGAAGGTTCCCCCGTCACTGAAAAGTGCGTTCTTCCACGTCAGCGGTCACTCTCCTACGGTTTCCCAGTAACCACAAGAGAGCGAACGCTCATGCCGAGGAGGGCCCACAGCATGGCCATCACCCTGGTGAACCCCGGCGGACTTCCGGAGATCGACGCGTACCGGCAGGTGTCGATCGCGACCGGGTCGAAGCTGGTCTTCGTCGCCGGGCAGGTCTCCTGGGACGAGAAGGGGGTCACGGTCGGCGAAGGTGACCTCGCCGCGCAGGTCGAGCGGTGCTACCTCAACATCGCCACCGCCCTGGCCGCGGCCGGCGCCTCCTTCGACGACGTGGCGAAACTCACTGCCTACGTCGTCGACTGGACCCCCGACAAGCTGCCCCTGTTCCTGGAGGGCGTCTCCCGGGCAGCCGCGAAGCTGGGGGGCACCCCGGTCCCGCCGGCCACGCTGCTGGGTGTCGCGGCACTGGACGTACCGGACCACCTGGTCGAGGTCGAGGCCACCGCGGTCATCGACTGAACAGACCGCCGGGGCGGTCTCACCCCTGTTCGGCGAGCAGCCGGTCCGCGATCTGCTCGATGCGCTCGCGCAGCCCCTCCTGGCTCTTGCCGCCGTCGAGGCGTTCGCCGTCGATGACGTACGTGGGGGTACCGGTCACGCCGATCGCCTTGCCCTCGGCCTGGTCGGCGTCCACGATCAGGATGTGCCGGCCGTCGATCAGCGCGGTGTCGAACTCCTCAGCGCTCAGGCCGAGTTCCCGGGCCACCTCGACCAGGAAGGGTTCTCCCTCACGGTCCAGCTCCTCGACCCGGCCGAGCACCGCCTCGACGTACGCCCACCCCTTGCCCTGTTCCGCGGCCTCCTCGGCGGCCTGCGCGGCGGCGAAGGCATGCTTGTGCTTCTCCAGCGGGAAGTGCCGCAGCCGCAGCTCCAGCCGGTCGCCGTAGCGCTCGCGCAGGGCGTGGAGGTCGGCCAGGGCGCTGCGGCAGTCGGCGCACTGGAGTTCGCACCAGACGTCGAGAACGGCGGTCGGACCTACGGGGGCGGATACGGGGGAGTCGCTCATGGTCACAGTCTCCCAGCCCCGGTTCCCCCACCCCAACCGGGACGGCCGCGGGGCCGGCTCCGGGGCCCGTAGGGGGCGTACGGCCTACCGGCACCTGCGGAGGAGCCGACCCGGAGATGTCCCTGATGTGCGGCCGTGGCATGGCCCGCCGGGGTGCGGGAGGTGCAGGATGGAGGGGACGAAAGCGACGTCCGCCGACGTCTGTCCGACCGCTCGCCCGCCCGACTGCCTGGAGGACCGGATGATTGCCGAGACCGTCTGTGCCGCCGTCTCCGCCGCCGGTCTGGGCATCGCGGTGGTCACGGCCTGGCGCAAGCGCTACCTCGCGGCCGCCCGTATCGCGGCCTACGCCCTCGTGCCGCTCGGCCTGGTGATGACCGGTGCCGTGGAGTGGGTCGCCGAAACCGCCTTCAGCCCCACGGCGTGGGCCGGCTTCGTCGTGCTGGGCGGGGCCTGGCTGCTGTTCACGACCACCCGCGCCGTGGAACGCCGCCGCGGCGGGACCCGCCGGGAGCGCAGGGCCGCCGCCCGGGCCGAGGCGCGGGACGAGGCTGTGGCCCCGACGGCTTCCGCGCCCTCCCTGGGACAGGGCTCCCGGGCGGCGGCCAAGCCCGCCGCAGCACCCCGCGGCGGCTCGGCGGACGACTTCAGCGACATCGAGGCCATTCTGAAGAAGCACGGCATATGACTCGCGTGTGACCGCCGAAACGACACAGAGCGCACTGGCCCGCGCGGAAACGATCTCTTCCTGAAAGCCGACGCGCGGAATCCGGCGCACTCCCGTTCAATCGGCGGCCCGGATCGCGTCGACCGCATCACCTGCGCCATCATCGCCGCGAGATGCTGGACACGACACAGAGCGATGCCGCGCCGCCTCAGGACGAGCCTCGCGGATGCCTTTTCGCCCTTTCCCAGCCACCGCTGATGATCTTCCTTGCGGTGATCGGGTGTCTGCTGCTCATCGCTTCGCTGCACGATCTGCTGTTGCTGTGAGCCCTACCCGCGGTCCCCGGCGCCACCCGCCGGGGCCGCGTCCACCTCACCCCGGGGACACCTCGGCCCGGCCTCAGCCCGCCGCCTCCTTGCGGCGCGCCCGGTACGCGGCCACGTGCAGCCGGTTGCCGCAGGTGCGGCTGTCGCAGTACCGGCGTGAGCGGTTGCGGGAGAGGTCGACGAAGGCGCGTCGGCAGTCGGGCGCCTCGCAGCGCCGCAGCCGTTCCTGCTCCCCGGCCACCACGAAGAAGGCCAGCGCCATCCCGCAGTCGGCCGCCAGGTGGTCGGCGATGGAGGCGCCGGGGGCGAAATAGTGCACATGCCAGTCGTAGCCGTCGTGGTCCGTGAGCCGGGGCGTCGTACCCGCGGCGGCGACCAGCTCGTTGATCACTGTGGCAGCGCTCCGGGCGTCCTGAGCCGCGAAGACCGTGGCGAACCGCCCCCGGATCTTGCGCACCGCCGAGAGATCGAACTCCGAGAGCACTCCAACGTCGCTGATGTCGTGGCTTCGTACGAACTCCGAGAGGGCCGCGACGTCCGGCAGCCCCTCCGGGGTCGTCTCGTCCTCCGGGGCGGTGTTCACCAGATCCACCACGGCGTCGAGCGCACACCGGGTGTCGTGGGTGATCAGCACGTTACGCTCCCTGGCCTGTGGGTCGGGCGGGTGCCCGCCGATGCTGGCCGATGGTAATGGCTCGGCGCGCCGGACCACCCTCCGGACGGGGCACCGGCCCGCCTGGCCGGCGGTCGGAGGCGGCACGGACGACAGGCGCCGTCACCGGGGTGTCCCACGGTGACGGCGCCTGCGCGTGCCGTATGCGGTTGTCCGAGCCCGAGCCGTCTCCCCGAGTGGACGGCGCCGGGCGGCTCAGAGGGGGCCCCGCCCTAGCTTTCCGCCAGGATGTGCGAGAGCTCCTGATCGAGGTCGAAGTGGCGGTGCTCCGTGCCGGGGGGCACGGCGGCGTCCGTCCGCTTCAGGAACGACTCCAGGGCCCGCGCCGGGGCCTCGAGCAGGGCCTCGCCCTCGGGCGAGCTCAGGGCGATGCAGACGACGCCCTGACCATGGCTGCGCGACGGCCAGACGCGGACGTCGCCGGTGCCGGTGGGCCGGTGGAGACCCTCGGCGAGGAGGTCGCGGGCGAACACCCACTCGACGGTCTCCTCGGCTCCGGTGTGGAAGGTGGCGTGCACGGCGTAGGGGTCGGCCGTGTCGTACCGCAGGCCTGCGGGGACAGGCAGGGAGGACTCGCTCGACACAACGAGGCGCAGGTGCAGCTCGCAGCTGACCGTGGTGTTCATAAGCGCCAGGGCCTTTCGCTCAGTGTGCGCTCGGGGATTCGCACGTCGGCGAAATCGACATGCCACCTACGGTGCCGTTGTAAACCCCTCTGAGTGTTTTGCGTGTGTTTACGTAACTCTTCCGGCCGAGAGTGCCTTGGCACGGTACCGCCATTTCGGTGACCGGTTTCTCTCCGGTAGGGTTCGGGTGCATGAACACGGGGAGTGACGGGCCGGGTGAGGTGGCCGTGGCGGCGGACGAGACCGAGACCGACGGGGCGGCGGGGGAGCGCGAGCAGGGGCTCGGCTCCAGGGCGCCGGAATTCATCAAGGCGCGCCGCATGCTGCACCTCAGCTGGCAGGTGGGCGTCTTCGTCATCGGCCTCGCGGTCGTGGTGGCCGGCATCATCATGCTGCCCCTGCCCGGGCCGGGCTGGGTGGTGATCTTCGGCGGCATGGCGATCTGGGCGACCGAGTTCGTCTGGGCCCAGCTGGTGCTGCGCTGGACCAAGCGCAAGGTCACCGAGGCGGCACAGCGGGCCCTCGACCCGAAGGTGCGGCGCCGCAACATCACGCTGACCGTGATCGGCCTGGTGATCATCGCCGCCGTCGCAGGGTTCTACCTGTGGAAGTTCGGCCTCGTGATGCCCTGGAAGATCAAGGACCAGTGATCCGCAACGCGGGCGCGGGGGCCGGTCGTCGGCGGTCGGCCGTGGTCACGGCCACCTCGTGACATGGGGTAATGTTCTTCCTGCGCCCGGGCGATTAGCTCAGTGGGAGAGCGCTTCGTTCACACCGAAGAGGTCACTGGTTCGAACCCAGTATCGCCCACCCGGAAACAGCGGCCCACCTGCGAGACAGCAGGTGGGCCGCTGTCGTGCTCGCGGGCCCGGGAAAGCGCCTGTCGGTCTCGTCGCGACAGCCCGCCGGTGCGCTCATGCCCCCTTCGGCGGCGGGCGCGCCGACGCGACAGCCGCCCCGACACCCCAAACGCACCCCACCCCGACACCCCGAACGCGCTCCACCCCCTCCAGCCCCACCGCCCCCTCCTGTCCCCAAGTCCCCATCAGGCAGGCGACTTTCGGCCGGAAGGCAAGCTTCTTCATCGGCCGCCTGCTCGTTCGGCCCACCGGCCACACCCCCCTCACCTGCGCCATTGCCGCATCCGCCGAGGGATACCTCCCCGCTGCCCCGTCCGGCCGCCCACGCGCCCCCCAAGAAATTCCTGTCCGAATCATTGACGCACCCTCAAGCCCTCCGTAACTTGTGCCAGCAAGCGCTTACTTGAAACGATTCATGCAAGCGGCAACGCTGCGGGGAGGGCCCGACTGTGGGAACCAGCAGGAATGTTGAGAGGCGTACGATCCTGAAGGCGGCCGGTGCCACGGCGGCCACGCTCGGGCTGGCCGCGACGACGGGGTGCGGTGGTGACAGCGGCACCTCGGCGGACGGGACGGTGACGATCCGTTACGCGTGGTGGGGTGCCGAGGACCGCGCGGAGCGCATCAACAAGACCATCGCGCTCTTCGAGAAGAAGTATCCGAAGATCAAGGTCAAGACGGACTTTCAGCCCTATCTCGACTTCTGGAAGAAGTTCAACACGCAGGCCTCCGGCGGCAATCCGCCGGACGTCTTCCAGAATGCGATTGGATTCCTGCGGAAATACGACGCGAAGAACGTCCTGCTCGATCTGAGTGAGCAGGCCAAGGCGGGCAACCTCGACATGAGCGGCTTCCGGGCCGGCCTGGACAAGTTCGGCGAGATCGACGGCAAGCTCCTCGGCGTTCCCGTCGGCTCCAACTCGATGTCCCTGGTGATCGACAAGCCCGTCTACACCAAGGCGGGCGTCAAGCCGGAGCAGGGCTGGACCTGGGACGACTTCGACGCGGCGATGAAGAAGATCCGCGACAAGACGGGCCGCGCCGGCGACAGCGGCATGTACGGCGTCATGTACCTCTACGACCTGTACCTGCGCCAGAACGGCAAGGCGTTCTTCACCGAGGACGCGCTCGGCTTCACCGAGGCGGACCTGAAGGACTGGTGGACCAAGGCCAAGAAGGGCGTCGAGGAGGGCATCTACGCCGACCCCAAGAAGGTCGCCCAGATCAAGCCCAAGTCGGCGGTCTCGGCGGAGCTCGCGGCCAGCGAGTTCACCTGGGACAACTTCACCGTCCGCTACACCTCCGAGGGCAAGAGCGAGTACGGCCTGGCGCCCATCCCCACCACGGACGGCAAGAAGACCGGCCAGTACCTCGGCTCCCTCATGCTCAGCGCGTCCAAGCGCACCAAGCACCCCAAGGAAGTCGCCCAGTTCATCAGCTTCATGGTGCACGACCCCGAGGTCGCCAAGATCATGGGCTACGACCGCGGGGTGCCCGCGACGCAGGCCCAGTACGACGCGTACAAGCCCACCGACGAGGTCAACAAGGCGATCGCCGCCTACGAGGAGTCCCTCGTCAAGGCGGGCGTCCTGGAACCCATCACCCCGCACCCGAACGGCGCGGACATCTGCGAGTCCGCGTTCCTGCGCATCGCCGAGGAGCTCGCCCTGGGCAAGCGGTCGGTGGACGACGCCGTCAAGCAGTTCTTCACCGAGTCGAAGACGGCTCTCGCCGGCTGATGGGAACCGCCGTGACACACGCCCCTGCGATGGAGGGCCTGTCCAAGGACTCCGAGCCGCGGCACGGTCCGGTGAAGCCCGTGCGCCCCGCCGCCCTCAAGCGGCGGCGGCGCCGGGAGACGCTGGCCGGCTATCTCTTCATGTCCCCTTGGATCGCCGGTTTCCTGCTGCTGACGGCAGGCCCGATGGTCGCCTCGCTGTACTTCGCCTTCACCGACTACAACCTGTTCGACGCGCCCAAGTGGATCGGCTTCGACAACTTCACGACGATGTTCGAGGATCCGCGCTGGCGCCACTCGGTGCAGGTGACCCTCTGGTACGTCGTCGTCGGTACGCCGCTCAAGCTGCTCGCGGCCCTCGGCGTGGCGCTGCTCCTGGCCCAGAAGCGGCGCGGGCAGGCCTTCTACCGGGCCGCCTTCTACGCGCCGTCGCTGATCGGCGCGAGCGTCTCCGTCGCGATCGTCTGGAAGGCGATCTTCTCGGACGACGCGATCGTCGACCGTACACAGAAGCTCTTCGGGGTGAACGTCGGCGGCTGGACCGGCGACCCGGACATGATCATCTACAGCCTGGTGGCGCTCACTGTCTGGCAGTTCGGCGCCCCCATGGTCATCTTCCTCGCGGGTCTGAAGCAGGTCCCGCGTGAGCTGTACGAGGCGGCCGAAGTCGACGGGGCCGGCAAGTGGCGCCGGTTCTGGAACATCACCCTGCCGATGATTTCCCCGGTCCTCTTCTTCAACGTCCTGCTGGAGACGATCCACTCCTTCCAGATCTTCAGTTCGGCGTACATCGTCGGCGGCGGCGCCGGAAGCAACGCCTGCGGTCCCGCCGACGGATCGATGGTCTACACCTGCTACCTGTACGTCCAGGGCTTCGAGAACAGCCGGATGGGCCTGGCCTCCGCCATGGCCTGGATGCTGCTCGTCGCGGTCGCCCTGGTGACGGCGGTGCTGTTCTGGTCCCAGAAGCGCTGGGTGCACTACGAGGAGGGTGCCTGATGAGCTCCCCCAATCTCTCGACTTCGCTCGACCCGGGGGTACCCCCATCGGCCACCGACATCACCCCGGCCCCGTCCACGAAGGCGGGCAACTTCCGCCGCAGGCTGCCCGGCTCGCTCGCCTGGCACCTCGGGGCCCTCGCGATCCTCGCCGTGATCCTCTATCCGGTGCTCTGGGTCGTCGGCGGCTCGTTCAAGAAGAGCGAGGACATCATCGGCAGCCTGGACCTCTTCCCGGGCTCCCCGGTCACCTCGAACTACACGCGGCTCACCGAGGGCATCGCGGACATCTCCATCTCCACCTTCTTCGTCAACTCGCTCACCCTCGCGATCGGTTCCGTGATCGGGATCCTGCTGTCCTGCTCGCTGACGGCGTACGCCTTCGCGAAGATCAAGTTCACGGGTCGCAATCTGCTGTTCACGCTGATGATCGGCACGCTCCTGTTGCCCTACCACGTGCTGCTGATCCCGCAGTACGTGCTGTTCCGCAACATGGAGATGATCAACACGTACACCCCGCTGCTGCTGGGGAAGTACCTGGCCACGGAGGCGTTCTTCGTCTTCCTGATGATGCAGTTCATGCGCAACCTGCCCAAGGAGCTCGACGAGGCGGCCCGCCTCGACGGCTGCGGGCACCTGCGCATCTACTGGTCGATCGTGCTCCCGCTGTGCCGCCCGGCCCTGATCACCAGCGCGATCTTCACCTTCATCAACTCCTGGAACGACTTCATGGGCCCGCTGATCTACCTCAACGAGCCCGACAAGTACACGGTCTCCCTCGGCCTGAAGATGTTCGTGGACCAGGAGGGCGTGGCCGACTACGGCGGCATGATCGCCATGTCGCTGGTCGCGCTGCTGCCGGTGCTGGCCTTCTTCCTCGCCTTCCAGCGCTATCTCATCGACGGCATGGCGACGTCCGGACTGAAGGGCTGAGGCGGTCACGATGGCCCAGGCACGCGTGAAGGCGCGCAAGGAGTCGGTCCTCGCCGAGCGGTTCGCCGTGTTCGCCGAGTGTCTGCTCACCGGGGTGTGGATCGCGGTCGCCTCGCTGGGCGTGGTCACCTACCCGGCCGCCTTCGCCGCCGGCGCGCGGCACCTGCGCCGTCGTACGGCTCATGAGGGCGGCGGCTGGCGGGAGTTCGTCGCCGACGTCCGGGCCGCCCTGCGCGGCGGATGGCTCGTCGGGCTCGCGGGATGGGCGGCGGCGGTCGCGGTCTGGGTGGACGTCCAGGCCTCCCGCTCCGGTTTGCCCGGTGGGCCGCTCGTCGGGGCCGTCGGACTGTTCGCCCTCATCGGGCTCACCGTCGCCGGGCTGCGCGCGTCGGCGGCGTGGACACCGGGCGTGAGGTGGCGGGCGCTGCTCGCCCAGGCAGGGCGTCGTACCGTCCTGGACCCCGCCGGATCCTTCCTGATCATCACCGGGCTGGCCGTCGTGGCGCTGTCCGCCTGGTTCGTCGCGCCGCTGGCGGTCCCCGTCCTGGGGGCCGTCGCGGCGTCGGCCGTCGCCGTGGAGGAGCGGTACCGGCACCGCTGACGGGCGGTGCCCCGCACTCAAGGTCGGTGCCCTCGGCGCCGCACCTCTCTCTGTCATGCCCCTGACCATCACCGATGCACCCTGCACGGAAAGGAAAAGGCCATGTCCCCCATCCCCCGCAGGTCCCTCCTCAAGGCGGCCGCCGTCGCCGGAGCCGCCGCCCAGTTCAGCTGGGCGCTGGGGACCAATGAGGCCCAGGCCGCGCCGAGAGCCGAGGCCGCCGACGCGGACCCGGTGACCCTGGACTGGCTGGAGGACGGCGGCCTCGGCGCCGCACCCGGCGCCACCCTCGGTGTGCCCTGGCCGATGGGCGCCCACCAGGAGGACCAGAAGTTCGCGGTCACGGACGCCGACGGCAAGGACGTCCCCGTACAGTCCTGGCCGATCGCGTACTGGCCGGACGGCTCCCTCAAGTGGACCGCGCACGCGGTGAGTTCCGGCAACGGGCAGCTGACCCTCACCGCCGGCACCCCCGCCGCCCCCGCCAAGAAGGTCACCGTCGCCAAGAGCGGCGGCACGATCGACGTCTCCACCGGCGTGATCACGGTCAGGATCGGCAAGGACGGCACCACCCTGATCAAGTCCGTCAAGCGCGGCTCCACCGAGATCGCGAAGAACGGCCGACTGGTCCTGATCCGCCAGCCCGAGATCGAGGACGAGGACCAGGGCACGGTCAGGACCGAACGCTTCGAGGGCGCCATCGGCGACGTCACCGTCGAGCAGGAGGGGCCCGTCCGCGCGGTCGTACGGATCGACGGAAAGCACCGCAAGGGCAGCCGCAGCTGGCTCCCGTTCTCCCTCCGCCTCTACTTCTACGCGGGCGCCGACTCCTTCCGCATGGTGCACACCATCACCTACGACGGGAAGCAGGAGCCCGGCAAGGCGAGCGGCGACTTCATCCGCGGCCTCGGCGTCCGCTTCAGCGTGCCGATGCGCGACGAGTCCTACGACCGCCACATCCGCCTCGGCGGCGAGGGCACCGGCCTGCTGCGCGAGGCCGTCAAGGGCATCACCGGACTGCGCCGCGACCCGGGCGCGGCCGTCCAGGCCGCCCAGTACGCGGGCGAGAAGCTGCCCGACCCGTCCACCTGGGACCAGCGGGTCACCACCCGGCTCCAGTACATCCCCGAGTGGGGCGACTACACCCTCTCCCAGCTCTCCACCGACGGCTTCACCCTGCGCAAGCGCACCAAGAAGGGCTACGGCTGGATCGGTGCCGGCGGCGGCAAGCGGGCGTCGGGATTCGGTTACGTCGGTGGCGTCAGCGGCGGATTCTCCTTCGGTCTGCGGGACTTCTGGGAGAAGCACCCCGCCCAGCTCGACATCCGCGACGCCCACACCGACGAGGCCGAGGTCACCCTCTGGCTCTGGTCGCCCGAGGCGCAGCCCATGGACCTGCGCTTCTACCACGACGGCATGGGCCAGGACACCTTCCCCGAGCAGCTCGAGGGCCTCAACATCACCTACGAGGACTACGAGCCCGGTTTCGGCACCCCGTACGGCATCGCCCGCACCTCCGAACTCCTCTTCTGGGCCAACGAGTCCACCCCGAGCCCGGACCGGCTCGCCGAACAGGTCGAGGCCGTCCGGGTGCTGCCCCAGCTCGCCGCCCCGCCCAAGCAGCTCATCAAGGCCAAGGTCTTCGGCCCGGGGCTGTACTCCGAGCCGGACCGCTCCACCCCGGCCAAGGCGAAGATCGAGGACCACCTCGACTTCCTCTTCACCTACTACAAGGACCAGGTGGAGCAGCGCCGTTGGTACGGCTTCTGGGACTACGGCGACATCATGCACACTTATGACACCGTCAGGCACCAGTGGCGGTACGACATCGGCGGCTACGCCTGGGACAACTCCGAGCTGTCGCCGGACCTCTGGCTCTGGTACGCCTACCTCCGCAGCGGCCGCGCGGACATCTTCCGCTTCGCCGAGTCGATGACCCGGCACACCGGCGAGGTCGACGTCTACCACATCGGAAAGTGGGCCGGACTCGGCACACGGCACGGCGTGCAGCACTTCGCCGACAGCGCCAAACAACAGCGCATCGCCAACACCACGTACCGCCGCTTCTACTACTTCCTCACGGCCGACGAGCGGGTCGGCGACCTCATGCACGCCAACGTCGACTCCGACGAGACCTTCCTCGTCCTCGACCCGCTGCGCAAGGTGCGCACCGATCCCTACACTCCCGACCGGCACGCCCTGTCCGTCGGCTTCGGCACGGACTGGAGCGGCCTGGTGTCGGCCTGGCTGACGGAGTGGGAACGCAAGGGCCCCAAGTGGGAGAAGGCCAAGGCACGCGTGCTGTCGACGATGGAGGGCATCGCCGCCCAGCCCAACGGGTTCGTCCAGGGCAGCGGCCTCTACGACCTCGACACGGGCCGGTTCGCCGTCGCCGACAAGCCGGTCGTCGGCGTCTCGCACCTCTCCGCGGTCTTCGGCCTCAACGAACTGTGCGCCGAACTCATCCACCTCGTCGACATGCCGAAGTTCAACCAGGCCTACTTCGACTACTGCCGCTACTTCAACGCCACCAAGGCGGAGCAGAAGGCCCGCTACGGCTCCGACTTCGGCAGCCTGCTGCTCTTCCAGGGCCACTCACGCCTCGACGCGTACGCGGCCGTACAGACCGGTGACGCGAAGCTCGCCACGCGCGCGTGGGACAAGTTCTACAACTCCGACGGGTACAAGGAGTCCGCTCCCTGGAGGACGGAGAAGCTGAGCGGCCCCGCCACCCTGGTCGCGGGCAGCGAGGCCACCTGGGTGTCCACCAACGACACCGCGCTCTACGGGCTCGCCGCCATCGAGAACCTGGCGCTGCTCGGGGACAGGATGCCGTAGCGGGGACGGCACGAGTGGATTCCGGGGCGTCGCCTCGGAATCCACTCGTCTAGTCGATGATCTGGTTGAAGAACAGCACGGCCGGGGCAACGACCCCTCCTCCGACGCTCACCGCGACGGGCCACGCGTTGCCGGCCAGCGCCGACAGGACAGTGGCACCGATGCCGACCAGGGCTGCCAGCAGGAAGACGACGGCGGCGCGCTGAGTGAGGAGCGACCCGTCCCGGCCGGTCCGCCGGCGGTTGGCCTGTGCCACCTCGACGCTCCTTACCTGACTCCGAGAGCGGGCTCGTGCACGGGTACGTCCCACGGGTCCTGCGCGGGACGCAGGAGCTCGAAGGCGACACCGCCGTCACCGCTCGTGCGAACCCCGTGCACAGCCGGTTCGGGCAGGCTGTTGTAGTGGAACGGCGTCGAGAAGTAGTAGGCGCCGGTGTCCGGGACGGCGACGATGTCGCCCGGCTCCAGCGGCGGCAGCGCGCGGTCACGTGCCAGCAGGTCGCCGGCGAAGCAGGCGGGCCCCGCGATGTCCTGACGGACCGATCGGCCCCCCTTGGCCCGGCCGCTCCCGTCGTGCGCCTCGATCCGCAGGGGCCAGGCGTCGGGATTGAACACGGTGCGGGTGGCCACCTGCACTCCGGCGTGGGTGACCGCGATCGGCCGGCCGCCCGCGTGCTTGGTGTACTCGACGTACGCGGCGACAAAACCGTTCTTGGCGAGGACACTGCGCCCGAACTCGGTGACGATCTCGTACCCGCCGGAGAACAACGCGGGCGCGTGGGTGCGCAACTGCCCGACGTACGCGTCGAACGTCGGAGTCGTCTCGTCGTCGGCGAAGTTGACGGGCAGCCCGCCGCCGATGTCGATGCCGACGACCTGGCGCCGCCCCAGGGAGGCGTTGACCTCCTCGGCGAACTCCACGGCCTGCGCGACCCCGCGCGCCATGAGGTCGAGCGGACAGCCCTGCGAACCGGCGTGCGTGTGCACCCAGGTCAGCCACGGGCGGTCCTGGTAGGCGCGCAGCAACTGGCGTCGGCTGCCCGGGTCCGCCAGCGGGACGCCGAACTTGGAGGTGCTGGTCGCCGTGCTCATCGCGGCGATGCTGCCGCCGCCGAGCTGGGAGTTGACCCGCACGCCGATCCTGGACATCGGGACGCTGCCGCCGAGTGCCCGGTCGATCCTGGCGAGTTCCTGGTAGTTGTCCGCGTTGACCGTCACCCCCAGGTCCAGGGCGCGCCGGAGTTCGGCCTCCGTCTTGGCCGGCGAGTCGAAGACGATCCGCTCCGGCGCGAAGCCGGCGGCCAGGGCGCGGGCCAGCTCACCCGCGGTGGCGACCTCGCAGCCCATGCCGAGCCGTCGCAGCTCCGCCAGCACCGGCACCAGGCTGTTGGCCTTGGCGGCGAAGGCGTGCAGTACGGGCCGTGAGGGGGGAAAAGCGCGGTGCAGGGACTCGACCGTCGCGGCGACGCCGTCCAGGTCGACGAAGGCGGCCAGCAGGGCCCGTTCGGGGTCCAGCAGTCCCTGCCGTACCGCTTCCTGCAGGATCCGCTCGCGCCGCTCGGCGGCGGGGGTCAGTCCGGTCATCGTGAGCCTTCCCGGGTGGTCTGCGCAGTGCCCGGGGCCTTCCCGGGGCGCAGTACCAGGCTGCTGTCCGCACCGGGAGGGCGTCTTCGTCGATTCGGCAGAGCCGCGGGCCCGCCCCACGGCGGTCAGGGTCAAACAACTGCCCCGCCGGGCCCGGCCGTTGTGCGCTCCGACGAAGAAACGGCTCGGTGATGGGGGCGGCGCACAAGAATGCTCAGGCGCGCCCGTCGTCGCCCTCGTCGCTCAGACGTAACTGCAACTGGGCCAGCAGCCGGGCGTCGGGGTCCTCCAGGTCCAGCCCCGACACCTGCGTGATGCGCCGCAACCGGTAGCGCAGGCTGTTGGAGTGCACGTTCAGCGCGCGGGAGGCGGCGGACACGTCGCCGAAGTGGTCGAGATAGGCGCGCAGGGTCGCCACCAGGCAACTGCCGCTGTGCTCCGCGTCGAACGCCCGCAGCCGGGCGACCGAGGTCTGCGGCGGCAGGGCCACCCCGCGCAGGGCGCCGACGACGTGCAGGATGCCGACGGTGTCGGCGACGTCCCCGGTGCGGGCGACCGTCCGCGACCCCGCGGCCTCGGTGAGCGCCCTGAGCGCCAGCTCGGCCGACCGGCGCGACTCGGGCGCCCGCGCCAGCACGGGGACCACATCGCCGAGCCCGACCTTCAGCGGCCTGCCGAGGGTGGCCGACAGCTGGTGCGCCAGCGATTCCCCCAGCCGGGTCACCTGGCTCTCGGCCCGGCCGCCATCGCGGTCCAGGGCACTCAGCAGCACCAGGATCCTGCCGCCCGCCGGGACGACCACCGCGCGGTGCCCGTACGCGGCGCAGTGCAGGGTCAGCAGCCCGTGCAGTCCCGACGGATCGTCGTCCCCGTGGTCGGCGGTGCCGGTGCCCACGGCCAGGACGGCACACGGCTCCCGCGGCGGCAGCGAGGCCCGCTCCGCGAGCAGCTCGACGGATCCGCGGTCCTCCAGCAGCGCGCGGGCCGCGTCCTCGACGAGACGGTCGTCCGAACTGTGGGTGCGGTGGTGCAGCAGGTGGGCGGCGGCGGTCCGGGCCGCCGCCCGCAGGGCCTCGGAGGCGTTCGGCGCCAGCGGCCGACCGGCCACCGCGGCCACCCAGATCGACCCGAGCGCCTCCCCGCCCGCCCGCACGGCGCCCACCAGACGCTCGGGGTTCTGCCCGTGCGCCGGCCGGTGCAGTACGTCGTCCCCGGCCCACAGCGCCTGGAAGAACCCGGCCTCACGCATCGCGGCCACCCGCCACGGCGGGACACGGCGACCGAGGATGGTCAGCCGGCGCTGCTCGTCGACGTTCTCCTCGGTGGAGGAGTAGGCCAGCACCCGGGACTCGGTGTCCTCGATGGTCACCGCGCCGCCCACCAGCACCGCCACCGCGTCGGCCAGCGAGTTGAGATCCCCCAGGCGCGGCCCGCCGAGCCCGGCCATCGGCGGCACACCCGCCGAGGCCAGCCCCGCCCGCAGCACGCCCACCAGATGGGCCCAGGTGCACCAGGCGGTACGGAACAGCAACGCCGTACCGCCCTCCTCGGCGGCCGCCTGAAGGGCTCCGGCGGCGGGCTCGGGCCGGCCCGGTCCGAACACCACGCCCGCCGCACCCGACTCGCCCGCCCGGCGCACGACGTCGACCGCCTGGGCCGAACGCGGATCGACGCCCACGGCGAGCAGCAGCTCCCGCGGTCTGACCACCGGCTCCAGGAGGTCCAGCACGTTCACGCCGGTCACCGTGGTGCCCAGCCCCTCGGGCGCCGAGTGCAACTCCACGGCGCCCACCCCCACGACGGAGAGCAGCCGCTCCAACGTCACCCGTGTCTCTCCGGCCATGTCCCGATCGGCCGGAACCCCCAGGTCCGTCACACGTCGCCCCCCGTCTCGCGCCCCGCTCCGGCCCGCCACCGGAGCCAGGAGCGTACACACGCCACCACGCTCGGTGGCCGATCCGGAAAACGTACGACATCACGGTCGTGGCCCGCAGCCGATGCGGGCCAAAACCGGCGGCCCTAGCTCATCCTTCCCAGCACGTCGCGCACCCGCCGGACGTCCCGCAGGCGCTGCTCGTACGTCGCGCCGAGCGCGAGCAGCAGGAGCCCGGCGAGCGCCGGCGGCACCCAGCGGGGGAGGGCGTCGGCGACCTGGACCAGGTAGGGGGCCAGTTCGTGCACCGCGTCGAGGACCAGCGCCGAACCGCCCAGCACCAGGGGCGCCCGCAGCCGGTGCCGGGCGCCCACCAGGGTGACCAGCAGGGCGGCCGCGCCCAGCAGCAGCGGACGCGTCCCGTGCTGGTCGCCCCAGGCCGCTACGAGGCTCGGCGCGAGCGTGGCGGCGAGCCCCGGGGCGTACGCCGTCCAGGACGAGGCGAGCGGGTCGCGGTGGCGCCGCAGCGCGCCGACGAGCAGCGCCGGGACGGTCACCGGCAGCGTGTACGCCTCCGGAGCGGTGACGTCCCAGGCGGCGAGCCTGACCCAGGTGGCCAGCAGGAACAGGGCGGCGGCCGCGTAGCCGACCGGCCGGCGCTCGGCACGGACCGCCGTGCCTGCCGTGATCACTGCGCACAGGGCCAGCACCAGCGCCAGCATCGGCGGGTCGGTGACCGCGAGCGCCACGGCGAGCAGTCCGGCGGCGGCGCCCGTCGCCTCCACCGGCACGGTCGCGGCGGAGCCGTCGAGGCGCGCGGCGAGCAGGGCCGCGGCACCGGGGACCACGAGGACCAGCAGGGCGGTGGACTGCGGCTGCCAGTCCGCCGCCGCGCCCGTCGCGCAGGCCAGGGCGGCGGCGTGGGCCAGCGCGGCCGGGGCCATGACCGGCGTGAGGCGCGGCCGCCCGGACACGGTCACGAACAGGGCGGTCAGGGCCGACAACACGGTCAGGGTCGCGGGCTGCGTCGCCAACGAAAGGAAGACGAGGTTCAGCGAGGTGGCCAGGGTGAGGGTGGTGGTGGTCCACGGGTTGGGCAGGAAGGCCGCTGCGACGGTCACGCCTCCCAGCGCCAGGAGCGTTGCCACGTAGGGGAGTTCGAAAGCGGCCGGGAGGGCCATGCACGCGGCCCAAACCAGGACCAGCGCGCCGGTCAGCGCCCTTGGACGCCAGGTCGCGTTCCGGACCACCAGGGCGAGCACACCGGCGACGGCCACCAGGACGAGCACCGCCTGGGCCGGGTGAGGCGGCCACGGCGTGTGCACGGTCACCGCGTCGCGGGCGTCGGACGGCGCACCCGACCAGGGCCGCTCGACCCAGCCGACCGGACCCAACAGCGTGACGAGGACCAGCGGCACCGTCCAGAGCAGCGCCAACGCCTGCACCGAGCCGGAGGCCCAGGCAAGGCCGCGCCGCACCGGTTCGGGCAGTGGATCCCGTAGCGCCGCCAACAGCGCGACACCGCACGCCAGATGGGCGGGCACCGTCCAGCCGTCGGGCAGGACCACGCTCAGGACGGCGCCGAACGCCGCGACCAGCAGCACACCGCCCGCGAGCGCGTGTCCCGTCGCCATGACCGGCTTGGTCGGCCGCCACGCGGCGACCAGGGCGGTCGCCGCCGCGAGGACCAGGAGCGCCGCCGCGCGGGCGGCCCCGCTCGGACCGGCCGCTGTCCAGGACAGCCAGCCGGCCACCAACACGCCTCCACCGCCCAGGCCGTACGCCCCGACGGCGGCGGTGACGCGCACGGACGTGGCGGTCGTCGTACGCGGAAGCGCCACAGCGGCGTCGAACCCCGCCGTCACCACAAGGGCGGCCGCCACGCCGTACGTCCCCCAGGAGGCCGCGATCGCCCAGAGCGGGAGCGGCAGTTGGGCCGCCACCAGCGCGAAGGGCAGGGGGAGCCGGAGCCCCGCCGGACGGGGAGGCGCGGCGGGTTCCGCCACGGGCCGACGGACCGTCACCGCGCCGAGCCCGAGCCCGTACCCGGTCCACAGCAGCGCCAGCACCGCCGACGCGTACGCCGTGTACGCCATGCCGTCGGCGTCCGTGAGCGCGACCTCGTGCAGGGCGTAGGCGTCGAGCACCGTCAGCGCGAGCCCGAGGCCCGCCACCGACTCGGCGGTCGACCGCAGTCCGCGCCGCAGCAGCGGCACCGGCGCGGCGAGCGCGATCGCCGTGACCGTGCCGAGCACCAGGGCGCGCCCGGCGATACCCATGTGGCCCCAGCTGACCAGTGTGAAGGCCACGGCGGCAATGGTGAGGAGCACGCCGCCGAGCAGGAGCAGCACGTTCTGCACGCGCGGGGCGGAGGTCTCGGGGCCGGGCCCGGTGGCAGCCGGCTGGGACACAGGGGCCGGCCGCGACGGCTGGAGATGGGCGACCAGCCAGGCACGGCGAGCCAGCAACTGGGCCCGGCGGGCTTCCAGTCGCCACAGCTCGGCGTCGAGAAGCCGCAGCTCCTCGGCCGGAGGCGGAATGTGCGTCATGCCTCGGAGTGTGTCCTCGGTCACGTCACCCGGCATGAGTGCGGGTACTCAGAACGTACTCAGATACCCGCCCGGGTACGGGGCAGACTCTGCCCATGGACTGGACGCACTACCGCTTCCGCAGCCTGTGGACCCTGCCCGCACCCCCCGCCGCCGTGTACGACGCGCTGGAGCACGCCGAGGACTACCCCCGCTGGTGGCGCCAGGTCCGCGAGGTGACCCGGCTCGACGACACCACCGGCGTCCTCCGCATCCGCTCGCTCCTGCCGTACGACATGACCTTCACCGCGCGCGAGGTGCGCCGCGAGCCCGCAGCCGGCGTCCTGGAGATCGCCATGTCCGGCGACATCGACGGCTGGGCACGCTGGACGGTCACCCCGGCCGGCACCGGCACCCTCGCCCGCTACGAGCAGGTCGTCGACGTCAACAAGCCGCTGCTCAGGAGGTTCGCCGTCCCCGGGCGGCCCGTCTTCCGCGCCAACCACCGGCTGATGATGCGCGCCGGGCGGCGAGGCCTGGCCGGGTACCTGCAAGCGGTTTGAAGGAAACGCGCGGGGACCTGTATTGTTCAGTCCGTTCCCGGGCGATTAGCTCAGTGGGAGAGCGCTTCGTTCACACCGAAGAGGTCACTGGTTCGAACCCAGTATCGCCCACCGGGAAAGAGCCGGTCCGCATCACGCGGACCGGCTCTTTGCGTTCACCCGCGGCCGGGATACTCTTCCGGTCCTTTCGGGTACGGGGGAGTGCCCGAGGCGGGAGGGAACGCTTCAGTGAGCGCGGCAAAGAGCGGCAACGGCAGGCTTTTCGGGTCACAGGCCCGGCGGCGCAGGATCCGCGGACCGTTCAGAATTGTCTTGACCACCCTGTTGCTCGGCATCGTCGTCGCCCTTTTCTGGACCACCGGGAACAAGGAGCGGGTCAACTCCATGTGGGTCGGCGCCGAGGTCGCCGAGGACGGCAGCGTCCGCGTCACCGAGGTCATCGACTACGACTTCGGACACCCCGAGGACACCCGGCACGGCATCTACCGCGACCTGCCGGACCTGCCCTACGACGAGGACGCCGCCGAGGTCGTCGCCACCATGGACGGCGGCCGGGTCCCCTGGGAACTCACGGCCGGCGACCGTTACGAGGAACCGGACGGCCAGCGGAAGGTCGCCACCCGCATCCAGGTGGGTGATCCGGACCGCGCCGTCACCGGGGTGCACCGCTACCGCATTCAGTACACGCTCACCAACGCCGTCCAGGACGGCAAACTCGCCTGGGACGCCGTCGGCACCGGCTGGCGGATCGACCGCTCCGACGTGGCGATCCACGTGGTGGCCCCCTACGACCTCACCGGCACCCGCTGCGTACGGGGCACGGACGGCTCCGAGGACCGCTGCACGGCCGAGCGGAAGGCACCCGGCCACCTCGCTCTCACGCTCGACAAGCTGAAGGGGAAGGAGGGCGTCACCCTCTATGCGTCCCGCGGGCAGGCGCTGGCCGGCGCCGGGCCCGAACTGCCCGCACCGCCCTCGGGGAAGGCCGTCGGCACGACCGTGACACACCCCGTGTGGGTGGCCCTGGCCGCGATCGTCCTCGCGCTGGCCTGCGCCGTCGCCATGGTCCGGGTGCTGCGTCTCGCGGGGCGCGACCGGCTCGTGGAGGAAGGGCCGGACGGAACGCCCGGCCGCACTCGGCGCGTGAACGTCGACCGGCTCGCCGCCTCGCTCACCCCGTCCCCGCTTCCCCCGGAGGGCCTGACCCCGGCCCAGGGCGGCATCCTGCTCGACGAGAGCGTCGAGAACCGTCACCGGGCGGCCTGGCTGCTCAGTGCGGCCATCGACGGCCACATCGCGATCGAGGGAGACGACCGGCGTCCCACGCTGCGGCGCCTTGACGCCGCCGACGCACCGGTGGACCCGGACGCCCGCGTCGTCTTCGGCAGCATCTTCGCCGGACGCGACACGTTCGTCCTGGGCGCGTACGACCGGCAGTTCGCGTCGGCCTGGGAGAGCCTCACCCGAAGGCTGACGCAGTGGCAGAAGGACAGCGACCTGTGGGACGCGGCCTCGGTGCGCCGTGCCGAACTCGCCCGGATCCAGGGCACCTTCGCCGTCCTGCTCGGATTCGCCGCGGCGATCGTCGGCGCATGGCTCGGCGGAGGCCGGTCCACTGCCGGATGGCCGATCCTCGCCGCGGGCGTGATCGCGGTCGGCGCGGGCCTGGTGCTGCGGCTGCGCGGCGGGGAACTGCAGACCCGCACCCCACGCGGCGCGGCCCGGTGGCTCCAGGTCGAGGCCTTCCGCCGCTACCTCCTCGACCCGTCCGCGCACCCGGCCGGCGAACCCCTCGACGAGGAACGCGTCGAGCTGTACACGGCCTGGGCCGTGGCCCTCGACGTGACCCGCTCCTGGGAACGGGCGCTCACCGACGCCACGACCGTCCCCCGCCAACGCGCCACCCTCGCCTCCCGGATCGGGCCCGCCCTCGCCGTGGGCCTGGTCGCCTCCACCCTGACCACCAGCGCCGCCCCCTCCTCCAGCGGAGGCGGCGGAGGCGGTGGCGGCGGTGGCGGCGGTGGCGGCGGTGGCGGCGATGTCGGCGGCGGCTCCGGTGGCGGTGGCGGCGGCTCCTGGTGACCGGCACCCGGGGCGCGGCTGTCGTGCCGTGCCCCGGTGCTACGCCGCCGCCGGCAGCTCCCCGCGCAACGGCCACGCCGTGTCCACCGTCTCCTCCGAGCCGCTGCGGGCGAACCACGCCTGAAGGCCTCGGGCCTGGGCCGCGTGCCACACCGCCTGCAGGGTGTGCAGTTCGGCGGGGGAGAGGCGTTCCAGGCGGGCCGCGAAACGCCGGCCCACCGCTCGGACGACGTCCATCGAGGCCTTCGCGTCCGCGGCCGCGTCGTGCGCCTCGTCGAGCGCGACGCCGTAGTGCGCGCACAGGTCGGTGAGCGTGCGGCGGCCCTTGCGGTACCGGTCCAGGTGTTTGTCCAGCACCCGCGGGTCCAGCACCAGCAGCGGCGACGCCTCGAACCAGCGGTTCAGCGACGAGGCGCGGTGCCGCCGCAGCTCACGGTCCAGGAGCGTCAGGTCGAACGGCGCGTTCATCACCACCAACGGGCGGCCCGCGGCGGCCTGTTCGGCCAGCAGCTCGGCTATCTCGTACATCACCGGCGCGGGCCAACGGCCGTTGCGGTGCAGATGTTCCTCCGTCAGCCCGTGCACCGCCGTCGCCTCGGCGGGCACCGGGACACCCGGATTCACCAGCCAGCGGCTCACCCGAGGCCGGGTGCCCGCTGCGTCCTGGACGACCAGCGCGGCCGACACGATGCGGTCGGTCTCGACGTCCACGCCGGTCGTCTCCGTGTCGAACGCGGCCAAAGGGCCCTCGTACCAGCACGTCATAACAACACAACCCCTCGTTCACCCACGGCAGCTGACGCACCGTCTTCTGCCCGTTTGGTGATACCCGGGCTGTTTGCGCCGTACGCCGGAAGGACACAACAGGAGTACGGGTCTTTGCAGTTCAGCGGCCCGACACGGGGATTCACCTGGCTGGAAAGGCTGTTCCGTCATGGCGATAGCGCAGCCCGAGCGGGGCGGGCTGCTGCCCGAGAGCATGGGCCCTCATCGCGGCACACTCGCCACCACCGCCTGCATGGAGACACTTCAGGTGGGCTACCTGCACGCCGTCGCGGCGGCCGCCGGCTGCTCGCT
Source organism: Streptomyces sp. NPDC048751 (assembly GCF_043198595.1). Lineage (NCBI taxonomy): Bacteria > Bacillati > Actinomycetota > Actinomycetes > Kitasatosporales > Streptomycetaceae > Streptomyces > Streptomyces sp. NPDC048751. Next base: position 354,890 of record NZ_JBICUX010000008.1, read on the forward strand.
GTCCCAGCCGTTCCCGGACAACGGCATCGACTGGCACGTCAGCCACAGCGCCCCCGGGCACACCGTCGACGACGAGGTGACCATCAAGGTGCAGCTGAAGGCCACGTACCAGCTCCCGCCCAACCCCGCGGGCCGCACCTTCTCCTTCACGCTCGACAACGACCACCTGAGGAAGCTCGCCCGCACCCCGGTCTCGGTGCACAAGATCCTCGTCGTGATGATCGTCCCCCGCTCCCAGGACCAGTGGCTGCGCGCCGGCCACGACCGGCTCGACCTGCGCCACTGCTGCTACTGGGTCAACCTCGCCGGACACCCGATCACCGGCCGGAACCGGACCACCGTGCGGATACCGACCTCACGCATCTTCGACGACCGGGCCCTGTGCGAGATCATGACGCGGGTCGGGACGGGAGGCAGACCATGACCCACCGCCCCCTCGACGAACCACTCCGGCCGGTCAGCGGGCACCCCGAAGAGGACCAGTGGCACCGGCCCCCCGAGCCCGGCGAGGTCGACCCCGCCGTCCTGAGCACCCTGCTCCGCCGCCACGGCTGGCAGCGCCGCGGCGGCGCCGCCGGACGCTACGGCCGCTGGACCCCGCCGGGGCCGGGCGGCAGCGCCACCAGCCTCCTGGTGCCCGAGAGCCGCGCCTTCCCCGACAGCGACGACCTGCTCGGCGAGGCACTCCTCGCCCTGTCCCGCAGCGGCACGCCCTCCGCGCGCGCGGTGCTCGTCGCGCTGGCCGTGCCGAGCGACGAGATCCACTGGTGGCGGGACGCCCCGGACGGGCCCGCCGGCGCCGCGCCCTGGTCCGTCGAGGAACAACTGCGCGCCGCCGCCCGCCAGATGCTGCTCGCCGGGGCACTCGCCACCCGCGCGCGTGCGGGCTACCACGGCGCGCGCCACCGGCGCACCGCCGCCGAGATGCTGGACGATGTCCTCGTCGGTTCCGCGGCCGGCGGCCGCCGCCTCACGGCCCTGATGCCCGTCGACACCGGCCGCCCGCTCGCCGTCCGTCTCCACCAGGCCCTCTACGCCGCCCGCGAGGCCGTCGACTACCAGCGGGCCACCGGCGGCATGGACGCCTTCGACGGCGCCGTCGAGGCCGGCGTCAGCCGCGAGCTCACCGACGCGCTCATCGCCCTCGTGCGCGGCACCGAGGGCGCCCGGATCGCCGTCGAGTGGGCGCCCGCCGCCGGGGTCCCCGAGGACTGCGCGGCCACCGCCGACCCCGTCGAGTTCTCACCCGGCGACCTCCCCGTGCTGCGCGAGGCCGGGGCCCGCTATCTGCGCGAGGAACCCTCCGTACCGGTGCGGATCACCGGCGCGGTGGTACGGATGCGCAGGTCGGGGCCGCGCGGCGAGGGCTCCGTCAGGCTGCGGGTGCTCGCCGGGGCCGAGGTGCCGTACATACGCCTGACCCTCGACGAGGAGGCGTACCGGATCGCCGGGCACGCGCACCTCGTCGGGCTGCCGGTGAAGGTGCAGGGGCGCCTGGAGCGCAGGGGCGGCTTCCGCAGGCTCACCGGCGCCACCGGGGTCGTACCGGTGCAGGTGGACGAGGCGGAGCGGGACCGGCTCATGAAGTCGGTCCAGGAGAACTCCGAGATCGCGGCCTTCTTCGAGGAGGCCTGCGGAGGGGAGTGATTTCGCCTCGGGTGGTGCGGGGTCGGTACGATCCCCTATTGCGTACGCAATACGTTCAGGGTGCGCTTCCACCTTCAGTCAGGAGAGACCGGTGTCAGACGTCCGTGTGATCATCCAACGCGATTCCGAGCGGGAAGAGCGCACGGTGACGACGGGCACTACGGCCGCGGACCTCTTCGCCGGCGAGCGCTCGATCATCGCCGCGCGGGTGGCCGGTGAGCTGAAGGACCTGTCGTACGCGGTCCTGGAAGGCGACGAGGTCGAGGGCGTCGAGATCTCCTCCGAGGACGGCCTGAACATCCTGCGCCACTCCACCGCGCACGTCATGGCGCAGGCCGTGCAGGAGCTCTTCCCCGAGGCGAAGCTGGGCATCGGCCCTCCCGTCAAGGACGGCTTCTACTACGACTTCGACGTGGCGAAGCCGTTCACGCCCGAGGATCTCAAGGCCATCGAGAAGAAGATGCAGGAGATCCAGAAGCGGGGCCAGAAGTTCGCCCGCCGGGTCGTCACCGACGACGCCGCCCGCGAGGAGCTCGCCGACGAGCCGTACAAGCTGGAGCTGATCGGCCTCAAGGGCTCGGCCTCCTCCGACGACGGCGCGGACGTCGAGGTCGGCGCCGGCGAGCTGACGATCTACGACAACCTGGACGCCAAGACCGGCGACCTGTGCTGGAAGGACCTCTGCCGCGGTCCGCACCTGCCCTCCACCCGGAACATCCCGGCGTTCAAGCTGATGCGCAACGCGGCCGCCTACTGGCGCGGCAGCGAGAAGAACCCGATGCTCCAGCGCATCTACGGCACCGCCTGGCCGACCAAGGACGAGCTGAAGGCGTACCTCGACTTCCTCGCCGAGGCCGAGAAGCGCGACCACCGCAAGCTCGGCAGCGAGCTCGACCTGTTCTCCATCCCGGAGCAGATCGGCTCCGGCCTCGCCGTCTTCCACCCCAAGGGCGGCATCGTCCGCCGGGTCATGGAGGACTACTCGCGGCGCCGCCACGAGGAGGAGGGCTACGAGTTCGTCTACACCCCGCACGCGACGAAGGGGAAGCTCTTCGAGACCTCGGGCCACCTGGACTGGTACGCCGACGGCATGTACCCGCCCATGCAGCTCGACGAGGGCGTGGACTACTACCTCAAGCCCATGAACTGCCCGATGCACAACCTGATCTTCGACGCGCGCGGCCGTTCGTACCGTGAACTGCCGCTGCGGCTCTTCGAGTTCGGGACGGTGTACCGGTACGAGAAGTCGGGCGTCGTGCACGGCCTGACCCGGGCCCGCGGGTTCACGCAGGACGACGCGCACATCTACTGCACCCGCGAGCAGATGTCGGAGGAGCTCGACAAGACGCTCACCTTCGTCCTCGGCCTGCTGCGCGACTACGGCCTGACCGACTTCTACCTGGAGCTCTCCACCAAGGACCCGGAGAAGTTCGTCGGCTCCGACGAGGTCTGGGAGGAGGCCACGGAGACCCTGCGCCAGGTGGCCGAGAAGCAGGGTCTGCCCCTGGTCCCCGACCCGGGTGGCGCCGCCTTCTACGGGCCGAAGATCTCCGTCCAGACCAAGGACGCCATCGGCCGGACCTGGCAGATGTCGACGATCCAGCTCGACTTCAACCTGCCGGAGCGCTTCGACCTGGAGTACACGGGTCCGGACGGCGCCAAGCAGCGCCCGGTCATGATCCACCGCGCCCTGTTCGGCTCGATCGAGCGGTTCTTCGCGGTGCTCCTGGAGCACTACGCCGGCGCGTTCCCGGCGTGGCTGGCGCCGGTGCAGGCGATCGGCATCCCGATCGGCGACGGGCACGTCGAGTACCTGGAGAAGTTCGCCGCCGCGGCGAAGAGGAAGGGTCTGCGCGTCGAGGTGGACTCCTCCTCCGACCGCATGCAGAAGAAGATCCGCAACGCCCAGAAGCAGAAGGTGCCCTTCATGGTCATCGCGGGCGACGAGGACATGTCGAACGGTTCGGTGTCCTTCCGTTACCGCGACGGCTCGCAGGAGAACGGCATCCCCTTCGACGAGGCCATCGAGAAGATCGCGAACGTCGTCGAGGAGCGGACGCAGGTCTGACCAGCAGCGTTTTTGGGGCCCTCGGGGAGTTCAGCTCCCCGAGGGCCGAGCCCGCCCCGAGCGGGATCCCGACCCGGCGCTCCCAGCGCAGCCGTCGGCTGTCGCCGCCCTCGGCCCGGCTCGGCCCGGGGCGGTTCCGCGGGCGCCCCGGCGACACGTCGCGCACGGGCGAAGCCATATGCTGCACGCATGACGAGTGAGCCGGAGCAGCAGTGGGGAGTGGGGACCCAGGACGCGTTCCAGCGTCTGTGGACGCCCCATCGGATGGCCTACATCCAGGGTGAGAACAAGCCGACCGGCCCGGGTGCCGACGACGGCTGCCCCTTCTGCTCCATCCCGGCCAAGTCCGACGAGGACGGGCTGGTCGTCAGGCGCGGTGAGCAGGTGTACGCGGTCCTGAACCTGTACCCGTACAACGGTGGTCATCTGATGACCGTGCCGTACCGCCACGTCGCCGACTACACCGACCTGACGCAGGCGGAGACCGCGGAGCTCGCGGAGCTGACCAAGCAGGCGATGACGGCGCTGCGCACGGCCTCCGGCGCGCACGGGTTCAACATCGGCATGAACCAGGGCTCGGTCGCCGGTGCGGGCATCGCCGCCCACCTCCACCAGCACATCGTCCCGCGGTGGGGCGGCGACACGAACTTCATGCCGGTCGTCGGCCACACCCGGGTGCTGCCGCAGTTGCTGGCGGACACCCGGAAGATGCTGGCGGAGGCCTGGCCCGCGTAACGCGTCCGGGAGGGGGCGTCACGCGTCGTACAGGTCGGCCTTCCTGGGCGAGACGTCCTGCACCGCCGTGCTGAGGAAGGCCGAGCGCGTGCCGAACTTCTCGGTGTTCACGCCGTTCTCCTCCAGCACCTTGATCGCCGCCGCGTGCACGACCCGCAGCACGGGCGTCGCGGCGCGCAGGGCGTCGTCGGCCATGAAGCGGTGCCGCCAGGGCTGGTCGGCCCAGGCGTGCCGCAGGCCGAACGGCTCGGGCAGGCCTATGGAGCCGCCGAGCCAGTTCAGCAGCGGTGGGTACCAGGTGAGCGGCGCCCGGACGGCCAGGCGCACCACCTCGTTGGTGCTGACCAGCGGGAGCTTGATCGTGCGGTTCTCCCACGGCTTGAACTGCTTGGCGACCTCCTTTACCGGCGCCTCCGGCTTGGTGGTGAACAGGGAGTTCACCGGGCCGAGCGCGTGGCCCGTGACCTCGATGCGCAGGGTCGCGTGCAGCACGGTCACGGTGATCATCATGGTGATGACGAGCTGGCCGTCCCACAGCGTCCACTGCACGCCCAGGTAGTGGCGGTCACCGGCGCCGAACTGCTGCTTGTTGCAGATGTCCTGTATGGCGTGCGACTTGACCTGGTAGGCCTCGACGTCGGTGCCCTCCGGGCGGGAGACCGCCTTCGCGCCCTCGCCGATCGGCGTGACGATCCAGTGCCGTATCGAGGGCTTGGGGAAACCGCCGGTGTTGAGCGGGCCGCGTTCCAGCATGCGCAGCTGGTCGTGGATGGAGCGCACGACGTCCCAGCTGCGGAAGGGGTGGATCTCCCGCGTGGGATCGGCCGGCACCAGGTCCTCGGCGAGCTGCCAGGCGCCCCAGCGGGTGCCCATGCCGAGGATGCCCTTGGGACCGGCGTAGAAGACGGAGTTGGACTGCTGCTCGGCGCTGAGCTTGGCCAGGGACTGGCGCAGTTGCTCGGCGGCGGTCTCGCGCGGGCCGGTGGGCACGGCCTCGGGGACCTTGGCGCCGACACTGCTGCCCGACAGGAGGCTGTCCCAGCGTTCGCGCAGGTCCCTGGCGGTGCGCTCGCAGATCTGGCGGGCCCAGAACCAGCCGAGCACCGGCATGACGACCGTCGCGCGCGCGTACCAGGCCCAGAAGCCGGTGAACGGCATCTTGAGCAGGGCGACCACGGCGAGCGCGCCCATGGCGACGAGGAGGGTGGTGCCGAGCGCGGAGGCCCGCTTGTCGTCGCGCCGGTCGATCTGGGTGCGCGCGGTGAACACGAGCAGCCAGACCAGGAATCCGGGCAGGAACAGCAGTCCGCACAGCACGATGACGACGATGAGCCTGTTGTCGCGGTCGCGGCGGATGTTGTTGGCCGCTAGGCAGTGCTCGACCACCACCTGGGGCTCGGTGCCGAAGGACTGGATGAGCGGTTTGCGGCCGCTGCCCAGCATCCGGCCCACCACCGCGCCCGAGAAGGCCTCGCCGAGGTTGGGCCGGAAGATCGAGCCCCATTTGCGGCCGGGGCTCACGGCCGACTGGTGCCACTCGTTGTCGGCCTTCTTGATCTCCTCGACGGGGCTGTCCCGGTAGGCCGCCGAGGCCAGCGCGAAGGTCGCCGTCTGCCCCTCGTCGCCCGTACGCGGCACCTGAGGTCCGAAGATGTCCGCGTAACCGCCGTCAACGGTCATTACCGCCCCCGATCGCCGCCATGCTCGCTCCTGCGGCCTTCCCGACTTCCGTGCTCCGCACACCTGTTGATCAGGTCATCAGCGTATCCGCAGGCACCGACATCCGTCTGCGGGCGGTCCAAGCCGTTGGCAGAGACGGAAGGAAGCGTTCCCCGCGGGCGACTTGCGCGCGCCGGGCGCCAACCACGAGACGGCGCGCGCCCCTTCTTGACGAAGCGGCGCGCGCCACCGTACTGCCCCCTCCGAACTCCCTACGAGGCGGCGCGTTCCTCGCCCCGGAGTCGTTCCGCGACCTGCGGCGGCATCGGCTCGTGCCGTGCGTACGCGCGGTTGAAGCGGGCGGTGCCGTGCGAGAGGGAGCGCAGGTCGACGGCGTACCGGCCGATCTCGATCTCCGGCACCTCGGCGCGGATCAGGGTGCGTGCGCCGCTGGTCTGCTCGGTGCCGAGCACCCGGCCGCGCCGCCCGGACAGGTCGCTCATCACGGCGCCCACGTAGTCGTCCCCGACGAGGACGCTCACCTCGGCGACCGGCTCCAGCAGATGGATCCTCGCGTCGGCCGCCGCCTCCCGCAGCGCGAGCGCGCCGGCCGTCTGGAACGCGGCGTCGGAGGAGTCCACGGAGTGCGCCTTGCCGTCAAGGAGCGTGATCCGCACGTCGACCAGCGGGTAGCCCGCGGCAACTCCCCTGGCCGCCTGGGCCCTTACGCCCTTCTCGACCGACGGGATGAACTGCCGCGGCACCGCGCCGCCGACGACCTTGTCCACGAACTCGATGCCCGAGCCGCCCGGCAGCGGCTCCACCTCGATCTCGCAGATGGCGTACTGGCCGTGCCCGCCGGACTGTTTGACGTGCCGGCCGCGTCCGGCGGACGGGCCCGCGAACGTCTCCCGGAGGGAGACCTTGTGCGGGACGACGTCGACCTGGACGCCGTAGCGGCTGCGCAGCCGTTCCAGGGCGACGTCCGCGTGCGCCTCGCCGAGGCACCACAGGACCACCTGGTGGGTGTGCTGGTTCTGTTCGAGCCGCATCGTCGGGTCCTCGGCGACCAGCCGGCTCAGGCCCTGGGAGAGTTTGTCCTCGTCCGGTTTGCTGTGCGCCTGGATGGCGAGCGGGAGCAGCGGGTCGGGCATCTGCCAGGGCTCCATCAGGAGCGGGTCGTCCTTGCCGGAGAGGGTGTCGCCGGTCTCCGCGCGGCCCAGCTTCGCCACGCACGCCAGGTCGCCCGCGATGCAGTGGGTCAGCGGTCGCTGCTGTTTGCCGAAGGGCGCGGACAGGGCGCCGATGCGTTCGTCGACGTCGTGGTCCTCGTGGCCGCGGTCGGCCAGACCGTGCCCGGAGACGTGGACCGTCTCGTCGGAGTGCAGGGTGCCGGAGAAGACGCGGACGAGCGAGACACGGCCGACGTACGGGTCGGAGGAGGTCTTCACGACCTCCGCGACGAGCGGTCCCTCGGGGTCGCAGAGCTTCAGCTCGCGCGGCTTGCCGTCGACGGTGGTGACCTGGGGAGCCTCGCGTTCCAGGGGGGTCGGGAAGCCCCTGGTGACCAGTTCGAGCACCTCGACCGTGCCGAGGCCCTGGCGGGCGCCGTCGGCCGCGGGGGCGGCGGCCAGGACCGGGAAGAACGTGCCGCGCGCGACGGCCCGCTCCAGGTCCTCCACGAGCGTCCTGAAGTCGATCTGCTCGCCGCCGAGGTAGCGGTCCATGAGGGTCTCGTCCTCGCTCTCGGCGATGATCCCCTCGATGAGCCGGTTGCGGGCCTCCTCGATGCCGGGCAGCTGGTCCTCGCCGGGTTCGGACTCCTTGCGCTCACCGGAGGAGTAGTCGAACAGCTTCTGCGACAGCAGCCCGGTCAGGCCGGTCACGGGCGCGTGCCCGTCGGGTCCCTGGGGGCCGCGCAGCGGCAGGTACAGGGGCAGCACGGCGTCGGGGTCGTCGCCGCCGAAGGCCTCGGCGCAGTGCCGTGTCATGTCCTCGAAGTCCGCGCGGGCGGACTCCAGGTGCGTGACGACGATCGCGCGGGGCATGCCGACGGCCGCGCACTCCTCCCACACCATGCGGGTCGAGCCGTCCACGCCGTCCGACGCCGAGACGACGAAGAGGGCGGCGTCCGCGGCGCGCAGACCTGCCCTGAGCTCGCCGACGAAGTCGGCGTATCCGGGGGTGTCCAGAAGGTTGATCTTGATGCCGTCCCATTCGACGGGCACCAGGGACAGCTGCACCGACCGCTGCTGGCGGTGCTCGATGTCGTCGTAGTCGGAGACGGTGCCGCCGTCCTCCACGCGGCCCGCCCGGTTCACCGCTCCCGCCGTGAGCGCGAGAGCCTCCACCAGAGTCGTCTTGCCCGATCCGCTGTGGCCGACCAGCACCACATTCCGTACGGACGCGGGGTGGTCGGCCGCCGTAGCCCTGCCGGCGGCTCCGGGGTGTGCGTTCGCCTTGTCGCCCATGATCCTGCCTCCCGTGCACGGTGAGGTCACTGTGGGCGCGGACATGCGGACCCGCGTGCGATTGGCGGCTCCGGTGACGCCCGCGGTCCTTCGAGCTTTCCACTGTCGTCACGGTGCGTCCATACGAAGGACGCGATCGCGCCGTGACCCGGATGCCGTCAGGCCGTGACCCGGGGCTCCGGGTGCCCGACGGCCGCAGGCGCGGGCTCGTGGCTACGATGGGCCAGCCGGGGGCCAGCAGGGGCCGACCGGCGACACCGACCGTCGGGAAGGCCATGCTGAACAAGTACGCGCGTGCATTCTTCACGCGTGTCCTCACACCGTTCGCCGCGTTTCTCATCCGGCGGGGCGTCAGCCCCGACGCCGTCACGCTCATCGGTACCGCAGGCGTGATGGCGGGGGCGCTGGTCTTCTACCCCCAGGGCGAGTTCTTCTGGGGCACGGTCGTGATCACGCTCTTCGTCTTCTCCGACCTGGTCGACGGCAACATGGCCCGTCAGCTCGGCCGCTCCAGCCGCTGGGGCGCCTTCCTCGACTCCACCCTGGACCGGGTCGCCGACGGCGCCATCTTCGGCGGCTTCATCCTCTGGTACGCCGGTGGGGGCGACGACCTCGTCCTGTGCGCCGTCTCGATCTTCTGCCTGGCCAGCGGCCAGGTGGTGTCGTACACCAAGGCCCGGGGCGAGTCGATCGGCCTGCCGGTCGCCGTCAACGGCCTCGTCGAGCGCGCCGAGCGCCTGGTGATCTCGCTGGTCGCGGCCGGCTTCGCGGGTCTGCACAAGTTCGGGGTACCCGGCATCCAGTACCTGCTGCCGATCGCCCTGTGGATCGTCGCCGTCGGCAGCCTGGTCACGCTGATCCAGCGGGTCGTCACGGTCCGTCGCGAGTCGGCCGAGGCGGAGGCCGCGGCGGCCGCCGAGGAGAACTCGTCCCAGGGGAACGCGTCCCGGGGGAACGCGTCCCGGGGGAGCGAGGCAGCGAAGTGAGCGCGAAGGATCGGCTCACCGACGCCCTGTACGGCGCCGGCTGGGGCATGGTCAAGAAGCTCCCCGAGCCGGTCGCCGTACGGCTCGGCCAGTCCATCGCCGACCTCGCCTGGAAACGGCGCGGCAAGGGCGTACGACGGCTGGAGAGCAACTACGCGCGCGTGGTGCCCGACGCGGGCCCCGAGCGTCTCGCCGAACTCTCCCGCGCGGGCATGCGCTCCTATCTGCGCTACTGGATGGAGTCCTTCCGGCTCCCGGCCTGGAGCGCCGAGCGCGTCAAGGGTGGCTTCGAGCCGAAGGACCTGCACCACCTGACGGATGGCCTCGCCTCCGGCCGGGGAGTGATCCTCGCGCTGCCGCACCTGGCCAACTGGGATCTCGCCGGCGCCTGGGTCACCACCAAGCTGGAGACCCCCTTCACGACGGTCGCCGAACGCCTGAAGCCGGAGACCCTGTACGACCGTTTCGTCGCCTACCGCGAGGGCCTGGGCATGGAGGTCCTCCCGCACAGCGGCGGCACCGCCTTCGGCACGCTGGCCCAGCGGCTGCGGGCCGGCGGCCTGGTCTGCCTGGTCGCCGACCGTGACCTGTCCGCCTCGGGCGTAGAGGTGAAGTTCTTCGGCGAGACGGCCCGGATGCCCGCGGGCCCCGCCCTCCTCGCCCAGCAGACGGGGGCGCTCCTGCTCCCCGTCACGCTCTGGTACGACGACTCGCCCGTCATGCAGGGTCGTGTGCACCCCCCGATCGAGGTACCCGAGGCAGGTAACCGGGCCGAGAAGACGTCTGTCATGACACAGGCGCTGGCAGACGCCTTCGCCACGGGGATCGCCGACCATCCGGAGGACTGGCACATGCTGCAGCGCTTGTGGCTCGCTGATCTCGACCCCGCGTCTTCTCCCGGCGGAGCCGCTTCTCCCGGAGGGGCCGCGTGAGAATCGGCATCGTCTGCCCGTACTCCTGGGACGTGCCGGGCGGCGTCCAGTTCCACATCCGCGACCTCGCCGAGTACTTCATCCGCCTCGGCCACGAGGTGTCCGTCCTCGCCCCCGCCGACGACGACACCCCCCTCCCGCCCTACGTCGTCTCCGCCGGCCGGGCCGTGCCGGTGCCCTACAACGGCTCGGTGGCCCGCCTGAACTTCGGTTTCCTGAGCGCCGCGCGGGTGCGGCGCTGGCTGCACGACGGCAAGTTCGACGTGATCCACATCCACGAGCCGACGTCGCCGTCCCTCGGCCTGCTGACCTGCTGGGCGGCCCAGGGGCCGATCGTGGCCACCTTCCACACGTCCAACCCGCGCTCGCGCGCCATGATCGCCGCGTACGCCATCCTCCAGGCGGCCCTGGAGAAGATCAACGCCCGGATCGCGGTGAGCGAGTACGCGCGCCGCACCCTGGTCGAGCACCTCGGCGGCGACGCGGTCGTCATCCCGAACGGCGTGGACGTCGACTTCTTCGCCCGGGCCGAGCCCAAGCCCGAGTGGCAGGGCGACACCATCGGCTTCATCGGCCGCATCGACGAGCCCCGCAAGGGCCTGCCCGTGCTGATGCGGGCCCTGCCCCGCATCCTCGCCGAGCGCCCGCAGACCCGCCTCCTGGTCGCCGGACGCGGAGACGAGGAGGAGGCCGTCGAGTCCCTCCCCGCCGAACTCCGCCCCCGCGTGGAGTTCCTCGGCATGATCAGCGACGAGGACAAGGCCCGCTTCCTGCGCAGCGTCGACCTCTACGTGGCGCCCAACACCGGCGGCGAGAGCTTCGGCATCATCCTCGTCGAGGCCATGTCAGCCGGCGCCCCCGTCCTCGCCTCCGACCTCGACGCCTTCGCCCAGGTCCTCGATCAGGGCGCCGCCGGTGAACTCTTCACCAACGAGGACGCGAACGCCCTGGCCGCGGCGGCGGTAAGGCTGCTCGGGGACCCGGAGAGGCGTGCCGAACTGCGCGAACGGGGGAGCGCCCACGTACGACGCTTCGACTGGTCGACGGTCGGAGCGGACATCCTCTCGGTGTACGAGACAGTGACGGCCGGAGCGGCAGCGGTGGCAGCGGCGGACGACGACCGCACACCGGGCCTGCGGGGCCGGTTCGGCTGGCGAGGGACTGAGGATCCAGGGCTGACGGGACCGAGGATCAAGGGCTGACGGTGCTTTTTCAGCCGACGTCAGGCACATCCAGCCCGTCCGGCGCTTGAGGACGAGGCCGTCCAGGCCGAAGCGGGGGCCTGGGGGCGGCAGCCCCCAGCAGGCCCGGCACCAACGCCCCGCACAACCCACGGCCACCCCGGCGGAGCGCCCCGGTAGCCTTGCGGCCCGTGACCGCAACCCTCATCTGGATCCTCGTCGTCCTCGCCGCGATCGGCCTGTACCTCAGCTGGACGGCGGGGCGACTGGACCGGCTGCACGCCCGGATCGACGCCGCCCGTGCATCCCTGGACGCGCAACTGCTGCGCCGGGCCTCCGTGGCGCAGGAATTGGCCACCTCGGGGGTGCTCGACCCGGCCGCCTCGATCGTGCTGTACGAGGCGGCGCACGCCGCCCGGCAGGCCGAGGAGGAGCAGCGGGAGGTCGCCGAGAGCGAGCTGAGCCAGGCACTGCGCGCGGTGTTCGCCGATCGGCAGCAGGTGGAGGTGGTCCGCGAGGCCCCGGGCGGAGAGGCGGCGGCCCGCGAGCTCACGGAGGCCGTGAGGCGCGTCCCGATGGCCCGGCGCTTCCACAACGACGCGGTGGGGGCGGCCCGCAGGCTGCGGGAGCACCGCAAGGTGCGCTGGTTCCGGCTGGCCGGTCACGCCCCGTTCCCGCTGGCCTTCGAGATGGACGACGAGCCCCCGACGGCGCTGGCGGAACGGGCCGCCTAGCCCGGGGCCGCAGCCGCGCCAGGCGCCCACGGCCGAAAAACGATCCACCGGGTCACCATTGGCCCTTGCTGTGGCCTGCTCCCCTCACGTTTCCTCGGTGTTTGCACAAGCCCTCTTCCACCGAGCGAGGTCAACCCGTGTCCAGCACGCTCTCCGACAACCAGACTCCCGAGACCGGCACCGCGCGCGTGAAGCGCGGCATGGCCGAGCAGCTCAAGGGCGGCGTCATCATGGACGTCGTCACGCCGGAGCAGGCGAAGATCGCCGAGGACGCGGGCGCCGTCGCCGTCATGGCCCTGGAGCGGGTCCCGGCCGACATCCGCAAGGACGGCGGCGTGGCCCGTATGTCCGACCCGGACATGATCGAGGGCATCATCGAGGCCGTCTCGATCCCGGTCATGGCCAAGTCCCGCATCGGCCACTTCGTCGAGGCCCAGGTCCTGCAGTCCCTCGGCGTCGACTACATCGACGAGTCCGAGGTCCTCACCCCGGCCGACGAGGTCAACCACTCCGACAAGTGGGCCTTCACGACCCCCTTCGTCTGCGGCGCCACCAACCTGGGCGAGGCCCTGCGCCGTATCGCCGAGGGCGCCGCGATGATCCGCTCCAAGGGCGAGGCCGGCACCGGCAACGTCGTCGAGGCCGTCCGTCACCTGCGCCAGATCAAGAACGAGATCGCCAAGCTGCGCGGCTTCGACAACAACGAGCTGTACGCCGCCGCCAAGGAGCTGCGCGCCCCGTACGAGCTGGTCAGGGAGGTCGCCGAGCTGGGCAAGCTCCCGGTGGTGCTGTTCTCCGCCGGTGGTGTCGCCACCCCGGCCGACGCCGCCCTGATGCGGCAGCTCGGCGCCGAGGGCGTCTTCGTCGGCTCCGGCATCTTCAAGTCCGGCGACCCGGCCAAGCGCGCCGCCGCCATCGTCAAGGCGACCACCTTCTACGACGACCCGAAGATCATCGCGGACGCCTCCCGCAACCTGGGCGAGGCCATGGTCGGCATCAACTGCGACACCCTGCCCGAGACCGAGCGCTACGCGAACCGGGGCTGGTAAGCACCCATGAGCGACACCCCCGTCATCGGCGTCCTGGCCCTCCAGGGCGACGTACGGGAGCACCTCGTCGCCCTGGCCGCGGCCGACGCCGTGGCCAGGCCGGTGCGGCGCCCCGAAGAGCTCGCCGAGGTCGACGGACTCGTCCTGCCCGGCGGTGAGTCCACCACGATCTCCAAGCTGGCCATCCTCTTCGGAGTGATGGAACCCCTCCGCGCGCGCGTGCGGGCCGGCATGCCGGTCTACGGCACCTGCGCGGGCATGATCATGCTGGCCGACAAGATCCTCGACCCGCGCTCGGGCCAGGAGACCGTCGGCGGCATCGACATGATCGTGCGCCGCAACGCCTTCGGACGGCAGAACGAGTCCTTCGAGGCGGCGGTCGAGGTCAGGGGAGTCGAGGGCGCCCCCGTGGAGGGCGTCTTCATCCGCGCCCCCTGGGTCGAGTCCGTCGGTGCCGGGGCCGAGGTGCTCGCCGAGCACGAGGGCCACATCGTCGCGGTCCGTCAGGGCAACGCGCTGGCCACGTCGTTCCACCCGGAGCTGACCGGCGACCACCGCGTGCACTCCCTGTTCGTCGACATGGTGCGCGCCAACCGTGGGCCGGAGTCCTTGTAGGATCTCTGGGGTTCGGTACTGAGATGGGTTACGCGAAGGAGACAGGCAGATGTCCGGCCACTCTAAATGGGCCACGACGAAGCACAAGAAGGCCGTCATCGATGCCAAGCGCGGCAAGCTCTTCGCGAAGCTGATCAAGAACATCGAGGTCGCGGCCCGCATGGGCGGTGTCGACATCGAGGGCAACCCGACTCTCTACGACGCCATCCAGAAGGCGAAGAAGCAGTCGGTCCCGAACAAGAACATCGACTCCGCGGTCAAGCGCGGAGGCGGACTCGAGGCCGGCGGTGCCGACTACGAGACGATCATGTACGAGGGTTACGGGCCGAACGGTGTCGCGGTGCTCATCGAGTGCCTCACCGACAACCGCAACCGCGCCGCCTCCGAGGTCCGCGTCGCGATGACCCGCAACGGCGGCTCCATGGCCGACCCGGGCTCCGTGTCGTACCTCTTCAACCGCAAGGGCGTCGTCATCGTCCCCAAGGGCGAGCTGACCGAGGACGACGTCCTCGGCGCCGTCCTGGACGCGGGTGCCGAGGAAGTCAACGACCTCGGCGAGTCCTTCGAGGTGCTCAGCGAGGCCACCGACCTCGTCGCGGTCCGCACCGCGCTGCAGGACGCCGGGATCGACTACGACTCCGCCGAGGCCAACTTCGTCCCGACCATGCAGGTCGAGCTGGACGAGGAGGGCGCCAAGAAGATCTTCAAGCTGATCGACGCGCTCGAGGACAGCGACGACGTCCAGAACGTCTTCGCCAACTTCGACGTCAGCGACGAGGTCATGGCGAAGGTGGACGCCTGAGCCCACGCTCGCACCGCGAACGGGCCGACGGGACACACCCGTCGGCCCGTCGCCATGTCAGGCGTTGTCAGTGGGACCCGATAGCCTGCACAAACAGGTGATCGAGCGGGAGGGGGCGCGGTGCGCGTACTCGGGGTGGACCCCGGTCTGACGCGGTGCGGTGTCGGCGTCGTCGAGGGGGTCGCCGGGCGGCCGCTCAGCATGCTCGGCGTCGGTGTCGTCCGCACGCCGGCGGACGCCGAGCTGGGGCAGCGTCTCGTCGCCGTGGAGCAGGGCATAGAACAGTGGCTGGACGAGCACCGGCCCGAATTCGTCGCCGTGGAGCGGGTGTTCAGCCAGCACAACGTGCGTACGGTCATGGGCACCGCCCAGGCCAGCGCCGTCGCCATGCTCTGTGCCGCCCGCCGCGGCATCCCCGTCGCCCTGCACACACCCAGCGAGGTCAAGGCCGCCGTCACCGGCAGCGGCCGCGCCGACAAGGCCCAGGTCGGTGCCATGGTCACCCGCCTGCTGAGGCTCGACGCGCCCCCGAAGCCCGCCGACGCCGCCGACGCCCTCGCGCTCGCCATCTGCCACATCTGGCGCGCACCCGCCCAGAACCGACTCCAGCAGGCCGTCGCCCTGCACGCCGGCAAAGCAACGCTCCCATCGAAAGGCCGTACGGCATGATCGCCTTCGTCAGCGGCCCGGTCGCCGCCCTCGCCCCCGACTCCGCGGTGGTCGAGGTGGGCGGGATCGGCATCGCCGTCCAGTGCACGCCCAACACCCTCTCCGGGCTGCGCAAGGGACAGCAGACCAAGCTCGCCACCTCCCTGGTCGTCCGCGAGGACTCGCTGACCCTGTACGGCTTCGCCGACGACGACGAGCGGCAGACCTTCGAACTGCTCCAGACCGCGAGCGGCGTCGGCCCCCGCCTGGCCCAGGCGATGCTGGCGGTGCACTCGCCGGACGCGTTGCGCCGGGCCGTGGCCACCGGTGACGAAAAGGCGCTGACCGCCGTCCCCGGCATCGGCAAGAAGGGCGCCCAGAAGCTGCTCCTGGAACTGAAGGACCGCCTGGGCGAGCCCCTCGGCGCGCCCGCGATCGGCGCCCCGGTCACACAGGGCTGGCGCGACCAGCTGCACGCGGCACTGATCGGGCTGGGGTACGCGACCCGCGAGGCCGACGAGGCCGTGACCGCCGTGGCCCCGCAGGCCGAGGCCGCAGAGGGAACGCCCCAGGTCGGGCAGCTCCTGAAGGCGGCCCTGCAGACCCTGAACCGCGCCCGCTGACCCCCCGACCCCCGAGGCATACGCAATGAACTGGGACGACACGACCGACACCTCCGCCCCCGAGCGGCTGGTCGGCGCGTCCGCCGACGGCGAGGACCAGGCCGTGGAGGCCGCCCTGCGCCCCAAGGACCTGGACGAGTTCATCGGCCAGGAGAAGGTCCGCGAACAGCTCGACCTCGTCCTGCGCGCCGCACGCGCGCGCGGCGCCACCGCCGACCACGTGCTGCTCTCCGGCGCCCCGGGCCTCGGCAAGACCACCCTGTCGATGATCATCGCGGCGGAGATGGGCGCCCCGATCCGCATCACCTCCGGCCCCGCCATCCAGCACGCCGGCGACCTCGCGGCGATCCTGTCCTCCCTCCAGGAGGGCGAGGTCCTCTTCCTCGACGAGATCCACCGCATGTCGCGGCCCGCCGAGGAGATGCTCTACATGGCGATGGAGGACTTCCGCGTCGACGTCATCGTCGGCAAGGGCCCCGGCGCCACGGCCATCCCCCTCGAACTGCCCCCCTTCACCCTGGTCGGCGCCACCACCCGCGCGGGCCTGCTGCCGCCCCCGCTGCGCGACCGCTTCGGCTTCACCGCCCACATGGAGTTCTACGAACCCGCCGAACTCCAGCGCGTCATCCACCGCTCGGCCAACCTCCTCGACGTCGAGATCGACACCGACGGCGCCGCCGAGATCGCCGGCCGCTCGCGCGGCACGCCCCGCATCGCCAACCGCCTGCTGCGCCGGGTGCGCGACTACGCCCAGGTCAAGGCCGACGGCGTCATCACGCCTGAGATCGCGGGAGCCGCCCTCGCCGTCTACGAGGTCGACGCCCGAGGGCTCGACCGTCTGGACCGCGCCGTGCTGGAGGCCCTGCTGAAACTGTTCGGCGGCGGCCCGGTCGGCCTGTCGACGCTGGCCGTCGCGGTGGGGGAGGAGCGCGAGACCGTCGAGGAGGTCGCCGAGCCCTTCCTGGTCCGGGAGGGCCTACTGGCCCGTACGCCGCGCGGACGGGTGGCGACCCCGGCCGCATGGGCGCATCTCGGCCTCACCCCGCCCCGCTCCGCCGCCGCCGGAAACGGACAACAGGACCTGTTCGGGACGTGACGGCTTCCGCCGCCGGCAAAGCACCTGGCCGTACAGTGGTCAGGACATCGTCGGGACATTGGCCGGGTCAGGAACCCGGGTGCCGTGCTGAGCGTTGTTCCTTGCACGCGGACTCGCTTAGACTCCGCCGATGCCGCCTTTGTCGGCGGCACCCACACCCCCAACCATCAGGCCGCTCATCATCGCGGTCACGTGAAGGAAGTACCGACCCGTGAGTCTCGTGACCCTCCTCCCGTTCATCGTGCTCATCGGGGCCATGTTCCTGATGACCCGGTCGGCGAAGAAGAAGCAGCAGCAGGCCGCCGACATGCGCAACCAGATGCAGCCCGGCAGCGGAATCCGCACCATCGGGGGCATGTACGCGACGGTGAAGGAAGTCAACGAGGACACGGTCCTCGTCGACGCCGGCCCGGGTGTGGAACTGCTGTTCGCGAAGAACGCCATCGGCGCCGTGCTGACCGACGACGAGTACAACCGCATCGTCCACGGCGTCGAGCACGACCTGAAGTCCGACACCGACCTCGTCCCGGACGACGCCTCCTCCCTCACCGAGACCGACGGCTCCGCCGACGAAGCTGCCGCCGCCTCCGACGACAAGTCCGTCGACCTCGGCAAGAAGGACAAGGCCGAGGAGACGCCCGCCGAGGCCAAGGCCGACGAAGAGCCGAAGAAGACCGACGGCGACTCCGAAGCGAAGTAGTCATGTCCCGGGGCGCGCGGGCCGGTTTCGCGCGCCCCATGACGTGCCTCCCGCAGGGGATCCCGACACCATGTCATGGCCGCCACCGCGCTGACCCGGCGCCGGGCGGCCCGAGAGGGAGTACGAGAAGGTGGCAGCACCCAAGAAGGGCCGGAGCGCGAGCGCCCAGAGCAAACCAGGGCGCTCACTGGCCCTGATCCTGATCGCCATCGCGGCGCTCACCGGCGGCATGTTCGCCGCCGGGCACACGACTCCGCGTCTCGGCATCGACCTCGCCGGTGGTACCAGCATCACGCTGGAGGCGAAGGCCGACCAGGGGTCCGCGATCAACAAGGCCAACATGGACACCGCGGTCGAGATCATGAACCGCCGTGTCAACGGCCTGGGCGTCTCCGAGGCGGAGGTGCAGACCCAGGGCGACCGCAACATCATCGTGAACATCCCCAAGGGCACCAACTCCAAGGAAGCCCGGGACCAGGTCGGCACCACCGCGAAGCTGTACTTCCGTCCGGTCCTCGCCCAGGACGCGACCGGTTCGGCGGCGAACCCCTCGCCGAGCCCCTCCGCGAGCGGCTCGTCCAGCGCGTCCCCGAGCCCCTCCACCAGCGCCTCTCCGAAGGAGAAGGCGTCCTCCTCCGCATCGCCCTCCCCGTCGGCCTCCGCCACCTCGCAGGGCCGCTCCGTCACCGACGCCCTGAAGGCCGACTCCACCCCGTCGGCGTCCGCGTCGGCCAGTGGCAAGTCCTCTCCCAGCC
The DNA here is from genome assembly GCF_043198595.1 of Streptomyces sp. NPDC048751. Taxonomy (NCBI): domain Bacteria; kingdom Bacillati; phylum Actinomycetota; class Actinomycetes; order Kitasatosporales; family Streptomycetaceae; genus Streptomyces; species Streptomyces sp. NPDC048751. Next base: position 373,591 of record NZ_JBICUX010000008.1, read on the forward strand.
CCTCCGCCTCGGCGAGCGGCGGCGCCGGCAACGACGCCACCGCCAAGCTCCAGGCCGAGTACGCCGCGCTGGACTGCTCCAAGGAGTCGGCCCGCGCCACCGCCGGCAAGAACGCCAAGCCGGGCGACCCGACCGTGGCCTGCGGTCAGGTCGACAAGGTCTGGTACAAGTACGTGCTCGGCCCGGCCGCCGTCGACGGCACCGAGGTGAAGAAGGCCTCGGCGGTCTTCGACACCCAGACGGCCGCCGGCTGGCAGGTCAACATGACCTTCACCGGCAAGGGCGCGAAGAAGTTCGGCGACGTCACCGGCGAGCTCGCGAAGAACCCGTCCCCGCCGCAGAACGAGTTCGGCATCGTCCTCGACGGCGAGGTCGTCTCCAGCCCGACCGTCAGGACGGCCATCACCGGCGGCCAGGCCCAGATCTCCGGCAGCTTCACGCAGGAAGAGGCCCAGAACCTCGCCAACATGCTGTCGTACGGCGCGCTCCCGCTCTCCTTCAAGGAGCAGAGTGTGACCACGGTGACCGCGGCCCTCGGCGGTGAGCAGCTGCACGCCGGCCTCCTCGCCGGCGCGATCGGCCTGGCCCTGGTCGTGATCTACCTGGTGGCCTACTACCGCGGCCTGTCGATGATCGCGATCGCCTCGCTGCTCGTCTCCGCGGCCCTCACCTACGTGATCATGTCGCTGCTCGGCCCGGCCATCAACTTCGCGCTGAACCTGCCGGCCGTCTGCGGTGCGATCGTCGCCATCGGTATCACCGCCGACTCGTTCATCGTGTACTTCGAACGCATCCGGGACGAGATCCGCGAGGGCCGCACCCTGCGCCCCGCTGTCGAGCGGGCCTGGCCGCGCGCCCGGCGCACCATCCTGGTCTCCGACTTCGTGTCGTTCCTCGCCGCCGCGGTGCTGTTCATCGTCACCGTCGGCAAGGTCCAGGGCTTCGCGTTCACGCTGGGTCTGACCACCGTCCTCGACGTCGTCGTGGTCTTCTTCTTCACCAAGCCGCTGATGACGCTGCTGGCCCGCCGCAAGTTCTTCGCGGACGGCCACAAGTGGTCCGGCCTCGACCCGAAGAGCCTGGGTGCCAAGCCGCCGCTGCGCCGTACCCGCCGTCCCGCCGGTCCCGCCGCCGGCCCCGTCGAGACGAAGGAGGCGTGAGCGTGTCGAAACTCGGCAGCCTCGGCGCCCGTCTGCACCGTGGTGAGATCAGCTACGACTTCATCGGCCACCGCAAGCTCTGGTACGGCATCTCGATCCTGATCACCATCACGGCCATCCTCGGCCTGACGGTGCGCGGCCTGAACATGGGCATCGACTTCCAGGGCGGCGCCGTCTTCACCACCCCGAAGACCAGCGTCTCCGTCTCCCAGGCGGAGGACTACGCGCGGGACGCGTCCGGCCATGACGCCGTCGTGCAGAAGCTCGGCAACGACACACTGCGCATCCAGATCGCCGGCATGGACACCCAGCAGTCCGACGAGATCAAGGACAAGCTCGCCGCCGACTTCAAGGTCGACTCCGAGAAGATCGCCGCCGACCTCGTCGGTCCCAGCTGGGGCGACCAGATCGCCAACAAGGCCTGGCAGGGCCTGGCGATCTTCATGGTCCTGGTCGTGATCTACCTGGCGATCGCGTTCGAGTGGCGCATGGCCATCGCGGCGCTCGTCGCCCTGATCCACGACATCACCATCACCGTCGGCATCTACGCCCTCGTCGGCTTCGAGGTCACGCCGGGCACGGTCATCGGTCTGCTGACGATCCTCGGTTACTCGCTCTACGACACGGTCGTCGTCTTCGACAGCCTCAAGGAGCAGACGAAGGACCTCACCAAGCAGACCCGCTTCACCTACAGCGACGTCGCCAACCGCTCCATCAACGGCACCCTGGTCCGCTCCATCAACACCACGGTGGTCGCGCTGCTGCCGGTGGCGGGCCTGCTGTTCATCGGTGGCGGTGTGCTCGGCGCGGGCACGCTCAACGACATCTCCCTGTCGCTGTTCGTCGGCCTCGCGGCCGGTGCCTACTCCTCGATCTTCATCGCCACCCCGCTCGTCGCCGACCTCAAGGAGCGCGAGCCGCAGATGAAGGCCCTCAAGAAGCGCGTCCTGGCCAAGCGTGCCCAGGCCACCGCCGACGAGGAGATCGCGGAGTCCCGCTCGTACGCCGACGACGCCGACGACGCCACTCCCGCGGTCGTCGGGCCCCGTAACCAGCCCGCCGCCCGCAACCGCGGCCGCGGCCGACCCTCCGGGAAGCGCCGATGACCGACATCAAGGAACTGCTGCTCAGCCGCATCCGTGACGTCGCGGACTACCCGGAGCCGGGCGTGATGTTCAAGGACATCACCCCGCTCCTGGCGGACCCGGGGGCGTTCACCGCCCTCACCGACGCGTTCGCGGAGATCGCCGAGCGTACCGGCGCCACCAAGGTCGTCGGCCTGGAGGCCCGGGGCTTCATCCTGGGCGCCCCGGTCGCCGTCCGCGCGGGCCTCGGCTTCATCCCCGTACGCAAGGCGGGCAAGCTCCCCGGTGCCACCCTCGGCCAGGCGTACGACCTGGAGTACGGCTCCGCCGAGATCGAGGTCCACGCGGAGGACCTCGCGGCGGACGATCGCGTGCTGGTGGTGGATGACGTGCTGGCCACCGGCGGCACCGCCGAGGCCTCGATCCAGCTCATCCACCGCGCGGGCGCCCAGGTCGCGGGTGTCGCCGTCCTGATGGAGCTCAGCTTCCTCGACGGCCGCGCCCGGCTGGAGGCGGCCCTCGACGGAGCGCCGCTGGAGTCGCTGCTCACGATCTGACCACCGGCAGAACGATCCGACCACCGGCACGCAACGGTCCGATCACCGGCACGAAAGCCCAGCGCAAGGCGCGGTACACCGCGAAGGCGGACCCGGAGGAATCCGGCGTCCGCCTCTTGTGTTTCTCCGGTAGACGGCCCTCACATCGGCCTGAAGGCGATCCTGGAGCCCAGGATCGCTACGATGGGGTCTCCGGAGCCTGATTGGGGGACCCGGATCGCGCACGAGGAGCCCTCTTGCCAGACGAGGCCCAGCACCTGACCGCCGCCAAGCCCGAGCCCGCCCCGGGACCCGCGGCCAAGCCCGCGCCGAACGCGCCGCACGCGAAGAACGACCCCCGCGGGCCGGTCGAGCATGCCCAGTCCGTGCCTGTCGACAAGCCGGCCGATCAGACGCGCCCCAAGCCGTCCCCCACTCCCGACTCCGCTCGAGCGGGGGGACCCCCGTCGCCCGAGCGCGGCGCGTCCGCAGCCCGCCCGGCCGCCGGCCAGCCTGCCCGCTCCGCCTCCTCCAACCGCGTCCGTGCCCGTCTGGCCCGGCTCGGCGTCCAGCGCGCGAACCCCTACAACCCGGTCCTGGAACCGCTGCTGCGGATAGTGCGCAGCAACGACCCCAAGATCGAGACGGCGACACTGCGTCAGATCGAGCGCGCCTACCAGGTCGCCGAGCGCTGGCACCGCGGCCAGAAGCGCAAGAGCGGCGACCCGTACATCACCCACCCCCTCGCGGTGACCACGATCCTCGCCGAGCTCGGCATGGACCCGGCCACCCTCATGGCGGGCCTGCTCCACGACACCGTCGAGGACACCGAGTACGGCCTGGAGGACCTGCGGCGCGACTTCGGTGACCAGGTCGCCCTGCTCGTCGACGGCGTCACCAAGCTGGACAAGGTCAAGTTCGGCGAGGCCGCGCAGGCGGAGACCGTCCGCAAGATGGTCGTGGCGATGGCCAAGGACCCGCGCGTGCTGGTCATCAAGCTCGCCGACCGCCTGCACAACATGCGCACCATGCGCTACCTCAAGCGCGAGAAGCAGGAGAAGAAGGCGCGCGAGACCCTCGAGATCTACGCGCCGCTCGCCCACCGCCTGGGCATGAACACCATCAAGTGGGAACTGGAGGACCTCGCCTTCGCGATCCTCTACCCCAAGATGTACGACGAGATCGTCCGGCTGGTGGCCGAGAGGGCGCCCAAGCGTGACGAGTACCTGGCCATAGTGACCGACGAGGTCCAGGCCGACCTGCGGGCCGCCCGCATCAAGGCGACCGTCACCGGCCGCCCCAAGCACTACTACAGCGTCTACCAGAAGATGATCGTCCGCGGCCGCGACTTCGCGGAGATCTACGACCTGGTGGGCATCCGCGTCCTCGTGGACACCGTCCGCGACTGCTACGCGGCCCTCGGCACGGTGCACGCGCGATGGAACCCGGTCCCCGGCCGGTTCAAGGACTACATCGCGATGCCCAAGTTCAACATGTACCAGTCGTTGCACACCACGGTCATAGGCCCCAACGGCAAGCCGGTCGAACTCCAGATCCGGACGTTCGACATGCACCGCCGAGCCGAGTACGGCATCGCCGCGCACTGGAAGTACAAGCAGGAGGCCGTCGCCGGCGCCTCCAAGATCCGTACCGATGCTCCGAAGACGTCCGGCAAGGGCAAGGACGACCACCTCAACGACATGGCGTGGCTGCGCCAGCTGCTCGACTGGCAGAAGGAGACCGAGGACCCGGGCGAGTTCCTGGAGTCCCTGCGCTTCGACCTGTCCCGCAACGAGGTCTTCGTCTTCACGCCGAAGGGCGACGTCATAGCGCTCCCGGCCGGGGCCACGCCGGTGGACTTCGCGTACGCGGTGCACACGGAGGTCGGCCACCGGACCATAGGGGCACGGGTCAACGGCCGGCTCGTCCCGCTCGAGTCCACCCTCGACAACGGCGACCTGGTGGAGGTCTTCACCTCCAAGGCGGCCGGGGCCGGCCCGTCCCGCGACTGGCTGAGCTTCGTCAAGTCGCCGCGCGCCCGCAACAAGATCCGCGCGTGGTTCTCCAAGGAGCGCCGCGACGAGGCGATCGAGCAGGGCAAGGACGCCATCGCGCGGGCGATGCGCAAGCAGAACCTGCCGATCCAGCGCATCCTCACGGGCGACTCCCTGGTCACGCTCGCGCACGAGATGCGCTACCCGGACATCTCCTCCCTGTACGCGGCGATCGGCGAGGGCCATGTGGCCGCGCAGAACGTCGTGCAGAAGCTGGTGCAGGCCCTCGGCGGCGAGGAGGCGGCCACCGAGGAGATCGACGAGGCGGTCCCGCCGTCCCGCAGCCGCGGCCGCAAGCGGCGCAGCAGCAACGACCCCGGTGTGGTGGTCAAGGGCGTCGACGACGTGTGGGTCAAACTGGCCCGCTGCTGTACACCCGTCCCCGGCGACCCGATCATCGGATTCGTCACGCGGGGTAGCGGAGTATCGGTTCACCGCAGTGACTGCGTCAACGTGGAGTCACTGTCGCGCGAACCCGAGCGCATCCTCGACGTCGAGTGGGCGCCCACCCAGTCCTCGGTCTTCCTGGTCGCCATCCAGGTCGAGGCCCTGGACCGCTCCCGGCTCCTCTCGGACGTCACCCGGGTCCTGTCCGACCAGCACGTCAACATCCTCTCCGCGGCCGTCCAGACCTCCCGCGACCGCGTCGCCACCTCCCGCTTCACCTTCGAGATGGGCGATCCCAAGCACCTCGGCCACGTCCTGAAGGCCGTACGGGGCGTGGAGGGCGTCTACGACGTGTACCGCGTGACATCGGCACGCAGGCCGTCGTAACGCGTCCCGGACACGACGAAGAGGCCCCCGTACACGAAGAGGCCCCCGTACACGACGTACGGGGGCCTCTTCGCCGGCTACGGCGGGATTTCAGCCGCCGAACTCCTGCAGGCCCTTGAGCGCCTGGTCGAGCAGCGCCTGACGGCCCTCGAGCTCGCGCTCCAGCTTGTCGGCGCGCGCGGTGTTGCCCTGCGCCCGCGCGGTCTCGATCTGGCCCTTCAGCTTGTCCACGGCCGCCTGGAGCTGACCGGTCAGACCCTCGGCACGCGCGCGTGCCTCCGGGTTCGTCCGGCGCCACTCGGTCTCCTCGGCCTCCTGGATGGCCCGCTCCACGGAGTGCATCCGGCCCTCGACCTTCGGGCGGGCGTCCCGCGGGACATGGCCGATGGCCTCCCAGCGCTCGTTGATCGAGCGGAAGGCGGCACGGGCGGCCTTCAGGTCCGTCACCGGGAGGATCTTCTCGGCCTCCTCGGCCAGCTCCTCCTTCAGCTTCAGGTTCTCGGACTGCTCGGCGTCCCGCTCGGCGAAGACCGAGCTGCGGGCCGCGAAGAAGACGTCCTGGGCGCCGCGGAAGCGGTTCCACAGGTCGTCCTCGTGCTCGCGCTGGGCGCGGCCCGCCGCCTTCCACTCCGCCATCAGCTCGCGGTACCGGGCGGCCGTGGGACCCCAGTCCGTCGAGTTCGACAGCGACTCGGCCTCGCCGACCAGCCGCTCCTTGGTCTTGCGGGCCTCCTCGCGCTGCGCGTCCAGCTGCGCGAAGTGCGCCTTGCGACGCTTGGAGAACGCCGACCGCGCGTGTGAGAAGCGGTGCCACAGGTCGTCGTCCGACTTGCGGTCGAGCCGCGGCAGCCCCTTCCACGTGTCCACCAGCGACCGCAACCGCTCACCGGCCGCCCGCCACTGGTCGGACTGGGCCAGCTGCTCCGCCTCGGCGACCAGGTCCTCCTTGGCCTGCCGGGCCTCGTCGGACTGCTTCGCCCGCTGCGCCTTGCGCTCCTCACGGCGCGCCTCGACGGTCTGCACGAGCTTGTCGAGCCGGGCCCGCAGGGCGTCCAGATCGCCCACCACGTGATGTGCGTCGACCTGCTGGCGGATGTGGTCGATGGCTACCTGGGCGTCCTTGGCCGACAGATCAGTGGTCTGCACTCGCTTCTCGAGGAGGCCGATCTCGACAACCAGGCCCTCGTACTTGCGCTCGAAGTAGGCCAGCGCCTCCTCGGGGGAGCCGGCCTGCCAGGAACCGACGACCTGCTCGCCGTCGGCCGTACGCACGTACACGGTCCCCGTCTCGTCGACGCGGCCCCACGGGTCGCTGCTCACAGCGCCTCCTCCACATGATGCCTGCGGGGGGCCTCAGCTCCCCCGGGCATCGTCCACAGTTTCGTCACGGCCAACATAGGCGACCAGCGGGTTGCCTGTCCGCATCCAGCGCGACCGAAATTGCGCAGTTGACCGTCCTGGTCGTCAGGACTTCTTGACCGTCGCCTTGTTGATCACGACCGTCGCGTTCGGGGCCCCGTCGCCCTGGCCGGTGCTCTCGCCGGCGGCGGCGATCTTCTTCAGAACGGCCATACCCGATTCGGAAACGGTACCGAACGGTGTGTAGCTGGGCGGAAGCTGACTGTCCTGGTACACGAGGAAGAACTGGCTGCCGCCGGTGTGCGCCTGCCCGGTGTTCGCCATCGCCACCGTGCCGGCCGGGTAGACGTTGCCCTTGAGGCTCTTGTCCTTCAGGTTCTCGTCCGGAAGCGTGTAGCCGGGACCGCCGCTGCCGCTGCCCGTGGGGTCACCGCACTGCAGCACGTAGATGGTGTTCGCGGTGAGGCGGTGGCACTTCGTGTGGTCGAAGTAGCCCTTGTTCGCAAGGAAGTCGAACGAGTTCACGGTGTGCGGGGCCGCCGACGTCTTCAGCGCGATGTCTATGTCACCGCACGTCGTGGCCAGCTGCATCGTGTACTTCGCCGACTTGTCGATGGTCAGCGCCGGTTCCTTCTTCCAGCTCTGCGTCTTGACCTTGCCGGCGGCCGGCTTCTCGCACGGGTCCTTCACGGCGCTGGGGGAGGGGGACGGACTTGCCTCCGAGCTCGCGTTCGCCTTGTCGTCGTCCTTGAGGACGCCCGTCGTGTACAGGGCCAGGCTGCCGATCAGGATCACGCCGAGCACCGACGCGATCACCGAGTTGCGTACGCGCGCCTTGCGCCGCGCGGCAGTGCGCCGCTGCTGCTGCCGCAAGAACTTCTCCCGGGCGAGCTGACGCTTCCGCTGTTCCTGGGTGACCACCGGGTTCTCTCCTCGTGCGTCTCGTACGTCGACTGGGACGCGTGCGTCTTGTGAGCCGACCGCCTGCGTGTGCCCCGTACCGTATATGGGTTCGCTGAGGAATCGGCAGCGCCGGTAGTCTCTGACCACAGGCGAAGCCCGTCGGGGCCCCTGAAAGGGCGTCGACAAGCCCTCCCGTATCGACACAACGAAGGACGATCGTGCTCATTGCCGGGTTCCCCGCCGGAGCATGGGGGACGAACTGTTATCTCGTCGCCCCCGCCGCCGGTGAGGAGTGCGTGATCATCGACCCGGGCCACCAGGCGGCCCCCGGAGTCGAGGAAGCGATCAGGAAGCATCGGCTCAAGCCCGTCGCCGTCGTCCTCAGCCACGGCCACATCGACCACGTGGCCTCGGTCGTCCCGGTGTGCGGCGCGCACGACGTACCGGCCTGGATCCACCCCGAGGACCGCTACATGATGAGCGACCCCGAGAAGGCGCTCGGCCGGTCCATCGGGATGCCGCTCATGGGTGAACTCACCGTGGGGGAGCCGGACGACGTCAAGGAGCTGACCGACGGCGCGAAGCTGGAACTCGCCGGTCTGGAACTGTCCGTCGCGCACGCGCCCGGCCATACCAAGGGGTCGGTGACGTTCCGGATGCCCGAGACCACGGAGATCCCGTCGGTCCTCTTCTCGGGCGACCTGCTCTTCGCCGGCTCCATCGGACGCACCGACCTGCCCGGCGGTGACATGGCCGAGATGCTCGACTCGCTGGCCCGCGTGTGCCTGCCGCTCGACGACTCGACCGTGGTCCTGTCCGGCCACGGCCCCCAGACGACCATCGGCCAGGAGCGCGCCACCAACCCGTATCTGCGGCAGGTGGCCGCCGGCGGCCAGGGAGCATCCCAGGCTCCCCGACGAGGAATGTGACGAGAGACTTCCCGTGAGCACCTTTCAGGCCCCCAAGGGCACGTACGACCTGATCCCGCCGCGGTCCGCGAAGTTCCTCGCGGTACGCGAGGCCATCGCCGCGCCGCTCAGGAACTCCGGCTACGGCTATGTCGAGACGCCCGGTTTCGAGAACGTCGAACTTTTCGCGCGCGGTGTCGGCGAGTCGACCGACATCGTGACCAAGGAGATGTACGCCTTCGAGACCAAGGGCGGCGACAGGCTCGCCCTGCGCCCCGAGGGCACCGCTTCCGTCCTGCGCGCCGCGCTGGAGGCGAACCTGCACCGGCAGGGCAACCTCCCCGTCAAGCTTTGGTACTCGGGCTCCTACTACCGCTACGAGCAGCCGCAGGCCGGCCGTTACAGGCACTTCTCCCAGGTCGGCGCCGAAGCCATCGGTGCCGAGGACCCCGCCCTGGACGCCGAGTTGATCATCCTGGCCGACCAGGCGTACCGCTCGCTGGGCCTGCGTGACTTCCGCATCCTGCTCAACAGCCTGGGCGACAAGGAGTGCCGCCCGGTCTACCGGGCCGCGCTGCAGGACTTCCTGCGCGGCCTGGACCTGGACGAGGACACGCTGCGGCGCGCGGAGATCAACCCGCTGCGGGTCCTGGACGACAAGCGCGAGTCGGTCCAGAAGCAGCTCGGGGACGCCCCACTGCTGCGTGACTACCTCTGCGACGCCTGCAAGGCGTACCACGAGGAGGTCCGCGAGCTGATCACCGCGGCGGGCGTCGCCTTCGAGGACGACCCGAAGCTGGTCCGCGGCCTGGACTACTACACCCGCACCACGTTCGAGTTCGTCCACGACGGCCTGGGTTCCCAGTCCGCGGTGGGCGGCGGCGGCCGTTACGACGGCCTGTCCGAGATGATCGGCGGCCCCGCGCTGCCCTCGGTGGGCTGGGCCCTGGGCGTCGACCGCACGGTCCTCGCCCTGGAGGCGGAGGGGGTCGAGCTCGAACTCCCCGCGTCCACCTCGGTCTTCGCCGTCCCGCTCGGCGAGGAGGCCCGCCGCATCCTGTTCGCCAAGGTCACCGAACTGCGCAAACTCGGCATCGCGGCGGACTTCTCCTACGGCGGCAAGGGCCTCAAGGGCGCCATGAAGAACGCCAACCGCAGCGGGGCCCGCTACACGATCGTCGCCGGCGAGCGCGACCTCGCCGAGGGCGTCGTCCAGCTCAAGGACATGGAATCCGGCGAACAGACAGCGGTCGGCGTCAACGAGATCGTCGCGGAGCTGGAATCCCGTCTGGGTTAGTCACACCTGCGGGTGACGGGCGCCGGATGCCTTCCTGGCAACCGGCGCCTTCGTCGTTCCCGGCCCGGCATTTATGTCGAGTGAACGGTGAGTCGCCGCGTGTGTGCGGCAGAATGGCCCCTACCGGAGAAGGACCCACTCTCAAGTGACGGAATCGGCGTGATGAGCAAGACGACAGTCAAAGACGTCTCCACCGAGCCGGAGCCGGAGCGCGCGCCCGCACAGCCGCGCTCGGTCGGCGGGAGCCGTGCCTTCGCCCTGCTGCTGGTGATCACCGGCGCGGCCGGCCTGCTCGCCGCGTGGGTCATCACGATCGACAAGTTCAAGCTGCTCGAGGCCAAGGCCGCCGGCAAGACCTACACGCCCGGCTGCAGCCTGAACCCGGTGGTCTCCTGCGGCAGCGTGATGGAGAGCAAGCAGGCCGCCGCTTTCGGCTTCCCCAACCCGGTGCTGGGCCTGGTCTGCTACGGCATCGTCATCTGCGTCGGCATGAGCCTCCTCGCCCGCGCCCGCTTCCCGCGCTGGTACTGGCTCACCTTCAACTTCGGCACGCTCTTCGGCGTGAGCTTCTGTGCCTGGCTGATGTTCCAGTCGCTGTACCGGATCAACGCGCTGTGCCTGTGGTGCTCCCTGGCCTGGGTCGCGACGATCATCATGTTCTGGTACGTGACCTCGTTCAACGTCCGCAACGACTTCCTCCCCGCCCCGCGCTGGCTGAAAAGCTTCTTCGGCGAGTTCACCTGGGTCATGCCGGTCCTGCACATCGGCATCATCGGCATGCTGATCCTCACCCGCTGGTGGGACTTCTGGACCAGCTGACCGTCCCGAAGGGATTGTCAGTGCGGTGTTTTAGGGTTTCAGCGTGGAGCCCGACCTGTTCACCGCCGCAGCAGAAGAACGCCAGGAGAAGGACCCGACCGGCAGCCCCCTGGCGGTCCGGATGCGCCCGCGCACCCTCGACGAGGTGGTGGGCCAACAGCACCTGCTGAAGCCGGGCTCCCCCCTGCGCCGCCTGGTCGGCGAGGGCGCGAAGGGCCCGGCCGGCCCCTCCTCGGTGATCCTGTGGGGCCCGCCCGGCACCGGCAAGACGACCCTGGCGTACGTCGTGTCCAAGGCCACCAACAAGCGCTTCGTCGAGCTCTCCGCGATCACCGCCGGCGTCAAGGAGGTCCGGGCGGTCATCGACGGCGCCCGCCGCGCCACCGGGGGATACGGCAAGGAGACCGTCCTCTTCCTCGATGAGATCCACCGCTTCAGCAAGGCCCAGCAGGACTCCCTCCTCCCGGCCGTCGAGAACCGCTGGGTGACCCTGATCGCGGCGACCACGGAGAACCCGTACTTCTCCGTCATCTCGCCCCTGCTCTCCCGCTCCCTCCTGCTCACCCTCGAACCCCTCACCGACGACGACCTGCGCGGCCTGCTGCACCGCGCCCTGGCCGACGAACGCGGGCTCGCCGGGGCCGTCACCCTCCCCGAGGACACCGAGCACCACCTGCTGCGCATCGCCGGCGGTGACGCCCGCCGCGCCCTGACCGCCCTGGAGGCGGCCGCCGGGGCCGCGCTCGACAAGGACGAGGCCGAGATCGGTCTGACGACGCTGGAGGAGACCGTCGACCGGGCCGCCGTGAAGTACGACCGCGACGGCGACCAGCACTACGACGTGGCCAGCGCCCTGATCAAGTCCATCCGCGGCTCGGACGTCGACGCGGCCCTGCACTACCTGGCCCGGATGATCGAGGCCGGCGAGGACCCCCGCTTCATCGCCCGCCGCCTGATGATCTCCGCCAGCGAGGACATCGGCCTGGCCGACCCGAACGCGCTGCCCATCGCGGTCGCCGCGGCCCAGGCCGTCGCCATGATCGGCTTCCCCGAGGCCGCCCTCACCCTCAGCCACGCCACCATCGCCCTGGCCCTGGCCCCCAAGTCCAACTCCGCGACCACGGCGATCGGCGCCGCCCTGGAGGACGTACGCAAGGGACTCGCCGGGCCCGTCCCGCCGCATCTGCGCGACGGGCACTACAAGGGCGCGGCCAAGCTGGGGCACGCGCAGGGGTACGTGTATCCGCACGACCTGCCCGAGGGGATCGCCCCCCAGCAGTACGCACCGGACGCCATCAAGGAGCGCGAGTACTACGCGCCGACCCGGCACGGTGCCGAGGCGCGGTACGCGGACGCCGTGGAGTGGACCAGGAAGCACCTCGGTCGAAAGCGGTCCTGAGCACCCTGTAAACTCGGCCGGAGTGCTGCGTCCTGTGCAGTCAGAACAGGACAGTCAGCCGGAGCACCGGTCCTCCGGGACCGGCTCCAGGAGCGTCGCGCACCGTCGAACGGTGTCGCGGGCAGCCCACCACCACCCGCACTTCCGGGACGGTCGGTGGGCCACTCGCGTGCTGCACGTATGTGCCCAGACCAGGGAGCGGCTGCCCACCAGGCCCGAAGCGGGGTCCGGCGGGTTTCCCCGGCTGCGGATGCGACCTCCCTTAACCCTGACAAGCCGGAAAGCCTGAGAAAAGAGACAAAGACAGTGGCGAACCAGTCCCGCCCCAAGGTCAAGAAGTCGCGTGCCCTCGGCATTGCGCTGACCCCGAAGGCCGTCAAGTACTTCGAGGCCCGCCCCTACCCGCCGGGCGAGCACGGCCGTGGCCGCAAGCAGAACTCGGACTACAAGGTCCGTCTGCTCGAGAAGCAGCGTCTGCGCGCGCAGTACGACGTGTCCGAGCGCCAGCTCGTCCGCGCCTACGAGCGTGCCTCCAAGGTCCAGGGCAAGACCGGTGAGGCCCTGATCATCGAGCTCGAGCGCCGTCTCGACGCCCTGGTCCTGCGTTCGGGCATCGCCCGCACCATCTACCAGGCCCGTCAGATGGTCGTCCACGGCCACATCGAGGTCAACGGCCAGAAGGTCGACAAGCCGTCCTTCCGCGTCAAGCCCGACGACGTCGTGATGGTGCGTGAGCGCAGCCGTGAGAAGACCCTCTTCTCCATCGCCCGTGAGGGTGGCTTCGCCCCCGACGGCGAGACCCCGCGCTACCTCCAGGTGAACCTCCGCGCCCTGGCCTTCCGCCTGGACCGCGAGCCGAACCGCAAGGAGATCCCGGTGATCTGCGACGAGCAGCTCGTCGTCGAGTACTACGCCCGCTGATCACCCGGCAGGCGTAAGCACCACCTCGGCCCGCCGTCTCCCCACCCCTCCGGGTGGGCGAGGCGGCGGGCTCGTGCGTACCCCCACCGCACGCCAGGCCCCGTGACGACGGCACGATCCGCCGGGCAGGCGCTAATCCGGTACGGAGCGCCACCCCCGGCGCGATAGGCTCGGTGCACGACTTTCTCGATGTAGACCGATGTAGAGGCACGTTTCAGGGAGCGGGTGCGCAGTGTCCGGTGGAGAGGTGGCCGGGATCCTGGTGGCCGTCTTCTGGGCGATCCTGGTCTCCTTCCTCGCGGTGGCCCTCGCGAGGCTGGCCCAGACGCTCAAGGCGACCACCAAGCTCGTGGCGGACGTGACCGACCAGGCCGTCCCGCTGCTGGCCGACGCCTCCGCGGCGGTGCGCTCCGCACAGACCCAGATCGACCGGGTCGACGCGATCGCGTCGGACGTCCAGGAGGTCACGTCGAACGCGTCCGCGCTGTCGACGACCGTCGCCTCCACCTTCGGCGGCCCCCTGGTCAAGGTCGCGGCCTTCGGCTACGGCGTGCGCCGGGCCCTCGGCGGCCGCAAGGACGACGTGCCCGCCAAGGCGCCCCGCAGCACCGTGATCGTGGGACGCACGGTCCCGGCCTCGCGGTGGGGCAAGCGGAAGAAGGACTGAGCGAACCGATGTTCCGCCGTACGTTCTGGTTCACCACGGGCGTCGCCGCCGGTGTGTGGGCCACCACCAAGGTCAACCGCAAGCTGAGGCAGCTGACCCCCGAGAGTCTTGCCGCGAGCGCGGCGAACAAGGCGCTCGAGACGGGTCACCGGCTCAAGGACCGTGCGGTGGGCTTCGCACTCGACGTCCGCGACAACATGGCCCAGCGGGAGGCCGAGCTGGGCGACGCCCTCGGGATCAACTCCGATCCCGAACTCCCCGCGCCCCGGCGGTTCGCCGCCATCGAGAACCGCAACGACCCGAAGTACACCCCGAAGTACACCGACGGGAAACACACCGACAACACGACGTACCTCGGCAACTCGACGTACTCGTACAACCGGAATGAGGACCACTGATGGAGTCGGCTGAGATCCGCCGCCGCTGGCTGAGCTTCTTCGAGGAGCGCGGGCACACCGTCGTCCCTTCGGCGTCGCTCATCGCGGACGACCCGACTCTGCTCCTCGTCCCGGCCGGCATGGTGCCCTTCAAGCCCTACTTCCTGGGTGAGGTCAAGCCGCCCTTCCAGCGCGCCACCAGCGTGCAGAAGTGCGTGCGCACGCCCGACATCGAAGAGGTCGGCAAGACCACCCGCCACGGCACGTTCTTCCAGATGTGCGGCAACTTCTCCTTCGGCGACTACTTCAAGGAAGGCGCCATCAAGTACGCCTGGGAGCTGCTCACCAGCCCCCAGGACAAGGGTGGTTACGGCCTGGAGCCGGAGAAGCTCTGGATCACCGTCTACAAGGACGACGACGAGGCCGAGCGCATCTGGCACGAGGTCGTCGGGGTGCCGAAGGAGCGTATCCAGCGCCTCGGCATGAAGGACAACTACTGGTCCATGGGCGTCCCCGGCCCCTGCGGCCCCTGCTCCGAGATCAACTACGACCGAGGCCCCGAGTTCGGTGTCGAGGGCGGCCCCGCCGTCAACGACGAGCGGTACGTGGAGATCTGGAACCTCGTCTTCATGCAGTACGAGCGCGGCGAGGGCATCGGCAAGGACGACTTCGAGATCCTCGGCGAGCTGCCGAGCAAGAACATCGACACGGGCCTCGGCTTCGAGCGACTCGCCATGATTCTGCAGGGCGTGCAGAACATGTACGAGATCGACACCTCCATGGCCGTCATCAAGAAGGCCACCGAACTGACCGGCGTGGCCTACGGCGACGCCCACGAATCGGACGTCTCCCTGCGCGTGGTCACCGACCACATGCGTACGTCCGTCATGCTCATCGGCGACGGCGTCACCCCCGGCAACGAGGGCCGCGGCTACGTCCTGCGCCGCATCATGCGCCGCGCCATCCGCAACATGCGTCTGCTCGGCGCCACCGGCCCGGTCGTCAAGGACCTCATCGACACCGTCATCGCGATGATGGGCCAGCAGTACCCCGAGCTCATCACCGACCGCGAGCGCATCGAGAAGGTCGCCGTCGCCGAGGAGAACGCCTTCCTCAAGACGCTGAAGGCCGGCACCAACATCCTCGACATCGCCGTCACCGACACCAAGCAGGCCGGTGGCACGGTCCTGGCCGGCGACAAGGCGTTCCTGCTCCACGACACCTGGGGCTTCCCGATCGACCTCACCCTCGAGATGGCCGCCGAACAGGGCCTCTCCGTGGACGAGGACGGCTTCCGCCGCCTGATGAAGGAGCAGCGGGAACGCGCCAAGGCCGACGCCCAGTCCAAGAAGACCGGCCACGCCGGCGCCGGCGCCTACCGCGAGATCGCCGACAAGGCCGGCGAGACCGAGTTCATCGGCTACTCGGACACCGAGGGCGAGTCCACGATCGTCGGCATCCTCGTCGACGGCGTCTCCTCCCCGGCCGCCACCGAGGGCGACGAGGTCGAGATCGTCCTGGACCGCACCCCGTTCTACGCCGAGGGCGGCGGCCAGATCGGCGACACCGGACGCATCAAGGTCGACACCGGTGCCGTCATCGAGATCCGCGACTGCCAGAAGCCGGTCCCGGGGGTGTACGTCCACAAGGGCGTCGTCCAGGTGGGAGAGGTGACGGTCGGCGCCACGGCCCACGCCTCGATCGACTCCCGTCGCCGCACGGCCATCGCCCGCGCCCACTCGGCCACCCACCTCACCCACCAGGCCCTGCGTGACGCCCTCGGCCCGACGGCCGCCCAGGCCGGTTCCGAGAACCAGCCCGGCCGTTTCCGCTTCGACTTCGGCTCCCCTTCCGCCGTTCCGACGGCCGTGATGACCGACGTCGAGCAGAAGATCAACGAGGTGCTCGCCCGTGACCTCGACGTCCGCGCCGACGTCATGGGCATCGACGAGGCCAAGAAGCAGGGCGCCATCGCCGAGTTCGGCGAGAAGTACGGCGAGCGCGTCCGCGTGGTCACCATCGGCGACTTCTCCAAGGAGCTGTGCGGCGGCACGCACGTGCACAACACCGCCCAGCTGGGCCTGGTGAAGCTGCTCGGCGAGTCCTCCATCGGCTCCGGTGTCCGCCGTATCGAGGCCCTGGTCGGTGTCGACGCCTACAACTTCCTCGCCCGTGAGCACACGGTCGTCGCCCAGCTCCAGGAGCTGATCAAGGGCCGCCCGGAGGAGCTCCCGGAGAAGGTCTCCGCCATGCTCGGCAAGCTGAAGGACGCCGAGAAGGAGATCGAGAAGTTCCGCGCCGAGAAGGTGCTCCAGGCCGCCGCCGGTCTGGTGGAGTCCGCCAAGGACGTCCGCGGGGTCGCCCTCGTCACCGGGCAGGTCCCGGACGGCACCACGCCGGACGACCTGCGCAAGCTGGTCCTCGACGTGCGCGGCCGTATCCAGGGCGGACGGGCCGCCGTGGTGGCCCTGTTCACGGTCAACAACGGCAAGCCGCTGACGGTCATCGCCACCAACGAGGCCGCCCGTGAGCGCGGTCTGAAGGCCGGTGACCTGGTGCGCACGGCCGCCAAGACCCTTGGCGGCGGCGGTGGCGGCAAGCCGGACGTCGCCCAGGGCGGTGGCCAGAACCCGGCCGCCGTCGGCGAGGCCGTCGACGCCGTCGAGCGGCTCGTGGCGGAAACGGCCAAGTGAGCCAGTCGATGAGGAGGGGCCGTCGCCTCGCGATCGACGTCGGGGACGCCCGCATCGGGGTCGCTTCCTGCGACCCCGACGGGATCCTCGCGACCCCGGTCGAGACGGTCCCCGGCAGGGACCTCCCGGCAGCTCACCGAAGGCTGAAGCAGCTGGTCGAGGAGTACGAGCCGATCGAGGTCGTCGTCGGTCTCCCTCGCTCCCTCAAGGGGGGCGAGGGCCCGGCCGCGGTAAAGGTTCGCGGCTTCGCGCAGGAGCTGGCGAAGGGCATCGCGCCGGTCGCGGTCCGCCTCGTCGACGAGCGGATGACGACCGTGACGGCCAGTCAGGGACTGCGCGCCTCAGGGGTGAAGACGAAGAAGGGCCGCTCGGTCATCGACCAGGCAGCCGCTGTGATCATCCTTCAGCAGGCGCTCGAATCCGAACGGGTGTCAGGTAAAGCACCCGGCGAGGGCGTCGAAGTGGTCATCTGATCGCGATACGGTAACGTTCCGCGCGATGCGGTGGTGTTCGAACAGCCACCGCACAGAGAGAGGCGGGACGGGAGCCGGGGCGTGTATACCGAGCGACCGCCGCCTCGCGGCTCTAGGGGATCGATGACTGAGTATGGCCGGGGCCCAGGCTCCGAACCGTGGCATCCGGAGGACCCGTTGTACGGGGACGGCGGATGGGAAGGGCAGCAGGCCCACGTGGGTCAGCAGTCTGCCTACGGCGGCCAGCAGCAGCACCACTATCCGCAGCAGCCGCAGCAGCCGGGATACGGCGACTGGGGCGACGGCCAGCAGGCCGCCTACGGCCAGGCGCAGCAGCACCAGTACGACCCGCAGCAGCACCAGCAGCACTACGACCAGCAGCACTACGACCCGCAGCAGTACGCGGCGCAGGCGCAGGGGCAGCAGCCGTACGACCAGGGCGGCTGGAACAACGACACCGGCGGGCAGCCGCACGTCCCGTACCCCGCCGACCCGGCGGACCCCTACGGGCAGCAGCCGGTCGGCCACGGCGCCGAGCAGCCCGACTTCTACGGCACGCAGGACGCGTATCCGCCACCGGAGCCGCCCGGCCGCCGCGGAGCCGAACCGGAGCCCGAGACCGACTGGGACCCGGGACCCGACCAGGGCGAGCACGCCTTCTTCGCGGGCGGCGGCGAGGACGACGAGGACGAGGAGCCGGGGGACCGCCGAGGACGCGGCGACCGGCGCGGCCGCGGCGACAAAGGCGCCAAGGGTGGCAAGGGCAAGGGCAAGAAGGGCCGCAACGGGGTCGCCTGCCTGGTGGTCGTGCTCGTCCTCGGCGGCGGTGTCGCCGGTGCCGGATACTTCGGTTACCAGTTCTACAAAAATCGTTTCGCCCCGGCACCCGACTACGCGGGCAGCGGCACCGGCCAGACGGTGAGCGTCGAGATCCCGAAGGGCGCGGGCGGATACACCATCGGCCAGAAGCTGAAGGCCGCCGGCGTCGTCAAGAGCGTGGACGCCTTTGTCTCGGCGCAGGCGAACAACCCCAAGGGCAATTCGATCCAGGCCGGCGCCTACATACTGAAAAAGGAGATGTCGGCCGCCAGCGCCCTGGAAATGATGCTCGACCCGAAGAGCCAGGCCAATGTGATGGTCACTCCGGGGCAGCGCAACGTGCAGGTGTACAAGAGGATCGACGAGAAGCTCGATCTCGCCTCCGGCACCACCAGGAAGGCAGCCGAGAAGGAGTACAAGAGCCTCGGGCTGCCCAGTTGGGCGAACGACAACAAGGACATAAAGGATCCGCTGGAGGGCTTCCTCTATCCGGGCACCTACGGCGCCGCCAAGGGCATGAAGCCCGAGACGGTCCTGAAGGAGATGGTGAGCCGGGCCAACGAGGCGTACGGCAAGTACGACCTGAAGGCGGAGGCCCAGAAGTTCAAGCTGGAGAGCCCGCTGCAGGTCATCACGGTCGCCAGCCTCGTCCAGGCCGAGGGCAAGACGCACGAGGACTTCCGCAAGATGGCGGAGGTGGTCTACAACCGCCTCAAACCCACGAACACCGAGACCAACCAGAAGCTTCAGTTCGACTCGACCTTCAATTACCTGAAGAACGAGAGCAAGATTAATATCGGCGAGTCCGAGATCAACAGCAATCAGGACCCGTACAACACCTATACCCAGAAGGGCCTTCCGCCCGGTCCCATCGGCAATCCTGGCGACGAAGCGCTGAAGGCGACCTTGAATCCGACGAACGACGGCTGGATCTACTTCGTGGCGACCGACGGCGTGAACAAGACCGAGTTCGCCAAGACGTACGCGGAATTCAAGCGCCTCAGGGACAAGTTCAACGAAGCGTCCGCGAACTGAGTGAGAACCGATGAGCGACACAGTGCACACGGACCACGCGCGGCGGCGCCGGGCCGCCGTGCTCGGCAGCCCCATCGCCCACTCCCTCTCGCCGGTGCTGCATCGCGCCGCGTACCGGGAACTTGGGCTGGCGGACTGGTCGTACGACCGGTTCGAGGTCGACGAGGCGGCCCTGCCTGGGTTCTTTGGAGGGCTGGACGAGGAGTGGGCGGGGCTGTCACTGACCATGCCGCTGAAGCGGGCCGTAATCCCGCTGCTGGACGAGATCAGTGAGACGGCGGCCTCTGTCGAGGCGGTCAATACGGTCGTCTTCACCGAGGACGGCCGCCGCGTCGGGGACAACACCGACATCCCCGGTATGGTGGCCGCGCTGCGCGAGCGTGGCATCGAACAGGTCGACTCGGCGGCCATCCTCGGCGCCGGCGCCACCGCGTCCTCCGCGCTGGCCGCGCTGTCCCGGGTCTGCACCGGCGAGGTCGTCGCCTACGTCCGCAGCGAGGCCCGCGCCGCCGAGATGCGGCAGTGGGGCGAGCGGCTCGACGTGGAGGTCCGTACGGCGGACTGGTCGGACGCCGACCAGGCGCTGCGTGCCCCGCTGGTCGTCGCGACCACCCCGGCCGGTACGACGGACGCCCTGGCCTCCGCCGTACCCGAGCGGCCCGCCACCCTCTTCGACGTGCTCTACGACCCCTGGCCGACCGCCCTCGCGGCCCGCTGGTCCATGTACGGCGGGGCCGTCGTGAGCGGACTCGACCTGCTGGTGCACCAGGCGGTGCTCCAGGTCGAGCAGATGACCGGCCGCAGCCCGGCTCCCGTGGACGCCATGCGAAAAGCGGGCGAACACGCGCTCGACGCCCGATAGGATCCGCTGGGATCCGCCGGGGGGCGGAGCAAGACCAGGATCAGTACCAGGGGGGTATCCACTCATGTCCGCAGACGTGCCACTCGCGTCCGGAAAGAGCGAGATCTTCGAGATCGTCCTGAAATTCATGCCGGACTGGGTGCAGGTACCTGTGCTCTGCCTGATCGTCGCGGCTGTTCTGTTCTCGTGGGGCCTCAAGCTGAAGCGCTGGATCGCAGGTCGGCGCGGGGCGAGCGCCGGTGCGCCGGTCCAGATGGCGGCCCAGCACGGACAGGGGCGGGGCGCGGACTACCTGGGCGCGTACGCGCCCCAGCAGGCACAGCAGCCGCGGCAGCCGAGCGGTGCCGACTTCCTCGGCGCGTACGCGCCGCAGCAGCAGCCGCAGCGGGACGGTTCGGCCTGATCTCCCCGACCGTCCCGTAGCCGGCCCGTCGCGTCCGCTGTGTGGACCGGCGGCCGGGTCCGCGGGGCGGACGTGGGAGGATCGGAGGTGGCGGGCCAGGGTCGCGCACCCGGTCGCGCCGTCGCCGTACGCGAGGACACGCGTACGCAGGGCAGCAGCAGGGCGCGAATACTGAGGAGCACCGTTGAGCAGGTTGCGCTGGCTGACCGCGGGGGAGTCCCACGGTCCCGCACTCGTGGCGACGTTGGAGGGGCTTCCCGCCGGCGTGCCGATCACCACGGAGATGGTCGCCGACCATCTGGCACGGCGGCGGCTCGGCTACGGTCGCGGTGCCCGGATGAAGTTCGAACAGGACGAGGTCACCTTCCTCGGCGGGGTGCGGCACGGCCTCACCCTGGGCTCGCCGGTCGCGGTCATGGTCGGCAACACCGAGTGGCCCAAGTGGGAGCAGGTCATGGCGGCCGACCCCATCGACCCCGACGTGCTCGCGGGCCTCGCCCGCAACGCGCCGCTGACCCGGCCCCGGCCCGGCCACGCCGACCTCGCCGGCATGCAGAAGTACGGCTTCGACGAGGCCAGGCCGATCCTCGAGCGCGCCTCGGCCCGGGAGACCGCGGCCCGCGTGGCGCTCGGCGCGGTGGCCCGCTCGTACCTCAAGGAGACGGCCGGCATCGAGATCGTCTCGCACGTCGTCGAACTGGCCGCCGCGAAGGCCCCGTACGGCGTCTACCCGACCCCCGCCGACGTCGAGAAGCTCGACGCCGACCCGGTGCGCTGCCTGGACGCCGACGCGTCGAAGGCGATGGTCGCGGAGATCGACCAGGCCCACAAGGACGGCGACACCCTCGGCGGTGTGGTCGAGGTGCTGGCCTACGGCGTGCCGGTGGGTCTCGGCTCGCACGTGCACTGGGACCGGAAGCTGGACGCCCGGCTGGCCGCAGCCCTCATGGGCATCCAGGCGATCAAGGGTGTCGAGCTCGGCGACGGCTTCGACCTGGCGCGGGTGCCCGGCTCGAAGGCCCACGACGAGATCCTCAGCACGCCCGAGGGCATCAAGCGGGCGACCGGCCGCTCCGGCGGCACCGAGGGCGGACTCACCACCGGTGAGCTGCTGCGCGTACGGGCCGCGATGAAGCCGATCGCCACCGTGCCCCGCGCCCTGCAGACGGTGGACGTGGCCACCGGCGAGCCCGCGCAGGCCCACCACCAGCGCTCCGACGTCTGTGCCGTGCCCGCGGCCGGGATCGTAGCCGAGGCCATGGTCGCCCTCGTCCTCGCCGACGCGGTCGCGGAGAAGTTCGGCGGTGACAGCGTCACCGAGACCCGCCGCAACGTGCGGTCCTACCTCGACAACCTCACCGTCCGATGAGCGCTCCGCTGGTCGTGCTGGTCGGCCCCATGGGGGTCGGCAAGTCCACCGTGGGCGAGCTGCTGGCGGCGCGGCTCGGTGTCGGCTACCGGGACACCGACGCCGACATCGTCGCGGCGCAGGGCCGGCCCATCGCCGACATCTTCGTCGAGGAGGGCGAGCCCGCCTTCCGCGCGCTGGAGAAGGAGGCCGTACGGCAGGCCCTCGCCGGGCACGACGGCGTCCTCGCCCTCGGCGGCGGCGCCATCCTGGACGCCGACACCCGGGAGCTGCTCTCCGGCCGACGCGTCGTCTACCTCTCGATGGACGTCGAGGAGGCGGTCAAGCGCACCGGCCTCAACGCGGCCCGGCCGCTGCTCGCCGTCAACCCGCGCAAGCAGTGGCGCGAGCTGATGGAGGCACGGCGCCACCTCTACGAGGAGGTCGCCACGGCCGTCGTACCGACGGACGGCCGTACGCCCGAAGAGGTCACCCAAGCCGCCCTGGACGCACTGGAGTTGAAGACCGTATCGCCCGGGGGTCAACCCCCGGACCCCCGGCCGGAGGACGTTATGGCTCAGCAGGTGACGAGGATCAGGGTCGGCGGAAGCGCGGGCTCCGAGCCCTACGAGGTCCTGATCGGCCGTCAACTGCTCGGTGAACTCGGCGCATTGATCGGCGACAGGGTCAAGCGGGTCGCCGTCATCCACCCCGAGGCGCTCGCCGAGACCGGTGACGCGCTCCGCGCCGACCTGGTCGAGCAGGGTTACGAGGCCGTCGCCATCCAGGTGCCGAACGCGGAGGAGGCCAAGACCGCCGAGGTCGCCGCCTACTGCTGGAAGGCACTCGGCCAGTCCGGCTTCACGCGCACCGACGTCGTCGTGGGCGTCGGCGGCGGCGCGACCACCGACCTCGCCGGCTTCGTCGCCGCGACCTGGCTGCGCGGTGTGCGCTGGATCGCCGTCCCCACCACCGTGCTGGCCATGGTCGACGCGGCCGTCGGCGGCAAGACCGGCATCAACACCGCCGAGGGCAAGAACCTGGTGGGCGCCTTCCACCCGCCCGCCGGCGTGCTGTGCGACCTGGCCGCGCTGGACTCGTTGCCGGTCAACGACTACGTGTCCGGACTGGCGGAGATCATCAAGGCCGGCTTCATCGCCGACCCGGTGATCCTCGACCTCATCGAGTCCGACCCCGAGGCCGCCCGTACCCCCGCCGGCCCGCACACCGCCGAACTCATCGAACGCTCCATCAAGGTCAAGGCGGACGTCGTCTCCTCCGACCTGAAGGAGTCGGGCCTGCGGGAGATCCTCAACTACGGCCACACCCTCGCGCACGCCATCGAGAAGAACGAGCGCTACAAGTGGCGGCACGGCGCGGCGGTCTCGGTCGGCATGCACTTCGCCGCCGAACTCGGCCGCCTGGCGGGCCGGTTGGACGACGCCACGGCCGACCGTCACCGCACGGTCCTGGAGTCGGTGGGCCTGCCCCTGCACTACCGCTACGACCAGTGGCCCAAGCTCCTGGAGACCATGAAGGTCGACAAGAAGTCCCGCGGTGACCTGCTCCGCTTCATCGTCCTCGACGGCCTCGCCAAGCCGACCGTCCTGGAGGGCCCCGACCCGGCGATCCTGCTCGCCGCCTACGGCGAAGTCGGTCAGTAAGTCCCCCCGCGCGAGCTTCCGCCCGAATTCGGTTTCCGCCCCGGGCACTTGGTGCCGCCCCCGGTCGTTCCCAAAACGGCAGCCGGGGGCGGTACCGTTCGGACGAGGCTCCCACCACGCCCTTTAGGCTGTGGGGGAAAGCGGGTACACCCCCGCTGCCAGCGCCAATTGCCTGTACGAGACGGAGTGGCACCGGATGCAGCACGCAGTGGGGTCTCCGCTGCCGCAGCCCCCTCAGCCGGGGCACGGTCCGGCCGCCGGTTGGTCACCGGCCGCACACCACCCGGGTCCGCACCACCCGGGCCCACACCAGGGGTCCGCCCCCGTGCCCCCGCCGCCCCCGGGCTTCACCGGAGCGCACCGCACCCCGCCGGTCCCACCGGTGCCGCCGGCACCGCACACCCCGGCCCCCGACACCACCGGCCACCTCCCGCTCCCGCCGGGCGGCCCGGTGACAGCGCCCAGCGCACCCCCCACCCCGGCCGCGCCCGACCCGACGACCACCACCCTGGCCGTCCTGTTGATCGGCCCCGCGGGCGCCGGCAAGACGAGCGTCGCCAAGTACTGGGCCGAGCATCGACGCGTCCCCACCGCGCACATCAGCCTCGACGACGTCCGCGAATGGGTCCGCTCCGGCTTCGCCGACCCCCAGTCCGGCTGGAACGACCACTCCGAGGCGCAGTACCGCCTCGCCCGCCGCACCTGTGGTTTCGCCGCCCGCAACTTCCTCGCCAACGGCATCTCCTGCATCCTCGACGACGCCGTCTTCCCCGACCGCCCCGTGGTCGGCCTCGGCGGCTGGAAGCGCCACGTCGGCCCCGGCCTCCTCCCCGTCGTGCTCCTCCCCGGCCTCGAAATAGTCCTGGAGCGCAACGCCGAACGCTCCGGCAACCGCCGCCTCACCGACGAGGAGGTCGCCCGCATCCACGGCCGCATGGCCGGCTGGTACGGCTCCGGCCTCCCCATCATCGACAACTCCCAGCTCGACGTCCCACAGACGGCCCACCTCCTGAACGAGGTCCTGACGAGGTCCATCGCAAGCCCCCCGAACTGGTAAGCACCGAGGAGTGTCCATGCCTCAGGGGCGCGGGGAACTGCGCGAAAGCCCCCACCGGCCCGCACCCGGCACTCAACCGTTGCCCCACTCGGCCTCCCCAACCGGCGCCAACCCCGCGGAGCTCATACGCTCGGCTCATGTCAGAGGTGTACGCGGCCCGCCGCACGCGGCTACGGGAGCGCTGCAACGCGGGCGGCAGCGCGGCAGCGCTCGTCTCCCGTCCCGCCAACGTGCGGTACCTGGCGGGCATCGCCCCGCCCGGTGCCGTCCTGCTGCTGGGAAAGCGCGAGGATCTGCTGGTGAGCGCGGGCCCGCCGAACGAGTGGCCCGCCGAAGGGCGCCTCGACGAGGCGCTACGAGTGCACAGCCTGCCCCGAGCCGGAGGCGACCCGGCCGTCGCGGCGGCCGGCCTCCTGATGGCCCAGGGCGCCGACTCCCTGGCCCTGGAGGAGCACCACCTCACGGTGGCCCGGCACCGCGCCATCCGCTCCGTCGTGCCCGGCCTGCGCCTCGGTGACCTGGGCGGCGCGGTCGAGCAGCTGAGGGTGGTGAAGGACGAGGAGGAGATCTCCTGCCTGCGCATCGGCGCCGAGATCGCCGACCAGGCCCTCGGGGAGCTGCTGGAGTCCATCCTGGTCGGGCGTACCGAACGGCACCTGGCGTTGGAGCTGGAGCGCCGGCTCGTCGACCACGGCGCCGACGGGCCCGCCTTCCCCACCTCCGTCGCGACGGGCCCGAACTCGGGCCGCCGAGGCCACCGCCCCACCGACCGCAGGGTCGAGGAGGGCGACTTCCTCTCCGTCTGCCTGGGCGCGACCTATCGCGGCTACCGCTGCGAGATCGGCCGTACCTTCGTCATCGGTACGTCGCCCGCGGACTGGCAGATCGAGCTGTACGACCGGGTCTTCGCCGCTCAGCGCGCCGGGCGGGAGTCCCTCGCGCCCGGCGCCGCCTACCGTGACGTGGATCGTGCGGCACGTCAGGTGCTGGACTCGGCGGGGTACGCGGAGGGCCTTCCCGAACTGACTGGTCACGGCGTCGGGCTCGAATTCGACGAGGACCCGCAGTTGGGTCCCGCAGCCATGGGTAAACTGGACGCTTGCGTGCCGGTCACCGTCGAACCGGGGGTCCACCTCCCGGGCCGGGGCGGTGTCCGGATCGATGACACGCTCGTCGTACGCCCCGAGGCGGACGGCGGACCCGAGCTACTCACCATCACGACCAAGGAGCTGCTCGCCCTCTAGGCAGTGGCGTGCCCCGGGGTCGTACGTCAGTCCAGGAGATTCCGCAACCGTGGCTTCCACGAACGACCTCAAGAACGGCATGGTGCTCAAGCTCGAAGGCGGCCAGCTCTGGTCCGTCGTCGAGTTCCAGCACGTCAAGCCCGGCAAGGGCCCCGCCTTCGTGCGCACCAAGCTCAAGAACGTGCTCTCCGGCAAGGTCGTCGACAAGACCTTCAACGCCGGCGTCAAGGTCGAGACGGCCACTGTCGACAAGCGCGACATGCAGTTCTCGTACATGGACGGCGAGTACTTCGTCTTCATGGACATGGAGACCTACGACCAGCTGATGGTCGACCGCAAGGCCGTCGGCGACGCCGCCAACTTCCTCATCGAGGGCTTCATGGCCACCGTCGCCCAGCACGAGGGCGAGGTGCTCTTCGTCGAGCTGCCGGCCGCCGTCGAGCTGACCATCCAGGAGACCGAGCCGGGCGTCCAGGGCGACCGCTCCACCGGCGGCACCAAGCCCGCCACCCTGGAGACGGGCCACCAGATCCAGGTCCCGCTCTTCATCACGACCGGTGAGAAGATCAAGGTCGACACCCGCACGAGCGACTACCTCGGCCGGGTGAACAGCTAACCGTGGCTGCCCGCAACACGGCCCGCAAGCGCGCGTTCCAGATCCTCTTCGAGGGCGACCAGCGCGGCGCCGACGTCCTGACGGTCCTCGCGGACTGGATCCGGCTCTCCCGGGCCGACACCCGGCAGCCCCCGGTGAGCGAGTACACGATGCAGCTGGTCGAGGGCTACGCGTCGCACGCGAAGCGCATCGACGAGCTGATCGCGCAGTACTCGGTCGGCTGGACGCTCGACCGGATGCCGGTCGTCGACCGCAACATCCTGCGCCTGGGCGCCTACGAGCTGATCTGGGCCGACGAGACGCCCGACGCCGTCGTCCTCGACGAGATGGTGCAGCTGGCGAAGGAGTTCTCGACGGACGAGTCCCCCTCGTTCGTCAACGGCCTGCTCGGCCGCCTCAAGGAGCTCAAGCCGTCGCTGCGCCGCGAAGAGGCATAGACAGCGGTCGGAGGCAGTCGGCGATACCAGCAGTCAGCGGTACGACAAACGCCGGAGGGCCCGCAGTATCACGTCTGCGGGCCCTCCGGCGTTGTGGCCCGCCTCCCGGGTCCCGGGCGTCCCGCAGGCCCGCAGAACGCCGCCGAGGTGGCCGGAACCATCATGTTCCGGCCACCCCGGCGGCACGTTTCTGCTCAACCCGCGGAGGGGTCAGCTCTCCTCGTGGGAGACCGCGCGACGCGCGTCCGCGTCCAGCACGCCCCAGCTGATCAGCTGCTCGGTCAGGACCGAGGGCGACTGGTCGTAGATGACGGCGAGTGTGCGCAGGTCGTCCTGGCGGATGGAGAGGACCTTGCCGTTGTAGTCACCGCGCTGGGACTGGATCGTGGCCGCGTAGCGCTGCAGCGGGCCCGCCTTCTCGACCGGGACGTGGGCAAGGCGCTCCAGGTCCAGGACCAGCTTCGGCGGGGGCTCGGCGGCGCCGCCCGGCGTGGTGCCCGGCAGCAGCTCCTGTACCGGGACCCCGTAGAAATCCGCCAACTCGGCGAGGCGCTGTACGGTCACGGCACGGTCACCGCGCTCGTACGAACCAACCACGACCGCCTTCCAGCGTCCCTGGGACTTCTCCTCGACACCGTGGAGGGAAAGGCCCTGCTGGGTGCGGATCGCCCGGAGCTTGGCCCCGAGCTGTTTGGCGTATTCGCTGGACATATAGCTCCCCGGCACTGTGTCGACGCGGCTGGGCCGCGCGGCTGGTAACTCACTGTGAGGTTACGCAGCGTGATTCTTCTGCGTCAAGCCGAATGGTCCACACCGACTCTTCCGTGGTATCGATGACCGGTTGGGCCAAGGGGGTGACGGTGGTGGGGCAGGGGGGTGATCAGGCGTGTCGCACCGGCCTGCTACCGTGGATGGCGCAATTCCGACGTCCTTTAAGGTCCGTCCCGTGAGGCGGAGAAGGAGGTCCGTTTCGTATGGACAAGCAGCAGGACACACAAGCGTCAGACGCGAGGCCCGTCCTCGAAGGCCCTGACATCGCGCGGGTGCTCACCCGCATCGCCCACGAGATCGTCGAACGTGCCAAGGGCGCCGACGACGTGGTACTCCTCGGCATTCCGACCCGGGGCGTCTTCCTCGCCCAGCGGCTCGCCGCCAAGCTGGAGCAGATCACCGACCGCAAGATCCCGGTCGGCTCGCTCGACATCACCATGTACCGCGACGACCTGCGCATGCACCCGCCGCGTGCGCTGGCCCGCACCGAGATCCCCGGTGACGGCATCGACGGCAAGCTGGTCGTCCTCGTCGACGACGTGCTCTTCTCCGGCCGCACCATCCGCGCCGCCCTCGACGCCCTGAACGACATCGGGCGCCCGCGCGCGGTGCAGCTCGCGGTCCTCGTCGACCGCGGCCACCGCGAACTGCCCATCCGCGCCGACTACGTCGGCAAGAACCTCCCCACGTCGCTGCGGGAGACGGTCAAGGTCCAGCTCGCCGAGGAGGACGGTCGCGACACCGTGCTGCTCGGCGCCAAGCAGACCCCGTAGCAGGCCGATCGGGTACGCCGGTCCCGGCGCGCCCCAGCCTGTCCGGAACCTCCCTGTATACGTGAACTGCCTTACGGAGCCTGACAGATGCAGCGTCATCTCATCTCGGCCGCCGACCTCACCCGCGACGACGCCGTCCTGATCCTTGACACCGCCGAGGAGATGGCACGGGTCGCCGACCGGCCGATCAAGAAGCTGCCGACCCTGCGCGGCCGCACGATCGTCAACCTCTTCTTCGAGGACTCCACCCGCACCCGGATCTCCTTCGAGGCCGCGGAGAAGCGCCTCTCCGCGGACGTCATCAACTTCTCCGCCAAGGGCTCCAGCGTCTCCAAGGGCGAGTCCCTGAAGGACACCGCGCAGACCCTGGAGGCCATGGGCGTCGACGCCGTCGTCATCCGGCACGGCGCCTCCGGGGCCCCGTACCGCCTCGCCAACTCGGGCTGGATCGACGCGGCCGTCGTCAACGCCGGCGACGGCACCCACCAGCACCCCACCCAGGCCCTGCTGGACGCCTTCACGATGCGCCGCCGCCTCGTCGGCCGGGACGCCGGGATCGGCCAGGACCTGTCCGGCAAGCGCATCACCGTCGTAGGAGACGTCCTGCACAGCCGGGTCGCCCGCTCCAACGTCGACCTGCTGCACACCCTCGGCGCCGAGGTCACCCTGGTCGCCCCGCCGACCCTGGTGCCGGTCGGTGTCGAGACCTGGCCCTGCGAGGTCTCCTACGACCTCGACATCACCCTGCCCAAGTCGGACGCGGTGATGATGCTGCGCGTGCAGCGCGAGCGCATGAACGCCGCCTTCTTCCCGACCGAGCGCGAGTACTCCCGCCGCTACGGCCTCGACGGCGACCGCATGGCGCGGATGCCCGAGCACGCCATCGTGATGCACCCCGGCCCGATGGTCCGCGGCATGGAGATCACCGCGGAGGTCGCCGACTCCGAGCGCTGCACCGTCGTCGAGCAGGTCGCCAACGGGGTCTCCATCCGCATGGCCGTCCTGTACCTGCTCCTGGGCGGCAACGAACCCGCCCTCAGCAACGCCCGTACCACCGCTTCCACCGAGGAGAAGTAAGCGACCATGAGCAAGATCCTGATCCGTGGTGCGAAGGTGCTCGGCGGCGAGCCGCAGGACGTGCTGATCGACGGCGAGGTCATCGAGGCGGTCGGCACGGGACTCTCCGACAAGGTCGCCGAGGGCGTCCAGGTCGTCGAGGCCGACGGCAAGGTGCTCCTGCCGGGCCTGGTGGACCTGCACACCCACCTGCGTGAGCCCGGCCGCGAGGACTCCGAGACGGTCCTGACCGGCACGCGCGCGGCCGCCTCCGGTGGCTACACCGCCGTGTTCGCCATGGCCAACACCTTCCCGGTCGCCGACACGGCCGGCGTCGTCGAGCAGGTCTACCGGCTCGGCCAGGAGCACGGCTACTGCGATGTGCAGCCCATCGGCGCCGTCACCGTGGGCCTGGAGGGCAAGAAGCTCGCCGAGCTGGGCGCCATGCACGAATCGGCGGCCGGCGTCACCGTCTTCTCCGACGACGGCAAGTGTGTCGACGACGCCGTGATGATGCGGCGGGCCCTGGAGTACGTGAAGGCGTTCGGCGGGGTCGTCGCCCAGCACGCGCAGGAGCCGCGGCTGACCGAGGGCGCCCAGATGAACGAGGGCATCGTCTCCGCGGAGCTGGGGCTAGGGGGCTGGCCGGCGGTGGCCGAGGAATCGATCATCGCCCGGGACGTCCTGCTCGCCGAGCACGTCGGCTCGCGCGTCCACATCTGCCACCTGTCGACCGCCGGCTCCGTAGAGATCGTCCGCTGGGCCAAGTCCCGCGGCATCGACGTCACCGCCGAGGTCACCCCGCACCACCTCCTCCTCACCGACGAGCTGGTCCGCTCGTACAACCCGGTCTACAAGGTCAACCCGCCGCTTCGCACCGAGCGTGATGTGCACGCCCTGCGCGAGGCGCTCGCCGACGGCACGATCGACATCGTCGCCACCGACCACGCCCCGCACCCGCACGAGGACAAGGACTGCGAGTGGGCCGCCGCCGCCATGGGCATGGTCGGCCTGGAGACCGCGCTGTCGGTGGTCCAGGAGACGATGGTCAGTACCGGCCTCCTCGACTGGGCCGGGGTCGCCGACCGCATGTCCTTCACGCCCGCCCGGATCGGGCAGGCCAAGGGTCATGGGCGTCCCGTCTCGGCAGGTGAGCCCGCCAACCTCACGCTCGTCGACACGGCATACCGTGGGCAGGTGGACCCCGCGGGCTTCGCCTCGCGCAGCCGCAACACCCCGTACGAGGGGCGCGAGCTGCCGGGCCGTGTCACGCACACCTGGCTGCGGGGCAAGGCCACGCTCGTCGACGGGAAGCTGACGTGACATCTGCTGCACTACTGCTCGCGGCCGATCAGAAATCGGCCGAAGTGACCGACTGGGCCGCGCGGATCGGCTGGGTGGTCGGTCTCGGCCTCTTCGTCGCGCTGGTCTACTGGCTGATGCGCGAGGGCTGGAAGTGGCGCGGCACGCTCCAGGGCGACCTTCCCGAACTGCCGACCGCGCCGGACGAGCCGGGTGAGGCGAAGCTCACGATGAGCGGCCGCTATCACGGCTCCACCACCGCCGGTCAGTGGCTGGACCGCATCGTCGCCCACGGCCTCGGCACCCGCAGCCGCGCCGAGCTCACCCTGACGGACGCCGGCCTGGACGTCGTACGCCCCGGGGCGACCGACTTCTTCATCCCGGCCGACGCGCTGCGTGAGGCCGTGCTCGGCAAGGGCATCGCCGGCAAGGTCCTCACCGAGGGCGGTCTGCTCCTGGTGACCTGGGCGCACGGCGACCGGCTGATCGACTCGGGCTTCCGCTCGGACCACGCGGCCGAGCACACCGAGTGGGTCGAGGCCATCAACTCCATGATCAAAAAGACGGAAACTCAGACGGAAACGGAAGGCGCACGATGACGACCTCCACCAGGGGAACCGAGAAGGTCCCCGCTGTACTCGTCCTGGAGGACGGCCGGACCTTCCGCGGCCGCGCCTACGGGGCCGTGGGGGAGACCTTCGGCGAAGCGGTGTTCTCCACCGGAATGACCGGCTACCAGGAGACCCTGACCGACCCGTCGTACGACCGCCAGATCGTCGTCGCCACCGCCCCGCAGATCGGCAACACCGGCTGGAACGACGAGGACGACGAGTCCCGCCGCATCTGGGTCTCCGGCTACGTCGTCCGCGACCCCGCGCGCGTGCCCTCCAACTGGCGCGCCAAGCGCTCCCTCGACGACGAACTGGTCGCGCAGAACATCGTCGGCATCTCCGGCATCGACACCCGCGCGCTCACCCGCCACCTGCGCGAGCGCGGCTCCATGCGGGCCGGCATCTTCTCGGGCGAGGCCATCGCCCCGGAAACCGAGCTCCTCGCGCGCGTGCAGGCCCAGCCGCACATGAAGGGCGCGAGCCTCTACGAGGAGGTCGCCACCCAGGAGGCGTACGTCGTCCCCGCGGTCGGCGAGAAGCGGTTCACCGTCGCCGCCATCGACCTCGGCATCAAGGGCATGACCCCGCACCGCATGGCCGAGCGCGGCATCGAGGTGCACGTCCTGCCCGCGACGGCCACGGCGGAGGAGGTGTACGCCGTGAACCCCGACGGCGTGTTCTTCTCCAACGGCCCCGGCGACCCGGCCACCGCCGAGGGCCCGGTCGCGCTGATGACCGAGGTGCTGGAGCGCAGGACGCCCCTGTTCGGCATCTGCTTCGGCAACCAGATCCTGGGCCGCGCCCTCGGCTTCGGCACCTACAAGCTGAAGTACGGCCACCGCGGCATCAACCAGCCGGTCCAGGACCGTACGACCGGCAAGGTGGAGGTCACCGCCCACAACCACGGCTTCGCCGTGGACGCACCGCTCGACAAGGTCAGCGAGACCAGGTTCGGGCGCGTCGAGGTGTCGCACGTCTGCCTGAACGACAACGTCGTGGAGGGGCTCCAGATGCTGGACCAGCCGGCCTTCTCCGTCCAGTACCACCCCGAAGCGGCCGCCGGTCCGCACGATGCCGCCTACCTGTTCGACCGCTTCACGTCTTTGATGAACACAGTTCTGATGGAGGGCCAGCGTGCCTAAGCGCACCGATATCCAGTCCGTCCTGGTCATCGGCTCCGGCCCGATCGTCATCGGCCAGGCCGCCGAGTTCGACTACTCCGGCACCCAGGCGTGCCGTGTGCTGAAGTCCGAGGGCCTCCGGGTCATCCTCGTGAACTCCAACCCGGCGACGATCATGACCGACCCGGAGATCGCCGACGCCACCTACGTCGAGCCGATCACCCCGGAGTTCGTCGAGAAGATCATCGCCAAGGAGCGCCCCGACGCCCTGCTGCCCACCCTGGGCGGTCAGACGGCCCTCAACACCGCGATCTCGCTGGACGAGAACGGTGTCCTGGCGAAGTACGGCGTCGAGCTGATCGGTGCCAACGTGGAGGCCATCCACAAGGGCGAGGACCGCGACCAGTTCAAGCTGGTGGTCGAGGCGGTCAAGGCGAAGATCGGGCACGGCGAGTCCGCCCGCTCGGTCATCTGCCACTCCATGGACGACGTCCTCCGGGGCGTCGAGGAACTCGGCGGCTACCCCGTCGTCGTCCGCCCGTCCTTCACCATGGGCGGCGCCGGCTCCGGCTTCGCCCACGACGAGGAGGAACTGCGCCGCATCGCCGGCCAGGGCCTCACGCTCTCCCCGACCACCGAGGTGCTCCTGGAGGAGTCCATCCTCGGCTGGAAGGAGTACGAGCTGGAGCTGATGCGCGACAAGCACGACAACGTCGTGGTCGTCTGCTCCATCGAGAACTTCGACCCCATGGGCGTGCACACCGGCGACTCGATCACCGTCGCCCCGGCGATGACGCTGACCGATCGCGAGTACCAGATCCTGCGTGACATCGGCATCGCCGTGATCCGCGAGGTCGGCGTCGACACCGGCGGCTGCAACATCCAGTTCGCGGTGAACCCCGAGGACGGTCGAGTGATCGTCATCGAGATGAACCCGCGCGTGTCGCGGTCGTCGGCGCTGGCCTCCAAGGCGACCGGCTTCCCGATCGCCAAGATCGCGGCCAAGCTCGCCGTCGGCTACACCCTCGACGAGATCCCCAACGACATCACGCAGGAGACCCCGGCCTCCTTCGAACCGACCCTCGACTACGTCGTGGTCAAGGCCCCGCGGTTCGCCTTCGAGAAGTTCCCCTCGGCGGACTCCACCCTCACCACCACCATGAAGTCGGTCGGCGAGGCCATGGCGATCGGCCGGAACTTCACCGAGGCCTTCCAGAAGGCGCTGCGCTCGCTGGAGAAGAAGGGCAGCCAGTTCACGTTCGTCGGCGAGCCCGGCGACAAGGACGCCCTGCTGCGCGAGGCCGTCCGGCCCACGGACGGCCGGATCAACACCGTCATGCAGGCCATCCGCGCGGGCGCCACGCCCGAGGAGGTCTTCGAGTTCACGAAGATCGACCCCTGGTTCGTCGACCAGCTCTTCCTCATCAAGGAGATCGCCGACGAACTGGCCACCGCCGACCGCCTGGACGTCGAGCTGCTGGCCGAGGCCAAGCGGCACGGCTTCTCCGACCAGCAGATCGCCGAGATCCGCGACCTGCGCGAGGACGTCGTCCGCGAGGTGCGGCACGCGCTGGGCGTCCGCCCGGTCTACAAGACGGTCGACACGTGCGCCGCCGAGTTCGCCGCGAAGACGCCGTACTTCTACTCCTCCTACGACGAGGAGAACGAGGTCGCGCCCCGCGAGAAGCCCGCGGTCATCATCCTGGGCTCCGGCCCCAACCGCATCGGCCAGGGCATCGAGTTCGACTACTCCTGCGTCCACGCCTCCTTCGCGCTCAGCGACGCGGGCTACGAGACCGTGATGGTCAACTGCAACCCGGAGACCGTCTCCACCGACTACGACACCTCCGACCGCCTGTACTTCGAGCCGCTGACGCTCGAGGACGTGCTGGAGATCGTCCACGCGGAGGCGCAGGCCGGCCCCATCGCCGGTGTCGTCGTGCAGCTCGGCGGCCAGACCCCGCTGGGCCTGGCACAGGCCCTCAAGGACAACGGCGTGCCCGTCGTCGGCACCCCGCCCGAGGCCATCCACGCGGCCGAGGACCGGGGCGCCTTCGGCCGCGTCCTCGCCGAGGCCGGCCTGCCGGCCCCCAAGCACGGCACCGCCACCACCTTCGCCGAGGCCAAGACCATCGCCGACGAGATCGGCTACCCGGTCCTCGTACGGCCCTCCTACGTCCTCGGCGGCCGCGGCATGGAGATCGTCTACGACGAGACCCGCCTGTCGTCGTACATCGCCGAGTCGACGGAGATCAGCCCCTCCCGGCCGGTCCTCGTCGACCGCTTCCTCGACGACGCGATCGAGATCGACGTCGACGCGCTGTACGACGGCCAGGAGCTCTACCTCGGCGGCGTCATGGAGCACATCGAGGAGGCCGGCATCCACTCCGGCGACTCGGCGTGCGCCCTGCCCCCGATCACCCTCGGCGGCTTCGACATCAAGCGCCTGCGCGCCTCGACCGAGGCCATCGCCAAGGGCGTCGGCGTCCGCGGCCTGATCAACATCCAGTTCGCGATGGCCGGCGACATCCTCTACGTCCTGGAGGCCAACCCGCGCGCGTCGCGCACCGTTCCCTTCACCTCGAAGGCGACCGCGGTGCCGCTGGCGAAGGCCGCCGCCCGGATCTCGCTGGGCGCGACCGTCGCCGAACTGCGCGCCGAGGGGCTCCTCCCGGCGACCGGCGACGGCGGTGAACTGCCGCTGGACGCGCCGATCTCCGTCAAGGAGGCCGTGATGCCGTGGACCCGCTTCCGGGACACCTCCGGCCGCGGCGTCGACACCGTCCTCGGCCCGGAGATGCGCTCCACCGGCGAGGTCATGGGCATCGACTCCGTCTTCGGCACCGCCTACGCCAAGTCGCAGGCGGGCGCCTACGGGCCGCTGCCCACCAAGGGCCGCGCGTTCATCTCGGTCGCCAACCGCGACAAGCGCTCGATGATCTTCCCGGCGCGCGAGCTCGTCGCCCACGGCTTCGAGCTGCTCGCCACCGCCGGCACCGCCGAGGTCCTCAAGCGCAACGGCATCAAGGCCACCGTGGTGCGCAAGCAGTTCGAGGGCACCGGACCGAACGGCGAGAAGACCATCGTCCAGCTCATTCACGACGGCGAGGTCGACCTCATCGTCAACACCCCGTACGGCACCGGCGGCCGTCTCGACGGCTACGAGATCCGTACGGCGGCAGTGGCGCGGTCCGTGCCGTGTCTGACGACGGTCCAGGCGCTCGCCGCCGCCGTCCAGGGCATCGACGCCCTCAACCACGGGGACGTGGGCGTCCGTTCGCTCCAGGAACACGCGGAACACCTGACCGCGGCCCGCGACTAGCAGCCCACGAGGGGGACACCGGAAACGGTGTCCCCCTCTTCACGAGGACACCATGTACACGATCTTCTTCCGTCTCATCTTCCAGCGCATGGATCCCGAGCAAGCCCACCACCTGGCCTTCCGCTGGATCCGCCTGGCCGCTCGTGTTCCCGTGCTGCGCACCTTCGTGGCGGCCGTGTTGGCGCCCCGCTACAAGGAGCTGCGCACCGAGGCCTTCGGTCTGCGCATGCACGGCCCCTTCGGGCTCGCCGCCGGCTTCGACAAGAACGCGGTCGCCGTCGACGGCATGTCGATGCTGGGCTTCGACCACGTCGAGATCGGCACGGTCACCGGGGAGCCCCAGCCGGGCAACCCCAAGAAGCGGCTGTTCCGGCTCGTGAAGGACCGGGCCCTGATCAACCGCATGGGCTTCAACAACGAGGGCTCGCTGGCCGTCGCCGCCCGCCTGGCCTCCCGTACGCCCGTCTTCAAGACCGTCGTGGGCGTCAACATCGGCAAGACCAAGGTCGTACCCGAGGAGGAGGCCGTCGGCGACTACGTGAAGTCGGCCGAGCGGCTCGCACCGTACGCGGACTACCTGGTCGTGAACGTGTCGTCGCCGAACACGCCGGGTCTGCGCAACCTCCAGGCCACGGAGGCGCTGCGGCCACTGCTGAGCGCCGTCCGGGAGGCCGCCGACCGTACGGTGGCGTCCCGGCGGGTGCCGCTGCTGGTGAAGATCGCCCCGGACCTCGCCGACGAGGACGTGGACGCCGTCGCCGACCTGGCGGTGGAGCTGGGCCTGGACGGGATCATCGCCACGAACACCACCATCGCGCGCGAGGGACTCGGTTTGAAAACCGAACCCTCGGTGGTGAAGGAGGTCGGAGGGCTCTCGGGAGCTCCGCTCAAGGCGCGCTCCCTGGAGGTGCTGCGCCGCCTCTACGCGCGCGTGGGCGACCGGATCACCCTCGTCGGCGTCGGCGGCATCGAGAACGCCGAGGACGCCTGGCAGCGCATCCTGGCGGGCGCCACGCTGGTACAGGGATACAGCGCCTTCATCTACGAGGGGCCCTTCTGGGGCCGCTCCGTCCACAAGGGGCTCGCCGCACGCCTGCGCACGAGCCCGTACGCCACCCTCGCCGACGCGGTCGGCGCGGACGTCCGGAAGGCGGGGAAGGCCGCATGACCGCCCACCCGTCACCCGACCACCGCCCCTCAACGGGGCCCTTCGGGCCGCAGAATTTCTCTGGAGAACCCTTCGGTGCCCGGCTGCGCCGAGCGATGGACGAGCGCGGTCCGCTGTGTGTCGGCATCGACCCGCACGCCTCCCTCCTCGCCGAGTGGGGCCTGAACGACGACGTCACGGGCCTGGAGCGGTTCAGCCGCACCGTCGTCGAGGCCATGGCCGACCGCGTGGCCGTGCTGAAGCCGCAGAGTGCGTTCTTCGAGCGCTTCGGCTCGCGCGGCGTCGCGGTACTGGAGAAGTCGGTCCAGGAGGCCCGAGCGGCCGGCGCCCTGGTCGTGATGGACGCCAAGCGCGGCGACATCGGCTCCACCATGGCCGCGTACGCCGAGTCCTTCCTGCACAAGGACGCTCCGCTGTTCTCGGACGCCCTCACCGTCTCGCCGTACCTCGGCTACGGCTCGCTGGGCCCCGCCGTCGCGCTGGCGCGCGAGAGCGGCGCCGGCCTGTTCGTGCTGGCGCTGACCTCCAACCCGGAGGGTGGCGAGGTCCAGCACGCGGTGCGGGCGGACGGCCGTGACGTCGGCGCGACGATGCTGGCCCACCTGGCTGCCGAGAACGCGGGGGAGGAGCCCCTGGGCTCCTTCGGCGCGGTCGTCGGTGCCACGCTCGGTGACCTGTCGTCGTACGACCTCGACATCAACGGCCCGCTCCTCGCCCCCGGCATCGGCGCACAGGGGGCGACGCCGGCGGATCTCCCCGGCGTGTTCGGCGCGGCCGTGCGCAATGTCGTGCCGAACGTCAGCCGGGGTGTGTTGCGCCACGGTCCCGACGCGGTCGCGCTGCGTGACGCCGCGGGACGTTTCGCGGAGGAGATCCGGGCCGCGGTGGCGGCCGGCTGAGGGTCCCTGGATGCTTGTTCGAGGCCCCGGGCGGGTGTCGTCGCGGGGCCTCGGGGCCGACTTGAGGCTGGATACATTCTCAAATCCGGGGCAGTATGTCTGAAATATCCTGTCCTGCCAGAGGCTGACCAGGACTTTTCCGCTGTTCTCGCTGACTCCGGCGGACTTGCCCGCTAGTCTCCGACGAGTGGGGGCACCACCCGCACCCATGAGGTAGTGGGGGAGAACGGGCAGAGCGTGTTGCTCGTAGCTCCCCAGGTGAGGGGCGACTAGGTTCCTCACCGGTCCGTATCCGACAGTTCGACATCCGAGGTGACGTAGGCGTGGCTCTTCCGCCCCTTACCCCCGAACAGCGCGCAGCCGCGCTCGAAAAGGCCGCCGCGGCTCGCCGGGAGCGGGCCGAGGTCAAGAATCGACTGAAGCACTCCGGCGCCTCTCTTCACGAGGTCATCAAGCAGGGCCAGGAGAACGACGTCATCGGCAAGATGAAGGTCTCCGCCCTCCTGGAGTCCCTGCCGGGCGTGGGCAAGGTCCGCGCCAAGCAGATCATGGAGCGACTCGGTATCTCCGAGAGCCGCCGTGTGCGCGGCCTCGGTTCCAACCAGATCGCCTCCCTGGAGCGTGAGTTCGGCAGCACCGGCTCCTGATCCCGGGGACCACCCGGTAGGGAGTCCCGGGTACTCCGGGATTGCTGGAATAATCGCTGTATGGCTGCAACATTCCGGGGGACGACCCCCGAGCCCCCGGGCGTACGTCCGCGGCTGACCGTGCTCTCCGGCCCTTCGGGGGTCGGCAAGAGCACGGTCGTCGCTCATATGCGCAAGAAGCATCCCGAGGTCTGGCTCTCGGTGTCGGCGACGACCCGTAAGCCACGCCCCGGTGAGAAGCACGGAGTCCACTACTTCTTCGTCACCGACGACGAGATGGACAAGCTGATCGCCAACGGTGAGCTGCTGGAGTGGGCCGAGTTCGCCGGCAACCGCTACGGCACGCCGCGCGGGGCCGTGCTGGAGCGGCTGGAGGCGGGGGAACCCGTCCTGCTGGAGATCGACCTCCAGGGTGCTCGTCAGGTTCGCGAGACGATGCCCGAGGCCCAGCTGGTGTTCCTGGCCCCGCCCTCCTGGGAGGAGCTGGTGCGCCGGCTCACCGGACGGGGCACCGAGCCGCCCGAGGTGATCGAGCGTCGTCTGGAGGCGGCCAAGGTCGAGCTGGCGGCCGAGCCCGAGTTCGACGAGACCCTGGTCAACACCTCTGTCGAGGATGTGGCGCGCGAGCTGCTAGCCTTGATGGATGTCGTGTGATCGTGAAGGTCACACTGCACTGTTCTTTCCCATCCATCGGAAGGTAGAGCGTGTCCTCTTCCATCTCCGCGCCCGAGGGCATCATCAACCCGCCGATCGACGAGCTCCTCGAGGCCACCGACTCGAAGTACAGCCTCGTGATCTACGCGGCCAAGCGGGCCCGCCAGATCAACGCGTACTACTCGCAGCTCGGCGAGGGCCTCCTCGAGTACGTCGGTCCGCTCGTCGACACGCACGTGCACGAGAAGCCGCTCTCGATCGCCCTGCGCGAGATCAACGCGGGTCTGCTGACGTCCGAGGCCGTCGAAGGCCCCGCGCAGTAGTACTTTCAGACCGCGTGTGACTTATCCACAGGCCCGGCAGTGCCACTGCCGGGCCTGTGGTGTGAGATGGACCCGTACGTTGCCGAGCCGGGGAGAGACGGTGGACAAGCCCAAGGTCGTTCTGGGGGTCAGCGGCGGCATCGCCGCCTACAAGGCCTGTGAGCTGCTGAGAAGGCTCACGGAGTCCGGCCATGACGTACGGGTCGTGCCCACCGCCTCCGCCCTGCACTTCGTCGGCGCCGCCACCTGGTCCGCGCTCTCCGGGCACCCGGTCTCGACCGAGGTGTGGGACGACGTCCACGAGGTCCCGCACGTCCGCATCGGCCAGCACGCCGACCTCGTCGTCGTCGCCCCCGCCACCGCCGACATGCTCGCCAAGGCGGCCCACGGCCTCGCCGACGACCTCCTCACCAACACCCTGCTCACCGCCCGCTGCCCGGTCGTCTTCGCCCCCGCCATGCACACCGAGATGTGGGAGCACCCGGCCACCCAGGAGAACGTGGCGACGCTGCGCCGCCGGGGCGCCGTCGTCATCGAGCCGGCCGTCGGCCGCCTCACCGGCGTCGACACCGGCAAGGGCCGGCTCCCCGACCCCGCCGAGATCTTCGAGGTCTGCCGCCGAGTACTCGTCCGCGGCGCGGGCGAGCCGGACCTCGCCGGGCGACACGTCGTCGTCAGCGCCGGTGGCACCCGCGAACCCCTCGACCCCGTCCGCTTCCTCGGCAACCGCTCCTCCGGCAAGCAGGGCTACGCCCTCGCCCGTACGGCCGCCGCGCGGGGCGCCCGCGTCACGCTGATCGCCGCCAACGCGAACCTGCCGGACCCGGCGGGCGTGGACGTCGTGCCGGTCGGCACGGCCGTACAGCTGCGCGAGGCGGTGCTCAAGGCGGCCGCGGACGCCGACGCCGTCGTCATGGCCGCGGCGGTCGCCGACTTCCGCCCGCAGACCTATGCGGCCGGGAAGATCAAGAAGAAGGACGGCAAGGACCCGGATCCCGTCGTCCTCGTACGGAATCCGGACATCCTCGCGGAGATCTCGGCCGACCGCCCCCGCCTCGGACAGGTGGTCGTCGGCTTCGCCGCCGAGACCGACGACGTCCTGTCCAACGGCCGGGCGAAGCTGGCACGCAAGGGCTGCGATCTGCTCGTGGTGAACGAGGTGGGCGAGCGCAAGACCTTCGGCTCCGAGGAGAACGAGGCGGTCGTCCTGGGCGCCGACGGCAGCGAGACCGCCGTACCGTACGGCCCCAAGGAGAACCTGGCCGACGCGGTGTGGGATCTT
Source organism: Streptomyces sp. NPDC048751 (assembly GCF_043198595.1). Classification (NCBI taxonomy): domain Bacteria; kingdom Bacillati; phylum Actinomycetota; class Actinomycetes; order Kitasatosporales; family Streptomycetaceae; genus Streptomyces; species Streptomyces sp. NPDC048751. Next base: position 414,430 of record NZ_JBICUX010000008.1, read on the forward strand.
GTGGTGGGACGCCTGAGCTGACGGTTTCACCCGTTTCGCGGCTCACCCGAACCCCTATATTCGGGCGTGGCGCCCCTGGCCAAGGACGCTTGCCATTGGGCAGAATGCCTGTGCCGCAGGTCACAGCACTTCCGAGAGACGAGACAGGGAGGCCTCTGGCCGAACTCGACCGATAAACTGTTCGCGGACGACGACGGGCGCAGCTCCCGTCCCGTCCGCCCATGATCAGCCAGCAGCCGCTGCAACCCCAGGGAGCATTGTGTCCCGTCGCCTGTTCACTTCGGAGTCCGTGACCGAGGGTCACCCCGACAAGATCGCTGACCAGATCAGTGACACCATTCTCGACGCGCTTCTGCGCGAGGACCCGACCTCCCGGGTCGCGGTCGAGACCCTGATCACGACCGGTCTGGTGCACGTGGCCGGAGAGGTCACCACCAAGGCCTACGCCCCGATCCCCCAGCTCGTGCGGGACAAGATCCTCGAGATCGGCTACGACTCCTCCAAGAAGGGCTTCGACGGCGCCTCCTGCGGCGTGTCGGTGTCCATCGGCGCGCAGTCGCCGGACATCGCGCAGGGTGTCGACACGGCGTACGAGTCCCGCGTCGAGGGCGACGAGGACGAGCTGGACCGCCAGGGCGCCGGCGACCAGGGCCTGATGTTCGGCTACGCGTCGGACGAGACGCCCACGCTGATGCCGCTGCCGATCTTCCTGGCGCACCGCCTGTCGAAGCGCCTCTCGGACGTCCGCAAGAACGGCACGATCCCCTACCTGCGCCCCGACGGCAAGACGCAGGTCACCATCGAGTACGACGGCGACAAGGCGGTCCGCCTGGACACGGTCGTCGTCTCCTCCCAGCACGCCTCCGACATCGACCTGGACTCCCTCCTGGCGCCCGACATCCGCGAGTTCGTCGTGGAGCCGGAGCTGAAGGCGCTCCTGGACGAGGGCATCAAGCTGGACACCGAGAACTACCGCCTCCTGGTCAACCCGACCGGCCGCTTCGAGATCGGCGGCCCGATGGGTGACGCGGGCCTGACCGGCCGCAAGATCATCATCGACACCTACGGCGGCTTCGCCCGGCACGGTGGCGGCGCCTTCTCCGGCAAGGACCCGTCCAAGGTGGACCGCAGCGCCGCCTACGCGATGCGCTGGGTCGCGAAGAACGTCGTCGCCGCGGGCCTTGCCTCCCGCTGCGAGGTCCAGGTCGCCTACGCGATCGGCAAGGCCGAGCCGGTCGGTCTGTTCGTCGAGACCTTCGGCACCGCCAAGATCGACACCGAGAAGATCGAGAAGGCGATCGACGAGGTCTTCGACCTCCGCCCGGCCGCCATCATCCGCGACCTCGACCTCCTCCGCCCGATCTACGCCCAGACCGCCGCGTACGGCCACTTCGGCCGTGAGCTCCCCGAGTTCACCTGGGAGCGCACGGACCGCGTGGACGCGCTGCGTGAGGCCGCGGGGATGTAAGTCCGGCGCGATGTCTCACGGGGCCCGGTTCTCCTTCTGGAGGCCGGGCCTCGGTGCTGATCGACCCAGGGGCGCCTTCGGGCGCCCTTCGTTGTCAGTGGAGTTTGGTAAGAATGCAAGCGTGAGCAGCGAGAACGGGCAGGGGGGCGGCGGCGGGGCCGGGGAGGGCGCGCCGCCGGAGCAGCTCGCGTTCATTCGGGAGAGTGTGCGGAAGGCGAAGGCGCCGCGGGCGAAGCCACGGACGTGGCGGGGGGCCGCGTTGGCGAAGGAGTTGCCTGTCGCAAGGGTGCTGGTCGACAAGGGCGTGCTGCATCTCGACCGGTACTTCGACTACGCCGTCCCGGAGGAGCTGGACGCCGAGGCGCAGCCCGGGGTGCGGGTGCGGGTGCGGTTCGGAGCCGGGCGGCACCGGGTGAGGGACGGGCGGCGTGAGGGCGGGGGACTCATCGACGGGTTCCTCGTCGAGCGGCTCGCCGAGTCGGACTACTCAGGGCCGCTGGCCGCGCTCGCCCAGGTCGTCTCGCCCGAGCCCGTACTGAGCCCGGAGCTGCTGGGGCTCGCCCGGGCCGTCGCCGATCGGTACGCGGGGAGCCTGGCCGACGTGTTGCAGCTCGCCGTGCCGCCGCGCAGCGCGCGGGCCGAGCAGCGGCCCTCACCCGCGCCGTTGCCGCCGCCGGGTGCGCCGGAGGCGGGGCCCTGGGTGCGGTACGAGCGTGGGGGCACGTTTCTCGAGGCGCTGGCCGGCGGGAGCGCCCCGCGGGCCGTGTGGAACGCGTTGCCCGGGCCCGAGTGGAGCGAGGAGATCGCGCGGGCCGTCGTGGCCACCCTGGCCTCCGGGCGAGGGGCGCTCGTCGTGGTGCCGGACGGGCGGGCCGCCGCACGGGTCGACACCGCGTTGTCGTCCCTGCTGGGTGAGGGGCGGCATGCGCTGCTGACCGCCGACGCCGGGCCGGAGAAGCGGTACCGGGAGTGGCTCGCCGTGCGGCGCGGGTCCGTTCGGGCCGTCGTGGGGACGCGGGCGGCCATGTTCGCCCCGGTACGGGACCTCGGACTCGTCGTGCTCTGGGACGACGGGGACGACAGCCACAGTGAGCAGCACGCGCCGCAGCCGCATGCGCGAGAGGTGCTGCTGCTTCGGGCCGCCCAGGACAAGTGTGCCTTCCTGTTGGGGAGTTGGAGCTGCACGGTGGAGGCCGCCCAGCTCGTGGAGAGCGGGTGGGCCCGGCCGTTGGTCGCCGCGCGGGAGCAGGTGCGGCGCGTGGCACCGCTCGTACGGACCGTGGGGGACCAGGATCTCGCGCGGGACGAAGCCGCCCGGGCCGCCCGGTTGCCGACCCTCGCCTGGCAGGCGGTCAGGGACGGGTTGCGCAACGGCCCGGTGCTCGTGCAGGTGCCCCGGCGGGGCTATGTGCCGCGGATGGCCTGTGCGCAGTGCCGGGCGCCGGCCCGGTGTCGGCACTGCTCCGGGCCGTTGGAGGCGCGTGAGGGGGGCGTGGGCGCTGGTGGTCTGTGGTGTGGGTGGTGCGGGCGTGAGGAGAGCGGCTGGCATTGTCCCGAGTGCGGGTCCTTCCGGCTGCGGGCCCAGGTCGTGGGGGCGCGGCGCACCGCCGAGGAACTGGGGCGGGCGTTTCCGGCCGTTCCGGTGCGGACGTCGGGGCGCGAGCATGTGCTGGACACCGTGCCGGGGGCGCCCTCGCTGGTCGTGAGCACACCGGGGGCCGAGCCCGTTGCCGAGGGCGGGTACGCGGCGGCGCTGCTGCTGGACGGGTGGGCCATGCTCGGGCGGCCCGATCTGCGGGCCGGGGAGGACGCGCTGCGCCGGTGGATCGCCGCCGCCGCGCTCGTACGGCCGCAGGGGGACGGCGGGACGGTGGTCGTCGTCGCGGAGCCGACGTTGCGGCCCGTGCAGGCGCTGGTGCGGTGGGACCCCGTCGGTCATGCGGTGCGGGAGCTCGCCGAGCGGGCCGAGCTGGGGTTCCCGCCGGTCTCGCGGATGGCGGCCGTGTCGGGGACGGCGGAGGCCGTGGCCGAGTTCCTGGGCGCGGTCGAACTGCCGTCGGAGGCCGAGGTCCTGGGGCCGGTGCCGTTGCCCGTCACCATGGCGGGGCGGCCGAGGCGACCGGGGGGGCCGCCTCCCGGCGAGCACTGGGAGCGGGCACTGGTCCGCGTACCACCCGGCAGGGGTGCGGCCCTCGCCTCCGCGCTGAAGGCCGCGCAGGCGGCTCGCATGGCGCGGGGCGGAGGCGGCGGTGGGGGAGAGGCCGGGGCGCGGGTGTGGGTGCGGATGGATCCGGCTGATATCGGGTGAGGGGTCGTGTTGTCGGGGTGTGGGGGAGGGCGGTGTGCAGCGGGGCGGGCTCCTCGGACGGTGCCGGCCGTGGTGCCGTTGGCGCCGGGGGAGGGCGGGGTTCGCCGTGCGCGCGGGGGCCTCGGGTGGTGCCGGCCGGTTGGGCCCTCGGTGCGGTGGGGCCCCAACGCGTCCGCCCTCCCGGGGCTGCCGGGAGGGCGGAGCGGGTGGGGTGGGTCAGCCGTTGCGGGGGCCGGGGAAGGCGGTGGGCCTGGCCTCTTCGCGCAGGGACGGGCTGCCCGCCGTCGGCTGGGTCGGCATGGTGCGGGCCGCGGGAACCGTGGGCGCCGGGATGCCGGTGCCCACACTGACCGTGCGGGTGCCCGACGGCTCCGTCGCGCGCTCGGCCTCGGCGGCGGCCTGGGCCGCGGCGCGGCGGGCGCCGTAGCGGCGGTGGACCGCCTGCTTGGTGACGCCGAGGGCGGAGCCCACGGCGTCCCACGAGAAGCCGAGCGAGCGGTCGAAGTCGACCGCGGCCGTGACCAGGGTCTCGACACTGTCCCGCAGTTCCTGGGCGAGACGGACCGTCGGGGCGGGAGCGCGTCCGTAGACGACGAAGCCCGTGGAGGGGCCGGAGCGGCGCGGGCGGTAGACGTTGCCCAGTTGGGCGGTGAGGGTGCGCAGCGCGTCCACCTGTCGGCGGACCCGCTCGATGTCCCGCACCAGCAAGTGCAGGCTGGCCCGGGCCTGGGCGTCGTGGGTTGCGTGGTCGGCCATGAACAAGCCTCTCGAACCGGCGTTGCAGAGAAAGGGTCGGGCGGCGAAGGCGGCCCGTGGTGGTCAACTCTGTTTTGACAACGCGGATGTGCGCCGCTGGTCACGCTGTGGGGGCGTATGGGCATATGCGTACGCCCCCTTGGGGGTGTCTCCCGCCTGCGCACCGCCCGTTTCCCGTCGCCATAGACTTGTACGTCGATCCACCCCGCCCGTCCCACCCGTCCCGTCCGAGAGGTTCCGCTCGCCCATGAAGCTTGTCTTCGCCGGTACTCCTGAGGTTGCCGTTCCCGCTCTGGACGCGTTGATCGAGTCGGGGCGGCATGAGGTGGCCGCTGTGGTGACGCGGCCCGACGCGCCGGCCGGCCGGGGACGGAGGCTCGTGGCCTCGCCGGTCGCCGAGCGGGCGGAGGAGGCGGGCATCGAGGTGTTGAAGCCGGCCAAGCCGCGGGATCCGGAGTTCCTGGAGCGCCTGCGCGAGATCGCGCCCGACTGCTGTCCCGTCGTCGCCTACGGCGCCCTGCTGCCGAGGGTCGCCCTCGACGTGCCCGCCCACGGCTGGGTCAACCTGCACTTCTCGCTGCTGCCCGCCTGGCGCGGTGCCGCGCCCGTGCAGCACGCCGTGATGGCGGGGGACGAGATCACGGGAGCCTCCACCTTCCTCATCGAGGAGGGCCTCGACTCCGGGCCCGTGTACGGCACGCTGACCGAGACGGTCCGGCCCACCGACACCAGCGGTGACCTGCTGACCCGGCTCGCCTTCGCCGGTGCCGGGCTGCTCGCGGCAACCATGGACGGGATCGAGGACGGCACGCTGAAGGCCGTACCGCAGCCGGCCGAGGGCATCACCCTCGCTCCGAAGATCACCGTCGAGGACGCCCACGTCGACTGGGCCGCCCCCGCCCTGCGCGTCGACCGGGTGGTGCGCGGGTGCACGCCCGCTCCGGGCGCCTGGACCGTCTTCCGGGGCGAGCGGCTCAAGCTCATCCAGGTCAAGCCGGTTCCGGAGCGCGACGACCTCGCACCCGGCACGCTCGCCGTCGGCAAGAACAGCGTCCACGTCGGCACCGGCTCGTACGCCGTCGAGCTGCTGTGGGTGCAGGCGCAGGGCAAGAAGCCCATGCGGGCGGCGGACTGGGCGCGCGGGGTCAGGATCGCGGACGGCGAGCGGCTCGGGGTCTGACCGCCTCGCACGTCTGACCGCCTCGCACCTCTCACCACCTCGCACAGGGGCCCGCGGTGCGACGTACGCTGGGTGCACATCTCATCCAGCAATCCGGAGCACCTTTTTCGTGAGCGACACCTCCCGTCGACCCCGTAAGCCCTACCGTCGGCCCCAGAAGGACCCCGTCCGCATGCTCGCCTTCGAGGCGCTGCGCGCCGTGGACGAGCGGGACGCGTACGCCAATCTCGTGCTGCCGCCGCTGCTGCGCAAGGCGCGGGAGAAGGAGGGCCCCGAGAAGTTCGACGGGCGGGACGCGGCCCTCGCCACCGAGTTGGTGTACGGGACGCTGCGGTGGCAGGGGACGTACGACGCCGTCATCGCCGCCTGTGTCGACCGGCCGCTGAAGGACGTCGATCCGCCGGTGCTGGACGTGCTGAGCCTGGGTGTGCACCAGCTGCTCGGAACGCGGATCCCGACGCACGCCGCCGTGTCCGCGTCCGTCGAGCTGGCCCGGGTCGTACTGGGCGACGGGCGGGCCAAGTTCGTCAACGCCGTGCTGCGGAAGGTCGCGCAGCACGATCTCGACGGCTGGCTGGAGCTCGTCGCGCCCTCCTACGAGGACGATCCCGAGGACCATCTCGCCGTCGTCCACTCGCATCCGCGCTGGGTCGTCTCCGCTCTCTGGGACTCGCTGGGCGGCGGGCGGGCCGGGATCGAGGATCTGCTGGAGGCCGACAACGAGCGGCCCGAGGTGACCCTCGTCGCCCGGCCCGGGCGGGCCACGACCGAGGAACTGCTCCGGGAGGAGGCCGCCGTACCGGGCCGCTGGTCACCGTACGCCGTGCGGCTCACCGAGGGCGGTGAGCCCGGCGCGATCGAGGCCGTGCGGGACGGGCGGGCCGGCGTGCAGGACGAGGGCAGTCAGCTCGTCGCGCTGGCACTGGCCGACGCGCCCCTGGAGGGGCCGGACCGGAAGTGGCTCGACGGGTGCGCCGGACCCGGCGGCAAGGCGGCGCTGCTCGCCGCGCTCGCCGCCGAGCGCGGGGCCGTGCTGCTCGCCTCCGAGAAGCAGCCGCACCGGGCCGGGCTCGTCGCCAAGGCGCTCGACGGCAACCCCGGGCCGTACCAGGTGATCGCCGCCGACGGGACCCGTCCGCCGTGGCGGCCCGGCAGCTTCGACCGCGTCCTGATGGACGTGCCCTGCACCGGCCTCGGCGCCCTGCGGCGACGCCCCGAGGCGCGGTGGCGCCGCCGGCCGGAGGACCTCGAGGGGTTCGGGCCGCTGCAGCGCGGTCTGTTGCGGACGGCGCTGGAGTCCGTGCGGGTCGGTGGCGTCGTCGGATACGCCACCTGCTCGCCCCACCTGGCCGAGACCCGCGCCGTCGTCACCGACGTCCTCAAGCAGTTCCCGCACACCGAACTCGTCGACGCCCGCCCGCTGCTGCCGGACGTCCCGGCGCTCGGGGAGGGGCCCGACGTACAGCTGTGGCCGCATCTGCACGGGACGGACGCGATGTACCTGGCGCTCATTCGCAGGACCGGCTGATTCCGTCCTCCTGCACGACGGGGTCATCGCGATTCCCCTCCCGACATCATGCGGGGTCCGCTCAGTGGTCTGCCTTGGGGGACGGGCCGTACCGATTGGCACCTGGAACGCTGTCCACGGCCATGCCCACGAGGTAGAGGACGGGGCCTACGACCGGGATCAAGGCGATGAGCATCCTCCAGCCGGTCCTGCCTGTGTCGTGCAACCGGCGGACGGAGACGGACAGCATGGGCACGATGAACAGCACCAGGAGGACGCTCAGCAGAGGGACCTCCGCTGCCCAGCTGATCCACCCGATCATGGCAGTGGCCATCACGTACAGCACTGAGTACCACCAGTACTCCGACCGCCGGGCGCGACCGGAAAATGTGGCGTACTGCGTGGTGAGACACATGCGGGACGCCTCAACGAACGACATTTCTCGGCATCGTGGTTCCTTCGAATCGAACGGGGCGGGATACAAGCCGGACGGCGAGAGCTGTCACGCGGACAGCGGGAAGACGGCGATGTCCGCGCGCGTCATGGCGGCACGCACCGCGAGCGCGGCGACGACGCGGAGGACCGGCGCCCGGATGAGCGTGCCGCGGCGCGATACGCCGCGGCACGCTCGTGCTCCGAGACCCGAGCGGCCGAGCGCCGGTGGAGGTCAGAGGCTGAACACGAGCTCGGCCTGGTCGCGGCGGGTGGTGTGCAGCTCCCAGTAGCCCGGGGATATCTCCTCGGGCTGGGCGGTCGGGAATCCGGGGACTGCCGGCGTGCCGATGGACACGTTGATGGCGACATGCGCCGCCTGGACGCCGGTGCCGTCAAGCTCCTTGTGCAGATTGATCACCCAGTTGCGCAGGGCCGCGGCGGCGGCGTTGACGTTGGCGACCTGCGGCACGGGGTCGACGGAGCCTGCACCGGTGGTGAACAGCAGGGTGCCCGCGCCGGCCTCCCGCATGGCGGGCAGCACCGCGCGGGTGGCGGCGATCGCTCCGTAGAGCTGGAACTCCATCTCGTGCTGCACGTCGGCCGGCTCGGTCGCGGCCGGGGTGGTCATGACGGTCTGGGCGCCGGCGACCGGGGAGTACTCCAGGACGTCGATGCCGCCGAAGCGCGCGGCCGCGTCCTTGAGCGCCTGGGTGAGCGCGGCGCGGTCGAGGACGTCGGCGGGGAACGCCGCGGCGGTGATGCCCTCGGCGGCCAGCTCACCGGCCAGACCTTCGAGCTTGGTCCGGTTGCGGGCGATCAGCGCGACGTCGTAACCGTGAGTGCCGTACGTGCGTGCGATTGCGAGACCGAGCTGGGGGCCGGCGCCGACGATGGCGATGGTGGGCATGGGGGAGCCTTTCGTGGACGTAGAGGTGGAAAGGTCTATCCGTTTCTTTTCCGGAAAGCCCTATCCGGTTCGTGGTCGACTGTAACACGGGAATCGGATAGGGTACTCCGGTTTGTTAGTCTGATCGGCATGAACCCCCGAGATCAGCATGCCGACGGCGGCGGCACCACCGACTCCGCAGTCCCGCCCAAGCGCAGCGACGCGGAGCGCAACCGGGGACGGATCATCGCCGCCGCGCGCACGGTCTTCGGGCGCGACGGACTGAACGCGTCGATGGCCTCGGTCGCACGGGAGGCCGGGGTGGGGATCGCCACCCTCTTCCGGCACTTCCCCGGCAAGGAGGACCTGGTCGTCGCGGTCTTCACCGACCGCATGGAGGCGTACGCGCAGGCCACCGCCGAGGCCCTGGCCGACCCGGACCCGTGGAACGGCTTCACCGGCTACATCCAGGACGTCTGCGCGATGCAGGCCGCCGACCGCGGCTTCGCCGACATCCTGACCATGAGCTTTCCCGGCGCCCAGGCCCTGGAGGCCCGGCGCGCCGAGGCGTACCAGGGGTTCCTCGAAGTCATCGGCCGCGCCAAGGACAGCGGGCAGCTGCGCGAGGACTTCACCAGCCGGGATCTCGTGCTGCTGCTGATGGCCAACGCCGGAGTCCTCAGCGCCACCGGCGACGCCGCCCCGGACGCCTGGCGCCGCCTGGTGGCATGGATGATCCAGTCCTTCCGGGCCCCGGCCCGCGGCCCACTGCCGGACCCGCCGGAGGACGCGGCGCTGTACGAGGCCATGCGCCGCGCGAGTCAGGGCGTCACCTCCCCCGAGACCGGGAAGCGGCGCTGAGCCAACGGCTTCTGCCTACCGCTTTCGCTGCATGGGGGCGGCGTGTGTCGCGTGTGGTCGGCGCAGTTCGATGCGACGGTGAACGCCGCATGTGCGCGTCCCTCGAATGAGACTGCAGCACAAGCCCAGGTCGTGGCATCGGAAAGGGACATTCCGATTGCGGGCCCACATCCTCGCAGGTTCTTCTACATGGCTGACCAGTCCCGGCGGGCGCCTGCGCTGAGGGCGTGGCGGTAGGCCCGTTCGTCGGCGTCCTCGAACACGGTGAACACCACGCGGTCGAACCGTCCGGGATGTGCCGCGATCCAGTCCGCGACGGTGCGCAGCGCGACCGGTGCGGCCTCCTCCTTGGGGTAGCCGAAGACGCCGGTGCTGACGGCGCAGAAGGCGAGGGTGCGGATGGTCTCCACCTGCGCGGCGAGGTCCAGGCACGCCCGGTAGGAGGAGGCGAGCGCCTGCGCGTCCTGCGCGTGCGGACGGCCCTGGACGACAGGGCCGACGGTGTGCAGGACGTACCGGGCCGGCAGGTGGTAGCCCCGGGTGATCTTGGCCGTACCGGTGGGTTCCGGGGTTCCCTGCGCCGTGGTGATCGTGTGGCAGTCGTCGCGCAGGTGGGGGCCGGCGGCGTTGTGGATGGCGTTGTCGATACAGAGGTGCAGAGGCTGGAAGCAGCCGAGCAGTCGGCTGTTGGCGGCGTTGACCACGGCGTCCGCGGTCAGCGTGGTGATGTCTCCCCGCCACAGCACGACCTCGGCCGCCGCTGGGAAGGTCGTGCCGCGCAACTTTTCTTCGATCGGGGGCAGTTCAAGCACCGAGACGGCGGGCCGCAGATGCCGCTCCGCGCCGAGGAGCGCGTCCAGCTCCCGGTCCGCTCCTTCCGGCAGCGGACCGGGATCACGGACGGTCAGCAGAGCACGCAGCGCCCTGCGGGCCGTTGCCGCGCCGGTTTCGGCACCGGCATCGGCGAGGCTCCTCAGTGAGTCGGAGCGCAGACCGAGCCGGGATACGGCCGGGTCGGTGCTGAGCAGGTGCAGTGCCGAGCGTACGTGGGCGTCCAGCCGGGCGGCTGTGGCTGGGGCCGCCGTCGGGCGGAAGGGCTCGTCGAGGGCGACGGCCGACCGGTAAGCGGTCAGGGGCAGTGCGGAGAGCTGTGTCTCCGTCCCGGCGACGGCGACGGCGTCGGACTCGGCGCGGATCGGGATCATCAAAGGCTCCGGTGGGGCGGGTGAACGAGGTGTGCCGATGGCCCGGCATCCGCACGTCGGCGCGTACGGGGCCGGGCCATCGGTGCCGGGTGCAGTGTGACGCCCTCGCTCGTGCCCGTGGTGGGGTCGGCTCCGGCGGCGTACGGGCGGTCAGAACAGGCCGTTGCCGTGCGGCAGTTCGGCCGGGACGGGTGCCACGACGTCCCAGTGCTCGACGATCTTGCCGTCCGCGACACGGAAGAGGTCGTAGTAGGCCACGGGGACGCCGAACTCGCCCTCGGACTGCGTCAGGACGAACTCGCCCTCGGCGATGACCTTGTGGACCTTCTTGTAGGCGAGGTTCCTGCCCTGCTCGGCCCACTTGGCAGCGGCTGCCCCGAAGCCGTCGAGGCCGTCGGCGGCATCGGTGTTGTGCTGGTGGTAGGTCTCGGTGGAGATGTAGTCGGTGAGCACCGAGTAGTCGGCGCCGACGAGGACCTTTTCGGCGAACTCGGCGACCAGGGCACGGTTGGCGTCGGTCTTGTCGGTCTCGGTGACCTCGGCGGGGCCGTCGGTCTGGGAGCGGCCGGAGAGGGTGTCCTCGACCTGCGGGGTGAGGGCGTCCCAGTGCTCGGCCAGCTTGCCGTCGGCGTCGACTCGGAAGATGTCGAAGCCGACGAGGGGGTCCGGGCCGAAGCCGTAGTAGGTGCCGTGCAGGGCGACCAGGTCGCCGTCGGCGATCGCTCGGGCGCCTTCGTAGCGGAAGTCCTCACCCAGGCCGGCGACGAGTCCGCGGAGGGCCTCGGGGCCGTCGGCGGCGAGCGCGCTGTGCTGCTTGTACTCCGCGGCCACCCAGCGGTCCACCGCGGAGGGGTCCTTGTCGCCGAACAGCTCGGCGGCGGCCTGAAGGACGGTGTTCTTCGCGTTGCTCATGCGTCTTCCTTGTGTGTGGATGTGTCGGAGGCCTGCCGCGGCAAGGTGGGTACGCCGCTGCTCGCCACGACGTGAGTGGTTCCTACGGTGCGCGGATGACGTCGGCGAGGGGCGTTGCGGGGCGGCCGGTGAGGCGGGGAACGGCGTCGCTGACCCCGTCGAGTTCGCCGGACGCGATGGCCGTGTAGGTGGACACCCAGGCGTCCAGCTGCCACGGCGGGGCGCCGTAGGAGGCGCGGGAGGCGTAGGCCTCCTCGACCGTCTCCTGCTGGTAGGTGACGGGGCGTCCGAGCTGCTCGGACAGGATGACGGCCGCTTCGTCCAGGGTGAGGGACTCGGGGCCGGTCAGGTCGTAGGCCACGCCCGCGTGGTCGTCCGGCCGGGACAGCACCGCGGCGGCGGCGTCGGCGATGTCGTCCTGGCCGACGAACGCGGCGCGTCCCCGCCCGGCCGGGCCGCGGATGACGCCGTCCTCGCCGACGAGGTCGGGGACGAGCTCCGCGTAGATGTTGTCCCGGAGGAAGGTGTACGCCAGGCCGCTCGCGCGGATGTGCTGCTCGGTGTGGAAGTGGTCGCGTGCCAGGGTGAAGGTGGCGTCGGGTGCGGCGCCGTAGAAGGAGACGTACACCAGGTGCCGGACACCCGCCTCCACGACGGCGTCCACGAACGTCTTGTGCTGAGGTAGCCGGTCGGCGCTCTCGGAGGCGGAGACCATGAGGACGGTGTGGGTGCCGGCCAGGGCCTCCCGTACGGAGTGCTGGTCCGCGTAGTCGGCTGGTACGGCCACCGCGCCGGTAAGCCGTGGAGTGCGTTCCGGGCTGCGGGCCAGGAGTTTCTGCGGGACACCCCGCTCGGCCAGCCGCCGGGCGACGCGCCCGCCGAGCCGGCCGGTGGAGCCGGTGACGGCGATCATGGGGACGGACGCCTCGGATACCTCGGGCATGACGTGACTCTCTTCCTGTGGTGACTTGGCTTCCTGTGGGGGTGGAGGCGTGCTGCCGCTGGATGTCAGGGATCGAGCCCGTCGAGGAGCCGGTCCGCTCCGAGGGGAAGGGACAGAGCTCGTTCGCCGAGGTCCGCGGGGACGTCGGGATGGCCGGGATTGATCCGGACGAGGCGGGCCCGAGGGGTCTGGCGCACCAGGTTCTCCACGGGCCGGCGGATCACGCCGGGGGTGTTGAAACCGGCGCCGATTTCCACCACGAGCAAGGCGCTGTCCGTGGGCGCGTCGTCGAGCCACTGCACCAGCCGCCGCCCCGCGGGCCGATAGGAGTCGTCGACGAACTCCGGACCGACACGGACGTTGGGGAAGACGTCGGCGCCGCAGCGGGGGCAGCGCGGCAGGGCCTGGGGATCGGTCACCCGTCCCGTGTCGCGGTCGTACGCGGCGAGGATGGTGTCGAGGAACGGTCTGCTGGACCAGGTCTCCCGCGTGCACGGGACCGTGCACTGGAGGCGGCCGTAGTCTCCCTGCGGGGTGAAGACCCGGTCCGCCTGGAAGCCGTTGCGGGCGAAGAGGGCGTCGACGTTGGACGTCATCACCCAGTGGTCGCGGTCGCCGACCAGCTCCCTCAGCCTGCGGTAGAGGGGATTGGGCTCGGGGTCGTAGCGGATGTCGTCGATGTGGACGGCCCAGTAGCCCCACATCATGTCCTTCGGCAGGGGCACGCCGAGCAGGTAGCGCGAACGCAGGCCGAGCCGGTACAGCGCCGGCAGCAGTTCCCGGAAGCGTTCGGTGTCGCCGTAGTCGTAGCCGGCGGCCGCGCTCAGGCCCGCCCCGGCCGCGATCAGGACCCGGTCCGCCTCTTGCACCCAGGCACGGACGGTCTCGGCTGCCGGTGCGGGAGGGGCGGGAGCGTTGTTCGCTGTCCAGGCCGCAGCATTGTTCACGGTGCTCATGACGCACGGGTCCCTTCCGGTGCCACGGACACCTGTTTCATGTACGCGTCGAAGCCCGCGGTCACTTCCTCGACTCGCGCGTGACGGACGCGGCGTGGGCGGCAGCCGCGGCACGTGTCGTCGCCGCGTGCCGTCCTTTCCGATTTCCGCCAGGGAGATGTTCCGTTTCCGCGGCGGCACGTCCAACGTAGGAGGAGCGCGGGGAGGAAGCCGGATAAACTTCCGACTGATGATGGCCAAAAATCGACACCATCCCCCGCGTGACATCCCGGCGATCCCGTTCGCCGCGCCCGCGGGCACTCCCGCCGGTGTCGAGGTCATGTCGCTGGCGGAGCTACGGCGGCGCGTCTCCGAGCAGGCCCTCGCCCGGCCCCACCGCCCCGACTTCCATCATCTGCTCACGCTCACCGCGGGCGACCTCCGGCATGTCGTCGACTTCGACGGCTACGCCCTTCGGCCGGGCTCCTGGCTGTGGGTGCGCCCGGGGCAGGTGCACCAGTGGGGCGACCTCACCAAGGCCGAGGGGACTCTGATCCTCTTCCAGCAGGACGTGCTGGACTCGGCCACGGCGACGGCCGCCCATGTCGACGACCCGCACGCACCGGTCGTCACCACCCCCGTCGCCGCCGACGCCGAGGCGGTGAGCATGGCCGCGGAACACCTGAGCCGTGAGTTCCAGGCGCTCGGTCACCTGCCCCTCGAAGTGCACATCGCGGCCCTGCGCCACCTCCTCGCCGTCCTTCTGCTGCGACTGGCCCATCTCACCGTCCCGGCCGGCAACTCCGCGCCCGAGCCGGACGAGATCTACCTGCGGTTCCGTGACGCGGTCGAACGGCACTTCACCGCCACCCGGCGAGTGGAGGACTACGCCCGCATGCTCGGCTATTCGGGGCGCACCCTCGCCCGGGCGACGCTGGCCAACGCCGGGCTCAGCGCGAAGGCCTTCATCGACCGCCGGGTCGTGCTGGAGGCGAAGCGTCAGCTGGCGCACGGCGACGAGACCGCGGCGCAGATCTCGGACCACCTCGGCTTCGTCACGGCCTCGCAGTTCAGCAAGTACTTCATGCAACGCACGGGTCGTTCCCCGATCGACTTCCGCAAGGGGATCCGGGGACTGTCGACGAGCGAGCCGCAGTCTGACGGCCTGGCGGAATCCGGTGAATCTTTGGCGTTGCGGCACCTTTGACCGGCGGCGCTCGTCTGGAAACCTTCCCTGAGCGCAAGCCGACGCTCACCGTAGGAGACGACACGTGACGACGGAGCAGTCCCCGGACGTCCTGGCCCCGCACCGGCTGACCAGGGTGCTCGCCGACCGGGTGGCGGCGGGCAGCCGTCCCGGGGCACGGGCGGACGGACACCGCGTCGTGCTGGCCATCGAGGGCGGGGGGATGCGCGGCACCGTGTCGGCCGGGATGGCGCTCGCCCTGTACGAGAAGGGGCTGCTGGACGCCTTCGACGCGGTGTACGGAGCCTCGGCGGGGGCCATCTCGGCGGCCTGGCTGGTCAGTTCACGGCCGCAGGGACTGCGCGGCTGGGCCGACCCACGCTTCGCCAGTGTCCTGATCCGCAAACGCAACCTGCTGCGCGGGCGCCCCATGGTGGACATCGAGACGCTGATCGAAGACGTCTACATCCGCCAGTTCCCCCTCGACTACGCCTCGGTGCTGGCCTCCCCGATCGAGATGCATCCGCTGGCCACGGATCTGCAGACCGGCGAACCGGTCGATCTGCGCGACGCGTTGACGGACGAGGCGGCGCTGCGGATGGCGCTTCGTGCGAGCGCCGCGCTGCCCCTGCTCGCGGGCAGGCCGGTCACGGTCGGCGGGCGCCGCTTCTACGACGCCGGCCTGGCCGAGTCGATCCCCTTCCGCCAGGCGCTCCGGGACGGCGCGACCCATGTCCTCGTCCTGCGCAGCAGGCCTCTCGGCCCGGACACGGTCGCCCCGGTCGTGCCGTCGCGGGGGTCGCGGCTCGTCGCCGCGCTCGCCTTCCGGCGGCACACCGATGAACTGCGTGCGGCGTTCCTGAGCCGGGCCGCGCGACTCGCCGACGACGACCGGACGCTGGCCGCCTACGACGCCGACGCCGGCGCGGTGCCCACCGACCCCGCCGTGCTGTCCGTCCGCCCGGACGCCGCGGCTCCCCTCGTCAGCCGCCTGGAGACGGACGGCGCCGTGCTCCAGGAGGCGCTGCGCACGGGGTACCGAGCCGTCGAGACCCGGTTCGCCGACCTGGTCTGACGGGTGGGGGGCGCCTACGAGTGCCGGCCCACCCGTTCCTCCGCCAGGGCACCCGTGCTCGTGCCGCCGTCCTCCCGGGCCAGCCTGTGGGGCCACCACACCTTCGGGCCGACGTCCAGGAAGAGCGACGTGACCAGGACCGACCGTACGACCAAGGTGTCCAGGAGGACACCCAGCGCGACCGCGAATCCGATCTCCGCGAAGGCGACCATGGGGAGCGTGCCGAGGGCGGCGAAGGTGCCCGCCAGGACCAGGCCGGCGGAGGTGATGACCGCGCCGGTGGCCGCCAGGCCCGTCACCACGCCGGGGCGGGTGCCCTGACGGCCCGCTTCCTCGCGGATACGGGTGGTGAGGAAGATGTTGTAGTCGATGCCCAGGGCCACGAGGAAGACGAAGACGAACAGCGGGAAGTCCGTCGACTCGCCCGCGTAGTCGAACACGTACCGGAACGCCAGCGCGCTGAGCCCCAGGGCCGCCGCGAAGGAGAGGATCACCGTCCCGACCAGCAGCAGCGGGGCGATCACGGCGCGCAGGAGGGCGCCCAGGATCAGCAGGACGACCGCCAGGACCAGCGGGATGATCAGGATGTTGTCGTGCGTGGTCGCCTTGTCCATGTCCAGCAGGGCGGCCGTGCCGCCACCCACCTGCGCGTCGGCGTCCGGCACCGCGTGCACGGCGTCGCGGACCCGCTCGACGGTCTGTTTCGCGGCCTCGCTGTCCGACGGGGCGGTCATCGTGGCCTCGAACAGCACCTTGCCCTCGTTGAACGGTTTCGTGCCCGGCGGCAGGCCGAGCGAGGTCGGCACGACGCCGGGAGTCCCGGCGACCGCGCGGCCCACCTGTTGGGCCCGGGCCTGGTTGGAGACGATGACCAGCGGATCACCACTGCCCGCCGGGAAGTACCGCGCGGACACCTCCTGACCGGTGATCGAGTCCGGTTTCCCGGTGAAGGCGTCCGCGTTGCCGATGCCCTCGGCGCGCAGCTGGATCAGGCCGAGTGAGCAGACCGCCAGCACCAGTGCCGTCACGGCCCACGTCATGCGCGGGCGCCGCGCGATACGGCGGCCCATGCGGGCCCAGACGCCGCGCTCGGTGGGATCGGATGTGCCGAGGTGCGGGATCACCGGCCAGAAGATCCAGCGGCCGAAGACGACCAGCAGGGCCGGGAACAGCGTCATCATCGCCAGCAGGGCGACGGCCACGCCGATCGCCGCGACCGGGCCGAGGCCCCGCGTGGAGTTCATCTCGGCGGCGAGCAGCACCAGCATGCTCAGCACGACCGTGGCACCCGAGGCGAGGACCGCCGGGCCCGCCCGGTGCAGGGCCAGCGCCATCGCCTCGTGCCGGTCCTCGTGACGGCGCAGCTCCTCCCGGTAACGGGCCACCAGCAAAAGCGCGTAGTCCGTGCCCGCGCCGAAGACGAGCACCGTGAGGATGCCGGCGCTCTGGCCGTTGACGGTCAGGCCCGCGTTCCGGGCCAGGAAGTAGATCAGTGCCTGCGCGGTGAACAGGGCGGCGACCACGGAGAGCAGCGGGAC
Source organism: Streptomyces sp. NPDC048751 (assembly GCF_043198595.1). Classification (NCBI taxonomy): domain Bacteria; kingdom Bacillati; phylum Actinomycetota; class Actinomycetes; order Kitasatosporales; family Streptomycetaceae; genus Streptomyces; species Streptomyces sp. NPDC048751. The sequence goes on from NZ_JBICUX010000008.1 coordinate 431,625, forward strand.
CAGCAGCAGGGTCGGACTGCGGTAGGTGATCAGCAGCATGACGATGACGACCGTCATCGCCGAGACCAGCAGCGTCGAGTCGATACCCTCGAACGCCTTGGCGAAGTCCGCGGACGTGCCGCCGGGGCCCGCGATGTGCACGGCCAGACCACCATGGCTGTCGCCCGTGACGTCCCGGATCGAGTCGACCGCGGGCCGGATCCGCTCCCAGCCCTTCTCGTCCATCGTGATCGGTACGAGGATTTCCGCCGCCCGGGGATCGGTCGGCCGGTCGAAGACGGGCCCACGGGTCTCCGCGCCCCGGATGCCGTGGTCGCGCAGCTGCCTCAGCTGTGCCGCGTCCGCGGCGATCTGCGCGCGGTCCTGCGCGGTGAGCCCACTGTCCCGGGCATACACCACGACCGCGGGGATCTGCTCCGGGCGGAAGTCCTTCGACAGCTCCAGGACCTGGGTGGACTCGGCGGACCCCGGCAGCCACGAGGCCGCGTCGTTGTCCTGCGCGTCGGTGAGCTTCGTGGCGAACGGCGCCGTCAGGAACAGCACCACCACCCACAACCCCAGCACCAGCCACTTGGCCCGCCGCCCACAGACGAGATGCGCGACTCCTGGCTTCCCGGTCATGAGCACCCCCGCGCGACCCGCAGCCGAAGTGAGCCGTCGGCTTCGGGGGCCCCACCGCCCAAGCACAGCACAGCGCATACGCTTGGGGCATGGCCGCGCAGATCAACCCCAGCATTCTGTCCGCCGACTTCGCCCGCCTCGCGGACGAGGCCAAGGCGGTCGAAGGAGCCGACTGGCTCCACGTCGACGTCATGGACAACCATTTCGTCCCGAACCTCACGCTCGGTGTGCCGGTCGTAGAGTCACTGGCCCGTGCGACGGACACTCCGCTGGACTGCCATCTGATGATCGAGGCCCCCGATCGCTGGGCCCCGCAGTACGTCGAGGCAGGTGCCTCGTCCGTCACCTTCCATGTCGAGGCGGCTGCCGCGCCGGTGCGACTCGCCCGGGAGATCCGCGCGAAGGGCGCCCGTGCCTCCATGGCGCTCAAGCCCGCGACGCCCATCGAGCCGTACGAGGACCTGCTGCCCGAACTCGACATGCTGCTGATCATGACGGTCGAGCCGGGCTTCGGCGGCCAGGCCTTTCTCGACATCATGCTTCCGAAGATCCGCCGGACCCGCGAGTTGATCAGCAAGCACGGGCTCGAACTGTGGCTCCAGGTCGACGGCGGCGTCTCGGCCTCCACCATCGAGCGCTGCGCCGACGCGGGCGCGGACGTGTTCGTCGCCGGATCCGCGGTCTACGGGGCGTCCGACCCGGCCGAAGCGGTACGTGCACTACGCAGCCAGGCCGAGACGGCCACGTCCAAGGCGTCATGGGCATGCGCACACTAGGTGTTACTGGGCAGACCCCAGGCCAAAGGAATGTGAACGGCGCCCATCCGGGCTGATCAAGTACGCCGGATCTGCGAGGATGAACGGCGAATCCAGAGTGTGAACAGCAGTGAGGAGATCGCCGTGTCGGGTATGTCGGCGGGCCGGTCAGCCATGCGGATGGGACCCGCTGAGCTGGTGCAGGCGGCGGCCATGGCCCGCCGCTTCTACCTCGAGGGCAAGTCCAAGATCCAGATCGCCGAGGAGTTCGGCGTCAGCCGCTTCAAGGTGGCCCGGGTTCTGGAGACGGCCCTCGAACGGGATCTCGTGCGTATCGAGATCCGCGTCCCGGCCGAGCTGGACGCGGAGCGCTCCGACGCGCTGCGCGCCCGCTACGGCCTCAGGCACGCCGTCGTGGTCGAGTCCCCGGCCGATGTCGAGGAGTCTCCCGACCCCGAGAACCTGGGTGAGGTGGCCGCCGACCTGCTCGGCGAACTCGTCACCGAGGGCGATGTGCTCGGGCTGGCCTGGGGCCGGTCCACGATCCACATGGCCGCCGCCCTCGACCGCCTGCCGCCGTGCACGGTGGTGCAGTTGACGGGGGTGTACGACGCCGGGACCGCCGAGCGCGGCTCCGTCGAGGCCGTGCGCCGCGCCGCGCAGGTGTCGGGCGGCGACGCCCACCCCATCTACGCGCCGATGCTGCTGCCGGACGCGGCCACCGCGGCCGCGCTGCGCCACCAGACCGGGATCGCCCGGGCCTTCGAGTACTTCGACAAGGTCACGGTCGCCTGCGTCTCCATCGGCTCCTGGGAGCCCGGCATCTCGACGGTGCACGACATGCTCAGCGACGAGGAGCGGGCGCACTACGCCTCGCTCGGTGTCGCCGCCGAGATGTCCGCGCACCTCTTCGACGCCGAGGGCCGCCGGGTGGGACGGGACCTGGGCGAGCGGTGCATCACGGTCAAGGCCGACCAGCTCCGCCGTATCCCCGAGGTCGTCGCGATCGCGGGCGGGCAGCGCAAGGCGGCCGCGATCGACGCGGTACTGCGCTCCGGGCTCGTCACCAGCCTCGTGACGGACACGTCGGCCGCGGACTACCTGATGACGGCGGGCCGGCCGGCGCCGAAGTCCGCGCTCAACCGGTCGGACCCGGACGGAGCCTGACGGAGTGTCACGAGGGGGCGGTCACGGCCGCCCCCTCGTCCGTCCGCGGTACGGGCCGTGCCAGGGCGCCCCTCCGCGTCGAGGCCCTCTTGGAGGTTCCTCCCAGAGGGCCTCTGACCTGCTTGGACGATGCGACCGGGGACCGCGTACCGGGCGACATGGGACAATGAAGTACGTGCTCTTCCCCCTGGCTGACCTGTCCGGGGGTCACCTCTGATCGACTGGGATGTGCAGCACGTGCGTTTCCTCAACGACATCCAGCCCGCGTACGACCTGACGTACGACGACGTCTTCATGGTGCCGAGCCGCAGCGCGGTCGGTTCGCGGCAGGGTGTGGACCTCACCTCCCCGGACGGCACGGGCACCACGATCCCGCTGGTCGTCGCCAACATGACCGCCATCGCCGGCCGCCGCATGGCCGAGACGGTGGCCCGGCGCGGCGGCCTCGTCGTCATCCCGCAGGACATCCCGAACGACGTCGTCACCGACGTGGTCTCCTGGGTGAAGAGCCGCCACCTCGTCCTCGACACCCCCATCGTGCTGGCCCCGCACCAGACCGTCGCCGACGCGCTGGCCCTGCTGCCCAAGCGCGCGCACAACGCGGGTGTCGTCGTGGACGAGAACAAGCGGCCCGTCGGTGTCGTCACCGACCAGGACCTCAGCGGCGTCGACCGCTTCACCCAGCTCGAAGTGGTCATGTCCAAGGACCTGCTGCTCCTCGACGCCGACATCGACCCGCGTGAGGCGTTCAACCGGCTCGATCACGCCAACCGCCGCTACGCCCCCGCCGTGGACAAGGAAGGCCGCCTCGCGGGCATCCTCACCCGCAGGGGCGCCCTGCGCGCCACGCTGTACACGCCGGCCACCGACGCCGACGGCAGGCTGCGGGTCGCCGCCGCCGTCGGCGTCAACGGCGACTTCGCGGCCAAGGCCGAGGAACTGCTCGCCGCGGGGGTCGACACGCTCGTCATCGACACCGCCCACGGCCACCAGGAGTCGATGATCAGCGCCATCAAGCTGGTGCGCGACCTCGATCCCCGGGTGCCGATCGTCGCGGGCAACATCGTCTCCGCCGAGGGCGTGAAGGACCTGGTCGAGGCCGGTGCCGACATCGTCAAGGTCGGCGTCGGACCGGGTGCGATGTGCACGACCCGCATGATGACCGGTGTCGGCCGGCCACAGTTCTCCGCCGTGCTGGAGTGCGCGGCCGAGGCACGGAAGTACGGCAAGCACGTGTGGGCCGACGGCGGTGTCCGCCACCCCCGCGACGTGGCGATGGCGCTCGCCGCCGGTGCGTCCAACGTGATGATCGGGTCCTGGTTCGCGGGCACCTACGAGTCTCCGGGCGACCTCCAGCAGGACGCGAACGGGCGGCTCTACAAGGAGTCCTTCGGCATGGCGTCCGCGCGCGCGGTGCGCAACCGCACGTCCGAGGAGTCGGCGTACGATCGCGCCCGCAAGGCACTGTTCGAGGAGGGCATCTCCACGTCCCGCATGTTCCTCGACCCGGCCCGCCCCGGCGTCGAGGACCTGATCGACTCGATCATCGCGGGCGTCCGCTCCTCCTGCACCTACGCCGGCGCCGCCTCCCTGGAGGAGTTCGCCGAGAAGGCCATCGTCGGCATCCAGAGCGCGGCGGGCTACGCGGAGGGCAAGCCGCTGCACGCCAGCTGGACCTGAGCCCGACTCCGTCGCCCGCGGCCCCCGTCGAAAACCGGGGGCCGTTCGCGAGCCGGGCGTCTACGGTCGGCGCATGGACATCGCCGTCTGCCGTGCGGAGGACCTCGCCGTACTGGAGCGCTTCATGCCGTCGTCCAGCGTCGACGGCCATCACGCCGCCCGCCTCGCGCGCCAGCAGGCGGGGAAGAGCACCTACCTGATCCCCTGGCTCGACGGAAGACCCGTCGGGCACGCCGAGGTCCGGTGGACCGGCTGCGAGGCGCCCGAGGTGCGGCTGGCACAGCCCGGCTGCCCGGAGATCAACGGTCTCCTCGTGTGGCCCGAGTCGCTCCGCTCACGGGGTGTCGGCACCGCGCTGGTGCGCGCCGCCGAGCGCCTGGCACGGGAGCGCGGTGTCTCAGCCATGGGGCTCGGTGTGGGCGACGACAACCGGCGGGCGGCCGCCCTGTACGCACGGCTCGGCTATCGGCCCACGGTGACGTACGTGGACCGCTGGGCGTACCGGGACGCCGACGGCGTACGGCACGAGTGCGCCGACGCCTGCACCTTCCTGGTCAAAGAGCTGAGCCGCGCTGCGCCGACGTAACGTTCGAAAGCCCTTGCGCAACGAATGAACGCCCGCCTCCGATGAACGCAACGATCTTGCGGAGGCGTGCAAGCTTGCTGCATTACGACGGCAACGCCCCGGCCCATAGGGTCATGCGCTGTACGTGGCGTGGCGGGGACCCCGCTCGGTGGGTCCCTGCTGGCGGGGGTGCCGTCGGGCCCCGTCGCCCCAAGAGGCAGCGACGAAGGAGTCAGCGCGTGCTCGACCAAGGCGCACCCCCGAAGGACCACAACCGGACAGCGCCCCCGACCCCGGGCCTGGGCGCGCGCCTGATGCGTCGCAAGCCCGTGGAACACCTGGTCGCGGAGGGTGGCCAGGGTGAGGGAGGGTCCCTGCGGCGCTCCCTGGGGCTGTGGCAGCTCACCATGATCAGCATCGGTGCCACCCTCGGCACGGGCATCTTCGTCGTCCTCGGCGAGGCCGTCCCGAAGGCCGGTCCGGCCGTCACGCTCTCCTTCGTGATCGCCGGCCTCACCGCCCTCTTCTCCGCCCTCTCCTACGCCGAACTGGCCGGCACCATCCCCGTCGCCGGTTCGTCCTACTCGTATGCGTACGCAACGATGGGCGAGCTGATCGCCTGGATCTGCGGCTGGTGTCTGGTCCTGGAGTACGGCGTGTCGGTGGCCGCCGTCGCCGTCGGCTGGGGCGAGTACCTCAACGAACTGCTCGACGGGACCTTCGGCGTCACCCTCCCCGCCGCCCTGTCGGCCCCGCCCGGCGACGGCGGCGTCTTCAACCTGCCCGCGCTGATCGTCGTCCTGCTCGCGATGGCGTTCCTGCTGGGCGGCGCCCGTGAGTCCGCCCGCGCCAACACGATCATGGTGGTCGTGAAGATCGCCGCGCTGGTGCTGTTCTGCGCCATCGGCGTCCAGGGCTTCCGCTCCGGCAACTACGACCACTTCATGCCGCTCGGCATGGGCGGCGTGAGCGCCGCGGCGGCCACCCTCTTCTTCTCCTACATCGGCTTCGACGCCGCCTCGACGGCCGGTGAGGAGGCGAAGAACGCACAGCGCGACCTGCCGCGCGCGATCATGCTCTCCCTGGTCATCGTGACCGCGCTGTACGTCCTCGTCGCGGCCGTCGCCGTCGGCGCCAAGCCCTGGAAGGGGTTCTCCGACTCCGAGGCAGCGCTCGCCCAGATCATGCGCGAGGTCACCGGGCAGACCTTCTGGGGCACCCTGCTGGCGTTCTGCGCCGTCGTCGCCATCGCGAGCGTCGTCCTGACCGTGCTCTACGGCCAGACCCGCGTTCTGTTCGCGATGTCCCGGGACGGGCTCGTGCCCAAGGTGTTCGCCAAGGTCCACCCGAAGTCGGGCGCGCCCCGCGCCAACACCCTGATCGTCTCCCTGTTCTGCGGTGTCCTGGCCGCGGCGATCCCGCTCGGCCAGCTCGCCGACGCCACCAGCATCGGCACCCTGTTCGCCTTCGCGCTGGTCAACGTGGCCGTCGTGGTGCTGCGCCGGACCCGCCCGGACATGGACCGCACCTTCCGGGTCCCGCTGTCGCCGGTGCTGCCCGCGCTGGGCTTCGCGTTCTGCGTCTGGATGATGGGCAGCCTGTCGGCCGTCACCTGGGTCGTCTTCGGAGTCTGGATGGCCGTCGGGCTCGTGTTCTACTTCCTGTACGGCCACCGCCGTTCCCGTCTTGCCACACCTGAAGCGAAGTGAACCACCCGCAGTGCTGAACGATCTCGACGAACGCATCGTGCACGCCCTCGCCGAGGACGCCCGCCGCTCCTACGCGGACATCGGGCAGCTCGTCGGCCTGTCCGCCCCCGCCGTGAAGCGGCGCGTGGACAGGCTGCGCGCCACCGGAGCCATCACCGGATTCACCGTACGGGTCGATCCGGCGGCCCTCGGCTGGGAGACGGAGGGCTTCGTCGAGATCTACTGCCGGCGCAACACCTCGCCGGAGACCATCCAGCGGGGCCTGGAGCGCTACCAGGAGGTCGTGGCCGCGTCCACCGTCACGGGTGACGCGGACGCGGTCGCCCAGGTCTTCGCCTCGGACATGCGGCACTTCGAGCGGGTCCTGGAGCGGATCGCGGGGGAGCCGTTCGTGGAGCGGACCAGGTCCGTGCTGGTGCTGTCGCCCCTGCTGCGCAGGTTCTCCTCGGGCTCGCCCACGTAAGAGGCCTGTCCCCCGTAAAAGCGCTGGTCGCTCGCCGAGCGCGGGTCTACCCTCGGGCTCATGACCTGGCGACATTGATCCTCGACCCGCTCCGCGGGCGTCCCACGGCTGACCGGGACGCTGTACACGTACGCCTTCCTCGACGACTTCGTCCTGCTCTACCCGGTGTACGCGCTGCTCTTCAGCGACACCGGCCTGTCGGTCTGGCAGATCTCCTCCCTCTTCGCCCTGTGGTCGGTCACGGGCATGCTGCTGGAGATCCCCTCGGGTGCCTGGGCCGACGCCGTCTCGCGTCGGCTGCTGCTGTGGCTGGGGCCGCTCCTGACCGCCGTCGGCTTCGCGCTGTGGGTGCTCATCCCGTCGTACGGCGCCTTCGCCCTCGGCTTCGTCCTGTGGGGCGCCCGGGGAGCGCTCGGCTCCGGCGCGCTGGAGGCGCTGATCTACGAGGAACTGGAGCGGCTCGGCGCGGCCGACCGCTACACACGCGCCATGGGCCGGGCCGCCGCGGCCGGTCAGCTGGGCGTGATGGCGGCGACGGCACTCGCCGGGCCGGTCCTCGCGGTGGGCGGCTACCGGGCCGTGGGAGCGGCGAGCGTCCTGGCCTGCCTGCTCACCGCGCTGACCGCGACCCGGTTCCCCGAGCACCGCTCCGCCCCGGCGGCCCAGGCGGACGCCGGCGACACCTGGACGGCGACGCTGCGCGGCGGGCTCGTCGAAGCCCGACGCGACCGGGCCGTGCGGGGAGCCCTGCTGCTCGTGCCCGCCGTCACCGCTGTGTGGGGAGCCCTCGACGAGTACACGCCGTTGCTGGTCCGGGACACCGGCGTCCCGGACGGGACGGTCCCGTACCTCCTCGTGCTGATCTGGGTGGGAGCGACGACCGGGAGCCTGCTCGCCGGCACCGCCGAACGCCTCGGCCGAGGCGGTCTCGCCCTGGTGCTCACGGGTTCCGCGCTCGCCCTCGCCGCCGGAGCGGCGATACGGACACCGGCCGGCATCGGCCTCGTGGCCCTCGCGTTCGCCGGCTTCCAGCTGGCGACCGTACTGGCCGACGCCCGGCTCCAGCAGCGCATCGAGGGCGACGGCCGGGCCACGCTGACCTCCGTCGCGGGCCTGGGCACCGAGCTGACCACGGTCGCGGTGTACGGCGGCTACGGAGCACTCGTCTCGACGGGCACCCCGCACGGCACCGCGTTCGCACTGTTCGCGGTGCCGTACGGGGTCACGGCGCTGGCGGTCGTCGCCGGAGGCCGAACGCGTCTCAGGCGCTGAACGCTCCGCCGGAGCCGAAGGCCAGCGCGGCGAAGCGTTCGCCGATGCGGCGGTGCGTGGCCGCGTCCGGGTGGAGCTGGTCGGGCAGCGGCAGCTCCGCGAAGTCCGCCTCGCCGTAGAGGTCGCGGCCGTCGAGGTGATGGAGGTTCGGGTCGTCCACCGCGCGCTGCTTCACGACGCGGGCGAGTTCGTCCCGGATGACGTTGAGCGTCAGCTTCCCGCCGGCCCGCTCCGCGGGATCCCCCAGGGCCACGAACCGGAAGGCACCCTCGCCGAGGTTGCTGAAGTCCGGGGCCGCGGGGCCGGGTGTGTCCTCGTGGATGGCGCAGTAGATCGGCGAGACGACCAGCAGCGGAGTGGTGGGATGCCCCTCGCGGATGGTGTCGAGGAAGCCGTGCACCGCCGGGGTGAAGGCCCGCAGGCGCATCACGTCGAGGTTGACCAGGTTGATGCCGATCTTGACGCTGATCAGGTCGGCGGGGGCGTCCCGGATGGCGCGGGCGGTGAACGGGTCGAGCAGGGCACTGCCGCCGAAGCCGAGATTGGTCAGCTCCACCCCGCCGAGCGAGGCGGCCAGCGCCGGCCAGGTCGTGGTGGGGCTCGCCGCGTTCGAGCCGTGACTGATCGAACTGCCGTGGTGCAGCCACACCCGGCGGCCGTCCGCCGGGGCGGGCTCGACGGGGGCGTCGGTGCGCAGGGCGACGAGCTCGGTCGCCTCGTTGTACGGCAGCCAGATCTCGACGTCCTTCTCGCCGTCCGGCAGACCGGTGAAACGGACGGTGCCGACCGGGCCGGGCCGGGTTTCCGCGGACCCGTCCGTCATGTCCACCAGGCGGACGTTGCCGCCGGTCGTGCTCGCCTGGGCGGTGAGACGGCCGTCGACGAGCAGGTCGTACACGCCGTCCGGGCGGGGCGGGGCGCCCTCGTAAGCCAGTTTGGTGCGGAGCGTGTCCAGTTCGACCGCGGTCGCCCGGGTGCGGAACGCCAGCCGTACGCCCGAGGGCTGGGACTCCGCCCCGGCCAACTGCCCGTCGAAGTACTGGGCGCGCGCCCAGGCGGGCAGCCGGTGCGGCAGCACGCCGTGCTCGGTGCGCTCCAGGTCGAGGGCGCCGCGCAGCAGGTCTGCGGTGAGGGGGGTGGTGATCCAGTCCTGAGCGTTCATGATCCCAGCCTGTCAACCGAATACGGGGTCCGCACGGGGTTTTCCGGCCCGGCCACGGGTGGTGCGCGGCCCACGGAGCCGCACGCAACGAATCGCCGCTGAGGCGCCTCGCGACGCAATGATCCGCTCACCGGCGCGCAACGGCTCCTTCTTGTCCGCCCGAGTCCGCCGCCCGTACCGTCTACATGGCCCCCACAACCACCCTTCCGCCCCGGTGAGGACACGCATGCGCACCGCCCTGCTCCAGAGCTCCGGCCGTCCCGGCTCGGTCGTCGGGAACCTCAGGGTCCTCGACGAGGCCGCCGGCCGCGCCGCCGCCGCGGGAGCCGGGCTGGTCGTCGCGCCGGAGATGTTCCTCACCGGGTACGCGATCGGCGACGACATCGCCCGCCTCGCCGAGCCCGCCGACGGCGACTCCGCGGACGCGATCGCCGAGATCGCCTCCCGGCACGGGCTGGCGATCGCGTACGGGTACCCGGAGCGCTCCTCCGACGTGGTCTACAACTCCGCCCAGCTCATGTCCTCCGACGGAACCCGGCTCGCCAACTACCGCAAGACCCACCTCTTCGGCTGCTTCGAGCAGGACCACTTCGTCCCGGGCGACCAGCCGGTCGTCCAGGCCGAACTGGGCGGCCTCACCGTCGGCCTGATGATCTGCTACGACGTCGAGTTCCCGGAGAACGTCCGCGCCCACGCCCTCGCCGACACGGACCTCCTGGTGGTGCCGACGGCGCAGATGCACCCCTTCCAGTTCGTCGCCGAGTCGGTGATCCCGGTGCGCGCCTTCGAGAACCAGATGTACGTCGCCTACGTCAACCGGGTCGGCGCGGAAGGGGAGTTCGAGTTCGTCGGGCTCTCCACGCTGGCCGGCCCCGACGGAGTCGCCCGCGCCCGCGCCGGTCGCGGCGAGGAACTGGTGTTCGCCGACGCCGACCCCGCCTTCCTGGCGGCCTCGCGCGAGGCGAACCCATATCTGAAGGACCGCCGCCCCGGCCTCTACGGGGCCCTGGTCTGACCCGCCGAGCCTCTCCCCGAACCTCCCCCTGAGTTCTCTTCGCGCAAGGAGTCCGTACCCCATGACGTCCACGGTGCCCAACGCCGTCGAGCACGCAGACGAGCAGCAGCCGCCGATCACCATGTTCGGCCCGGACTTCCCCTACGCGTACGACGACTTCCTCGCCCACCCGGCGGGCCTCGGCCAGATACCGGCCACCGAGCACGGCACCGAGGTCGCGGTCATCGGCGGCGGCCTGTCCGGCATCGTGGCCGCCTACGAGCTGATGAAGATGGGCCTCAAGCCCGTCGTCTACGAGGCCGACCGGATCGGCGGCCGGCTGCGCACCGTCGGCTTCGACGGCTGCGACCCGTCGCTGACCGCCGAGATGGGCGCGATGCGCTTCCCGCCGTCCTCCACGGCGCTCCAGCACTACATCGACCTGGTGGGTCTGGAGACCCGCCCGTTCCCCAACCCCCTCGCGGAGGGGACCCCTTCGACGGTCGTCGACCTCAAGGGCGAGTCGCACTACGCCGAGACGATCGACGACCTCCCGCAGGTCTACCGCGACGTCGCCGAGGCCTGGAACCGGTGCCTCGAAGAGGGCGCCGACTTCTCCGACATGAACCGCGCCCTGCGCGAACGGGACGTGCCGCGCATCCGCGAGATCTGGTCCCGGCTCGTCGAGAAGCTCGACAACCAGACCTTCTACGGCTTCCTCTGCGACTCCGAGGCCTTCAAGTCCTTCCGGCACCGCGAGATCTTCGGCCAGGTCGGCTTCGGCACGGGCGGCTGGGACACCGACTTCCCCAACTCCATCCTGGAGATCCTCCGGGTCGTCTACACCGAGGCGGACGACCACCACCGCGGCATCGTCGGCGGCTCCCAGCAGCTCCCGCTGCGCCTGTGGGAGCGCGAGCCGGAGAAGATCGTGCACTGGGCCCAGGGCACCTCGCTGGCGAGTCTGCACGAGGGCGGCGAGCCGCGCCCCGCGGTGACCCGGCTGCACCGCACCACCGGCAACCGGATCACGGTGACGGACGCGAACGGCGACATCCGCACCTACCAGGCGGCGATCTTCACCGCCCAGTCCTGGATGCTGCTGTCGAAGATCGCCTGTGACGACTCGCTCTTCCCGATCGACCACTGGACGGCGATCGAGCGCACCCACTACATGGAGAGCTCCAAGCTGTTCGTGCCGGTCGACCGCCCCTTCTGGCTGGACAAGGACGAGGACACGGGCCGGGACGTCATGTCGATGACGCTGACCGACCGGATGACGCGCGGCACCTACCTCCTCGACGACGGCCCCGACAAGCCCGCCGTCATCTGCCTCTCCTACACCTGGTGCGACGACAGCCTGAAGTGGCTGCCGCTGTCCGCGAACGAGCGGATGGAGGTCATGCTGAAGTCACTCGGGGAGATCTATCCGAAGGTCGACATCAGGAAGCACATCATCGGCAACCCGGTGACGGTCTCCTGGGAGAACGAGCCCTACTTCATGGGCGCGTTCAAGGCCAACCTGCCCGGCCACTACCGCTACCAGCGGCGCCTGTTCACCCACTTCATGCAGGACCGCCTGCCCGAGGACAAGCGGGGCATCTTCCTCGCCGGCGACGACATCTCCTGGACGGCGGGCTGGGCCGAGGGCGCGATCCAGACCGCGCTGAACGCGGTCTGGGGCGTCATGCACCACCTCGGCGGCACGACCGACTCGACCAACCCGGGCCCGGGCGACGTGTACGACGAGATCGCACCGGTCGAACTGCCGGAGGACTGACCCGGGGATCAGATCCCGGCCGCGCGCGCCTTCTCGAAGACCTCGGCGGCGACGTCCTTGAGCTCCTGGGCGTCGCGGGTGGTGCCCTGGAGATCGATCAGGATCTCCTCGAGGCCGACCTCGGCGTGTGCGGCCAGGTCCTCGACGATCTGGTCGACGCCGCCCTGGAAGGGCTGACGGTCGGAGCCGTCGTAACCCCCGGCCAGATAGTGCGGGTTCGCGCGCAGGACCGTCTGGATCGGCTCCGTGCGTCCGCGCTCGGCGGCGAGTTCCTGGAGCTGCTTCCACTGCTTGGCGAGCGCTTCGGCGCCCATGCCCACCGGCATCCAGCCGTCGGCGCTGTCGACCAGCCGACGCTGGGCCTTCGGCGAACTCGCCGCCAGCAGGATCGGGATCGGCCGGGCGGGCTTCGGTCCGACGACGGCCGACGCGATCTTCGTGAGGTGCCCGTCGTACGACACCGGGTCCGGGCCCCAGACGGCGCGGCACACCTCGATCAGCTCGTCCAGCACCTGGCCGCGCTCCTCGAAGGGCCGTACCGAGGCGGCCGCGTACTCGTCGAGCGACCAGCCGGTGCCGAAGCCTGCGATCACCCGGCCGCCGCTCGCCGCGTCCAGGGTCGCGAGGGCCTTGGCGAGCTGGAACGGCACATGCAGTGGGGCGACCAGCACGCTCGTGCCCAGTCGGGCCCGCTCGGTGGCCGCGGCGGCGAGCGTGAGGGTGACCAGGGGCTCGGCCACACCGCGGTAGGCGTCCGGCCAGGGCAGGCCCTCGATGCCGTACAGGCCCTGGGTGGCGGGCTCCGGGAACAAGGCGCGCTCGTACACCCAGAGGCTCTCGTAGCCGATCCGCTCGGCGGCGCGCGCCACGTCGGGCACGTCGCGTCCGAGGTCGTACTGCTTGTTCTGAGGGAGGCCGAGTCCCAGCCTGGTCGCCATGCCCACCGCTCCTTCGACAGATGGTCGATTCCTGTCGAACGTACAACTTTCATCGAGTAGTTGGGCGGTCATGCGCCGGAATCGGCCACCCGGCGGGTGGATCAGTCGGGCATCGGCGTGAGCAGCATGCGCCCCGCGAAGCCGACCGCCGCGTCGAGGCGTTCGGTGAAGTCCGCGGCGAGACCGGGCAGTCCGCGCAGCGCCCACAGTGCTCGCGCCGCAGCCCAGGTGGCGTCCCGGGCGCGCTCCAGGCTCCACGAGCCGAGCAGATGGGTGAGCGGGTCGGCGATCTGGAGGAGGTCGGGGCCCGGCATCAGATCTTCGCGGACGCGCTCCTCCAGCGAGACGAGGAGGTCGCCCACGCGGTCGAACTCGTCCTCCAGATCGGCGGGTTCGCAGCCCAACGTACGACAGGCGTCCACGACGGCGAGCGCCAGGTCGTGCCCGATGTGCGCGTTGATGCCCGCCAGCGCGAACTGCAGCGGTCGTACGCCGGGGTGGCGTCTGAACTGGAACAGGGGCCGCCAACAGGCCGGTGGGCGACGCCCGTTCGCCGCCGCGTCGACGGCCGCGAGGTACCGCTCCGCGAACCGTACGTCCAGCGTGATCGCGGCCCGGGCGCTGTCGAAGCGGCCCGCGTCGATGTGCCGTTCGACCTCCTCCGTGACGGTGAGGTAGACGCGGTTGAAGACCGCGATCCCGTCCCGCTCGGGCAGGGCGGCGGCCAGGGCGCGCATGCGGGACACGACGGTGTCCACCGAGTCCACGGATCGCGTGAACTGTTCCGATTGCGGCATGACGGCAGGGTCGCAGCCCTACGCTGATCCGGGTGCCGGCGGGCCCGACGCTTCCCCAGAACGGGGGAACGCGACCGCCGTGGGGGAGGGGAACACCACCGTGTCAGGCTTACGTGCCCAGCGACTTGCCGCACGCCGAGCCGAACGCAGGCGTGCCGTCCGGCAAGGCGCGATGGTCGCCGCGGCGTCGGTCGTGGTAGCGGTCGCCACCGTTACCGGGACGCTGTCCGCGCTCGACGAGGGGCGCGGGTCCGACCAGGCGGCGCCGGACGTGACCGTGAGTCGCTCGGCACGCCTCGACTCGTTCCCCGTCCTGCCGTCGGCGTCGTCCTCGACCTCGCCGACCGTCTCGCCGTCGCCCTCCGTTTCGCGTGCGCACCCGAAGAGGAGGGCGAGCGCCTCGCCGTCGGCCACCGCGACCGGGACGGAGGCACGGTCCGCCGCCGTCTCCGCGGGTCTGTACCGACATCCCGCCTCCCAGGTCCTCGACTGGGTGGGCGCCCACCCCGACGACCCGCGCCGCGAGGTCATCAGGTCCCTCATCGCGGACCGGCCGGCGGCGGTGTGGTTCGCCGACTTCTCGCCCGCGACCATCACCGCACGGGTCCGCGCGGTCACCGCGGCCGGCTCGGTCCAGGGGCGGGTGCCGGTCGTCGTCGCGTACGCGATCCCGGGCCGTGACTGCGGCGGCGCCTCCCAGGGCGGGGCGCCGGACCTGGACGCCTACGACCGTTGGATCGACGCCTTCGCGGCCGGGCTGGGCTCGGGCGAGGTCGTGGTCATCCTGGAGCCCGACTCCGTCGCCCAGTCCGAGTGCCTCGGGGCCGGCCCGCGCGCCGACCGGTTCGCCTCGCTGGCCCGCGCGGGCCGCGTCCTGAAGGCCTCCGACCCGAAGGCGCGGGTCTACTACGACGCAGGCCATTCCGGCTGGAACGCGCCCGCGAAGCAGGCGGCCTGGCTGAAGCAGGCCGGCGCCGCCTCACCCGCCTCCTCCGACGGCGTCTTCAGCAACGTCTCCAACTTCCACTCCACGGCCGACGAGATCGCCTACGATCGACAGGTCCTCGACGCCCTCGGCGGCCCGGCGAGCCTCGGCGCCGTCATCGACACCAGCCGCAACGGCAACGGCGCCCCGGCCGACGGCCAGTGGTGCGACCCGGCCGGGCGGAGGATCGGCCAGGTGCCCACGCTGAACACCGGCCAGGCACGCATCGACGCCTACCTGTGGGTGAAGCTGCCGGGGGAGTCGGACGGCTGCAAGGGCACGCCGGGCGCCTTCTCCCCGTCGTACGCCTACGAATTGGCGCGCGGGCTCTCGTCGTCGTAGGAGCTGGTGCCCTCGTCGAGGAGCGGCTGCTGCGTCTTGAGGTGGGCCGGGGCGAAGGCGCGCAGGGCGTGGTAGCCGGTGATGACGACCAGGGTGCCCAGGGCGATACCGCTGAGGGAGAAGGTGTCGGAGAACTTCATCGTGACGTCGCCGACGCCGATGATGACGCCCGCAGCAGCCGGCACCAGGTTCAGCGGATTGCGCAGGTCCACCCCGGCGTTGATCCAGATCTGGGCGCCGAGCAGGCCGATCATGCCGTAGAGGATGACCGTGATGCCGCCGAGGACACCGCCCGGGACGGCGGCCACGACCGCGCCGAACTTGGGGCAGAGCCCGAAGAGCAGGGCGAAGCCCGCGGCGGCCCAGTACGCGGCCGTCGAGTAGACGCGGGTCGCGGCCATGACGCCGATGTTCTCGGAGTACGTCGTGTTCGGCGGGCCGCCGACCGCGGTGGACAGCACGGAGCCGACGCCGTCGGCCGCGATCGCCGTACCGAGCTTGTCGTCGAGCGGGTCGCCCGTCATCTCGCCGACCGCCTTGACGTGCCCGGCGTTCTCCGCGACCAGCGCGATGACGACGGGCAGGGCGACCAGGATCGCGGACCACTCGAAGGACGGTGCGTGGAAGGACGGCAGGCCGATCCAGTCGGCGTGGCTCACACCGGACAGGTCCAGCCGCCAGTGGTCGGTGACCTTGCCGCTGCCGTCCGCCGCGTGGATGCGGCCGAAGATCCGGTCGAACGCCCAGGAGATGCCGTAGCCGAAGACCAGGCCCAGGAAGATCGCGATACGGGACCAGAAGCCGCGCAGGCAGACCACCGCCAGACCGGTGAACAGCATGACCAGCAGGGCGGTCCACTGGTCCTGCGGCCAGTACGTGGTGGCCGTCACCGGGGCGAGGTTGAAGCCGATCAGCATCACGACCGCGCCGGTGACGATCGGCGGCATCGTGGCGTGGATGATCCGCGCCCCGAAGCGCTGCACGGCGACACCGACCAGGAACAGCGCCACCCCGACGACGAGGACCGCGCCGGTCACGGTGGCGCTGGTCCCGCCCTGGGCGCGGATGACCGCCGCGACGCCGACGAAGGAGAGCGAACAGCCCAGGTAGCTGGGCACCCGGCCGCGGGTCGCGAGCAGGAAGATCACGGTCGCCACGCCGGACATCATGATCGCCAGGTTCGGGTCCAGGCCCATCAGGACCGGGGCCACGAACGACGCGCCGAACATGGCCACCACATGCTGGGCGCCGAGCCCGACCGTGCGGGGCCAGGAGAGCCGTTCGTCGGGGCGGACCACGGCTCCGGGGGCCGGAGTGCGTCCGTCGCCGTGCAGTTTCCAGCGGACGCCAAGATCCATGGTGGGGTGTCGCTTTCGTCGTGCGGTCGGGCTCAGTACAAGGACCCCTTACGGGTCACCATTGTCGGGTGAAGGGGAAGGTGAGCCTCCGCCCAGGGGTCCCCGCGCCGAGCCGACCGCGCCGCGAGCGACGGGTTCAGGGCCGCGGATCGGACACCTCGGCGCTCGGACGACTGATCTTCGGACGGTCCCGGTCGCCGCTGCGCAGCACGCCCGCGAACACCGCGAGCCCGCCGGCCAGCACCGTCACCAGACCGAACGACACCACCAGGCTGGTCACCTGGGCCAGCGTGCCGATCGCGCTCGGCGCGATCAGACCCGAGGTGTACGTGATGGTCGCCACGCCCGCGATGGCCAGGCTCGGGTTGGGCCCGCTGCGACCGGCCGCGGCGAAGCAGAGCGGGACGACCACGGCGATGCCGAGGCCCATCAACGCGAAGCCGCCCATGGCGACGGCCGGATGGTTCGCCACGACGATCAGCACACCGCCGAGGGCCGCGAGGACACCGCTCACCCGGACCGTGCGCACGGAGCCGTACCGGTCCACCACCCTGTCGCCCGCGATCCGGGCGATCGCCATGGTGAGCGTGAAGCCCGTCGTGCAGGCCGCCGCGAGACCGGCGGACGCCTCCAACTGGTCGCGCAGGTACACCGCGGACCAGTCCAGGCTCGCGCCCTCCGCGAACACCGCGCAGAAGCCGACCGCGCCGATGAGCAGCGCCGACCTGGGCGGCAGGGCGAACCGTGGCGGCGGTTCCTCGTCCTCGGCGGGCTGCAGATCCAGCACCCACGTGCACGCGCCCACACCGAGGACGGTCAGCACGGCGGCCGCCAGGGCGTGGTGCAGCCGGGCGTCGGAGCCCAGGTGTGCGGCGAGGGTGCCCGCCGCCGAGCCGATCAGGGCGCCCGCGCTCCACATGCCGTGCAGACCGGACATGATCGACCGGCCCAGCCGGGACTCGACCTCGACGCCGAGCGCGTTCATCGCCACGTCCGCCATACCGGCCGTGGCCCCGTAGACGAACAGGGCCAGGCAGAGCGTGAGCAGGTTCGGGGCGAGGGACGGCAGCACCAACGCCAGGGTCCACAGGGCGATCAGTCCGCGCAGGGCGTTGCGGGCCCCGAAGCGGTGGCTGACGCTGCCCGCGAGCGGCATCGCCACGGACGCGCCGAACGCGGGGAAGGCGAGGGCGATGCCCAGCTGGCCCGCGCTCACCGAGGCGTGGTCCTGGATCCACGGCACGCGGGTGGCGAACGACCCGGTGACGGCTCCGTGCGCGGCGAAGACGGCCGCCACGGCGTACCGGGCGCGCCTCACCTCACGTTGCTCGTAGACCACTCCACTCATTCTCCGGCCCCTCCCCGGTACGTGTCCCGACCCGCTCTCGGACGGCGGCCTCGCGTAAACTATCAGGAACCCTGCCTGATAGATAGGCGTCGGGTGGACATCGGGCGCGGAGTCGTGCCGCGCCGCCGAAGTGGGAGGATTCCCGGCATGCCCGCATCCCCGAGCACCGCCCGGGCCATCAACGACCGGCTCGCCCTGCGGCTGTTGCAGCAGGAAGGCCCGCTGACGGCAGGCCAGTTGAAGCAGCTGACCGGCCTGTCCCGGCCGACGGTCGCCGACCTCGTCGAGCGCCTCACCGCCGCCGGTCTGATCGCGGTCGTCGGCGAGGCGGGGGAGCAGCGCCGGGGGCCGAACGCCAAGCTGTACGGCATCGTCGCCGACCGGGCCCATCTGGCGGCCCTGGACGTGCGGACCGAGGGCGTCTCCGTGGTCGTGTCCGACCTGCTCGGCCGGGTGCTCGCAGAGGCGTCCGTACCGATCGGCGACGACACGGGGACGGGGCCCGCCGTGGAGCAGGCGGTCGCGCTCGTCGAGCGCGTGGTGAAGGAGGCCGGGGCCGACCGTCTGCACACCGTAGGCCTCGGCGCACCCGGCCTCATCGACCCCGCGAGCGGTGAACTCCGCGACTCCCCGGGGCTGCCCGCCTGGCACCGCCGCCTGGTCGCCGCCCTTCAGGAACGGCTCCCGCAGGCCCGCGTCATCGTCGAGAACGAGACCAACCTCGCGGCCCTGGCCGAGCAGCGCGAGGGCGCCGCCCGCGACCGCGACACCTTCGTCCTCCTCTGGCTGGGCCACGGCACGGGCGCGGCGGTCGTCCTCGACGGCCGGCTGAGACGGGGCGCCTCCGGCGGCACCGGCGAGATCGGCTTCCTGCCGGTACCGGGGACCGCGGGGCTCCCCTCGGCCACGGACTGCGAAGGGGGCTTCCACTCGCTGGCCGGGTCGGGAGCCGTCGGGGAACTGGCGGGACGCTTCGGGGTGCGGGTGGAGGAGACGGGCGCGACGCCGGGCAGCGGACCGCTGGGGGCGCGGGTGGTGCGGGGGGCCGTGGACGTCGTAGGGGGCGAGCGGGCCGGGACCGCGGCTGGAGCCGGGGCGGGTGTGCGGGGTGAGGCTGAGGCCGGGGCGGGCGTGCGGGGTGAGGCCGGGGCCGACGTCCGGCGTGAGGCTGATCCGGTGTCCGAGGTGACGGCGGAGCCAGGTCGACCCGCCGATGTGGGAACCGGTGCCCAGGGCGACTCCGGTGTCCCTGCGGACACGGATGCCGCCTTGGGCCCGGTGGGCGGTCTCGACGCCGCCTCGGATTCGGTGGGCGGTCTCGACGCCGCCCCGGACCCGGTGGGCGGTCTCGACGCCGCCCCGGACCCGGTGCGTGGCCTCGACGCCGCCGATCGCTTCCTGGACGCCCTTGCCGACCGGCTCGCCATAGGCGTCGCCTCCGTCGTCGCGGTCCTGGACCCGGGGTGCGTGGTGATCGGCGGGGAGACGGGGCAGGCCGGGGGAGCGCTGCTCGCCGCCCGGGTCGAGGAACGGGTCCGTCGGATGTCGCCGCTGGCCACGGAGGTGCGGCCGAGCGTCCTGGGCGGCGGTGCCGTGCTGCGAGGCGCGCTGCTGACGGCGCGGGAGGCGGCCCAGGAGGAACTGTTCGCACCGCCGGAGCGATAGCGACCCAGGCCTCGCGCCCGCGCCGGCGTCGCCTCGCACCAGCGCGCCTCCCCTCGCGCTCGCGCTGTCCGTCCTCGCGCACGCGTGGCCTGGCCCCGTTTTCACGTTGTCCGGTCTCGCGCTCGCGCGGCCTGGCCCGGTTCTCGTGCTGCCCGGCCCCGCGCCCACGCTGCGCGGCCCCGCCCCCTCGTTTCCCTCCCGCAAGCCGCCCCCCGGAGCCCCCACCCGGCCTCACCTCCGCCCGAACCGCCGCTCCAAGTACTCCTCGAACGTGCCCTTCCCCACCGCCTGGTCCGGCGCCAGATGACCCCCGTCCCGGAAGCCCCGGTAGGCCGCACCCCAGAGCGGCACGTTCGTGAGCAGTCGGCGCCGGCCCGTCGCCGCGAGGTACGCCTGGGCCAGGGACTTGAAGGTCCGCACCTCGGGTCCGCCCATGTCGTCGGTGCGGCCCACGGGCGCTCCCGTGGCCAGTTCCGCCAGCCGCGCAGCGACCTCGCGCACCTCGATCGGCTGGTCCCGGACGCCGGCCGGCAGGGGCATCACCGGTGACTTGGCCAACCCCTGGAACAACTGGACGAGCAGATCGTGGAACTGGGTCGTCCGCAGGACCGTCCAGCCCAGCCCCGACTCCTCGATCAGCCGCTCCACGGTGTGCTTGGTGCGGTAGTAGCCGAACGGCACCCGGTCGACGCCGACGATCGAGATGTAGACGAGATGGCCCACCTGTGCCCGCCGCGCCGCCGCGACGAGGTTGGTCGCCGCCCGTTCGTCACCGCCGCGGGGCGTGCTCGCGCAGTGGACGATCGTGTCCACGCCCTCGGCGGCCGCGTCCAGCCCGCTCCCGCCCTCGCGCAGGTCCACGGCGTAGGGCTGGGTGTGCCGGCTGAGCACCCGCACCTCCCGCCCGTCCGCGCGCAGCCGCTCGGTGACGAGCCGGCCGAGCGTTCCGGTGCCGCCGGTCACCAGGATGGTGGTCATGGTCGCCGTCCCTCCGAACATCGGGCGCTCCCGTACGGAACGCCCCTTGTCAGCTATGACCGAACAGACCCGCGTGATGTGACATCGCCCAGCATCCCGGCATCGGGCACCAGGGGCACCTCAGGCCGATGCGGGTGCGGCAGTGCCACGCTCAGGAAGTCCAGCGACACGTTGTGTGAGCCACCCCACACCGTTCGCCCGTATGGACGTCGATCAGCCGTGGCACACTTGCCTTGTATCAGAAGCAGCGCACTCCGGGGTCGGTGAAAGTCCGAACCGGCGGTTACAGTCCGCGACCCGGTCGCTTCCAGCGATCGGTTGACCAGGTGAAATTCCTGGACCGACGGTTAAAGTCCGGATGGGAGGCAGTGCGCGACGGGCGGGCATTCGTGCGCGCCGCCGTCCGTGCTCGTCCATGTGGGCGAGTCTGTCCGGCGACGCCCCGGTGCCGGTTCGTACATTCTGTCGTCATCGACAGCCCCGGAGTCCGTGCCCGAAGAGGCAGGAGGACCCGGGAGTGTTCACCGGAATCGTCGAAGAGCTGGGTGAGGTCACCGCCGTCGAGAACCTCGGCGACGCCGCCCGCTTCCGGCTGCGCGGCCCCGTCGTCACCGACGGCGCGAAGCACGGCGACTCCATCGCCGTCAACGGGGTCTGTCTCACGGTCGTCGAGCACGAGGGCGACGAGTTCACCGCCGACGTCATGGCGGAAACCCTCAAGCGCTCCAGCCTCGGCGCCCTCGCCGTCGGCTCCCGGGTCAACCTCGAACGCCCCACCGCGGTCGGCGCCCGCCTCGGCGGACACATCGTCCAGGGCCATGTCGACGGCACCGGTCACGTCCTGGAGCGCACCCCGTCCGAGCACTGGGAGCTCGTGAAGGTCTCCCTCCCCGCCGACCTCTCCCGGTACGTGGTCGAGAAGGGCTCCATCACGGTCGACGGCATCAGCCTCACCGTCGTCGAGGCCGGGCCCGACCACTTCACCGTCAGCCTCATCCCCACCACCCTCGACCTGACCACGCTGGGCGTGAAGCAGGCGGGCGACCCGGTCAACCTCGAGGTGGACATCGTCGCCAAGTACGTCGAGCGCCTGCTCGCGACGACGACTGGTCAGTCGACGACGGGTCAGGGGGCGGCTCAGTGAACTGGCTGAACTCCGAGGCGTTCACCCTCCTCGACCAGCGCATCCTCTGGTCGGACATGATCGGCAACATCCTCGGCCTGATCACCCTCGCCCTGGGCTGGCGCCGCTCCCTGTGGACCTGGCCGGTGCAGTTCCTCTCCGGCCTCGTCCTCTTCGGCGCCTTCTTCGGCCACCTCACGGGCAGCGCCGGCAAGCAGGTCGTCGTCATGGTCGTCGCGCTGTACGGCTGGTGGCAGTGGAACCGCAACAAGGGCCAGGCCGAGGACGGTCACATCGCCCCGCGGTTCGCCACATGGACCGAGCGCGCGGCGATGGTCGGCGTGGCCGCCGCGGGCACGGTCGGGGTCGCCCTCCTCTTCAAGGCCTACCCGAGCCTGTCCTGGGACCCCTGGCCCGACGCCTACATCTTCGTCGGCACCATCGTCGCCATGTACGCCCAGGCCCGCGGCATGGTCGAGTTCTGGTTCGCCTGGCTCCTCGTCGACCTCGTCGGCGTCCCCCTGAACTTCGCCAACGGCTACGCCTTCTCCGGCTTCGTCTACGTCATCTACGGCGCGCTCGTCCTGTGGGGCATGCGCGACTGGTGGCTGCGTTCCCGCAAGGGCGCGCGGCCCGCTCTGGAAGGAGCGCCGGCATGAGCGCGGCACCCGTTCTGTACAGCACCGAGGGCTACGCGGACCTCACCCTCGACCCGGTCGAGCAGGCCATCGCCGACATCGCGGCCGGCCGCCCGGTCGTGGTCGTCGACGACGAGGACCGGGAGAACGAGGGCGACCTCGTCATGGCCGCCGAGAAGGTCACCCCCGAGATCGTCGCCTTCATGATGAGCGAGTGCCGCGGCCTGATCTGCGCCCCCATGGAGGGCGCGGAACTCGACCGGCTCCGGCTCCCGCAGATGGTCGACGACAACACCGAGTCGATGAAGACGGCGTTCACGGTCTCCGTCGACGCCTCCGCCGCGCACGGCGTGACCACCGGCATCTCCGCCTCCGACCGCGCCACCACCCTCCAGCTCCTCGCGAGCGGCACCGCCGAACCCGACGACCTCGTCCGCCCCGGCCACATCTTCCCGCTGCGGGCCAAGCCCGGCGGTGTGCTCACGCGCGACGGTCACACCGAGGCCGCCGTGGACCTCGCCCGCCTCGCGGGCCTGCGCCCCGTCGGCACCATCGTCGAGATCGCGGGCGAGGACGGCCAGATGCTGCGGCTGCCCGAGCTGATCCCGTTCGCCCGCAAGCACGGCCTGACGATCATCTCCATCAAGGACCTGATCGCCTACCGCCGCTCCGCCGAGCCGACGGTCCGCCGCGAGGCCGAGACCCGGCTGCCCACCGTGCACGGCACCTTCACCGCGTACGGATACCGCTCCACCGTCGACGGCGTCGAGCACGTCGCCCTCGTCCACGGCGAGATCGGCGACGGCGAGGACGTCGTCGTCCGCGTCCACTCCGAATGCCTCACCGGAGACATCTTCGGCTCGGCCCGCTGCGACTGCGGCCCCCAGCTCGACACCGCCCTCCAGCGCATCCAGGCCGAAGGCCGGGGCGTGGTGGTCTATCTGCGCGGACACGAGGGCCGCGGTATCGGCCTGCTGTCCAAACTGAGGGCGTACGAGCTTCAGGAACAGGGCCACGACACCCTGGACGCCAACCTGGAGCTGGGCCTGCCCGCCGACGCCCGTGACTACGCGGCCGGCGCGCAGATCCTCGAGGACCTCGGCGTGCGCAGCGTGCGGCTGATGACCAACAACCCCGAGAAGACGGACGCGCTCGTCCGGCACGGACTGAAGGTCTCGGCCCGCGAGCCGATGCCCGTCCAGGCGGGCGAGCACAACATCCGCTACCTGCGCACCAAGCGGGACCGGATGGGACACGACCTGCCCTGGCTGGACACGGCCACCGTGTCGCCCTGCGGCAACCAGTAAGAACAGCACTGAGGAGAGACGTGAGCGGCAAGGGTGCACCGGAACTGTCCGTACGCAACGTCGGAGACCTGCGGGTCGCCGTCATCGCGGCACAGTGGCACGAGAAGGTGATGGACGGTCTGGTCAACGGCGCCCTGCGCGCCCTGCACGAGCTGGGGATCGACGAGCCGACCCTGCTCCGGGTCCCCGGCAGCTTCGAGCTCCCGGTGGTCGCCAAGGTCCTCGCGGGCCGCGGCTACGACGCGATCGTCGCCCTGGGCGTCGTCATCCGAGGCGGCACCCCCCACTTCGACTACGTGTGCCAAGGCGTCACCCAGGGCCTCACCCAGGTCTCCATCGACACCGGCGTCCCCGTCGGCTTCGGCGTGCTGACCTGCGACACCGAGGAACAGGCCCTGGACCGCGCGGGCATCGAGGGCTCGAACGAGGACAAGGGACACGAGGCGGTGACGGCGGCGGTGGCGACCGCGGCCACCCTCCGCTCAGTATCTGAACCGTGGCGTTAGGCCGGTCGGCACACGCGTAAAGTGGGCGCCACCATGTCCAAGAAGACGTTCGAGGAGCTCTTCACCGAGCTCCAGCACAAGGCCGCAAACGGCGACCCCGCCACCTCCCGCACCGCTGAGCTGGTCGGCAAGGGCGTCCATGCCATCGGCAAGAAGGTCGTCGAGGAGGCCGCCGAAGTGTGGATGGCCGCCGAGTACGAGGGCAAGGAGGCGGCCGCCGAGGAGATCTCGCAGCTGCTGTACCACGTCCAGGTGATGATGGTCGCCCGCGGGATCTCCCTCGACGACGTCTACGCCCACCTCTGATCGCACCGAACTCCATTCCCGTACGAACGAAGGAAGCTCGCCTCATGCTGCGCATCGCCGTCCCCAACAAGGGTTCCCTGTCAGGCCCTGCGGCGGAGATGCTGCATGAGGCCGGCTACCAGCAGCGCCGCGAGTCCAAGGAACTGCGGATCGTCGACCCGGAGAACGAGGTCGAGTTCTTCTACCTCCGCCCCCGCGACATCGCGATCTACGTCTCCTCCGGCCGCCTCGACATCGGCATCACCGGCCGCGACCTGCTGATCGACTCCGGCGCCAACGCCGAGGAGATCCTCCCGCTCGGCTTCGCCCGCTCCACCTTCCGCTACGCCGCCAAGCCGGGCACGGCCGCCGGCGTCGAGGACCTCAACGGCCGGACGGTCGCCACCTCCTACGAGGGCATCGTCGCCAAGCACCTGGCCGACCTGGGCATCGACGCCTCCGTCGTCCACCTCGACGGCGCCGTCGAGACCGCCATCGAGCTCGGGGTGGCCGAGGTCATCGCCGACGTCGTGGAGACCGGCACCTCCCTGCGCAACGCGGGCCTGGAGGTCTTCGGCGAGCCCATCATGAAGTCCGAGGCCATCGTGATCCGCCGCACCGGCGCGGACACGGAGGAGGCCGCTGAGCCGAAGGTTCAGCAGTTCCTGCGCCGCCTCCAGGGCGTCCTGGTCGCCCGGACGTACGTGATGATGGACTACGACTGCCGGGTCGAGCAGTTGGAGAAGGCCGTCGCGCTCACGCCGGGCCTGGAGTCCCCGACCGTCTCCCCGCTGCACAACGAGGGCTGGGTCGCCGTCCGCGCCATGGTCCCCGCCAAGGAGGCCCAGCGGATCATGGACGACCTGTACGACATCGGCGCCCGGGCCATCCTGACCACGGCCATCCACGCCTGCCGCCTCTGACCCGGGGGCCGTAGACCGATGTCCGATCTGCCCACCCTGCCCGTCACTTTCCGGCCGGGCCGCACCCGTGTGGTCCTGCTCACCGCCGGGGTCGCGATCTTCGTGGTGATCTCCGCCATCGCGCTGCTCCTCGAAAAGCTCGGTCCGGGGGAGCGCCTCAGCTTCATCGTCACCGGAGCCCTCATCTTCGGGGTGCTGGCCATGCTCGCCCGGGTGAAGGTCGTCGCCGACGACTCGGGCGTCACCGTCGTGAACATCGCGAGCAGGAGGCGCCTGGCCTGGGAGGAAATCCTCCGGGTGAACCTCCGACCGGGTGACCCCTGGGTCTTCCTCGACCTCAGCGACGGCACCAGCCTGCCCGCACTCGGCATCCAGCCGGGCATCGCCAAGCAGCGCGCCATCGAGGACGCGCGGACGCTGCGCGCCCTCGCCGAGGCCCGGTCCATCCAGGACCCCGAGCAACATCGGGGCTGACTCAGGGCCCGCCACCCTGCCGCTAAGGCGGGTGTCTTGATTAATCTGGTGGGCGGAGGCGCGTTCCCGCGCCTCCGCTCCTGTCGTGTCACCCGGCGCACAGGAGTTCCAGCTATGCGAGGAGTGACCCTCTCCGGCGATGGACGGATCGTCCTGTAGTACCTGCGCCGCCCCCTCCCGACCCAGCACGGACCGCGCCGAGACGCGCGGCCACGCGGAGGCGGCGGCATCATGACCACCCCACTGCTGCTCCTGGCAGCCGCGTTCCTGCTCATCCTCGCCAACGGCTTCTTCGTGGCCGCCGAGTTCGGCCTGGTGACGGTCGAGCGCCCGGACGCCGAGAAGGCCGCCGCCGAGGGCGACAAACGAGCCCGTACGGTCGTCGAGTCGCTGAAGGAGCTGTCCTTCCAGCTCTCCGGCACCCAGCTCGGCATCACCATCACCTCCCTCGTCGTCGGCATGCTCGCCGAACCGGCGCTCGCCGAGCTGCTGCACGGCCCCTTCACCGCCGTCGGCATCCCCGAGGGCGCCGTCTCCGGTGTCGCCGTGGCCGTCGGCATGCTGCTGGCCTCGGCCGTACAGATGGTGGTCGGCGAACTCGTGCCCAAGAACTGGGCGGTGTCCCGGCCCCTCCAGGTCGCCCGTTTCGTGGCCGGCCCGCAGCACGCCTTCGCACGCCTGTTCCGACCGGTCATCGCCGCCCTCAACGCGGTCGCCAACCGTCTGGTGCGGGCCATGGGCGTGGAGCCGACCGAGGAGCTGGCCTCCGCCCGCACCCCGGACGAGCTCGTCTCCCTGGCCCGGCACTCCGCGCAGGCCGGCGCCCTCGAACAGGACACCGCCGACCTCTTCGTACGGACGCTGTCCCTGGGCGAGCTGACCGCGCAGCACGTCATGACCCCGCGCGTGAAGGTCAGCGCCCTGCAGTCGTCGGCGACGGCCGAGGACGTGGTCAACCTGACCCGCGCGACCGGCCTGTCCCGCTTCCCCGTCTACCGGGAGAAGATCGACGAGATCGTCGGCATGGTCCACCTCAAGGACGCCCTCGCCGTCCCCGTGCACGAACGGCTGCGCACCCCCGTCGACCGCATCGCCCGCCCCGCGCTGCTCGTCCCCGAGACGCTCCCGGTGCAGCCCCTGCTGACCCGGCTGCGCAGCGAGCAGCCCATCGCGGTCGTCGTCGACGAGTACGGCGGCACGGCCGGTGTCGTCACCCTGGAGGACATCGTCGAGGAGATCGTCGGCGAGGTCCGTGACGAGCACGACGGCCAGGACGTGCCCGAACTCGCGGCGGTCCCGCCCGAGGACGGCCGGCTCGCCTGGGACGCCGACGGCAGCTGCCGCGTCGACATCCTCCAGCGCATAGGCCTCGACGTGCCCGAAGGGCCCTACGAGACCGTCGCCGGCCTGGTCGCCGACCTGCTCGGCCGCATCCCGGCCGTCGGCGACAGGACCGAGCTGCCCGGCTGGCGGCTCACCGTACGCCAGGTCGGCCACTACCGCGCCGAGCGGGTACGGCTCGTCAGGACATCCCCCGTCGTGGTGGAGGCCGCCCGATGAGCGTGCTCCAACTCCTCTTCGCCGCGCTGCTCGTGCTCGCCAACGGTTTCTTCGTCGGCGCCGAGTTCGCGCTCGTCTCCGTCCGCCGCAGCCAGATCGAACCCCTCGGCACCGCCCGCGCCCGCCAGGTCCTCTACGGCCTGGAGCGCCTGCCGCAGATGATGGCGGCGGCCCAGTTCGGCATCACCATCTGCTCACTGACCCTGGGCGCGGTCGCCGAGCCGACGGTGGCACATCTGCTGGAGCCGGTCTTCGAGTGGATCCACCTCCCGCACGGCATGATCCACCCCCTCGGGTACATGATCGCGCTCGCCGCCGTGGTCTTCTTCCACCTCGTCATCGGGGAGATGGTCCCGAAGAACCTCGCGATGGCCGCGCCGGAGAAGGCCGCGCTGTGGCTCAGCCCCGGCCTGGTCGCCTTCGCCCGCGTCTGCCGGCCGATCACCGTGGCCCTCGGCGCCGTCGCACAGGGCATTCTGCGGCTCTTCCGCGTCGAACCGAAGGACGAGGTCGAGGCCGTCTTCACCAGCGAACAGCTCAACCGGCTGGTGGAGGACTCGGGCCAGGCGGGCCTCCTCGACCCCGAGGAACAGGAGCGCCTGGAGGACGCCCTCGAACTGGGCTCCCGTCCGGTGACGGACGTGCTCCTGAGCCGTGAGTCCCTGGTGACGGTGAACCCCGCGGTCACCCCGGGCCAGATCGTCGCCCTCACCGCCCGCACCGGGTACTCCCGCTTCCCCGTCGCCACGGAGAACGGCGCCTTCATGGGCTACCTGCACGTGAAGGACGTACTCGACCTCGAGGACTCCGAGCGTGCGGTGCCGCAGCAGATATGGCGGCCGATGACGACCCTCCGGTCCGAGCTGCCGCTGGACGACGCGCTGACCGTCATGCGCCGAGCCGCCACCCACCTCGCGCAGGTGGCCGACACGTCCGGCAAGGTGCTGGGGCTGGTCACGCTGGAGGACGTACTGGAGCTGCTGGTCGGCGAGGTACGGGACCCGGCGCACCGGGAAACACCGGAGGTACGGGTGACGGAACCGAGGGTGAGCGGGGAGCCGGAGGGGGCAATGGCCTAGCTGCGGGCAAGCGTGCCGCTGGGGCGGTACGGGTGGGCGCAGCGGCACCCCGCACGCGCGGGCAAGCGAAACCCACCTGTCTGCCCCAGCACCGGGCACCCGGCGAAAAACCTCACATCGCCGACGGATCCTGCGGCCCCCGCCCCGACAGCACCTCCCCGTACGCCTGCATCAGATCCGGCAACCGCAGAGTCGACAAGTCGTCCCGAGTCAACGACCCCGGATACGTGGACAACCGTAGATCTCGGTACGCGCAGCTCTTCTCGTACAGCGTCCGCAGAAACCGCCCGTTCCCCAACTCGTCGATCCACCCCTGCTCGACGACGTGCCCCGCGATGGACCGCAACTCGTCCAACGCCTCCTCGTCCCACACGTCCCCGTTCTCCGCGGCGAGCACCTCACCGATCGAGGTGAGTTCGAGGGGCCGGTACGACGGAAAGTCGACGCGGGTCGTGAAGCGGGAGGACAGCCCGGGGTTCGCGGCGAGGAGCCGGTCCATGCCCTCGGGATAGCCGGCGAGGATCACGACGAGGTGATCGCGGTTGTCCTCGGCCCGCTTGAGCAGCACCTGGAGCGCCTCGTCGCCGTACGCGTCCCCCTTGCCGTAGCCGGAGTTGGACAGCGAGTACGCCTCGTCTACGAAGAGGACACCGCCGAGCGCGGAGTCGATCAGCTCGTTGGCCTTCACGGCCGTCTGCCCGAGGTACTCGCCGACGAGGTCGGCCCGCTGGGCCTCCACGAGGTGGTCGCCGCCGAGCAGCCCGAGGGCGTAGAAGACGCGGCCGAGGATGCGGGCGACCGTGGTCTTGCCGGTGCCGGAGGGGCCGGAGAAGACGAAGTGGCGCTTGGGCGGCTGCACCGGCAGCCCCTGCCCGGCCCGCAGCCGCGCCATGTTCAACTGCGCCGACAGGGCCTTGACCTGGCGTTTCACCGGTTCCAGCCCCACCATGCGCTCCAGTTCGGTGAGCGCCTCCTCCAGTAACTCGGGATCGGTGGGCCCGGCGGGCAGCGCCGACGGTACGAGCGTCTTCTCGCGTACGGCCGGATCGGTGACCGACGGCAGGGGAACGGTCGGCGGGAGGTCGGCGTCGGGGAGCCGGAGGTCGCGCCCCTCGGTGCCGAAGAGCGGGTCGAGGGTGTCCGGCCCGTCCACGCTGTCCTGGCCCATTCCGGTGAGCGTGATCGCGGCGAGGCCGGCGGGATCGTCGTAGCCGTCGCCCTCGGCGATCGCCGCGAGCCGGGCCGAGGTGTCCATGAAGGCGGGGTCGACCCGGTGCACGGCACGGTAGAGCGGGAGCGCGGCCGCGCTGCGGCCCGTGCCCTCGTGCGCCCGGGCCAGCCAGTAGCGCAGCTCCTTGCGCTGCGGCTGCTCGCTGCGGCACCGCATCAGGGCCGCCGACAGAAGGGGTTCGGCCTGCCTGTACATCTCCAGCCGGACCCGGGCCATGCCGCCGAACAGGCCGGCCTCGATGCCGAGCAGCGGGTCGTCGAGCAGCGGGTCGGTGTGCCGGACGAGCTGTTCCCAGTCCTTGACCAGATAGGCGCGGCACGCGTGCAGGAAGCGGACGTGGTGGTCGGCGTCCACCGGCGGCAGACCGGCGAGCGCGCGGTCCAGCTCGGGGACGTGGCGGCCGTCCAGCCAGTGCGAGGCGTGCGCGAGCAGCAGGTCACGCGGGCTCTCCAGGACGGGCTGCACCCACCAGCCCAGCCAGTACCAGGAGTTGAGCGCGCGGCGGTGCCGGGTGCGTTGTTCGCCGAAGCGGTCCCGGTGGCGGAACATCCGCAGCAGCGCGGTCGTCGTGTCGACACGCAGCGCGTGCAGGCCGAGCCAGCCGTCGGCCATCCCGGGATCGATCCGCACCGCGGTGCGGAACTCCTCCTCCGCCTGCGGATAGGCGCCCATCGTGTAGGCGTCCACACCTCGCAGCCAGGCGAGGTCGGCCGGGGCCTCGGGGCCTTGCGTGCCGAAGTCCATCACGTCCCCCACAAACCGTGCCCCGTCGGTTGACCGCCGAGCCGTCACCCGTCGGCCGCCTTGATCGAACCGCCGTACCGCGGACCGGAGTTGCAACAGTGCGCGAAGCAGCCGTCCGTAGGTCGCACCGAGGGCATCGTACCCGTGGGGGTGTCGCCCGCCGAAGGGTGCGTGCAGCTCGTTTGACGAGGTGGGAGCGGACGGGGCGCGTGTGGCGTGGTGACCGAGGGTGAGCGAATCGCGCCGTCCGGCGCCCGCAAGAGCGGAAGAGGGCAGAACGAAGCCCCCGATCACGGGGGAACAACCGGGGGCTTCGCGTCTTGGGGCGGCTTCGATTGCCGCACATTGAGAACGTAAGTCCTGTACGGCGCCCCGGTCAAGCCGAGTTGAGGCACTCCCGCAAGTTGGCGGGCAAGTGCCTTCACAGCTTCACCACATTGAGGGCGGGTCGTCACGGTGAGTGATTTTCTGGTCCGGTCCAACCGTCCCAGCAGGCCCGGGAAGCACCTCGTACCCCTCACTCAACTGCCGTACCAGAAGATCGGCATGGGGCCGGGAGGGGTCTTCGGCGAAGTGCCGCCGCTCCGCGCGGACCCATCCCGTCCAGAACTCGCGCTGCTCCTCCCCGTCCCGTGAGCGCCCCCGTTCCCAGGACTCCTCCGGTGGCAGTTCCATCCACAACAGCTGTGCGAGATGCGGGCGCAGGCTCCGCCGTCCGGCGCCGACCCCCTCGATCACGACGAAGGGGGCCGGCGGGAGCGCCCGCTCGGCTCCGAAGCGCCGGGCGCGCCAGTCGTAGGGGGAGTAGTGCGCCGTCTCGCCGCGGCCGAGCGGCTCGATCACCCGGGTCAGCAGGCGTGCGTCCCACGCGAAGAGCTCGTCGTGGGTCGCGATGTCGTCGAGGTGCAGGACCGGGGCGTCGTCCAGCTCTCGCGCCAACTCCCCGGCGAACGTGCTCTTTCCGGATCCGGCGTGCCCGTCGACGCCGATCAGGCGGACCGGTCCGCAGGACGGGGGGAGCCGACGGAGCCGGGAGACGAGGGTGTCGATGGTGGTTCCCTGGGGTGCGGCGGGGCTGGGCGGGTGGATTCTAGGGGCCTGGGGCGGGGCTCCCGGTGTGCCACCGGCTCCCGCCACCGGCCGAGACCAATGTTGCTCGCCGCGCCGTGCGGCGAAGTGCTGGCAGGAGCAGGTCGCTGCGTCCATAGTGGGCGCACAGCCGTGCAAAGGACCTGCCCCGACTCGGACACCTGGGGGTCTTCCACCCATGAGCAGAGCCGAACAGCCGTCCCGCAGAACCGTCCTGACCGCCGCGGTCGCCGCCGCGATGACCGGCGCCGCCGGCCCGGCGATGGCCGCCACCAGGCCCGACCCCACCGCGGGCCCCGGGCCCGACCCCGCACTCGGCACCCCATCCGACGCCGTGACCGATCCCGCCGCCACTCCCGCCCGCGCACCGGCCCGCCCGGTCGACAACCGCGCCTGGACCACGTACACCGACTGGTGCGGCGGCACCGCCAACGGCACCCGTGCCGTCGCCGGTACCCGTCCCGGCCTGGAGATCGCCGCTCCCGCCGGCACCACCGAGTACACCGACCCGCACACCGGCACGACCGCCACCTGGGAGTACGCGACCTGGACGTCCGGTGTGCACCGGCTCAACGTCCCCGCCTCGGAGGTGATCGCCTCCTGGAACGCGCGCACCCCGGCCGGCACCTGGATCCAGGTCGAGCTCACGGGGACGTACTCCGACGGCACGAGCGCCCCCTGGTACGTGATGGGCCGCTGGGCGGCCGGCGACCAGGACATCAGGCGGACCTCCGTCGACGACCAGACCGACGGCAAGAGCACCGTCTGGACGGACACCTTCGCGATCGACGACCCGTCGACCGGGCTGCGCCTCGTCTCGTACCGGCTGCGGCTCACCCTCTACCGCAGGCCCGGCACCAAGCTGACCCCCACCGTCTGGCGGCTCGGCGCGATGGGCTCCGACGTGCCCGACCGCTTCACCGTCCCGGCCTCGGTGCCCGGCCTCGCGCGGGAGCTGACCGTCCCGCGCTACTCGCAGGAGATCCACGCGGGCCAGTACCCGGAGTACGACAACGGCGGCGAGGCCTGGTGCAGCCCCACCTCCTCGCAGATGATCGTCGAGTACTGGGGCGGCCGCCTCACCTCCGAGGACCTGGCCTGGGTCGACCCCGCGTACGCCGACCCGCAGGTGTGCCACGCGGCCCGCCATACCTACGACTACCAGTACGCGGGCTGCGGGAACTGGCCGTTCAACGCCGCCTACGCGGCCACCTTCAAGGGCCTGCAGGGCGTGGTCACCCGTCTCGGCTCCCTCACCGACCTGGAGACACTGATCGCGGCCGGCATCCCGGCCATAACGTCCCAGTCCTTTCTCAAGGAGGAGCTCACGGGAGCCGGGTACGGCACGTCCGGGCACCTGATGACCGTGATCGGCTTCACTGCCGACGGTGACGTGATCGCCAACGACCCGGCCTCGCCGAACGACGAGGCGGTGCGGCGGGTCTACGGGCGGCGCGAGTGGGAAAATATCTGGCTGCGCACCAAGCGGTACAACGCCAGTGGCAAGATCGTCTCCGGGACCGGGGGCGTCTGCTACCTCTACTTCCCGGCCCACCCGACCGCGCGCCAGCGCGGCGCCCTCGCGGCGGTGGGCGTCCGCTGAACCGGCAGGGCCCCGTTTACCCGGGGCCCTGTGACCAACGTCTCCGCCGCAAAAGCCGCCGACGGTGGCAAGGTGGACGAATGAGCGCACCCGCCACCACAGCCCCGCGTGCCCGCACCGGCGGCCCCCGGGAAGACGGCCCGCAGATCCTCGAACACGTCATGGGCTGGACCCTCGTCGTGGTCGTCGCGATGCTCGTGGCGCAACTGGGACTGCTGTGATCTGAGCCTCGATCCGACCTGCCATACTGCGGATGTCCCGCCGCTCGTTGGAAGACCAGGGTCGAAATTGAATATCAGTCAACAGCGTGACGCTGCCCGCCCACGGCCGCGCGGCACCGAGCGCTCGCTGGCGCGCCGTACCGAACTCATCGCCATCGGGCGGAAGTTGTTCGCCGACACGTCGTACGACGCGCTCTCCATGGATGACATCGCCCGGCAGGCGCATGTCGCCAAGGGGCTGATCTACTACTACTTCCAGTCAAAGCGCGGCTACTACCTGGCGATCATCCAGGACTCCGTCGCCGACC
Organism: Streptomyces sp. NPDC048751; assembly: GCF_043198595.1. Classification (NCBI taxonomy): domain Bacteria; kingdom Bacillati; phylum Actinomycetota; class Actinomycetes; order Kitasatosporales; family Streptomycetaceae; genus Streptomyces; species Streptomyces sp. NPDC048751. The sequence continues at coordinate 465,295 of NZ_JBICUX010000008.1, forward strand.
TGGTCACCTTCGCGGCGAGCGGCCACCAACTGGCCGCCGTGGACCGCGTCCATCGCACGATCGACAGCTATCTGCGCTACGCCGAGCACAACCAGGCCGCGTACCGCACGATCGTCAGCGGGGGCGTCGGCTTCGACACCGAGGTGCACGCGATTCGGGACGGCGTGCGCGAGGCGATCGTCGCGACCATCGCCGAGGGCGCGTACGGCCGCAGCGACATCGCTCCGCTGGCCCGGATGGGTCTGCTGGGCTGGGTGTGCAGCGTCGAGGGCGCGACCCTCGACTGGATCGACCGCCCGGAACTGTCCCGGGACACCATGCGCGAACTCCTGGTGAGAACCCTGGGCGGCACCATGCGCGCCATCCAGGAGCTCGACCCCGCCTACCCGGCCCCGGAGTCCGCCCGCCGGGACGGCTGACGCGAGGGGCGGAGGCTCGTGGTCCTCCGCCCCAAGTCCCCCGTCGGCTCTGTCAGTTGATCGCCTTGATCAGCTCACCCCCCGCGGTGTCGCCGCTGAGCTCCCAGAAGAACGTCCCGCCCAGACCCTGCTGGTTCTTGTACGTCATCTTGGTCCCGATGGTCGCCGGGGTGTCGTAACTCCACCAGTTGGAACCGCACTTGGCGTACGCCGTCCCGGCCACCGTCCCCGTCGCCGGACACTTCGACTTCAGCACCTTGTAGTCCTCGATGCCCTGCTCGTACGTCCCCGCCGCCGGGCCGGTCGCGGTGCCGCCGGGGGCCGACTGGGTCACGCCGGTCCAGCCGCGGCCGTAGAAGCCGATGCCGAGGAGCAGCTTGGAGGCCGGGATGCCGAGGCCCTTGAGCTTGGCGATGGTCGCCGAGGTGTAGTAACCCGCCCTGGGAATGCCGGAGTAGGAGTTCAGCGGGGAGTGCGGGGCCGTCGGCCCGGTCGCGTCCCAGGCGCCGAAGAAGTCGTACGTCATCGGATTGTACCAGTTCACGTACTGCGCCGCGCCCGCGTAGTCCGCCGCGTCGATCTTGCCGCCCGGAGTCGCGTCCGCGGTGATCGCCGCGGTGACCAGGTTGCCGGAACCGAACTTGGCGCGCACCGCGGCCATGAGGTTCCTGAAGGCCGCCTTGCCGCTGGTGTCGCAGGTGTTGCCGCAGGCGTTCGGGTACTCCCAGTCGATGTCGATGCCGTCGAAGACGTCGGCCCACTTCGAGTTCTCGACCAGGTCGTAGCAGGACTGGGCGAAGGCGGCCGGGTTCCTCGCGGCCTCGCCGAAGCCACTGGACCAGGTCCAGCCGCCGAACGACCACAGGACCTTGAGGCCGGGGTGCTTCTTCTTCAGCTCGCGCAGCTGGTTGAAGTTGCCGCGCAGCGGCTGGTCCCAGGTGTCGGCGACGCCGTCCACGGACTCGGCGGCCGTGTAGGTGCGCTCGGTCGCCGCGTAGGAGTCACCCATGGCGCACTTGCCGCCGGTGACGTTGCCGAAGGCGTAGTTGATGTGGGTGAGCCGGGCCGCCGAGCCGGACGTCTCGATGTTCTTGACGTAGTACTTGCGGTCGTAGGTGCCCCATTCCGTGAAGTAGCCGACGACCTTGGAGCCGGCGGCGGCCTTCTCTCGCGCCGGCTCGGCCGTGGCCGAGCCCGCGCCGGCCAGCAGCCCGGCGCCGAGGACGGCGCAACACGCCGCGGAGACGAGCGCCCGGAAGAGGGCGCGGGGGCGGTGGCGAGTCTGCATCGGGTGTCTCCTCGTGGGGGAGAGGGGAACGCGCGCCGATTGGCATGACGCGGTCAAGCAGTGGCCGTGAGACTAGGAGGACTAGACCAGTACGTCAATGGTTCGGACCAATACCGGTGGCGCGTTTCCGAACGTGGGGGTAATTGTTTGAAGTGAGCGGCCGTTAACAAGTGACCCGCTCCGGTCGGCCGGGCATAATCAGCGCAGAGTCGCTGGTCAGCCGCTTCTGTGACCCGGGAGAAAGGGCCTCGGCCGGCACTCGGCGAAACCGCGGCGGAGTCGCCCCACCCACGGCGCACGTCCGCCGATGCGCCCGACAGGGAGGAGAGCGTCGCCATGCCCGACCGCGCCCCGCAGCCGGTGGACCGTCAGCTGCCCACGGAGGAGGCCCGGGATCTGATCTCGCTCGTCCGTGACATCGCGCAGCGCGAGATCGCCCCGAAGGCGGCCGACGAGGAGGACGCCGGGCACTTCCCGCGCGAGGTCTTCACCCTCCTGTCCGAGTCCGGGCTCCTCGGCCTGCCCTACGACTCCGAGTACGGCGGCGGCGACCAGCCCTACGAGGTCTACCTCCAGGTCCTGGAGGAACTGGCCGCCGCCCGCCTCACCGTCGGCCTCGGCGTCAGCGTCCACACCCTCGCCTCCTACGCGCTCGCCGCCTACGGCACCAAGGAGCAGCAGGTCGAGCACCTGCCCGCGATGCTCACCGGCGGCCTGCTCGGCGCGTACTGCCTCTCCGAGCCGTCCTCCGGTTCGGACGCCGCCTCCCTGCGGACGAGGGCGGTGCGCCAAGGCGACGACTGGGTGATCATGGGGACCAAGGCGTGGATCACGCACGGCGGGATCGCCGACTTCTACACGGTCATGGCCCGCACCGGCGAGGAGGGCTCGCGCGGGATCACCGCGTTCCTCGTGCCCGGCGACGCCGCGGGCCTGAGCGCCGCGGCGCCGGAGAAGAAGATGGGCATGAAGGGCTCACCCACCGCCCAGCTCCACCTCGACGGCGTACGGATCTCCGACGACCGGCGCCTCGGCGAGGAGGGCCAGGGCTTCGCGATCGCCCTGGCCGCGCTCGACTCCGGGCGGCTCGGCATCGCGGCCTGCGCGATCGGCGTGGCCCAGGCGGCTCTCGACGAGGCCGTGGCGTACGCGAGCGGGCGCCGGCAGTTCGGGCGGCCGATCTCCGACTTCCAGGGGCTGCGCTTCATGCTTGCCGACATGGCCACCCAGATCGAGGCCGGCCGGGCCCTGTACCTCGCGGCGGCACGGCTGCGCGACGCCGGACGGCCCTTCGCCAAGCAGGCGGCCATGGCGAAGCTGCACTGCACCGACACCGCGATGAAGGTCACCATCGACGCCGTCCAGATCCTCGGCGGCTACGGCTACACCGCCGACTTCCCGGCCGAGCGCTACCTGCGTGAGGCGAAGGTGCTCCAGATCGTCGAGGGCACCAACCAGATCCAGCGGATGGTCATCGCCCGTCACCTCGCGGGCCCCGAGACCCGCTGAACTGCCCCAGCATGACCTGCGGGGCCGCCAGCCTGACCCACTCCGGGTCATGGCGGCCCGGCAGGGTACGGCCCCGGTCGGCCCAGGCGCGCATCAGATCGCGGTAGATCGGCGGGTCCTGGGGCGGTGACGGGGGCGACGGCATCGATCCCACGGGCGGCGGCACGAAGGCGCGTTGCCGCCTCTCCACCGGATGAATGGGGGTCATACCAGGGCAACGCGCCGACCCGCGGCCAGGTCACCGCTCCGTGGAATCGGGCATGAGTTCTTGGACGTCCTCATTGAGCCGACGGATGTCCGACCCGCACCTGTCGAGCGAGCGTCCGCCTGACGTACTGTCAATTCCCTTGTCCCCAGGGAGGATTGTCTTGCCCGTGCCCGACGACCGCCCCGTACCGCTCGACGAGTACCCCGTGCACCAGGCGCCCCTGTCGATGCGGCACGTGACGACCGGCGACCGCAACGCCCACGACCGCTCCGTCTTCCACGTCTTCGACCACGAGGGCCGCGCCCTGCTGGTCACCGGGCTCGGCGTGTACCCCAACCTGGGGGTCATCGACGCCTACGCGACCCTCCGCCTCGGGGACACCCTGCACGCGGTACGGGCCTCGGACGCGCTCGGCGACGACCGGATGCGGCTCGAGGTGGGCCCGCTGCGCACCACCGTCGAGCGTCCGCTGCGGGACTTCGTGCTGAGCTGCGCGCCGGACCCGGACGACCCGGAGGGGCTGTCGTACGAGATCCAGTGGTCGGCGGACTTCCCCGCGCTGTGGGAACCGCATCACGAGCAGCGGCGCGGTGGACGGCTGACTGTGAACGCCAAACGCTTTGTGCAGGCGGGTCGTTGCGTCGGCTGGATCCAGGTGAGCGGAGAGCGGATCCGGCTCAGGCCCGGCGCGTGGACCGGTACCCGCGGCCGCGGTTGGGGGGTGCGGCCCGTCCCCGGCGAGGACGGCGGACGGCTCGCGCGGGACCATCCGGCCGAGGGCCTGCACCGGATCTGGTGCCCGGTCCGCTTCGACGACCGCTTCCTGATGGTCCTCACCGAGGAGGACGCGGACGGCCACCGCTCGCTCAACGACGCGACCCTCGTCCGCCCGGGTCACCGCGACCGCCAACTCGGTTGGCCCCAGGCGGAGATCACCTACCGCTCCGGCACCCGGCACCCCGAACGCGTCCTCGTCCACCTCGGCGACATCCGCAAACCGCTGGAGCTGGAGGCGGAGGTCCTCGCCTCGTCCCCGCTCGCCCTGGGGGCCGGTCACGCACCTGCCGGTGACTGGCAGCACGGCACCTGGCACGGCCCCGGCTGGATCGACCGCCGGACCTACGACCTGACGGAGCCGCACCCGGTGACCGCGCAGGGGGTCACCGCCCATGCCGCCCGCTTCCGGTTGGACGGCCAGGTCGGCTACGGCATCTTCGAGCACGGCTCGTTCGGACGTCACGACCTGAGCGGCTTCACGCACTGATCCCGCACCACGACAGCCTGCCGGAGGGCACGGCGTGCGGTGGCGCGGGGCAGCTACGGAAGGTGCGCGGAAGGCTCGTGAGCGGAAGGGCTCAGGCGGCCTGGCGCCGCATCGTCGGCACCCGCATCGGGCGCGAGCCCGGGCCGCCGACGTGCGAGAAGGGCTGGGTCCGCCAGTCGAGCCCCTGAGGGAGCGTCAACAGCAGGGCGGTGTCCTGCTCCTGGAGGTCCCCGGACTCGTCCGCGGACCGGGCGTCGGAGGCCCGGCGTCCGGTACCGGCGCAGACCGTCAGCCCGAACGGGTTCCACGGCGAGGCGCACAGCGCGTGCTCCGGCAGGACCTCCTCGTCCGCCAGCAGCGCGATGGGCTGCGCGCAGTCCGGGCAGATCACCCGGTACATCTCGAAGGTGTCGTACGCGTCGAGTTCCTCGCCGTCGATGTCGTTGAGGTCGTCGGGTTCGACGCCCTCCGGCGTGGGCTCGACGACCAACTGCGGGCGCTTGGGCACGGTGCGACCAGGGCGCTTAAGACTCTGCATGGGTTTCTCCCCCTCGGGCTGGGCCGTGAAGGCTGCTGCGGCCTCGACCACAGCAAGCACTTCCCGTCCCGTCTCGGCGGTAATCACGAGACCATCACGAAGCCTTTTCGAGGGCTGTGGCGTTCGTCACATGCCAGTCGCAGATGCCCCGGGCCCCCGTTTTGTCCCCCGGATGGCTCACAGGCGACTCTCGGCCACATCACGAACCGGGCATGACCTGGGCCGCTGAGTATCCGAGGAGATCAGAGGCCATGTAGGTTCTTGCGCCATGGAGGAGCTGGACCGACAGATCGTGCAGCTGCTCGTCAAGGACGGGCGGATGAGTTACACCGACCTGGGCAAGGCCACGGGCCTGTCCACGTCTGCCGTGCACCAGCGGGTGCGCCGGCTGGAGCAGCGGGGCGTCATCCGCGGGTACGCCGCGGTCGTCGACCCGGAGGCCGTCGGGCTGCCCCTGACCGCCTTCATCTCGGTGAAACCGTTCGACCCCAGCGCCCCCGACGACATCGCGGACCGCCTCTCCGGCGTTCCCGAGATCGAGGCCTGCCACAGCGTCGCCGGCGACGAGAACTACATCCTCAAGGTCCGCGTCTCGACCCCGCACGAGCTGGAGGAACTCCTGGCCCGGCTGCGGACGCTGGCGGGGGTGTCGACGCGCACGACGGTCGTCCTGTCGACGCCGTACGAGGCCCGGCCGCCGCGGATCTGAGAGCGGAGGGCCGCCGGGTGGTTGTGGCCCATGTGCGGCGCCCCCGGTGCAGCCCGCGCGCCGCCGCGCGAGAAACTGTCCGTCATGAGTGAACGCGCCCCCGACCCGACCACCGTCCTCCTCCGCCGAGGAGAGGTGCACAGCCCCGCCGACCCCTTCGCAACCGCGATGGTCGTGGAACGAGGGCAAGTCGCCTGGGTCGGATCGGAAGGCGCCGCCGACGCCTTCGCGGACGGCGTCGACGAGGTGATCGACCTGGACGGCGCGCTCGTCACCCCCGCGTTCACCGACGCCCACGTGCACACCACCGCCACCGGCCTCGCCCTGACCGGCCTGGACCTGTCCGACGCTCCCTCCCTGGACGCGGCCCTCACCCTCGTACGGGACTTCGCCGCCGCCCGCCCGCACGACCGCGTCCTGCTCGGACACGGCTGGGACGCCGCCCGCTGGCCCGGCGGCCGCCCCCCGACGCGCGCCGAACTCGACGAGGCCACGGGCGGCCGCCCCCTGTACCTGTCCCGCATCGACGTCCACTCGGCGGTCGTGACGACCGCCCTCCTCGACATGACCCCGGGCCTCGGCACGGCGGACGGCGCCCTGGATCCGGAGGGCCCCCTCACCCGCGACGCCCACCACGCCGTACGCGCCGCGGCGTTCGCGGCCGTGACGCCGGAGCAGCGTGCCGAGGCCCAGCGGGTCGCCCTCGCGCACGCCGCCTCCCTCGGCATCGGCTCCGTCCACGAGTGCGCCGGCCCGCAGATCTCCTCCGAGGACGACTTCACGGCCCTGCTGCGCCTCGCCGCCGCCGAGCCCGGCCCGCGGGTCGTCGGCTACTGGGCCGAGCGGGACGTGCGCAAGGCCCGGGAACTGGGCGCGTCCGGCGCCGCCGGGGACCTCTTCGTCGACGGCGCCCTCGGCTCGCACACCGCCTGCCTGCACGAGCCGTACACCGACGCCGACCACTCCGGCACCGCCTACCTGGACGCGGCCGGGGTCGCCGCCCATGTCGTCGCCTGCACCGAGGAGGGCCTCCAGGCGGGTTTCCACGCCATCGGCGACGCCGCGGTGACCGCCGTCGTCGAGGGCGTACGGGCCGCCGCCGACAAGGTCGGCCTGGCTCGCGTCCGTGCCGCCCGGCACCGCGTCGAGCACGCCGAGATGCTCACCCCGGACACCGTCGCGGCCTTCGCCGAGCTCGGCCTGACGGCCTCCGTGCAGCCCGCCTTCGACGCGCTGTGGGGCGGCGAGGACGGCATGTACGCCCAGCGCCTCGGCGCGGCACGGGCCAGGACCCTCAACCCCTTCGCGGCGCTGCTGCGGGCCGGCGTCCCGCTCGCCTTCGGTTCCGACAGCCCGGTCACCCCGCTGGACCCGTGGGGCACGGTCCGTGCGGCGGCCTTCCACCGCACCCCGGAGCACCGGATCTCCGTACGCGCCGCGTTCACCGCCCACACGCGCGGCGGCTGGCGGGCCGTGGGACGCGACGACGCGGGCGTCCTGGTGCCCGGCGCGCCCGCCGACTACGCCGTGTGGCGCACCGACGCCCTCGTGGTCCAGGCGCCCGACGACCGGGTCGCCCGCTGGTCCACCGACCCCCGTTCCGGCACCCCCGGACTGCCCGACCTGACCCCGGGCCACGACCTGCCGGTCTGCCTGCGCACCGTCGTGGGCGGACGGACGGTGTTCGTACGGCCGGGCGAGTGATCTACCGGGGTGGCGCGGCGTTGATCACCCCGCGCCACGCCGTCGCGCGACCTGCGCATCCTCTGCGCTGACCAGGGCTTTGGTCGCATACCCGCAGGTCAAACGACTGTTGACAGGCGACTGCGGGAGGCCGGTAGGTTCGGCCGGGTCCACCACCGGACGCCCGACCGGGGAATGTCCGCCGACTCGCCGCGGCGCCGCTGGGTCAGGGGCGGTGTGCCGCACCGGGGCACCGTCACTGGGAGCCAGGCACAGCGCCCGCACCGCGGCGAGGGAACGTTGCAGCCGGTCAGGGAGGTGTGACCCGGGTGGGGCCCGGGCGCTCAGTAGACAACGGCTTTCGGTCGACCCGCAGCCAGCGGGCCCCAGGTCGGCCCGAAGGGCGCCGGGCCCCCATCCGCAGCACTCCATACAAGGCGAAAAGCACCCTCTTACCCCGGCCTTGTGGAAACGACACCACCATACGAACGTTTTGTCGCGTCACCGCAGACCGCGACCATTATGGTGGTCCTGTGCTTACGGACACGAAGGGGCAGCAGTGAACGACGGCGACGGGACCCTCGCGGCTCAGGACCGAGGGAGGCAGTTCGGCCCGCTCGGTACGCCCTTGGTGATCATCCCGACCTACAACGAGGCGGAGAACATCAAGACCATCGTCGGCCGGGTGCGGAAGGCGGTTCCCGACGCCCACGTCCTGGTCGCCGACGACAACAGCCCCGACGGCACCGGCAAGCTCGCCGACGAGCTGGCCGCCGACGACGACCACGTCCACGTACTGCACCGCAAGGGCAAGGAAGGCCTCGGCGCCGCCTACCTCGCCGGCTTCCGCTGGGGCCTGGACAAGGGCTACGGCGTACTGATCGAGATGGACGCCGACGGCTCCCACCAGCCGGAGGAACTGCCCCGCCTCCTGACCGCCCTCAAGGGCGCCGACCTCGTCCTCGGCTCGCGCTGGGTGCCGGGCGGCCGGGTCGTGAACTGGCCGAAGTCCCGTGAGGTCATCTCCCGGGGCGGCAGCCTCTACTCGCGCCTCGCCCTCGACCTGCCGCTGCGAGACATCACGGGCGGCTACCGCGCCTTCCGCCGCGAGACCCTGGAGGGCCTGGGCCTCGAAGAGGTCGCCTCCCAGGGCTACTGCTTCCAGGTCGACCTGGCCCGCCGCGCGGTCAAGGCCGGCTTCCACGTCGTGGAGGTCCCCATCACCTTCGTCGAGCGTGAGCTCGGCGACTCCAAGATGAGCCGCGACATCCTCGTGGAGGCGCTGTGGCGGGTCACGGCGTGGGGCGTGGGGGAGCGGGTCGGCAGGATCGCGAGCAACGGCAAGAAGGACAAGCCGAAGCAATAGCCGCACGAAGGGTGCTCGCCCCCCTTAGGGGGCCTTGCGCTATGCCCGTCCGGGTCGCGCGGCCTGGCACCGCACCTCGCCGCATTGCCGAAAAAGCCCAGGTAGCTCCTCCCCCACTCTCGACTTCGCTCGAGCGGGGGCACCCCCATCCAGGGCTCTCCGGCGCCTTGCGATGCACGGCACCAGACCACGCGACCTGATCGGACGGGCATAGCGCAAGGACCCCTTATGCCGTGCTGAGCCGGGTCCCGGCACACTGGAGGCATGACGACAGGCGCTTCGACCCCTTCCTTCTCCACTCGACCCCGACGTTCCCGTCTGCGCACCTTCCTGCCGCTGGGCATCGTCGCGTGGCTGGTGCTGGAGATCTGGCTGCTCACCGTGGTCGCCGGTGCGGCGAGCGGCTTCGTGGTCTTCCTGCTGCTGCTCGCCGGGTTCGTGCTCGGCTCGGTCGTCATCAAGCGAGCGGGCCGGCGCGCCTTCCAGAACCTGAACGAGGCGTTGCAGCGCGGCGGCTCCCCGTCGAGCGGCGGGGGCAACGGGCTGATGATGCTCGGCGGCCTGCTGCTGATGATCCCGGGGCTGGTCTCGGACGCCGTGGGTCTGCTCCTGCTGATCCCGCCGGTCCAGAAGGCCGTCGCCGGCTACGCGGAACGCACGGTGGACCGCAAGCTCCGCGAGGCCGCCTCCGGGAGCCTGGGTGACGCCTTCCAGCAGGCCCGCATCCACCGCCCCGACGGCAAGGTCGTCCCGGGCGAGGTCGTCCGCGACGAGCCGGGGACGTACGGGGACACCCCGCGGGGGCCCGTACCGCCGCTCACGCACTGAGGCCTGACCCGCCGGCCGGTCGCGGGCACACCAACGACCGCGGGCGCCGTACGTGCGATCGACGTACGGCGCCCGCGGTCACTGGCGCTTGCTCGCGGCCTCCCGCTATGCGGACTTGCGGCTGTCCCGGGGATGAACCGCGAGGTTCATCGCGCCGGAGCGCAGAACGGCCAGCCGCTCCTCGAGGACCTCTTCGAGTTCCTCGCGGGTGCGCCGTTCCATCAACATGTCCCAATGTGTACGCGCGGGCTTGGCCTTCTTCTCCTCAGGGCCGTCGCCGTCCACGAGGAGTGCCTGGGCCCCGCAGACCTTGCACTCCCACTCCGGCGGGATCTCCGCCTCGACCGAGAAGGGCATCTCGAAGCGGTGCCCCTTCTCGCATGCGTACTCCACGGCCTGGCGCGGGGCCAGGTCGATGCCGCGGTCCGTCTCGTAGCTGGTCACCACGAGGCGCGTGCCGCGAAGAGCTCGCTCACTCATGAATCGTGCCTCCCGGGCTTGTCGCCCACAGGACAGGTGTGTCGCTGTCGTCGTCATCCGGTCAACGTCCGGTCGGCGGTAAAGATTCCCGTCCCGTGTCCCGTTCCGGGTCATGCGTCGCCGTCGTAGCCGCAGCCTTGTCAACCAGTGCAGTACCCACCGTCGCCCGGTTTGTCACGTCTGCTAGCAGATGTCACCCAGCGTTTCGTCATCTTTGACGCGCAGTAACGGTACGCCTGGCAGGCCAAACGCGTACACTACAGCGCTTTCGCCCTGAGTGCTAAATCCGTTCGGGAACGGGATTGCCCGCGTCGCCGATCGCCCGCCGCACCGGCACCCGCGCGAGCAGCACGAACCCGAGCACGAAGAACACCACCAGCGAGATGATCGCGTCGCGATAACTCCCGGTCAGCTGGTACGTCAGACCGAACAGAAGGGGGCCGAGCCAGCTCATCCCGCGGTCGCTCACCTCGTACGCCGAGAAGTACTCGGCCTCCTTGCCGGGCGGCACGAGGTGCGAGAACAGCGAGCGGGACAGCGCCTGGCTGCCGCCGAGCACGAGCCCGATCCCCGCGGCCAGCACGAAGAACCACACCGGCGCCCCGGCCGGCAGGAAGTACCCCGCCCCCAGCGTCACCGTCCACGCCACCAGCGAGCCGAGGATCGTGCGCTTGGCGCCGTAGCGCCGGGCCAGCAGCCCCATGCCCAGGGCGCCCGCCACCGCCAGCACCTGCACCAGCAGCACAGCCGCGATCAGGGTCGACTGGCCGAGGCCCAGCTCTTCGGAGCCGTAGACCGACGCCTGGCTGATCACGGTCTGGATGCCGTCGTTGTAGACGAGGTACGCCAGCAGGAAGGCGAGGGTCAGGGGGTGGCGGCGCATGTCGCGGATCGTCGCCGCGATCTGGCGCAGCCCGGGCAGGGCCGCCGCCTCCCGCGCGGGGGAGCGGTGGTCGCGCAGTCGTCGTAGCGGCACGAGGGTGAAGGCACCCCACCACAGGCCGGCCGACGCCAGACAGATGCGCACGGCCGTGGTCTCGGACACACCGAAGGCGTCGTGGCCGAGATAGAGGGCCAGGTTGGCGATCAGGACGAGGGAGCCCGCCGCGTACCCGAAGGCCCAGCCCCGGGAGGAGACCGCGTCGCGCTCCTCGGGCGGGGCGATCTGCGGGAAGTAGGAGTTGTAGAGCATCATCGCGACCGACTGCGCGGCGTTCGCCACGACCAGCAGCACACCGCCCAGCAGATAGCGGTCGCCGTCCAGGAAGAACATGCCCGTCGTCGCCACGGCCCCCGTGTAGGCGGCAGCCGCCAGCAGCGGCTTCTTGCGCCCCGTGCGGTCGGCGGCGGCGCCCACCAGGGGCATGACCAGGACGGCCAGGATCACCGACAGGGACACCGAGTACGCGAAGAAGGACCCGGCCCGCACCGGGATGCCCAGGGGATGGACGTAGCCGTCGGCGTCCGCGGCCGACTTGGCGACCGATGTCAGGTAGGGGCCGAGGAACACGGTGAGCACGCTCGTCGAGTAGACGGAGCACGCCCAGTCGTAGAAGTACCAGCCGCGCTGCTCGCGCCGCCGTCCCGCGGCGTCGTCGGCCGCGTCCGTCCGCACGGTGTCGATGCCCACCCGTGCCCTCGCTTCCCCGCCGCAGTGCCGTGCGAAGGCTCGGGCGGGGGTCCCGGGCGGTCAGACCCAGACGCCCCGGTCCTCCAGGACCTTGCGCAACGTGTCGATGTGATCGGTCATGATGCCATCGACTCCCAGATCCAGGAGCCGGTGCATCCGATCCGCCTCGTTGATCGTCCACACGTGCACCTGCAGCCCACGCGCGTGCGCGGCGCGGACGAAGCGGTGGTCCACCACCTGGATGCCCGACTGCACCTCGGGCACCTGCGCGGCCACCGCCGAGCTGCGCAGCGCCGCCGGGACACCCCAGGAGCGCAGCCGCAGGTTGAGCACGCCCCGGGTGCCGTACGAGGTCGCCAGGCGCGGACCGGCCAGCCGCTGGGCGCGCAGCACGCGGGCCTCGGAGAACGAGCCGACGCAGATCCGGTCCCAGGTGTTGGTCCGCCCGATCAGGTTCAGCAGGGGGTGGAGCGCCGGCTCGGCCTTGATGTCGACGTTCCAGCGCACCTCGGGGAAGGTCTCCAGGAGCTCCTCGAACAGGGGGACCGGTTCCTTGCCTGCCACGCGCGCGTGCCGTACGTCCTTCCACGGCAGGTCCGCGATACGGCCCGCGCCGTCGGTGACCCGGTCCAGCGTGGCGTCGTGGAAGGCGACGAGCCTGCCGTCCAGCGTGGCGTGGACGTCCGTCTCGATGTACCGGTAGCCCGCCCCGACCGCGCGCCGGAACTGCGCCACGGTGTTCTCCAGGCCGTCCGCCGCCCCGCCGCGGTGCGCGAAGGCGAGGGGGCCCGGATGGTCGAGATAGGGGTGGCGTATGAGCGTGGTCACCTGGGCAGTATCACCCCTTTGGGTGTCCTTGCGGCAACCACCGTGCTGCCTCCGGATGCCGTCGGTACGGCGAACACGCGCAGGAAGAGCTGGGCGAGCGGGCCGATCGACACCGCGTACAGCAAGGTGCCGACGCCGATCGTGCCGCCGAGGGCGAACCCGGTCACCACGACCGCCACTTCGACCGCCGTGCGCATCAGGCGGATCGAGCGGCCCGTGCGCTGGTGCAGTCCCGTCATCAGCCCGTCCCGTGGGCCCGGACCGAACCGCGCGGCGATGTAGAGGCCGGTGGCCGCGCCGTTGAGCACGAGCCCGGCGGCGAGCAGCGGCAACCGCACAGTCAGGCCGTGTGCCTCGGGGAGCAGGGCGAGCGTGCCGTCCAGGGCGATTCCGACGACGAAGACGTTGGACACGGTGCCGAGGCCCGGGCGCTGGCGCAGCGGGATCCACAGGAGCAGCACCGCCGCGCCCACCACGACGGACACCTCGCCGATCGTCAGGCCGGTGAGCTCGGCCAGGCCCTGGTGCAGCACGTTCCAGGGTTCCAGGCCCAGGCCCGCCTCGACGAGCAGGGCGGAGCTGGCGCCGTAGAGGGCGAGGCCGGCGTAGAGCTGGACGAGCCGTCGGACCAGGTGACCTCTTGCGCGGATCTGCGTGGACAAGCGTGCCCCCGGTGGTAGTAGTGGCCTGACTCGTGACACTCTGTGGCTTGGGAAGAGAAGCCATCCAGGGCCAATTCAGGGAAGGTGGACTGGTAATCATGGCGCAGTGGACCTCGGCAGTGGGGCCGGCGCAACTCGCCCGCCTGCTCACGTCCCAGCAGGACCGCCCCGCGGGCCCCGGCACCCGCCGTCCGCCCGCCTATCGCGCGCTCGCCGACGGCATCCGGCTGCTCGTGCTGGAGGGGCGCGTTCCGGTGGCGGCCCGGCTGCCCGCCGAACGGGAACTGGCCCTGTCCCTGTCCGTCAGCCGCACCACCGTCGCCGCCGCCTACGAGGCGCTGCGTTCCGAGGGCTTCCTGGAGTCCCGGCGCGGCGCGGGCAGCTGGACCGCCGTACCGGCCGGAAACCCCCTTCCCGCGCGGGGGCTCGAACCGCTCCCGCCCGAGGCGCTCGGCTCGATGATCGACCTGGGCTGCGCGGCGCTGCCCGCACCCGAGCCGTGGCTCACCCGTGCCGTGCGGGGCGCGCTGGAGGAACTGCCGCCGTACGCGCACACGCACGGCGACTATCCGGCGGGCCTGCCCGCCCTGCGCGCCATGATCGCCGAGCGCTACACCGCGCGCGGTATCCCCACCATGCCCGAGCAGATCATGGTGACGACCGGTGCGATGGGCGCCATCGACGCGATCTGCCATCTGTTCGGCGGGCGGGGCGAACGCATCGCCGTCGAGTCGCCCTCCTACGCCAACATCCTTCAGCTCATGCGTGAGGCGGGCGCCCGGCTCGTGCCCGTCGCCATGGCGGAGGGTCTCGCCGGGTGGGACCTGGACCGCTGGCGTCAGGTGCTGCGCGAGGCCGCGCCGCGCATCGCGTACGTCGTCGCCGACTTCCACAATCCCACCGGCGCGCTGGCCGACGACGACCAGCGGCGGCGGCTCGTGGACGCGGCGCGCTCGGCCGGCACGGTGCTGATCGCCGACGAGACGATGAGCGAGCTGTGGCTGGACGAGGACGTGGAGATGCCGCGGCCGGTGTGCGGGTTCGACCGCGCCGGGTCCACCGTGATCACCGTCGGGTCGGCCAGCAAGGCGTTCTGGGCCGGGATGCGCATCGGGTGGGTGAGGGCCGCTCCGGATGTGATCCGCAGCCTGGTCGCCGCGCGGGCGTACGCCGATCTGGGCACGCCGGTGCTGGAGCAGCTGGCGGTGAACTGGCTGTTCAGCACCGGTGGGTGGGAGCAGGCGGTGGAGCTGCGGCGGGAGCAGGCGCGGGAGAACCGGGACGCGTTGGTCGCGGCCGTGCGGCGGGCGTTGCCGGAGTGGGAGTTCGAGGTCCCCCAGGGCGGACTGACGCTGTGGGTACGGGCCGGGGGGCTCTCCGGGTCGCGGCTCGCCGAGGCGGGGGAGCGGGTGGGTGTGCGGGTGCCCTCCGGGCCCCGGTTCGGGGTCGACGGGGCCTTCGAGGGGTATGTGCGGTTGCCGTTCACCGTGGGGGGCGCGGTGGCCGAGGAGGCCGCGGTGCGGTTGGCCGCGGCGGCGCGCGTGGTGGAGAGCGGGGGGACGGCGGGGGTGGAGGCGCCGCGGACGTTCGTGGCGTAGCGAACCCACCCCGCCCGCACCGGTCGAGGGACCCGCTCACGCGCTCTCGGCCACCACCGCTTCCACCGGCACCGGCTCCGGCTCCTCGTCCGCCGGTGTCGTCAGCGGCGGCAACAGATCCAGTACCGCCTGACGCTGCGCGTCCGTCGTCGCGTCGTCGTACGGGTCCGGCGTCGCCGGCACCTGGAGGCGGTGGACCGGTCCGGTGCCCAGGCGGGCGTAGCCGCGGCCCGGGGGGACGTGGGCGATGGGGGTCGTGTGCGGCCGGGCGCCGAGCAGGGACTCCAGTTGCCCGGCGGTGGCCGGGCCGAGGGCGACACGCGCGCGCGTGTGCTGTCGTACCGCGTCGCTCAGGGTGTCCACGCCGTCGAACTGTTCGGCGACGACCACCGTCACGTTGGCCGCGCGGCCGTGCCGGAGGGGGACCTGGAGCATGGACTGCGGGTCCTTGCGACCGTCGGCCTCGGCCAGGTGGGTGAATGTCGTGGGGCGGTCCAGGAGGACCCACAAGGGGCGCCTGGTGTCGTCCGGCGCCGGGTGGCCCGCCTGACGGGCGCGGTTGGCCGCGATGAGCCGCCGCTCCGTCTCGTGGGCGGCCCATTCCAGGCTCGCCAGGGCGCCGGCCAGGCCGACCTCGACCGCCAGTACACCGTCCCGGCCGGTCAGGCAGGCGTACTCGCCGGTGCCGCCGCCGTCGACGACGAGGACGTCTCCGTGCTGCAGGGCCTGGAGTGCGACGGAGCGCAGCAGGGTGGATGCCCCGCTGCCCGGCTGGCCCACGATCAGCAGGTGCGGCTCGGAGGAGCGGACGCCGGTGCGCCAGACGACCGGCGGCACGTCGCGCCGTTCCTCACCATGGGTGAGGGGGAGCGTGCGCTGGACCTGGGTGGGGTCGGTGAAGCCGAGGACCGTCTCGCCGGGGGCGGTGACGAAGCGCTGGGCGGCGATGTCGGTGGGGAGCGGGGAGAGGACGGTGACCGTGAGTTCGTTGCCCTCCTCGTCCCAGGTGAAGTGGTACTCGCGACCGCGGCCCGACTTCGCGGTGAGCAGCAGCTCGACACGGGCGCGGGCCTCGGCCTCGCCGTCCGGGAAGTACGCCGGGTAGCGGATGACGAGGTGACTGACGCGGCTCGAGCCGTCGAACTCGTACGCCGGGAAGGCCTTCTCCCACTCGCCGCCGTGGGCGTAGAGCGGAGCGGGGTCCTCGGCGGTCGAGAAGTAGGGCACCAGGGCCTCGTACAGCGACTGGAGGCGCTGGGTCTGGGACTCGTCGGGACCCTCGGGTTTCGCCGCTCTGCCTTCCCGGCCGTGCCAGGCTGCCGCCGCCATCAGGGTGATGACGGCGAACAGCGGTCCGTACGGCAGGAGCGCCACGACCAGGACCACCGACGTCACCAGGAGCAGCAGCGGTCCGCGCCGGTCCTTGGGGGCGTCGGCCCACTTGCGCCGCCCGGCCGAGGCCAGCCGGCGCATGCCGCGGGTGATCGTGATCAGCGGGTGGAGGACATCGGTGGCGCTGTCGGCCGCCGTCCGGGCCAGCTCCCGGCTCCGGGCGATCTGCGCGCTGCCAGTGCTCAGGATGCGGGGGAGGGGGCGCCGGGCCACTGCTGTCTCCTGATGGTGCGTACGGAAGGGACGGACGGCGAGGCGGACGGCGTCAGAACTTGATGCCGCCGAGGAGGCTCGCCAGGCTCTCGCCGCCGGCCTTGATGCTCGGGGCGATGGCCGTACTGGCCAGGTAGAACCCGAACAGGGCCGAGACCGTCGCGTGTGACGCCTTGAGCCCGTCCTTGCGGAAGAACAGGAACACGATGATGCCGAGCAGGACCACGCCTGAGATGGACAAGATCATTTGAGGTCTCCTGGTTGGTGGGGACAGTCACCATGAGTACTTCCAGGCTCACAGGATGTATCCATACGATAAAAGGTGCAACTGGGTGGAATGCGACTGATTTCACTCAGGCGGCAGGTCTCGTCCTGGCCCCATGAGCAGGGCTGACGCGTCCCTCGGGGGCCGAGGTGATCTTTGCCTGGGACGCGGCCGGTCATGTGCGCCGGAAGCCAGTACTCTGGCGATTCACCTGAACGGTTGTAGCGAGAGGCGGACCGGCCGATGACTGAAGCCCCCGACCCCGAGGTCGTGGAGCTGGCGACCAAGATCTTCGATCTGGCCCGGCAGGGGCAGACCGAGGCGCTCGTGGCGTACGTCGACGCGGGTGTTCCGGCCAACCTCACCAACGACCGGGGCGACTCCCTCGTGATGCTCGCCGCCTACCACGGCCATGCCGGGGCGGTGCGGGTGCTGCTGGAGCGCGGCGCCGACGCGGACCGCGTCAACGACCGAGGCCAGACCCCGCTCGCGGGGGCCGTCTTCAAGGGTGAGGAAGAGGTGATCCGGGCCCTGCTCGACGCCGGAGCCGACCCCTCCGCGGGCACTCCGTCAGCCGTCGACACGGCGCGGATGTTCGGCAAGGCGGACCTGCTGCAGCTCTTCGGCGCGCAGTGATCCGTAGCTCGTGAACAGGTAAAACGCAGTTCCTGACAAGGTAATCCTACGACCACGGGGGAGGCGGTACGGGGCCGCCGGAAATTTCGGTCGCGGCAGGCTGAGCTGCCGAGTCATCATGACGACGTGATTCACGGACGCGATGGCTGGGCAGGTGTTGCCGCACCGCGCGGGCCGTGATGCGGTCCGCATGGGCCACCGACGAGAGGCAGAGGAAGATGGTCTACAGCAAGCAAGAGACGGCGGGCGCTCCGACGTGTTGTCACGCGGCCAGGTAATGCGTGTTCCCCGGTTGCGTCGACGCTTGATGTGAGGCTGTTTCCCATGTTCGATCCGGTCATAGCGCCCAGCGGTACGCTGCTCGGCCTGCTCCAGCGGGGCCGCGGCGACGGCACGCTGCACGCGCTCACCGCCCCGCGGGCCGACGCGCTCGCGGCACTGAACCACTGTGTGCTGCGCGACCCCCGCCACGACTGGCAGGTGGAGAACCGCTCCCTGTACTACGCCCGTCTCATCCTCGACCTGAACGGCGAGCTGGACGAGATCGAGGCGCACCTCTTCGACGTCGAGGACGCCTTCGACAGCGACGAGTCCCGCACGGGCCTCGCCCTCGCCGTCCTCGGCCACCTCGCCTCCTACGGCAGGCGCGACGCCCTCGAACTGCTGCGCAGGTACGCCGCCACCGGCACCAACTGGGCCTGGGCCCTCGACGAGCTCGCCCTGCGCGACGACGACGCCGGTCTGCGCGCCCTGGCCGCGCCCGTGCTGGCCCGTTTCGCCACCGACGCCGAGGGCGAGGCGGAACTCGCCGCCACCGTGCGCGACGCCTTCGAACCACGGCCCTGGCGGCTGTGGGCCGACGACCCGCGCGACTACGTCTCCACACGCGTGCGTGCCGCCCAGGAGACCGGCTGCTTCGACCGGTGGCAGCGGCAGATGCGCCCCGCGGGCCCCCGCCCGGGCTGGAGTGTGCAGGCCGTCTTCGAGTGGGCCCAGCAGGGCATCGAACGCGGCGCCGCCCTCCATGTCCCGGCCGCGCGCTGCCTCAGCGCCGTGGCGGGCCCCGAGGACCGCCCCGAGATCGTCCGAGCGGCCCAGGAGGGCACCGACGGAGCGCGCTGCACCGCGCTGCGCTACCTCGCCGACAGCAATGATCCCGACGCCCTCGACCTGATCGAGGGCGCCGTGGTCACCGGCACGACGGCCGTCGTGGACGCCGCCGTCGACGCCTTCGAACGCATGCGCAGCATCGCCGCCGTCGACCGGGCCCGCGGCTGGGTCCACCGGCCCGACGCCCTCGGCGCCGCCGCCGGCCGCATGCTCGCCTGTAGGGGCGGCGCCCAGGACAGCGACCTCGTCCTCGGCGCCCTGCGCGAGGCCGTACGCGGCGAAGGGCCCGACGCACCCACCCTGTGGACCCTCGTCGACGGCGCCGGGCGGCTCGGCATCGCCTGCGCCGCACCGGTCCTGCGGCACATCTACCGCGAGACAGCCTCGTCCCATCTGCGCGGGCGCTGCGCCCGCGCACTGGCCGCCACCGACCCCTCCTTCCCCACGGGTTTCGCCGTCGAATGCCTCTGGGACTGCGAGGAGACCACCCGCGAGGTCGCCGCCCGGCACGCCGAGACCGGTGACGTCCGCGTCGTCGAGCGACTGCGCCGACTCGCCGCCGATCCCGCCGAGGAGGCCGAGGTGCAGACCGCCGTACGCAGCCGGATCGGGCCGGACGCCGCGTCGACGATGTGAACACCGGGTAGAGGCATGCCCGCCGGGTGAACGGGGGATGACGCGCGGGTCGGGCGGGCATGGACGTGGTCTGACCTGCGGGGTCGCGCCGCGCAACGCTCACAGGACGTTTGTCGTCCGGAAAGATCCACTTTGACGCGGCCACGTCCGGTACGGCGACAACACCGGTATGCGTGTCGTCATCGTGACCGAATCCTTTCCCCCCGATGTGAACGGCGTGGCCCACTGCGCGCTCCAGACCGCCCGGCACCTCGTGGATCGCGGTCATCTCCCGCTCGTCGTCGCGCCGGCCACCGCCGCCGGTAACGGGCCCGACGCCTCGGCGCCGTGCCCCGTCGTCCGTGTCCCCTCCCTCCCCCTCCCCGGCTACCCCCAGGTCCGCGTCGCCCTCCCCAGCCGACGCGTCGCCGCGGCCATCACCGATCACCGCGCCGACCTGGTCCACCTGGCCAGCCCCTTCGTCCTCGGCGTGCGCGGCATGACCGCCGCCGCCCGGCTCGGCATACCCGCCGTGGCCGTCTACCAGACCGACCTGGCCGGATACGCCCGCACCTATGTGCACGCGGGTGAGGCGGCCGCCTGGCGGCGCATCCGCTCCGTGCATGCCGCCGCCGACCTCACCCTCGCTCCCTCCAGCGCAGCCCTGCACGACCTGGAGGCACACGGCGTGCCCCGGGTGCGGCTGTGGCCCCGGGGCGTGGACACCGTCCGCTTCCGCCCCGAGCTGCGCGACGAGGCGCTGCGGCGCGAGCTCGCCCCGAACGGCGAGCTGATCGTCGGCTACGTGGGGCGCCTCGCTCCTGAGAAGCACGTCGAACTGCTCGCCGGCACGTGCGGGCTGCCCGGCGTACGTGTCGTGGTCGTGGGCGACGGTCCGAGCCGGCCCGGGCTCGCGGAGGCGCTGCCCGGAGCGGTCTTCCTGGGCCGTCGTACCGGCGACGACCTCGCGCGGATCTTCGCCTCGTTGGACGTGTTCGCGCACACCGGCCCCTTCGAGACGTTCTGCCAGACCGTGCAGGAGGCCATGGCCAGCGGTGTCCCCGTCGTGGCGCCCGCCGTGGGCGGTCCGCTGGACCTGGTCGCCCACGGGCGTACCGGGCTGCTGGTCCCGCCGCGCGAGGCCGCCGCCGTACGGGACGCCGTGAGCACACTGGCCGCCGATCCCGCGTTGCGCGCCGCCTACGGGGCCGCCGGGCGGGCCACGGTCGAGGGGCGCACCTGGGCCGCCGTCGGCGACCAGCTCATCGGGCACTACGCCGGTGTGCTGGCGGCACGGAAGCACGTGGTGGCGGCATGAGTACGCCTTCGCTGCGGATCGTACGGCTCGCCAACTTCGTCGCCCCCTCGTCCGGGGGCCTGCGCACGGCGCTGCGCGAGCTCGGCAAGGGCTTCAAGGCTGCGGGCCACGAGCCCGTGCTGATCGTCCCCGGTGAGTGCGCGAGTGACCGTGAGACCGAACAGGGCCGGGTGATCACCCTGCCCGGGCCGCTGCTCCCGGGCACCGGCGGCTACCGCGTCCTCACCGACAAGCGGCGCGTGGCCGGGGTCCTGGAGGAGCTCGCCCCCGACCGTCTGGAGGTGTCCGACCGTACGACGCTGCGGTGGACCGGCAGGTGGGCGCGCCGGGCCCGGGTGCCCGCCGTCATGGTCTCCCACGAGACCGCCGACGGCGTGCTGCGGACCTGGGGCCTGCCGGAGGGCGCTGCCCGGCGCGCCGCCGACGCCCTCAACGTCCGTACGGCCCATACGTACGCGCGCGTGGTGTGCACCACGGAGTTCGCCGAGCGCGAGTTCGTGCGGATCGGCGCCCGCAACGTCGTACGGGCCCCGCTCGGCGTCGACCTCGTGCAGCGGCACCCCGCGCTGCGCGACCCGTCGCTGCGGGCACGGTACGCGCGCGTGGACGAGACCCTGCTGGTGATGTGCTCCAGGCTGTCCGTGGAGAAGCGGCCCGGCACCGCGCTGGACGCCCTCGAGACGCTGCTGCGGCGCGGTCGGCGGGCGGTGCTGGTGGTGGCCGGGGACGGGCCGTTGAAGTCCCGGCTCGAACAGCGGGCGCGCGAGCGGGGCTTGCCGGTGACGTTCCTCGGGCACGTCGCCGACCGCGGCCTCCTCGGCGCGCTCCAGGCCTCCGCGGACGTCTGTCTGGCGCCGGGGCCCGCCGAGACGTTCGGGCTCGCCGCGCTGGAGGCGATGGCGTGCGGGACGCCCGTGGCGGTGAGTTCGTCGTCCGCGCTGCCGGAGGTGATCGGATCCGCCGGCGCCACCGCGGCCGACCACGGGGCGGGCTTCGCGGACGCCGTGAGCATGCTCCTCGACCGCTCCGAGCACGAGCGGCGGGAGGCCGCACGCGCGCGTGCGGAGGGCTTTGGCTGGGGCGCGGCTGTGGAGGCGTTCCTGGCGGCGCACGACGCGACGGTGCGGCTGCGGCCCCATGTGCGCGGAGGCGTCGGATGAGAACCGTCCGATTCGTGGCGCTCGGGGACTCACTGACCGAGGGGGTGGGTGATCCCGTGGGTGACGGGTGGCGCGGCTGGGCCGCGCTGCTCGCCGACGGACTCGCCCAACAGCCCCAGGACGCGGTGGAGTTCACCAAGCTCGCGGTCAGCGGGGCGCAGACGCGTGACGTGCTGGAACGGCAACTGCCCGCCGGTCTCGCACTGCGACCGGACCTCGCCTCCGTCGTCGTCGGTGTCAACGACACCCTGCGCTGCACCTTCGACATCCAGGCCGTCGCCGAACGGCTCGACGCGGTGTACGCCGCCTTCACCGGGCAGGGCGCGGTCCTCCTCACCGCGTGCCTGCCCGACCCGGGCGCGATGCTGGGCCTGCCCGGTGCTCTCGCCCGCCCGCTGGCCCGGCGGCAGCGCGCGGTCAACGCCGTCGTGCACGCGCTGTCCGACCGGTACGGGGCCGTGCATTTGCATGCCGCGGAGGGCGAGTGGCTCACCGACCGCGCGTTGTGGAGCGCGGACCGGCTGCACCCGGGCGAGGGCGGGCACCGGCAACTCGCCGTGCGGTTCCACGCGCTGCTGGCGGAGGCGGGCCTCGCGACGGGCAGGGCGCCCTCGCCGGAGCCCGAGTTCCCCGCGCCCACGAAGTCGGCGAGCCTGCGGTGGCTGGCCACCGCGGGCACCGGGTGGGTGGCCCGCAGGTGCACCGACCTGCTGCCGCAACTGCTCACCCTCGCCGCCGACGAGATCCGTCATCGCGCGCGGGGCACGAGTGCCCGGCTCGACCTGCGGGCGTCCGCGGCGGTGTCGGCGGCGCTGGCGGCACTGTCGGTGGGGGAGCAGCGGGCGGACGCCGCGTGAGCCTCGCCGGGTGCGCAGGTTCTGGTCGGGCGTGACCGGCCCTACCGGCGCCGTACCGCCGTGAAGCGGACCGGAGTGCCCGGGAGCGCCTGTGCCACAGCGGGGAGGTCGGCGGTGCGGACGACCCCGATCACCGGGTAGCCCCCGGTGGTCGGATGGTCCGCCAGGAACACCATCGGCCGTCCGTTCGGCGGGACCTGGACCGCGCCCAGCACCATGCCCTCACTGGGGAGTTCCCCCGGCCGGGCCCGTTCCAGGGCCGGGCCCTCCGTACGCAGACCGATGCGGTTGCTCGCCGAGGACACGCGGTACGGGCGTGAGGTGAACGTCCGTACCGCGTCGGGCGTGAACCAGTCGTCGCGCGGGCCCATGGTGACGCGCAGCACGAGTTCGGCGGGGGGCCGGGGCTGCGGGGCGACGTCCACACGCGCGTGGGGGCCGATCACGGGCCCCAGGGGAAGGACCGTGCCGTCCGTGAGGGGGGCGGGGCCGAGACCGGACAGCAGGTCGGTGGATCGGCTGCCGAGGACCGGCTCGACGGCGATGCCACCGGAGACGGCCACGTAGCCGCGCACGCCCTGTGCGGCCGCACCGACGTCCAGGACCGATCCGGCGGGTACGCGCACGGGCGCGCCCCAGGCGACCGGCCGTCCGTCGACGGTGACCGGGCAGGGCGCGCCGCCGACCGCCACCGTGACCGTGGAACGGGGCCGGACGGCGCAGCCGTTGAGGGTGGTCTCCAGGACGGCAGCGTCGGGCGTGTTCCCGACCAGCCGGTTGACGAGCGCCGCCGCGGGGGCGTCCAGCGCCCCCGAACGGGGCACGCCGAGGTGCGCGTGTCCCGGGCGGCCCCGGTCCTGCACGGTGGTCAGCGCCCCGGCGCGTACGACGACGAGCGCGCGGTCGGTCATGCGGCCGGCCCCGTCGCGACGAAGCGCACGCGCGTGCCCGGCGACAGCAGGGCGGCGGGCACGCGCGCGTGGTCCCACAGCACCGCGTCCGTGGTGCCGATGAGCTGCCAGCCGCCGGGTGACGAGCGCGGGTACACGCCCGTGTACGGGCCGGCCAGCGCCACCGCCCCGGCCGGGACGGCCGTGCGCGGTGTGGCCCGCCGCGGTACGTCGTAGCGCGGCGGGAGGCCGGTGAGGTAGCCGAAGCCGGGCGCGAAACCGCAGAACGCGACACGGAACTCGGCGGACGCGTGGACGGCGGCCACCTCGTCCTCCGCGACGCCCCAGTGGGCGGCGACGTCGGCGAGGTCCGGGCCGTCGTAGCGCACCGGGATCTCGACCACGTCCTGCGCGCGTGGGGGAGCGGGAGGGAGGTCGGTGGCGGTCAGTTCGGATGCCCAACGGACCGGGTCCTCCAGGCCGTCGAGGAGGACGGTACGGGCCGCGGGGACGATCTCCCGAACGGTCAGCGTGCCCTCCGCGCGGCGGCGCAGCAGCTCCGCGTGCAGGGCCTGGGCCTCGTCGCCCGAGGAGAACTCGACGAGCAGGGCGCTGTCGCCGACGGGCAGGGCCCTCATGCGAAGGCCTCCACCCGGACGCCCGACTCCTCCAGCCGCTGCCGCACCCGGCGGGCCAGCTCCACCGCGCCGGGCGTGTCCCCGTGCAGGCACAGGGAACGCGCGCGTACCTCGATGCGGGCGCCGGAACGGGCGACGACCGAGCCGGAGCGGGCGAGGCTCACCGAGCGCTCCACGACCGCGTCCGGGTCGGTGACCACGGCACCCTCCCGGCCGCGCGGCACGAGGGTGCCCTCGTCGGTGTACGCGCGGTCCGCGAACGCCTCGGTGACGGTCGGCAGCCCGGCCTTGCCGGCCAGCTCCAGCAGGCGCGAGCCGGGCAGGCCGAGCACGGGCAGGGAGCCGTCCGCGAGGAGCACGCCGTCGACGACCGCGCGGGCCTGCTCCTCGTCGTGCACGACGCGGTTGTAGAGCGCGCCGTGCGGCTTGACGTACGCCACGCGGGAGCCCGCCGCGCGGGCGAACACCTCCAGGGCGCCGATCTGGTAGGCCACCTCGGCCGCGAGCTCGGCGGGCGGTACGTCCATCGCACGCCGCCCGAACCCCGCGAGGTCCCGGTAGGAGACCTGGGCGCCGATCCGTACCCCGCGCTCGGCCGCCAGCTCGCACACCCGCCGCATGGTGGCCGCGTCCCCGGCGTGGAAGCCGCAGGCCACGTTGGCGCTGGTGACGACGGACAGCAGCCGCTCGTCGTCGGTCAGCCGCCAGCGGCCGAAACCCTCGCCGAGGTCGGCGTTCAGATCGATCGGTGTCATGGACCCTCGTGTCTCCTGTCAGGCCACGCGGTACTGCTCGTCGCGGGCGTCGGTGAGGAACATCTGCCCCGGTGCGTGCGTGAGGGCGAACGGAGGCCGTGAGGCCATCACCGCGGCCTGCGGGGTCACACCACAGGCCCAGAACACCGGGATGTCGTCCGGATCGGCGTCCACCGGGTCCCCGAAGTCGGGGCGGCCGAGGTCGTCGATGCCGAGGCCCGACGGGTCGCCGCAGTGCACGGGGCCGCCGTGCACCGCAGGGAGCAGACTGCTCTCCCGGATGGCCGCCGCCAGATGCCGCGGCGGAACCGGCCGCATGGACACCACCATCGGACCGTGCAGCCGCCCCGCGGAACGGCACTGACGGTTCGTCACGTACATCGGTACGTTGCGCCCCTGCTCGACGTGACGGATCGGGACGCCCGCCTCGGACAGCGCCCACTCGAAGGTGAAGCTGCACCCGATCAGGAACGACACCAGGTCGCCGCGCCAGTGATCGAGCACGTCCGTCGGCTCGTCCACCAACTCGCCGTCGCGCCAGACCCGATAGCGCGGCAGATCGGTGCGCAGGTCGGCGCCGTCCGCGAGGACCGTGTTGAACGATCCGGCGTCCGTCACGTCCAGCACGGGGCACGGCTTCGGATTGCGCTGGCAGAACAGCAGCATCTCGTACGCCCAGTCCGCGGGCACCGAGATCAGGTTGACCTGGGTGTGTCCCGCCGCGACCCCGGCCGTGGGGCCCGCCAGACCCTCCCGAAAGCGCTCCCGCGCGCTTCTCGGGCTCCACGCGTGCGCGTGCTCGTCGACGAGGGTCAAGGGGCGGTCGTGCGTGAGAGTGAGGGGGCGCTTGTCCGGGAGATCCAGCGAGCGGTCGTCCGTGAGGGTCGGGGCGCGGTGGCTCGTGCCGTGTTCCGTACGGTTCACACCAGTTCCTTTCCGCGCGTCTCCGGCAGCCCCAGCAGCGCCAGGGCCGCGATGCCGTAGCCGATCGCCCCGAAGACCAGCGCACCGCCCACGCCCCAACTGTCGGCCAGGAAGCCGACACTGGTGGGGAAGACGGCGCCGACAGCGCGGCCGGTGTTGTACGTGAAGCCCTGGCCCGTGCCGCGCACCGCCGTCGGGTACAGCTCACTCAGGTAGGAGCCGAAGCCGCTGAAGATCGCCGACATGCAGAACCCGAGCGGGAAACCGAGCACCAGGAGCAGGGTGTCGGCACCACCGGGGATGTTCGCGTACGCGAGGATGCACAGGGCCGACAGCAGGGCGAACAGCCAGATGTTGCGTCGGCGGCCCAGCCGGTCGGTGAGGTAGCCGCCGGTGAGGTAGCCGGCGAACGCGCCCGAGATCAGGAACGTCAGGTAGCCGCCGGTCCCGACGACCGAGAGGCCGCGCTCGGTCTTCAGATACGTGGGCACCCAGGTGGCGAGGGTGTAGTAGCCGCCCTGGACGCCGGTGGAGAGCAGCGCCGCGAAGACCGTGGTGCGCAGCAGACCGGGCCCGAAGATCGCCCTGAACGATCCCTTCCCGGTACTCGCCTCGCGCACCGCGACCGCCTCGGGGGCGTCCTGCACCCGGCGCCGCATCCACACGATGAGCAGCGCGGGCAGGGCGCCGGTCCAGAACATCACCCGCCAGGCCAGGTCGGCGCCGAGGAACGAGAAGACCAGCGTGTACACGATCGCGGCGAGCGCCCAGCCCACGGCCCAGGAACTCTGGATCGCGCCGAGCGTGCGGCCGCGGTGCTTCGCGCTCGCGTACTCAGCGACGAGGATCGCGCCGACCGCCCACTCGCCGCCGAATCCCAGGCCCTGCAGGGCCCTGAAGACCAGCAGCGTCTCGTAGTTGGGCGCGAAGCCGCAGGCGACGGTGAACACCGCGTACGTGATCACCGTGACCATCAGCGCCCTGACCCGGCCGACCCGGTCGGCCAGCACGCCCGCGAGGGCGCCGCCGATCGCGGAGACCACGAGCGTGACGGTGGTGAAGAGGCCGGTCTGGCCGCTGTCCAGGCCGAAGTAGGCGGCCAGGGCGACCATGCTCAGCGGCAGCGTGAAGTAGTCGTACGAGTCCAGCGCATAGCCGCCGAACGCGCCGGCGAAGGCGCGGCGGCCGCGCGGGCCGAGGGCGCGGAGCCAGCCGAACGCGCCGTCGTCGGCGGCGCATTCATCGGTTCCGGGCTGGGTTGCTGTGGTGAGGTCCTGCGGTGGAGGGGTCGTGCTCATGTGCACCTCGCAGAAGAGGAGGAGGGTGCTGGGAGTGAGCCGTGCCGTGCGGGGTCCGGGGTGCCGCGGTGGGGGCGGGGCGGGGGCCGTGAGTAGCACCGTAGGGGATCGTTCAACGATCCTTCAATACCCATGTTGTCTCGTTCTTCTGTCTGCGCTTGAATTCCGGGCATGGCAGAGCAGCTGGCGGGACTGGCCGACGACCGCGCCCTTCTGGGCCGCACCAGCACGGCCGAACGGGTGTCGGACATCCTCAGAAGCCGGATCGCGGACGGCTACTTCCCGCCCGGGACACGGCTGTCGGAGGACAGCATCGGCGGGGCGCTCGGCGTTTCCCGCAACACCTTGCGCGAGGCGTTCCGGCTGCTCACCCACGAACGCCTGCTCGTCCACGAACTGAACCGGGGCGTGTTCGTGCGCGTCCTGACCGTCGAGGACGTCGAGGACATCTACCGCACCCGCGCCCTCGTCGAGTGCGCCGTCGTCCGAGGACTCGGCGAGCCGCCGTACGCGCTGGAGAGCCTCGCGGCGGCGGTCACGGAAGGACAGCTGGCGTCCGTCCAGAAGGACTGGAAGGAGCTGGGCACGGCCAACATCCACTTCCACCGCGAACTCGTCGCGCTCGCCGGCAGCGAACGCACCGACGAACTGATGCGCAGCGTCTTCGCGGAGCTGCGCCTCGCCTTCCACGTCGTGGACGACCCCCGCCGGCTGCACGAGCCCTACCTCACCCGCAACCAGCAGATCCTCCAGGCCCTGCAGGCCGGGGACAGGGCCGGTGCCGAGAGGCTGCTCGCGACCTACCTCGACGACTCGCTGGCGCGGGTGGTGGAGGTGTACCGGCGGAGGGTGGGGGAGGAGGGCTAGGTCGTGTCTGCAAGGTAGCGCCGTCTGCCCGCAGGCCAGGCGGGACTTCGCGGACACGGCCTGGGCCGGGCGGGCCCGCCCTCGTCGTTTGGGCCGTTGTCAGACCGAGGACCTAGTCTGTGCACCGTGACTTCGCCTGCATCGACGGACAGCGTTCCGCCCCAGCTCAGCGCGGGGCCGCGCCCCGCACCGGGCCCGGCCGCCGACGAGGGGCTGGCGCGGCGGCTGCGCGCGCTCGCGTGCACGGCACCGATCCACGACCTCGACGCTCGCAAGGCCAACCTCGCCGGCGAGTACTCGGTCTACGGCATGGCGGAGATCGCCCTGGCCGCCATCGACCTGGTCACCCTGAACATGGACTTCGACACGGGCGCCGACCACGACCAGATCGTCGCCCGGCTCATCCCGCGCATCGCCGCCCAGGCCCCGAACCGGCCCGTCGCCGAGCACGAGCGGGTGGCCCGCTGGGTCCTGGAGAACCTGATCAACGTCGGCAGCGTCGACCGTGGCTTCCGCGCCGTGTACGGCACGTTCGCGCCCGACGGCAGCTATGTGCGCCGCGACTACGACTTCAAGCTGATCGAGGAGGTGCCCGGCTACGGCGGCAGCGTCTACCTCCGTACGACGGACGAAGCCGTCAACGTCCTCGTCGGCGCCCTCGACACCGACGTCACCAGCGCGCAGATCGCCGCCGAGGTCAAGCTGGAGGTGCTGATCAGCCGCGGTCGGCTCGCTGACGCGCAGCTGGCGGCCGAGCAGGCCCGCTACCGCACCGTGCAGTACTCCGAGACCCTGCGCAGGGCCCTGGAGGCGACCCGGCGCAACGTCCGCGCGGTGGACTGGCTCAACACGGTGCCCGACATGATCGCCGAGGCACTCGACCACGTAGCCGACCGTTACCGCCACGAGAACGCGATCCTCACCAACATCCGCAAGGCGCGCGACGAGTCCGAGGACCCGGAGAACAAGCGGCGCGCGGCCGAACTCGTCGACATCGTCAAGGACTGCATCCGCCGCCACACCCAGCTCCAGTCCAGGCTGCTGGAGGCCGGGCCCCTGTTCCGCGCCGAGCAGGACCGGCAGGCCTTCGCCACACCGATGACGGCATCGGGGATAGACCTGTACGGGCACCTCGTCGCGCCGGTCCTCCCGCTGCCGATGGAACAGGCGATCCGGGTCACCGACGCGTTCTTCGCGCGCGGGACGGGGTTGCGAACGCCGGTGTCCGTGCGAGTCGGTGACCTGGTCGACATACTGCTGACACCGCCGATGGAGCGGGAGCATCTCGGGGCGGAGATGCCCGAACCGGACCTCATCGCCACGCCGGACGACAGCCGGTTCAGCGAGGAGCAGCTGGCGGCGGCGATGGAGTTGCTGGACCTGCCCGCCGATGCGCCGCGACGCCTGTCGGGATTGCTGGCGGAGGCGCGTCGGTCCGATCCCGATCTGCCGTATCTGGTGGCGCTGTTGGCTGTTCATGCCGCCAGCCCGCCGGTGGGGACGGCGTATCGGCAGGGCGAGGAGAAGCTGTTGTTCGCCGTGGACGACGGGGTGGAGCTGGAGGATCCCGAGTTCGGTGGAGCGGATCTGATCGTGGGGACGGCTCTGCTGGACGCGGTGGGGATGGCGGCGGGTCGGACGGAGGCGGCGTGATGTCGTCGTTCGTGTGCGGGTTTTCGGTGGTGTGCCGCGTGCCCGGCGTCCCTGGGTGTGTTGCCCTGAGCCCTGATGACAAGTTCGAGGAGTTGCAGTCGTGAGTGAGCACGTCGAGTGGAGTGACGCGGAGGCCGCGGTGCCGTCGGCGTCCCCCGCCGTCACGCCCGCCGACGCCGCTGACGCGGCGCGGCTCGTCGCCTTCGGGCTGCAGCCCAAGCTGCAGCCCGCGCGCGACCAGGAGTACACGGAGTTGTTGCGGCGATACCGGGAGGACCCGCCGTTCGCGCGGCTCGCGGATGCCGTGGCGGCGGGGCTGGGGCTCATCGTGCTGGAGGTGTCCCCGCGCGCGGGGATGGCCGTGACCGCCGCCGAGGACTCGGTGTTCGCCGTTCGCATGGGTGACTACGCCCGGCGTACCTCCGCCGACTCCGGCGACCGGTTCCTGCACGGGCTGGCTCACCTCGCGGTCGCCGCCATGGCGTTCCCGCGTCCGGAGGACCTCGCTGACGACGGGTACATCGGGCGGGTCAGCGTCAACGGGGTGGACGCGTTCGTGCGGCAGGCGTGCCGTCGGCTGGAGGAGCGCGCCGAACTCCAGGGCGAGAACACCGACCCGGCCACCGAGGCGCCCGGCCTGGAGGCCGCCTGGCGGATCTGGGCCAGACGCAGCTCCACCGGTGCCACCAAGGACGCGCGCAGGCTGGCGGGTTCCACCACGGGCATCGTCGGCAAGGCGGTCGCGTTCCTCACCGACTCCGGGTTCCTGCAGCGCACCGGCGACGACAACGGCGGCACGTATCGGACGACGGCGCGGTACCAGCTCCAGGTGCGCGACATGGCGGGAAGCGCCGCCATGGCCGAGCTCCTCGAACTGGGCGTGGTCCCGATGACCGACGGCACGCCGACGCTGCTGCCCGCCGAGGAAACCGAGGCCCTGGACCTGGTGGCCGACGCCGGACTGCCGTTCCACTCCTGAAGCACCGGAGCACCGGAGCACCAAAGCTCCCGAGGCTTCTGAACCCCCTGATCTGCCGAAGATTTACGAGAGTCCGCCATGTACGAGCTGTCCCGGGTCCGCCTCTACTCCATCGGGCCCGCCGGTGCGCGTTACGCCGACACCGTGCTTGACCTGCGGGGTGTGGGCGACATCGTGCCCGACCCCGCCCCCATGCAGGCGGAGTTCTTCGAGGAGGAGCCCGTCGGCCCGCCGCGCCGGCCCGCGCCCGCCGGTGTGCTCTTCCTGGAGAACGGCGGCGGCAAGTCCGTACTGCTCAAGCTGATCTTCTCCGTGATGCTGCCGGGTCACCGCAACACCCTCGGCGGCGCCAGTTCCGGTGTGCTGCGCAAATTCCTGCTCGCCGACGACTGCGGGCATGTGGCGCTGGAGTGGCAGCACGTGCTGACCGGCGAGTGCGTGGTCGTCGGCAAGGTGAGCGAGTGGCGCGGGCGCCAGGTCTCCAACGACCCGCGCAAGTTCGCCGAGGCCTGGTACTCGTTCCGGCCCGGCCCAGGACTGACCCTGGACAACCTGCCCGTCGCCGAGTCCACAGCGGTACGGCCGTCCGTCGAGGGTCAGTCGGGCGCTCAGGGCCGTCGGCGCACCATGAAGGGGTTCCGGGACGCCCTCACCGAGGCCGGCAAGGCGTACCCGTACCTGGAGGTGCACTGGGAGGAGATCCACGACCGGTGGATCGAGCACCTCGGTGACCTCGGGCTCGACCCGGAACTCTTCCGCTACCAGCGCGAGATGAACGCCGACGAGGGTGAGGCCGCCGGCCTCTTCGCGGTCAAGAAGGACTCCGACTTCACCGATCTCCTCCTGCGGGCCGTGACGGACACGCGTGACACGGACGGCCTCGCCGACCTCGTCAGCGGCTTCGGCAACAAGCTCGGCCGACGCGCCGAGCTGATCGCCGAACGGGACTTCACCGCCGGGTCCGTCGACCTGCTCGGACGGATCGTCGAGGCCGCCGAGGCCCGCTCACGCGCGCGTGACGTCCACACCGGGGCCGAGCGCCGTACCCGCACCCTGGCCAGGCGGCTGTCCGCGCGCGCGGTGCGGGAGCGCGCACGGGCCACCGACCTCGCCCAGCGGGTCACGGCCGCCGCACACGCCGTGACGCACTCCGAGGGCGCCCGAGAGCGCAGCGCGCTGATCGCGGCCGAACTCGCCTACCGGCACGCCTCGTTGGCGCTGGCCGCCGCCGAGAAGTCCGCCGCCGCGCAGAAGCGTGAACTCGCCGACGCGCGCACCCTGCACTCCGCCTGGCAGGCGGCCGAGGCCGTCCTGCGCCACCGTGCCGCCGCCGACCGTGTCGCGCGCGTGTCCGCCGCGATCCAGGAGGCCGAGCGGGACGCGGCGCCCGCGCTCGCCGCCCGCGCCAAGGCCGCCGTCGACCTCGTGCGGGCCCTGCACGCGGCCGCCGAGAGAGCCGAGAGCCACGCCAATGAGGAGGAGGAGCGGTCCGCCGCCCTCCAGGAGGTCGGCGAGGCGGCCCACCGGGACTCCACGTCCGCGGCGACCGACGCCCAGCGTGCCCGCAGCGAGGTCGGCCATCTGCGCCAGCGCCTGACCGAGGTCGAGGAGGAGACCGCCGAGGCGGTGCGCGCGGGCTGGCTCGACGACAGCGCGCCCGACGCCGACCCCGCGCGCGCGGCCCTCGCGGCCAGCGACGCCGAGAAGGCCGCCGTCGCCGCCTGGGACACCGCGCGGGAAGCCTCCCGCAAGGCCACCGAGCACGCGCGTGAGACGGCCTCGGCCGAGTCCCGCGCGGAACTCACGGCGGCCCGCGCGGCCGACGCGGCCACCGCGGCGGAACGCTCGTACGAGGCCGAGCGCCGCATCGCCGAGGGGCTGGCGGCGGAGGACCGGCTGGCGGAGCTGCTGAGCCTGCCCGCCGGCTCAGGCGAGGGCCGCGGCACGGTGCCGGCCCCCCGGGCGGAGGCCGACGGCACCGGCGACGGGACCTCCGCGCGGCGTTCCGCCACCGAGCCCGACGCAACGCCCCCAGCGCCGCACTCCGGTGCCCTCACCGAAGGCACGCGGCCCACGCCCACCCCCCTCAGTCGCGGCGACCTGGCGGACGGCCTCCTCACCCCCGAGGACCTCGACCGCTTCGCCGACGAACTGCGCGAACTCCTCGACGACGCGGTCTCCTCCGCCGAGCGTCAGCTGTTCGAGATGCGCACCGCGGCCGCCGACGACTCCCGGATCCTCGGTGCCCTCGGTGACGGCGGACTGTTGCCGCCCGGCCCGGACGTGCTCGCCACCGTCGAGTTCCTCGGCGAGCACGGCATTCCCGCGCTGCCCGGCTGGCGCTACCTCGCCCAGGCCGTCGACCCCACCGACCACGCGCGCGTGCTGGCCGCCCGCCCGGAACTGGTCGACGGCGTGATCATCACCGACCCGGACTCGCACGCGCGGGCCCGCGAGGCGCTCAGCGACGCCGCGCTGCTGCCGAGGTCCGCCGTGGCGGTCGGCACGGCCGCCGCCCTGCTCGCACCGACCCCGGCACCGGACTCGGACACCGGCGACGTCTTCCTCGTACCGCCGAACCCGGCCATGCACGACGAGCACGCAGCCGACGAGGAGCGGCAGGCGCTGCGCGCGCGGGCGACCGAGCGGGACGAGGAGATCCGCACGCTCGCCGCCCGGCTCGGCAAGGACCGTGAGCTGGCGGCGCGGCTCGCCTCATGGCGTACCGGCTGTCCGGCCGGGCGGCTCCTGGAGCTGGCCGAGGGTGCCCGGGAGGCACGCGCGTTCGCCGAGGAGGCGGAAGCCGAGCTCGCCGAGGCGCGGACCGTGCGGGCGGAGGCCGACGAGGCCGCCGCCGAGGCCGCGCAACTGCGGGACGAGCGGCAGGAGGCCGCGCAGAAGGCCCGGCGCGCCGCCGACGCCCTCGCCGGACTCGCCTTCCGGCTGCGCGAGCGTGCCGGCTGGCAGGTCAAGCTGCGCGAACTCGCCGACGAAGCCACCGAGTCGGAGGCCCGGGCCCAGTCCTGCCTGGAGCGGGCTCGCGCCGCCGACGAGGACCGGCGCGCCGCGCAGCGTGCCGCCGACGACGCCCGCCGTACCGCGCGTGCGCTGCGCGCCGAGCGCTCCGAGATCGCCGGCGCCCCCGACGACGTACCGGAGGACGACACGGACGGGCCCAAGGCGTCGCTGCCCGCCCTCCGCGAGGCCTACCGGGCCGCCTCGCAGGTCTACGAGAAGGTCGGCGTCGGCGCCGACCTGCGGGCCGAGCAGGCCCGCGCGGAGAGCGACGAGAGCGCGGCCCGGGCCGATCTGGACCGGCTCAGCAACAAGGTCCGTACGCGCGCGGAGCAGCTGCTCCAGTCGCCCGACGGCTCCGACGGACCGTCCCGGCAGGCCGCCGCCGCGCGCGCGGAAGAGCTGGTGCAGCTCCTGGAGACCCGCATGTCCAGCGCGAGCGAGCAGCTCGGTCGGCTGCGCGGCGAGGCCGAACGGCACGCCCCCGAGGACGGCCAGGCTCACACCGAGCTGCCGGAGGACCAGCAACCGCGCGACGCCGAGCACGCCCAGGCACTCCTGCGGACCGCGGCCACCGAACTGGCGTCCCGCACGGAGGCGTTGGCCCAGGCCCGGGAGGCGCACGCCGAACTGCTCGACGCCCACCGCGCCGCCGAGGACGCCGTCGGCGGCTTCGAGGAGACCGCCGCGATGCTGCGCGACCTGCTGCGTGAGCACGCCCCGGAGGAGGAGCAGGAGGAGCCCGAGCCGTACCCCGGCAGCCTGGACGAGGCCCGCCAGTCGGCCGCCGAGGCCCGGCGTTCGCTGCGCGGGTGCGCCGCCGACCTGTCCGCGGCCGAGTCGGCCGTGCGCGAGGCGAGCGACATCCTCGTCCGGCACGCCAACTCCACCCGCTACGAGCAGGTACGCACCCCCGCGCGCCAACAGATCCGCGAGCTGCCCGCCGCAGCGCTGCCCGAGCATGCCCAGAAGTGGGCGGACGCCTTCGCGCCCCGACTGCGCGTCCTCACCGACGAGTTGGCGCAGCTGGAGCGGAACAGGGACTCGATCGTGGACCGGCTCAGAGGGCTCGTCGAGTCGGCCCTCGCCACGCTCAGGTCCGCCCAGCGCCTCTCCCGCCTCCCCGAGGGGCTCGGGGAGTGGTCCGGGCAGGAGTTCCTGCGCATCCGCTTTGAGGAGCCCGATCAGGCCACGCTCACCGAACGGCTCGGCGAGGTCATCGACGAGGCGACCCGCGCGGCCGTGAAGAAGAACTCCGACCTGCGGCGCGACGGCATGTCGCTGCTGCTGCGAGGAGTCGCCGCCGCCCTGCAACCCAAGGGCGTCGCCGTCGAGATCCTCAAGCCGGACGCCGTGCTGCGCGCCGAGCGCGTGCCCGTCGGGCAGATGGGCGACGTGTTCTCCGGTGGTCAGCTCCTCACGGCCGCGATCGCGCTGTACTGCACGATGGCCGCACTGAGGTCGAACGACCGGGGCCGCGACAAGCACCGGCACGCCGGAACCCTGTTCCTCGACAACCCCATCGGCCGCGCCAACGCCACCTACCTGCTGGAGCTCCAGCGGGCGGTCTCCGACGCCCTCGGCGTGCAGCTCCTCTACACCACCGGTCTGTTCGACACGACCGCTCTGGCGGAGTTCCCGCTGGTCATCCGACTGCGCAACGACGCCGACCTCAGGGCGGGCCTGAAGTACATCAGCGTGGAGGAACACCTCCGCCCGGGATTGCCCCAGCAGCCCCAGGCGGGGGAGGCGGTGCACAGCGAGATCACGGCGACGAGGATGTACAAACGCCCCGCGCCGACCACCGGTTGATCCGGCGCGCTCCCTCGGCTCGGCCCACGCCCTCCTTCAGTCGGCCGTCTGGGCGGTGAGGGGAGCGCCCGGCGCGGCCGGGTTCTCGCCCCGGTGCTCGGCGAGGACACCGGTCCGGTGGCGCTGGACGAAACGCCGGGCGCCGTGGCAAACCCTCTCGTCCAGGCGCCACTTGCAGCGCGCGCCCCGCGCCAGACGGCGCCCCGGCGGAGGACGGCGTGACGTCCCCCGTCGTGTGACCGTCCGGTGAGTCCGGGGCCGGTCGGCCGACCGCTCGATGCCCCGGAGCTCACCAGCCACTGCTGCTCAGGAGCAGCACAGCACCCGACCGGCCGTCAGGGGTGCGACAACCGACCCGTCCCACCGGACCGACGTATCCGCTCCTGCGCCCGCTCGGCGGCGCGCGCCTGCCGACGGGCGCGGCGTCGCTCGCGGCGCAGGGCCCGTGCGGTGCTGCTGGGCGCCGAGACCACGCCGTTGCGCTGGTTCCAGACCTGGCGCGTCACCCACACGTCCAAGGCGCACCACGTGGCGACGATCGTGCTCACCACGCTGCTGATCACCATCGGGGCCGCCAGCCAGGAGCCGGCCATCGTGCACAGAAAGGCCACCATCGCCTGAAGCAGCGTCACAGCGATGATCAGAACGGCGCGCACGGCCGCCGTACGCACCGGGTCGGGCAGCCGACGTCGCCGCGCGGGCTCCTCGATCCACAAGGGCCGGTAGGACAACCTCTCCTGACGTGCCTTCTCCTGCCCGCGGCCATCTGATGGAATGTCGCGATCCGGTGCCTCGGTACTCCGCTCTGCCGTCGTGTGCGCCGCCACGTCGCGCGCAGGCGCCTCGTGTCGCTCCGCCGTGCCCATCAAGGTGTCACTCCCCACCGCCAGCAGACCGCTCGCCCCGGCCCGAAAGGACCGGCTCCCCAGTGGCTGCCCGGCTTGCGCTGTTTTACGCCGCCCAGGTGCGGGACACGGCTCCTGTGGCCGATTCCGCCCCCAACTCCCGTAGAGAAGGACGAACGAGGCACCCCGAAGATTCCCAAGAAAGGAAAAATTCTGGCCAACTGCTCGGCAGAGCCGCCCGGTTCCGGTCAGGAGACCGTCGCAGGATGTGGTGTCGCAATCTCCCGCAATGGACGGACAACTCCTGATGTCTAGCCGCCGGTGTGGAAGTTCAGGTTCCGGACCGGCTTTCGAGTTACCTGTGCGTCGGTAGTAGGCTCGCGCCGTTTGTTGACGCACATGTGTACCCCCGGGACGACGGGGGTTGAGCTGGGGGAGGCCATGCGCTTTCGCGGGAAGTCCATCCGCCGGAAGATCGTGGCGCTGCTGCTCGTGCCGCTGGTGTCCCTGACGGCAGTCTGGGGCTTCGCCACGGTCCTCACAGGGCGAGAAGCCAGTCGGCTGTTCAACGTGTCGGACGTGGTGGAGAAGATCGGCTACCCGGTCGAGGACACCGTCCGCGTCATCCAGCAGGAACGCCGCCAGACCCTGGTCTACCTGGCCGATCCCCGCGCCGCCAACGCCTTTGCCGCGCTCCGTCACACACGGACCGGCACCGACGAGGCCGTCGCCGAGATCCGCCGCAACTCCAAGGACTCGGATGTGCGCGACGCCCTCGACCAGGACGACGGCGACAGGCTCACCGCGGTTCTGGACGCCTTCGAGGGCCTGGACTCCCTGCGCCGCAGTGTCGAGGAGGGCACCGTCACCCGGGCGCAGGCCCTGGACCTCTACAACCGCTTGATCGACCCCTGCTACACCCTGCTGTCCACCCTGGACGTCGTCGACACCGTGGAGATGGACAAGCAGTACCGGGCACTTGTCAACGTCGCCCGCGCCCGCGAACTGCTCTCCCAGGAGGACGCCCTCCTCGGTTCCGCCCTCGTCGTGGGCCAGGTCACCCGTGACGAGGTCCGTCGCGTCTCGGACCTCGAGGCCCAGCGGCAAGCCGTCTACGACATCAGCCTCGCGCAGCTGCCCACAGCGGAGCGCGAACGCTATGACAGCTTCTGGAAGAACGCCACCACCGCCCCGCTGCGGGCGGCCGAGCGGTCCACCATCGCCGCCAAGTCCGGCAGCATGCCCCGTGGCGTCACCGCCGAGACCTGGGACACCGCGGCCGGAAACGTCCTCGACGAACTCGCCACCCTCGACGACCAGGCCAACGACCGCTACCAGGACCGCGTCCGCCCCGTCGCGATCAGCGGAATCGTCCAGGCGATCATCGTGGGCGTCCTCGGTCTGATCGCCCTGCTCGTCTCGCTCTTCCTGTCCATAC
The DNA here is from genome assembly GCF_043198595.1 of Streptomyces sp. NPDC048751. Classification (NCBI taxonomy): domain Bacteria; kingdom Bacillati; phylum Actinomycetota; class Actinomycetes; order Kitasatosporales; family Streptomycetaceae; genus Streptomyces; species Streptomyces sp. NPDC048751. The sequence continues at coordinate 502,985 of NZ_JBICUX010000008.1, forward strand.
GCATCGGCCGCACCCTCATACGCGACCTGCGCCAGCTGCGCCTGGAGGCCCACGAGGCGTCCGGCGTCCGGCTGCCCAGCGTGATGCGCCGCCTGTCCGCCGGAGAACAGGTCGACGTCGAGACCGAGGTCCCGCGCCTTGAGTACGACAAGAACGAGATCGGGGACGTCGGACAGGCCCTCAACACCCTCCAGCGCGCCGCCGTCGAAGCCGCCGTCAAGCAGGCCGAGCTTCGATCCGGAGTCTCCGAGGTCTTCGTCAACCTCGCCCGCCGCAGCCAGGTCCTCCTGCACAAGCAGCTCACTCTGCTCGACACCATGGAACGCAGGACCGAGGACACCGAGGAACTCGCCGACCTGTTCCGCCTCGACCACCTGACCACCCGCATGCGCCGCCACGCCGAGGGCCTCGTGATCCTCTCCGGCGCCGCCCCGTCCCGACAGTGGCGCAAGCCGGTCCAGCTCATGGACGTCGTCAGGGCCGCGGTCGCCGAGGTCGAGGACTACGAACGCATCGAGGTCCGCCGTCTGCCGAGGGTCGCCGTCACCGGCCCGGCCGTCGCCGACCTCACCCATCTCGTGGCCGAGCTCCTCGAGAACGCCACCGTGTTCTCCCCGCCGCACACCGCCGTCCAGGTCCTGGGCGAGCGGGTGGCCAACGGTTTCACCCTGGAAATCCACGACCGTGGTCTCGGCATGGCGGCCGAGGCACTCCTGGACGCCAACCTCCGGCTCGCCGAGACACCCGAGTTCGAACTGTCCGACACCGACCGGCTCGGACTGTTCGTCGTCAGCCGGCTCGCCCAGCGGCAGAACGTCCGGGTCTCGCTGCAGCCGTCCCCGTACGGCGGAACGACCGCTGTGGTCTTCATCCCCGATGCTCTGCTCACCGACGACGTCCCGGACACCAACGGTGTCGGCTTCCGCCTCGACCGGCCCCGGGCCGCCAAGGAGGCCGAGGCCGCGGACAGCCGCAGGCCCGCGCTCTCCCAGGTGCCCGTCCTGCCCCCTGGCCTGCCTTCCTCGCTCCTCGACGGCCCGGTCGAGCTGGAGGCACCGGTCGATCTGGACGCTCTCGCCGGCTTCCCCGACCCGCTCGACCAGGAGGACGGGGAGCGGGGCGCGCTCTTCCGTCCGCGCCACGCCGCCGCCCACCCCGACGCGACACCGACCGGCCGCCTCGAGGAGTCCGGCCGACGCCTCCACGGCGCGGGTGGCGGCGCCGAGGCGACCGACACGGGCTCGGACTCCGGTGACCCCGTACCGCTGCCGCGCCGCCGGACGCCCAAGCTCGTCAGCTCGCACGGGCGCCCGGTCACCGAGCAGCGATCCCGACGGGAAGAGGCGGACGAGGATCCCTCGACGCACCCGGGTCCGCGCCGTCCGGAGACCGGGCTGCCCGCCCCGCTGCCGACCCGCCGCCGTGGCACGGAGGCGCCCCTCCGCCGCGGGCCCGGCGGCCCCGATCGCCCCGCGGAGTCCTCCGCGTACCCTGGCCGCGGCTTCGAGGAGCCTGCGGAACCTCCCGCCCTTCCCAGGCGCGCGCGTCCCGCGACCGCGGGCGGCGCCTCGGACGAAGGGGACCAGCGCTCCGACCGCGCGCCGCACGAGGCCGGCCAGGGCGTCTCCCCTCACGAGACCGGCTCCGGCACCGGGGCGCTGCCCAGGCGGGTACGCCAGGCCAACCTGGCTCCGCAACTGAAGCAGGGCTCCGGACGGCGCACCGAGGACACGACGGATCTTGTCGAGCGCGACGCCGACGAGGTGCGCAGCCGAATGGCCTCGCTCCAGCGCGGCTGGCAACGCGGCCGCGCAGAGAACGCCGCGGGCGACGACGCCGACAGTGGCACAGCACCACAACGAACGACGAAGGGGGACGGTCGATGACCGCACCAAAGCCGACCGGCCACACCGCGACCAACCAGGGCGGGTTGAACTGGCTCCTCGACGACCTCGTCGACCGCGTCGCCAGTATCCGCAAGGCCCTCGTGCTTTCCGGCGACGGCCTGCCGACCGGGGTGTCCAGGGATCTGACCAGGGAGGACAGCGAACACCTGGCCGCCGTGGCCTCCGGATTCCACAGCCTCGCCAAGGGCGTCGGCCGCCACTTCGAGGCCGGCAACGTCCGACAGACCGTGGTCGAACTCGACGACGCCTTCCTCTTCGTGACCGCCGCGGGCGACGGCAGCTGCCTCGCCGTGCTCGCCGACGCCGACTCCGATGTCGGCCAGGTGGCCTACGAGATGACGCTCCTGGTCAAGCGGGTCGGCGTACATCTGGGCAGCGCCCCGCGCACCGATCTGCCCTCGGGCGGGTAGTGGGATGGCATGAGCGCAGACGGTCAGGGAAGAAGCCACTGGTTCGACGATGAAGCCGGACCGGTCGTCCGCCCGTACGCCATGACGCGCGGCCGCACCACCAGTGCGGGCCAGCACCGCCTCGACCTGATCGCGGTGGTCGTCACGGAACCCCAGGCGGACGATCCGGAGGCCGACCCCAGCCTGTCCCCGGAACACGTGGACATCGTCGACCTGTGCCGTGACACCCCACAGTCGGTCGCCGAACTGGCGGCCGACCTCGACCTGCCGATCGGAGTGGTACGGGTCCTCGTCGGGGACCTCGTGGACGCGGAACTCGTCCATGTGAACCGGCCCGTACCCCCCGCCGAACTGCCGGACGAGAGTATTCTGCGCGACGTGATCAACGGCCTGCGGGCGCTGTGAGCAGCGCGGAAGCGGGGTGAGGACGTGACGGGCTGGCAGTTCTGGGTCGACCGGGGCGGCACCTTCACCGACATCGTCGCGCGGCGCCCCGACGGCCGGCTCCTGACGCACAAGCTGCTGTCGGACAACCCGGGCCGGTACGCCGACGCGGCGGTCGCGGGCGTACGAGAGCTCCTGGACGGCTCCCAGGAGCCCGTCGAAGCAGTGCGCATGGGCACCACCGTCGCCACCAACGCCCTTCTGGAGCGCAAGGGCGAGCGGACCCTGTTGCTCATCACGCGGGGCTTCCGCGACGCCCTGCGCATCGCCTACCAGAACCGGCCCCACATCTTCGCCCGCCGCGTCGAACTCCCCGAGCTGCTCCACGAACGGGTCGTGGAGGTCGACGAGCGCATCGCCGCCGACGGCACTGTCCTGCGCACGCCCGATCTCGACGCCCTCCTCGCCCCACTCCAGGAGGCGTACGACACGGGAATCCGTGCCGTCGCCGTCGTGTGTCTGCACAGCCACCTCCACCCCGCCCACGAAGAGGCCGTCGGTGCGCTGGCCGCCCGGATCGGCTTCCCGCAGATCTCGCTGTCCAGCGAGGTCAGCCCGCTCATGAAGCTCGTCCCGCGCGGCGACACCGCCGTCGTCGACGCCTACCTGTCGCCCGTGCTGCGCCGCTACGTCCAGCACGTCGCCGACGAACTCGAGGGCGTACGGCTGATGTTCATGCAGTCCAACGGCGGACTCGCCGCAGCCGGGCAGTTCCGCGGCAAGGACGCCATCCTGTCCGGACCCGCGGGCGGCATCGTGGGCATGGCCCGTATGTCGCAGCTCGCGGGCTTCGACCGCGTCATCGGCTTCGACATGGGCGGCACCTCCACCGACGTCTCCCACTTCGCGGGCGAGTACGAGCGCGTTTTCACCACGCGGATCGCCGGCGTCCGACTGCGCGCCCCCATGCTGGACATCCACACCGTGGCCGCGGGCGGCGGCTCCGTCCTCCACTTCGACGGCTCCCGCTACCGCGTGGGACCGGACTCTGCGGGCGCCGACCCGGGCCCCGCCTGCTACCGCGGCGGGGGCCCGCTCACCGTCACCGACGCCAACGTCGTGCTCGGCCGGATCCAGCCCAGCCACTTCCCCAGGGTCTTCGGCCCCGACGGCGACCAGCCCCTGGACGACACCCTCGTCCGTGACCGCTTCACCTCCCTCGCGCGCGAGATCCGCGACCGGACCGGCGACAGCCGCACTCCCGAGCAGGTCGCCGAGGGCTACCTGCAGATCGCGGTGGCCAACATCGCCAACGCCGTGAAGCGCATCTCCGTGCAGAAGGGCCACGACGTCACGCGTTACGCCCTCACCACCTTCGGTGGTGCGGGCGGCCAGCACGCCTGCATGGTCGCCGACTCGCTCGGTATCCGCACCGTCCTCGTCCCGCCCATGGCCGGGGTCTTGTCTGCCCTCGGCATCGGCCTCGCCGACACCACGGCCATGCGCGAACAGTCCGTGGAGGCACCCCTCGAGCCCTCCGCGATGCCCGGCGTCCGCAAGACCGCCGACGATCTGGAGGCCGCGGCCCGAGCCGAGCTCCACGCCGAGGACGTCCCGGAAGACTCCGTCCAGGTCACCCGCCGGGCCCAACTGCGCTACGACGGCACCGACACCACCCTCACCGTCGAGCTGAGGGAGCCCGACGCGATGAGGCACGCCTTCGAAGAACGTCATCGCGCCACGTACTCCTTCACGCTCGACCGCCCGATCGTCGTCGAAGCGCTCTCCGTGGAAGCCACCGGCATCACCCAACCCCCCGATCTCTCAGCCCTCGCCCCGTACGAAGGCCACCCCGCCGCCCCCGGAACCGCCCGCCTCCACACGGGCGGCGCCTGGCGCGACGTACCCCTTCACCGCCGCGAGGACCTGCCCCCGGGCGAGATCGTCACCGGCCCCGCGATCATCACCGAGGCCAGTGCGACGACCGTCGTCGACGACGGCTGGCAGGCCGCGGCGACCGAAGACGGGCATCTGGTCATGGAACGGGCGGCGATTACGCAGAGTTCCGATCTCGACACGAAAGTCGACCCAGTTCTGCTTGAGGTCTTCAACAACCTCTTCATGGCGATCGCCGAACAGATGGGCGCCCGACTCGAGTCCACCGCCCAGTCCGTCAACATCAAGGAGCGCCTCGACTTCTCCTGCGCCCTCTTCGACCCCGACGGAAACCTGGTGGCCAACGCCCCGCACATCCCCGTCCACCTGGGCTCGATGGGCACAAGCGTCAAGGAGGTCATCCGCCGCCGCGGTACCGGAATGCGGCCGGGGGACACGTACGCGGTCAACGACCCGTACCACGGCGGCACACACCTGCCCGACGTCACCGTCATCACCCCCGTGTTCGACACCGAGAACTCCGAAGCCGCCAAGAACACAGGGAGTGACCGGATCCTCTTCTACGTCGCCTCCCGCGGTCACCACGCCGAGATCGGCGGCATCGCCCCCGGCTCCATGCCCGCGAACAGCGGCACCATCGAGGAGGAGGGCGTCCTCTTCGACAACTGGCTGCTCGCCGAGGACGGCCGCTTCCGCGAGGAGGAGACGCTCGCCCTGCTCACCGAGGCGCCCCACCCCTCCCGCAACCCGAAGACCAATCTCGCCGACCTGCGTGCCCAGATCGCCGCGAACCAGAAGGGCGTCGACGAAGTCGGCCGCATGATCCGCGACTACGGTCTCGATGTCGTCCAGGCCTACATGAGGCACGTCCAGGAGAACGCCGAGGAAGCCGTGCGCCGCGTCATCGACGCCCTGGACGACGGTGAGTACGCGTACGAGACCGACTCGGGCGCCGTCATCCGCGTACGCGTGCGCGTGGACCGTGAGAACCGGTCGGCCACCGTCGACTTCACCGGCACCTCGCCGCAGCTGAACACCAACTTCAACGCGCCCTTCGCGGTCGTCAACGCGGCCGTCCTCTACGTCTTCCGCACCCTGGTCGACGACGACATCCCGCTCAACGACGGCTGCCTGCGCCCCCTGAGGATCATCGTGCCGCAGGGGTCCCTGCTGGCCCCCGACCCGCCGGCCGCCGTGGTGGCCGGGAACGTCGAGACCTCGCAGGCGATCACCGGCGCCCTCTATGCGGCGCTCGGCGTCCAGGCCGAGGGATCCGGCACCATGAACAACGTCACCTTCGGCAACGAGCGCCACCAGTACTACGAGACCGTCGCCTCGGGCTCCGGCGCGGGCGACGGCTTCCCCGGCGCCAGTGTCGTCCAGACGCACATGACCAACTCCCGGCTGACCGACCCGGAGGTCCTGGAGTGGCGACTGCCCGTCCAGCTCGACGAGTTCGCGGTCCGGCGCGGCAGCGGCGGCGCCGGACGGTGGCGCGGTGGGGACGGGGCCGTGCGACGCATCCGCTTCCACGAGCCCATGACCGTCTCCACGCTGTCCCAGCACCGCCGGGTCCCCCCGTACGGCATGGCCGGGGGTGAGCCCGGGGCGCTGGGCGCCAACCGTGTGGAACGCGCGGACGGCACCGTCGTCGACCTGCGCGGAAGCGACTCGGCGGACGTCGGCCCCGGCGACGTACTCGTGATCGAAACCCCGGGCGGCGGAGGCTACGGCCCACCGCCGCACGACCCCCATCAAGCATGACCACCTTAAGCATGACCCCATCAAGCAGGAGAACAGATCGATGATCTTCGGGCGTTCTGAGCGCGGCAAGCCCCCGGTCGAGCCCGTCACGCTCAAGATCCTGGTGGCCGGCGGGTTCGGAGTGGGCAAGACCACCCTCGTCGGCGCGGTCAGCGAGATCAGACCGCTGCGCACCGAGGAGTACCTGACCGAGGCCGGACGTCCGGTCGACGACATCAGTGGTGTGGAGGGCAAGCACACCACCACCGTCGCCATGGACTTCGGCCGCATCACGCTGCGCGAGGACCTGGTGCTGTACCTCTTCGGAACGCCTGGCCAGGAGCGCTTCTGGTTCATGTGGGACGAGCTCTCCGAGGGGGCGCTGGGCGCCGTCGTGCTCGCCGACACCCGGCGCCTGGAGGACTGTTTCGCCGCGGTCGACTACTTCGAGCGGCGCTCCATACCCTTCGTCATCGGCGTCAACTGCTTCGAGGGAGCCGCCCGATACCCGGCGGAGGACATCCGTCAGGCCCTCGACCTCGACGAGGACGTACCGCTCCTGCTGTGCGACGCCCGCGACCGCGAGTCGGTCAAGGACGTCCTCATCGGTGTCGTCGAGCATGCGATGGCGTACGGGGCCGAACACCGTCAGAGCGTCACGACCTGACGCCCCAGCCTCACGGCTGACACGCGCGTGTACGGCCCGTACCCCCGCCGACCGGGGCACGGGCCGCGGCCCGAAACGCCCCGCACACGCGTGTGCCTAGCCCTGGCCGTCCTCCAGCCAGCCGAAGCTCTTCTCCACGGCCTTCTTCCAGTTGTGGTACTCGCGGTCGCGCACCGACGCCTCCATGGACGGCGTCCATGTGACGTCCTCCTTCCAGTGCGCCTTGAGTTCGTCGAGGTCGTTCCACACACCGGTGGCCAGCCCGGCTGCGTATGCGGCGCCCAGGCAAGTCGTCTCGGAGACCTTCGGCCGGATCACCGGCACGTCGAGCACGTCCGCCTGGTGCTGCATGAGCAGGTTGTTCTTCGTCATGCCGCCGTCCACCTTCAGGGTCGTGATATGCACCCCGGAGTCCTGGAACATGGCGTCGACGACCTCACGGGTCTGCCAGCTGGTCGCCTCGAGCACCGCGCGCGCGAGATGTGCCTTGGTGACGTACCGCGTCAGCCCGGTGATGACTCCGCGGGCGTCGGAACGCCAGTACGGCGCGAAGAGTCCTGAGAAGGCGGGCACGATGTACGAACCGCCGTTGTCCTCGACGCTCGCCGCCAGGGGCTCGATGTCGTCGGCGGTACTGATGATGCCCAACTGGTCGCGGAACCACTGCACCAGGGCGCCCGTGATGGCGATCGCGCCCTCGAGGCAGTAGACCGGCGGTTCAGTGCCGATCTTGTACCCCATGGTCGTCAGCAGCCCGCTCTTCGACGGCACCGGCCGGTTGCCGGTGTTGAGCAGCAGGAAGCTGCCGGTGCCGTAGGTGTTCTTCGCGTTGCCCACGTCGTAGCAGGCCTGGCCGAACACGGCCGCCTGCTGATCGCCCAGCGCCGAGGCGACCGGGACGCCGGCCAGCTGTCCGACGGCGGTTCCGTACACCTCCGAGGAGGACTTGATCTCGGGCAGTACGGCCGCGGGCACGTTCATCGCGTTGAGGATGGACTCGTCCCACTCCAGGCTCTCCAGGTTCATCAGCATCGTCCGGCCGGCGTTGGTCACGTCGGTGACGTGATGCCCGCCGTCGGTGCCACCGGTGAGGTTCCAGATGAGCCAGGAGTCGATGGTGCCGAAGGCGATCTCACCGTTCTCGGCGCGAGTCCTGAGGTCCGGCACGTTGTCGAGCAGCCAGGCCGCCTTGGGCCCGGAGAAATAGCTGGCCAGCGGCAGGCCGGTCTGCTCGCGGAAACGGTCCTGCCCGTCCGAGCCGCCCAGCTCGTTGCACAGCGCGGCGGTGCGGGTGTCCTGCCACACGATCGCGTTGTGCACCGGCTTGCCGGTCGAGCGGTCCCACAGGACCGTCGTCTCACGCTGGTTGGTGATGCCGAGCGCGCTGAGCTGGTCGGCGCGCAACCCGGCCTTGGCCACCGCTCCCGCGACCACCGCCTGCACCTTGGCCCAGATCTCGGTGGCGTCGTGCTCCACCCAGCCGGGCTTGGGGAAGATCTGCCGGTGCTCGCGCTGGTCGACTGCGACGATCGCGCCGTTGTGATCGAAGATGATGCAGCGGCTGGAGGTCGTTCCCTGGTCGATCGCGGCGACGTACTTCTCGGCGTTGTCCGTCATGGCTACCCCTTGCGCTGGGTCAGAAGGCTGCGTTGTGGATGAGGCCACCGTTGTTCGGGATCGGCAGGATGCGCACGATGCGGGGGCGGGCGACCAGGAGGATCGCGATGCCGGAGCCGTGGATTCCCTCGCGGCGGTGTAGGCGCCCGGGATCGCCCGACGAATATGTCTCCGTTGCTCATGGCGGCTCCTTGGCCCTGGCCCGGGACACACGGCCCGGACCTCCGTGCAGGGTGCGTTTCCATGGCGACTTCAGCCGAGCACAGAGAGCGCCCCGCCCGGCGTCCGTGACGAACGTGCCGTCGCAGCCGAATCGCCTGTAGGGAACGGGTCCAGAGGAAGAGGGCCCGTGCGACGCAGGTGCCGGAATACGCCAGATATGTATGGCGATGTCGACTGACACCGGAAGTGTTCCCCGGCGCCCTAAGGGCGTCAAGGTCGCCGACACCAACGGTTGAGGGCAGACGAACGGACGCTTTTTTCTCAGACTGGCACAGACGGCGTCGAACTGCCTGCTGAGCGGGTTCAGCCCCTGCCCGGCTCCGCCACCGCGCACCCCGCCGCCACACCCGCGCCCCGGCGGATCTCGTGCCCCGGCAGGCCCACCTGCCCCAGCACCCAACTCGTCCCCCGCAACGACTTCGCGGCCTGCTTCAGCGGCGCCAGGAACGCCGCCGCCTGCCGGTGGTCCGTGACGCTGCCGGGTGCGCACAGGACCGTGGCCAGGGACAAGGTGACAGGGCGCCCACCAGCCGACCAGGAGGCGTCCAACACCTCGGCCGCCAGCGGATCCAGTGCCTCCGGATCCGCCAGCACCAGGAAGTCGTCTCCGCCGATGTGCCCGACCCGTGTGGCCCCGCTCGCCGATCGCTGCAGCACACGTCCGACCGCCCGGATCAGCTCGTCGCCCGCAGCGAATCCCGCACCGTCGTTGACCTGCTTGAAGTGGTCGACGTCCAGCCAACTCAACGCGAACGTCCGCCCGGCGGCGATCCTCCGGTCCACCTCACCGGTGATCGCGTCCGAACCGGGGAGCCGCGTCAACGGATTGAGCCCGGCCGCCTCCTCGACCCGCGTCTCGGCCAGCGCCCGTACCAGGTCCGCGAGCCGTACGACACCCATGCACCGCCCGTGACGGTCTACGACGGCCACGTCGTCCGACGTACGGTCCCGGTCGCCGACCGCCACCACGTCCAACACCTCCCAGGCCGTGGCGTCGATCCCCACCGTCCGCGGCGGATCACCGAGCTTCGCGGCGGGCCGGTCGGCGTACAGCGCGTGTCCGTAGCGCCCCGACATCGACAGCAGGAAGCGGGACCGGTGCACGGAACGGACCGGCACGCCCGCCGCGTCCACGAGCAGTACCCCGGACACCTCCGGCGACCCCGTCAGCAGCGCCCGCACCTGTCCGGCGGACGCGGTCGCGGGCAGCAGCGCGGCCGGCCGTACGAACTCCCGCACTGACGGCCCGGACCGCGTGAGCGGAGCCACGCCGGGGGAGCGCGGGGGAACGTACACATCCGCGGCGGGAAGCCGGGTCGGCGGCGCGAACAGCTCGCCCTGAGCCAGCTGCGCCCCGGACGACAACGCCGCCGCGCACTGCGACTCGGTCTCCACCCCCTCGACACACAGGAGTGCTCCGAGCCCGTCGCACAGGGTCCGCATCGCCCGTACCGCCGCTGGCCGCGCCAGCAAGGATGCGTCGAGCTTCACCAGGTCCGGCGCGAGGTCGGTGAGCAGCCTCAGGGGCACGTCGCCGTCTCCGACACCGTCCGCGCTGATGCGGAAGCCCTGCCCTCGCAACGCGGCCACCGCCTCCAACAGGGCCGGCTGCGGCACATGCGTGTACGGCGGCACGACGTCGACCGTCACCTCCCACGGCAGTCGTCCGGCCTCGCGCACCGTGTCATGCAGCGGGGTCAGCCCGCCGAGGTCGGCCAGAGTCGCGGCGAACACGTTCACGTGCAGCGGCAGCAGCGTCTCCCGATGCGTCGCCGTGCGAACCCCGAGAACGGCGAGCCGCGCGTCCAGCTCTGGATCGCGGCGGGCCTCGGCCAGGCAGTCACCGCCCACCGGGCGCGCGAGTATCTCCAACCCCACGACTCCGCCGGTCGTCAGATTGACCACCGGCTGGAAAGCGAAACGGAGAGTGTCCGTCCAGGAGCGCACGGGAGCATGATGGCGCCGCCGAAGCGGGCGCAGGCCCAGTTCATGCGACGTTCACGCAGGATTCCGGACCGATCACACAGCGTATGGGCCACTCGCGGTCTCACCGCACCGCCACCACCGCCGAACCGTGCCCGAACAGCCCCTGGTTCGCCGTGATGCCCACGCGGGCCCCCGCTACCTGCCGGTCGCCGGCGGTGCCCCGCAACTGCCAGGTCACCTCGCAGACCTGGGCGATCGCCTGCGCGGGAACCGCCTCCCCGAATGAGGCCAGCCCACCGCTCATGTTGACGGGTATGCGCCCGCCCGGCGCTGTCGCGCCCTCCCGCAGGAGCTTCGCGCCCTCACCCTCGCCGCAGAGCCCCAGATCCTCGTACCACTGCAGCTCCAGGGCGGTGGACAGGTCGTAGACCTCGGCCAGGGACAGGTCCTCGGGCCCGAGGCCGGCCTCCTCGTAGGCCGCCCGAGCGATCGAGGCCCGGAACGTCTCGGCGGCGGGCTCCACCGCCACCGCGGAATCCGTCGCGACGTCCGGCAGGTCCAGCACGGTGTTGGGGTACCGCGGGGTCACGGTGGACACGGCCCGGATCCGCACCGGCCGCGCCACCCCGCACCGCCGCGCGAACTCCATGCCGGCCAGTACCAGCGCCGCGCCGCCGTCCGAGGTCGCGCAGATGTCGAGCAGACGCAGTGGGTCGGCGACCACCGCCGAGGCGGCGACCTCCTCGGCGGTGACCCGCTTGCGGTAGCGCGCGTACCCGTTCAACACCCCCATGGCGGCGTTCTTCACCTTGACCTGGGCGAAGTCCTCGAGGGTGTCTCCGTGTACGGCCATACGCCGACGCGCGTACAGCCCGAAGTACGTCGGGTTGGTCGCCCCCAGCACCCGGAAGCGCAGCCAGTCGGGATCGTCGGGCCGCTCGCCGCCCGCCGGCCGGAAGAAACCCTTGGGTGCGGCATCCGCGCCCACCACGAGCACCACGTCGGCCAGGCCCGCCAGAATCTGAGCCCGCGCGGTGTTGATCGCCTGCGCGCCGGACGCGCACGCCGCGTAGACGCTCGCGACGCGAGCTCCCTGCCAGCCCAGTGCCTTCGCGAAGGTCGCCCCGGCCACGTACCCGGGGTAGCCGCCGCGCACCGTGTCCGCGCCGACGACCGAGTCGATGTCCCGCCAGTCCAGGCCGGCGTCGGCGAGTGCCGCGCGGGCCGCCGCCACGCCGTACTCGACGAAACCGCGTCCCCACTTGCCCCAGGGGTGCAGGCCCGCACCGAGCACCGCCACCTCTCCGGTCATGCCTCCACCCCCGTCGGTCGCCACTGCCAGGTCGTCCAGACCGTCTCCACGTCCTCGTACAGCACGCCGGGCACAGCCTCCACCTGCATGCCCACCGTCAGATCGGCGACGGTGACTCCGGGAACCGCCTGACCCAGTACCACGATCCGCTCGGCCTCCAGCTCCACAGCGATCAACGCGTACGGCTCCCACGGAAGTTCCGGATCCGTCACATAGGGTGACGGAGGGCGGTACCGGCTGTCCGTGTACGACCAGATGTGCCCCCGCCGCGAGAGCGGCACCTCCTCCAGGTCGCCGCCCACGCACCCGGGGTTTCGGCAGTGCCCTTCCTCACGCGGGAAGAACACCGAGGAGCAGACCGAGCAGCGCGTGCCGAGGAGCCTGAAGTCGTCCCCGTCACCGGTGAACCATCCGGTGACCACGGGTTTGCGTGTCCGCACCAAGGCACCTCCTGAAGACATAATCTGATGGGACGTCAGAAGTGTGCCATCGGCGCCGGGAAATGGGCAGGCAGGAGACATGACACGACGCTCTCGCGCAGTGCGCGCCCTGATCACCGTGCTGGCGGCCCTGTTCGCGGTGACCACCGCCTCCACCACCGCTCGGGCCACAGTCGAACCCAAGGCGCCTCAGGACTTCGTGGCCCTGCGAACCGTCGGCCCGACGATCCTTCAAGAGATGCGCTACTTCACCCCCCACAACTTCGTGGGGGAGCGCATCGACGGGTACCGCCAGCCCCTCTGCATCCTCACCCGGTCTGCCGCCGAAGCCCTCCATCGGGCACAGACACGGCTGTTGCGCCAGGGCTACACCCTCAAGGTCTACGACTGCTACCGGCCGCAGCGCGCCGTGAACCACTTCGTGCGCTGGGCCCAGGACCTCGACGACCAGGCGACGAAGTCCGAGTTCTACCCGAACGTCGACAAGACCCGCCTGTTCGACGACGGCTACATCGCCGACAAGTCCGGGCACAGCCGCGGCTCGACCATGGACCTCACCCTCGTGAAACTCCCCGCCCGGCCCACCAGGCCCTACGTCCCCGGGGAACCCCTCGTGCCCTGCTACGCCCCCAAGAGCCAACGCTTCCCGGACAACTCCGTCGACATGGGAACCGGTTTCGACTGCTTCGACACCCTTGCTCACACCCTCGATCCACGCATTCAGGGCCAGCAGCGTGCCAACCGCTTGCTGCTCAAGAACACCCTGGAGGGCCTCGGCTTCGTGAACCTCGCTGAAGAGTGGTGGCACTACACCTTCAAGCCCGAGCCGTACCCGGACACCTACTTCGACTTCCCCGTGTCCTCCAAGTCCCTCAACAAGGCCCAGTGAACTGCGGAAAACGCCACCGAGCAACCTGAGGAAAAGGCCCTTTCCGTGATCGGATACAGTCCGCCGCGTGTCCGAAACTCAGCACTCCGCCCCCAACTCCGCAGTCGGCTCCCACTGTTCGAGCTGCGGCGCGCCCTACGGAGAGGGCGTCTCCGGCTGGCCCCGCACCTGCCCGGCCTGCCACACCGTGGCCTACCGCAACCCGCTGCCCGTGGCGGTCGCACTGCAGCCCGTGTACGACACACAGGGCACCGCCCTCGTCGTCATCACCCGAACCGTCGCTCCCGCGCGCGGGGGCATCGCTCTGCCCGGCGGCTTCATCGACGACCGCGAGGACTGGCGGCAGGCCGTCGTCCGCGAGCTCAAGGAAGAGACGGGCATCGACGCCGCGAGCCGCGACGTGCGGCTCGTCGACGCGATGAGTTCCCCCGACGGCCGCCACCTCCTGCTGTTCGGGCTCCTCCCGGAACGCCCCGCCGAGGGCCTTCCCGCCCCCGCGGCCACCGACGAGACGGAGGGTTGGCACCTCCTGCGCAGGCCGGAGGAACTCGCCTTCCCTCTGCACACCGTCGCCGTACGGGCGTGGTTCGAGGGCCGGTACTGAGCTCAGCGCTCCGTGAGTCCCCGCAGGCGCACCGGGTGGGGCGGCACGTGCATGCCGTCCTCACCCTCGCGCTCGACGATCACGCGCGAACCCTCCCAGCGGGCGACGTAACGCTCGAACTCGGGCTCGTCCCAACCGTCGCCCACGTCCGGCACCACCAGCCCGCCCCCGACCCGGCCGCGGGCGGGCGCCCACACCTCCAGCTCCAGCTCGCCGTCCGCACCCCGCACCGGAAGGACGGCACCCGCGCGGGCGAGCACCGGAATGCGCGACAGGGGTGCGTCGACAAGGACTTGCCCCGGCCCCTCGTACGCCCTCTCCGTGACCGTGTCGTACCAGCGCCCCCGCGGCAGCTGCACCGCACGCCGGTCCACGCCGGGGTCCGATACCGGTGCCACCAGCAAACCGTCGCCCAGCAGAAAAGCGTCCTCGCAATCACGCAGCGCACGGTCCTCGGGCGCGCCCCACCACAACGGGCGCACATAGGGCGCCCCCGTACGGCGCGCCAGATGCGCCAGCGTCAGGAAGTACGGCAACAGACGACGCCGCTCCAACAAGGCCACGCGCGCGTGCTCGAGCACCCCGGAGCCGAACTCCCAGGGCTCCCTGCGCCCCGCTCGAATACTCGAGTGCGTGCGGAACAGCGGCAGATACGCGGCCAACTGGAACCAGCGCAGATACAGCTCCGGCGACGGATTCCCGTCAAAACCGCCGACATCAGGTCCCGAGTACGGCACCCCGCACAGGCCGAGCCCCATCACCAACGACAGCGACGCCCTCAGCCCGGGCCAGCCCGTGGCCACATCACCCGACCAACTGCCCCCGTAGCGCTGCATGCCCGCCCAACCGGAACGCGAGAAGAGGAAGGGCCGCTCCTCGGGCGCCAACTCGAGCAACCCCTCGTACCCCGCCCGGGCCATGCACAGCGCGTACACGTTGTGCGCCTCACGATGGTCACCGCCCCGCCCCTCCAGGGCGTGCCGGGCCGAACGGGGGAGGGTCGACTCCCCGAAGGCGGCGAACGACGTCGGTTCGTTCATGTCGTGCCAGAAGCCGGAGAACCCCTGGGCGATCCGCTCCGCGTACAGGCCGCCCCACCACTGCCGCACGCGCGCGTGCGTGAAGTCCGGGAAGACGGCGTCACCGGGCCACACCACGCCCCGCACCAACCGCCCCGAGGCGTCCCGCACGAACGCGTCCTCGGCCACCCCGCCGTCGAACACCGCGTTGCCCGGCTCCGCCTTGACCGCCGGATCGACGATCGACACCAGCCGGATCCCGTCCCGCCGCAGCTCGTCGGCCAGCACCGGCAGCTTGGGAAAGTGCTCGTGATCGACGGTGAAGACCTGGTGGGCGTCGTAGTGGTCGATGTCCAGATGCACGGCGTCCAGCGGCAGACCACGCTCGTGGTATCCCGCGACGATTCGCCGGACCTCCTGCTCACTGCCGAAGCCCCACCGCGCGTGATGGTGCCCCAGCGCCCATGCCGGAGGCAGCGCCGGCGCCCCGGTGAGCGACGCCCAGGCGTGCAGCACGCGCGCGGGCGTACCGACCATGACCCAGCAGCGCAACGGACCGCCGTCCATGCGCAGCTCACAGCTCCCCGCCCGGTCGTGCCCGGAACCGGCCCCCTCCTCGCCCTCCCGCAGTGTCACCGTGCCGTCCCACGAGGTGTCGTGGAACACCAGATGCGTGGCGGCGTCGGCCACCACCAGCTGCACCGGCATCGTGATGTACAGCGGGTCGTCATCCGGACCGAAGGCACGCTTCGGATCCGTGTTCCACAGCCGGTACGTTCCGCCGCGCAACCGGGGCCCCGACGCGCGTCCCCCGAGACCGAAGAACCTGGCGTCCGCCGCGACCTCAGACCGCTGCATCCAACGCCCGCCGCTCCCGCCGTCCGGCTCCCACCACCGCGGCGGCAGGTCGCGGCGCAGCGTCACACCCCCGGGCGTACACACCTCGACGGCACCGTGTCGCGAGACGCCGACGGTCACTCGCTCGGAGACGACCCGCCAGCCGCCGTCCTTGTCGGGCTCCAGCACGGCCCGCGGATCGGGCTCGGGGCAACGTCCGGCGAGCGCGTACGACGGCTCGGGGCCGGCTCCATCCCAGCCCCAGAAGACCGCCCCGCTCACGGTGACGGTGATCCGCAGCTCCGAACGACTGAACCGGATGACACCGCCACCAGGACCCGGCACGGCGTCCCGGACGAGCCCGGGCACCCGCGCGCGCTCACCCTTCCGTGGCGGCAGTCCGGTGGCATCGGCACGCCGCCTGCGCCACGCGGCCCGCACGGTCCGCAACCCCTGGGCCGCTCCCACAGAACCGACCACCTTCACCGAACGCACCAGGTCACGACCGTTCATGCTGCTCACCCTGCCATCGACCGCCCCACACACGCGTGTCGTTCAACTGCCGTTCACCTAGGTCGGGACCACATCTTCACGACACGGACTATGTGGGGCGCACCCTGGTGTACAAGTCGATCACATGGCATCGTCCGTGTCAGCCGCGTACGCGCACACCCCAGCCCGTGCGCGAGCGACGCACACGACGCGCACAGTCCGGGAGCCGCCCCATGTCGACCGTGAACCCTCAAGCGCTCTGGCAGCCTGATCCGGGACGCATCGCCCGGGCCCAGGTCACCAAGTTCCAGACCTGGGCGGCCGAGCACCACGGCGCACCCTCCGACGGCGGCTACACGGCCCTGCACCGCTGGTCCGTCGACGAGCTGGAGACGTTCTGGAGAGCCGTCACGGAATGGTTCGACGTACGGTTCTCCACCCCCTACGCGCGCGTGCTGGGCGACCGCTCGATGCCCGGCGCCGAGTGGTTCCCCGGGGCCACCCTCAACTACGCCGAACACGCCCTGCGCGCCGCAGAGACCCGCCCCGACGCGCCGGCCCTCCTGTACGTCGACGAGACCCACGAGCCCCGCCCGGTGACCTGGGCCGAACTGCGCCGACAGGTCGGCTCCCTGGCAGCCGAACTGCGTGCCCTCGGCCTGCGCCCCGGAGACCGCGTCGGCGGCTACCTCCCGAACATCTCCGAGGCGGTCGTCGCCCTCCTCGCCACGGCCGCCGTAGGCGGCGTCTGGACCTCCTGCGCGCCCGACTTCGGCGCCCGCAGCGTCCTGGACCGCTTCCAGCAGGTGGAACCCGTCGTCCTGTTCACCGTCGACGGCTACCGCTACGGCGGCAAGGAACACGACCGACGCGAGATCGTCGCCGAGCTGCGCCGCGAGCTGCCCACCCTGCGCGCCGTCGTGCACATCCCGCTCCTCGGCACCCGGGCGCCCGAGGGCGCCCTGGAGTGGTCGGCCCTGACGGCCGCGGCCACGGAACCCGTCTTCGAACACGTCCCCTTCGACCACCCCCTGTGGGTGCTCTACTCCTCCGGCACCACCGGCCTGCCCAAGGCCATCGTCCAGTCCCAGGGCGGCATCCTCATCGAGCACCTCAAGCAGCTCGGCCTGCACTGCGACCTCGGCCCCGAGGACCGGTTCTTCTGGTACACCTCGACCGGCTGGATGATGTGGAACTTCCTCGTCTCCGGCCTCCTGACCGGCACGACGATCGTCCTCTACGACGGCAGCCCCGGCTACCCGGACACCGGCGCCCAGTGGCGGATCGCGGAACGCACGGGAGCCACCCTCTACGGCACCTCGGCCGCGTACGTCATGGCCTGCCGCAAGGCGGACGTCCACCCGTCACGCGACTTCGACCTCTCCCGCGTCCAATGCGTCGCCACCACCGGCTCGCCCCTCCCGCCCGACGGATTCCGCTGGCTGCACGACGAGGTCCGCGACGACCTGTGGATCGCCTCCGTCAGCGGCGGCACGGACGTCTGCTCCTGCTTCGCGGGCGCGGTACCGACCCTCCCGGTATACACCGGCGAGCTCCAGGCTCCCGGGCTGGGCACCGACCTGCAGTCCTGGGACCCGAGCGGCAATCCCCTCGTCGACGAGGTGGGCGAACTCGTCGTCACCAACCCGATGCCGTCCATGCCGATCCACTTCTGGAACGACCCCGACGGCAGCCGCTACCACGACAGCTACTTCGACACCTACCCCGGCGTATGGCGCCACGGTGACTGGATCACCATCACCTCCCGCGGCTCCGTCGTCATCCACGGCCGCTCCGACTCCACGCTCAACCGCCAAGGCGTGCGCATGGGATCCGCCGACATCTACGAAGCCGTCGAGCGACTCCCGGAGATCAAGGAATCCCTCGTCATCGGCATCGAACAGCCCGACGGCGGCTACTGGATGCCGCTCTTCGTGCACCTGGCCCCGGGCGCCGCACTCGACGAGACCCTCCTGAACCGCATCAAGCAGACCATCCGCGAGCAACTCTCACCACGCCACGTCCCCGACGAGATCATCGAAGTGCCCGGCATCCCCCACACCCTCACCGGCAAGCGCATCGAAGTACCGGTGAAGCGCCTGCTCCAGGGCACGCCGTTGGAGAAGGCGGTCAACCCCGGCTCCATCGACAACCTCGACCTCCTGCACTTCTACGAGGCCCTCGCCCACAAGCGCGGCTGACCCGAGGGCCGTACCCCCAGCCCCAGCCTGTTGTCAGTGCCGCCGGTTACTGTGAGTGAGCATTGATCGACTGTGCACACAGGGGGAAACATGGCGCACACCGACCACCAGACGATGCGACGCGTCCTGCGTCGCGAAATCGCCGGCACCATCGGCCTGCTCACCGACGAGCACGACTTCCGCGCCATGCGGCGCTACCGCACCTTCACCTTCGACGACCACACGACCTACCTGCAGCAGGTCGAAGCCCTCCTCAGGACACGGGCCGCCCAAGGCAACCACACCACGGTGGCCCTCTTCGACCCACTCGAATACGCCGAATACTGCGAGGAAAAGGGCCTCGACCCCGACCTCCCCGCCAACCGCACCCGCTTCACCGCGGAACTCGCGACCACCGGCCCCAGCGTTCCCTACGAGGGCCAGCCCCTCACCGACCTCGTCCCCGCCCTCGTCGACGAAGCCATCCGACAGGCGACCTGGGAGTACGCCGCCACACTCCTGGCCCGCCTCGGCACCTGCGCCACCTGCGGCGAGGACATCGGACGCGCCGCCCTGACCCGCGCCTCGGCCCTGCTCGCCCGCATCCTCGCCACCGCTCCCGCAGGCAGTCGCCACCTGGTCTGCAGTGTCTCGGGGACACCGGAAGCCCTCGTCGCCGTTCTCCACGCCGACGACGGGGCCGAAGGCACCGCTCACCTCGACGACGCTGAGGCAGTCGAATTCACCACCGTGCTCGCCCTCGGCCTCGCCACCCGAAGCCCGGGCGGACTCGTCATGCGGACCAGCGCGCCCGGCTCACCGGACCGCGTCTACGGCTGGCGACTGCGCGCGGACCGCCTCGAACCCCTGACCGCCGGCGAGGTCTTCGACGCCTACTGCACCGACATCGAATCCGGAGACCTCATCTCACCGGAATCCGATGTCGACTACTGCGAGCCACCTGACCTCGGAGAGGAGAGGCCACTGTCGGGGCACAGGCACTGAACACGGGAGGGGCGCTCCACCCATGCAGGCGGAGCGCCCCTCCCAGAACACCGGACGGCCGGTGTTGTCCGGCTACTCGCCGGACAACACCGCCTGAGCCGCGCTCCGCGCGGACTCGGCACTGTCCGCCGCCCGAGCGGCGGACGCGGCACGCTCGCACTGAGCGAGCGTGTACTTCGCCAGCGTGGCCCGCACATAAGGAATCGACGCCGAACCCATGGAAAGGGAGGTCACCCCCAGCCCGGTCAGGACACAAGCGAGCAGCGGATCGGACGCCGCCTCACCACACACACCACAGCTCTTGCCCTCGGCCTTCGCGGCCTCCGCGGACAGTGCCACCAGGTCGAGCAGCGCGGGCTGCCACGGATCCTGCAGACGCGACACGGCACCCACCTGACGGTCGGCGGCGAAGGTGTACTGCGCGAGGTCGTTCGTCCCCAGCGACAGGAACTCGACCTCCTGCAGGATGGAACGCGCCCGCAGCGCCGCCGACGGTATCTCCACCATCGCGCCGAACTTCGCCCGCAGCCCCGCCTCGCGGCACGCGTCCGCGAAGGCCTTGGCATCGGTACGGTCCGCCACCATCGGGGCCATGACCTCGAGGTAGACCGGCAGGCCCTCGGCGGCCTTCGCCAGCGCCGTCAGCTGGGTGCGCAGCACCTCGGGGTGGTCCAGCAGCGTCCGCAGGCCACGCACGCCGAGCGCCGGGTTCGGCTCGTCGGCCGGGGTGAGGAAGTCGAGCGGCTTGTCCGCTCCGGCATCCAGTACGCGCACGACGACACGGCTTTCGGGAAAGGCCTCGAGAACCTTGCGATAGGCGTCGACCTGCTTCTCCTCGGACGGCGCGTTCTGGCTGTCGTCGAGGAAGAGGAACTCGGTACGGAAGAGGCCGACACCCTCCGCCCCCGCCTCGACAGCCGCCTCCACGTCCGACGGCCCGCCGACGTTGGCGAGCAGCGGCACCTTGTGCCCGTCGGCCGTGGCACCCGGCCCGGTCGAAGCGGCCAGCGCGGCCTTGCGCTCCGCGGCGGCGGCCCGCAGCTGTGCCTTCTTCTCCTCGCTCGGCTCCACGAAGATCGCACCGGTGCTGCCGTCCACGGCGATCAACGTGCCCTCGGCGAGCTCACCGGCACCAGGCAGAGCCACCACGGCCGGAACGCCCAGAGCCCGCGCCAGAATCGCGCTGTGGCTGGTGGGCCCGCCCTCCTCCGTGACGAACCCCAGCACCAGCGTCGGGTCCAGCAGGGCCGTGTCGGCCGGCGCGAGGTCGCGCGCGACAAGGACGTACGGCTCGTCGCTGTCGGGGACGCCCGGCATGGGCACCCCGAGCAGACGAGCGACGATACGGTTCCGCACGTCGTCGAGGTCGGCCACACGGCCGGCCAGGTACTCACCGGCGCCCGCGAGCAGTTCGCGGTAGGCCGCGAACGCGTCGTACACGGCGCGCTCGGCCGTGCTGCCCACCGCGACACGGCGTTCCACGTCCGCCATCAACTCGGGGTCCTGGGCCATCATGGCCTGGGCCTCCAGGACCGCCTGGGCCTCGCCGCCCGCCAGATTGCCCCGCGCCATCAGGTCCGCGGCCACAGCCTCGACGGCCTTGCGGGCGCGCCCCTGTTCACGCTCCGCGTCCTCCGCCGGGATCTGCTTGGCAGGCGGTTCGAGCACCGCCGTTCCCATGTGCCGAACCTCGCCGATCGCCACACCGTGGCTCACGCCGACGCCTCGCAGCGTTGTCTCCATCTCACCCGTCTCCGATAGTGCGGCGGGTCCCGCCGCCGCGGTGGTTGTCGTGCTTGCCGTCGGTTAGGACGGCACTGACGTCACTTCCAGAGGAAGAGACTGTCACCGGCCTTCACATCGCCGTCGTCGCGGAGTTCGGAGAGGGAGTCGGCCGTGGCCTCCAGCGCCACGACCGGGCACACCGGGGACTTGCCGGCGGCCTCGACGGCAGCCGGGTTCCAGCGCACCACGGCCTGACCGCGGGTCACGGTGTCACCCTTGTTCACAAGCAACTCGAAGCCTTCGCCGTTGAGCTGCACGGTGTCAATGCCGAGGTGGGTCAGCACACCGTGCCCGTTCGCGTCGACGACGACGAAGGCGTGCGGATGAAGAGAGACGATGACTCCGTCCACGGGCGAGACGACCTCGGAGGGCTCGCGCGCGGGGTCGATCGCGGTGCCCGGGCCGACCATGGCTCCGGAGAAGACCGGATCCGGCACGGCCGCCAGTCCGATGGCGCGTCCTGCAAGTGGGGACGTCACGGTGGTCATGGGAAACCTCCCAGGGGTGGAGATCCTTTTGGGCCGTCAGGGGCCGTCACTGTGTGTCCCGGACGGCGCACTGATCAGCAGGGTATGTCAGGTGAAGTACCGGTTCCGCATGTGAACCGCGGAGTGGTCTAGACCACCACCCTAATCGATTTGCACGCTCTCCGCAGCCCCGTGTACAGTCGTACTCCTGCCTGGGGCTGAGCGATGCGACAAGCGTCCTTGCCTGGCAGCACCCAACTTGTCAGATCCTATCTCGGGGTCACCTTCTGCATGTCTGCAGGACGGTGGTCAGAGGGCCGGAAAAACACTGATAGAGTTTGGAACACCGAAGGGAAGCGCCCGGAGGAAAGCCTGAGAGAGTCTCTCGGGTGAGTACAAAGGAAGCGTCCGTTCCTTGAGAACTCAACAGCGTGCCAAAA
>NZ_JBICUX010000009.1:0-502220 GCF_043198595.1 Streptomyces sp. NPDC048751
CGTTGGGGGGGGGCGGGCCGGGGGGGGCGGCCCCCCCCCCGCCGTTTCGCGGGCCCCCCCCCCCCCCTGCCCCCCCCCCCGGGGGGGCCCCCCCCCCCCCGCGCCCCCCCCCCCCCCCACGGCCCCGCCCCACCCACCCACGCGCGACCAGTAGGGCATCATGACCCCATGACCACACCCCACCGAAAGGCCGATGCCGCGTAACCGGCCCGGCGAGCTGCGCGCGACGCAGCCGCTACTGAACCGTCCGTACGGGTGGGACACCCCCGCCCCGGACCGCATCCACGGCCTCTCGGCCCGCACAAGCCTCGCCGTCCACCGCTACGAGGCCCTTTCCCGCGACCACGACGTCTTCCCCGGCGTCACCGACCGCTCGTTGCGCCGCTACCGCGCCTTCCTGAGCCCGCCGGGAAACCGACCCCGCTACCCGTACCTGGAGGAATGCGGGTGCCGGGGCTGCTCGTTCGACGACGTCCGACACGCCCGCGACGCACTCGACACGGTCCTGCAAGAGCTGCCGCCCCGCGCCCGCGCGGAACTGGGCCGCCTGATCGCCTCCCTGGACGCCGTCTACCTCACCCGCACGCTCCCGGACCCCTTCGTCGACTCGCGCCGGGTATGGCGCCCAGAGGTCTGGTGGTACCGGCGCCTGGAGGGCTGCCGGTACGCCCAGACCGGAACGACGTAGACGCAGAGGCCGTGCTCACTCCCCCCGCCCGGCCAGCTCGGCCAGCACCTTGTACAACGGCTCCGTCGCCCGCTTCCGGTACTCCTGAATCGCCCACCCGTTCCCGTCGGGGTCCTTGAAGTACATGAACGTGGCCCCGTCCTGCGGAGCGAACTGCTGCGGCTCGCTGACCTCCAGCCCGCGCGCCGTCAGCTCCTCGTACGCCGCCTTCGCATCCGTCACGCACAGCTGCAGCCCGTGGTACGTCCCGGGCTGCGGCACGCCCGTGGGCACCTGAAGCCCATCAACCAGCGCGATCGAGCACCCCGAACCCGGCGGAGTCAGCTGCACGATCCGCACCCCCTCCATCACCTCACCGTCGAGATCGACGTGAAAGCCGACCTTGTCGCGGTAGAACTCCTTGGCCCGGTCCACATCGGACACGGGCAGCAGAACGACTTCGAGACTCATGTCCACGCCTGACTCCTCCCTCACACGTCCCTGGCACAGCGCTGCCCACAGGACTCCACAGAACCGGAAACCCGAACGGCGCGCCAGCGCAAGGACGCGGGTTACTCTCAAGCGCGTATGACCTTGATCCGACGGGAGGCCGGGCATGATGGCGCCTGGGCGCAGAAGCAGCACCTTCTCCAGGCTGCTGCGGCACGGTTTCACCGACCCGTCGGCCGCCGAGCGACTCCTGGAGAGCGGAGAACTCGCACCGGTCCGCAACGACCCGTTCCTCCTGGAGGCCCTGGGCGGCACCGCCGACCCCGACCTGGCGCTGCACGGTCTCGTACGCCTCCTGGAGGCGCAGTCGGACCCCACCGCCCACCGCGAACTGCTGGACACGCTGATAGCGGCCAAGCCGCTGCGTGACCGCCTGCTCGGCGTGCTGGGCGCCTCGGCCGCCCTCGCCGACCACCTGGCCCGCCACCCGCGCGACTGGCACGCCCTGGTCATGTACGAGCCGCGCGACCTCCACCCCGGGGTGGAGGAGTTCGAGCGGGGCCTGGCGGAGGCGTCCGACCCGGTGTCCCTGCGCGTGGCGTACCGCCGCTGCCTGCTGTCGATCGCGGCACGCGACGTGTGCGGCACGACCGATGTGGCCCAAACCGCCGCCGAACTCGCCGACCTCGCGACCGCGACGCTACGGGCGGCGCTGGGCCTCGCCCAGGCCGCCGCCCCCGAGGACGCGGCGCTGTGCCGGCTCGCGGTGATCGCGATGGGCAAGTGCGGCGGCCATGAGCTGAACTACGTCTCGGACGTCGACGTGATCTTCGTAGGGGAAGCGGTCGACGGCGCCGACGAGCAAAAGGCACTCCGCGCGGCCACCAAACTCGCCTCGCACATGATGCGGATCTGCTCGGAGACCACGATCGAGGGCTCGATCTGGCCGGTCGACGCCAATCTGCGCCCCGAGGGCCGCAACGGCCCTCTCGTCCGTACGCTCAGCAGTCACCTCGCCTACTACCAGCGCTGGGCCAAGACCTGGGAGTTCCAGGCGCTGCTGAAGGCCCGCCCGGTGGCCGGCGACCTCCACCTCGGAGCGGAGTACGTGGCCGCGGTGGAGCCACTGGTGTGGCAGGCGGCCGAGCGGGAGAACTTCGTCGCCGACGTGCAGAAGATGCGGCGCCGCGTGGTCGAGAACATCCCCGCCGCAGAGGTGGAGCGCGAGCTGAAACTCGGCCCCGGAGGCCTGCGGGACGTCGAGTTCGCCGTACAGCTCCTCCAGCTGGTGCACGGCCGCACCGACGCCTCCCTGCGCAGCGGCACGACGCTGGACGCGCTCCAGGCGCTGGCCGCGGGCGGCTACGTGGGCCGCGAGGACGCCGGCCGGCTCGACGAGGCGTACCGCTTCCTGCGCTCGATGGAGCACCGCATCCAGCTGTACCGGCTGCGCCGCACCCACCTCGTCCCCGAGGGCGAGGGCGACCTGCGCCGGATCGGCCGCTCGCTGAACCTGCGCACGGATCCGGTCAACGAGCTGACCCGCGAGTGGAAGCGGCACGCCGGTGTCGTACGACGCCTGCACGAGAAGCTCTTCTACCGGCCGCTGCTCGACGCGGTGGCCCAACTCGGCCCCGGCGAGGCGAGGCTGAGCCCCGAAGCGGCCCGGGAGCGGCTGGTCGCACTCGGGTACGCGGACCCGGCCGCCGCCCTGCGGCACCTGGAGGCGCTGGCCTCCGGGGTCTCCCGCAAGGCCGCGATCCAGCGGACCCTGCTCCCCGTTCTCCTGGGCTGGTTCGCGGACTCCGCCGACCCGGACGCGGGCCTGCTCAACTTCCGCAAGGTGTCGGACGCGCTGGGCAAGACACCGTGGTACCTGCGCCTGCTGCGCGACGAGGGCGCGGCCGCCGAGAACCTCGCCCGCGTACTGTCGGCGGGCCGTCTGGCACCCGATCTGCTGATGCGCGCGCCGGAGGCCGTGGCGCTGCTCGGGAACGGCAACGGCGGCGGGCTCGAACCCCGGGGTCTGGCCCACCTGGAGCAGGAGATCCTCGCGGCGGTGGGCCGCGCGGAGGGCGCCGCCCAGGGGGTCACGGCCGCGCGCGGTGTCCGCCGCCGCGAGCTGTTCCGTACGGCCGCCGCGGACATCGTCGGCTCCTACGGCACGGAGGCCCAGCCCGCCGAGGCCGACCAGGGCGCCCTGGTGGACCTGGTGGGCGGCGCGGTGTCGGACCTGACGGCGGCGACGCTCGCCGGAACGTTGCGCGCGGTGGTGCGGGAGGGCTGGGGCGAGGAGCTGCCCACCCGTTTCGCGATCATCGGCATGGGCCGCTTCGGGGGGCACGAGCTCGGCTACGGCTCCGACGCGGACGTCGTCTTCGTGCACGAGCCCCGCGACGGCGTCGAGGACCGGGAGGCCGCCGACGCCGCCAACAAGGTCGTCTCCGAGATGCGCCGCCTCCTCCAGATCCCGAGCGCGGATCCGCCCCTGCTGATCGACGCGGACCTGCGCCCCGAGGGCAAGTCGGGCCCGCTGGTACGCACCCTGAAGTCCTACGAGGCCTACTACCGCCGCTGGTCCCTCGTGTGGGAGTCCCAGGCGCTGCTCCGGGCCGAGTTCGTGGCCGGCGACGAGGAGCTGGGCCGGCGTTTCATGGACCTGATCGACCCCCTGCGCTACCCGACCCGGGGCCTGGAAGAAGAGTCCGTACGCGAGATCCGCCGTCTCAAGGCCCGTATGGAATCAGAACGCCTCCCCCGGGGCACGGACCCGAAGCTCCACACGAAGCTGGGCCCGGGCGGCCTCTCCGACGTGGAGTGGACCGTCCAGCTCCTCCAACTCCAGCACGCCTGGGACCTCCCGGACCTCCGCACCACCCGCACCCGCGAGGCCCTGTCCGCGGCACGGGCGGCCGGGCTCCTCGGCGCGGAGGACGCCGAGATCCTGGACGAGGCCTGGGTCCTGGCCACCCGCGTACGCAACGCGGTCATGCTGGTCCGGGGCCGGGCGGGCGACACCTTCCCCTCGGAGAGCCGGGAACTGGCAGCCGTCGGCCGCTACCTGGGCTACGGCCCGGGCCATGTCGGCGAGCTCCTGGACGCGTACCGGCGCACGGGCCGCCGGGCCCGGGGGGTCGTGGAGTCGCTGTTCTACGGGGGGTAGGTGACCAGCTCAGGTCACAGGGCCCCGGCTCGCCTCAGTTCGCCGAGGCGGTCGTCGACGTCGATGACCTCCCCGCGGGAGAGGGTCGGGGCGGTCCACTGACGGGCGGTGCCGTGGGCGATGAACTCCTCGGGAAGCCCGATCCCGTAGTGCTCCACGTAGTCGGCCGCGTCGAGCCGCCAGAAGAAGCGGCCGTCGCTCATGATGGCGGTGCCGCCGGAGCGGGAGAATTTGCTGCCCAGAACGTCCTCCGAGAATCCCATCAGGGCGATGATCGGAGTGCCGGAGCGAAGATATTCGGCGATCTTTTCCCGCTCCCCGTCGGGAATGGTTTTCCAGACGGTAGGCGCGACCTCTGTGCCCCTTGGCGCCGGTCGATCGCATGAAATTCTGTGCAGCTTCATCAGGATGATCAAGCGCCCGGTGCGGACACCCCTGGAGAAGGGGGCCGCACCGGGCGCGACAGGTACTACTGGGTGGCCTCGGCGTTCACATGAGTGATGCGCGTACCGGAAATGTCCAGGGCCTGGACAATCCGGTCGGCGGCCTCAAGGGAGAAGAGCCCCTCGGTCACGCTCAGGACGAAGCCGCCAACGGGAGCATGGTGTACCTGCCGCAACAGGATGAACGCCTCTCCCTCCACCGGAGAGAAGGCGAAGCAGAACCACTCCGCGAAGTCGTCCTCGGTGATCTCCGGCGCGCCCCAGCGCTCCTCGAGTGCCGCGGGCTCGACGCCGACTTGGACGAGCCATCTGATGTCGCCCGGGCTGACATCCTTCTCGGGGATCCGCCTCAGACTTGTCGGATTCAACTCCCGCAGATCCATACCTATCTCGCCTCCGTGATGATGATCGGAATGGATGCCCATTCGTCACCGTCCATGACGAAGGAGTTGACGCCGGCCTCCTTCCCAGCCTCCCACGCACCCTGTCCAGGAAGGCTGCGATCATAGGGCTTGGGCTTCACGGTGGTGTAGAACTCCACGCTTCCCGTCCTGGCATCCTTCGGGATCGGTCCACGCCACGCCTGAGCAGTGGCATTGCCTCCCTGCCTCGGGGCTCTGCCCCACAGCTCGCCCGACTCGACCATGGCACGAGAGACTGCAGCCGACTGAGTGTTCGGGTTGCCAAGCCGGTGGAACGGGCCGTACAGGGTCACCGGCTCGGACAGACTCTCGCCCGCAGTGAGCATCTTGACGTCGGCGCCGACGCCGGCACCGACACTCACGCCGGCGCGGGCGACTTGGGAATCTGCCGCCGAGAATCTTCCACCGAGAGCCAGCATGGGGGCCAGGGAGCCGTTGTCCCAAGCAGCCTGGTAGAGACTGGAGTCAGTATCCGCTCCCGCAGCCTCCGCCCAGTTGTCGTACGTCTCCGCCGTGTCGTCGGTGGCACTGCAGGAACCTGAGTCGAACCAGCAGAATGGATTGGCGAGGTCGCTCACCTTGTCAAGGCCGTAGGCTATGCCGGCCAAATGACCCGCGACGTTCGTCCTGAGGTTGCTGCCCTTCTTCACAGGGGCCGGATCTGGCCCCTTCTTGAACACAACGCTCGCTGAGACATGTCCTCCGTCGGTACGGACGGTGACGGTCATGCTGCCACTTCCCGTACCACCACCCGCCGTCTGGTACACGACACTGTGGCTGTAGGTCTGGGTGGAGTGGTACACCCAGGTCCCGTTCGGGCCCATCGTCATGTACGAGCGGTAGCTGCCGCCGTGACCGTCGCTGCACCCCTGCTCGCAGTCCGT
This sequence comes from Streptomyces sp. NPDC048751, assembly GCF_043198595.1. NCBI lineage: Bacteria > Bacillati > Actinomycetota > Actinomycetes > Kitasatosporales > Streptomycetaceae > Streptomyces > Streptomyces sp. NPDC048751. Next base: position 6,030 of record NZ_JBICUX010000009.1, read on the forward strand.
GATCGGGCGTTCGCCGCTCGGGTCGGACTTGGTGACGGGCGTGTTGTTGGCGTAGGCGTAGCCGTTCAGCGACTCGTGGTCGTCGGGAGCGAGGACCGGGTCGACGGAAAGGAAGCGGCCGGCGGCGGGGTCGTACTCGCGGGCTGCGACGTGGGTCAGGCCGGTGTCGGCGTCGGCAGGCTTGCCGAGGAAGCCCTTGTCGTCGGGCCAGGCCGCCGGTGCCGTGCCGCGTGCCTCGCCGAAGGGCTTGGTGTAGCGGCGGGTGACAGCCTGGGTCGTGGCGTCCACCGTCATCGAGGCGGTGCCGTGGTGGTCGTCGACCGTCCAGGACAGGCCGGTCTCGGTACGGACCGCCGTGGCGTCACCGGCCGTGTAGTAGCGCTGGGCGGTGAACTTGTTCGCGGCCGTGTCGTAGTGCAGTTCCTGACCGGCCAAGTAGAGGACGCTCTTGGCTGGGCCGCGGCGGATCAGGAGGCCGCCGTTGGCGTCGTACAGGTAATCGGTGGTCTTGGTGCCGTCGGTGAGGCGGCTGAGTTCTCCTTCGATGTCCCAGACGAGGCTCTGCGCCGTGCCGGTGGGGCTGTAGCGCTTGGTGGTGTTGCCCTGCTCGTCGTACGTGTACGACTTGGCGGTTCCGCCGTTGACCGTGACCGAGGTCATGGTGTGGGGCTGGCCGGCGCCGGAGGCGTCGACGGCCGGGTAGCCGTAAGCAGTCGAGACGTCATCGGTCGTCGTGTGCTCGACCTGGGTGTCGCGCAGTCCGCCGGGCTTGTAGGTCCAGCTGGTCCAGTACGGGGCCGGGCCGCCGAGGGCGGTCGCCGAGCGGGCCGTGGCGCAGTCGTTGGACGACGGGGTCCAGGCCTCGGTCAGGCGGCGGTAGCCGTCGTAGGCGAAGCACTGGGTGTCCTTGGTACCCGCCTTGTCGCTGATCGACTTGACGTTGCCGGTGGCATCGTAGGCGTAGTCGACGTCGCTGGTGTAGCCGGCGTTGGTCTGGTCGACCGTGTGCGTGTTGGACAGGCGGCGGGTGCCGTCCTCGTAGCGGTTGAGGATCTGGAGCTGCTTGGCGTCCGTGGAGGTCCCGAGGCGGGTCTCCTCGATCTCGCCGTACGGCGAGTAGCCGATGTTCTGGACGTAGTCCGTCATGCCGTCGGTGCCGGTGAGCAGGCCGAGGCCGTTGTAGCTGTTGGCCACGGTCTCCGCGGGAAGACCGGCCACCGCGGGCATCGAAGTGGACTGAACCGTGCCGTCCTGGTTGTAGACGGTGGAGGTGGTGAAGGTCTGCGGTGCGCCGGCGACGACCAGGGGGTCGGTGGCGGCGATGACGGTTTTGGTGCCCTTGGGACGGTCCAGCGCGTCGTAGCCGGTGACGACCTGGGAGTAGATCTTGCCGGTGGTGCCGCCGACGTAGCGGATCGCAGCGGTCGGCTGTCCCTTGGCCAGCGAGTCGTAGGTGAACTTGGTCAGCTGGTGGGCGTTGTCCTGCACGCCGTCCCAGGTGCCGGTCTTCCGGCCGAGCTCGTCGTAGCCGGTGATCAGGGTGCGGGAGGCGTGGTCGTGGGTGGATGTGACCGTCAGTGGCTGGTCGGCGTCGTTGTAGGTGGTGTCGACCTTGCCCTTGTCCGGGTCCGTCGTGGTGATCACGCGCCCGCGCAGGTCATAGTCGTACGTCCAGACCGAGCCGTCCGGACCGGTCATCTTCTTGAGCTTGCCGGCGGGCGTGTACTCGAACAGGGTGCGGGTGTAGTCGGTGCCGGTCGGCACCGGTCCGGCGTACTCGCGGCGCTCGGTGACCAGGCCGCGGGCGTCGGTGAACTTGATCGTGCCGGTGCCCCCCTCGGCGGCGGTGACGGTGGTGCGGTCCGCCGTCGTGTCGGTCTTGGTGCGCCACTTCTCCTGGCCGTAGACGCGGAAGATCGAATCGGTGGCGCGGCCGGCGGCGTCGAAGACCGTCTCGGTGGAGGCGGGGACGGAGCCGGGGAAGGTGTTGGCCAGGGTGCCCGAGGGGGCGAGGTTGTCGTGGACTTGGCTGTTGGTGATGTACGCCAGACCGCGGTCGTCGTAGAGGGTCTCTGTGATCACCCGGCCGCCGTTGGGCGCGGGGACCTGCTTCTGGCGGGAGCGCAGCAGGCCGTCGAGGATGTCGTAGGAGCTGTTGTAGGTCTGTCCGTCGGCCTTGAGGGCGTCGGTGCGGACCCAGGTCTCCTTGTCGTTGTTGATGCTGTAGGCGTAGACGATGCTGGCCGCGTCGCCGAGTGTGCGGGAGCGGTCCGGCTTCCAGACCTGACGCAGGCGGCCGAGGGCGTCGAAGGCCGACTCGGTGACGTTGCCGTTGACGTCGGTGGTCTTGGTGGCGACGCCCCAGGCAGGGTCCACCACGGTGGTGGTGGAGTACAGCTTGGGGTTGGTGGTGGTCTTGGACGTGAGCGGGCCGTAGCCGGTGTCGTCCGGGACGTAGGTCGTGCTGGCCGTGCGGTTCAGGGCGTTGGTCGCGGTGAGCGGGCGGCCCAGCTTGTCGTAGGTGGAGCCGGAGACCTGCTGGTAGGTGGGCGCCTTGGTCACCGGGTCGTAGCTCGCGACCCGGTAGGAGGCGGTGCTGTCGCCCTTGGTGGGCGCCACGCCGACCGCCTGGCCGTCGTAGGCCGTGGTGACGTCGGAGACGACGTCGTCGGGAACCACCGGAGTGGTCGCACAAGCCACGGAGTACACCTCGACACGACTGACCTTGGCCACCAGCCAGGCCGAGCTGTTGCGGACGTACGTGGACCGCGCGCAGGTCTCGTCGCCGCTCTTCGCGGCGTCACCGCTGTCCTCGACGGTCATCGGCATGCCGTACGTGGTGTCGTACGTGGTCTTCTGCTTGACCGTGCGAGTGCCGGCAGAGGTCTTCGTGCGGGCGGCTGTCTCGCCGGCCTGGACGATCCACGCCTCTGTGGTGCCCCAGCCGTAGGTGTGGCTGCCGGTACGGTGCGACCAGGGGGTGTTGATGGTGCCGCTGTCCTCGGCCGTGCCGTTGTAGATGATCGTCTCGCGGACGAAACCGGCGTACTGGCGGGAGTCGTCGATCGCGGTGCCGGTGGAGTCGGTGACCTTCTCCACGCGGGGGGTGCCGTCGAGTTCCTTCTCGCCGTTCAGGCCGCGCATGTACAGCGTGGACTTCTTCGAGCGCGGGCCCTCGGAGTCCCCGGACGTCTCCACGACCGTGCCGTAGCCGCGCCACTGCGACCAGGTGCGGTTGGACACCTTGGTGATGCCCTCGTCGTCGGCGTAACCCCAGCCGGCGCCGCCCTGGTAGTCGTAGTACTTCTCGGCGGTGTCGCCGTGGCCGTAGGGGTCGTCCTGGAAGACCGAGGTGACGACGTACTTGTGGAACCAGTCGGTGACCGGAGTCGCCCCGGACTGGGACCACTTGACGGGGAAGCAGCGGCGGGTGTTCTTGTCGATGTTCGCCGGCATGCTCGAACCCCAGATGCAGTCGGGATCCGAGTAGTTGACGGTGACGGTCGAGCCGGTCTCCGTCTTGATGGTGCGCACGCGCCACTTGATGTAGCGCAGGGTGTCCGGGCCGCTGCCCTCGACGTGGTTGGGCATCTGGATGCCGCCGAAGACGATCGGCGGCATCTGGGCCGTGGTGCTGTTGGCCTTGCCGGTGTTCTGGATGGACTTCAGCCACAGGCTGGGCGAGGAGGCGTCACCGGTGTCGGGGAAGCTCTGGTCCAGGTGCCAGGTGTCGACGTCCCGCTGGGTGGTGCCGCTGCCCGTCCACACCGACGTCGTGATGTCGGTGAGGCGCTTGCGGGTGAAGAAGGCCGGGCCGATCTGCGTGGTGCACTTGGTGCTGGACGCGCAGATCATGTCGAACGGCACATCCGGCCAGTTGGCCTTGGTCGTCGAGGTCAGGCTCGAGCAGCCGCCGGAGACGACACACCGCTCGGCGTAGGTGAACCGCACCTGCTGGGCGGCCGGCTTGCTGTACAGCAGGTCGCTGCGCAGGCCGTAGTCGATGCGGTTGAGGTAGCCGCCACGGGTGTACGCGGTGCCGTTGACCGTGGTGTCGGCGTTCTTGGAGTAGTAGTTCGTCTCCTTGGTGTACCAGTACGTGGAGGCGTTGCCGTGGGTGTCCACGACGTAGTCCAGGTTCCAGCGCCACGCCTGGTAGCAGGAGGAGTCGGCGAAACCGGTCGACTTGTAGCAGGGCTCGCCGGAGTCGTCGCCGAAGACCGGGACCGTCCACACGGAGTTGGTGACCGGGTCGTCGTCGGAGGTGTCCGTGGTGCCCTTGTCGCTCCAGCCGGGCAGGCGGTGCTTGCCGAAGAAGTACTGGTTGCCGGAGGCGTCCGTGACCTTCCAGTACTCGGTGTTGTCGTCCCCGTTGCCGGTGGCCCCCGTCAGGTGCTCGACGCGGGTGCCGTCCTCGTTCTTCAGCTTCCAGCTGCCGCCGGACGCCTGCGAGAGCGCGGCCGTGTCGCACGCCGCCTTGTCCGCGCAGGTGTTGACCAGCTCGACGGCCTTGCCGTTGAGGACCAGCGTGGCGTTGGCGTACTTCCAGCACTGGTCGCCCTTGCCGGTCTGCCCGTCGTCCTTGCACGAGCCGTACTTGCGCTCGACGTAGGACTCGGTCATCGAGAAGCCTTCGCCGATCACCGAGGTCTGGTTGTTCTCCCCGGCCGTACGGCCGTCCACCGAGGCGGAGTTGTAGGAGATCGACAGGTTCGGTGACGAGCCGGCGGTCGCCGGTGGCACGCGCAGCGGGTAGTTCCAGGTGAAGTCACCCGTGCTGCCGCCCGCCTCCCAGGTCGAGGAAGGCGACAGCGAGGTGGCGCTGTAGTCGCTGCCGCCGCCGCTGCCCGACCCGTCCGCCGACGCCGCCAGCATCATCGGCGTACGGGTGGACACGGTGCCCGTCACGCTCTGCGTGGCGGCATCGTTGTCCGCGCCCGGCACCGGGGTCTGGGTACGGCACGCCTTCTTCTGCGGGGTGGTCAGCGCACACGCGGGAAGGGTGACCAGGCGCAGCCGGGGGCCGAAGTTGCCGCCGTAGACGTCCTTGAAGGACGCGTAGCTCAGCGAGACCCGGAGCTTGTCGGTGCCGCCGCCGGCCGGGGAGAGGCCGAGCAGGACACCGTTGACGCCGGCTTTCCGGGCGGCCGAGCGGGGCTGGACCGCGAGCGCGACCTTCCCGGCCGAGCGGGTGGCCTTCGCCGACTTCAGCTGCTGCTTGGCGGGCGCCTGGGCCAGCGTCACGCCCAGCCCGCCCACGGTGACGGACGCCTTGCCGGCCCCCGGTACCTCGGCGGTGGTCCGGCCGGCCGTCGGCCAGGCGGCCTTCTTCAGCCGCTCACGCGTCTGTGTGACAGCCGGGGCGGCTTTGTCTTTGGGGGCCTTGGACGTGCCCGGTTTGAGCACGCCCACCTTGTCGATCCTGGCGTCTGGCCGGTCCTCCAGCGGCTTGCGGGAGGCCGAGGCCTGGGCCTGAGCGGTGAAGTCGAAGCCCGAGGGCACGACGAGCTGCGGCAGCAGGGCGAGGGAGAGAACGAGTCCGCCTCGACCGAGCCAGCGGCGGACGACCGCCCCTGGCACGCGTCTGCGGAAGGGTGATGAAGACACGGTGATGTCCCGGTTGTCGGAAAGGGAAGAAACAGCAGGAAGAGAAGGCGACGGGGCGGGGGCGGGACGGGCAGTCGGCCCGTCCCGCGCCCGCCCCGCTTGTTACCGCTGCTCGGCGTTGCGCCGGTTGGCGATCGTGTCGGTGGAGGTGGCTCCGGCCCAGACGCGGATGCTGTCGATCGTGCCGGGGAAGTAGCGCGCGGCGGCGCCGTTGATCTTCGCCCGTCCGATCTCGAACGCCCCGCCGCCCTGCCAGGGAGCCGGGTACGACACGCCGTCCTCGTCGCCCATCAGCGCGCTGTCGACGTACAGCTTGAGCGCGCCGAGCTGGGAGGTGTCCACGGGGTCGGCGGCCGCCTGGGCGTCGTAGACGACGCTGAGCATGACCGGGACGCCCAGCTGGGCCGTGGTGAACGCGGTGGAGGCATTGGTGGTCCACACCGCGCCGGTGCCGTCCTTGTCGGGGCGGCCGAAGGTCCACCGGCCCTGGGTGCTGCCGGCCGGCTGCTCGTACCAGACGCCCCAGGAGGACTGGCTGGTGCCCGACTGGCCGAACACCTGCACCGCGTACGACTTGGTGGTGTCGGTGAACTTGGCCGGATCCAGGGTGACCCAGGCGGTCGCGGTGAAGGAGCCGGTGTCGTCGACGAACGGGCCGGCGGCCGTGGCGTAGGCGCTGGTGCCATTCAGGGTCATCGTCTGGCTGGTGGTGACCTCTTCGCCGATGTCCGGGTCGCCGGTGGTGACCGTGGTGAGCGCGGCCCCGTTCAGGGTGAGGTTGCGGGCGAAGCCGCTGGTGTCCTTCACGGTGGTGCCGGTGGCGTTGGCCGTGTCGGTGGCGTCCCACCGGGCGACGAGGGCCGGGACGGGATCACCGGCGGTGCCGTCGCTGAGGTCCTCGTCCTCCAGCCAGGCGTCGTGGGTGACCTCGGTGTCGGCGAGGGCACGCGACCAGACCTTCACCTCGTCGATGGTGCCGGCGAAGTTCTCCTTGCCGGAGCCGTCGTACCAGAGCCGCCCGATCTGGAGGTTGCCGGATGCCTTCCACGGGGTGGTGAACGCGACCGGGTCGCCCTGCGGGACGCCGTTGACGTAGAGCTGGACGGTCTGATTGGCCGCGTCGTAGACGCCCGCGAGGTGGGTCCAGGCGTTCAAGACCGGCGGCCGGGTGCCGATCGAGCGGGTGATGGCCGGGCTGACGACGTCCGTCTGGTGACGGTTGAAGATCCACGCCTTGTAGGTGCTGGAGTAGTACAGCTGGAACCCGGAGGCGTTGGTACCGGCCTGCGACAGCACGGTGTAGTTGACGTCGTTCTTCGTCAGCCGCGCCCAGGCGGAGACGGTGAAGGACTTCGTGGTGTCCAGGACCGCGCCGGTGGTGGACAGGTAGGCCGTGGTGCCGTTGAGCTTGGCCGCTCCGGTGCCGCTGCGGGACAGGGTGTCCCAGGTGGCGCCCGTGTTGGTCAGCGGGTGCTGGGTCGCGGTCGTCGCGTCGGCGAGGCTGCTGTCCAGGTGCCAGATGCCCGAGGGCAGTTCGGCGCCCTTGACCAGGAAGCTGTAGTAGCCGGTCAGCGAGCTGTGGCCGGCCGCGTCGTAGCCCCACACCTGGATGGTGTTCTCACCGGCCTGGTTCGGGGTGATCGACACGGTGGTGGCGGTGCCCGTGGGCACGTTGATCGGCGGCGAGAGCGCGCCGCTGTTCAGCTTCCACTTGTAGCTGACGACGTCGGACTGGATGCCGGCCGTGGTGGCGTTGGTGTCGGCCGGCGTGAAGGTGAACCTGCCCACGGTGCCCACACCGCCACCGGCGGGGTAGGTGTCGGCGGGCTTGTAGAGGCCGTCGTAGCTGGTGACGATCGGGGGCGGCGGGGAGTCGGTGTCCACGCGGAAGTAGCACCAGGACGACCAAGAGGAGTCCAGCACACCGGAGTCGCCGCGGTCGGTGACGTAGTACGCCTGTGTCTTCACGCGCATGCGGTAGTTGGTCTGCGCGGGCAGGGTACTGGTGCTGGCGTCACGGACGGCGTTGTCGGCGACCCAGGCGCTGCTCGGCGAGTTCGCCGTCCACACCCGGCTGGAGCCGTCGGCCTTCCACACCTCGAAGTCGGCGCGCAGCTGGGCCTGGCTGCCGTCCGCCGACTGCACGGTGCCGAGCATCTTCGGCGAGGTGTCGCTGGTGGCGAAGGGCAGCGTGGAGGCGTTGCAGGCGCGCCCGGTGGTGCCCTGCTGGACGCCGTACGAGGTCGGCTTGTCCGGGTAGGAGACGTACGTCACGGACAGCTTCGCGTCGTTGCGGAACCGCGCCCAGGCGCCCGCGTCCGACTCGTCGTGCGCGGTCAGCGAGAAGGTGATCTGCGGCGACTTGTTCGCGGCGTGCGTCGCGAGGGTCGGCGTCAGGTTCTCGTTGGTCTCACCGCCGGAGACGTTGTCGCTGAAACGCACCCAGTTCGCCGGCTGCGAGGGGTCGCACAGGGAGCCGCGCCCGTAGGACACGGACCGGTCGCCCATCAGGTCGTCGGCGGTGGGGCGGCTGGACCAGGTGGTGCTGTCGGAGATGCCCTTGTTGACGTGGCTCAGGTCGTACCAGTGCGCGTCACAGGAGAACGACCACACCATGTACACCTCGAACGTCGCGTCGAGGATCTTCTTGCCGTGGATCGACGACAGCGGGTACTCGAAGTACATGCGCTGGGTGTACGGGCTGTTGGAGCACAGATAGCCCGCGTAGTTGGAACAGCGGCCGACACCTTTGTCGCCGCTGAACTTCCAGTACTTCGTGCCGTTGGAGGCGAGCGCCGTCCAGTCGCCGAGGGCGATGCCCTTGGTCGGCGGGTCGATGTACAGCGGGAAGACGGTGTCCTCACCGTGCAGCAGCGCCGGGTCGGGGGTGATCTCCAGCGTCGTGCCGGTCACTTTCAGCGGCAGGTCGGCTTCCGCGTCGCCGCTGCCCGGCCCCTCGGTCGGGGTCGGCTCACCGGCGGCCGCGGGCAGCGGGACCGGCGTCGCGGGGGTGGTGGGCTCGGGGTCTGCCTGGGCGGGGCCGGCCGGGGCGGTACGGGCGAGTTGTGTGGTGACGCCCGCCGCGTCGGCGTCCGGGGTGTCACCTGCCGAGTCCCACATCCGGCCTGCCGGGCTCTCGAAGACCGGGGTGCCGTCGCCGTCGCGCGCGACGAAACCGCCGTCACTCGTCGGGGCGATGTCCAGACCGGTGCCGGAGACGGTCATCCTGATCGTCGCGAGCGCCGGGTTCTTCGCCGCCTGAGCGGTCTTGACCACGAGCACGGAGGTGTAGCCGGTGCTCAGGGCGGTCAGTCGCAGGTCGACGTCCGGGAGGACATCGGCGTAGGTGGCGGTGGCGCGGTCGAGGCGGGGCGCGGGGAGCGCGCTGGGCCAGCCGAGCTTCAGCTGATGCCCGTCGTCCTTCAGGGTGACCAGGCCGCTGCCGCTGCCGCCGCCCGAGAAGGTGACGTCCGTCGTGGTGTTCCTGGCCCGCAGGGAGCCGTCGGCGTCGCGTACGAGGGTGGTGTCGATGGGGGCCCAGCGGCCGTCGTCCTCCCGGGCGCGGACCGGGGCCGCGTTCATCTCCTGGGTGAAGGTGCCGTCCGGGTTGGCGAACAGCTGCTCGGACTCGGTGGTCTTCGCGGTCACCTCCACGCGCTCACCGGTCTTCGCGGCGAGGGTGGCGGCCTCCGACTCCGGAGTGTGATCGGCCGCCGCCGAGGTCCCTCCCTCGTCGGCGAACGCCGGGGTCGCCGCGACGGCGGTGGCCGGAACCGCACCCCCCAGGAGAGCGACGGCTATCGCGCCGCTCCCGATCGCCCGGCGCCAAACGCGCCGACGTCTGTGCGTCAACACACCCCACCCGTTTCTTTAGATTTTCCTTACAAGCTGTGGTGATCATGTGTTGGTCGAACGCGCCGGTCAATAGTGATGCGCATCACAAGCGGGACGTCAGTGTGAACAACACCCTTGCCCAGCACCGAAATCGGACGCGCGCCCTGCCGTGAACGAGGCCAACACGCGGGCGTTTCGCGCCAGTTCGCGCAGCCTCACCTGAGAGCCGGGTCAAAGGCAGCCCAGCGCCGCCTCGCAGAGGCTCGCGCGCCAAGGCGCCTGCTCGCACTCGACCTCGCCCGAGCCGCTGTGCCAGTCCTGGGGTCCAGAGCCATGTGCGTGTGCGGGTTCGACGCGTCCGTGCGCGTCCGCGCGCGTACGGGAGTGCCGCCCCGGAGAGCTCAAACGGCTCCGGGGCCGGCGGTCAACTACCACCAGCCCCGGAGTGCGTACGCGAAGGTAACCGCTCTGACCAGCGCCTACAGCACCGGCAGGCTCTTCCGCAGCTCGAACGCGGTGACCTCGCTGCGGTACTCCTCCCACTCCTGCTTCTTGTTGCGCAGGAAGTGGTGGGGGGCGGGAGCGACCCCGGGCGAGCGGCGTCACGGCAGCACTGGCTGTTGTCCCGGCGGGCGTTGATGGTCGTTCTTGGTCGCCCTGGGCCGAGCTTCGACGGCCCACAGACGGCCCGACGAGCTGCTCTGGGCTAGGGAACTGGGACCTCCCGTCGGCGGGCGACAGAGGGGCCGTCATAACTGAGCCCTCGGACAGTGTCCGGGGGCTCAGGGGCGCCTGTTACGGCTCCATACCCATGGAGATCAACCTGATCAGGTCCGTGTCAGCGATCTCGTAGTAGCGGTTGCGGCGGCGATCTGGGGCCGCCAGGGCTCCGGACTTTCGGAGTTCGGCGAGGGCCTTCTCGACGGTGGCCCTGCCGAGCCCGAGGGCTTCGGCCAGGTCGGATTGGGTGGGCCCGTCGATCACGTGCTTCGTCTTTTGCCCAACCACCGCACCGGTTTCCACGTCCCATACCGGCATAGAGCGCTCTTCGGCCAGATACTCCAGCAGGGTGGCCACCCTCGCCACCGGAGGGTCAGCGCGCACACCGTAGATGTCGTCCGCGATCTGCTGCTGCTTGAGGCTGAGCTGTAGCAGCACCGCGCCGATGCTGGCGTCCCGCTGGACGATTTCTCGCAGGAACGACTCCGGGACTGAGAACGCGCGAAAGCTCCCACGGCTGTAGATCTCGGGCATGTAGCTCCGCCCCGCGCCACGGAAGAAGAAGATCTTGCCCTTCCACAGCCGAGCGGATCCATGCGCGTTGGTTTGCACGCATCCCCATTGCACGAAGACGGCCCTAGCCCTCTTCATGCCGCCGGGGGCCAGCAGGGTCCGGTCGTGAGAGCCGGTGCGGGTGTGGATGCGGCACATGCTTGCGAGAGACTCCAACCCGAAGTCGGAGACTTCGTAGGGGCTGAAGAACCGCCCCACGGCCCGCCGGCCGGCGATGCTCCTCCTGTCGGCCACGGTAGACCCGTGGTGAACCGAGGCCGATGGGTCACTGGTCACCTCGGTGGGAAACTCCCCTGCCCCCATGGCCTACCGCCCTTCCACGGAGGAGGGGGCGGAGGCCCCGGGCCGGACAGAGCTGACAGCCGCCGCTCTGGGGTCGCCTGCGGTACTGTCCGGTGCCGTCGGCACCGGAGTCGCTGGCGCCTCGACCTTGGTGGTGTTGCCCGACTGCGGGTGCTCGACCAGTAGCCGCACGACGGGGGTGAGCGCTCCCACCAGCGCGGCCAGAGCACCGATCACGGCAACGACGCGCGCCGGCTTGCTCTTGAAGTGGTAGATGGCGTAGCACGCAGCAGCCAGGACGATCACGAAGATCAGAATGACCGCGACGTTCCCTTCGAACATCGACTTCCCCTATCGGGGTGAAGGCGGCAGGGCTCCGATCGTCGACCGAAGCCCTGCCGCAACCATTGGAAACGGGTATTTCTGCTGAGCACTGCCGGTAGAACACGGGTCTTGGCAAGAGACCCCTATCGGCTTAAACACGAATCGTACGGTACTCCCCAAGGGCTGCTCAAACTTCCGCACGTCCGGAGCCATAAGACTGCACGCCAGAAGTGAGTCCTTATCAAATTCGATCACACAAAGGCAGAATTCGATCGAAGATCATCATGCGATAACCTTGAACCCCGTCGCAGTGACGGTGTCTCCTGCCAGGGATGCAAGAAGCCCCGCCCCTGGAGGGGCGGGGCTCTTACGCGCCCGGTCCACCAAGGGAGCCACCCCTTGGGGAGACCAGGAGTGCTGATCTAGACCCGTTTCCAAAAGTCGAACCAGCGCGGTGAATAGGTAACCGCGACGACCCTCCGATTAATCCCTCCCTGTAGGGGTTAGGCCCTGAGCGACGGGGGAAATCCCTCGCTGTAGGGGTTACAGGGCCTTTTAGAGCCCCTTTTTGTCGGCGGGTTAGGAGATTTCCCCTCCACGTAGGGGATACGTCTCCGCGGGACACAGGCAAGGAAGCCCTGGCGCTCCCTCTGCCAGCACCGCGCGCGAACGAGCGGCCCGGCGCTGCCTCCCGCTCTCGCGCATCACGGTCACGTCGACGTCGAGCTTGTCGCGCTTCCTCGCTATGGAGACGGCATGCTTGTCCTGTCGGCTGGCATCGGCGCCGGCCTTCTCGTCGACGAGCGCGGCTCGACAGGAGAAGTGGTACACCACACCTGCTCGGGGATGCCGACTACTTCCCAGGCACCGGTGCGTTCGTTGTACATGCGCCGTATACCCAAGTACTGGTATGTGAGCGCGCGAACGCGGGCCTTAAGGCAGGCGTCCAAGGCCGACGCGTCACGCAGTCCTGCCCACTGGCGATCGACCGCCAAGCCCGTCCTCGCACAGCGCCATGTGGGCGACGGTGACATGCAGGTGCGGGTCGCCGAGTTCCCTGCCCGTATCGGGCGGGCGCTCGGGTGCTCGACACGACCGTTCGCACTGTGGGGCAATGTGCGCGCGACCTGGCGCAACGCACGGCCCGTACCATGGCCCCACGTTCACCATCGGCAGTAGGCCACTGCCGCATCATCTCCGGACTTGTAGCGCGGCCACCGAATTCCCGTTGGGTCCGTGGCCTCGACCTTCCGCACGGCCTCAATCAGCTCACGCGGCCCTCCGACCTGAAGCGTGGCAAACACCTCAGACCAGGTCGCCATGCCGTACTCCGTCACCAGCCTCGATACGCCGTCCGACATGACGGCTGCGGAGTGGACGCCTTCCATTGCTGTCGTGCCGGTCACGGCATGCTGTGCGGCTTCCGGGCTGGACGAGGCCACCCAGTAACCCTCTGTCGTGTTGCGCACCTGCCGCTGCGCAAGCACGAGGCGTTGCAGAGCCTCCCTGTGCCCTTGGGTGTGCGTCTCGTGACGCTCGACCTCTGCGCGCAGGTCCGGCAGGATTTCGTCCACGCGATTGTCCGTGATCACGGTGTGGCCTTCGGGCCCGTCGAGAACGATGGGCGAGTCAGCCAGGACGAGGTAGTCAAGAACCCCGTGTCGATGCCGGAGGATCGCAACCGTCGCCGATGGAGTCCCGGGGTCACCGAGGTCGCATTCGGGGTGCGTTGCCGCCACGCGTTCGAGAGCACCAGCCAGACCCTCCGAGAGGGGCCGATCAAGATCCGCCAAAGCGGCGACGAGGTGCCCGCCTAGGTGGGCGACGTACCACGGGACGCCATGGCGGCATCCCGTGGTCAGCCCTGCTGTACTGAGCCCATCCAGCACCACAGCGAGCGTGGGAGTGCCGGCCACCCAATCTTCGTTTGGGTGGACTCCGCCGGCTTGTGTTTCAACACAGACGCGCATGATCAGCTCTCGTGTCGGTACAGCGGGGTGACGCGACGACTCTCCAGCACTTCCAGCGTCTCAGGGTCGTAGCGGCACGAGATCAGCGTCGAGAAGCGCCGCGTACGAACCTCTCGGTACAGCTCTGCCAAGTTGTGCTCCAGGTAATGCACGACTCCGTTGGCGCCGATGGCGTGGATACCAGCGATGTACAGGAACGTCCCGCGACCGTCCAGACGCGGGAGCCGTCCGAGGTAACCGAAGTCGCCGGCTGATCCGTCCTCGTCCATCGGAGACCGGTACTTCTCGCCGGTCCTCTGGTCCAGCAGGTGCCAGGCACGGTCTTTCTCAAACCGCAGGTTGTCGTCCCCCTCCAGCACCTGGGCGACGATGGGCGACAAGCGGGGGCCGCAGATGACCACGTGATTGTCTCGGTTGAGGTTGACGATGCCGGTAGGCGGGATCACCTCGTACTGCGCCTCAAGCTTCATGCCCCCGAGAAGCTTGCGCAGGTGCTCGAAGTTGTCGAGGTCTTCCCGGACCACGACCGCACTCGGGTTCTGGTCGGGTCCCTTGCCTGCCTCGGGCTTGCCACCCAGCGAGACAGTGACCAGGTCCGCACCGAAGAACGCCCGCTCCGGTGGCGGCCCAGCAGACGCCAGTTGCCCGACTCGCCCGCGACTCACCCCCAGTTTCGAGGCGATCTCGGCTTGCGTCATGCCTGACGCCTGCGCCTCTTCGATGGCCTCGCGGCGAATGCGGGACAGCTCCAGCACCCACCCCTGATAGGTCGCCATCAGGTCAATCGCGGCTTTGGCTCGCTCGACCGGGACCGCAATCTCAGCGACCCGCTTCATGTCGTCGTGCACAGTTCTCCAATCTCCGCCTAGGGGGGCTAACGAACTGTATCGCGAGAGGGGGTTGCGCGCAGTCTTCCGTTTGCCTACGGTACCTAACAAGCGAGTCGGCAAGCCCCCCTAAGCAACAAGAGGGAGTCGAATCGCGCCTGCTTGACCTGCGCAAACAGCGCCCGGAGGAAAGCCCGCAGGGTGAGTACGAAGAGAGCGCGCTTGATTGAAAACTCAACAGTGACTGAGATCTGACGGGGCCTGAGCCCTGTCCCCGCAACGGCCCGGGTGAGGGCCGCCGGCGGCCACTTCGCGGCAGGCGAACCAGCCCTGTCCCGCGTGCCAGCTCTGGGAAACAAACCTGTGGATCATCCCTCCATTTCTGGAGGTCAACCCCGGGGGTGCCACCTGGTACGCGCCGCCCTGCTGGCGTCAGAGCAGTAACGATGACGCGCCCGACTACAGGCTCGGGATCGGTGTGCTGTGGCAACGGTGCACTGGTAAAGCCCGGTTCCACTTCTTCCTGGCCTCGCAGCGTCCAGCGCTGCGGCCGGCTGCCTCCTCCGCATGTCCAGCTCCGCACGTGGTGCGTGGGCTGTACGTGCGGGGTGCGGGGAGTTGGATTTGCCGACTTCAACGGCGCGGCTCCCGGGGTGCCTCCCGGGAGCCGCTTTTCGGGCCGTTCGCCCTTCGAGAGGAACACGACCCATGGAGCACATCGTGACTGTTCAGGAAGCTGTTACCGCGTTCGCGGACTGGATGGAGCCCACCGAGGCGGAGCTGGACGCGATCGAGCGGGAGATGCCGCTGATCCTCGCTGACATCGAGACGCTGGACGTTCAGATTGCCCTGCTGGAGCGGACGCCGAGTGAGCTGGAGTCGCGGCGCGCTCGCCGGGCCCGTCACCGGGCGCTGGCGGAGCGGGCGGCGCTCGCCAACCGTGCTGGTGCGGGGGAGGCGGCGTGATCCGCATCGTCACGGCCGGCCGTCTGCGCCGGCTGACCGAGGCCGCCGATCAGGCCCGCGCCCGGACCCGAGAGGTGCAGGGACAGGCGGATGCCGCTTGGGTCCGCCACGTCCGTGAGGTGTGGGAGCTGATCTCCCGCGCCGAGTCGGAGCAGACCGATGCCACGCTCCTTCGGGAGGACTGCTTCCGGCTGCTCGACGCGCTCAACGACCTGGAGATCGTCCTGGGCGAGCGCGAGGAGCGGATTCGCCTGCTGGGTGAGGAGCTGGAGGCGGCCCAGTTGGAGGGGCGGTCGCTGGTGCTGCTGCTCCACTGGGGCGAGCCGCACAGCATCCACCGCAGCCACGAGGACGCCTACACCTACGCCGCCGCGAAGGGCGTGCCCGTTCACGCGTGGCAGGCGGGCGATGAACGCCCCGCTTCACAGGTGCTCTGGCGGCTGGTGACGTTCACGCGGGATGAGGCCGTGAAAGGCTTCCGTGACGCGTCGGTGCCGTCGCCCGGCGGTTGGGAGGGCGCGGCGTGAACGGTGTTCAGATCCGTTCAGCGGAACGGGCATTGTCGGTGGGCACGTGGCTGATCGTGTCCGGCGCCATGCTCTACTCGATCCTCACCGTCACTCCCCTGATGGCCGCCCACACCCCGCGCGAGTGGGAGTGGACGGCGCCCATCCTGCCGCTGGTCGTGGATGCCGCGGTGGTCATCGTGGTCCGCCTGGATTCGGTGCTGGCCCGGCTGGGCGGGCACGGGGGACGGTGGCCGATCACGCTGCGGTGGATGACCGGCACCATGACCCTGGCACTCAACACAGCCGACTCCGCACTGGCGAAAGACCTGGTCGGGGTGGCCGTGCACTCGGTGGCGCCGCTGCTGCTGATCGTCACCGCAGAGACCGGCCTGGCCTACCGCCGCGCCATCACCGCCGCCCTGGCGGCGCTGGAGGCACGGCAGCGGGCCGAGCGCGCGAGCCGCGAGCAGGCCGCCCGGGAACGTGAGGAAGCTGCCCGTCGGCAGGCGCGTGAGGAGCGTGAGCACACCGCCACACTGGCTCGTGAACAGCGTGAACACGAAGCCCGTTTGGCGCGGGAGGCGGCCGAGCGTGAGGAGCGCCGGCGCCGGGAGGAGCACGAGGAGCGGGCCGCCCGGGAGGCTGCGGAGCGGGCCGAGCGTGAACGCCGTGAACGCGAGCGTGAACAGCGTGAGCAGGAGCGTGAACGCCTGGCACGGGAGGCCGCCGAGCGAGCCGAGCGTGAACGCCGCGAGCGTGAGGAAGCCCTCGTGCGTGAACAGCGCGAGCGCGAGGATCGTGCGGCCCGTGAACGCGCCGCGCTGCTTCAGCGCGGTCCGGCCGCGGGCAAGCTGAGCGAGGACGAGGCCCGCGCCATCGTGGCGGCCGCGTTCGATGCGGAGCTGCCAGTGCGGGCCGCGGCGGAGTTGTGCGGCTGGTCGGTGGGGTGGGTGTCCGCCCGCTACGCCGAGCACCGCGACCCCGGCACGGGCGGTGCTGAGCTGGCCATCGCGAGCCACTGATGGCCGCCTTACCCGTCTACCCCTGGCGCCTGGCGCCGGACGGTTTGGCTACCCGCCGCCAGCTGCGCGCGATCGGGCTGCGGCCGGGCGGTCAAGAGGTGGCCGCCCAGGTCGAACGCCCGCGCCGCCGGCGGTCTCCGTTGGTGGCCTACCTCTACCGCATCGACGCCGCCAAGCCCGTACGACCCATGACCCCCGCAAGGCGTACGGCGCTGGCCAAGGCGAACGCAGCGCGCCGCACCTGCCCGCAGTGCCGCACGGATGCGGGCTATGTCATCCCCACCGCACTCGGCATGTGCGTGCCCTGCGCCTACCCCGACGACCAGCGCGCCGCCTGACCCCCAACTGGCAGGCCCGGCCAGCAACTTCTCACGGCCCTGGCCGGGCCCTACTCCACAGAGGAGTACGTGCAGCATGACCGAAGTCAGCATCGAACCGGTAGCCGTCGAGGCTCCCCCGAGCACGAGCACACCGCCCCCGCCCCCGACCGCTCCCCCCACCCCGGTACCGACGGTGCCGGACGTGGGCCACACGCCCGGCGGCTGGCCCGTCGTGCCCCTGGCTCTGTCGGGGACGAACACGACCGTGGGCATGGTCGCCGCCGCCTCCCTGGCCGGCGGTCCCATCGCCGCGGCGGTCGCTGCCACCGGCATGGCCGTCCTCGGGGTGGCCGCCGCATCCCGCAACCGCAAGCCCAACCCGCGCCGCGAGGCACGCCGTACCGCCGCCCGCGCCGCGGGCCGCAATGCCGCCGCCCGTACCGCGGCCGGTGCCGGGGGCCGGGCGGCTGGCAGTCGCCCGGGCCGCGCGGGTAGCGGGTCGGGGCGGGTGCCCGGACAGTCCCGCCGCGGCGTCGGACACACACCCGCCCGCAGCACCGCAGGCAGCAAGACCGCACGAACGGTGGCCGGTTCGCCGAAGAAGCCGAAGACCACGACCAGCCCCCGCGCTGCCGCCTCCCGGGCCGGTGCCAAGGCTGCGGGTCGTGTGGGGCAGGTTCGAGCGTTGCGGTCGGCGCACAAGGCCGCGGGCGCATCGCGGGCCGAGCAGCGGGCGCAGACCACCGCCGCACGCCGCGCGGTCGCCGACACCCGCCGCACCCCCCACCCCAACTCCCGTCCCCGTTCCCGTCCCGGCAAGTCCGGTTCCGCCACCGGTCGCGCTGCGGCCGGGCGGCTGCTGAGCGGCGCCGCCGGCAAGGCCCGGACCGTACAGAGGGCTGCGGTCGCCAAGCAGCGTGCCCGGCGGGACGCCAAGACCGCCGACCACATCGCCGCCAAGCGCGCCGCGGTTCGCAAGGCACCCGCCCGGCGGGCGGCACGTCGGGCCCTGCGCCGCTCTGCAGCGCGGTTCCACAGCCGCCGACTGCTGGCCGCGCTGCTCGCCCTGCCCCTCGGGCTGCTCGGGTTGCTCACCACCCCGATCGGACGCAAGTTCGACATTCCGTGGCTGATGTACCCCGGACGCCGCCTGTTCTGGGCCATGGTCCGCGCCGCCGCACAGGAGCGTGCCGACCGGGACCAGGACATCCGCGCGGAGCTGAGCGAGGCAGAGGCCGCCGCGGATGCGCAGGCCGCCAAGGACGGCACCGAAGGGATCGCCGACCACGTCAAGCGGCCCGAGGGCCGTGTCCCCACCAGCACGAACACCGATGTCAGTGAAGGAGCGCACGTGTCTGGTTTCCGGTTCGAAGAGGCCGCCGCGGAGATGGAGCAGGCCGCCAACGCCTACGAGCCCGACAACGCCATGGAGATCCTCGCCATGGTCGAGGGCCTGCCCGCCGCGCTCACGTCGGTGGCGAACGTGATGAAGATCCTCGCCGAGCGCTCCGACAGTGAGTTCCCGCTGGAGAAGGAGATCGCGGACGGCTTCAACGACATCTTCGGCGCGGTCATGAGCGCCGTGGCGGTCGCCGAGGACATGGGCCCGCTCTTCCGCGAGGTCCACGAGCAGGACATCGCCCGCCACGAAGACCCCCGCAACGGCACCCAGGCTGAGAAGGGTTGGAACGTCTGAGATGAGCAGCACCGCCACCGCCAACAACAACGCGAGCAGTGGCCCGGTGCTGGACTGGGCGGCCGGTCACGGACCCGTGACCGGCGCCCTGTCCGCCACCACCGGAGCCTTCGCCGTCGCCACCACCGGCGCCGCCACCCACATGCCCCCCGGCTGGGCCCTCGCCGTCGGTGCCGCCGGCGCCCTCGGTCACACCGTCGCCGGTCTGCGCGTACGCAACGCCGGCCGCACCCTCGCCACCCGCGCCGCCTCGTGGCTGGTGGGTGCGGGCTGGACCACCTGGGCCATGACCCACGGCCCGCTCACCTGGGCCGCGCTCGGCTCCCTCGCCGCCATCGGGGTCGGGATCGGCGCCGCCGCCCGCTCCACCGCCCTGTTCGAGGAAGCCCGCGAGGAAGAGGCGATCGCCGCGGCCGAGCGGCAGATCGCCGCTGAGCTGTCCGCCGAGCGGCGGGCGATCGCTGCGGAATGGGTGGACCGTATCCAGCGGGTGTGCTCGATCACCGTGCGGGTGGTCGGGGTCGAGATGTGGGAGACCGGCGCCGGGTTCTCCCTCGACGCCGAACTCCCCGCCGGAGGCGCCACCTACAGCAAGATCGCCGCCGAATCAGGCCGCCTGTCCGCCGACGCCCGGCTGCCGCACGGCTGCACCGTCGCCGCCTCACCCGGCATCGACCAGGGGCGGGTCATCATCGACGTGACCACGGTCAACGTCCTGATGGAAGAGCGCACCTACCCCACCGACTACACGCCGCTGTCCCTGCTCACCGGCATCCCGTGGGGCTACCGCACCAACGCCGAAGACATCCTGGTCTACCTGCGCGAGCAGTGCGCGCTGGTGGTCGGGCCGACCGGATCGGGCAAGACGAACATGGTCCACACGATCCTGGCCGGGTTCGCCCGCACCGTCGACGTGCTCACATGGGTGATCGACCTCAACGCCGGTTCCGCTGGCCTGCCGTGGGTGCGGCCCGCGCTCACCGGGCAGCTCAGCCGGGAGGACGGCAAGCCGGTGCGGCCGGGTGTGGACTGGCTCGCCGGGACCTACGACGAAGCCCTCACCATGCTCGACACCGCCGTGCGGGTCGCCAAGCACCGCAAGACCGCCTATCAGGACCTGCTCGCCAAGGCCAACACCGACCTGTTGCCCGTGAGCGCGCAGATCCCTCAGATCATGCTGGTCGTCGACGAGGGTGCGGAGATCCTGGTCAGCACCGACCGGCAGATGCGCAAGCTCGGGGACAAGATCCTCGAAGTCATCAGGATCGCCCGCGCCATGGGCGTGCGCACCGTCCTCACCGCCCTCGGGGCCACCGGGTCGGTGCTCGGCAACCTGATGATCCGCCGCGAGGGCAAGGTCCGCGTCGCCCTCACCGGGGGCGAGACCGAGGGCATGGACCTGTCCAAGATGTTCCCCGGCACCCGCGGACTGCGCGTCGACCAGGCCCCCTACAAGGGCGCCGGGTTCATGGCCACCCCCGAATCACCCGCCGGACTGTTCAAGGCCTGGCGGATCCTGCCAAACCAGATCCGCGAGATCACCGCCGCCACCTCCGAACTCCACCCCACCCTCGACGCCGTATCCGCCAAGGCAGCCGGACCGGCGTACGCCCGCCGCTGGGACACCGACCGCACGGCATGGATGGGAGACCAGCCCACCATCGCCACCGACACCGACGACGGCTCCGCAGTCGGCGCGGCGGGGGGCGGGCTGAACCTGTCCGCCCTGCGGGCAGAGCCGGACCGTCCGGTGTCGCCGGAGGACGAACTCGCCCGCCGCTTCCGCGAGCAGATCGACGCCCAGTTCGACACCGCCCCCGACCCCCGCACCCCCGACAGCTCGCCCACCGCGGCCGGGAGCGGGCTGAACCTGTCCGCGCTGCGCGGCGAGACCGACAACCCCGCACAGCGCGCAGCGCTCGCCCTGCTGCTCGCCGCCGGCGCGGAGGGCACCGGCGCCTCGGCGATCGCCCGCGAGCTCGCCCACGAGCACGGCACGACCCGTCAGACGGTCGTCGGCTGGCTCAAGGATTGGGTCAACGATGGCACCGCCGTGCGCGTCGGGGAGGGCACCAAAGCTCGCTACGTCCACCGCACCCACGCCCCCGAACAGCCCCCGCAGGACTGACCGCTTGTCGCTTGTCGCCTCGTGCGGGCTCATGTCGCCTCCCGCCCGTCTGAGGGCCGGAAACGGGCTTTGACCTGGGAGGCGACAAGCGACAAGACAAGCGACAAGACGAGCAAGGCGACAAGCCACACGACAAGCGAGACGACAAGCAACGCGACAAGCACGGCCACCCGTACGGGCCCCCGCCACCTCGAGGTGCGGGCCCGCGGCACACCCCGAGGGGAGCACCGATGAACCAGCCCAACCCGCCCGGCAACATCGCCCCGCACATCCCCGCCGACCTCTACCACCGCGCACAGGCCACCGGACAGCCCGTCGTCTACGTCATCCAGGACACCACCCCGCCCGGCATCCCGTGGCGGCGCTTACTCGTCCCCTTCGCCATCGCCGGCGCCGTGGTCGTCGGCGGCTGGGGACTGGTCGCTGCCCTCTGCTTCCTGCTCGACGCCGCCGCCCACACCGCCACCGTCATCGCCGGCGCCGCCGGACCCATCGGAGTCGGCGGCATCACCCTCAGGCTCGCCCGCAACAAGGGCGCCTAGCTACGCCAAGGGCGGCCCCCTCGTCTCGCCAAAGTCGCGGGGCCGCCCTTGTCCACCTGCCATCAACAGACCTGTGGAGGTCTCCAGCATGACGCAACCCACCGACATCCGGCGAGTTCCGGGCTCGCCGCCGACGATCGTCGCCCTGTGTGCTGGCTACGGCGGCTTAGAGGCAGCCGTCCGCGCCCGAATCGGCGGCCAGGTCGCCGCCTACGCAGAGAGCGACCCGCACGCCGCGTCCGTGTTCGCTGCCCGCCACCCGGGTGTGCCCAACCTCGGGGACATCCGGGCCGTGGACTGGGACCAGGTCCGGGACGTGTTCCGGCCGGACGTGATCGGCGCAGGCTTCCCCTGCCGCAACACCTCCAACGCGGGACGAAGGGACGGGATCAATGGGCAGTGGTCGCGGGTCTGGAAAAACGTCGCTGAGGCTGTGGGCGTCCTTCGACCACGTCTCGTCTTCCTGGAAAACGTGGCGGCGCTCCGCTCGCGGGGGCTGGACGTCGTCGCCGCGGACCTGGCCGCGATCGGGTATGACGCGCGGTGGACATGCGTACGCGCTGGTGACCCCGAAACCGGCGCGCCGCACGAACGCGACCGCTGGTTCGCAGTTGCCTATCCCGCTGATGCCGACCCCGACCAGCTCGGACGGCACTGGCGGCCCGGGAACGTCACCGAAGCGCAAGGGCGGGATGAACCTGCGCACGGCGGTGACGAAGCTGCCAGCGCCCCCGGAGTCGTGAGCCTGCTGCCCACGCCGGCGGCCCGGGATTGGAAGTCCGGGGCGTCGAACCTGCTGGAGCGCAACGCCCGGCCGCTGAACGAGGTGGCCGTGAACCTGCTCGCCGGCGTGGACACCACTCCCACTGGGCCGGTGCCGCTGGACGAACGGTGGGTGGCCAGTGACGGCACCGACTTCGGGCCCGCGATCCGCCGTTGGGAGCGCATCACCGGACGGGCGGCGCCGTGCCCGACCGAACCGGGCACCCGGGGAAACCGGCGGCTGTCCCCGCTGTTCACCGAGTGGATGATGGGCCTGCCCGAGGGGTGGGTCACCGCCGTGTCTGACATCCCTCGCAAGGAACAGCTCAAGATCCTCGGCAACGGCGTTGTCCCCCGACAGGCCCACCACGCCTATGGCCTGCTACTTGGCGCCTCCATGGCCAGGCTGCACGAGGGGGTGGCCGCGGCATGAACGGCATCCCGACGACGGACCTGGCCCGACTGGGCCTGTTGCCATGGGCATTGGAGGCCGCCCGCCGGGGCTGGCACGTCATCCCCCTGCGCCAGCGGGACAAGCGCCCGGCGGGGCACGCGGAGAAGTACTGCCCTGGTACCGGCCGGTGCACCGACGGGCACAAGACTCCGGAAGAGCGCGCCACCACCGACCAGGACCTGTTGGTCGCCGCGTGGACGCACCAGCCCTACAACGTAGGCATCGCGACCGGCCCGTCCGGACTGCTCGTGATCGACCTCGACACGCTCAAGCCTCAAGAGCCGAAAGGAACGCCTGACGGCGTCACCAACTTCGCTTCGCTCTGCGAGCGCGCCGAACAGGCCGTCCCCAGCACCTACCGGGTGCGGACCGCGCGCGGCGGTGAGCATCTGTACTTCACTCAGCCTCCCGGCGCCCGGCTGCACAACACCGCTGGACGGCTCGCCAAGAAGATCGACACACGAGGGTGGGGCGGGTACGTCGTCGCCGCTGGCAGCGCCACCCCCGACGGGACCTACACCGTCCTCGACGACCGCCCGCCCATCGTGCTGCCCAACTGGCTGCACGACGCCCTGAAACCCCCGCAGCGCTCCGCACAGGCCACCGCAGTGCCCGTCACCACCCGCGCGAGCGGATACGCGGCCGCGGCGCTGCGGGGTGAGGTGGACAACGTCGCGCGTGCCGCGGACGGCACCCGCAACGCCACGCTGCTGCGGGCCGCGCGGGCCCTTGGTCGGCTGGTGGCGTCCGGCGACCTCGACCGTGGGGAGGTCGAGGAGGCTCTTAGTAGGGCGGCGGCGGGCAACGCCACCCAGTCCCAGCGCTACTACGACGACGTCATCGCCCGGGGGCTGGACTGGTCGATCGCCCACAACCCGGCCGGCAGGCGGGCGGCATGAGCAATCCCCCGCCTACTAAGAGCCTCCCCACCGACCACCCGCCGCAGGCCGCTGCACAGCCTGTGGCCACGACGGCCGAGGGCGGGCCGAAGGTCGCCGCCCGCCAGGGCGTCCCTACTGCACGTCGCTCTGAGCCGCGCCCGGACGACGGACGTCGCCCACTGGCGTGGCTGCACATCATGGCGCCGCCGGACTGGAGTGTGACGCCGTCCGCGCGTTCGTGGTGCCTGTGCGGCTACGACCGGCACGCCGTGGGCCGCGCCGCCGTCGCCCGGCTCGTGGCCGACCACGCCGAGCACCGCACCGCCTGCCCCCGTATCGCCCGCACCGTGGAAGGAGGTAGGGCCGCATGACCGCGAACGACGTGAGCTCGGACCTGTGGGAAGGGTTCGACCTGACCGCCGAGGACATCGCCGGACCTGTCTGGGATGAACCAGTGCCCCTCAAGTCCCGGCCCCCGCTCCCTGCGTTCCCCGTGGACGCCCTGCCTGACTGGCTCGCCGGCATGGTGCGCGGGGTGGCGGAGGAGACGCAGACCCCGGCGGACCTTGCCGGATGCCTTGCCCTCGCCGTCCTGGCCACCGCCGCGGGCGGCCGGGTGAAGGTGTGCGTGCGGGGGCACTGGCGCGAGCCGGTCAACATCTACACCGCTGTCGCTCTGGACCCGGGCAACCGCAAGAGTGCCGTGTTCGACCTCATGGTCCGCCCCCTGCTCGCCGCAGAGAAGGCCCTGATCGAGCTGTCAGGGCCGGTGCGGGCGGAGGCGGAGACGACGGTTCGGTTGGCCAAGGCCGCCGCTGACAAGGCCGCGGGCAAGGCTGCGGGCGCTGAGCCGGACCAGCGTGCCGCGCTGACTGCCGAGGCCGTCGAACTGGCCCAAGCCGTGGATGAGATGAGCGTTCCGGCCGTGCCGCAGCTCGTCGCGGACGACGTGACCCCGGAGAACATCGGGACCCTGCTGGACCAGCAGGGCGGGCGGATCTCCTGCCTGAGCGCCGAGGGCGAGCTGTTCGACATCATCGCCGGCCGCTACAGCGGCAAGCCCAACATGGGCATGTTCCTCAAAGGCCACGCCGGCGACATGATCCGCGTCAACCGCCAGGGCCGCGAAGCCCAGCACATCGACGCCCCCGCCGTCACCATCGGCCTCGCCGTCCAGCCGGAAGTCCTCGACGCTCTCTCCCGCATCGACGGAGCCGACGGGCGCGGCCTGCTCGCCCGCTTCCTCTACTCCAAGCCCCTCTCCCTGGTCGGACGCCGCAACCTCACCCCCGACCTGCTGGATGAGCAGGTGGCCGCCACCTACGGCCGGCGCCTGAGCGGCCTCACCCTCGCCCTGGCCGACTGGAGTGATCCCGCCCTGCTCCAGCTCACCCCCAAGGCGGACGCCGTCCTGCTCGCCTTCCAGAAAGTCACCGAGTCCCGTCTCGGCCCGGACGGAAGCTACGCACCGATCGTGAAATGGGCCTCCAAGCGGGACGGAGCCGTCGCCCGGATCGCCGGACTGCTCCACCTGGCCACCCACCCCGAGGACGGATGGCACAAGCCGATCGAGGCCGCCACCATGGCCGCCGCCACCGAACTGGGCGACTACTTCACCGCACACGCCCTGGACGTGTTCGACACCATGAGCGCCGA
This sequence comes from Streptomyces sp. NPDC048751, assembly GCF_043198595.1. NCBI lineage: Bacteria > Bacillati > Actinomycetota > Actinomycetes > Kitasatosporales > Streptomycetaceae > Streptomyces > Streptomyces sp. NPDC048751. Next base: position 31,103 of record NZ_JBICUX010000009.1, read on the forward strand.
CCCCGCCCACGACGCCGCCCTGACCGTCCTCGCCCAACTCAACACCAACTGCGCGGCGCAGTTCACCAAGCGGGAGCTCTTCCGGGCCCTGCGGCGGGCGGACTTCCCCGCCATCGGCGACCTCGACCCCGCCCTGACCCTGCTCGAAGACCACGGGTGGATCCGGCAGGTACCCCCGCCGCCGCGCACCGGCCGCGGCGGCCGGCCACCCTCGCCCCGCTACGAAACCCACCCCCGCATCACCCGCAGCCCCTGACACAACCCCCAACCTGCCGACACAACTGACAGAACCCCCAACACAAGCCGCTGACCTGCACAAACAAACATTATCAAGGCTGTGACAGAACCTGGTTAAAACTCGACAGAACTCCCGTCCCCCATGTCGGGAGCCTCCGTGACAGAACCCCGCCTGCCGAGGTTCTGTCAGGTTTTAATTCAGTTCTGTCAAAGATCACGAACCCCTTGAAACCGCAGGTCAGCGGCCCGTAGGCGAGGTTCTGTCAGTTCTGTCAGCGGATCGCGCTGAACGACGACTCAGAGCAACCTCACTCCCACACTCGGAGGACGCAGTGACGCCGCACCGCCTGCCCGAAGAGGTCGATCCCCGCATTGTTCTGTGGCACGGGATCCCTGACCGATACCTCAAGCCCGACGACATCGCCGTGATCTTCGAAGTGCCCAAGGAGACCGTTTACCAGTGGCGTAAGAAGCGGATCGGCCCGCCCGGTTTCCGCATAGGCAAGCACCTGCGCTACGACCCCGCCGACGTACGCGCCTACGTCGACCAGCGTAAGCACGCGGAAAGCGCCGCCTAACCGAACACCCACCGCACACAGCAGGGAGAGCCGCCCGCGCGGCTCTCCCTGCCGCATGTCGAGAGGACTACTGCCTGATGGCAGGCCACATCCAAGACCGGTGGTACAAGAGCGAACCCGACGCCGCCGGCAAGCCCCGCCGGGTACGCACGGACCGCTACGGCACGGGCATGCGCTACCGCGCCCGCTACATCGGCCCGGATGGGACCGAGAAGAGCAAGTCGTTCCCCGACGGACAGAAACGACTGGCCGACCAGTGGTTGGCGCACATTGAGGCCGACATGTCGCGTGGTCAGTACGTCGACCCCGCTGCCAGCCGTGTGACGTTCCGGCAGTACGCGGAGAAGTGGCTGAGCACGCAGACCACCGCCATGACCACGCGGGAGTCCGTCGAGTCGTCGCTCAAGGGCCATGCGATCCCCTACCTCGGACCGCGCCCGCTCGGCTCCTTCAAGCCGGAACACATCCGGGACTGGCTGAGCAAGTTGGAGTTAGCCGTACCCGCATCGTCGTACCGGCGCGTGATCTACAACAACGTCTCGACAGTCCTCAATGCCGCGGTCGACGACGGTCACCTGGCAAAGAACCCCTGTCACGCGCAGTCCGTGCGGCCTCCCGCCCCCGGGACGGGCCGCATCGTGCCGTGGAGCGCTGAGCGCACCTTCGCCATACGTGCAGCACTGCCTGCGCGCTTCCGCGCGACAGTCGACCTCGGAGGCGGATGCGGACTCCGCCAGGGCGAAATCTTCGGTCTCCCCGTCGAGGAGATCGGGTTCGACTCAGGGTGGCTGCACATCGCCAACCAAGTGAAGGTGGCCAAGGGACATCTTGTGTTCGCCCCGCCCAAGCGGAACAAGGAGCGCGACGTTCCTCTACCGGACCGTGTGGCGCAGGTCCTCAAGCAGCACATGGAGACCTTCCCGCCGGTCGACGTCACCCTGCCCTGGCTGCGGCCGGACGGTCCGCCCGTCACAAAGCGGCTCGTGTTCAGCCGTCTCGACGGGGCGGGCGCGGTCCGCCGAACCGACTTCAACACCCGCGCGTGGAAGCCCGCACTCGTCGCGGCCGGCGTCATCCCGGCGCCCAAGCCGGGCGAGCGTCACCAGGCGGCCCGCGAGCACGGCATGCACGCCCTTCGGCACTTCTACGCCTCCGTTCTGCTGGACGCCGGCGAGAACGTCAAAGCGTTGAGTGCCTACCTGGGACACAGCGATCCGGGATTCACGCTCCGTGTCTACACGCACCTCATGCCGAGCAGCGACGCGCGGGCTCGCAAGGCCGTGGACAGCCTGTACGAGGGCACCGTTCAGGGGCCGGACGGCCCAGAGACGGCCCAGAGACAGTGAGACACCGCGGGGCCGACGGTCCACGACCGTCGGCCCCGCACGTCGTTGCGGCCAGAAAACCGCTCTGACCTGCCCCTACAGCACCGGCAGGCTCTTCCGCAGCTCGAACGCCGTGACCTCGCTGCGGTACTCCTCCCATTCCTGCTTCTTGTTGCGCAGGAAGAAATCGAAGACGTGTTCGCCCAGGGTCTCGGCGACGAGGTCGCTGCGCTGCATCAGGGCCAGGGCCTCGCCGAGGTTCTGGGGCAGCGGCTCGATGCCCATCGCGCGGCGTTCGGCGTCGGAGAGGGCCCAGACGTCGTCCTCGGCGCCGGGGGGGAGTTCGTAGCCCTCCTCGATGCCCTTGAGGCCGGCGGCCAGCAGCACCGCGTACGCCAGGTACGGGTTCGCGCCCGAGTCCAGGGAGCGGACCTCGACGCGCGCCGAGCCGGTCTTGCCGGGCTTGTACATGGGGACGCGGACCAGGGCGGAGCGGTTGTTGTGGCCCCAGCAGATGTAGGAGGGGGCCTCGCCGCCGGCGCCGGCGGTGCGTTCGGCGCCGCCCCAGATGCGCTTGTAGGAGTTGACCCACTGGTTGGTGACCGCGGCGATCTCCGCGGCGTGCTTGAGCAGGCCCGCGATGAAGGAGCGGCCGACCTTGGAGAGCTGGTACTCCGAGCCCGACTCGTAGAACGCGTTGCGGTCGCCCTCGAAGAGCGAGAGGTGGGTGTGCATACCGCTGCCCGGGTGCTCCGAGAACGGCTTCGGCATGAAGGTCGCCTGGACGCCCTGCTCCAGCGCGACCTGCTTCATGACCAGGCGGAAGGTCATGATGTTGTCGGCCGTGGACAGCGCGTCCGCGTACCGCAGGTCGATCTCCTGCTGGCCCGGCGCGCCCTCGTGGTGGGAGAACTCGACCGAGATGCCCATGGACTCCAGCATGGTGATCGCCTGGCGGCGGAAGTCCATGCCGATGTTCTGCGGGGTGTGATCGAAGTAACCCGAGTTGTCGGCCGGGGTCGGGCGCGAGCCGTCCAGCGGCCGGTCCTTCAGCAGGAAGAACTCGATCTCGGGGTGGGTGTAGAAGGTGAAGCCCAGGTCGGACGTGCGGGCCAGGGCGCGCTTGAGGACGTAGCGCGGGTCCGCGAAGGACGGGGAGCCGTCCGGCATGAGGATGTCGCAGAACATGCGGGCGGTGCCGGGGGCCTCCGCGCGCCAGGGCAGGACCTGGAACGTCGACGGGTCGGGCTTGGCGATCATGTCGGACTCGTAGACCCGGGCGAAGCCCTCGATCGCCGAGCCGTCGAAGCCGATGCCCTCGTCGAAGGCCTGCTCCAGCTCGGCCGGGGCCACGGCGACGGACTTGAGGAAGCCCAGCACGTCCGTGAACCACAGGCGTACGAACCGGATGTCACGCTCCTCCAACGTCCGGAGCACGAACTCCTGCTGCTTGTCCATCTTCCGCTTCCCCATCCTTGCTGGTCAGGCCGCCTGTCTCCGGAACCGCGGGAGGCGGTCGGGCACCCGAGCATCACACCACGACAGCATTTCATGCGCGTTGCGGACCTTGATCGTCGCGGCGACCCCGGGCCGAACGCCTCCTGCACGCCAGGTGTACAGCTCTGAGGCCCATAGTGCCTGTTGAGACCGACATCCGGTATGGCCGCCCACCCCCCTGCATTTAATTTGCATCTCAGATGCAAGAATTAGCGCAGCAGCCAGAGCGGCACCCCGCAGCTCTCGACCCCAGGAGGACCCATGCTGTCCGAGCAGTCCGCCGCGACCGTGCGCGCCACGCTCCCCGCCGTCTCCGCGGCCATCGGTGAGATCACCGAACGCTTCTACGCCGGACTGTTCGCCGCCCACCCCGCACTGCTCCGCGACCTGTTCAACCGCGGCAACCAGGCCGCCGGCACCCAGCGCCGGGCGCTGGCCGGCTCCATCGCCGCGTTCGCCACCCACCTGGTCGAACACCCCGACCAGCGGCCCGACGCGATGCTGGGCCGTATCGCCCACAAGCACGCCTCCCTGGGCGTCACGCCCGAGCAGTACGCCGTCGTCCACGAGCACCTCTTCGCCGCCATCGTCGACGTCCTCGGCGAGGCCGTCACCCCCGAGGTCGCGGCCGCCTGGGACGAGGTCTACTGGCTGATGGCCAACGCGCTGATCGCCATCGAGAAGCGCCTGTACGAGGAGGCCGGCGAGCCGGGCCGACGGGACTGGGAGGTCGTGGAGCGGATCACGGAGACCGCCGATGTCGTCACTTTCCGGCTGCGCCCCGTCGACGGCGGCCCGGTGACCGGCTTCCGCGCGGGACAGTACGTCTCCGTCGGCGTCCAGCTCCCCGACGGCGCCCGCCAGATCCGGCAGTACAGCCTCTCCGGGGCGCCGGACGACACGGTGCGGCAGATCAGCGTCAAGCGGGTGCACGGCGCTGCGACGCCGGAGGGCGAGGTCTCCAACCACCTCCACGCGCGCGTGCACGAGGGCAACGTGCTCCAGCTGTCGGCCCCGTACGGCGACCTCGTCCTCGACGACGCCCCCGACACCCCGCTGCTGCTGGCCTCCGCCGGCATCGGCGTGACCCCGATGGTCGCGATGCTCGCGCACCTCGCGGAGAGCGGCCACCGCGCTCCGGTCACCGTCGTGCACGGCGACCGCTCCCCCGCCGACCACGCCCTGCGCGCCGACCACGAGGCGTACGCGGCGAAGCTGCCGGACACGTCGGTGCACTTCTGGTACGAGCAGGACGCGCCGCAGGGCACCCGCACCGGCCTGGTCGACCTCACGGACGTGCCCGTCGCGCCGGGCACGCGCGCGTACCTGTGCGGCCCGCTGCCGTTCATGCGCGCGGTGCGGGCCCAGCTGGTGGAGCGGGGGGTCGCCCCGGCCGACATCCACTACGAGGTGTTCGGGCCGGACCTCTGGATCGCGCGGTAGTCGGACGCGAGGGCGCTTACGTCATCCTCGCGATCTCCAGCAGCAGCGGCCCCGTCGGCTCAGCCGAGACGTCCGCCACGGTCAACGGGTCCAGCGAGGCGAAGAACGCCTCCTGGGCCCGGCGCAGGGCGCCTCGCAGGCGGCAGGCCGAGTTCAGGGGGCAGGGAGTGGGGCCGCCCTCGCAGTCGACGACGTCGCCGGTGCCCTCGAAGGCGCGCGCCACGGCGCCCACCGACGCCGTACGGCCCTGCTCCGTGAGGGAGAGGCCGCCACCCCTGCCCCGGCGGGCGTCCAGCAGGCCCATGTGCTGGAGCTCGGCGACGACCTTGGCGAGGTGGGTGTAGGGGACCTGCATGTCGGCCGCCACGTCCCGGGTGGTGGGCGTGGAACCGCCCGCCACGGCGAGCCGCATCAGCACGCGCAGCGCCAGGTCGGTGGATCGCAACAGCCGCATACCGGCAGCCTAGGTAATACGCATCTGAGCTTCAAATATGCGCCTTTCCTTCGCCCGCCCTACGGTGCGGCGCTCTCCCCTATTACGATCAGCGGACCGCTCGTCCCTCCCGTCCGTCCCGTCACCCCCCGAAGGACACACCCCATGGGTTCCGCGAACAAGACCAACAGCGCCGCGCGCAAGGCACGGATAGAGGAGATGCGGCGCGCCGAGCAGGCCCGTGAGCGCCGCAACCGGATCCTCACGATCGGTGCCAGCACGGTGGTGGTCGCCGCTCTCGTCGTCGGCACGGTCGTGCTCGTGCGGTCGCAGTCCTCCGACGACAGCAGCACGGCGAGCGACGGGAAGACGACCTCGGGCAAGTTCACCACCGGCGCGGACGGTGTGAAGACCTGGAAGGGCACGCTGTCGCGCAACCACGTCACCAGGACCGTGAAGTACCCGGTGGAGCCGCCGGTCGGCGGTGACCACAACCAGGTCTGGATGAACTGCAACGGCGACGTCTACAGCAAGGCCGTGAACGACATGAACGCGGTGCACTCGCTGGAGCACGGCGCGGTCTGGGTGACGTACAACAGCAAGGCGTCGAAGGCGGACGTCGACGCGCTCGCGGCGAAGGTGAAGAAGACGCCGTACTCGCTGATGAGCCCGGACGACAAGCAGCCGGACCCGATCATGCTGACGGCGTGGGGGCACCAGCGCACGGTGACGAGCGCGAAGGACCCGAACGTGGACAAGTTCTTCGAGAAGTTCGTGCAGGGCAAGCAGACCCCGGAGCCGGGTGCCGCCTGCACGAACGGGCTGTCGCAGTGAGGTTCGCGGGGGTCGCCGTGGCCGTGGCGGGTGTGCTCGTCGCGGCCGGGGCGATCACCTACTCCGTAGCCGAGGACGGCGGTTCGGACGCGAAGACGCCCGCCGCCGACTCGGCGGACGCCGGGTTCGCGCGGGACATGGCGGTGCATCACCAGCAGGCCGTCGAGATGTCGTACATCGTGCGTGACCGCACCTCCGACGAGGAGGTGCGGCGGCTCGCCTACGACATCGCGCAGACGCAGGCCAACCAGCGCGGCATGCTGCTGGGCTGGCTGGACCTGTGGGGGCTGCCGAAGGTGTCGTCGGACGCGCCGATGACCTGGATGGGCATGGGTGGCATGGCCTCCGGCAAGGACGGCGCGCTGATGCCGGGCATGGCGACCAACTCGGAGCTGAAGAAGCTGGGCACGCTCAAGGGCAAGCAGGCGGAGGTGTTCTACCTCCAGCTCATGACGGACCATCACAAGGGTGGTGTCCACATGGCCGAGGGCTGTGTCTCCAAGTGCACGGTCGGGGTGGAGAAGCGGCTCGCGCAGGGCATGGTCGAGGCGCAGCAGTCGGAGATCGGGCTGATGGCGGGGATGTTGAAGGAGCGGGGCGCGAAGCCGCGATGATAGAGGGTTAACCCTCGAACCAGCCTTTTTCATTAGGTTAATTGGGTTCTTCTTGGCATGCGCATTCCCCTCGCATGAACGGTTCGTCGCAAGAGTGGCCACACCGTCGAGTGATCACTCGCGACGAACCGCATCCAGGGGGTTCCATGAGATCCAACCGCGCCAAGGTGCGCGCCGGAGTGAGCCTGGCAGCGACACTGCCGATGCTCGCGGGCGCGCTGGCGCTAGGCATACCCGCGGCGCACGCCGCGGACGCCCCGGCCCGTGACACGCTGGCCGGGACCAAGCCCGCGTGGGCCACGGCCAAGGCGGACAAGGGCTCGACCTCGGACGCCAGCCAGGTCTCCCTCCGGGTCTACCTCGCCGGCCGGGACAAGGCCGGCCTCGCCGCCTACGCCCAGGCGGTCGCCGACCCGACGTCGGCCGCGTACGGCAAGTACCTGAGTGCCAAGCAGGCGCAGGCCCGCTTCGGCGCGACCAAGGCTCAGGTGGCCGCCGTGAAGTCCTGGCTGACGTCGGCCGGCCTGAAGGTCACCGGTGTCACACAGCACTACGTCTCCGTCACCGGTGACGTGGCCGCCGCGGAGAAGGCGTTCGGCACGCAGCTGCACAACTTCGCCAAGGGCTCGCACACCTACCGCGCCCCGTCGCGGACGGCGTCCGTCCCGGAGAGCCTGCAGGACGCGGTCCTGACCGTCACCGGCCTGGACAACGCGCCGCACAAGGCGAGCCACGACGACCAACTGCCCGGTCCCGCCGCGGCGTTCCGGAACTCGGGGCCGTTCTCCTCGTACTACGGCTCGAACATCGCGACCACGCTGCCGGACGCGTACGGCAAGAAGATCCCGTACGCCGTCAAGGGCTACACGGGCAAGCAGCTGCGGGCCGCGTACGGCGCGGGCACGTACACGGGCAAGGGGGTGCGGGTCGCCATCACCGACGCGTACGCCTCGCCGACCATCGCCTTCGACGCGGGCACCTACGCGAAGAAGAACGGCGACGCGGCCTACACCAGCGGCCAGTTGCGCCAGGTTCTGCCCAAGAACTACACGCACACGAAGGCCGACGAGTGCGACGCCTCCGGCTGGTACGGCGAGGAGACCCTCGACGTCGAGGCCGTGCACGCGGTCGCGCCCGCCGCGCAGATCACCTACGTCGGCGCCGCGTCCTGCTACGACGACGACCTGCTCGACTCGCTCGGCAAGATCGTCGACGGCCACCTGGCGGACATCGTCTCCAACTCGTGGGGCGACATCGAGGCCAACCAGACGCCCGACCTCGCGGCCGCCTACGACCAGGTCTTCCAGTTCGGCGCGGTCGAGGGCATCGGCTTCTACTTCTCCTCCGGCGACAACGGCGACGAGGTCGCCCACACCGGTACGAAGCAGGTCGACACCCCGGCCAACTCGGCGTGGGTGACGGCGGTCGGCGGCACCTCGCTGGCGGTCGGCAAGGGTGACAAGTACCTCTGGGAGACCGGCTGGGGCACCGAGAAGGCCACGCTGTCGGCCGACGGCAAGAGCTGGACGGGCTTCCCCGGCGCGTTCACCTCGGGCGCGGGCGGCGGCACCAGCAAGACGGTCGCCGAGCCCGTGTACCAGAAGGGTGTCGTTCCGGACGCGCTCGCCAAGGCCAACAGCGCCGACGGCAACCGTGTGGTGCCGGACATCGCGGCGATCGCCGACCCGAACACCGGCTTCCTGGTGGGCCAGACGCAGGCGTTCCCGGACGGCTCCGAGAAGTACAGCGAGTACCGCATCGGCGGCACCTCGCTGGCCTCCCCGGTCATCGCGGCCGTGCAGGCCCTCGCCCAGCAGGCGCGGGGCGGCAAGCCGATCGGGTTCGCCAACCCGTCGATCTACGCCAAGTACGGCACGAAGGTCTACCACGACGTCACGGACAACCCGACCGGCTCCGGCCTCGCGGTGGCCCGTGTCGACTTCGCCAACAGCGTCGACGCCTCCGGCGGCCTGCTCACCTCGGTGCGCAGCCTCGGCAAGGACAGCTCGCTGAAGGCGGTCAAGGGCTACGACGACGTCACCGGCGTGGGCACGCCCACGAACGGCTACGTGGAGTCCTACCGGAACCGCTGACACCCGCTCGGCGGCCCGGCAACCGGCGCCCGCTCCTGTCACCAGGGGCGGGCGCCCTCCTGTGCCGCCGCGCGCCGTGGCGGCGGGATGATCAGGACGAGGACGAGTGGTCCGGCTCCCCGTCCTCCACGCGGTACGTCCTGGTCCAGGCGAAGCCGCAGCGGCAGCGGGACCGCTCGACCAGTTCCCCGTCCTCCGACACACCCAGGAACTGGCTGAATCGGACGTGCACGTGCTCACCCATGAGGCGTCGCTTTCCTTGTCCGGATATGCGCGCCCATAATCACCGCCGACCGCCCCTCCTGGCAGTGCCGCAGGTCACATCCTCCCCGGCGGCGGCCTCCCCGGCGGCCGGGGCGCGGTCACGTGGGCTGGGCCACACCCCCATCGCGTCGCTTTGACGATTACTGGTGTCTAGACTGGGCCCGTGCCTCAACTTCGCCTCGCTCTGAACCAGATCGATTCGCGTGTCGGCGACCTCGCCGGGAACACCGAGTCGATCCTCCGCTGGACCCGGCACTCCGCCGAGCAGGGAGCGCATCTCGTGGCGTTCCCGGAGATGGTGCTGACCGGGTATCCCGTCGAGGACCTGGCCCTGCGCTCCTCGTTCGTCGAGGCCTCCCGCACGGCCCTGCGCGCCCTCGCCGTCCGGCTCGCCGAGGAGGGCTTCGGCGAGCTCCCGGTGGTCGTCGGCTACCTCGACCGTTCCGACACGGCACAGCCGAAATTCGGCCAGCCGGCCGGCGCCCCGCGCAACGCGGGCGCGGTGCTGCACCGCGGCGAGGTCGTCCTCGCCTACGCCAAGCACCACCTGCCGAACTACGGCGTCTTCGACGAGTTCCGCTACTTCGTGCCCGGCGACACCATGCCGGTGCTGCGCGTGCACGGCGTCGACGTGGCCCTCGCCATCTGCGAGGACCTCTGGCAGGACGGCGGCCGGGTCCCGGCCGCTCGCTCCGCCGGGGCCGGTCTGCTGCTGTCGATCAACGCCTCCCCCTACGAGCGCGACAAGGACGACACCCGCCTGGAGCTGGTGCGCAAGCGCGCCCAGGAAGCGGGCTGCACCACCGCCTACCTCGCCATGATGGGCGGCCAGGACGAGCTGGTCTTCGACGGCGACTCCATCGTGGTCGACCGGCACGGCGAAGTCGTCGCGCGGGCGCCGCAGTTCGACGAGGGCTGCGTGGTCCTCGACCTGGACCTGCCCGCTGCCTCGGCGAACCCGCCCGAGGGCGTGGTGGACGACGGCCTGCGCATCGACCGGGTGATCCTCTCCGAGGACCCGCTGCCCGCGTACGAGCCGGAGCACACCGGCGGCTACGCGGACCGGCTGGACGACGACGAGGAGGTGTACTCGGCGCTGGTCGTGGGCCTGCGGGCGTACGTCGCCAAGAACGGCTTCAAGTCGGTCCTGATCGGTCTGTCGGGCGGTATCGACTCGGCCCTCGTCGCGGCGATCGCGTGCGACGCGGTGGGCGCCCAGAACGTGTACGGCGTGTCGATGCCGTCGAAGTACTCCTCGGAACACTCCAAGGGCGACGCGGCGGAGCTGGCGCGCAGGACCGGCCTGAACTTCCGTACCGTCGCGATCGAGCCGATGTTCGACGCGTACATGGGCTCGCTGGGCCTGACGGGGCTGGCCGAGGAGAACCTGCAGTCCCGCCTGCGCGGCACGATGCTGATGGCGATCTCCAACCAGGAGGGCCACATCGTGCTGGCCCCCGGCAACAAGTCGGAGCTCGCGGTGGGCTACTCGACGCTGTACGGCGACTCGGTGGGCGCGTACGGCCCCATCAAGGACGTGTACAAGTCGTCGATCTTCCGGCTGGCCCAGTGGCGCAACCGCGCGGCGGCGGAGCGGGGGCAGACCCCGCCGATCCCGGAGAACTCGATCACCAAGCCCCCGAGCGCCGAGCTGCGCCCCGGCCAGGTCGACACGGACTCGCTGCCGGACTATCCCGTCCTCGACGCGATCCTCGACCTGTACGTCGACCGCGACCAGGGCGCCGACGCGATCATCGCGGCCGGCTTCGACCCGGCCCTCGTCGCCAAGACCCTCCGCATGGTCGACACGGCGGAGTACAAGCGCCGCCAGTACCCGCCGGGCACCAAGATCTCGGCGAAGGGCTTCGGCAAGGACCGCAGGCTGCCGATCACGAACGGCTGGCGGGAGTCGGTGTAACGCCGGCGGGAGCAGGACCGAGACAGGGGCTCCGCCCGCGCGAGCGGGCGGAGCCCCTGTGCTGTGAGCCTCAGTGGTGTGGCTCACAGTGGTCTCCTTGCAGTGCGCCTCAGCGGTGCAGCGCCTCGGACTCCTGGGGCACGTGCGTCGCGATGATCCGCTCGCGGCCGGGAGCGGGCGCCCGCCGCCGGTCCACCGCGTACGCCGCCCCGGCCACCGCCAGGCCCAGGACCGCGAGGCCCGCTCCGGCGAGCGCCGGGGACGTCACGCCGAAGCCCGCCGACAGGGCCAGGCCGCCGATCCAGGCACCGCCGGCGTTGGCCAGGTTGAAGGCGGCCTGGTTGGCGGAGGACGCCAGGGACGGGGCCGCCGACGCCTTCTCCATGACCATCAGCTGGAGCGGGGAGCCGGTGGCGAAGGCGGCCGTGCCGAGCAGGACCACCGCCAGGGCCGCGCTCCACGTCGTGGACATGAGCAGCGGGAACAGTGCCAGGACCGCCACCAGTGACGCCAGGCCCGCGAACAGCGTGCCGCGCAGGGAGTGGTCCGCGAGCCGCCCGCCGAGCAGGTTGCCGGCCGTGGCGCCGACGCCGAACAGGGCGAGCAGCACGGTCACGCTGGAGCCGGCGTATCCGGCGGACTCCGTCAGCATCGGCGTGATGTAGCTGTAGGCGGAGAACAGCGCGCCGAAGCCCGCGACCGTGGTGCCGAGCGCCAGCCACACCGGCACGGACCGCAGCGCGGCCAGTTCGCCGCGCAGTCCGGCGGCGGGGGCGGTGTGGGTGTGGTCGTGCGGGATCAGCAGCGCGAGCGCGGCGATCGCCGCCAGGCCGATCGTGCTGACGCCGAGGAACGTCGCCCTCCAGCCGAGGTGTTGGCCCATGAGCGTGGCGACGGGGACACCCGCGACGTTGGCGACGGTCAGGCCCAGGAACATCAGCGAGACGGACCGGGCCTTGCGCTCGGGCGCGACCATCGTCGTCGCGACGACCGCGCCGACGCCGAAGAAGGCACCGTGCGGCAGACCGCTCACGAAGCGGGCCGCCAGCAGCCAGCCGTTGTCGGGGGCCAACGCGGACAGCGCGTTGCCGGCCACGAACAGGCCCATCAGGCCGATCAGGACCGAGCGTCGGGACATCCGCGCGGTCACCGCGGCGAGCAGCGGGGCGCCGATGACGACACCGAGCGCGTACGCCGAGACCAGGTGACCGGCGGTGGGGATCGAGATGTTCAGGTCGTCCGCGACTTCGGGCAGCAGGCCCATCATCACGAACTCGGTGGTGCCTATGCCGAAAGCACCCACGGCCAGGGCTAGCAGGGCCAAGGGCATGGAGAAGCCTGTGCCTTTCAGAAGAGAGCGGGTTCCGTACAGCGTATGTTCAACTACGGAACAAACTCACCCCGGCCCGGCATTCCAGCAGGCGGCGTCAGGACGATGTGTCGACCTTCACACGTGCCGCGACCGGCAGATGGTCGCTCCCGGTCTCCGGCAGCGTCCACGAGGTCTCGGGCTCCATGTCCCGGACCAGGATCTGGTCGATGCGCGCCATCGGGAACGACGCCGGCCAGCTGAAGCCGAAGCCGTTGCCCGCCGCGCCCTGGGTGGAACGCATCTGGGAGGTGACGGCGTTCAGGGCGCGGTCGTTCATGGTGCCGTTGAGGTCGCCGAGCAGGACGACCTTCTGCACGGGCTCGTCGGCGATGGCCTCACCCAGCGCGTCGGCGCTCTTGTCGCGCTGGCGGGCGGTGAACCCCGCCTCCATCTTCACGCGGACGGACGGCAGATGGGCGACGTACACCGCGACCTGCCCGGCCGGCGCCGTCACCGTGGCCCGCATCGCGCGGGTCCAGCCCAGCTTGATGTCGACCGGCTCGACGCCGGTCAGCGGGTACTTGCTCCACAGGCCGACGGTGCCCTGCACCGAGTGGTACTTGTACGTCGACGCCAGCGCCTTCTCGTACACCGGGACCGCCGAGGCCGTCAGCTCCTCCAGGGCCAGCACGTCGGCGCCGGAGGCGGCGACGTCACGGGCGGTGCCGGACGGGTCGGCGTTGTCGGCGTTGACGTTGTGCGTGGCCACCGTGAGGTCGCCGCCGGTGGCCGTCTTGTCGGTGAGCAGCCCGCCGAAGAGGTTCAGCCACACGATCGCCGGCAGCACCACGGCGATCACCGCGGTCGCGGACCTGCGGACCAGCGCGAGCAGGAGCAGCACCGGGACGAACAGCCCGAGCCAGGGCAGGAACGTCTCCGTGAGGCTGCCGAGGTTGCCGAAGCGGTTCGGGATGCGCGAGTGCATCAGCATGACCAGGGCGAGCAGCACCGCGAGCGCGGCGACCACCAGTCCCCGGCGCCAGATGCGCCGGTCACCCCGCCAGTCGGCGAGCAGGCGGTGCGTCAGGCGCCGAAGCCGGGGTCCGTTGCGCTCGTCACCCGAGCCGCTGCCGTCCGTCTCCGTCACGTACGCCTGTTGCGCCATACCTCGCCTCACTGCTTGCCCGCACACCGTCTCCCCCGTGCCCCTACGACCCTAGGGGATGATCGGCTCCGTTCCCGCCGTCCCATGACGGCCGTACGCAACACGAGGACGAACGAGTCGGCGTTCGGGGTTCCGAACATGCGCGACGAGGCGCTGTCTGTGACGAAACACGCACACTGCGGCGGCCGGTCGAGGCGCGCCGCGGGCCGAGGTCAGCGGGAACTGACGGGTCGTAGCCCTTCGAGGAGGGTGTCGACGATCTGCTCCGAAAGTCCGTCCGGCAGCTCGGACTCGGGATGCAGAACGGTCCGCAGGAGCATGGGCCCGACCAGGATGTCGTTCAGCAGTTCGAGGTCTACGTCCGCGCGCAGTTCGCCGTTGCGCTGTCCGCGGCGCAGGACCTCCAACTGGACCCTGCGCCGCCCCTCGACGACCGTCGCGTGATAGGCGGCCCAGATCTTCGGGCTGCTCTTCATCTGGGCGTACACGCTGTGCAGGAGGGCCGAGGATCGGGTCACCAGCCCGCGTCGGCGCACCTGTTCCAGGAGGGCCACGAGGTCGTCGCGCAGGGAGGTGCCCGGCAGTTCGGGGGCCGGGGGCTCGGCGCTGCGCACGACGTCCGCGAAGAGTTCCTCCTTGCCGCTCCAGCGGCGGTAGATGGTGGCCTTGCCGACCCCGGCGGTGCGGGCGATGCGCTCGATGGAGAGTTCGGCGAGCGGAGTGCCGTCCTCCAGCAGCTTCATGACGCCCTCGAGTATGGACCGTTCGACGGCCTCACTGCGGGGTCGGCCGCGCCCCGAGGTGCCAGGAGAGGCTTGGCTGCCGGCAAGGCTCACTTCGGTCCGTCCCTTCGGTCGACAAGGCACATTGTCCTACGTGGCCGGCCCCCTTACTCGGACGCGGCCACCAACTGGGCCTCCTCCTCGCCCTGCTGGGGCTCCTTGGGCCTGCCCGGCAGGAACAGCGCGACGACGACCGCTCCGACGAGCGCCACGGCCACACCGCCCAGCGCGGTGACGTGCATGGCGTGCAGGAACGCGTCGTTGGCGGGGTCGACCAGGGCCTGGCCGCGCGGGCCGAGCTTCGCGGCGACGCCGAGGGTGGCCTCGATGGACTCGCCGGCGGTGTCCCGCAGACCCGCGGGCAGCGCGCCGAGCTTGTCCTCGATGCCGGTGCGGTACGCCGTGGACAGCACCGAGCCGAGGACGGCGATGCCGAGGGCGCCGCCCACCTGACGGAAGGTGTTGCTGAGCGCGGAGGCGGAGCCGGCCTTCTCGCGGGGCAGTGCCTGCATGATGACGACGCTGGTCGGCGTCATGATGTGGGCCATGCCCGCGCCCATGAGGAAGAAGACGACCTCCAGGATCCAGATCGGGGTGTCCGCCTCGAACGTGGCGAACGCGCCGAGTGTCGCGGCGATCAGGAGCAGGCCGCCGGTCGTGGTGGCCTTGTTGCCGAAGCGGTCCACGACGAGCCGGGCGCGCGGCGCGAAGATCAGCTGGGCGGCGGCCAGCGGCAGCATGAGCAGACCGGACTGGAGCGCGGAGTAGCCGCGCACGCTCTGGGTGTAGAAGACCGAGAAGAAGGTCACGCCCATCAGCGCGAAGAAGACCAGCGCGATGGCGGCCATCGCAGCCGAGAAGACCTTGTTCTTGAAGTAGGTGACGTCGAGCGACGGGTGGTCGCTGCGCTTCTCGAACACGATGAAGGCGGCCAGGATCACCACTCCGGCGGCGATGCTCGACATCACGGTCACGTCCGTGAAGTCCGCGAGCTCGCCGCCCTTGATGATGCCGTAGACCAGCAGGACCAGGCCGACGACGGACAGGACGACACCCACGGGGTCGACACGGCCGGGACTCGGGTCGCGGGAGTCGGGCACCAGCCACATCATCAGCGCGATGGCGAGGATCACGATCGGCACGTTGATGAGGAAGACCGAGCCCCACCAGAAGTGGTCCAGGAGCAGGCCGCCGGTGATCGGCCCTATCGCGATGGCGAGGCCGACACCGCCCGCCCAGATGCCGATGGCCTTGGGCTGCTCCTCGCGCTCGAAGACGTTCATCAGCACGGCGAGGGTCGCGGGCATGACGAAGGCGGCACCGAGCGCCATGAGGGCGCGGAAGGCGATGAGCTGCGCGGGTGAGCCGGACTCGGCCGCCAGCGCGGAGCCGACGCCGAACACGGCGAGACCGCCCAGCAGGACCTTCTTGCGGCCCACCCGGTCGCCCAGGAGACCGGCGGTGAACAGCAGGCCGGCGAAGACGAGCGTGTAGGCGTTGATCGCCCACTCCAGCTCGCTCTGGGTGGCGCCCAGGCCGGTCGGGGCGGGGGTGGAGATCGTCTTGATGGCGACGTTCAGGATCGAGTTGTCCAGCACCACGATCAACAGGCTCAGCATCAGCACGCCGAGAATCGCCCAGCGGCGCCGGTGCACGGCTTCCGGTATCCGGGGGGCATGGGCGGCAGGAGTAGTCATGCGGTCCAGACTAGGCGACTTTCGATACGAGACCGTCTCGTATTGGAATGACTTTACCGAGCCCTTACGTAGACCCCCCGTGCGCCGGGGGACCCGCAGGGGGCGGAACTCACAGGGGGTGCCCTAGCCGTCCCTGGCACGAGGTGCCACCATGGAGACGGTCCGGGGACGCCGTCAGGGCGCCTCGAGATGACGTTAAGGAGCCGTTGCCATGACGCAGCTCTCGGCTGCCCAGCACAAGCCCTCCGACGGCAGCAAGGCGCTGTACGGGGGCAAGAGCACTCGCCGCATCACGGTCCGCGACATCACCGCCGCCAAGGAGCGCGGCGAGAAGTGGCCCATGCTCACCGCGTACGACGCGATGACCGCGTCCGTCTTCGACGAGGCCGGTATCCCGGTCATGCTGGTCGGCGACTCGGCGGGCAACTGCCACCTGGGCTACGAGTCCACCGTGCCCGTCACGCTCGACGAGATGACCATGCTGTCCGCCGCGGTCGTACGGGGCACCAGCCGCGCCCTGATCGTCGGCGACCTGCCCTTCGGCTCCTACCAGGAGGGCCCGGTGCAGGCGCTGCGCTCGGCGACGCGCCTGGTGAAGGAGGCGGGCGTCGGCGCGGTCAAGCTGGAGGGCGGCGAGCGCTCGCACCGGCAGATCGAGCTCCTGGTGGAGTCCGGCATCCCGGTCATGGCGCACATCGGACTCACCCCGCAGTCCGTCAACGCGATGGGCTACCGCGTCCAGGGGCGCGGCGAGGAGGCGGCCCAGCAGCTGCTGCGCGACGCCAAGGCCGTGCAGGACGCCGGCGCCTTCGCGGTCGTCCTCGAGCTGGTTCCGGCCGAGCTGGCCGCCGAGGTGACCCGCGTGCTGCACATCCCGACCGTCGGCATCGGCGCGGGCCCCGACACCGACGCGCAGGTCCTGGTGTGGACCGACATGCTCGGTCTGACCGGCGGGCGCGTGCCGAAGTTCGTCAAGAAGTACGCCGACCTGCGCGAGGTCATGGGCAACGCGGCCAAGGCCTTCGCGGAGGACGTCGTCGGCGGAACGTTCCCCCAGGAGGAGCACTCCGTCCACTGATCCACCACCGCACCGAGGCAGCCCCGCCGACCGTCCCCCGTCGGCGGGGCTTGCCGTTTCTCGGGAGCGACGGGGCTGGGCGTGTCGGTGGCCTGTAGGCGCCTACAGGCCCCTGTCGGTGACCTGTAGGTCGTTTGTCGGTGGCGGCTGACACCGTCCTTCCCATGAAGCGAATCGACAACGAACTCCGCGGAGTGGCCGTCACCGTCCGGGGGATGGTCAAGCACTACGGCGAGACCAAGGCACTGGACGGCGTGGATCTGGATGTGCGGGAGGGCACCGTGATGGGGGTGCTCGGCCCCAACGGGGCCGGAAAGACCACCCTCGTCCGCATCCTCTCCACCCTCCTCGCCCCCGACGCCGGGCAGGCGACCGTCGCCGGATACGACGTCGTACGGCAGCCCCGGCAGCTGCGCAGGGTGATCGGGCTGACCGGGCAGTACGCCTCCGTGGACGAGAAGCTCCCCGGCTGGGAGAACCTCTACATGATCGGCCGGCTGCTCGACCTGTCCCGCAGGGACGCCCGGGCCCGCGCCGACGAGCTGCTGGAGCGGTTCTCGCTCACCGACGCGGCCAAGCGACCGGCGAGCACGTACTCCGGTGGCATGCGGCGGCGGCTCGACCTCGCCGCCTCGATGATCGGGCACCCGTCCGTCCTGTTCCTGGACGAGCCCACCACCGGCCTCGACCCCCGCACCCGCAACGAGGTGTGGGACGAGGTCAAGCGGATGGTCGGCGAAGGCGTCACCGTCCTGCTCACCACCCAGTACATGGAGGAGGCCGAGCAGCTCGCCTCCGAACTGACCGTCGTGGACCGCGGCAAGGTCATCGCGAACGGCGCGATCGAGGAGCTGAAGGCGAAGGTCGGCGGACGCACCCTGCGGGTCCGCCCGACCGATCCTGTGCACCTGCGGCCCCTCGCCACCACGCTGGACGAGCTGGGCATCACCGGGCTCGCCGCCACGACCGTGGACGTCGAACGCGGTGCCGTCCTGGTACCGATCCTCAGCGACGAGCAACTGACCGCCGTGGTCGGCGCGGTCACCGCGCGCGGCATCACGCTCGCCTCCATCACCACCGAACTGCCCAGCCTGGACGAGGTCTTCCTGTCCCTCACCGGCCACCGCGCCAGTGCCCCGCAGGACGCCACCCCCGCCGAGACCCGCGAGGAGGTCGCCGTATGAGCGCCGCCACCATCACCCCCGACCTGAAGGCCGACGCCCGTATCCCGCTCCGCTCCCACCTGCGGCACACCGGTGCGCTGGTCCGCCGCAACCTGCTGTGGATCCGGCAGGACCCGGAGTCGATGTTCGACGCGGTGTTCATGCCGATCATCTTCACGCTGCTGTTCGTGTACGTCTTCGGCGGCTCCATCGGCCAGGCCCTGGGCGGCGGACAGGAGGCGTACGTGCAGTACGTGGTGCCCGGCATGCTGGCCATGATGGGCATGAACATCTCCCAGGGCGTCGGCACCGGCTTCAACGAGGACTTCCAGAAGGGGGTCATGGACCGCTTCCGCTCGCTGCCGATCGGGCGTGGCTCCGTGCTGGTCGCCAAGATCGTGGTGGAGCTGATGCGGATGCTCGTCGCGACAACGATCGTGATGATCGTCGGCGTCCTGGTCGGTTTCGACATCACGAACTGGGGCGGTCTGCTGGCCGCGGTCGGGCTGTCCGTGGTGTTCGGCTCGGCCCTGATGTGGGTGTTCCTCGCGCTCGGCGTGACGATGAAGAACGCGCAGTCGGTGCAGGCCATGGGCTTCCTGGTGCTGATGCCGCTCCAGTTCGGCTCCTCCATCTTCGCGCCGACCGGCTCGATGCCCGGCTGGCTGCAGAACTTCACCGACTACAACCCGCTGTCCTCGCTGGCCGACGCGGCCCGCGGTCTGATGGTGGGCGGCCCGGTGGCGCACGACCTGTGGGTGACGCTGGGCTGGTCGGTGCTGCTCACGGCGGTGATGGCGCCGATCTCGATCCACAAGTTCCGGACGAAGAGCTGACCGGCGGGTGCGGGTGCTCCCCGTCCGCCGGTCACACCAGGGCGGCGGCCTCCTCGAAGGAGAGGCCGCCGCCCTCGGCGTACGCGGTCTCGTACGCGGCGTCGCCGAGCACGGTCCGGACGCGCAGTACGGCACGGCCGCGCACCTCGCGTTCCAGGCGCGAGGGGTTGTGCTGGGGCGGCAGCAGGCCGGCGGCGGCGCCGAGGCAGCGGGCGGCGTCGGCGGCGCGGCTGCCTCCGTCGACGTCGGCCAGGGCGATCGCGGCGAGGGTCAGGTACGAGGAGGGCATGTGCGGGGCGAGGGTCTTGGCGAGCATGTCGTCGGCCCGCTCCAGCGCGCGCCGGGCGAGGCCCAGGCACTGCTCGTACCGCCCGTCGGCCGCCTCCAGCCAGGCCTCCGCGCCCAGGATCAGGGCGTCGAAGACGAAGAAGTGGGAGATGCCGAACTCCTCGCGCAGCAGCGCCAGTTGCTCGCGCGCTTCGGCCGTGCGGTCGGTCATGCCGAGCCAGCCGATCAGGAAGAGTCGGGCGGTGGGCATCGCCTCGTTGGCCGCGTGCCGCTGCTCGGCGATCACCTCGCGCAGGATCCGTTCGCCCTCCTCTGCCTCCCCGGCCTCCAGCAGCGCGCTGCCGAGGCGGGACCTGAGCACCCCCATCTGGGCCCGGGCACCGAGCCGTTCGGCCTCGGCGACGGCAGCCTCGTAGTCGGCGGCGGCCGCCAGATGGTCGCCCTGGCGCTCACGGGCCTCGCCACGCGCGGAGAGGGACTCGGCGAGGCCCCAGGCGTCCCCGAGGCGGCGGAAGATCTCCAGCGCCTCGTCGGCGTCACGGGCCGCGTCGCCCGCCCAGTCGCTGCGGTTGGCCAGCAGGTTGGCGCGCATCTGCAGACAGCCGGCGAGCTCCCACTCGAAGCCGGGCGTCTCACGGCAGGTGCGGACGTTGGCGTCGATGATCGTGCGCACGCGGTCCATGTCGCCGGTCAGCATCACGGCGAAGAACCAGAGCAGGCCCGGCCCGCGGCAGGTCTGCGGCAGACCGGGCTCGTAGACCTGGGTGATGGCACGCAGCTTGGCCTGCGCCGCCGGGTTCTGCCAGGCGTCCAGCTCGGTGTCCATCCCGGCGAGATGGGCGAGGTGCACGCCCCGCCGGGCCTCCTGGAGCAGTTCGCCGGTCAGCGGGGGCGGGACGTCCGTGCAGCGCTGGAGGACGGGGGCGGCGCGGCGGAGCGGGGCCGCGAACGGGTCGGGGCCGAGCTCCATGACCGCACCGCACCAGCTGCGGGCCTCGATGCGCAGGTCGCGCATCTGCCAGTACAGGGCGAGGGACAGGACGAGGCAGATCCCCTCCTGTTCGTCGCGGGCGGCGACGGCATGGCGCAGGGCGGTGCGCAGGTTCTCGTACTCGAGCTCGAACCGTGCGATGGCGCCACGCTGGCGGGGGCCGCGCAGCAACGGGTCGGTGGTGCGGGCGAGTTCGCGGTAGTACGTCAGGTGCGCGCGCTCGGCGGAGGCCCGCTGCGCGGCTTCGTCGAGCCGCTCGCCGGCGTACTCGGCGACGGTTTCCAGGAGCCGGTAGCGCATGGTGCCGTCGGCCGCGGGGGCGGCCACGACGAGGGACTTGTCGACGAGTGAGCCCAGCGCGTCGAGCGCGCCCGGCCCGCAGACCGCCTCCGCGGCGGCGAGGTCGCAGCCGCCCGCGAACACCGACAGGCAGCGCAGTACCTCCCGCTCCTCCTCGTCGAGCAGGTCCCAGGACCAGTCGACGACCGCGCGCAGGGTCTGCTGACGGGGCAGGACCGTGCGGCTTCCGGAGGTGAGCAACCGGAAACGGTCGTCGAGCCGATCGGCTATCTGACGCGTCGTCAACATGCGGAGCCGGGCGGCCGCGAGCTCGATGGCGAGCGGCAGGCCGTCGAGGCGTCGGCAGATCTCGGCACACGCGTCGGGGTCGTCCTCGACCCGGAACCCGGGCTGGGCGGCGGCCCCGCGCTCGGCGAGCAGCCGCAGGGCGACCGGCTCCGGCAGCGGTTCCACCGGCCGCAACAACTCCCCCGGTACGCCGAGGGGTTCACGGCTGGTGGCGAGCACCGTCAGCTGGGGGCAGCGGGCGAGCAGCTCCTCCACCAGGCGGGCGGCCGCGTCGACGACGTGCTCGCAGTTGTCGAGGACGATCAACATACGGCGTCTGGCGCAGTGTTCGACGAGACGTTCCACCGGGTTGTCGTAGCGGTCGGGCACTGCGGCACGAATGCCCTCGGCGCCGGCGCCGTGCAGCACCGTCTCGCGGGCGCCGATCGCGGTGAGCACGGCCTCCGGCACGGCCGCCGGGTCCTCCACCGGCGCCAGCTCGGCCAGCCACACCCCGTCCAGCGCCGCGTCCCCCACCTCCTCGGCCGCCTCCTGCGACAACCGCGTCTTCCCGGCCCCACCCGGCCCGAGCAGCGTCACGAGTCGCGCGTCCGCGAGATCCCCCCGGATGGCCTCGATGTCGGCCTCCCGCCCGACGAAGGAGGTGAGCCGCGCCCGGAGGTTGCTGGGGCGCGGGGGCCGCAGGCCCCGCCCTGCGTGTGCGTCCTCCGTCGTCCGCCCGGCTTCCCGCGGGTCGGCGCCCGCAGCGGACTGCCCGGTCCGCGTCGGCTCCGGCCGGGACTCCGCGGGGCTCAGCAACTCGGCGTGCAGTTCCCGGAGTTCCGGGCCCGGGTCCGAGCCGAGGCGGTCGGCCAGGAGATGCCGTACGTCCTCGTAGGCGGCCAGCGCCTCCGCCGTGCGGCCCGCCGCGCGCAGGGTGCGCAGGCGGAGGGCCTGGAGGGGCTCGTCCAGGGGATGGGCGTCGCAGAGGGCGGTGAGCTCGGGGAGGGACTGCTCGGCCTGGCCGAGGCCGAGCGCGGCGGTGTGGCGGGCGCGGAGCGCTTCGAGGCGCCGGGACTCCCAGCGTGCCGCCTCCGTCGTACGGTCGGGCAGGTCGGCGAGTGCGGGGCCGTGCCACAGGGCGAGCGCGTCGTCGAGGACGACGGCCGCCTTCGCGGGGTCGCCGTCGGCCAGCGCGCGGGTGCCGTCGGCGGCCAGCCGCTCGAAACGGTGCAGGTCGACGTCGTCCGGGGCGGCGGCCAGCCGGTAGCCGCCGTCCACCGAGGCCACCGCCTCCGCGCCGAGCGCCCGCCGCAGCCGTCCGACCAGGGCCTGCAGCGCACCCGGCGCGTCGGCGGGCGGGGCCCCTTCCCACACCTCCTCGACCAGTAAGCCCGCCGGGACGGTCCGGCCGGCCCGCAGTGCCAGCACGGTCAGCAGGGCACGCAGCCGCGCCCCGCCGACCGTGACGGGCGTGCCGTCGGTGCGGAGTGCCTGGGTGGTGCCGAGGATGCGATAGCGCACGGGGTTCATTCTCTCCGGTGGGCTCGGGGCGGGTCACGGGGTTTCGGCGGTGCGGCGCGGTGCGGGGTGGGATGAGGCGGGTGGGGCGGGGGCCGAATGCCGGGCCCGTCCTGACAGGAACCCGCACCCCACCCCGAGACGTTTCCCCCGTGCGCCCGGTACGGTCGGGCAGTCCCACCGTGTGCCCGAGAGCTCAGGGAGCCCCATGACCACCGCCCTCACCCGCCGCAGCGACCGGCGGATCAGTCCCGTCTTCGTCGGGATCCTGGCCGTCACCGCGGTCACGGGCTGGGCCACCTGGTCCGGGTTCGCCGAGCAGCCCGGCGTCGCGGTGTTCCTGTTCGTGACGTCGGCGTGGATCGTCTCGCTCTGCCTCCACGAGTACGCCCACGCCCGCACCGCCCTGCACAGCGGCGACATCTCGGTCGGCGCGAAGGGCTACCTCACGCTGAACCCGCTGAAGTACACCCACGCCCTGCTCAGCATCGTGCTCCCCGTGATCTTCGTGATCATGGGCGGTATCGGTCTGCCCGGCGGTGCCGTCTTCATCGAGCGCGGCCGCATCCGGGGCCGCTGGCGCCACAGCCTCATCTCGGCGGCCGGCCCGCTGACGAACGTGCTGTTCGCCGTGGTGTGCACCGCCCCCTTCTGGCTTGACGCGCTGGACGGCGTACCGACGGACTTCCGCTACGCCCTCGGCTTCCTCGCCATGCTCCAGGTCACCGCGGCGATCCTGAACTTCCTGCCGGTGCCCGGCCTGGACGGCTACGGCGTGATCGAGCCCTGGCTGTCGTACAACATCAGGCGCCAGGTGGAGCCGTTCGCACCGTTCGGCCTGCTGTTCGTGTTCGCGCTGCTGTGGGTGCCCTCGATCAACTCCGCGTTCTTCGACGTGATCGACTCGATCCTGAAGGGCCTCGGGATCACCCAGCTGGACACGTACTGCGGTCAGGAACTCTTCCGGTTCTGGCAGGGCACGAACGAGTTCTGCTCGGTCAGCCCGTGACGGAGCGGCCCTGCCGGGATGCCCTGCCGCGCTTGACGTAGTACCAGCACATGTTGGACGACAGCCCCGCCAGCAGCACCCATACGACGCCCAGCCAGCTGCCCTGGACGAAGGACACGACCGCCGCGGCCACGGCGAGGGCGCAGACGACGAAGGCGTAGACGGCGAGTCGCCGGGCCGGGCCGGGTGGGGGCAACGGGGGCATGGGGTGGGCTCCTGTCGGGGGACACTGCGGGCACTGCTCGACACGGTCGGCGGCACTCGGCGCCGCCGATGCCACCAGTGTCCCCCATCCCTCAGACGTCCGTGACCCGCAGCCCCGCGTGTGCCTTGTAGCGCCGGTTCACCGAGATCAGGTTCGCGACCAGCGACTCCACCTGGTGGGCGTTGCGCAGCCGCCCCGAGAAGATGCCGCGCATTCCGGGGATGCGGCCGGCCAGCGCCTGCACGATCTCCACGTCGGCGCGCTCCTCGCCCAGCACCATCACGTCGGTGTCGATCTCCTCGATCTCCGGGTCCTGGAGGAGGACCGCCGACAGGTGGTGGAAGGCCGCGGTCACTCGCGAGTCCGGCAGCAGGGCGGCGGCCTGCTCGGCGGCGCTGCCCTCCTCCGGCTTCAGCGCGTAGGCGCCCTTCTTGTCGAAGCCGAGCGGGTTGACGCAGTCGACGACGAGCTTGCCGGCCAGTTCCTCGCGCAGGGACTCCAGGGTCTTGCCGTGGCCCTCCCAGGGCACGGCGACGATCACGATGTCGCTGCGGCGCGCGGTCTCGGCGTTGTCGGCGCCCTCGACGCCGTGCCCGAGCTCGTCGGCGGCGGCCTGGGCGCGGTCGGCGGCCCGCGAGCCGATGATCACCTTCTGCCCGGCCCGGGCGAGCCGGTAGGCGAGGCCCTTGCCCTGCGGCCCGGTCCCGCCGAGCACGCCGACGACGAGCCCGGAGACGTCGGGGAGGTCCCAGGGGTCCTTGGCGGGGGCCTTGGCCGGGGTGCCGGTGGACTGCTGTGCACTGTCGGTAGAGGTCATGGCCCGACTGTACGTGCGCACGCGCGCCGCCTTCCGCTCAGGTGAGGCGGCTCACGGGCACCCGCCGGAAGGTGATCGTCTCGTACGCGCCGAAGTCGCCGGTCTCGTAGAGGAGCCCCACGGTGTCGGCGTCGACGCGTACCAGGTCGGAGTAGGCGGCGGGCAGGCCGTCCACCGTGAACGCCGGGCGCCAGGTGGTGCCGCCGTCGGTGGAGACACGGATGGTCATCAGCGCGCGGGAGCCGGGGTCGGCGGGGCCCGAGTAGAGGAGCAGGTCGGGGTCGCGGAGCTGCAGGACGCTCGCCTGGCAGACGGGGGCGGTCAGGCCGGCCTGGGGGCGGAAGGGTTTGGCGAGCGTGCGGCCGCCGTCGGCGGAGTGGGCGTCGGCGCGGGTGCCCGGCGACGGGGAGTCGTTGCGGGTGTTGAAGTAGACGCGGCCGTCGGGGAGTTCGGCGGCGGTGGTCTCGTTGGCGTTGATGTAGTTGTCGGGGTTGTCGTCGACGTAGCCGATGCTCCAGGTCTCGCCCCGGTCGTCGCTGAGCAGGCAGTGGCCGCCGTTGTAACGGCCCTCGGTGCCGTTGTCCCCGTCGGCCGGGGGGAGGGAGTGGTTGGCGGGGACGACGATCCGGCCGGTGCTCAACTGGACGGCGTGACCGGGGGTGGTCGCGTACCAGCGCCATTCCTCGCGCTTCACCTGTGGGGTGATCTCTCGCGGGGCCGACCAGGTGAGCCCGTCGTCGTCGCTGTGCCGCACCCACACACGGCGGCCGTCGGCCGGGCCGACCGCGCCGCGCCGGATGGCCTCCTCGGTGGCGAGGGCCGCGTTGCGGACGTGCACGAGCAGGATCCGGCCGGTGTCGAGGACGACGGGGGCGGGGTTGCCCGCGAGGGCGTCGCCGTTCTCGGCGACGACCTGGAGGGGGCCCCAGGTGCGGCCGCCGTCGGCGGACCGTTTCAGGACGATGTCGATGTGGCCGAAGTCGTTCCGTGAGTCGACCCTGCCCTCGCAGAAGGCGAGCAGGGTCCCGGAGCGCAGGGCGACGACGGCCGGGATCCGGAAGCTCGCGTAGCCCTCAAGGCCTGCGCGGAAGGGGACGGACGCGTCGGGCGTGGACGCCTCGGACGTGGATGCCTCAGATGCCTCGGTCATGGGCGGGCCCTCCCCACGTCGGGCGAATTCGGCGTGAACGCGGGGTCAACGGTGGCCGGTTACGGCAGTATGCGGGCGCATGGACGCCGTACGAGTCGCGTTGCTGCGTGAGGTGCTCGCCGGGACGGAGTGGCTGGGGGCCACGCGGCGGTTCGCGGGGGCGTTACGCGGGTCCGTGGTGTCCCACGGGGGTGGCCTGCTGCTCGTGGGAACACCGGAGTACGAGCCGTGGCACCTGGCGGCGCATCTGACGGACGAGGCCGCGTGGTCGGGGACGCCGGAGCTCGCGCCCACGCTCGTACGACATCACGCGCGCCCCTCGGATCCCGCGCACCTCGCGGTCGGGCCCGGGCGGATCGAGGCGGCCCGACGGGGCGAGACCCTGCTGGTGGTGGCCCCGCGGGGGCCCGCCGCTCCCCTGCTGGAACGGGTGCACGACGCCCGCCGCGCCGGGGTGACCGTGCTGGCGCTCGGCCCCGGCGAGGGTGAGCTGGCCGGCATGGCCCACGAGGCGCTCGCGGTGCCGGAGGGGGCGGAGCTGGACCTCGACACCGTGCAGCACCTGGTGAGCGCGGCGGCCGGCGAGAACGCCAGGCCCGCCGCCCGCGGCTTCCGGGACCGGTTGTCCCGCCTGGCCGAACTCCTGACAGCTCCGCCACCGTCCCGCTGGTGAGGTCATAGTGCGGGCGGTCGTGCCGCCGGGGCGTGGGGGTCCCCCCGCTCGAGCGAAGCCGAGAGCGAGAGTGGGGGAGATGGGCGCGGGCGGCACCCCGTCAGCGCCAGGCCGCGCGCACCCCGCCCGACCCCGGCCACGCACACCCCGCCAGCGCCAGACCACGCGCTGACGTACGACGTCCGCACGAACGAGCACGCGGTGCGGCTGCGGGAACGGCGCGAGGCGGCCGCCCCCGCCTCACCCGCGTGATCAGTCCCCGCGCTGGTCACCCGTCGGCGCGTCGTGCCACTTGGGGTCGTTCTCCCACTGGACGTTGCGCTCGCGGGCGCTCTCCATCGCGTGCTCGGCCTCCTGACGGGAGGCGTACGGGCCGAAGCGGTCCTTGGCGGGGCACTCCGGCCCCTCCTCGACCTTCTTGTGCTCCAGGCAGTAGTACCACTCGCCCGGCTTACCGACCGTCCGCTTCTTGAACAGGGACATGACCAGCTCCTCTCGCCACCGACATGTTCCCCCATACCCGCTCGATAGACTCGCTGGCATGTCTGCCCAGTCGCTGCTCGTACCGGGGGAGCTGTCCCCCACCCGTTCCGTGCCCGGAAACATCCGCCGCCCCGAGTACGTCGGCAAGCCCGCGCCGACGCCGTACACCGGGCCGGAGGTGCAGACCCCCGAGACGATCGAGGCGATGCGGGTCGCCGGCCGGATCGCCGCGCAGGCGATGGCCGAGGCCGCAAAGCTGATCGCGCCGGGCGTCACCACCGACGAGCTGGACAAGGTGGCGCACGAGTTCATGTGCGACCACGGCGCCTACCCGTCGACGCTGGGCTACCG
This sequence comes from Streptomyces sp. NPDC048751, assembly GCF_043198595.1. Lineage (NCBI taxonomy): Bacteria > Bacillati > Actinomycetota > Actinomycetes > Kitasatosporales > Streptomycetaceae > Streptomyces > Streptomyces sp. NPDC048751. The sequence goes on from NZ_JBICUX010000009.1 coordinate 58,427, forward strand.
CGGCTTCCCGAAGTCGCTGTGCACCTCGGTCAACGAGGTCATCTGCCACGGCATCCCGGACTCCACGGTGCTGCGCGACGGCGACATCATCAACCTGGACGTGACGGCGTACATCGGCGGGGTGCACGGCGACAACAACGCGACGTATCTCGTGGGTGACGTCGACGAGGAGTCGCGGCTGCTGGTGGAGCGGACCCGGGAGTCGCTCGACCGGGCGATCAAGGCGGTCAAGCCGGGCCGGCAGATCAACATCATCGGCCGGGTCATCGAGTCGTACGCCAAGCGCTTCGGCTACGGCGTGGTGCGGGACTTCACCGGGCACGGCATCAACTCGTCCTTCCACTCCGGGCTGATCATCCCGCACTACGACAGCCCGCACGCGACGACGGTCATCCAGCCGGGGATGACGTTCACGATCGAGCCGATGCTGACGCTCGGCACGCACGAGTACGACATGTGGGACGACGGGTGGACGGTCGTCACCAAGGACCGCAAGCGGACGGCCCAGTTCGAGCACACGCTGGTGGTGACGGCGACGGGCGCGGAGATCCTCACGCTGCCGTAGCCACCGCCGCGTCTACCGTTCGAGAAAGACGCGTCCGCCGATCTCCACCCAGCCGTAGGGCTGCGGCGCGGTGAGGATCTGGGACCCGGCCCCCTGGGTGATGTTCAGGGCTCGCCCCAGCTGGTCCGTCAGGAGCATGGCCGCCGCCCCCGTCGCCTCGTCCTCCTCGATGCCGTCGTCACGGCCGGGGAAGGCGCGGGCGCGGACGCGGCCGGCGGGTTCGTCCTCCCAGGCCCAGGCGTAGATCCACTCGCCGGGCGGCGGGACGGACAGGTCGTCGACCTCGGCGGCGGTGGCGTACTGCCGCAGGGTGCGCGGCGGGGCCCACTCCGCGCGCGCCTCGATCCAGCTGAACTCCCCGTCCTGACGGGCACCCAGCACACCGGCCGGGGTGACGAGTTCGGGGACGTCGAGCAGCCAGGCCGCACCCACGCAGGGGTGCCCGGCGAAGGGCAGGCGCAGGCCGGGGGTGTAGATGTCGACGATCCCGCGCTCGGGGTCGTCCACGAACACCGTCTCGCTGAAGCCGAGTTTGGCCGCCAGGGCCTGCCGGTCACTCCGCTCCGGCACCGTCGACCCCTCACGGACAACGCCCAGTTCGTTGCCGTAGCCGCCGTTCGGCGCGCAGAAGACGCGGAGCACGTCGTAGTCAGTCACCCGCGCATTGAAACACTCCCCGCGATCTTTGAACTCTATTTGACCTTTCCATGGTGTCCGATTTACGTCACCGTGATCATCTCGCGCTCTTACAGCGTCCATGAGAGGTGAATCACGGCATGCAGGGGTATCGCACAGGTAAGCCTCGGATAAGTTAGGCGAGCCTCACCAACCTTCGTGAGCTCTGTCACGACCTTTTTGAGCCAGCCGCTGGGAGCCCGCATGCGTGCCGTCAGACTGTCCGTCGTCACCGCCGCCGCCACCGCGGCGGCCCTGACCGCCGTCACGGGCTGCACCGAGAAGAGCAGCGCGAAGGACGGCGACCACGTGATCAGCGTGACCGCCACCGACGACAAGTGCGAGACGTCGAAGAAGGAAGTGCCCGCCGGGCACATAGAGCTCGACATCGAGAACAAGGGCTCCAAGGTCACCGAGGTCTACGTCCTCTTCCCGGACGACCGCGTCGTCACCGAGCGCGAGAACATCGGCGCCGGCACCAAGCAGCGCGTCACCGCCGAGGTCAAGGCCGGCGCGTACGAGATCGCCTGCAAGCCCGGCATGAAGGGCGACGGCATCCGCCAGACCCTCACGGTCACCGGCGGCAAGGCCGCCCAGCGCGACCCGCGCCTGGACAAGGCCGTCGCCGCGTACCGCACCTATGTGCAGGCCCAGGCCGACGAGACGCTGCCGCTGGCCGAGACCTTCGCCAAGGCGGTCAAGGGCGGCGACCTGGAGGCCGCCAAGAAGGCCTACGCGCCCTCCCGGATCGGCTGGGAGCGCACCGAGCCCGTCGCGGAGTCCTTCGGCGACATCGACCCCAAGGTCGACGTCCGCGAGGACGGCCTGGAGGACGGCCAGGACCCGGCGAAGGACTGGACCGGCTGGCACCGCCTGGAGAAGGCCCTCTGGCAGGACAAGAAGATCGGCGACCGCGAGAAGCAGCTCGCCGACCAGCTGATCACCGACCTGAAGGACTGGCAGAAGCGGGTCGGCAAGGCCGACATCACCCCGACCTCCATGGCCAACGGCGCCAAGGAGCTGCTGGACGAGGTCGCCACCGGCAAGGTCACCGGCGAGGAGGAGCGCTACTCGCACACCGACCTGGTCGACTTCAAGGCCAACGTCGAGGGCGCGCAGAAGGCGTACGAGCTGCTCAAGCCGGTCGCGCAGGAGAACGACAAGGCGCTGACCACCGAGCTGGACAAGCAGTTCGGCACGCTGAACACGCTGCTCGACAAGTACCGCGCGGACAAGTCGTCCTACGACTTCACCTCGTACGACAAGGTCGGCAAGGCGGATCAGAAGGAGCTGTCGGACGCGGTCAACGCGCTCGCGGAGCCGCTGTCCAAGCTCGCCGCCGCCGTCGCGAAGTAGACAGGGGACTCGACCATGACGGACACCGACAGCACGTCCCCCACGCCCTCCCGCCGCGCGCTGATCGGCTGGGGCGGGGCCGGGCTCGCGCTCGGCGCCGCCGCGGCCGGCGGGGCGGTCGCGATGACCCGTACCGGCAACGACGTCGACCCGGCCGGTGCCGACGCGGGCGCCGCCGTAGCCTTCCACGGCGCGCACCAGGCGGGCATCTCCACGCCCGTGCAGGACCGGCTGCACTTCGCCGCGTTCGACGTGACCACCGACGACCGCGCCGAGTTCGTCCAGCTGCTGAAGGACTGGACCGAGGCGGCCCGCCGGATGACGGCCGGGCACGCGGTCGGCGAGGGCGCGTACGGCGGCCTCGCGGAGGCACCGCCGGACGACACCGGTGAAGCGCTGGGCCTGAAGCCGTCGCGGCTGACCCTCACGATCGGCTTCGGCCCGTCGCTGTTCGGCAAGTTCGACCTGGCGAAGCAGCGTCCCGAGGCCCTCGTCGACCTGCCCAAGTTCGCCGGCGACAACCTCGACAAGAACCGCAGCGACGGCGACCTGTGCGTGCAGGCGTGCGCGGACGACCCCCAGGTCGCGGTGCACGCCATCCGCAACCTCGCCCGCATCGGCTTCGGCAAGGTCGTCATCCGCTGGTCGCAGCTCGGCTTCGGCAAGACGTCGTCCACGACCCCCGACGCGCAGACCCCGCGCAACCTGATGGGCTTCAAGGACGGCACCCGCAACATCGCGGGCACGGAGACGGACCGCCTGAAGAAGCATGTCTGGGTGGACGAGAAGGACGGCCCGCAGTGGATGACCGGGGGCTCCTACCTCGTCGCCCGCCGCATCCGCATGCACATCGAGACCTGGGACCGCACCTCCCTGCAGGAGCAGGAGGACATCTTCGGCCGTGACAAGGGCGAGGGCGCACCCGTGGGCAAGGCCAAGGAACGTGACGAACCGTTCCTGAAGGCGATGAAGCCCGACGCGCACGTGCGGCTCGCGCACCCCGACTCCAACCACGGGGCGACCCTCCTGCGCCGCGGCTACTCCTTCACCGACGGCACGGACGGCCTGGGCCGCCTGGAGGCGGGCCTGTTCTTCCTGGCGTACCAGAGGGATGTGCGCAAGGGGTTCATCCAGGTGCAGCGCAACCTGGCCACCGACGCGCTCAACGAGTACATCCAGCACGTGGGTTCGGCGGTCTTCGCGGTCCCGCCCGGCGTCCGTGACAAGGACGACTGGTGGGGAAGCACGCTGTTCTCCAAGGAGGCGTAGCCCGTGTTCTCCAACTACCTGATCGGTCTGCGCGAGGGGCTCGAGGCCAGCCTCGTCGTCTGCATCCTCATCGCCTACCTGGTCAAGACGGACCGCCGGGACGCCATCAGGCCCATCTGGATCGGCATCGGCGTCGCGGTCGCCCTGGCCCTCGGCTTCGGCTGCGTCCTCGAATTCGGCTCCCAGGAGCTGACGTTCAAGGCGCAGGAGGCGCTCGGCGGTTCGCTGTCGATCCTCGCGGTGGGCCTGGTGACGTGGATGGTGTTCTGGATGCGGCGCACCGCCCGGCACCTGAAGTCCGAGCTGCACGGCAAGCTGGACGCGGCCCTGAGCATGGGCACGGGCGCCCTGGTGGCGACGGCGTTCCTGGCGGTGGGCCGCGAGGGCCTGGAGACGTCCCTGTTCGTGTGGGTGTCGGTGCACGCGGCGAGCGACGGCACCCCCCGCCCGCTGGTCGGCGTCGCCCTGGGCCTGGCCACGGCCGCCCTCCTGGGCTGGCTGTTCTACCGGGGCGCCCTGCGCATCAACCTGGCGAAGTTCTTCACGTGGACCGGCGGCATGCTGGTCGTGATCGCGGCCGGTGTGCTGGCGTACGGCTTCCACGACCTCCAGGAGGCCGACTGGCTCCCGGGCCTGACCGACAAGGCCTTCGACATCACCGGCACGATCCCGCCGGACAGTTGGTACGGCACCCTGCTGAAGGGCGTCTTCAACTTCCAGGCGGATCCGACCGTGCTCCAGGTCACGGTGTGGCTGCTGTACCTGATCCCGACGCTCGCGATCTTCCTCGCCCCGGTAGGGTTCGCCTCCGGGAAGGGGAAGGTGAAGTCACCTGATGACCAGGGATCGCAGCCCTCGAAGGCTCCGCAGGCGTGACCGGAACGCACTCATAGCGGTCTCACTGACCGCTTTGTCGCTGACGTCGAGCGGCTGCGTGGTGGTGCACGGGGAACGCGAGGCAATCCCGGCCACCACGCGGGCCGAGGCCGCCAAGGCACTGAAGCAGTTCACGAACGCGTACAACGCGGCCGACAAGGCCTATGACGGTTCGCTGGACGCCGACTACACCACCGGGGCGCTCGGGGACATCGACGCGGCCCGCCTGAAGGCGGGCAACGCCACCAGCCCGAGCGGCAACGCGGCGCACGCCCCACTGGTGTTGTCGGACGCGAAGTACACGATCCCCAAGAAGGCGGGCTGGCCGCGCTGGTTCGTCGCCGACACCAAGGCCAACAAGGGCGGCGACGCCCGCTGGTTGCTGGTGTTCATGCGCGACGACCTGTCCGAGCCCTGGCAGGTGTCGTACCTGACCCTGGTGGCCCCCGACGCGGTACCGGAGTTCAAGACGGACGCGGACGGCTGGGCCGAGGCCGTGCCGGCGGACTCCACGGAACTCGCCGTGGCACCGAAGAACCTGAGCGACGACTACGCGACCTACCTCAAGAACGGCGGCAGCACCTTCGCGAGCGGTACGCACACCAGCGCGTGGCGGGCGGAGCGGCAGAAGAACGCCACCAGGCCGGGCCTGGCGACGCAGTACGTCGACGAGCCGCTGACGAGCGGCGACTACGCGCCCCTGGCACTGCGCACGAAGGACGGCGGCGCGCTGGTGTTCTTCACCACGCACCACTACGTCAAGCAGACGGCCGCGTCGGGCACGTCGGTCCCCACGCCGAACAAGAACGTGCGGGCGCTGACCAAGGGCGAGATCAAGCAGTCCCTCACGATGGAGTTCGTCTCCAACGAGGTGGCCCTGGACCCGGGCAGGGAGTACGACGGCGGAAAGGTGTCGGTGCTGGGCCGCATCGAGGGCCTGACAGGCGCTCAGGGCGAATGACGGCCGCGCTCAGTGCCCCAGGGGCCAGCCCGCGCTCACCTGGTCGGACTCCTGACCGGCGTGCCGGGCACCGACGTCCGTGAGGACTTCGAGCAGGCTCAGCGGGTCGGGCAGCGGGTGTTCGAGCCCGCGCACCCAGTGCACGGACGCCCCGTCGTCACCGGGCAACCGAGCGGGCGGCACGAGCACGTACGAGCCCCGGCAGTGCCACCGAAGCCCGGGATGCTCGTCCATCGTCTCGGGGTGACAGTCCAGTTCGCACGGCCACCACTCGTCCTCGTCCTCGGGCGTACCACGGGTCAAGGTGAAGAACAGCATCCGCCCGTCGTCGCTCTCGGCGACCGGCCCGACCTCGACCCCCGCGCCGAGCAGCCGCTCCAGCGCCTCCCGACCGGCCTCCAGGGGCACGTCGAGCACGTCGTGCACCATGCCGGTGGCGGTGATGAAGTTGGCCTGGGGCTGGTTGCGGGCCCACCGCTCGATCTGGGCGCGGTCGGTGGTGGACTGCGTCTGCCAGGCGAACGACACCGGGTGCCGGGCGGGCGTGGGACAGCCGACGCGGTCACACGAGCACCGATGGCCGGGCGCCGGATACGCGGCGGGCGCGAGCGGAAGCCCCGCCTCGGCGGCGGCGACCAGCAGGGCCTCACGACCACCGTCGCCGGTGACCTCCTTGGGGCGGCGTCCCCGCAGCCACTGGGAGAGTTTGCCCTGCCGGCCGGTTCGGCCGCCGAACTCCGCGCTCATCTATCCCCTCGCCTCGCTGTGGTGCGGACAGCATGCCCCATGGTCCCACCATCCTGCGTTCCTGGGGGCCGGAGCCGACATCCGGGGTGGGTGAGACAAGACATACCGGGGACTCCCATCGGCCGCTTTGCCGTGAGGTGGGGGCCGACGCGGGGCGAGACCGTGCCTTGGGGACCGTTCAGCGCGGGGCGAGACCGTGCAGCGCGTAGTCGACGAGGGTGTCGGTGTACTCGTAGGAGATCGGGCCCGTGTACTGGAGCCAGCGCTGGGCCAGCGGGGAGATGAAGAACTCGAGGGCGATGCGCGGGTCGATCTCGGGGCGGACCTGACCGGCCTCCTGGGCGGAGCGCAGGCGGTCGACGTACAGCTGGATGGACGGCTCCATGAGCTTGGCCATGTACTCGCGGCCGACCTGTTCGTTGACCACGCCCTCGGCCGCCAGGGCCCGGGCGGGCGCCTCGAACCGGGGATCCTTCAACTGGTCGACGGTGGCCCGCAACACGGCCTTGATGTCGGCGGCGAGGTCGCCGGTGTCCGGGATGACGTACGGCTCCCGCTCCGACTTCCCCGCGTCCCGCGCCGCCTGTTCGCCGAGGTCCAGGAACGCCTCCAGCAGAACGTCGGCCTTCGCCCCCCACCAACGGTAGATCGTCTGCTTGCCCACGCCGGCGCGGGCGGCGATTCCCTCGATCGTGGTCCTCGGATAGCCGACCTCTGCGACGAGCTCGAGGGCGGCGGCGTAGATGGCGCGGCGGGACTTCTCGCTGCGGCGGGTGGTGTCGGGGGCGGACTTCTGAGCGGCCATGGTGCGAACTTATCAGGTTGACAAGACGGAACGTCTCGCCGAATAGTGGTGACCGTAGATACGAGACGATACGTCTCGTCACTCACTTCGGCGAAGGGAGACCGTGATGACGCGAGGCGGAAACGGAAACATGCTGGGTGTCGGCGGCACTCGGAAGAACCTCGGCCGCAAGGCGCTCAGGGGTGGTGGCAGGAACGGCCGTGTGGGCGGCGCCACCGACCCCGGGACCCAGAAACGGGAACTGCTGCGCAAACTCCAGGAAGGGCGCGAGAACCAGCGGTGAACGTCGGAGTCAGCGCTCGGCCGGCGGCCAGGGATCGCCCCAGTCGGCGTCCCTGGCCGCCTTGTAAAGATCACCGTGGCGCTTGGTGACGGTCGCCTTCGTCAGTCGCTCGTCCGCCTCGCACAGATCGAGCAGGACCTGCCCCTTACGGATCTGGGGCCGCCGGACGACACGGGAGGCGGCCGGAAGCACGGGGGCCCGACTGGCGGCGACGTAGCTGAACTTCTCGTCCTCGTAGGCGAGAGAGCCCCCCTTGACCTGCCGGTGCAGGGAGGAACGGCTGACCCGGGCCGAGAAGTGGCACCAGTCGGCCCCGGGGACGATGGGACAGGCGGCGCTGTGCGGGCAGGGGGCCGCGACATGGAAACCGGCGCCGATCAGCCGGTCCCGGGCCTCGATGACACGGGCGTACCCGTCAGGCGTACCGGCCTCGACGATCACAACGGCCTGCCCGGCAGCGGCGACGGCATCGACCAGGGCACCCCGGTCGGCCGGGGTGAGCTCATTGAGAACGTACGAAACGGTGACGAGGTCGGCACGGTCGAGGCTGAGCCCCGCCCCGATACGGGCACGCTGCCACCGGGCGCCGCTCAGCGCCGGATTGGCGCCGGCGATCTCCCGCCCGAGGGCGAGCGCGGGCTCGGCCCAGTCGAGCACGGTCACGGGCCGCTCCCCGTCCCATACGGCACTGACCGCCCAGGTCGCGGCCCCCGTCCCACCCCCGACGTCCACATGACTGCCCGGCACCCACCCGGGCACGGCCTCGGCGAACGCCTCCAACGCGGCCCGCACCGCCTCGAAGGTCGCCGGCATCCGGTAGGCGGCGTAGGCGGCCACATCGGCCCGGTCCCGCAGAATCGGCGCGTCCGTGGGCGTGGCCCCGCGATAGTTGGCGATGAGCCGCTCCACGGCCCCGGCGGCCTGCCTGGGCGGAACCCCGTCAAGCAGCCCGGCAAGGGCCCCACGCAGACTCTCGGCAACAGACACGGAAACGTTCACGCCCCGATTCTCGCAGCCCCGGGGACCCGCGGGTGCGCACCGGCGGGGCGACGCCCACCACGCGAGTCGGCGCAAGCCCCCCCGACCGCCCGCACCACGCAAGCCGGCTCAAGCCCCCCGAACCGCCCGCCCCACCCGAGTCGCCGCTCCCGCCCGGGGGCGGCTGTCCGGCACCCCCCGATGCGGATGGACCCTGTTGGTCAGCAGGACCAGGAACGTGTCCGTCGCCGGGTCGAGAACCAGGGACGTCCCCGTGAACCCCGTATGACCGGCGGCCCCCCGCCCCGCCAGCTCCCCCATGAACCACGGTTGGTCGACGGCGAAGCCCAGCCCCGGCGGGGTCAGCATCAGCTCCACGAAGTCGGGGCCGAGGACGCGGGCGGGCCCGTAGGAGCCGCCCGCCAGCAACGTACGGCAGAAGACCGCGAGGTCACGCCCCGTCGAGAAGAGGCCGGCGTGCCCGGCCACCCCGCCCAGCGCCCAGGCGTTCTCGTCGTGGACGACACCGCGCAGCATCCCCCGGTCCACCTTGGCCCACGGCCGCCGCTGGTCCTCGGTCGCCGCCGCGCCGGGGCAGGGATCGAACCGCGTCGACGTCATGCCCAGCGGCCGGGTGATCCCGTCGTGCACGAGGACGTCGAGGGTGCGCCCGGTGAGGCGTTCCAGCAGGTGCTGGAGGATCAGCATGTTCAGGTCGGAGTACAGGTACGAGGAACCCGGCTCCCGCACCGGCGCCTCCCCCCGCAGCATCTCCAGCCGCGCCGTGTCGTCCGGGCAGTCGTACAGCGGCAGCTCGGGCGGCAGCCCGGAGGTGTGAGTCAGCAGCTGCCGTACGGTGATCCCGTACTCGCGGACCGCGCGGAAGTCCGGCAGATAGGCCCCCACCCGCGCGTCGATCCCCAGCGTGCCGCGCTCGATCTGCTGCACCGCGGCGACCGAGGTGAACAGCTTGGTGAGGGACGCCAGGTCGAACGGCGTGTCGACGGTCATCGGCACCCGGGCCAGGCGCGGCAGTTCCACGCCCCGGCCCGTCTCGGGGTTGTGGCGCGCGTACCGCACCGCCCAGCCCGCCGCCTCCTCCACCGCGATCACCGGTCCACGCCCGGCGACCACGACGGCGCCCGGCGCCCAGGGCGGCTCCCCCGTGGTGAGGTCGTGCACGTCACGGACCAGCAGCCGCAACTCCTCCGGGTCGAGCCCGGCCCGCTCCGGTGTGTCGTTGCGCAGTCTCGGTGCGCTCAGCTGCCCGCTCCCTCCGCGCCCGCGCCGGTCTTCCAGGGACGGCACATTCCCACGAAGCAGCCGAGTGCCACCACCCCTGCCGCCAGTTGGACGACGGCCATCGGGACGGCGGTGTGCTCCCCGGCGACCCCGACCAGCGGGGAGGCGATCGCCCCGATGAGGAAGGAGGACGTACCCAGAAGAGCGGACGCGGACCCGGCGGAGTTCCGGGTGCGCAGGAGAGCGAGGGTCTGGGCGTTGGGCAGGGCGAGGCCCATCGCGGACATCAGCACGAACAGCGCGGCGGCGACAGGGGCCAGGCCGACCTCTCCGAAGGCACCGGTGGCCATCAGCAGCAGTGCGCTCGCGGCCAGGACGACGATCCCGAGCCCCACTGCCATCACCTTGTCCAGGCGTACCCGGCCGACCAGCACCTTGCCGTTGAGCTGGCCGACGACGACCAGTCCGACCGAGTTCAGGCCGAACAGCAGGCTGAAGGTCTGCGGGGAGGCGCCGTAGATCTCCTGGATGACGAACGGGGAGGCGGATATGTAGGCGAAGAGCGCGGCGAAGGCGAAGCCGCCGGCGAGCATGTAGCCGGTGAAGGGCAGGTCGGCGAGGAGGCGCCGCATTGAGCGCAGGGCCTCGCCCACGCCGCCGGAGTGCCGCTCCCCCACCGGAAGGGTCTCCGGGAGCCGCGCCCACACCAGCCCGGCCAGCAGCACACCCACGACCGTCAGGACCACGAACACGCCCCGCCAGTCCGTCACCCGCAGGATCTGCCCGCCGATGAGCGGCGCCACGATCGGGGCGACGCCGGAGATCAGCATGAGGTTGGAGAAGAAGCGGGCCATCGCCACACCGTCGTACAGGTCGCGTACGACGGCCCGGGCGATGACGATCCCGGCGGCGCCCCCGAGCCCCTGCGCCAGCCGGAAGGCGACCAGGGACTCCACACTCGGCGCGAACACGCACAGGACGGTCGCGAGGACGTACACGGCGAGGCCGGTCAACAACGGGCGCCGACGTCCCCACTTGTCGCTCATCGGCCCGACCACCAACTGCCCCAGGGCCATTCCGGCCAGGCAGGCGGTGAGCGTGAGCTGGACGGTCGCGGCGGGCGCGTGCAGGGCGCGGGTGACCTCGGGCAGGGCCGGGAGGTACATGTCCATCGCCAGCGGGGGCGTGGCGGTGAGGCCGCCGAGGACGAAGGTGACGAGCAGACCGGTGCCGCGTGCGGTGCGCGCGGACGACTCGATCGGCTCGTTCGGCTTGTTCGGCTTGTTCGGCTCGTTCGGCTTGTTCGGCTCGGTCTTCGCGTCGGCCGTCTGCGACGCGTTCGATGTGGACGCTGTGGACGCCGTGGACGCCACGGGCGCCGTGGACTCCGTGGACTCCTCAGCCTCCGGCATGAATGGTGCCCCTCCCTCTCCCAGTGATCCGCCCCTATGCTCTCAGCTCGTACAGAATGCCTATGGTCACATGAGCGACGGCGGGAGAGGCCGGGGATGACGGCGGAGAACGTGCGGTGGGGAATCCTGGCGACCGGCGGTATCGCGGCCGCGTTCACGGCGGACCTGGTCGACCTGCCCGACGCGGACGTCGTGGCGGTGGCATCGAGGCGGGAGGACACTGCTAAGGCCTTCGCCGACCGGTTCGGCATCCCCCGCGCGTACGGCGACTGGGAGGCGCTCGCGCGGGACGAGGACGTCGACGTCGTGTACGTCGCCACCCCGCACTCCACGCACCGTGCCGCCGCCGGACTCTGCCTGGCGAACGGGCGGAACGTGCTGTGCGAGAAGCCGTTCACGCTCAACGTGCGCGAGGCCGAGGAACTGGTCGCGCTGTCGCGGGAGCACGGGCGCTTCCTGATGGAAGCCATGTGGATGTACTGCAATCCCCTCGTCCGGCGCCTGAAGGCACTGGTCGAGGACGGCGCCGTGGGCGAGGTGCGTACCGTCCAGGCCGACTTCGGCCTCGCCGGTCCCTTCCCGCCCTCGCACCGGCTGCGCGACCCGGCCCAGGGCGGTGGCGCCCTGCTCGACCTGGGCGTCTACCCGGTCTCCTTCGCCCAGCTCCTGCTCGGCGAGCCCGCCGACGTCACCGCGCGGGCGGTCCTGTCCGACGAGGGTGTCGACCTCCAGACGGGCGCCCTGCTCTCGTGGGAGGGCGGCGCGATCGCCTCGGTGCACTGCTCCATCGTCGGCGGCACGTCGAACACGGCGTACGTGACCGGCTCGCAGGGCCGCATCGACATCCCGAACGGCTTCTTCTACCCGGACCGCTTCGTACTGCACCGCGACGGCAAGGACCCGGAGGAGTTCGTGGCGGACCCGGCCGACGGCCCCCGCAACAGCTTCCGCCACGAGGCCCGCGAGGTCATGCGCGCCCTGCGGGCCGGCGAGACCGAGTCCCCCGTCGTCCCGTTGGACGGCACCCTCGCCGTGATGCGGACGCTCGACGCGATACGCGACCACATCGGCGTCCGCTACCCCGGCGAGGACACCACGGAGGAACTCACACCGGCCTGAGCCTCGGCTCCCCGGCGCCCCGTACGCTGCGGCCCCATGAATGCCAACGGAACGATCGAACAGTCGGGGAAGATCGCGGTGGTGACCGGTGCGGGCTCCGGCATCGGCCGTGCGGTGGCCGTGGAGCTGCTGCGCGCGGGCTGGTCGGTGGCGCTCGCGGGCAGGCGCCCAGGCACACTGGAGGAGACGGCGGCACTCGCACCCGAGGCCGCCTCACTCGCCGTACGCGCCGACGTGTCACAACCGGACGACGTGGCCGCCCTGTTCACCGCCGTGCGCGAACGCTTCGGGCGGCTGGACCTGCTGTTCAACAACGCGGGGACGAACGGACCGGGCGGGGTGCCGGTCGAGGAGCTGCCCTACGACGCCTGGCGGCACGTGGTGGACACCAACCTCAACGGGGCGTTCCTGTGCGCGCAGGCGGCGTACCGCCAGATGAAGGAGCAGGACCCACAGGGCGGCCGGATCATCAACAACGGCTCGATCTCCGCGCACACGCCCCGCCCGCACTCGGTCGCCTACACGGCCACCAAGCACGCCCTGACCGGCCTGACCAAGTCCCTTTCCCTGGACGGGCGGCCGTACCGGATCGCCGTGAGCCAGATCGACATCGGCAACGCGGCCACGGACATGACCGCGCGGATGGGAACCGGCGCGTTGCAGGCCAACGGCGAGGTCGTGCCGGAGCCCGTGATGGATGTGGCGGATGTGGCGCGCACGGTTCGGCACATGGCGGAGCTGCCGTTGGAGGCGAACGTGCAGTTCGCGACGGTGTTGGCGACGGCGATGCCGTATGTGGGGCGCGGCTGAGACCGTCAAATCTTCAATCTACACAATTGGAACCGTTCCTTCCGTACCCTTACGGCGGGTCGTGGGCATATGATCAGCACTCCTCCACCAGAACTTCACACTTGGAACACGGGGATCCGCGAACCAAACCGAGGGGGAGGAGGCAGTCGTTCCACGGCCCCGGATGGGGGTGGACCTCGCGTAGGACCGCGAGATGCGCACCGGACCGTGGAACGGCTGCAACCCAAGTGGGCGAGGGTGCCAAGAGGTGCTACTGGCCCCGGGGTCCGAGCAGGTCCTCGACCTCGGCCATCTGATCCGCGGTGAGCGGCCCCTTCTCGATCGCCCCCGCGTTCTCCTCCGCCTGCGCAACCGACCGGAAGCCCGGAATCGGCACGGTGCGCGGGCTGCGCGCCCACAGCCAGGCGAGGGCACCCTGCGCGAGCGTACGACCGCCGCTGGTGAGGACGTCCCGGAGCGCGTCGACCCGGGCGAGCCAGGCCGGATCGGCCCCGGACCCGTCACCGAACCCCTGCAACCAGGCCGGCGGCCGACTGCGGATGTCCCCCTCCTGAAGGGTGTCGCGCCCGCCGTGGTGCTTTCCGTGGTGTTTTCCGGTGAGCAGCCCCATGGCCAGCGGGCTCCGATTGATGCTGGCGAGCCCGAGCTCCTCGCACAGCGCAACCATGCCGGGCGCGTCCTGAAGGACGTTGAGTGCGTGCTGCACGGCCGCACAGTGCTCCCCCTCCGCGAACACGGCGGCACGCTCCGGATCGTCGGTGCTCCACGCGTAAGCCCGTACGAGCCCTTCCCGTACGAACTCCTCGCAGGCCTCGCGGAGGCGGGCCGCCTGCTCGGGGTGGGCGTCGGAGAGGTGCAGCTGGTAGAGGTCGACGTAGTCGGTGCCGAGGCGGGCCAGGGACGCGGTGAGGGCGCTGCGCGCGTGCTCCGGGGAAGCGTCCTGGCCGGTGCGGGTGCGGGCGCGCTCGTCGAAGAGGTTGCCCCACTTGGTGGCGACGACGGCATCGTCCCGCCGCTTGCCCAGGGCACGGCCGAGCACCCGCTCGCTGTGCCCGGTGCCGTAGACGTCGGCGGTGTCGAAGAAAGTGACACCGAGGTCGAGGGCGCGGTGTATCGCCCGTACGGACTCGTCGTCGTCGACCTTGCCCCAGCCGAGGGGCTGCCCGTCGAGGTCCTGCCACTCACCGCCGATGGCCCAGCAGCCGAAGCCGAGGGGGCTGACGGCGATACCGCTGCGTCCGAGTGTCCTGTTGGTCTCCATGGGCGGGGACGCTAGGAGTTGAAGCGCACTTCAAGGCAAGGGGGGTGCGCGGTATTGGGAGGCACTACTTGTTACGCCTGGCCGGTCTCGAAGCGGGAGATACGGCCGTCGTCCGCGACGGTGAAGCTCCAGCGGGTGCGCATCTCGCCCCAGCTGTCGTTGCTGTAGCGGGCGAGGAGGACGCGGCCGCCGTTGGACTCGTTGTCGACGTCGAGGTGACCGTGGGAGGAGAAGATCTCGCGGTCGATCCACTCGGTGAGATCACGGTCGGAGCCGTCGTCCGACATCGTCGCGTCGGGCGTGAGCAGTTCCAGGAAGGCGTCCCGGTCGTGGGCGTTGACGGCGGCGACGAAGGCACGGACGGCCGGGTCGCTGAGTCGGGCGGTCTGAATCGTCATACCGGCCACGCTCACACCGCTCCCCTGGCCCCGCCACTCGGCCCGCCACCCGGCTCCGCCACTCGGCCCGCCACTCGATCGGCGGCTTCGGGCACGGCCGGCGGGTGTGGGCGGTGCGACGGTGGAAACGCGGGAGGGGACCTGTTCCTGCTGACACCTCAGGAGTGACCGTGACCGCATACGACCGACGAGACCTGGGCCTGCTGCTGCTCCGACTGGGTACGGGAGGTGTGCTGGCCGCGCACGGCGCCCAGAAGCTGTTCGGCTGGTTCGGCGGCCACGGCATCGAGGGCACTGGCCACTTCATGGAGTCCGTCGGCTACAAGCCCGGCAAGGCGAGCGCGATGGCGGCGGGCCTGGCCGAGGCCGGCGGCGGCACCCTCCTGGCGCTGGGCCTGGCCACCCCGGCGGCGGGTGCGGCAGCGGCCGGCGCGATGACGGGCGCGGCGACGGTGCACGTACCGAACGGCTTCTTCGCCCAGGAGGGCGGCTACGAATACGCCGCGTCCCTCGCCCTGGCCACCACCGGCCTGGCCATCACCGGCCCCGGCCGCCTCTCCCTCGACCACGCGTTCAGGCACGTCTTCGACCGGGGCTGGATGGTCCCTACGGCACTGGGGGTGACGGCGGCGGCCACCGCGGTGGTGGTGGGGCTGCGGACGAAGAGGCTGCGGGAGGCGGAGCAGGAGAAGGAGGGGCAGCAGGAGGCGTTGTTCGAGGAGTAGCCCCGCTGGGCAGGGTGGCTCCATGACTGCTGAGGAGCCCCCCGCGGACACGGACATCTGGTCTGCCATCGACGGCCAGTGGCGCTGGCTGGAGGCGAACCAGCCCCTGGGCGACCGCGAAGGCCTGCTCCTGCGCATGCTGAAGCTGTCGGAGGAGGTCGGTGAGGTCGCCCAGGCGGTGATCGGCGCGACGGGCCAGAACCCCCGTAAGGGCGTCACCCACACCTGGGAGGACGTCCAGTCCGAACTATGCGACGTCGCGATCACCGCACTGGTCGCCCTGCGCACGCTGACGCC
The DNA here is from genome assembly GCF_043198595.1 of Streptomyces sp. NPDC048751. Lineage (NCBI taxonomy): Bacteria > Bacillati > Actinomycetota > Actinomycetes > Kitasatosporales > Streptomycetaceae > Streptomyces > Streptomyces sp. NPDC048751. Next base: position 74,206 of record NZ_JBICUX010000009.1, read on the forward strand.
GGAGGCGAGGGAGGTGTTCCTCCGCCACCTGGCCGGCGTCTCACGCCGCTCGCTGCGAGGTTGAACAGGTGGAGGACGTCAGTCCTGCTTGGGCGCGGCCTGCTGCACGACCTCGAAGGACCACAGGGTGGCGTCGGTAGCGGCAGGCTTGGGCCGCTCGCCCTCTCCGGCCTGGGCACCCCCGCCCCCGTGCGCAGCCTGGGCCCGCCCGGACATCCAGTTCTGGAAGTCCTCCTCACTCCGCCACCGCGTGTACACGAGGTACTGATCGGTCCCCTCCACCGGCCGCAGCAGCTCGAACCACTCGAACCCGTCCGACCCCTCCACGGCCCCGGCCCGCGCGGCGAACCGCTTCTCCAGGGTCTCGCGCTGCTCTTCGGGGACGGTGAGGACGTTGATCTTTACGATGCTCATGAGTCCATTGTTCCGCCCTTGAGCGCGGAAACGAAGGCGGACCAGCGGCACGCCGGGAACACGAGGACGGGACTGTCCATGACCTTGCTGTCCCGGACGGGGACGAGGGCGGCGAAGCCGTCGGAGACTTCGAGGCAGGCGCCGCCGTCCTGGTTGCTGTAGCTGCTCTTCCTCCAAGAGGCGGCGCTCAGGTCGATGGCTCGCACGTTGCTTCCTCCAACATCCGCAGGATGAACTTGCGCGACTCCGCCGGGGTGAGCGCCAGGTCGCGCACCGCATCGTACGTCTTCTGCAAACGCACAACCGGGCCGGATTCTTCGATGAGTTCGCCCCGGTACCCATTCTCGGTATACGCGACTGTCCTGCCCTCCGGAAGGAGCAGGTACCACATGTCGGCGCTCATGAGGCCATGCAATCCCGCACTCTGCAGAAGCACATGGACCGTCACATGGGGCCTCTCAGCGGCCTCTCCCAGGTACTCAAGCTGCCGACGCCATTCCTCCGCGTCCCGCAAGGGCGTCCGCAGCACCGCCTCCGACAGGATGGTCCGAAACGGCGGCGCATCCTCCCCCTCCAGCAACTCCCGCCGCCCCATCCGAGCCTCGACCTGCTGCTCAAGCTCCTTCCCCCGCAGCCCACCGGCCACCAACACCTCACGCGCATACCCCGGCGTCTGCAGAAGACCCGGCAGAACACTCACCGCGAAGTGCCACAGGCTCACCGCCTCCGACTCCAAGGCCATGTACCGGCGATACCGCTCACGGAACTGCGTATGGTCACCGGCGGCCAACTCCCAAAGGGCGAGCAGCAGTCCGGGTGTCCCGTAGTGCTGATCCAGGGCTTGCACGACCTCAGGACTGCCAAGGGTCTCCCCCTTCTCCATCTTCCCGAAGAGGGACCAGTCCCAGCCGAGCCGTTCACCGAGTTGCCGCAGGCTGCTCCCGCTCCCCGTACGCAGGATTCGGAGCTCCTCCGCGAACCGCTGACGAGGTTCCTGACTGCGACCGGTGATGACGCGACGTTGCGGCATACGGCGGACTCCCCTCCGAGACGTTCAGGTGCTGGGTGTGGAAGGTGTGGAACGAGTTCCGTACGACGGGGAAGCACAAGCCCACCCACAGGACGATCGACCACGTCCGGGCACATGATGCGTAACGCCCGGACTACGCAGAGTAATTCAGCAAGCGCAGCCGGGTGGACGGATTCGGCAGGACGACACCGACAGGACGGACGGACACCGTGCCCCCCACCCCACCCCGCAACCACAAGATCGAGGAAGCCCTCGCCGCGCGCGACGCCCTGGCATCCGCACTCAGCAGGGCAGGCATCCAGCTCCCCGCGATGGACATCCGCACCCCGTGGACGGACGAGCGGGAGGAGGAGCCGACGTACGCGCTCGTCCACCTCGGAGTGTGCGCGGCCCCCGTGGCGCACGAGCTCGCGGAGGTGATCACGAAGGGAGCCGACGCGAGCCGGGTTCCACCCAAGACCCGAGCCGAGCTGCTGAGTTCGCTGGTGGCCGAGGCGAACGCTTGGAGCAGAAAACGCATCTGACGCCGACACCTGACGGTGACCTAAACTGGCGCCGAACCATCTCAGCGGCCCGACGGGCTTCCTGATCCGCCTCGCGAGAGCGCGCGGTGGACACCGGAGGACATGCCCCCACCCGCACGAGTCTTCTTCGTGCTGCCTGGGGGCATTTTCTTGCTGTTCCGTGAGTCCGCGGTGTCCGTGGCCGCCCGCATCCTCGAAGGGTCGCTGGCGCTGCATCTGACCGAGAACTTCCGTCACCGGCACGGCAGGAGGCCCGCCGCGGCAGAGATACGGTCCTGGGAACGCAGCCTCCCGGCACTCGTCAACGCGCTCATGGAGGCCGGGCTCGACGATGTCGAGATCCTGGTCGAGTACAGCCTGCCGCTCACCAGCAAGCGCGCGGACGCCGTACTCGCCGGCGTACACCCGACCACGGGCGAACCGTCGTACGTCGTCGTGGAGCTGAAGCAGTGGAGCGCGGCCTACCCGGAGGAGGACGAGCCGCTGCTGTGCCGGATCGACGCGTACACGCAGCCCGTACTGAACCCGATCGAGCAGGTCCGGGGCTACTGCGAGTACCTGCTTTCGTTCAACGGGGCGCTGGAGCGGATGCCCAGGTCGCTGACCGGGGTGGCGTTCCTGCACAACGCGACGGAGTTCGGCGTGGCGGGGCTGCGGGAGGTCACGGAGGACCAGCACGGCCGCCTGTACACGGGTGAGCAGCGCGGCGCGTTCGTCAACTTCCTGCGTTCCCGGCTCGCCGCGAAGCCCGGCGCGGAGGCGGCCGACGTACTGCTCGACGGCAAGATCCGGCCGTCGAAGCAGCTGATGGCCGTAGCGGCGGACGAGATCCAGGCCCGCGAGCAGTTCGTACTCATCGCCGAGCAGCGGGTCGCCTACGAACAGGTCATGTCCGCGGTCCGCAAGGCAAGGCGGTCCAACCACAAGCAGGTCGTCGTGGTGACGGGCGGTCCCGGCTCCGGCAAGAGTGTCGTGGCGATGTCGCTGCTGGGCGAGTTGTACCGGCGCGGGGTGCCCGCGCTGCACGCGACCGGGTCGGCGTCGTTCACCAAGACGATGCGGAAGGTCGCCGGGGCACGGAAGCCCGCCGTGCAACAGCTGTTCAAGTACTTCAACAGCTTCATGGAGGCGGAGCCGAACGACCTCGACGTACTGATCTGCGACGAGGCCCACCGGCTGCGCAAGACCTCCGCCAACCGCTACACCAAGGCGTCGCTGCGCACCGGCCGCCCCCAGGTGGCGGAGCTGATCGACGCGGCCCGGGTGCCGGTGTTCCTGCTCGACCAGCACCAGGTGGTGCGTCCCGGCGAGATGGGCACCAAGGAGGAGATCCAGCGGGCCGCCGCCGCGGAGGGCCTGGAGTGCACGGTGGTGGAGCTGGACGGCCAGTTCCGCTGCGGTGGCAGTGAGGCGTACGAGAAATGGGTCGTGGACCTGCTCGGCCTGGACGGCGGCACGCCCCACCAGTGGGAGCCGGACGGCAGGTTCACACTCCTCACCGCCGAAAGCCCCCAGGAACTGGAGGACTTCCTGCTCGCCCGCCGAGCGGAGGACTACGACGCCCGGATGTCGGCCGGCTACTGCTGGAAGTGGACCACGAAGATCACCCCGGACATGACGACCCTCCCCACCGACGTCGTCATCGGCCAATGGGCCCGCCCCTGGAACGTCTACGGCGACCGCTCCGTCCTCGGCGCCCCACCCGCCCCCCTCTGGGCCACCGACCCCGCCGGCTTCGGCCAGGTCGGCTGCGTCTACACCGCCCAGGGCTTCGAATACGACTGGTCCGGCGTCATCATCGGCCCCGACCTCGTCTGGCGCACAGACCGCTGGGTCACCGACCGCACCGCCTCGAAGGACCCCGTCTTCACAAAGTCCACGCCCGACTCGGACATCGACCGACTCATCCGCAACACCTACAAGGTGCTGCTGACGCGGGGCATGGTCGGCACGATCATCTACTCAACGGATCCGGAGACCCGCGAGAAGCTCCGCACACTGATCCAGCCTGCGGCTGGGGTCGAGGTGCCCACGCTGGTGTAGTGCCGGCGACCGAAACACCAGGACTGCACCCCGCCTCCGCCACCGGAGTCGGCTACGGCACCTACACCGCGTACGCAACACCTGACGGAGCTCCAACTAAGGGGTGCCGCGGGGCCGCTCGCTCCGGCCCATCTGGGCGAGTCAACACTGAACATCCCGTTCGAGATGGCCGACGGGGTGCTGGCCGAGACCGGCAGGACACAGCAGCGGATACGGGAGACATCAGCGCGACCAAGGGGATGCTTGTGGGCGGCGGAAGCCTCAGCCGCACGTGCTTGAAGTGCCGCAGCTTCATCAAGGTCGACCGGGACGGCCGTGTGGTCAAAATGAGCAGATGAAACGCAAGCTCTTTTGAAGAGGTGCTTCGTCGACTCTGATGACATAGGTCACGGAGTACTTGATGTGATCGTTCTCGACCGGGCCTTCCACGTGCAGGGGATCAAATCCACTCGATCCCCATAGATCTTCGCCCTTCGGCCACTCCTTGCGTATAGAAGGCCCGGCGGGCACGTCAGCCCAGGTCACGCCTTTGCGAAGTACGTACACGATGCCCGTGAGAGCGACACGGTCATCGACCGGCCTTCCGGCCCGGGAACCGGACCCCCAACTCATCGACGACGGAACAGGTTCGGTGGGGTCGGTAGTTTCCCCAAGAGCTTTTGCGAGCATCGCGCACGACCGCGTCGCTGGCTCCCGCGCCCCGGTGCCGAGCTGGGCGAATAACCGATCACCCGGTCGTCCACGCTCAATTTCCCTGCAGGAGTCCCGGGTTGTGCGCAACAGGCCAAGACGGTGTGTGAACCAGCCCCTAGGCGGAACGGCGAGGTTTCGGTACGCATCCTCCAGTGGCATGATCGATTGACTGTTCGAGGCGACGGACTGGAGGGGGAACAGGTTGTCTTTCGAGGAGGAGTGGGCCCAGTTGAAGGCCGATGCCTTGGCGCGTCAGCAGACCGGCATGCAGATCGACCAACTGCCGGCAGACGGAGGCGGCGGGGCCGTCGCCCCGGCTACCGGCTCACTGGTCGCCAAGGCCGAGTCGATCGATGGCAACGCGAATCTGCTGATCGAGATCGCGGGCTTTCTCCATGAGGGTCGGCCCGATGCCGAACTGACCACCATGGCCCGGGAACCCCGAACGCCCGAGGACGTGGCCAAGCAGGTGGCGCGCTTTGCCGGATTCGCCGATGACCAGTACCTGGATGCCGTCGCCTTGTTCGCGGCGCTGTCCTCTCGCCTGAGGACGACCGGCAGCGACTTCGTGAAGATCGAGGACGACACGGCTCGACACTTCCTGGACAACGTTCTGAAGTACGGTCAGTACGTCGCCCCGGAGGCGCGGTGAGCAGCGGCATCAGTCACCGCAAGGACGTCGAGTTCTTGGAAGACTGCAACCCGCCCCTCGTCGAGCGGAACGCGGACGAGTTCAAGCGCCTGCACGACATGCTCGTGGCGGTCGATCCTTCCGCCGAGCGCGCCGAGAAGCACACGCAGTGGAAGAGCGAGGGCAGTCAGCACTACGAAGCCCGGCTGTCCGAGGGGCGCAAGCTGATCGCGCAGCTCGCAGAAGGTTATGACAAGGCGTCCAGCGCTCTGCGCAGCTACGCGTTCGCGCTGGAGGTCGCCAAGGCCCACTACTCCAACGGCAAGGCGAACGAACAGTTGCTCGCGGAGCTGATCCACACCAAGGGCACAGCGATCACCCGCGACGCCCAGGAGGCGGAGCCGATGCGCCAGTGGGAGGACATGCGTGCCACTACCGGTGTCATGGACTTCTTCGCCGAGCTGACCATGGACGTGGACGACATCCGCGAGGACGCGAACCGACTGCACGACGCTGCCGGTGGGGACTTCGACCTCGCGAAGACCACGGAGCACGAGGCGCGGGAGATCTGCGTCCACGAGCTCAAGCAGGCCTACGACCTGCTGCCTGATTTCCGCATGGGCTTCATCCAACGTGTCGACATCGTCTCGGCGATCTCGGAACTGCGGCGAGAGGCGGCAGAGGCGAGCACGAACCCGTTGACGCGACTGCCCGGCAGCGGTCCCAAGCAGGACTACTCCCCCATCGCCGGCGACGACATCGTCTCCCCGACCCTGCGGGACATCCGCCTGCAGGTCGCCAACCTTCCTGGTGCGACGGACAATTACTGGAGTCCGCCGTCCAACGCGCAGGAGCGGGCAGACTGGATCGCGGCGAACAAGGAGATCATCAAGGCTGCGGCACGGAATTCGGGATTGCCTCCGGACATGGTCGCCGGTATCGCGTGGCAGGAGATCGGCGGACAGCCCGGCATCCTGGACGACATGACCGACACCATCCGCGAACAGGCGGACTCTCCCTTGAGCCCGATCGCTCCCGAGAGCCTGCCGTGGCGGCTCGGTGGTGACCCGGACAACACATCGATGGGCCCTATCGCCATTCAGGTGCGACGTGGCGCCGAGGTTCTCGGTTACGACCCCGAGCATCTCACCGACCAGCAGCGCGGCATGGTGGAAACAGCCCTGCAGGACCCAGCGCAGAACATGTTCATCGCCTCGGAGTACCTGGCCCAACTCAAGGCGGAGAGCGAGTTCGCCGATGTGCCGGCCGAGGAGATGACACCGGCCCAGTACCAGGAACTCGCCGCGCGTTACAACGGCGGGCCGTACTGGGAGACCGACGACGCCCAGGCATACGGGCGTGGTTTCGCGAACAATCTGGACGAGGCAAGGAACGCACTGCGCTGATGACCAGCCCTTCCCACGTGGACGACGACCGCGGTTGCCTCCGTCTGGTCCTAGCTGTACCCCTCACCCTGCTCACCCTCATCGCCACGTACTTCTGCTGGACCGCGTTGACCATCACTCCGTCCGGCACCTGGGACGACGACGCGTACGCCGGGATCGTTCTGTCGTGCGTCCTCACCATCGCGTCCGCCGGTGCCGCGGCGGTGCTGTGGCTGGTGCCTTCGGTGCGGAGGACCATGCCGTGGTGGTGGATACTTCCTGCTCTGCTATTGGGCGTGGTCGCGGGAGCACGATGGGCCGTGAGCGGTTAGGCCCACGGCCAAAGGCGCACGCCGGCTGCTCCGGCGACTCCAGGCCGCCGCTCCACGGCAATCTCAACCGGTGTGCCGGGCGCATCTGCTTCCGGCTCGTCCCCGAGGAGAAGGCCATCCGCATCGCGCACATCGGCCGGCATCTCGGAGGCCGGTTTCCCGGACCTTCGGAGCTGAGCGGTGGACCGTTCACGGCGGCTTCGGGACGGACGGCTGAGGCGGAAGCATCACGTCTCCGGTGCGCTTGAGCCGCTGCCAGGGCAGACGGTATCCGTTGATCGCGGTGAGGCACGCCTGGATGAGGACCAGATACATCAACTGGCGGTAGACCAACTGCTGCAGGGGAAGCGCCCACAGGGGCCGGAGCCTCTCACCGTCGAGATGGAACGCGTAGAGGGCACAGAGCGCCTGCACCACGAGCACGGCGGTCCAGGCCAGCATCGTGCCGAGCCGGTTCTGGAACACCAGACCGTAGAGGGTCAGGATGTCGATCAGTGGGGCGAGGACAGGGGTGAGAAGCCCGGGCGCGTACCCGTTGACTTCGAGGTTCGCCTCACCGCCGACGACGTGCCGCTCCGGGTCGCGGTGTCCGGCAGCCGCGCGGAACGCGTACCGCTGCCTTTCTTCCGGGAACCGCCCGGGGATGCCGAGTCCGGCCGGGGGCTGATGCTCGTCGCCGCGCTGGCCGACCGGTGGGGCACCGTCCCACGGGCGGCCGGGCCACGGGGCTGGCGCTGGGAAGGCAAAGTCGCAGGTGGCGGCAGACGAGTCGGGCTGTACGCCGGGTTCTGTCGCCCGATCGCCTCGCGGCGGTCGGGGAGACGGCCATCCATCTAGGGCCGGTGTTGCCACCGGCCTCGTGCGGTCTACCCGCGGACTCGGGCGGGCAGCCCTCGGTCGTCCGCGCAGAAACACCGGGGTGTTTCCTTTTGACCTTGCTCCGGGTGGGGTTTACCTAGCTGCCCAGGTCACCCTGGGCACTGGTGGTCTCTTACACCACCGTTTCACCCTTACCGAGGACCGAGGTCCCCGGCGGTTTGCTTTCTGTGGCACTGTCCCGCGGGTCACCCCGGGTGGCCGTTAGCCACCACCCTGCCCTGTGGAGCCCGGACGTTCCTCGGGAAGCCCCCTAGGGGGACTCCACGCGGCCGTCCGCCCGGCTCGTCTGCCGTGTCGACCATGTTACCGGGCCGCCGTCCCTGCTCGGTCCCGCCGCCGTCGCCAGGACCGAGCCCGCCAGGATCAGGGTGAAGGCGACCGCTATGCCTGCCGTCAGCGGTTCGTCGAGGAACACCGCTCCCGCCGCTACCGCCACCGCCGGGTTGACGTATGTGAAGACCGTCGCGCGGGTCGGGCCGACCTCCTTGATCAGTTCCAGGAAGGCGACGAAGGCCAGTGCGGTGCAGATCGCGCCGAGGGTGATGAGGGCGGTCAGGACCGACGGGGAGGGGAGGGTGGACGGCCAGGCCGCTGCCGCCGCCGGTGTGTAGACCAGCGCCGCCAGGGCCAGGCACGGTGCCGTCAGCTGGAGTGTGGGGACGTCCTTCAGGTAGCGGGCCGCGATCAACGGCGCCGTGGCGTAGCCCAGTACCGTCAGCAGCACCTCGCCCAGGGAGCGGGCGTCCCCGCCGGTCAGGTGGGGGACGGTCAGGACTCCTACGCCCGCCAGTCCCAGCGCCAGACCCGTCGCCCGCCGTACGCCCAGCCGTTCCGTGTCGCCGAAGAAGCGGGCCAGGACTATGCCGACGATCGGGACGCCCGCGATCAGCAGGCCGGCCGTGGAGCTGGAGAGGTGGCGTTCGGCGTCGGTGAGGGTGAACCAGGGGCCGACGATCTCGATGCAGGCGAAGGCCAGCATGGGCAGCCAGTGCGCGCGGACGGTTCGGATCAGGCCGCCCTGGCGTATCGCGAAGGGGAGGAGGAGCGCGGCGCCGAGCGTACAGCGCGTGAACACCACCATGGACGGGGAGAGCTGGGCGTCCACCGCCACCTTGATCAGCAGGTAGGGGATGCCCCAGATCACGCCCATGAGGGAGAAGAGGAACCAGCCGCGTGCAGTCATGCGGCGAGTCTCGGCCGGGTCAGGGCCTGACGTCTTGAACGCTGTTGCGGTACGCCGCCGGCGTCACCCCGAGCACGCGGCGGAACCAGCGGGTCAGGTGTGCCTGGTCCGCGAAGCCGACCATCGTGGCCACCTCCGCCGGGCGCAGGCCGGACTCCAGCAAGCTCCGGGCCCGGTTCACCCGGTGCTGGGCCAGCCAGGCGTACGGGGGTATTCCCACTGTCGTACGGAAGGCTCGGAGGAGTTGGTAGCGGGAGAGGCCCAGGTCGGACGCGAGGGTGGCCAGGGAGGGGGGTTCGAGGAGTTCGTCTGCCAGGCGGTCTCGTACGGCCTTTGCGATGTGGTTCGCTCCGGGGATCTCGTCCGTCGTCGGGCGGGCCGTGGAGTGGCGGCGGGCCAGCGCTGTGAGCAGCCAGGGGAGGCGGGACTCGGCCTCCAGGGGGTCGGGGCAGGTGTTGAGGTCGGTGTGGGTGCGGAGGATCTCGGCGGCGAGTTCGGGGTCGTCTATCAGGGGCTCGCGGAAGTGCGGGACACGGTCGCCGAGGGTGCCGTCGGTGAGGAGGGCGGGGGCTGCGTACAGGGCGCGGTAGGCGTAGCCGTCCGTCGCGTTGGCGGGGCCGCCCGTGTGTACCTCGCCGGGGGCCAGTACGACGATGGAGCCCGGCCCGGGGCGGATGTGGCCGCCTCGGTAGGCGATCACCTCGGAGCCGGCCACGCAGACGCCGATGGTGAACTCGTCGTGGGCGTGTGGGGCGTAGACGTGCTTGTCGAAGCGGGCGGTGAGCAGGTCGAGCGGAGGGCCGCAACGGCCGAGCCTCGCCCTGGTCCACAAGGCCTGCTCTCGTGTCCGATCGCGTTCGCTCACCTGGTGCTCACCCCCGCCTCCAGGGGATCAGAGGAATTCCGACGTGTCCAGGCCGAAGGCGAAGGGCTCAGGGAGGGTGATCGGCTTGCCGAAGGGGCGGGTGTGGTGCTCGCGGTAGTCGTCCTTCACCGGGTCCATGAACAGCGTGGTCGCCGAAGCTTCGCGGTCGACCAGCAGGTAGAGGGGGATGCCTGCTCGGGCGTAGCAGCGGCGCTTGGCTTCCCGGTCCACGTGCGGGTACAGGAAGGTCACCTCGACGACCAGGGTGACCCCGTCCGGGGGCATCCAGGGAGCCGCTCCGCGGAAGAGTTGTGCGGCATCGGGGCAGAGGACGTTGTCCGGGATCACGTGATCGTCGGGGTGGGCGCTCCGGCTCGGCAGCTTCAGCCCCTTGTTCCCGGAGAAATCCATCCTGGTCCCGGACTTCTTGACGACCTGCCGGATGATCTCGCTGAGGCAGTGCTCGTGGAAACCGTCGGGCGGCGGCGTCACAAGGATCTGCCCGTCCAGCAGTTGTGCGCGGAAGCCCTCGGGGGGCTCCAGCTGCAGAAACCCCTCCAGCACCACCTCTCCCGCCTGCCTCAGCTTCTCGTCGGTCAGGTCCGGCACAGCGCGCCCCCTTCGTCGGTCGGAGGCCAGATTGCGGCATCCAGAGGCGGCGATGCCCGTGGCGCCGATGCCCTTCCCTCCATCGTGCGAGCGGCATCCGTCCGCTTGACCCTGCCGCGACGTCAACCTCTCTACTGGTCCCATGAGGATCGGAGAACTAGCCGCGGCCGTCGGGGTGACCACGCGGGCTGTGCGGCACTACCACCATCTGGGGCTGTTGCCGGAGCCGGAGCGGCGGGCGAACGGGTATCGGGAGTACGCGCTCCGGCACGCCGTCGTCCTTGCCCGGATCCGGCGGCTGACGGAGCTCGGTCTGGGCCTCGCCGAGGTGCGGGACGTGCTCGTGGATGATGCCGGGAAGGAGCTCGTCGAGGTGCTGAGTGAGCTCGACGCGGATCTGGCGCGGCAGGAGGCGGCGATACGGGAGCGGCGGGAGCGGCTGCGGGTGCTGCTGGAGGCGGAGGAGTTGCCCGCCGAGGGGCCCGTGTCGGCGGAGCTCGCCGCGCTGTTCGCGGAGACGGCTCATCTGTCCGACTCGCCCATGGCCGTCAAGGACCGGGAGATCCTCGCGCTCCTAGACACCGCCGCGGGCCCGGAGGACCGGGAGCGGATGACCAGCATGCTCAGCGGCGCGTTCGGGACGCCGGAGGCGGCGGCTCGGGCGCAGGAGGCGTACGGGCTGCTGGATGCGCTCGCGGATGCGGAGCCTGATGATCCGCGGGTGACGGAGGCGGCCTCGGTCCTGGCCTCGCTCATCCCCCGCGACATGCTCCCGGAACACGACATCGACCACGAGCACGCCTTCCTGCGTGCCCTGTACGCGGACTTCGCCCCGGCGCAGGCGGAGGCTTTTCACCGGGCGCTGCGGATGCTCGTGGAGGGAGCGTCGTGAGGGTGGGGTACGTGCTGCTCCGGCACGAGTTACGGCTGTTCGCCGGCCTCGCGTTGTGGGTGGCCCGGCGGCGGCACGGGGTCGGTGGTGGGCGGGCGTTCGGGTATGCGCGGGGGCAGGGGGCGGTGATGTTCGGGCTCGCGTTCGTGTGCGTGGTCGAGACGTTCACGATGTCCGTGTTGCTGCGGGACTGGCCGACCGTGCACGCGGTCGTGTTGTTCCTGGACGTGTACACCGTGCTGTTCGTGGTCGGTCTGCACGCGGGCTCCGTCGTTCGCCCGCACGTTCTCGACGACGGCGCGCTGAGGGTTCGCTGTGGTGGCCATGTCGACGTGCGCGTACCGCTCGCGAACGTGGCGTCCGTACGGCGTGAGCTTCGCATTTCTCACTCGCGGACCGACGGTGAGCTCGACGTCGCCGTCGGCTCGCAGACCTCCCTCACCCTTGAGCTCGCCGAGCCTGTCCCCCACCTCACCTTCCTCGGGCGGCGACGGGACGTGAGGCTCATACGGCTCCACGCCGACGACGCCGACGAACTCGTACGGGCCCTGAGGGACGCCCTCCCGCACGCCCTCCCGCATGCCCTCACGCAGGCGCGAAGCGAACCGTCGCCGCTGTCGGGTCGGCCCGGGTGAGGCGTACCTGGAGGCGCTCGCCCAGGGGGAGGCGGTCGCCGTCGATGCGGCCGATGACCGCGGGGGACGCGAGCTGGACCGTGCCGACGGTCGGGCGGCGTTCCTCGACGTCCACCACGCAGCCGTCGAAGACCTCGCCCACACGGTCCCTGAGGAGCGCGGCCTCGACGATGTCGACGCAGGCCCGCTCGACGGTCGCCGCGCGGCGACCGCCCTCGGCCATCTCACCGGGGAGGGCGTCGAGGGCGGTGAGCACCCATTCGGGTGGGGCCGATCGGCTGCCGGCGGCCGCCAGGCAGATCTCGGTGGCGTAGCGGTCGGCGAGGCGGCGCAGGGGGGCCGTGCAGTGGGTGTAGGGGGCGGCCACTGCGGCGTGGGTCGTGAGGGCGGGGAGCCTGCCGTCGCGGAAGACGGTGTAGCCGGCGCCGCGCAGGAGGGTCGTGCACTCCTGGAGGAAGGCCGCGTGGTGCGGGTGGTGCGGGTCGAGGGAGCGGACCAGCTGGGCGTACGAGACGTGGTGCGGCCAGTCGATGTGCAGGGCGCGGGCGGTACGGCGGAGGCGGCCGACTGCACCGCCCGGGGCGGCGGGGAGGGTGCGCAGGACTCCGGTGCCGTAGGCGAGCATCAGGTTGGCGGCCGCCATGCCGGTGAGCAGGGAGATCTGGGCGTTCCAGGCCTCGGTGAGGAGGGGTGCGCGGTAGCCGAGGTCGTAGGTGTGGTCCCGCTCGGTGATCTCCTGCTCGGGCACGTTCAGTGAGATGCCTCCCCGCTCCATCTCCAGCCGCTCCCGTGCCTGCCCGATCTCCTTGAGCAGCGCCATTGGCTCCTCGGCCGTGCCGTCGTCGAGCTGTTTCTGTACGGCCTCGTAGTCGAGCCTGGCCCGGCTGCGGACGAGGGCCCGGCGGACGTCGACGGCGAGCGTACGGCCGTCCTCGTCCAGGTCGATCGTCCACAGCGCGGCCGGGTGGGGCAGGCCGGGGAGCAGGCTCGCGGCGTCCTCGCCGAGCACGGGCGGGTGCAGCGGGATCTTCTCGTCCGGGAAGTAGAGGGTGGTGACCCGGCGGTGGGCCTCCGCGTCGAGCGCTCCGCCGGGTACGACGAAGGCGGCGACGTCGGCGATGGCGTACCGGACGCGGTAGCCGGTGCCCTGCCGGGCCAGGTACAGGGCCTGGTCGAGGTCGGTGGCGGTGGGTGGGTCGACGGTGAAGAAGGGGATGTCGGTGGCGTCGTACGGCGGCGGGTCGGCGGATCCTGGGGACTGCGCCGCGCGGGCCGCCTCCGCCAGGGCCTCGGCCGGGAAGGCCTCCGGTACGCCCAGTCGGGCACGCAGTGCGGTGAGGGCGGCCCGGAGGGGGGTTTCTGGGGCGCCGGCCCGGAGGGGGGTTTCTGGGGCGCCGGCCCGGAGGGGGGTTTCTGGGGCGCCGGTCACGCGGATGTGGCGGCGGGGCATGCAACGAGCGTAGGGCCGGGGTGGCGGGGCGGCACGCCGTACGCTGTCGCAGAGCTCAACCGAAGGAGTCCCATCGTGCTCGTCCTGCTGCCGCCCTCCGAAGGCAAGGCCTCGTCCGGCCGTGGCGCCCCGCTCAAGTTGGAGTCGCTGTCGTTGCCGGAGCTGTCCGGGGCCCGCGAGGCCGTGCTGAGCGAGCTGGTCGAGCTGTGTGCGGGTGACGAGGACAAGGCGCGCGAGGTGCTCGGGCTGAGCGAGGGGCTGCGCGGCGAGGTCGGGAAGAACGCGGAGTTGCGCACGGCCGGGGCGCGGCCCGCCGGGGAGATCTACACCGGGGTGCTCTACGACGCCCTCGACCTGGCCTCCCTCGACGCGGCCGCCAAGAGGCGCGCGAGCCGGTCCCTGCTGGTGTTCTCGGGGTTGTGGGGTGCGGTCCGGGTGACGGACCGGATTCCGTCGTACCGCTGCTCGATGGGCGTGAAGCTGCCGGGGCTGGGGGCGCTGGGTGCGTACTGGCGTACGCCGATGGCGGCGGCGCTGCCCGAGGTGGCCGGGGGCGGGCTGGTGCTGGACCTGCGGTCGTCGGCGTATGCGGCGGCCTGGAAGCCGAAGGGCGAGGTCGCGGGGCGCACCGCGACCGTGCGGGTGCTGCACGCGCCGACCCGGAAGGTCGTCAGCCACTTCAACAAGGCGACGAAGGGGAGGATCGTCCGCAGTCTGCTGTCGGCCGGGATTGCGCCCAAGGGGCCGGCGGAGCTGGTGGAGGTCCTGCGCGGTCTGGGGTACGTCGTGGAGGTGGAGCCGCCTGCGAAGGCCGGGACGGCGTGGACGTTGGATGTGCTGGTGGACGAGATCCACTGATCTCACCACCCCGTTGCTGTTGCAGCATGCGCAATGCGCTTTGCGCATGCTGCTGCCCCCGGGCACGATGAGGCCATGCCCGCCTCACCACTGCCCACCTCACCGCTGCCCGCCTCCGTGCTGGACCTCGCCCCTGTCGTCCCCGTCGTGGTCGTGCAGGACGCCGCCGACGCCGTGCCCCTGGCCAGGGCCCTCGTCGCGGGCGGGCTGCCGGCGATCGAGGTGACCTTGCGTACGCCTGCCGCGCTCGACGCGATCCGGGCGATCGCCGTGGACGTGCCGGAGGCGGTGGTCGGGGCCGGGACCGTGATCACGCCGGAGCAGGTGGACGCGTCGGTTGCGGCCGGGGCGCGGTTCCTGGTCAGCCCGGGCTGGACGGACGTACTGCTGGAGGCGATGCGGGCGTCGGGGGTGCCGTTCCTGCCGGGGGTGTCCACGGCCTCTGAGGTGGTGGCGTTGCTGGAGCGCGGGGTGCGGGAGATGAAGTTCTTCCCGGCGCAAGCCGCGGGTGGCACCGCCTACCTGAAGTCGCTGGCGGGGCCGCTGCCGCAGGCCCGCTTCTGCCCGACCGGCGGGATCGACGCGGCGTCGGCGCCGGAGTATCTGGCGCTGCCCAACGTCGGCTGTGTGGGCGGGAGTTGGATGCTGCCCGCGGACGCCGTGGCGGCGCGGGACTGGGGCCGGGTCGAGGCGCTGAGCCGGGAAGCGGCGGCGCTCGGCGTGGGTGCTGTGGTTCGGTGACTCAGCGCAGGTGCGACGTGTCGTTGAACAGGCGGACGCTCGCGTTGCCGTCCGCGTAGTACGCCACCGCCGAGAGCGCGGCCGCCGACAGCTCCATGCGGAACAGGGATTCGGGCGGGGCGCCCAGGGCGAGCCGGACGAAGGTCTTGATCGGGGTGACGTGGCTGACGAGCAGGACCGTGCGGCCCGCGTACGCCGCGACCAGCTTGTCGCGGGTGGCCGCGATCCGGGTGGCGGTCGCCGCGAAGCTCTCACCGCCGCCGGTCGGTTCGGCCTCCGGGTCGGCGAGCCAGGCGTTCAGGTCGTCCGGGTAGCGCTCGCGGACCTCGCCGAAGGTGAGGCCCTCCCAGGCACCGAAGTCGGTCTCCCGCAGCCCGTCGTCGACGGTCACCTCCAGGCCGAGGCGCGCGGCGACAATGCCGGCGGTCTCGCGGGTGCGGGCGAGGGGGGAGGCGAGGATGTGCTGGATCGTGCCGCGCCGGGCGAGCGCCGCGCCGGCCCGCTCCGCCTGCTCCCGTCCGACTTCGGAGAGGGACGGGTCGGTCCCGCCGCTGCCGGAGAACCGCTTCTGCGGGGTCAGGGGCGTCTCACCGTGCCGCAGCAGTACGAAGGTGGCGGGGGCTCCCATGTCGGCGGGGGCCCAGCCGGGGCTGACCACGGCACGAGCGGCGCGGACGTCGGCGTCTTCCTTGGCGGCGGTCGTGGCACCCGAGGGTGCAGCCGCCGGAACGGAGGTGGCACCCGAGGGCGCAGCCGCCGGAACGGACGAGGCGGAAGGAGGTGACGCGGCCGCTGCGTCCAGTTCGGCCGTCGACGTCGACGGCTCCCACCGTTCGCCCCGCTTGCCCGCGTCCATCGCCTCGTTGGCCAGGCGGTCCGCGTGCTTGTTCTGCTCGCGCGGGATCCACTCGTAGGTGACCTGCTCGGGCGGGAGGACGCGGGCGGCCTCCGTCGCCAGGGGCTTCATGTCCGGGTGCTTAATCTTCCAGCGGCCCGACATCTGCTCGATGACGAGCTTGGAGTCCATGCGGACGTGGACCCTGGCGGAGGGGTCCAGTTCGCGGGCCGCGTACAGACCGGCCAGGAGGCCGCGGTACTCGGCCACGTTGTTCGTGGCGATGCCGATGTACTCGGCACGCTCGACGAGCGTCTGCCCGGTCGCCGCGTCGATCACGACGGATCCGTAGCCCGCGGGCCCCGGGTTGCCCCGTGACCCGCCGTCGGCCTCGACGATGAACTCCCGCACGACCAAAGCCCCTTACTCGACGACCGTGCCCTACAGCCCGGACTCGCCCGTACGCACCAGGATGCGGCGGCAGTTCTCGCAGCGGACCACCGTGTCGGGGGTGGCCTTGCGGATGTCGTTGATGTCGGTGATCGACAGTTCCTGGCGGCAGCCCTGGCAGGTGCGCTGGTACAGCCGGGCCGCGCCGATGCCGCCCTGCTGCTCGCGCAGCTTGTCGTAGAGCTTGAGGAGGTCCGCCGGGACGGAGGCGGCGATGACCTCGCGCTCCTTCGTCACCGAGGCCACCTCGCCGTCGATCTCCTCGAAGGACGCTTCCCGGCGCCCGGTCGCGTCGTCGATCTTCCCCTGGAAGGCGCCGACCCGCTCGGTCAGCTCCGCGACCCGCTCCTGGGCGGACTCCCGGCGCTCCATGACCTCCAGGACGACGTCCTCGAGGTCGCCCTGCCGCTTGGCGAGGGAGGTGATCTCGCGCTGGAGGTTCTCCAGGTCCTTGGGCGAGGTGACGGCGCCGGAGTCGAGGCGCTGCTGGTCGCGGGCGGCGCGCTGGCGGACCTGGTCGACGTCCTGCTCGGCCTTGGTCTGCTCGCGGGCGGTGTCGCTCTCCTCGGTCTGCGCGGCCACGAGCAGGTCGCGCAGCTGCGTCAGGTCCTTGGTCAGCGACTCGATCTCGGCGTGCTCGGGCAGCGACCTCCGCCTGTGGGCGAGCTGCTGGAGGCGGACGTCGAGGGCCTGGACGTCGAGGAGGCGGATCTGGTCGGCGGGCGCGGCGTTCAGTTGGGGGCTCCCAGTGGGTCAGAAGAGGTGCTGGAGGCCGCGTGGGCGGTCCAGGGGTCGGTGACCGTACCCGAGACGTGGACACGAAGGCCCCATCCGTGACGGTCGGAGATCTCGTCGAGCTGGGCAGCGGCCAGCTCGCACCAGGGCCACTCGGTGGCCCAGTGCGCCGCGTCGAGCAGCGCGAGGGGACTGTGGGCGCGATCCGCCAAGAACTCGGAGGCCGGGTGGTGGCGCAGGTCCGCGGTGAGGAAGGCGTCGACGCCGGCCGCGCGGACGTGGTCGAAGAGGCTGTCGCCGGAGCCGCCGCTGACGGCGACCGTGCGGACGACCGCGTCGGGGTCGCCGGCGACCCGGATGCCCTGCGCGGTGGCGGGCAGCCGCTCGGCGGCCCGGGCGGCGAACTCACGGACGGTGACGGGGTGGTCCAGCGCGCAGACCCGGCCCAGGCCGCGGCGGCCGTCGGGGTCGGTCGGGTCCGGCACGAGCGGGCGTACGACACGGAGGTCCAGGGCGCCTGCCAAGGCATCGCTCACCCCGGGGTCGGCCGTGTCCGCGTTGGTGTGGGCCACGTGCAGCGCGATGTCGTTCTTGATGAGGGTGTGCACCACGCGGCCCTTGAAGGTGTCGGCCGCGACCGTCGTCGTCCCGCGCAGATAGAGCGGGTGGTGGGTGACGAGCAGGTCGGCGCCGAGTTTCACCGCCTCGTCGACGATCTCCTGGACGGGGTCGACGGCGAACAGGACCCGGGTGACCTCCTGGTCGGGGTCGCCCGCGACGGTTCCGACCGCGTCCCAGGACTCGGCCCGCTCGGCGGGCCACAGGTTGTCCAGCGCGGCGATGACTTCAGACAGACGGGGCACGGGGAAAAGGCTACCTGGCCGTTCTGTGCGAACACACCGCTCCCGGGCGCGAACGTCCCGGTCAGCACATCCGCCCCGGTCGGCTCAGGCGAATCGCTTCTCCACCACCCTTATGTGTGAAGCGTCCTGTTCCCGATCCCCCGCCTGTGCGTGCGAAAACTAGCCTTCGTCGCCGAGAGTGACCGGAGGTGACCGAACGATGACAGCCTGTGCCATCGAACCCGCCACTGAGGACGAGGACGACCGGACGCCGCAGGCGGGATGCGTGATCACGGTGGACGGCGGCTACGCCGCGCGCCTCGCGCGGGGCGCCGGTGCCGACACCTGGTTCCCCGAGCGCTGGACGCTCGACGGCCCCGAGCCGTACGCCGTCCCCCTGCCCGGCAACCAGCCCGAGGAGCCCGGCACCGAGGTGCAGCCGATGGGGGACGGGCGCGTCCTCATCCGCCGGTTCGTCGACGGACGGCACGCGTTCTCGCTCCTCTACCCCACCGGCCCCGGCACCGGCGTGCTCCCGCTGGGCACGGTCGAGTGCCCGGACGACGTCACCCGGCTGCGGCTGCTGCCTCCGGCGCCGGGTGGCGACCGGGCCTACGCGATCGCCGCGGGCCGGCACTCCACGGCGGTGTGGCTGGTGGCGGGCGGCGCGTTCGGGCCCGAACACCTGGCGGAGATCCCCGGGCACTGTTCGGGCGGGGCGTGGCTGGACCGCACGGGACGGATGCTGGCGCTGGACCGGAAGGTCGGCGGCCGCACCAAGGCGGTCGTGGTGGACCTGGAGCGGGGCGGCGAGGTGTCGCCGCTGCTCCAGATCGCCGCCGACAGCGACGACCGGGTGCTGCTCGCCGACCCCGACAGCGGGCTGCTCCTCATCACCTCGGACGCGCCCTCGCCCGGGCAGCGGCGGCTGGGCTGGGGCGTGCTGGGCAGCTCGCTGCCGGTGCGTTTCCCGGAGTGCCTGCGGGTGCCCGACTGCACGGTCACGCCGTTCGCGATCCAGCCGGGGCAGGTTCTGACGCCGGAGGGCTGCGCGGTGGCGCTGCGGGTCGACGGGGCGTTCGGCACCTCGCTCGCGGTGTGGCGCCCGGCCGAGCGGCAGCTGCATCATCTCCGGGCGCCGGCGGGGTGGTTGACGGGGGCGGGGCTGTGGACGGCGGAGGGGGTGCTGCGGTTGCCGTACTCGACGCGGGAAGTGCGGTGCGGGGTGGCGGAGTTGGTGGTTCCGGTGGCGGTGGTCCCGCCTTCCGCGTCTACGGCGGTTGAGGCTTCCACGCCGGCGTCGGATCCCGCGCCGGCCGGGTCCGTCGAGGGCGTTCCGGCATCGGCATTGGCATCAGCATTGGCATCGACACCGACATCGGTACCGGCGTCGGCATCGGCTGAACCGGAGGATCCGGAACCGGTTGTTGCCCGGCCCGTGCCGTTGCAGGAGGCTCCGTTGGGACGCCTTGTAACGAACTAGTGCCGGTCGGCGTGTGCGACTGGATTCGGCCCGAGGTGTGCCGGTTAGACTCGCCCGGCTGTAAGAAAGATCATGTTGACGGGGTGAATTCTTCCGATGAACGACGCCAGCACGACCCAGCCGCTGCCGACCGAGGTCAAGGGGGGCCAGGAGCCCACCGGGCACGGCAAGCACCGGGGGCCGGTCTCGGCCCAGGACAGCGAGGCGGCCCCCCGCGGCCGTCACCGCAAGCCGGCGGGGCAACCCGCCGAAACGGCTGCCTGACAGTACGTCAGCCGAGGCCCGGGCGCTTCCGGGTACGCGCCACACGGCCCCGCTCGTCTCCGGACGGGCGGGGCCGTTGCCGTGCCCGTCCGGATGGGCGGGCGGGCGAGGGCCGTTGCCGTGCCGGTCCGGACGGGCGGGTGGGGGCCGTTGCCGTGCCTCACGACCGCGTGGCGCTCACCCCCTCTTCAACGCCAGCACCTCCGCCGCCGCGAACGTCTCCCCCGGCGGCCGGTCCGCGTAGTGCGGGGTGAGCAGGGTGTCCAACTCGTCGTACGTGAAGGTGTCCTGCTTGCTGTCGAACTTCGCCTGGACACGCGGCCGGTCCACGACGGCGACCATGCCACCGTGGACGACGAGCAGTTGGCCGTTGATCCGTTCGGCGGCGGGTGAGGCGAGGTAGCCGACGAGGGGGGCGACGTGCTCGGGGGCGAGCGGGTCCGGGCCCTCGGTGGGCTGCTCGATCCGGGCGAAGACGTCCTCGGTCATCCGGGTGCGGGCGCGCGGGCAGATGACGTTGGTGGTGACGCCGTACTTGGCGAGGGCGAGGGCCGTGGAGGTGGTCAGCCCGACGATTCCGCCTTTGGCGGCCGCGTAGTTGGGCTGTCCCGCCGAGCCGGCCAGGAACGCCTCCGACGAGGTGTTCACGATCCGCCCGTACACCGGCGCGCCCGCCGCCTTGGACCGCTCACGCCAGTGCGCGGCCGCGAACCGGGTCGTGTTGAAGTGGCCCTTGAGGTGGACCCGGATCACCGCGTCCCACTCCTCCTCGGAGAGGGAGAAGACCATACGGTCGCGCAGGATGCCCGCGTTGTTGACCAGGATGTCCAGCTTGCCGTACTCGGCGATCGCCAACTCGACCAGTTCGCGGGCCTGTTGGAAGTCGCCCACGTCCCCGGTGTGGGCGAGCGCGGTGCCGCCCGTCGCGCGGATCTCGGCGGCGACCTCCTCGGCGGGGCCGGCGGAGGCCGCGCCGGAGCCGTCCCGGCCGCCCTGCCCGTAGTCGTTGACGACGACGGCCGCACCGAGCCTGGCGAGTTCCAGCGCCTCCGCCCGGCCGAGTCCGCGTCCGGCGCCGGTGACGATCGCGGTGAGTCCCTGGAGTGGCAGTGACATGAAGGCCCCCGTGGCTAGATCTCGACGCAGGTACGCAGCGCGGTTCCGGTGCGCATCTGGTCGAGGGCCTCGTTGATCTCGGCGAGCGGCACCCGGTGCGTGATGAGGCCGTCGAGGTCGACGCGGCCCGCCCGCCACAGGGCGATGGTGCGCTCGTAGGAGCGCAGGACGTCGCCGCCGCCGTACATCGAGGGCAGGATCCGCTTCTCGTCGAAGAACAGCTCGAACATGTTGAGCTGGAGGTGGTCGTCCATGGCACCCGCGCCGACGACGACGAGGGTGCCGCCGCGCCGGGTCGTCTCGTACGCCGTCCGCGCGGTGGCCGACTTGCCGACGACCTCGAAGACGTAGTCGAAGCCCTCGC
Source organism: Streptomyces sp. NPDC048751 (assembly GCF_043198595.1). NCBI lineage: Bacteria > Bacillati > Actinomycetota > Actinomycetes > Kitasatosporales > Streptomycetaceae > Streptomyces > Streptomyces sp. NPDC048751. The sequence goes on from NZ_JBICUX010000009.1 coordinate 95,459, forward strand.
CGCCGGTGACGCGTTGCTTGGCGTCGGCCAGCTCGTCCGGCGAAACGGCCTGCGTGGCACCGAACTTGAGGGCCGCCTCGCGGCGGGCGGGGACCGGGTCGACGGCGACGATCTCGGCGGCGCCCCGCAGCCGCGCGCCCTGGATGGCGGAGACGCCGACGCCTCCGCAGCCGATGACGGCGACCGACGAACCGGCCTCCACATCGGCGGTGTTGAGGGCGGCGCCCAGTCCGGTGGTGACCCCGCAGCCGATGAGGGCAGCGATGTCGAAGGGCACGTCGCCGGGGATCGGCACCGCGCAGCCCGCGTCCACGACGACCTCCTCGGCGAAGGTGCCGGTGCCCGCGAAGCCGAAGAGGTCCCCGCCGGGGCGGCGGAAGTTGGGCGTGCCCGCGTTCATGAACCCGGCCAGGCACAGCTCGCTCTGCCCGCGCTTGCAGGCGGGACACGCGCCGCAGGCCGGGAGCCAGCACACCACCACCCGGTCGCCCGCCTTGAGGTGGGTGACTCCCTCGCCGACCTCGAGGATCTCGCCCGCGCCCTCGTGGCCGGGTACGAACGGCGCCGGCTGTGGCAGCACCCCGGTCATCGCCGACAGGTCCGAGTGGCACAGCCCCGTGGCCCGTACCCGGATCCGCACCCTGCCGGGGCCGAAGCCCACCGTCTCGACGTCGTCGAGGACCTCCAGCTTCTCCTGGCCTATCTCCTGCAGTACGGCTGCGCGCATGATGCGGCTCCCCTCGACGTGGGCTGACTCAGGGCTGTTCGGATCGACGGCGGGCTGGGGCAAGAGGGTGCGACCGGGCAGTGGCCGGCTCAGGTGTGTTCGACGACGGTGTCCGCGAGGACGGGTGCGTCGTCCCGCTCCACGGCCGTCACGGCGACACGGACCGTCCCGGTCTGCCGCCACATGCGGACGCGCAGCGTCTCGCCCGGGTACACGACCCCGGCGAAGCGCGTCGCGTAGGAGCGGACGCGGGTGACGTCGCCGTCGAGCAGCGTGTCGACGACCGCCTTGAGGGTCATGCCGTATGTGCACAGGCCGTGCAGGATGGGCCGGTCGAAGCCCGCGCGCTTGGCGAACTCGGGGTCGGCGTGCAGCGGGTTCCAGTCGCCGGAGAGGCGGTAGAGCAGGGCCTGGTCGTCGCGGACCGGGCGTTCGACGACGCGGTCCGGCTCACCGGCCGGTGGCTCCAGGCGTGCCGACGGTCCCCGGTCGCCGCCCCAGCCGCCTTCTCCCCGTACGAAGATCTGCGCGTCGCTGGTCCACAACGGGCCGTCGGCGTCGGCGACTTCGGTGCGCATGACGAGGACGGCCGCCTTGCCCTTGTCGTACACGGCGGCGATCCCGCCGGTCGCGGTGGCGGCGCCCCGGACCGGGAGGGGGCGGTGGACGGTCAGGGACTGGCCGCCGTGCAGGACGTGGGCGAGGTCGACGTCGACGCCGGGCACGGACAGTCCGCTGATCACGCCGGGTGAGCCGGAGCCCGCGACGGTGGCGAAGCTGGGCAGGACGTGCAGCCGGGACTCCAGGGTGTAGCGCAGTTCGTCGGGGTCGGTGGCGGGGCTGCCCGCGCCGATACCGAGGTGGTAGAGCTGGACGTCCTTGTGGTCCCAGGAGAGCGCGCCGGAGCGGGGCTCGGCTGCGAGCGCCTTGGCTGCGTCGATGGGCATGGGGCTCCTGAGGTCGGCGGTCGCTGTCGGTCACTGGTGGAGGAGACCCCGGCGCGGTCGTCCGCACCGTCGGCCGCACCGAGGTCGTTCGCGGGGCCGCGGAAAGCGCCGGATCTAGAACGCGTTTCAGTACGGCGACCCTCTGTATAGCCCAGGCACCTGCACATGTGAAGTCTCCTGACGGTATGTCAGAAGTGCGCATGTCAGAAGTACCGGCACCCCTGACATTTGTCACACGAATCTCCGGACGGACGCATCTGACGGGCGGCCCCACCGGATCCGTAGCGTCGACGCCATGACAAAGACCGAACGGGCCGTCTCCTTCAGGGGCACGGTCAAGGCCTACGGCGACGTCCGCGCCGTCGACGGCGTCGATCTGGAGATCGGGCACGGCGAGACGGTCGCGCTGCTGGGCCGCAACGGTGCGGGCAAGTCGACGACGATCTCGCTGCTGCTCGGGCTCACCGAGCCGGAGGCGGGCACGGTGGAACTGTTCGGCGCGCCCCCGGAGGTGTCCGTGCGCGCGGGCCGGGTCGGCGCCATGCTCCAGGAGGCACGGGCGGTGCCCCGCGTCACCGTCGGCGAGCTGGTCGCCTTCGTCGCCGGCCGTTACCCGGCCCCGCTGCCCGTCGCACGCGCCCTGGATCTGGCCGGGATCGCGGAGTTGGCGGGGCGGCGCGTGGACCGGCTGTCCGGCGGCCAGACCCAGCGGGTCCGCTTCGCGGTCGCCCTCGCCGGCGACCCCGCGCTGCTCGTCCTGGACGAGCCCACGGCCGCCCTGGACGTCGAGGCACGGCACGCCTTCTGGGAGGCGATGCGGGCCTACGCCCGGCGTGGCCACACCGTCCTGTTCTCCACCCACTACCTGGAGGAGGCCGACGCCTACGCCGACCGGGTCCTCGTCCTGGACCGCGGCCGGATCGTCGCCGACGGCACGGGCGAGGAGCTGCGCCGCTCGGCGGGCGGCAACCTGGTCTCCTTCGACCTGGCGGGCCGTGACCCGGCGGACCTGGCCCTCCTGCCCGGCGTACGGTCCGTGGAGGTGTCCGGGGACCGGGCACGGCTGCGCACGGACGACTCGGACGCCACGGTGGTCGCCCTGGCCCGCCTGAACGCGATCCGCGCCCTCGAGGTCGCCCCGGCGTCCCTCGACTACGCCTTCCTGAACCTCACCTCCCGGCAGCGGGAGACCACGCGGGAGTCGGTGCGATGAAGGACTACGTGCGCCTGGAGGTGCGCCGGACGCTGCGCGACCCCGGGTTCGTGATCGGCGGGATCGCGATGCCGGTGCTGATGTACCTGCTGTTCACCAACCTGGGCGACGACCAGGGCGACTGGCGGACCGGCGCGATGGTCGGCATGGCCGCGTACGGCGCCGTCGGCTCGGCCCTCAACACCGGTGGCGGGGTCGCCGAGGACCGGGCGGTCGGGTGGCTGCGGCAGCTGAGGGTCACGCCGATGAGCCCGCGCGAGGTCGTCGTCGGGCGGGCGCTGACCGGTTCGGTGACCGTGCTCCCGGCGATCGTCGCGGTGCTCGCGGCGGGCGGCCTGCTCAACGGTGTACGGCTGGCGGCCTGGCAGTGGGCGGCGGTCGCGCTGCTGCTGTGGCTGGGCTCCTTCCCCTTCACCCTGCTCGGCCTCGGCAACGGCTACCGGCTGACCGGCCCCGCCACGGGCGTGGCGAACATGATGTGCGGCCTGGGCCTGTCCGTCCTCGGCGGTCTGTGGTTCCCCGTCGCCCTCTTCCCGGGCTGGCTGCGCGCGGTGTCGTCGTACACACCCACCAACCGGTTCGCGCAGCTGGGCGGTTCGGTGGCGCAGGGCCACGCCCCGACGGCGGGCGCCGTGCTGGTCCTCACCGCCTGGCTGCTGGTGTTCGGTTCGTACGCTGTGCTGTCGTACCGCCGCGTCGGTACGACCGTCTGATCGAGGGGGGCAGAGCATGAGCATGTCCTGGAGCGGCAGGACGAGACGGCGGCTGCGCCACTGGCGGGAGGTGGCCGCGCGGCAGCGGGCCGCACGGCAGCGGTTCCGGGCCGGGCAACGGGAGTGGCGCAGGACCGGACGCCCGCCGGAGGACCTCGGCCCCGCGCCCTCGGGGTTCACCCTGCTGCCGTGGCTGCTCATGGGCATGGGCTCCTTCTCGAACCTCTTCCAGGGCGAGGCGTCGAACCCGGTGATCGCCGGCCTGGGCCTGTTCACCTTCAACTCCCTCTACATCAACGTGGTGTTCCGCGCCTTCGTGAAGGAGAAGCGCGAGGCGGTCTCCACCCGGGTGACGCTGCTCGTGATGGGCCTGGTCACCTGCGGTCTGGCCGGCGGATACGGTGGCAGCTGGCTGTACTTCTTCCCGCTGCTGGGCCTTGCCGTCGGCGCGGTCATGCGGGGGCCGCAGCTCGGCCGCGTCGGGGTCGGACTGACCGTGGTCGCGGCCGCCGTCTCCGCGCACCGTTCCGGCTGGGACGCGATCAACGTCGCCTACAGCACGCTGCTCTCCACCATGGTGACCGCGGCGATCCTCTCCCTCACCGATGCCGTACGGGAGCTGCGCGCGGCCCGCGAGGAACTGGCCCGGCGTGCCGTCGAGAAGGAACGCCTGCGCTTCTCCCGCGACCTGCACGACCTGCTGGGCCACACCCTGTCGGTGATCGTGGTGAAGTCGGAGGCGGCCCGGCGTCTGGCGGGACGGGACCTCGACGCGGCGCTCGGTCAGATCAGCGACATCGAGTCGGTGGGCCGCCAGGCGCTGACCGAGATCCGCGAGGCGGTCACCGGCTACCGCGAGGGCAGCCTCATCACCGAACTCGACCGGGCCCGCTCCGTGTTGGGCGCGGCGGGCGTCGAACCCGTGCTGCACCGGTCGGGCCCGCCGCTCGGGCCGCAGACGGAGACCCTGCTGGCCTGGGTGGTGCGCGAGGCGGTCACCAACGTGGTCCGCCACAGCGGCGCCACCCGCTGTGAGATCACGCTCTCGGGCGCCCCGGAACGCGTCCGCCTGACGGTCGCGGACAACGGAACCGGCGCCGCCGGTCCGGAAAGCCGCGAGGGCATCGGCGGCACCGGTCTCACAGGCCTCGGGGAACGCCTCACCGCCGCCGGCGGCTCCCTCACCGCGGGCCCGGGCCCACGCCTCGGCTTCACGGTGACGGCGGAACTCCCGGTGGACCACCCGGAGCCGTCCGAAGCCACCCGAAACCCAGCCCCCGAACCACCACCCCGGGCCCTACTCTGACCCCGTGAGCGAGATGCCCCGGGATCACCGGCCCGCCAAGTCCATCCGAGTGCTGCTCGCCGAGGACCAGGGGATGATGCGCGGCGCGCTGGCGTTACTGCTCGGGATGGAGGCGGACATCGAGGTGGTGGCGCAGGTGGGGGCCGGGGACGCGATCGTGGACGCGGCGCTGGTCCACCGCCCGGATGTCGCGCTGCTCGACATAGAGCTGCCCGGCATGAGCGGCCTGGACGCCGCCGCCGAACTGCGCGAGCAGGCGCCGGACTGCCGGGTGCTGATCCTGACCACCTTCGGCCGGCCCGGGTATCTGCGGCGGGCCTTGGAGGCCGGAGCGGCGGGTTTCCTCGTCAAGGACGGTCCCGTGGAGGAACTGGCCGTGGCGATCCGCCGGGTGCTGACCGGCGAGACGGTCGTCGATCCCGCGCTCGCCACCGCCGCGCTCAGCGCCGGTCCCAACCCGCTCACCGCCCGCGAGTGCGACGTCCTCAAGGCCTCCGTCGACGGCGCCACCGTCGCCGACATCGCCGAAAGACTCCACCTCTCCGAGTCCACCGTCCGCAACTACCTCTCCGCCGCCATCGGCAAGACAGGCACCCGCAACCGCATGGAAGCGGTCCGCGAGGCCCGCCGGCAGGGCTGGCTGTAGGGCGCGAGGCGAAGCCGTCGTCTCCTCCGGGCACCCGCCCGCACCCGCCCGCGCCGGGTCGCGCGGGAGAGGCGCCGTCGGCGGCCGGTGACCCGCGCCCGCTAGCCGGTCACCTTCACGTCCTTGTACGCCGTCCCCTTCGGCGCGAGGCACACGAACCAGTCGAACGGCAGGCCGTCGACCTTCCGGATCGCGAACTCGTCGCTGTTGACGACGTGCGCCTCGGCCGCCCTGCGGACCACGGTGCTCGTGCCGTCCTTCCACCCGCAGGTCACTTCCTTCGCCGCTTGGCCCACGGCTCCGATCACCAGACGATCCGGGCTGTCGGGACGGAGTTCGAGCGGGAGCACGCCGGCCCGGAGGTCGCGGCCCGCCAGACCGCTCTCCTTGGTGACCAGGTCCTCCAGCGCCCCCATGGGGGTGGCGTCCTCGCCGTAGGTGCGGTGGACGAAGTACGCGCCCTTGCCGACCAGGTCGGCGGCCTTGCGGATGTCCGCCGGCATGTCGTCGTACTGCACCATCGCGTCGAGTTCGGCCTGCGCCTCCACCTCGTCGCGCGGGGCGGCCCACACGTCGATGGAGACGCTCCACTCCTTGCCCCCGTCGGTTCCGGTCGCCAGCAGGGTGGACTGCGGCTCGTACAGGTTCGGCGACCCGCTCGCCGACGGCGCGGACGCGGCCGGTGTCGCACCGCTCGCGTGCCCGCCCGGCAGCCCGCTCAGCGCCAGCGCCCCCGTGGAGCCGGCGACCACCACGGCGGTGGCCGTGGCCACCGCCCAGCGCCTGGCCCTGCGGCGACGGCCGCCGCGGAGCACCGCCTGGGTTGGGGCTATACCGATCTCGACCTCGTCCGCGGCGTCGGCCAGCAGGAGTGCGATGTCATGGTGCGTCATGTCGTGGTTCGTCTCCCGGTCCGCGCTCATCACTTACGCCCTCCGTACGTCACCGTGTCCGCCAGTTCCGGTATGGCGCGGAGTTTCGCGATCCCCTTGGCCGCGTTGCTCTTCACCGCGCCGACCGAACACCCCATGGCCTCCGCCGTCTGGGTCTCGGTCAGGTCCTCCCAGTACCGCAGGACCACCGCCTCCCGCTGCCGGGGCGGCAGTTGCGCGAGCGCCCTCAGCAGGGCGTTGCGGTCGTCGGCCTGGGAGATGCGGTCACCGGTGTCGGGCAGCTCGTGCGAGATCCCCGAGTCGTCCTTCGGTGCCAGGAACTCCTTCAGCCTTCTGCGGTGTTTGCGCGCGTGAGCGTTGATCATCACGCGCCTGACGTACGCCTCCGGGTCGTCGGCCGAGCCCACCTTGCGCCAGGCCACGTAGACCTGTTCGAGCGTCGACTGGACCAGATCCTCCGCGGCGTGCTGCTCCCCCGTGAGGAGAAATGCCGTCCGCATCAGCCGCGGCCAGCGGCCGATGACGAAGGCCTGGAACTCCTCGTCCCGGGCCTGCTTGCGATCCCCCATGGGCACCTCCTAGATGTTCATAGGAGTCCACGAGCCCCACGGATCGTTGCCTCACCTCGCGGGAGACTTCCGAGGCAGCCACACACTCACCGTGATCACCAAGAGAAGGTCAAGATTTCGTTAGCATGCCGAAGCAACGGAATAGTTGCCCCGGCGCACGGGGTTCACCCTGCACGCACCCCCCGACTTTCCCTTTCTCCTCTTACTCCCCGGCCTGGAGGCCCCCCTCAATGACGCAGTCGACGACCGACCAGCCCACCCGGAGAGCGAGCAGCGCCCTGGTCCCGGTGCTCGCCTTCGCGGGCATCGTTGTCGCGGTGATGCAGACCCTGCTCGTCCCGGTCATCAAGGACCTGCCGCAACTGCTGGACACCGCGCCCAGCAACGCCACCTGGGTCCTGACCTCGACGCTGCTCTCCGGAGCGGTCGCCACGCCGATCATGGGCCGCCTCGGCGACCTCTACGGCAAGCGGCGCATGCTGATCACCAGCCTCGCGGTGATGGTCGTCGGCGCGCTGGTCAGCGCCCTCACCAGTGACCTGCTCACCATGATCGTGGGCCGTACGCTCCAGGGCTTCGCGATGGGCGCGATCCCGCTGGGCATCGGCCTGATGCGCGACATGCTGCCCCGCGAGAAGCTCGGCTCGGCGATGGCCCTGATGAGCTCCTCCATAGGCGTCGGCGGTGGCCTGGCGCTGCCCGCCGCCGCCCTGGTCGCCCAGCACGCCGACTGGCACGCCCTGTTCTACGGCGCCGCCGGCCTCGGCGCCCTCGCCATCGCCCTCACCCTGCTCGTCGTACCGGAGTCCCCGATGCGGGCGGAGGGGTCCTTCGACGTCCTGGGCGCGCTCGGCCTCTCCACCGGCCTGGTCCTCTTCCTGCTGCCGATCACCAAGGGCAGCGACTGGGGCTGGACCTCGGGCACCACGCTCGGTCTCTTCGCCGGCTCCGCCGTCGTCCTCGCCCTGTGGGGCGTGATGGAGCTGCGCCTCAAGGCCCCGCTGGTGGACCTGCGCACCACGGCCCGCCCCGCGGTGCTCTTCACCAACCTCGCGTCGATCATGGTCGGCGTCTCCTTCTACGTCGTCTCCCTGGTCCTCCCCCAGCTGCTCCAGCTCCCGAAGTCCACCGGGTACGGCCTCGGCCAGTCGATGGTCGTCGCGGGCGTGCTGGTGGCGCCTCTGGGCCTGACGATGATGTTCACGGCCCCCGTCTACGCCCGCCTGTCGGCGAAGTACGGCCCCAAGGTCACCCTGATCCTCGGCCTGCTGATCATCGCGATCGGCTACGGCGCCGGCCTCGGCCTGATGAGCGCGGCCTGGCAGAGCCTCGTCATCGCCGTGATGCTGGGCGCCGGCATCGGCCTCGCGTACTCCTCCCTGCCCGCGCTGATCGTGGGCGCGGTCCCGGCGTCGGAGACGGGTGCGGCGAACGGCCTCAACACGCTGATGCGGTCCATCGGTACGTCCGTGTCGAGCGCCGTGATCGGCATGGTGCTGGCCAACACCGCGAACAACGTCGGCGGCGTCGCGATCCCGACGATGCACGGCTTCCGCGTCTCCTTCCTGATCGCCACGGCCGCGGTCGCCGTGGGTCTCCTCCTGGCCCTCTTCCTCCCCGGCCGCCGCCCCGCCGACCAGCCCCAGTTGCGGGCGAGCAGCGAGGAGGACGCCAACCTGGAGCGCGCCGAGGAGGCCCTGCGAGGCTTCCGCGGCCGGGTCCTGGACGCGGACGGCGCGCCGGTCGCCCGCGCCAAGGTCACCCTGATCGACCCGCGCGGCCGCCAGGCGGGCGCGACGCTCTCCGCCGAGGACGGCACCTACGCGCTCACCGTGCCGGCCCAGGGCGCGTACGTCCTGGCCGCGAAGGCCACCGGCCACGCGCCGCTCGCCTCCTCCGCGACCCACGCGGGCGACGACCGCCCGGTGGACGTGGACCTGCCGCTGCCGGGCGAGCCGGTGACCACGGCGTAAGAGCTCCGCCAAGGCGTCGCCCCCGCTTCCCGCACCCCCTGTCGCCGAGCCGACGGGGGGTGCGGCAGCATGGGCGCCCATACAGGCGTACGACTGGAAGGACCCCGATGACCGCGGCACCCAAGCCCGAGATCCTGGCCGCGTTCGAGGCGGCGAAGGGGTTCATGCCCGTCGACGAGGGGCTCGCGCTGTACGCGGCCGCCGTCGAGGCGGGCGGGCTCGGGCTGCCCCTGCTGGAGGTCGGCACCTACTGCGGCCGCTCCACCGTCCTCCTCGCCGACGCGGCCCGCGAGGCCGGGGTCACCGCGCTCACCGTCGACCATCACCGGGGCAGCGAGGAGCAGCAGCCCGGCTGGGACCACCACGACCCCGAGACGGTCGACCCCGAACTCGGCGTGATGGACACGCTCCCCACGTTCCGCCGCACCCTGCACCGCGCGGGCCTCGAGGACCACGTCGTGGCCCTGGTCGGCCGCTCGCCCCAGATCGCGAAGATCTGGAGCTCCCCCCTCGCCCTCGTCTTCATCGACGGCGGCCACACCGACGAACACGCCACCGCCGACTACGAGGGCTGGGCCCCGCATGTCGCCGAGGGCGGGCTGCTGGTGATCCACGACGTGTTCCCGGACCCGCTGGACGAGTTCACGGGCCAGGCGCCTTACCGCGTCTACCTGCGGGCGCTGGAATCCGGTGCCTTCACGGAGGTGGGCGACACCGGCTCCCTGCGCGTCCTGCGGCGAACCGGGGCCGGGGTCTGAGGGCGGGGGCCGCGGGCCGCCATTCACTTCCCGATGCTGATCCTCTCGTTGTCCAGCAGCGCCGTGTGCGTCGCCGACGTGATGATCAGCACCATCAGCACGAAGCCGGTCAGCGGGTTGCCGCTGTCCGGGTCCGGGTCCAGCGCGGTCGCGGCGACGAAGACCGCGATCTCGCCGACGACGTAGCCGACCGCCAGCCACGGCTTGACCACGCCTTTCACCGCCGCGACCACGAACGGGACCGCCGCGCACAGCCCGAGGGTGACGACGGGCACGAGGGTCCACACGACCTTCGCGACGGTGCTGTGGAACATGCGCGGCCGGACGGGCGCGAGCGGCTGGTCGAAGTAGGGGCTGCCGGACATGGGTGTCTCCCCGTTTGATGGTGGGCGGTGCATGGGGCAGTGTGCTGGGGGCGTGGTGGGCTGTCAGCCGTTTGCCCGGGAACGGTGCGCGCAGGCGCCGATGACGCCCGCTAGGGTGGCTGCCGTGTCGTACGCAGGTCCGGAATTCGAACCCTCTTCGCGCCGTCGGTCCCCCATGCGGCGGGCCCTGATCGTGGCGCTCGGCGTGCTCGTGCCGGGGGCGGTGCTCGGGTGGGTGGTGTATCAGGGGGCACCCGGCGGATCGGACGGGGCGGACAGGGCTCCGGCCGGGACGGCCACCAGTGCCGGCGACGGCAAGGAGCCGAGTGCCTCGGCCAAGCCGTACAGTGCCGCTCCGCTCAAGGGCAAGGTCGTCGTCATCGACCCCGGGCACAACCCCGAGAACTTCCGGCACACCGCGGAGATCAACCGCAAGGTGGACATCGGGACCAACCGCAAGGAGTGCGACACGACGGGGACGTCCACCAACTCGGGGTACACCGAGGCCCGGTTCACGCTCGACGTGGCTCACCGGTTGCGGGCGCTGCTCCAGCGGCAGGGCGCCACCGTGAAGTTGACGCAGGACGGGGACCGGCCGTACGGGCCCTGCGTGGACGAGCGGGCGCGGATCGGGAACGCGGCGCACGCCGATGCGGTCGTCTCCGTGCACGCGGACGGGTCGGGGGCCGGGAACCGGGGGTTCCACGTCATCCTCCCCGCGGCGGTGCGCGAAGGCGACGCCGACACCCGGGCCATCGCCAAGCCCTCCCGCGACCTCGGCGAGCTCATCGCGACCGACTTCGCGCACTCCACCGGCACCGAACCGTCCAACTACGTGGGCGACGGAAGCGGTCTCGTCACGCGAAGGGACCTGGGCGGTCTCAATCTGTCAACGGTTCCCAAGGTGTTCATCGAGTGCGGCAACATGCGCGATACCAAGGACGCGGCACTGCTGACGAGTGGCGCCTGGCGGCAGAAGGCGGCGCAAGGGATCTCTGAGGGAATCGTGAGTTTCCTGCGCGGGTAGTGATCGGCGCGCTGATCCCGGCGGACAGCCCGATCGTGCGGACGATAGGGTCGTTCTTACGATAAGGGGCCACCCCCGCGCTTCCCACCGGGGCCGGAAGGCGACATGGTGACAGCGACGCCTCTACCGACGATGAGACGACCTACGAAGGACCAGAAGTGAACATCCGCTCCCTCACTAGAGGCGACGGCGTGGTGATCGGAGCAGCGGTGTTGCTGTTCATCGCGTCGTTCCTGGACTCCTACTCGGCCGACGCGGCCCCGGACAGCTTCGACTTCCCCAGCGCCTGGGCGAGCGGTCCGATCCTCATGGGCGTGGTACTGGCGGGCCTCATCGGTGCCGCGCTCGTCGTCGTCTCGCGCGGCCTTCCGCAGGTACCGAAGGTGGCCGGACTCGAGCTCGGTCAGTTCGGCGTCGCGTTCACGGTCTTCGCGGCGTGGAGCGCGCTCGGCAACGTCATCGACCCGGCCAGCGGTACGAACAACTTCGAGGGCTCCAGCGACACCCTGGACGCCGGTGTCGGCCTGATCCTCGCCCTCGTCGCCACCCTGGTCATGGCCGGCACCGCCGTGGCCACCCCCCTGGTCCCCGCCCTCCAGGCCCCCCTCATCCCCGCCCCCAAGCCCCCGGCCCCCCAGCCCTACGGCGCCCAGCCGCCCGGTGGTTACGGCTACCCGGGCCAGCAGGGCCAGCCGCAGGCGCAGTTCGGCGGGCAGCCGCCGCAGGGCCAGCAGCCGTTCGCGGGGCACCAGCCGCCGCAGGCCCAGCCGCAGCCGCAGCCGCCGGCCGCGGACTTCTCGCCGTTCTGGTTCGCCGTGCCGGTGGCGCGGCCGCTGTTCCCGGAGGACGGCTCCCCGACGCCGATCGCGGAACTCGCGCCGGGCACCTGGTACCTGGCCGTCGAGCAGAGCGGCCCGGGCCTGATCGCCCAGACCCAGGACGGCCGCCGCGGCGTCCTGCGCGACACCTCGGGCATCCAGCGCGGCTGAGCCCCCAGGGCCCCCAAGTCTCACCGACGGCCCCTCGCCCTTCCGGGCGGGGGGCCGTTGTCGTACAGTCGCCCTTCTTGACTGACGAACCGTCAGGAGGCAGGCATGCGGCTCGGTCTCGCACTCGGCTACTGGGGGCGCGGCCCCTCCGCGGAGCACGTCCCGCTGGCGCGGGAGGCGGAGCGGCTCGGGTACGACTCGGTGTGGACGGCCGAGTCATGGGGCTCGGACGCCTTCACCCCGCTCACCTGGATCGCCGCGCAGACGTCGAGGATCCGGCTGGGTACCGCCGTCGCGCAGATGGCGGCCCGCTCCCCCACCACGACCGCGATGCACGCGCTCACCCTGGACCACCTCTCCGGCGGGCGGATGATGCTTGGGCTCGGTCTGTCGGGACCGCAGGTCGTGGAGGGCTGGTACGGCCGTCCGTTCCCGAAGTCGCCGCTGACGGCGACCCGGGAGTACGTCGACGTCGTACGGCAGGTCCTCAGGCGGGAGGGACCCGTCGAGCTGGCCGGGCGGTTCCACTCCCACCCCTATCGCGGCGCCGACGGCACCGGGCTGGGCAAACCCCTCAAGCCGATCACCCATCCCCTCCGCGCCGACCTGCCCGTCCTGCTCGGCGCCGAGGGGCCGAAGAACGTGGCGCAGACGGTCGAGATCGCCGACGGCTGGCTGCCGTTGTACTGGTCTCCGACTCGGCCCGAGGTCTACGGGGAGGCCGTGAGCCGCCTGCCCGAAGGATTTCTCGTGGCGCCCATGGCCCGGGTGAAGGTCTGTGACGACATCGATGAGGGGCTGCTGCCGGTCAAGGCGATGCTCGGCTTCTACATCGGCGGCATGGGCCACGCGGCCCGCAACTTCCACGCCGACCTGATGGCACGCATGGGGTACGAGGAGGAGGCCCGGCGGATCCAGGAGCTGTTCCTGTCCGGGCGCCGCGAGGAGGCCGTGCTCGCCGTGCCGGACGCCTTCGCGGACGAGATCTCCCTGGTCGGGCCGCGCGAACGCGTCGCCGAGCGGCTGGAGTCGTGGCGCAAGGGGCCGGTGACCGACCTGCTGGCCCTCTCGCCCGACCCGCACACGCTGCGGGTGCTGGCCGAGCTCAACTCCTGACACCCTCAGCGGAAGATGGCGACCGGGTCCAAGGTCAGCTCACCCCTGCGCGGGTCCCACGTCCGTACCTTCCCGAGGCAGCGGGCCGGGAACTCCCCCGTGTAGTAGTCCTCGTCGCGGAACTCGCCCCGGCCCTCCGCCTCCGCGCAGGTGATCTTCACGTGGGCGGCGGGTTCGCCGGTGCCGTAGCGGGCGCGCAGGACCACGTCCCCGCTCTCCGTGCGGCGGGCGGTGAAGCGGGCGGTGACGGAGACCCAGTCGGACATGACGGCGCTCAACGGCACCCGACCGTCCACGGCCCCGTCCCGCAGGAGGTCGGCGAGCGCCCGGTTGGGGGTCATGCGGCCGGTGACGAGGTCGGCGTCCACGACACCGTCGTCCCGGCGCATGGTGTCCATGAGCACGCCGATCACGTTCATGGGCGTGCTCTCCCGGAGGTAGGTCGTGACGCGTTCCTTGGTGACGCCCCGGTCCGCCTTGCCGCCGACCCAGGAGAAGAGCTTGCCCCACAGGCCGTAGTTGCTGGTGACGTTGATCCGGTCGGCGACCTCCTGTGCGAGGGACTCGCTGAAGCGGCCGGTCTCGTAGATGTCCATGACGCGCTGCTTGTGCAGGTAGAAGCACATGCCGAGGACGGTCGGCCCGCCGCGTCGGCCTCGCCTGCGCCGCCTGCCGGGGCGCACCAGCGCGTAGCGCAGCAGGACGACGCAGCAGGCCGCCGTCAGGGCCCAGACCGTCAGCCACGGCCACCACAGACCCCACCACTGACTGTCAATGACACCCACGGATCTCCTTGAACGCGTCGGCGAGGGAGGAGAGTTCGGCGTCGACCACCCGGCCGCCGGTCACTTCGGCGGCGCGTTTCAGGGCGGCCGCGTCGGCCTCTCCGAAAGGGACGGGGAAGGTGGGCACGGCGTCGGCCTCGGCGCCGAGTTCGCGGTGCCGGCGCAGGAACTCGGCGTAGGAGATGCCCGCGTTGTTCTCGCCGTCCGTCATCAGCACGACGGCGACGGGTCGTTCGGGTTCCTCCCGTACGGCGGTGCCGGCGATGCGGTAGCCCCGGTCGAGGGCGGACCAGACGGCGGTGGCGTCGTCGAAGCCGCCCCCGGCGACGACCCGGTCCAGGGCACGGAGGTCGTCGTCGCTCCGTACGGTCACGGTGCGTTCCTGCAGCACGCGCCCGCCGAACCGTACGACGGTGAGGCGTTCCCCGCGGTAGAAGCGGGCGAACTTGCCGGTGGAGGTCCGGTCGGCGCCGCTGAGCCCGGCGAAGGCGGCCCGCAGGTCGGCCATCCGCTCGCCGCGCATGGAGGTGGAGAAGTCCAGCAGGAACACCACCTGGTCGGCGGTCTCGCGGAGGGGTTCGCCGTAGTCGGCGACGAGTTGTTCGACGATGGACAGCCGGTCGGGGAAGGACAGGGCGTTGCCGACGGCCGCGCGCAGCTGCGGGGAGGGCTCGACGTCCTGGTTGACCGGGCGCCGGTAGGTCCGCCGCATCAGCTTCTTCTGCGTGTCGGCGCTCAGCAGCCAGTCGACGACTTTGCCGTACGCCGACCGCTGTCGTTGGTCGAGCAGGAGCAGTGGGAAGTCGGACAGGACCATGCCGTCGTCCGGGTGGACGATCTCCAGGGGGTCGCGCAGCTTGCCGGTGGCGTTGAGGGAGAGCAGTTCGGCCTCGTGGGCGATCAGCGCGTCGGCGTCGTCCTGGTGCCGGAGGTAGTCGGCGATCAGGTCGCGGGAGCTGGCGCCGGTGAGGGTCTGGCCGGAGCGGAAGCCGCGCAACCGGTCGCAGGAGACGTCCTGTTCGCGCAGTGCGCCGCCGGTCGCGGCGGCGGCGGTGGCGACCCCGACGAGCGCGGCGCGCCCGGTGTCGCTGCGCCGCGGATCGGCCATCCCGAACCGTACGGTCCCGTCGGCGGCCGCGTCGGCGACGTCCGCCCAGGAGATCCGCCCGCCGGGAGCCCGCTCACGCAACTCCTTCGCCACGGCGGGTTCGAGGCCGACGACCACCGGGGAGCGCATGATCGCGGTGGACTCGGGCCGGGTCAGGCGTCCGCCGGAGTCCTGGACGCGCAGCAGGAACGAGCGGTCGGAGGCGAGCCAGGCCAGGTCGTACGGGGAGCGGCCGGAGGCGGGCAGTTGACCCGCCAGATCGGCGTTGGCCTTGTACTCCATCTCCAGCTCGACGCCCGTGTCCTCCTCCAGCTCCGCCAACAGCGGGCCGAGGTCGGCGAGTTCGGGACTGGCGAGGACGCGCAGGGTGACGGGGTCGTCGTCGCGGGTGCAGGAGGTGGTGGTGAGGGTGCCGAGGAGGGCGAGGGCCAGGGCGGCCGTCAGCGCCCGTACGGGCCGTTTCACGGGGTGTCCCGCACGGCCGGCGGGCAGTTGCCCACGTAGTCGATGATCTCCTCCAGCACGCTCAGGTCGGGCTCGTACACCTTGGTCTGGTCGGGGTTCGGTGCCGGCGCCTGGATGCCGTGGTCGCGGAGGTAGGCGTTGAGCTGTTCGCTGGTGCCGTCCTCGCCGGAGAAGCGGACGCGGAAGCCGAGTTCGATGGCCCGCTCGCGCAGCTCCGCGTCCTCCTCGATGACCTGGACCAGGCGGTCGCCTCCGTCGGTGAGGGAGATGAGCTGGGGCTCGGTGAGCGCGTACGGGGTGGGGTAGAGCAGGACGCGGTCGGTGTCCTGTCGGCCGTGCTTGTCGTGGTAGGCGATCTGGTGCGCGAGGTACTGGTGCTCGTAGATGACGGAGATCGGCGCGATGCTCTCGCCCAGGTCGGAGAAGTAGCTCTCGGCCTGTTCGTCGGCCCACATGCCCTGGAGGTTGATGAGGGGCTTGATGCGGGCGGCGACGCTCTGGACGGCGCTGGCGGCGAGCTTTTCCTCGTTGGTGTCCTGGGTGCCCGGGGTGCGGTTCTTGTTCGCGACGAAGGCGAGCAGGCTCAGATAGGTGCCGGCGGAGTTGGACTCGCAGACGTTGGAGGTGCGCACGAGGACGCGGCCGCTGTTGCTGCGTTGCTCGCCGCCGAGCTCGTCGAAACCGATGCCGTTCCAGGTGTCGGCGTCCGGACCGCTGCCGTCCTTGGGGTTCTTGGGGTCGTCGACGCCGTCGAGCAGCCGGGTGAACTCCTCCATCCGCAGGTCGTAGTAGAGCGTCCTGCCGCCGCCCGGCGCCTGTTGGGCCGTGGCCACACCGGCCTTCACCAGCGTCTCCGCGTAGTCGCGGAACGTGGACAGGACCAAGGGCGAGACGAAGGGGCGGGCCGATCTCACCGAGCGGCCCTGCCGGTCGAGGATCAGTTTCGCGGCGGGCTGGCCGGACGGGAAGACGACGTCCATGCCCTTCAGGGACTGGGTGGCGATACCGCGGGAGCCGAGGCGGTGGATGTCGACGCGGATGCCGTGCCGCAGTAACAGCCGCCGCACCTCGGGGTCTCTGAAGAAGTCCGACTTGGAGGCCATCTTGGCCTCCAGCGTGGTGATGTGTTCGAACGGGCGGAGGACGTTGCCCGAGACGGACAGCGAGATCAGCCCGGCCAGGGCCAGCGGCAGCGCCACGACGACGTGACGGGGGATACGGCGGCGACGTATCCGGCGCGTGGTGAGCCGGGGTTCCTCGATCGTGGGTGCTCCGGCGTCGGACAACGGCCCTCCTGCCACTCAAGGGGGCAGGATCATCGGCAACCCCCTCGGACACGATCCCCCGGAGTCACCAGTTCCACTCGAATGCGAGGAAAAAGCCAGAGAGGTTTCATGACATCCATCGCGGCAATCCGTTGGACATGTCCCCTCGATATCGGAACGGTGCGAACCAGGCCGGCACGGTCATCGCCGTCGTGGCCGACATCATGGCCCTGATCCTGGGCCTCTGGATCCTGATGTACCTGCTGGACGCCAACCGGGCGAACTCCTTCGTGCAGTTCATCCACGACACCGCCCGTTGGCTCGCCGGCTGGTCACACGACCTGTTCACGTTCGACGAAGCCTGGGCGAGGGTGGTGGCGGGCTACGGCCTGGCAGCGGTGGTCTACCTGTTCGTGGGCCACGCCATAGCCAACCGCGTCCACCGTCACTGACGCTCAGTCACAGCACTCCGCCTCGAGCCCCCAGGGCAGCTGCTCACCGCTGAACACCGCACAGGTCGCCTCATGGCCCCCCAGCGCGGCGACGGCCAGCAGCAACGACCCCGCCGTCCACGTGGTCAGCTCCCTGGGCCAGATCGCCGCGTCCTCGAACACGTACCCGGTCCAGTACAGCCCCGACTCGGCGTCCCGCAGATGCTGGATGGACTGCAGGATCTCCAACGCCCGGTCGGACTCCCCCACGGCCCAGAGGGCCAGGGCGAGTTCGGCCGACTCCCCGCCCGTGACCCACGGGTTGGGGACGACACACCGCACGCCGAGCCCGGGCACGACGAAGCGCTCCCAGTCCTCCTCGATACGGGACTTGGCCTCGACACCGGTCAACGCCCCGCCCAGCACCGGGTAGTACCAGTCCATCGAGTAGCGGTCCTTGTCCAGGAACCGCTCCGGATGCCGACGGATCGCATGCCGCAGCGCGCCCGCCGCCAACTCCCAGTCGGGCTGGGCCTCTTCCCGCTGCTCGGCGATCGCCAGCGCGCACCGCAGCGCCTGGTGGATCGAGGAGGAGCCGGTGAGGAGCGCGTCCGTGGTCGGCGTGCCGTCCTCGTCGCGCCGCCAGCCGATCTGCCCGCCCGGCTGCTGCAACCGCAGCACCCACTCGACCGCCGCGTAGACGGTCGGCCACATGCGGTCCAGGAACATGTCGTCGCCGGTGGACAGGTAGTGGTGCCAGACGCCCACGGCTATGTAGGCCACGAAGTTCGACTCGCGCCCCCGGTCGGTGACGTCGTCGAAGTCCCCGTCCTGGTAGGCCGCGTACCAGGACCCGTCCTCGTTCTGATGCCGCGCCAGCCAGGTGTACGCCCGCTCGGCGGCCTCGTGCTCGCCCGCCGCGTCCAGGGCCATGGCGGCCTCGGTGTGGTCCCACGGGTCGAGGTGGTGGCCCCGGAACCACGGGATCGCACCGTCCTCCCGCTGCACGGCGAGGATCCCCCGCACGGTCGCGGCGGCCTGCTCGGCGGTGAGGACCCCGGGCAGGACGAGGTGTTCTGTCCGGGGGGTGGTCACTTGGCGGCCACCTCGGACACCTCGGAGGACTGGGAGGTCTCGGACAGGCTCGGCAGGTGCGGCTTGGTCGCGTACGCCACGAAGCTCTTGCCGATCAGCGGGTTCAGCGCCTGCTCGGCGACCCGCGTGGCCAGCGGCTTCTTCATGATGTCCCAGACCAGCAGCTTGTGGTACGCCCGCACGGGCAGCGCCTTGTCGTTGTCGACCCCGAACGCGCACTTCAGCCACCAGTACGGCGAGTGCAGCGCGTGCGCGTGGTGGGTGCCGTACGGCTTCAGTCCGGCCTCGCGGATCTTGGCCAGCAGCTCGTCCGCCTTGTAGATGCGGATGTGGCCGCCCTCGACCTCGTGGTAGGCGTCGGACAGCGTCCAGCAGACCTTCTCGGGGCCGTAGCGCGGAACGGTGATGGCGATGCGGCCGCCGGGCTTCAACACCCGGACCATCTCGGCGAGTACGCCCTTGTCGTCGGGGATGTGCTCCATCACCTCGGAGATGATGACGACGTCGAAGGACTCGTCGGGGAAGGGCAGCGCGAGGGCGTCGCCCTCCATGGCGGTGGCGGTGGCCCCGGCCGGTGCCTCGCCGGCCTCCTTCATCGCCGCGAACCACTTCGCGACCTCGCGGATCTCCTCGGCGTTCTGGTCGAGCGCCACGACCTGCGCGCCGCGCCGGTAGCACTCGAACGCGTGCCGTCCGGCACCGCAGCCGAGGTCCAGGACGCGGTCGCCCGGCGCGAGCGGGAACCGGGAGAAGTCGACGGTCAGCACGTGGCCCTGCTTTCGGGATAGACGCCGGTGTCAGTTGTCGTGGCTGCAAAGCTGGTGGGGGCCGCCGCGCGGCCGGGAGTCGTACCGGCGGAGGAGGCGATCGCCTCGCGGTAGCGGGCCACCGTGCCCTCGGCGGCGCGGGCCCAGGTGAAGTGGCGCAGCACCCGCTCACGCCCGGCCTGCCCGAGTCGTACGCGCAGTTCGGGGTCGCCCAGCAGTCGGCTCAGGCCCGCCGCGAGCGCCCCGGAGTCGCCGGGCGGCACCGCGAGGCAGGTCTCGCCGTCGCGGCCGGCGACCTCGGGGATCGCCCCGCCGGTCGTGGCGAGCAGGGGCGTTCCCGTCGCCATGGCCTCGGCGGCGGGCAGGGAGAAGCCCTCGTACAGCGAGGGCACGCAGGCGACTTCCGCCGAGCGGACCAGGTCGACGAGTTCCGCGTCGGAGATGCCCTTGACGAACTCGACGGCGCCTTCGAGGCCGTAGCGTTCGATGGCCTGGGCGACCGGCCCGTCCTCGGCGCGCTTGCCGACGACGACCAGGTGGGCGTCGGTGTGTTCGGTGCGTACCTTCGCGAGCGCCTCGATGAGGAAGACCAGGCCCTTGAGGGGGACGTCCGCGCTGGACGTCGTCACGATCCGGCCCGGCACCTGCGGCACCGACGGGTTCGGCGAGAACAGTTCGGTGTCCGCGCCGATGTGGACGACGTGGATGCGGTCCTGCTGTACGCCGAGGTGGTCGACGATCTCCTGGCGGGAGGTGCCGGAGACGGTGAGCACCGAGGGCAGGCGGCGCGCGACGCGCTTCTGCATGCGGGTGAAGGCGTACCAGCGGCGCACGGAGTACCGGCGCTTCCAGCCGTCGGCGGCGTCCAGCTCCAACTGGCGGTCGACGGTGATGGGGTGATGGATCGTGGTGACCAGGGGGGCGCCGACGTCACCCAGCAGGCCGTAGCCGAGGGTCTGGTTGTCGTGCACGACGTCGAACTGCCCGCGCCGGGCGCGCAGGTGGCGGCGGGCGCGCAGGGAGAAGGTCAGGGGTTCCGGGAAGCCGCCGGTCCACATCGTGGCGACCTCGAGCGCGTCGATCCAGTCGCGGTACTCGCCGCGGCCCGGGGTGCGGAAGGGGTCGGGCTGGCGGTAGAGGTCGAGGCTCGGGAGTTCCGTCAGGCTCAGTCCGTCGTAGCCCTCGTCGAGGACGGGATAGGGCTGGGAGCCGATGACCTCGACGCGGTGCCCGAGGCGGGCCAGCTCGCGTGAGAGATGGCGGACGTAAACACCCTGGCCGCCGCAGAACGGGTTTCCCTTGTAGGTGAGGAGCGCGATGTCGAGCGGTCGCTCGCCGTCTGCTGCGAGGTCGTTCCCGGACCCCGCCTGACTGGCCTCAGCGGTCACTCTGGGCCCCCTTCTGCCTGCGCTGTCCCGCGAGATTACGTCGGGACGCTAATCTAGAACAAGTTTCAGACTTGATCGTTCGGGAGGCTCCGAATTTACCGGTCGGTAAGGGCGCTGTGAGAAGTGGATCAGGTGATTCGCGCCACGGCTGGCAGCCCTGCCATGCTGTGTGATCACCTGTCCTCACCGACTGTCACGGAACGGGACCCATGCCTGCGGAAGCCAAGGTGACCAAGGTGGAAGCCAGTACCTCGCGACCATCCCCGCCCCTCACCGAGCGGCAGGAGGCGCGTCGGCGCCGGATCCTGCACGCGAGCGCGCAGCTGGCCAGCCGGGGCGGTTTCGACGCCGTGCAGATGCGGGAGGTCGCCGAGTCCTCACAGGTGGCACTCGGCACGCTCTACCGCTACTTCCCGTCCAAGGTGCATCTGCTGGTCGCCACCATGCAGGACCAGTTGGAGCACATGCACGGCACGCTGCGGAAGAAGCCCCCGTCGGGCGAGCGCGCGGCCGAGCGGGTCGCGGAGACCCTGATGCGCGCCTTCCGTGCCCTCCAGCGCGAGCCGCACCTCGCCGACGCCATGGTCCGCGCCCTGACCTTCGCGGACCGCAGCGTGAGTCCCGAGGTCGACCAGGTCTCCCGCCAGACCACCGCGATCATCCTCGACGCGATGGGCCAGGAGCACCCCACCCCCGAACAGCTCTCCGCGGTCCGCGTCATCGAGCACACCTGGCACTCGGCCCTGGTCACCTGGCTCTCCGGCCGGGCCTCCATCGCCCAGGTCAAGATCGACATCGAGACGGTCTGCCGCTTGATCGACCTGACGGCACCGGACACCGACGCCCCTGGCCAGGGCCAGGGGGAGGTCTAGCCCCGGCGGCGGCGCAAGGTGCCGAGGATCTGGGTGAGCACCTTGAGGGCCGCGATCCGGCGAGCCGGCCTGCGGGACCAGACGGCGGGGAGAACGACGCCCGCGTAGAGGGCGGCGAAGACCACCGCGACGAGCAGGACGGGCCCATGGAGCGGCTGGAGCGGCATGGCGTTTCCTCCGGGAGAGACGATCGGCTGGATGCCGAACGAGACTCGCCGTTGCTCGCTTCACGGTGGCGCGCCTCCGACTCCCGCCGAACTCCCGGCGCAACACGCAGGTCAGCCCGTACGCTTCGGATTCGTTCGCCGAGCCGCACCGAAAGGGTTTGGGAGTTGGCCGCACCACCGGCGGGTCCCGTCGCGGACTTCTGCGCCGAGCTCAACCGCCTCGTCCGCAAGTGCCGTGTCGCGCAGGGGGACATCGCCCGAGCACTTGGCCTGAAGAGCACCAGCTCGGTCTCGGAGCTCTTGAACGGGCGGCGGCGCACACCACCGGACTGGGACACGGTGCGACGGATCGTCGAGCTGTGCGCGGAACGGAACGGAACCTCGCCCCCGCCTCCCGGCACGAACCTGGACGCCAGATGGTGGAGGTTCCGGCACGCGGAGCTGGAGCGCACGGCCGAGGCGGTGGACGGGCAGGGCAGGCCGCGGACGGCGCCGACGGCCCCCGCTCCGGTCCCGGCGCTCGAGACGGCCGACTGCGTCGACATGAGCGTCGAGGACGCGGTGGGCCTGCTGGCCGCGGACCGCCGTGAGTGGTCGGTCGCCCTGGACACGCTGATGAGCCCACCGGGTGGCGAGCGGAGCCAGCATCGCGTCCTGGACTACCTGCTGAAAGGCTTTCCGGAGCGGGTGCGGGCCGCGCACGGTGTCGCCAGGGCCGCCCTGATCCAGGCCGCGCGGGTGGTCCTGGTCGCGGCGACGGTGGTGCGGCAGTACCAGAGTCGCGAGGAGGCCACGAGACTCATCCAGGACCTGGCGGACGGTGCGCACGCGGCGCACGATGCACCGCTGGCGGACTTCCGGGAGAGTGTCACGGCTGACGCGGCGTCGCGGCTGAACCGGACGTACGTACAGCTGGCCACCCCGCTGGCGGCGGCCTGCCCCGAGTTCGCTCTGGTGGCGGGCCTGCACGAGTCCGTTGAGGACCACGGTCCGGCCGGAACCGGGCTGGTCGACCTCGCGGACCTGCTGTCCGGGTTCACCGGCCAGGGCGAACGTCCCGCGCCCGGGAGCGCGTTGCTGCGCGGCCCGATCGCCTCCCTGGACTCCCCCGGTCCGCGGCTTCCCAGCCTCGCGGAAGGGTACGTCACTCCCCGCTTCCGGCTGGCCGGCCGGTCCCGGGCCGCACGTGCCGGGATCGCTTCCGACAAGTGGTGGGAGGAGCAGCGGGCGCGCGACGGCATCGAGCGGTTCCTCGCCGCCCACCTCCTCGGTCTCCCCGCCCTCCTGGCACCGCTGGTCGTGCTCGGCCACCCCGGGGCCGGCAAGTCGCTGCTCACCAAACTGCTCACGGTCCGGCTCCCGGCCGTCGAGTTCCGCCCCCTGCGCGTGGAGTTGCGGCACGCGCCGGCGGAAGCGGATGTGCAGACGCAGCTGGAACACGCGCTGAGTCGGGCCACAGGGCGGTCGGTGAGCTGGCCGGACTGGTCCGAGGAGGAGTCCGGCCCCGTACCCGTGGTCCTGCTGGACGGATTCGACGAGCTGCTCCAGGCAGGCGCCCAGAGGATCGGTTCCGCACGGCAGTGGAACTATCTGCACGAGGTCAAGGCCTTTCAGGAGCGGGAGGCGCGACTCGGCCGCCCGCTGATCGTGATCGTGACGAGCCGCACGGTGGTCGCCGATCGCGCGGACATCCCCTCGAACAGCACGGTGGTCCGGCTGGAGCCGTTCGACGAGCCGGAGATCGCGCGCTGGCTCACTGTCTGGAACGCCACGAACTCGGCTTACTTCGACCGGCAGGGCCTGCGGCCGCTCACCCCGGAGGTGGTCCTCCCGCACCGGGAGCTCGCGTCCCAGCCTCTGCTGTTGCTCATGCTGGCGCTGTACGACGCGGTCGACAACACGCTGCACGGTTCACGGGACGAGAGCATCAGCCGGACACAGCTCTACGACCGCCTGCTCAACGAGTTCGTCCGCCGTCAGGTCGAGAAGGACGGCCCGCTGCCCCCGGCCGAGGCGGGCACCGCGGTCGAACGTGAGCTGCACCGCCTGTCGGTGATCGCCCTGTCGATGTTCCACCGCGGTGCGCAGGCCATCAACGGCGAGGACGCCGCCCGGGACCTGCGGGCGCTCGGCGCCTCGGCACCGGGTGAGGCGGACGACGGCTCGGGACTGCTCTTCGGCCGGTTCTTCTTCGTGCACGAGGCTCAGGCCGTCGTCACGGAGGAGAGACTGCGCAGCTACGAGTTCATGCACGCGACCTTCGGCGAGCATCTGGCCGCCCGGCTCATCGAAGGAGCACTGCGGAACCTCGCCGAAAGCCACGCCCCCTGGGACGACGGCGAGCTGTACGCGCTGTTGTCCTTCGCCCCGCTCACCGACCGGGCGCAGCTCTGGCAGAACCTGCGGGACATGCTCGCGACCTGGCCGCGGGACCTCTTGCGGACCCACCTGGTGGCCGCGCTCATCGACCTCTTCCGCGCGGTCGCGTGGGACCCCGAGCACCGTACCCCGGTGGCGTACGTCCCGGTGCGGCAGCGCAGGGCGTACCGGGACGCGGCGTACGAGCTGAACCTGGTGCTGATCGTGGTGCTGGCGGCGGACGAGGTGTACGCCTCGGACCTGCTGGGGGACGACGGCGACAGGGCAGCCGGGTGGCGGCGGTACGCCCTGGGGTGGCAGGCCCAGTTGTCGGAGCAGTCATGGGACGCGTTGGCCTCGACCCTCACTCCCGAACGCTGCTGGCGTCCCGATCCGCGGTACAGGGACACGCTGAGGACGGATCTGCTCATCACCACGCGTCGCACACCACTGGTCCACCATGAGCTCAGCTGGTCGCGGGGTATGCCCCCGCCCCAGTCCGTGAAGCCTCTGCCGGACCGGACGGCGGACCGGCTCTCCGACCACCACACCGCGAATCTGATCAGGCGGGTCTCGTTCGTCGCCGATGAGGACACCGAGCTCCTGTTGCACGCCGCCTACCCGTTGCTGCTCCAATTGCCGAGCGGCTCTTCGAGGTCCCACATCGCTCAGGGCGGCCGCTTGCAGTCGGCCGCTCAGTCCATCGTCTCCCTCCTGACCCACGACCTGCACGCCCCCACCGCGCTGCCCGGCCTATACGTGGAGTGCCTGAACCACGCCGAACTGATGGAGCGAGAAGAGCGGGGACCCTACGTGGAAGCCGTGCTGCGCCACCTGGTGCATGACGCCCACGCGCTCCCGGACGACGCACTCGCGTTCGTGCTGTCCGACCTGCACAACACGCTGGTCAGCGGCGGGGCGCCCCTCACCCCGGGGATGGAGCGACCTCTCCTGGATTGCGTGCGCCACGCCCTGGACCGGGGAAGTCCCGCGCTGACCGAGCCGCTCGACTCCCTGCGCTCGGCTCTCACCCGGGACGACGACCCCGCGAGCACGGGCAGCACCGCCTTGCGGGACCTGCTTCGGATGACGCGCCTCAGCCACTCCACCCGCGCCTGGGAATGGTCGGGAGCCCTGCACGGTGAAGCCGCGGCCCGTTACTTCGACGACCTGCTCGCAGGGCTCGACCTCGGCGAAGTCGCCACCCGCCACCCCTTGGCCGTCATCGGCCTTCTGCGCCTCGCCGCGGAACTGGGCCTCGAGGACTGGCTCGCCGCCCACACCGCGGATCTCCTTGCCGCCCTCCCCGCCGAGGCCTTCGGCCTCCTCCGCCCTTCCGACCTGCCCCGCCTGCGTGCGGCCCTGCCGAAGGGCGCGTACGACGACGAGTTCGAGAACGTCCAGTGGACGTGGCGCGGCCGGGAACAGCAGTCACCGTGACGACCGCCCCGAGGGCGAAAAGGACCTACGAGACGGGTTCCCTTCGCCGGTATTGCCCGGATCAGGTGGCTGGGGGTCGCCTTCCGGTCGAGGGGCGCTTTCCTGCCCCTCGGCTTTCGGGCCTCTCAGCCCGACCGTCGACGTCGGCACCGGCGGAAGCCGAAGCCTCACGCCCATGTCGGCTACTCCGGTCGAACTCCCTCACTCGTCTCGTAGGCCACTTCCAGAATAGAACTTTTCGTCAGGGACAAAAGCCCCCAAATCATGATTTTTTGGATAGGATTCCGCCTACTGTTCCTCGGGCGGAAACACCGGCTCCCCGCTGCTCAGCAACGTGATCACGATCGCCTCCACCGGACAGCTCTCCGCCGCCTCCAGCACCCGCTCGTTCGCGTCCGGGTCGGGGTCCACCGGATGGGACTGGCGAGCCGTGTCGAGCCGGAAGCCGCCCGGGGCGTGGTGGAGGCACTGGGCGGAGCCGATGCACAGGGAACGGTCCACCTCGACGTGCCAGCGGTCACCCATCCGCTAGCCCTCCCACCCGGCCGGCAGGTGGATCATCTTGTGCTCCAGGTACTCGCCGTACCCCTCGGGGCCGAACTCCCGCCCGAGCCCCGAGTTCTTGTAGCCGCCGAACGGGCCGAGCATGTCGAGGCTGAAGGTGTTGACCGAGTACGTGCCCGTACGGACCTGCCGCGCGACCTCGACGCCGTGCGCGACGTCGGCCGTCCACACGCTGCCGCTGAGCCCGTAGTCGGAGTCGTTGGCGATCTTCACGGCCTCGGACTCGTCGCCGTACGGCAGCAGGCAGATCACCGGGCCGAAGATCTCCTCCCGCGCGATGCGCATGGAGTTGTCGACGTCCCCGAAGAGCGTGGGCTCCACGTACCAGCCGCGGTCCAGGCCCGCCGGGCGCCCGCCGCCGGTGAGGATCTTCGCGCCCTCCTCCTGCCCGATGCGGATGTAGTCGAGGTTGCGCCGCTGCTGCCGCTCGGCGACGAGCGGGCCGACCTGGGTCGCCGGGTCCAGCGGATCACCGACCACGAGGGCACCGGCCGCCGCCGCGAAGGCCTCGGCGAACTCGTCGTAGCGCGAGCGCGGCAGCAGGATGCGGGTCTGGGCCACGCAGGCCTGCCCGTTGTTCATCCAGGCCGCCGGGACGATGCCCGCGACCGCCGTCTCCACGTCCGCGTCCGGCAGCACGACCGCCGCCGACTTCCCGCCCAGTTCCAGGGTCACGCGGGTCAGGTTGCGTGCGGCCACCTCCATGACCCGCTTCCCTGCCGCGACCGAGCCGGTGAAGGAGACCTTGTCGACGCCCGGGTGCCCGACCAGGTACTCACTGACCTCCCGGTCCGCCGGCAGGATCGACAGCACGCCCTCCGGGAGCCCCGCCTCCGTGGCGATCTCGGCCAGCAGGTACGCGTCCAGCGGCGACTCCGGCGACGGTTTCAGCACCACCGTGCAGCCGGTGAGCAGCGCGGGCGCGAGCTTGGCGGCGGCCACGAACTGCGGCACGTTCCAGGGGACGACGGCCGCGACCACCCCGACCGGCTCCCGCCGCACGAGGATCCTCCCGAGCACGCCGTCGCGCGTCTCCTCGTACGTGCTGTGCTTGCCCGGGGGGCGACCCCCGGAACCCCCGAAGGTCCGCGCGACCGTGATCGCCGCGTCCCACACCATCATCGCGCCGAGCGCCTGCGCGAGGACGCTCCAGGAGTACGGCGACCCGTTCTCGGAGGAGATCACGCGGGCGATCTCCTCGTGCCGTACGGCGATCGCGTCCTTGATCCGGGAGACCACCGCGATCCGCTCGTCGAGGCTCGTCCGAGGCCAGGGCCCCTCGTCGAACGCCCGCCGGGCCGCGGCCACCGCCCGGTCCACGTCGGCCGTCGACGCGTGCGGCACCCGCCCGATGACCTCCTCGGTGTGCGGGGAGATCACCTCGATCACGTCCTTGCCCAGGGGGTCGGTCAACTCCCCGCCGATGAACAGCTGTCCGTGTTCCACGAGCTCGGCCATGGCGACTGCCTTCGTTTCTGACGGTATTTCAGAAACTGATACCAGTTCCGGTCGAACTAAGCCAGGCTTCAGGAGCCCGCCCCCTGCCGCCCCAACGCCTCCCGTACCGCCGTCAGGATCGCCTCCGTCCCCGCACCCAGCGCGCGCGCCGCCGCGGTGAAGTCGCGGGCCAGGGTGGCCAGTTGGTCGGGGTCGAAGCGGACAGGACCGGTAGGGAGGGTCGCGACCCGGGTGCCGGCGCCGCGGCGGGTGCGGATCAGTTCGGCGGCCTCCAGCTCGCGGTAGGCACGGGCCACGGTGCCGGGCGCGAGGCCCAGGTCGGCGGCGAGCTGGCGCACGGTCGGCAGGCGTTCGCCCTCGGTCAGCCGGCCGGTGAGGATCAGGGCGGCGAGCTGGGCGCGGATCTGCTCGTACGGCGGAACCTGGCTGGTGGTGTCGACGCGGACGGCGGGTTCACTCATCGTCGACAGCCCGGGGGACCACGATGGTGGACACGGACCAGCCGAGGGTGAACAGGCTCAGGAAACCCAAGGGGTAGATCACCAGGGCGGTGATGTCGCCGAGTGTCCCGGCGCAGCGGGAGTAGAACAGCACACGGCCGATCATCCCCAGGACGAGCAGCAACTGGCTGGAGACCAGCAGGCCCCAGGCCGCGGTGATCGCCCAACTGCGGTCGTGGCGCTGCTGGTTGTCGCCGGGGCGGTGGGCGATGCGGCGCAGGGCCCAGGCGCAGGCGGCGGTGCCGAGGGTGAGGGAGACGAGGATCGGAGGGGCGTAGTAGAGGCCCGGCCAGGGGGCGAGGCGGCGGGTCAGGCCGACGGCGCAGGTCACGGCGAGGGCCCGGCCGGTACGGCCCTGGGTGTCGACGTCGGCCGCGGCGACGCCGATCAGCAGCAGGACGGCGAGGCCGGCCGTCTGGAAGACCAGCAGCGGAGCCATCCGGGGCGGTACGTGGTCCCGGACCCGGCGCGGGGCGAGGGCGGCGGTGCGGACCCTGTCCTGCGGGGCGGGGGTGAGGGAGTCGCCGAGCAGCACCCCGCCCACCGCGCACAGTCCGAAGGCGGTGACGGCGGACACGAACGGCATGGCCATGTCGTCGCTGTCCATGGTGGCCAGCCCGTGGGCGACGGCCGCTCCGAGTGCCAGCCCGGCCCAGCGGGCACACAGGTCGGCGCGGGCCAGGAGTCTGTCGGGCGTGACGGTGTCGATCATGTCGGCCCCCGTTGAAATACTTGTATCAAGTGGCAAGTACAAGATGCTGGGCCACCACATCTTGTGTCAAGACGTTGATACAAGATGCCTCCCCCTTCCCCTCCGCGGATGCGCGAGCGCCCCCGAGAACCGCACGCGCCCGATACGCGTGTTATCGGAGAACGCGTTGGCATGCACACGAGACGGGGGACGCGAGTGGGATCCACAGCACGCGCGAGAACGGCGGCCCTGGCCGCCATGGTGGCCGGGGCGCTGGTCACGGAGGCGTTATCGGCAGGCGGCCAGCAGGCGCGAGCCGCCGCCGGCTCCGCCGCGCAGGACGGGACGAAGGCCTCGGCGAAGGCGAACGCGAAGCCACCGGTCACCGTCACGCTGATCACCGGCGACCGCGTGGCCGTCGGCGCCGACGGCCGGGTGGTTCGGCTCGTGCGCGGCAAGGGCCGGGAGGGGATCGGCTTCTCGGTGCGGCGCGAGGCCGGCCACACGTACGTCGTCCCGCAGGACGCCCTGCGTCCGGTCGCCGACGGCGTCCTCGACCGACGGCTCTTCGACGTCACGCAGCTGGTCGGGGACGGGTACGACGACACGCACCGCACCACGCTGCCGCTGATCGTCGGCTACCGGCAGGCCGGCACCGGAGGAGGGGCCCTCACCGGCGCCCGCGACCCGTTCGCGGGCGTGGCCGTCCGGGAGCGCCGTGCGCTGCCCGCAGTCGGCGGCGAGGCCTTCGAGGCGCCCAAGTCCGGTGCCCCGGCGCTGTGGGCGGCCGTCACAGGCCGCTCTTCGGCCCGGACGGCAAGCGGTACGGCCGCCCTCGCGCGGCCCCTCGCCCATGTCTGGCTGGACGCGAAGGTCCGGGCCGCGCTGGCCGAGAGCGTGCCGCAGATCGGTGCGCCCGTCATGTGGAGGTCGGGCTACACCGGCAAGGGCGTCAAGGTGGCGGTCCTGGACACGGGCGTGGACCAGACCCACCCGGACCTCAAGGGCGTGGAGACGGCGCAGAAGAACTTCAGCGGGTCCCCCGACGTCAAGGACCACTTCGGGCACGGGACGCACGTGGCCTCCATCCTCGCCGGGAGCGGCGCGAAGTCCGGCGGCCGCTACAAGGGCGTGGCGCCCGACGTGAAGCTGCTGGACGGCAAGGTGCTGGCCGACGACGGCTTCGGGCCCACCTCGGGCATCGTCGCCGGCATGCAGTGGGCCGTCGACCAGGGTGCGCAGGTGGTCAACATGAGCCTGGGTTCCCCGGACACCCCGGGTGTCGACCCGATGGAGGCGGCCGTCGCCCGGCTCTCCGGCAAGGCCCTGTTCGTGGTGGCCGCGGGCAACGACGGCGACAAACCCCGCACGCTCGGGTCGCCCGGCAGCGCTCCCGCGGCACTCACCGTCGGCGCCGTGGACAAGCAGGACCGGATCGCCGACTTCTCCAGCCGCGGCCCGAACCTGGACGGCACGCCCAAGCCGGACATCACCGGCCCCGGCGTCGACATCACCGCCGCCCTGACGACGCAGAGCGAAGAGCCCTCGAGTGAGGGCTACATGTCGCAGTCCGGCACGTCCATGGCCTCCCCGCACGTCGCGGGCGCCGCCGCCCTGGTGCTCCAGCAGCACCCGGGCTGGAGCGGGGCCCGGCTGAAGGCGCTCCTGACCGGTTCGGCCAAGCCCAACCCGCTGCTGAACGCCGACCAGCAGGGCGCGGGCCGGGTGGACCTGGCGCGCGCCGCCACGGCCGTGGTCGTCTCCGAGCCCGGCTCCCTCGGCTTCGGCACGCAGGCCTGGCCGCACGCCGACGACAAGCCGATCGCCAAGACCCTCACCTACCGCAACTACGGCACGAAATCCGTCACCCTGAAGCTGAGCGCCTCCGGGGTCGACGCATCGGGCCGCCCCGCGCCCGCCGGCATGTTCACCGTGAAGGACGCCCGGCTCACCGTTCCGGCCGGCGGCACCGCGAAGACCAGCGTCACCGCCGACACGCGCAAGGGCACCGTCGACGGCGCCTTCGGCGGCACCGTACTGGCGTCAGGAGACGGCCAGCAGGTGCGCACCGGTCTCGTGGTCGAGCGGGAGGTGGAGTCGTACGACGTCACGGTGAAGCACATCGACGCCGACGGGGCGAACCCGCCCACCTACGCGACGACGATCAACCCGATCGGCGGGCAAGGTGAGTTCATGGAGCTCCCCTACAGCGCGAACGGCACGGTGGTCCAGCGACTGCGTAAGGGCTCCTACCAGTTGGACAGCCTGGTCTTCGCCAGGGACAACGAGGTGGGCTTCTTCGTCCAGCCGGTTCTGCGGGTGGCCGGGAAGGTCACGGTCACCCTCGACTCCCGCAAGGCGAAGCCGTTCGTCGTGAAGGCCCCGGATCCGGCCGCGAAGCTCGTCACGTCCATCGTCGGTTACGACGACGAGGCCGTGGGCATTTCCAACACCTGGTCCACCAGCGGCGTACCGCCGATCCGCACCGCCGCCCTCGGTCCGGCGTCCGCCACGATGCGGGCCCAGTTCAACGGCGTGTGGAAGACACCCGGCGCGGCCGGCCGGAACGTCGACTACCGGCTCGCCTTCAACCGCAAGGGGAGCTTCTTCACCGGCCTGAACCGCACCGTCACCCGGGCCGACGTCGCCGAGGTGAAGGTCGGCTTCGGCGCCTCCGTCGCCGGTGCCAAGGGCCAGGTCCACATCACGCCGCTGGACGACCGCGGGATGAGCGTCGGCATACAGGAACCACAGGAGCAGAGCCTCCCGCTGACCACCACGCACTACCTCAGCACGGACGGCGTGCGCTGGTCCTGGAAGGCCGCGCAGCTCGACGCCGGCAGCGAGGTGCGCATCTTCCACACACAGGAGTCGGTGACCTACAAGCCGGGCTCCCGTCACACGCTGAGGTTCAACACCGGTGTGGTCGGCCCCGACCTCGCGGCAGGCAGACCGAAGGCGGAGGGCGCCGAGCGGACCGGCGACTACATCAGCGCCAACGTCCCGCTGTTCAACGACGGCAGCGGCAACCCGGGGTTCTCGGTCGTCACCGGCGGCTTCGCCCGGCTGGAATCCGGCGGGCGGATCATCGGCGAGGGCCCGGCCACGGAGTGGCTCACCGCCGAAGTCCCCGCCGCCTCCCGCGCGTACCGCCTGACGGTCGAGGCGAGCCGCTCCGCCCAGGACACCACCACCAGCACGAAGGTGTCCGGGGTGTGGACGTTCACCTCGGCCCGGCCGGCGTCGGACCGCACGGCGAGCCTGCCGCTGTCGACGGTGCGGTTCGCGCCGAACCTGAGCCTGAACGGGACGGCTCCGGCGGGCAGCACGCTCGCGGTGCCGCTGAAGCTGGGCGGCGCGGCCGCCGCGGCCGGGCAGGTCGCCGCGCTGACCGTGAACGTCTCCTACGACGGCGGCCGGACCTGGAAGCCGCTCACCGTGACGACCGACGCGAGGGGGGCGCGCTCGGTGAGCGTGAAACACCCGGCGACCGCCAAGGCCGTCTCCTTCCGGGTGGACCTGAAGGACAGGGGCGGCAACACCGTACGCGAGACGATCATGAACGCCTACCGGCTCGCCCCGTGAGATGACCCCACGACGGTGACCGCCACCCGGCGCCGGTGAAACCTCCGGCCTGGCCCCCGCACCTGCGGGGACCGGGCCGGATCCGCGTCCGGCACGGACTTTCCCCTGACCATCTGACTGACCATCAGTTCCGGTTATAGTGGGCAACGGCCGTGGGACGGAGGGCAGATGCAGACCAGCCAGGACCGCGAACCCGGGGCGACGGTGCACGACCACGGCGGCGGCGTCCGCTCCGTCGAGGTCCCCATCCCGGACAACCCGCTCGGCCACACCCTCGTGTACGTCGTCGACACCGACCGCGGGCCGGTCCTGATCGACACGGGCTGGGACGACCCGGCCTCCTGGGACACGCTCACGGAGGGGCTGAGGGCCTGCGGCACGGCGATCACCGAGATCCACGGGGTGGTCATCACCCACCACCACCCCGACCACCACGGCCTGTCGGGACAGGTGCGCGAGGCGTCCGGCGCGTGGATCGCGATGCACGCGGCGGACCTGGCGATCGTCCGCAGGACGCGCGAGACGCGCCCCGAGCGCTGGTTCACCTACATGACGGCGAAGCTCACCGCCGCCGGCGCCCCCGAGGACCACGTGGCCCCTTTGCGCGCGGGCCCCCGCCGTACCCTCCCCGGCCTCTCCCCCGCCCTCCCCGACCGCGAGATCGTCCCCGGCGAACTCCTCGACCTCCCCGGCCGCCGGCTCCGCGCGATCTGGACCCCGGGCCACACGCCGGGCCACGTCTGCCTCCACCTGGAGGAGGAACACCCGGGCCGACTCCCCGGCCACGGACGCCTGTTCTCCGGTGACCACGTCCTCCCCGAGATCACCCCCCACATAGGCCTCTACGAGGACCCGGACGACGCCACTGTCACCGACCCCCTCGGCGACTACCTCGACTCCCTCGAACGCGTCGGCCGCCTCGCCCCCGCGGAGATCCTCCCGGCCCACCAGCACACGTTCACGCACGCGGGCGCCCGGGTGCGGGAGCTGCTCGCCCACCACGAGACCCGCCTCACCGACCTCCTCTCCCTCCTGTCCACGCCCCTCACCCCCTGGCAACTCGCCGTACGCATGGAGTGGAACCGCCCCTGGGAGCAGATCCCCTACGCGTCGAGGAACATCGCCGTCTCCGAGGCGGAGGCGCATCTGCGGCGGCTGGTGAAACTGGGGCGGGCGGAGGCGGTGGCGGGAACCGAGCCGGTGACGTACGTGGCGGTGTGACGCGCTCGTAGCCAGGTCACCCGCGCCCGTCAGGACGACATCGCGGCGCGGTCGGACGCGCTGCGCAGCACGCACGCCCCTGCGCCTACGCCTACGCCTGCTCCATGAACGACCGCACCAATTCCTCCGCCTCACCCAGGACTTCCACCTCACCCCGGCTCATCGTCGGATTGGCCGCCCGCCGCCTCCGTGCCTCCACCAGCCCCTCCTCGGTCAGGTCCGACGGATCGGCGAGCAGGGCGGTCAGCATCGCGCGGGCGGGGTCGGCGTACGGCTCGTCGGACAGGGCGACCTGCGCGAGGATGATCGCGGACATGCCCCAGTCGAGCCCCGGCTCGCCCCGCTCCGCCGTCTCCCAGTCGATCACGCGGGGCCCGGCGTCGGTGAGGACGACGTTCTCCGGGTGCAGGTCCAGGTGGATGACGCGGCCGGGGACGGCGTGCAGCCGGCGCAGCAGCCCGGCGAGGACTGCCCCACCGTCCTCCGACGTCATGGAGCCCGCCACCCACGCCTGCACCATCGTCGGCCCCGTCAGCCGCTCCATCACCAGCTCCGTGCGCGAGTCGGACGGCCGGACCCGGGGCACGGGGTAACCATGCCCGCGCACGTACTCCATCAGCGCCCCCACGGCCGCCGCGTCCCCCCACTCCTCGCGGTCGCGGCGCAGCACCCACGCCTCGTCGATCTCGTACACGTCGGCCGTACGGCCCGAGCCGAGCAGTCTCCCCGTGGTCGTCATGGCGCGAACCTACCCGGCTCGCCTTTTCTACCTGCCGGTAGAGTGGCCCGGTCGTCATCAACCCGTACGGGGGGAAGCCGGTGCAAATCCGGCGCTGACCCGCAACCGTGAGCCGTCCGCCCAGGCCGGCGAGCCGGACTGCCCCGCACGGCCCACATGACCGGCTCACACGCGCGTCGGCACCCGCCGCCGCACGGCACCGTCGAGGTCTACGGAGCCGAGCCGCCGGGGCGTCCCGTGCTGCCCGGCTCCCCACAGGGAGAGGCACCCGCCGATCATGAACGTCCGCCGCAGCGCCGCGGTCCTGGCCGCCACCGCAGTGATCGGTGCCGCCACGCCCGCCGTCGCCGCCACACCCTCCCCGTCCCC
The DNA here is from genome assembly GCF_043198595.1 of Streptomyces sp. NPDC048751. Taxonomy (NCBI): domain Bacteria; kingdom Bacillati; phylum Actinomycetota; class Actinomycetes; order Kitasatosporales; family Streptomycetaceae; genus Streptomyces; species Streptomyces sp. NPDC048751. The sequence continues at coordinate 129,969 of NZ_JBICUX010000009.1, forward strand.
CTCGGTGGCGATACCGTCCGGCCTCTACGGCAGTACGGACCCGACGTACGACGGCGTCTGGCGCCAGTCCCTCGCCCTGCTCGCGCAGCACACCGCGGACGTGAAGCCCGCCGCCAAGGCGGTGGACTGGCTGGCCGGACAGCAGTGCGCGAGCGGCGCGTTCGCGGCGTTCCGCGCCGACACCGCGCGGCCCTGCGACGCCAAGCTCGTGGTCGACACCAACAGCACGGCCGCCGCAGCCCAGGCCCTCGCCGCGCTCGGCGGGCACGCCACCGCCGTCGACAAGGCCGTGACCTGGCTGAAGTCCGTCCAGAACACGGACGGCGGCTGGGGCTTCAACCCGGGCGGCGCCAGCGACACGAACTCGACGTCGGTGGTCGTCGGCGCGCTGGTGGCCGCGGGTGAGAAGCCCGCGGAGGTCACGCGGGGCGGCAAGTCGCCGTACGACCTGCTGGCCAAGTGGTCCCTCCCCTGCGGCGAGGACGACGGCGGCGCGCTCGCCTACCAGCCCGACAAGAAGGGCAAGTTGGCGGCCAACGCGGACGCCACAGCGGCCGGTGTCCTCGCCGCCCTCGGCAAGGGCTTCGTGACGACGGCCGGACAGGCACCGAAGGACAGCCACGCCTGCGCCGACTCCGACCAGCAGCCGACTCCGCAGCAGGTCGCGGGCAACGGCGCCGCCTACCTCGCGGAGGCCACCCAGGACGGATTCCTGAAGTCCGTGCTCCCCGGCGCCAAGAACCAGCCCGACTTCGGCAACACGGCCGACGCGGTCGTCGCCCTCGCCGCGCAGGGGTCGGCCTCGGCAGCGCGAAAGCCGTACGCCTGGCTGGAGAAGAACGCCACCCCCTGGGCGACGCAGAGCGGCCCCGCCGCCTACGCCCAGCTCATCCTCGCGGCGCACGCGCTGGGCTCCGACCCGCACGACTTCGGCGGCACGGACCTCGTGAAGCAGCTCGACGCGAGCGGTCCGGCGCCGGAGGAATCGGCGAAGACCACGGCGAAGGACTCCGACAAGAAGGGTTCCGACGACGGCTTCGGCACCTGGTGGGCCGTCGGTGTCTTCTTCGTCGCGAGCATCGGCATCGGCTTCCTCCTGAGCAGCCGGAACCGGAAGCAGCAGCCGTGATCCGCCGCGGCTCCCTGCTCCTCGCCACAGTGCTGTTGACCCTGGCGGTCGGCACCACCCCGTCCCACGCCGCCGGCTACCGCTACTGGTCCTTCTGGGACCGCGACGGCAACCGCTGGACCTACGCCACCCAGGGCCCCTCCACCGCCCGCCCCTCCGACGGCGACGTCCAGGGCTTCCGCTTCGCCGTGAGCGAGGACTCCAGCGACGCGACCCGGCCCCGCGGCGACACCACCTTCACGATGATCTGCGCGAAGACCCCGGCGCGGGACGACCGCAAACGCATCGCCCTGGTCATCGACTTCGGCACGGCGAAGGACGCCCCCTCGGGCGAAACCCCACCCGCCCCACGAACGGCCTGCGCGGTCGTCCCCCAGGACGCGACCACAGCAGAAGCCCTGGCGTCAGTGGTCAAGCCCCTCCGCTACGACTCGAGCGCCCTGTTGTGTGCGATCGGGGGGTACCCGCAGAAGGGCTGCGGCGAGCAGGTGACGGGGAAGAAGAACCCGGCACCGGCCGACAAGAAGGACACAACGAACGAGGGCCCGTCCGTGGGCGTTTGGGCAGGAGCAGCGGTGGTGGCGGCACTGGGAGCGGCGGCGATCTGGCAGACCCGCCGACACAGGCATGGCTGACCACCGCAGACTTGCTCAGCCTGCGGGCAGTCGTGCCGCTGGGGCGGCACGGGTGGGCGCAGGCGGCACCCCGCCCGCGCGGGCCAGCGCACCCACCCCCCGACAACAACACCCCGCACAACTCCACCCCGGCGCCTGGTGGCTCTGGTCCCTCTCCCTCGGCACCGCTGCCACCCGCACCACCAACCCCCTCCTTCTCACCCTCCTCATCACCACCTCCGCCTACGTCGTGGCCACCCGCCGCCCCCACACCCCCACCGCCCGCTCCTACTCCGCCTTCCTCAAACTCGCCCTCGCCGTCCTCCTCGTCCGCCTCCTCTTCGCCCTGGCCCTCGGCTCCCCCATCCCCGGCACCCATGTGATCGTCACCCTCCCCGAAGTCCCGCTCCCCCACTGGGCGCAGGGCATCCGCCTCGGCGGCAGGGTCACGGCGGAGGGCCTCCTCTTCGCGCTCTACGACGGCCTGAAACTGGCCACTCTCCTCATCTGCGTGGGCGCCGCGAACGCCCTGGCCAGCCCGGCCCGCCTCCTGAAGGCCCTCCCCGGCGCCCTGTACGAGATGGGCGTGGCCGTGGTCGTCGCCCTCACCTTCGCCCCGAACCTCATCGCCGACGTCCAGCGCCTACGCGCCGCCCGCCGCCTGCGCGGCCGCCCGGACAGCGGCATCCGCGGCCTCGTCCAGGTCGGCCTCCCCGTCCTGGAAGGCGCCCTCGAACGCTCCGTCGCCCTCGCCGCCGCGATGGACGCGCGCGGCTACGGCCGTACCGCCGCCGTCCCGGCCCACGTCCGCCGTACGACCACCGCCCTCACCCTGGGCGGTCTGCTCGGCGTCTGCGCGGGAACGTACGGCCTGCTCACCGCCGCGGGCGGGACCTACGGCCTCCCCCTCCTCCTCGCCGGCCTCGCCGCCGCCCTCGCGGGCCTGCGCCTGGGCGGTCGCCGTTCCCTGCGCACCCGCTACCGCCCGGACACCTGGAACGTCCGCGCCTGCCTGGTCGCCGGGTCCGGTATCGCGGTCGCCGTACTCCTCACGGTCGCCGCGACCACGGACCCGACGGCCCTGCACCCCACCACCGTGCCCCTGGTCGCGCCCACACTCCCCCTGTGGCCCGCCGCGGCGGTCCTCCTGGGCCTGCTCCCCGCCTTCATCGCCCCAACGCCCGTATCAGCGCCCGCACCAGCCCCCGAGGAGCCGTCGTGATCCGCTTCGAGAACGTCTCCGTGACGTACGACGGAGCCTCCGAACCCACCGTCCAGGGCGTGGACTTCGAGGTGCCGGAAGGTGAACTCGTCCTCCTCGCGGGCCCGTCGGGCGTCGGCAAGTCCACGGTCCTCGGAGCGGTCAGCGGCCTCGTCCCGCACTTCACCGGCGGCACCCTGCGCGGCCGTGTCACGGTCGCCGGCCGGGACACCCGTACCCACAAGCCGCGTGAACTCGCCGACGTGGTGGGGACGGTGGGCCAGGACCCGCTGTCGCACTTCGTCACCGACACCGTCGAGGACGAACTCGCCTACGGGATGGAGTCGTTGGGGCTGCCGCCCGAGGTGATGCGGCGCCGCGTCGAGGAGACCCTCGACCTGCTCGGCCTGGCCGACCTCCGCGACCGCCCCATCGCCACCCTCTCCGGCGGCCAGCAGCAGCGCGTCGCGATCGGCTCCGTGCTCACCCCGCACCCCGAGGTCCTCGTCCTCGACGAGCCGACGTCGGCGCTCGACCCGGCCGCCGCGGAGGAGGTCCTCGCGGTGGTCCAGCGCCTGGTGCACGACCTCGGCACGACGGTCCTCATGGCCGAACACCGCCTGGAACGCGTCATCCAGTACGCCGACCAGGTCGCCCTCCTCCCGGCCCCGGGCGCGGCACCGGTGCTCGGCCCCCCGGCCGAGATGATGGCCGTGTCGCCGGTGTACCCGCCGGTGGTGGACCTGGGCCGGCTGGCGGGCTGGTCCCCGCTCCCCCTGACCGTGCGGGACGCCCGCCGAAGGGCGGGAGAGCTACGGGAACGCCTCGCCGACCACCGCGAGCCCCCTGAGCCACGACGGGCCCCCGGAACACCCGCCCCCACTCCCCCTCCCGCCCCCGCCTTCCGCCGCCGTTGGCGCAGGCCGGCCCCCACCCCGGCTCCTCCAGCCGTCGCCGAAGTCCGCGCCCTCGCCGTCCGCCGGGCCCGTGTCCAGGCCCTGCGGCACGTCGACCTCACCGTCACCCCCGGCGAGACGGTCGCCCTCATGGGCCGCAACGGCGCCGGGAAGTCCACGCTCCTCAACACCCTCGTCGGGCTCGTCGAGCCGTCGTCCGGCTCCGTGCGCGTGGGCGACGCGATCCCTCACCGCACCCCGCCCCGCGAGCTCGTACGCCGTGTCGGCCTGGTCCCGCAGGAGCCGCGGGACCTGCTGTACGCCGACACGGTCGCCGCCGAGTGCGCGGCGGCCGACCGGGACGCGGGCGCGGACCCCGGCACGTGCCGCGCGCTCGTGTCGGACCTGCTCCCGGGCATCACGGACGACACCCATCCCCGCGACCTCTCCGAGGGCCAGCGCCTGGCACTCGCGCTGGCCGTCGTCCTCACCGCCCGCCCGCCGCTGCTCCTCCTCGACGAGCCGACCCGCGGCCTGGACTACGCGGCGAAGACCCGTCTGGTGGCCGTCCTGCGGGAGCTCGCCGCCGCCGGTCACGCCATCGTCCTGGCCACCCACGACGTGGAACTCGCCGCCGAGCTCGCCCACCGGGTCGTCCTGCTCGCCGAGGGCGAGGTGATCGCCGACGGCCCGACGGCGGAGATCGTCGTGTCCTCCCCGTCCTTCGCGCCCCAGGTGACGAAGATCCTGGCCCCACAGCAGTGGCTCACGGTCACCGAGGTGCGGAGGGCCCTCGCATGAGCACCGCCCCTGTACGACGGACCCGTGCCGCCGACCGACAGGCCCGTGCCGTCCGTCTCGGCCCCCGTTCCCTCGCCGCGCTCGCGCTGGTCAGCGCGGTCGGGGTCGTCGCGTTCGGGTGGCCCTTCCTCGCTCCGCCCGCCTCACGGCTCACCGCGCACGCGCAGGACGCGCCGTGGCTCTTCGCGGGGCTGCTGGTGCTCCTGGTGGCGGTCGTCGGCGCGACGATCTCCGAGTCGGGGCTGGGCGCGAAGGCGGTGGCCATGCTCGGTGTGCTGGCCGCGACGGGGGCGGCCCTGCGGCCGATCGGCGCGGGCACGGCCGGCATCGAGCCGATGTTCTTCCTGATGGTGCTCAGCGGCCGGGTCCTCGGCCCGGGCTTCGGCTTCGTGCTCGGCTCGGTCACGATGTTCGCGTCGGCGCTGCTCACGGGCGGGGTGGGGCCATGGATGCCGTTCCAGATGCTGGCGATGGGCTGGTTCACGATGGGCGCGGGTCTGCTGCCGGGCGCCGACCGCCTGCGCGGCCGCGCCGAGCTGCTGCTCCTCGCCGCCTACGGCTTCCTGGCCGCCTTCGCCTACGGCACGGCGATGAACATGCAGGGCTGGCCCTTCATGGACCGCGACGCGTCCGGCATCGCCTTCGACCCGGACGCCGGGGTGCCCACCAACCTGGCCCGCTTCGTCGCGTACTGCCTGGCCACCTCCCTCGGCTGGGATCTGGGCCGCGCGATCGTCACCGTCGTCCTGACGCTCACCCTCGGCCCGGCGGTGCTCCGGGCGCTGCGCCGGGCCACCCGCCGTGCGGCCTTCGAGAGCCAGGTCACTTTCGACGCGTCCGGGCCGTGAACCGGCCCACATGACCCAGGTCACCTACGAGGCGGAGCCGTACCGACATCGCACTGTCATGTACGCGGTCCTGCCCCCTCCCACCTGCACATTGAGAGCCAGGTCACAAAGCCACCCCTCCCCCCGGATGCGGCCATAACTAGTAAAAGGGGTCATTGCGGACGCCTTCCGAGCCTGCTTCTGTGGATGACGTCGCACGGCGCCGACAAGCCCACGGGCCTCGGCGCCGACGCATGTTCGCGACACTCCCCGTCCCCGAGGAAACAGGTTCTCCGTGTCCGTCGCTTTCATCCGCCGCATCGCCTCCCCGAAGAAGGCCCTCACCACCGCCGCCGTGGCCGCCGCCACCGCCGGCGTGGCTCTGACCGCGGCGCCCGCTCACGCGGCCACCCCGGCCTCCGCCTCCGAGGCCCAGGCGATCGCGCACAAGATGATCCCCGACGCCGCGCAGTACAACGCCTTCTCCAGGATCGTCCAGCACGAGAGCGGCTGGCACATCAACGCCACCAACGCCTCCTCCGGCGCCTACGGCCTGGTCCAGGCCCTGCCGGGCTCCAAGATGGCCTCGGCCGGCTCCGACTGGAAGACCAACGCCAAGACCCAGATCAAGTGGGGTCTGGACTACATGAAGTCCCGCTACGGCAGCCCGGTCGGCGCCTGGAACTTCTGGCAGGCCAACGGCTGGTACTGAGCCGGTCGAGCCATCCCCCGCACGTGAAGGCGGCGGCCCTCCGATCCCCCGGGGCCGCCGCCTTCACTCACGTCTCCACTCACGCCTTCGCTCAGGTCGTGACCCGCAACTCCTTCACCCCGTTGATCCAGGCGGACCGCAGCCGCCGTGGATCATCCACGAGCCGCAGCCCGGGCATCGCGTCCGCGATCGCGTTGAAGATGAGGTCGATCTCCAGCACGGCGAGGGACTTGCCGAGGCAGAAGTGGGGCCCACCGCCACCGAATCCCAGGTGGGGATTGGGGTCCCGGGTGATGTCGAAGGCCTCCGGATTCTCGAACACGTCGGGGTCGTGGTTGGCGGAGGCGTAGAAGATCCCGACCCGGTCGCCCTTCTTGATCCGCTTGCCCCCGAGTTCGGTGTCCTGGGTCGCCGTCCGCTGGAAGGAGACCACGGGCGTCGCCCACCGCACGATCTCCTCGGCGGCCGTGGCGGGCCGCTCCCGCTTGTACAGCTCCCACTGCTCGGGATGGGTGAGGAAGGCGTGCATCCCGTGCGTGATGGCGTTACGGGTGGTCTCGTTGCCGGCGACGGCCAGCATCAGCACGAAGAACCCGAACTCGTCGGACCGCAGGCTCCCCTCGTCCTCGGCGGCCACCAGCGTGCTGACGATGTCCTTGGCCGGGCACTCCTTGCGGTCGGCGGCCATGTTCATGGCGTACGAGATGAGCTCGGTGGCCGACTCCTGGCCGACCTGCTCGGTGATGGCGTACTCCGGGTCGTCATACGCGATCATCTTGTTGGACCAGTCGAAGATCTTGGCGCGGTCGTCCTGGGGTATCCCGATCAGCTCGGCGATGGCCTGGAGCGGCAGCTCGCACGCGACGGACGTGACGAAGTCGAAGGAGCCGGAGTTCTCCCGCGCCCCCGCCACGATCGCCCCGGCGCGCTCCCGCAGCCGTTCCTCCAGCGCCCGGATGGCCCTCGGCGTGAACACGCGCTGCACGATCTGCCGGACCCGGGTGTGCTCGGGCGGATCCATGTTCAGCAGGATCAGCCGCTGGGCGTCGATCGCGTCGCGCTCGATGTGCTCGTTGAAGCGGATGATCGCGGTGTTGAGGAAGGACGAGAAGATCTCCGGGTGCGTGGAGACGTACTTGACGTCCGCGTGCCGGGTCACAGCCCAGTAGCCCTCGTCCTGGAACCCGGCCAGGTTCGCCGTTTGAGGGATCCAGCGGACCGGCTCGGCCCGGCGCAGTTCGGCGAACTCCGGGAGAGGCACACGGTGGTGCAGCAGGTCGGGGTCGGTGAAGTCGAACCCGTCGGGCAGCGCTGGACAGGGCATGGGCAGCTCCAGCCATCTGACGGTCCATCAGGAACACGGGTGCGGTGAAGGTAGTTCAGGAGCCTCGAGCCTGCAAGACCCTTGCGGTGACACACATCACGTCCGCAGACTGCTCCCAGGAGAACTAGAACACGTACTAGTTCCAGTCTCCGCCCATGTTCTGCCACGTCTCGGTACCTTCCGGCACTCTCGGGCACGTTCGGAGGAAAGGACCCGCACCCATGGCCGCCGAACCCGTCATCGTCGAAGCCGTCCGCACCCCCATCGGCAAGCGCGGCGGCGCGCTCGCCAATCTGCACCCCGCCTACCTCCTGGGCGAGACCTACCGCGAACTCCTCGGCCGCACCGGCATCCCCGCCGACTGCGTCGAGCAGATCGTCGGCGGCACGGTGACCCACGCCGGCGAACAGTCCATGAACCCCGCCCGCACGGCCTGGCTGGCCATGGGCCTCCCCTACGAGACCGCCGCGACGACGGTCGACGCCCAGTGCGGCTCCTCCCAGCAGGCGTCCCACATGACCGCGAACATGATCGCGGCGGGCGTCATCGACGTCGGCATCAGCTGTGGCGTCGAGGCGATGTCACGCGTGCCGCTGGGGTCGGGCTCGAAGCACGGCCCCGGAAAGCCGTTCCCCGACGAGTGGAACGTGGACCTGCCGAACCAGTTCGAGGCGGCGGAGCGGATCGCCCGCCACCGGGGCCTGACTCGGGAGAAAGTCGACGCCCTGGGCCTGTTGTCCCAGGAACGGGCCGCCATCGCCTGGTCCGAGGAACGCTTCAAGCGTGAGACCTTCGCGGTCCAGGTCCCGACGACCGAGGAGGAACAGGCGTCCGGCCAGGGCATGTGGCGCCTCGTCGACAAGGACGAGGGCCTGCGCGACACGTCGATGGAGGCGCTGGCGGGGCTGAAGCCGGTCATGCCGACGGCGGTGCACACGGCCGGTAACTCGTCCCAGATCTCCGACGGCGCGTCGGCCATCATGTGGGCGTCCAAGCGGATGGCCCGCGCCCTGAAGCTGAAGCCCAGGGCACGGATCGTCGCCCAGGCCCTGGTGGGCGCCGACCCGCACTTCCACCTCGACGGCCCGATCGACGCGACGCGTGCGGTGCTGGGCAAGGCGGGGATGTCGCTGAAGGACATCGACCTCGTCGAGATCAACGAGGCCTTCGCCTCAGTGGTACTTAGCTGGGCTCAGGTCTTCGAGCAGGACCTCGCGAAGGTCAACGTCAACGGCGGTGCGATCGCGCTCGGGCATCCGGTGGGGGCCACCGGAGCCCGGCTCATCACGACGGCGTTGCACGAACTGGAGCGGACGGACAAAGAGTTCGCGCTGGTGACGATGTGTGCGGGGGGTGGCTTGGCCACGGGGACGATTATTCAGCGGCTGTAGAGGCCCAGTTGACGAAGGTCGCGAAGGCGGAGGGCGCGAAGGCGAGCTTCGGGCCTGCGGGGTTCTTGGAGTCGCGGACGGCTACGGTGGCGCAGGGGGCGTCGGCGATCTCTACGCAGTTGCCCCCTTGGTCGCTGCTGTACGACGACTTGCGCCAGGCGAGGGCGCCGAGGGGCGCGCACTCGATGCACTCGCCGCCCTGGTCGCCGCTGTAGCTGGACTTACGCCACGTGGTCCCGGCCGGAATCCCGTTGTTCGCCATAGCGTTCCTCCATCACGCGCCGGATCAACTCCGCCGAGTCCTTGAGGGAGAGAGCGGCGGCCTGAAGATGATCGTAACGGAGCGAGCAGTCGCCGACCGTGTCCGGGTTCGCGGTGGGATGCCCGCTGCCGTAGCCCTCGGTATAGACGATGGCCGGGTCCTTCTCGAACCGGAAGAGGGTGAACGAGCCTTGTAGCCCCGCGTGCGCCCCGACCGAGAACGGCAGCACCTGGACGTTGATCCGGGGATTGCTCTCGAAGGACAACAGGTGGGCCAGTTGCCCGCGCATGACCTCGTCGTCGCCGATCTCCTGGTTCAGCGCGGCCTCGCTGATGATCGCCCACAGGACCGGCGGCGCCTCCCTCTCGAAGATGCGCTGGCGGGCGAGCCGTACGGCGGTGCGGTCGTCGAGGTCCGTCTCGTCGAGCGAGCCCAGCACGGCACGGACGTACGCCTCGGTCTGGAGGAGTCCGTGCACCATGTGCGTCTGGAAGGTGGAGATCTTGACGGCCCGCGCCTCCAACTCCGCGACCTGTTGGAACCAGGCCGGAAGCTGACTACGCATCACCAGCCCGACCAGCCGGGACAACAACCCACCCGTCCCCAGCGCCGCATCCACCCGCTCGCTGAACTCCGACGTCGGCAGTTTCCGTGCCGTCTCGACCTGGCCTACAAGGGAGCCGGTGTAGTTGACGATGTCGCCGAGCTGTTTCTGGGTCAGCCCGGCGGCTTCTCGGTGCCGCCGCAACTCGAAACCGTAGTAGTCGAGCGGCGAGGCTCCCGGATCAAGGACGTTGATGTGGGTCACGTACGTACGGCCCCTCTCGCAACTCGGTCCACTGCGGGACCCGTTGTATCCGTTCTGTAGCCGAGAGTAGTAACACCAGGCCAGCATCGTCCTGTGAACGAATATTTTCCCCCCACCCTGATGGCGACCCCACGCCCGACGCAGTACCGCATGAGCCTGACGGTCGGCGAACACTCGGCCCGGCACATCCGCCGCATCGCCCGCTCCTACCTGGAGGAATGGCGGCTGGCGGAACTCACGGACGCCGTGGAACTGGCGACGACGGAGCTGATCGCCAACGTCGTGCGCCATGTCCCGGACCGCCGCTGCACGTTCCTGCTGTTGCGCCAGACGGCGGGAGTGCGGGTGGAGGTGACGGACGGTGTCCCCGAACTCCCCGCCACGCCAGGTGAGGTGTCGCTGGAGGCGGAGGGCGGCCGGGGACTCGTACTCCTGGACGCGGTGGTGGACAAGTGGGGTGTGTCGCCGTGGCCGACGGGTGGCAAGACGGTGTGGTTCGAGTGCTTGATCTCGAGCGCGCTGGAGGTCTCAGAGTGATCGGCATGCAAGGACGCTGCCCAACACCGGTCCCGGGGTCACCTCATCTGCCGGCGGGTCTGTTTCAGCTCGCCGTCGATGGCCCAGGCGTCGGCGACCGGTCCGAGGTGGCCGAGCTTGTCGGGGTTGATCACCGAGCGGATGGTCTGGATCTGCCCGTCGAGCACATCGAGGGCCAGAGCATGGAGGACCTTGCCGTCCCGGTCGCGGAAGATGGCGCCGGGCTGGCCGTTGACCTCGTGCGGCTCGAACGTCACGTCGATCCGGGCCAGCAGCGGGAAAACGGAGGCCAGAAGCCGGGCCACGTTCTCGGCGCCGAGGACGGCCCTGGCCAGCTGCGGGGCCTTGCCGCCGCCGTCCCCGACCATCTGCACGTCGGCGGCCAGTAGATCCCGCAGGCCGGCGACATCGCCTTCGCGGAGGGCGTCGAAGAACCGCGTCGCCAGCTCCTGCCGCTCCTGACGGTCCGCTTCGAACCGCGGCCGCCCGGCCTCCATGTGCCGCCGTGCCCGTACCAGCAGCTGCCGGCACGCCGCCTCCGAACGCCCCACCGCCGAGGCGACGTCGTCGAACCCGAAGCCGAACACCTCCCGCAGCACGAACACCGACCGCTCCAGCGGGCTGAGCCGCTCCAGAAGCAGCAGCGCCGCCATCGACACCGAGTCGGCCAGCTCCGCCGAGCGCGCCGGATCCTGATACGGATCGCTCAGCAGCGGCTCGGGGAACCACGGACCCACGTACTCCTCCCGCCGCACCCGCGCGGAGCGCAGCACGTCGATCGAGATCCGCGTCACCGTGGCGGACAGAAACGCCTTGACCGACGTGGGAAGGGTCGTCGAGCCGTCGAAGCGCAGCCATGTCTCCTGCACCGCATCCTCGGCCTCGCTCACGCTGCCCAGAATCCGGTAGGCGATCGAGAACAGCAGAGGCCGCAACTCCTCGAATTCCTCGACCTTGTTCACGCCGCGTCCTCCTTGAGGTCGTCCCACCCGGCCGTACGTCCCGGCCAGGCACGTTCTGGTGATCTTGCGGTCCGTCGTCGGGGCTGTGCAACGCCCCCGCCCGGGGCCTGCGACGGGCCCCGGGTGGGTCGGCATGGGCCATTCAGTGGAACTGCCCGACCTCGTAGTCGCCGGCCGGCTGCCGGGCGATGATGTTCAGCCGGTTCGCCGCGTTCGTGAAGGCGACCAGGACCGCCAGGACGCTGAGCTGTTCCTCGTCGTAGTGCTTCGCGGCACGGTCCCAGACCTCGTCGCTGACCCCGTCGGCCGCGTCCGCGACCCGGGTCCCCTGCTCCGCCAGCTCCAGCGCGGCGCGCTCGGCCTCGGTGAAGACCGTGGCCTCCCGCCACGCCGCCACCAGGTTCAGCCGCACCGAAGTCTCCCCGGCCGCGGCGGCCTCCTTGGTGTGCATGTCGATGCAGAGGGCGCAGCCGTTGATCTGGCTCACGCGCAACGCCACGAGCTCCTGTGTCGCCGCCGGCAGCGGCGACTCCTTGAACGTCCTGCCCGCCGACATGAAGTGCTTGAGGGCCTTGGCGGCGCTCGGGGTGGCGAAGTAGTTCAGTCGCGCGTCCATTGCGTTCTCCTCCGTGCTCGTCGGTGACTACACCCCCTGGGACGAGACGGCCCCACGTGCTGTGACACGAACGCGTGTGATCCACGTCTCTCCCGACTCGCGACCCCCGCCCCTACCTCCGGGGTAATCGACCACGTGCCCCACCTGGACGACAGTTGTCGGCGTAGCGACAGCTCACCCCGTCATCCCGTCCAGGAAGGGCTCGACCATGCCGTACTTCGAAGGCTCAGCCGGAACACGCCTGTTCTACACCGACTGGGGACAGGGCAAGCCGGTGGTGTTCGTGGCCGGGGCCTGGCTCAGCAGTAGCGCATGGGAGTTTCAGATGCTCCCGCTGTCCGAAGCGGGCCTGCGTTGCGTCGCCTTCGACAAGCGGGGGCACGGTCGCTCCGACTGGGTGGGCCACGGCTACGACTACGACACCCTCGCCGACGATCTCGCCGCGCTGCTCGACCACCTGGACCTCCGTGAAGTGACCCTGGTGGCGCACTCGATGGGCGGCGGAGAGGTGATCCGTTACCTCACGCATCACGGCTGCGACCGGGTCAGCCGCGTCGTGTTCATCGCCGCCACCGCTCCCCTCATGGCGTGGACCCCTGACAACCCGGACGGCATCGACCAGCGCGCCTTCGACGCCCTGTCGGCCGAGCGGACCAGGGACCGCCCCCGGTGGATGGCTCAGAACGCGCAGGCGTTCTTCGCGACGCACCTCGGCAACAACATCTCCACCGAACTCATGGAGTGGACGGTGCAAAGGTGCCTCGACTGTTCCGCCAAGGCAGCCGTCGAAGTGATCAAGACCGGCTTCCGCACCGATCTGCGCAAGGAGGCAGCCGCGCTCCAGTTGCCGACCCTGATCATCCACGGCGACGCCGACGCCTCCGCCCCGGTCGCCCTCTGCGGCCGACGGCTGGCACAGCTCATCCCGAACAACACCTACAAGGAGTACCCCCGAGCAGGCCACGGCATCTTCATGACCCACGCAGCCCAAGTCAACCAGGACCTGCTCGACTTCATCGGCTCCACCAGCGGCGCGCCGAGCCGGATCGGAGTGGCTGTGCGGGGTTAACGTCGGCCGCATGGACGGTGATCGCCGCGGTTGGCTCCCGTGTCTGCTGGGCGGGGCCGTGTTCGTCGTATGCATGGCCGGCACCACCCTGCCGACACCTCTCTACCCCCTCTACCAGGAGAAGTTCGGGTTCTCGGAGCTGACGGTCACCGTCGTGTACGCCGTCTACGCCTTCGGTGTCATCGGTGTGCTGCTGCTGGCGGGCAACGCCTCGGACGCCGTGGGCAGGCGCCCGGTGCTGCTGTGGGGCCTGGGGTTCGCGGCGTTGAGTGCGGTCTGCTTCCTGTGTGCCACCGGCCTGGGCTGGCTGTTCGCGGGGCGGCTGCTGTCGGGGCTGTCCGCCGGTCTGTTCACCGGGGCGGCCACGGCGTACGTGATGGAGCTGGCGCCGTCCGGCGGCGCCTCCCGAGCCACGCTCGTGGCGACCGCCGCCAACATGGGCGGCCTCGGCTGCGGCCCGCTGCTCGCCGGACTGCTCGCGCAGTACGCCGCCTGGCCGCTGTACCTGCCGTTCGCCGTGCATCTCGCCCTGGTCGCCTGCTCGGCCGCCGTCCTGCTGCGGCTTCCGGAGACCGTACGGGAGCGGCGGCCGCTGAACACCGTACGACCCCAACGTCCCGGCCTGCCCACCGAGGTGCGGGCGGTGTTCGGAGCGGCGGCGACCGCCTCCTTCGTCGGCTTCGCACTGTTCGGCGTGTTCACGTCCGTCAGCCCGGCCTTCCTCGCCGAGTCTCTCGACGTGCACAACCACGCCGTCAGCGGGCTGATCGTCGCGCTGGCCTTCTTCGCGTCGACCGCCGGTCAACTGGCCGTCGGCCGGGTCGGCGTCGGCCGCTCACTGCCCCTGGGCTGCGCCGGCCTCCTCGTCGGGCTGGCCCTGCTCGCGGGCGCCCTGCGCTGGGATCTGCTCACGCTCGTGGTCCTGAGCGCGATCGTCGGCGGGGCCGGCCAGGGCCTGTCGTTCCGCGCGGCGCTCTCCGCGGTGGCCCAGGCGTCTCCGGCGGACCAACGCGCGGCAGTCATCTCAACGCTGTTCGTGGTGGCGTACACCGGCATCTCGGTCCCGGTGATCGGCGTGGGTGTCCTGTCCGACCCGATCGGCCTGGAAGGCGCGGGACTCGTCTTCATCGCCTGCATGGCCGTCCTGGTCTCCGGCGCGGCCGTCTACCTCCTCCGGCGCCCGGTACCGGCGAGGACGTGAACGCTGTCCCGGACAACGGCCGCACAGGGCGCTGACCAGCCCGGACACGTCCCACGTGTCCGGGACAGCACGGACTCCTTGCCCCGCCCGGTGCCCCGGACGAAAGGTTGCGCCGTACACAAACCCGACAACCGAAAGGGATCCGGCGCCATGCCCAACTCGAAGCTCTCCCACGTACTGACAGCCGTCGCGGCACTCTCCCTGACCACCCTCGGCACCCTCGCCGCACCGACCGCCGTCGCCGCCGAGCACACCGCAGACGCACCCGCGGCGGCCGCCGCCTGCCCGTGGAGCCAGGGCGCGCCCCCGAGCAACCTGAACCCGTACCGCACGACGGACTACGCCGCCGGCAACGCCCCGGTCCGCATGGGCCCGTACGGAGTCTGCGACCAGGTCACGTCCATCCCGTCCGGCTCCTCGGTGACCGTGAACTGCTACGTCACCAACAGCTACGGCAACACCTGGTCGTACGTCCGCGGCAGCGGCTGGATCTACGACGCCAACCTCCGCAACGGCGGCTCCCCGTACCCCTGCCAGTTCTAGGGGATGTCCCGCGGGGGCCGGCACGCACCGGCCCCCGCGATGAACGCGGCAGCCTGTTTTCACGTCTACGAAACCGTGGTCCCAGCCGAACAAACACTCGTCCGGCCGACGCGCGCGGCCAACCTCCAGAGACACCCCCTCTGGGAGCGCCACCGCACCTCCCTGCTCGCCACCCTCCCGCTGCTCCCCCTCTACGCGATCTGGTGGCTGTTCCTCGCGACCGGCGGAGGGGATCTCGCCGCGCAATTGGCCTGGGCCGGGTTCGCCTCCCGGCACGGCGGGTCCGCGTACAACCTGTTCTGGTACGGCGGGATGCACACCGCCAACTACAGCCTGATATCGCCGTACTTGATGGCCGCCCTCGGTGTCCGCACCGTCACGGTCATATCCGGGCTCGTCGCCTCCTGGCTCGCCGCCGTGCTGGTGCAACGCGCCGGTGTCCGCAAGCCGCTCGGGCCCGCGCTGCTCGCGTCGTTCGCGATCTGGTGCAACGTGGCCTCGGGGCGTACGACGTTCGCGCTGGGTGTCGCCCTCGGGCTGGCCGCCGCCGTCCTGTTGACCGGGGAGCGGCGGCTCGTGCTGGCGGGTGCCTACTCCGCGCTGTCGACGACGGCTTCGCCGGTCGCGGGGTTGTTCGTCGCCGTCGTCGGCGCGGGATTCCTGCTCGTGCGGGATTACGGGCGGGCCCTCGTGCTGCTTCTCCCGCCCGCCGCAGTCGTCGGCATGACCACGCTGCTCTTCCCGTTCAACGGGCAACAGCCGATGCCGCCCGGCCGTATCTGGCCGCCCGTCCTGTTCGGTCTCGCCCTGGCCGCGTTCGCGCCCCGGGAGTGGCGGGTGGCGAGGTGGAGCGGGGTCGTGTACGCGGCCGGGACCGTCCTCGTGTATCTCGTCCCCTCCCCCATCGGGACGAACGTCGAGCGGTTCGCCGAGCTGTTCGCGCCGGCCGTTCTGCTCGCCGCGTTACGGTCCGCGCCCCGGCTCAGGCGCCTGGGCCGTCATCTGCTGATCGCGGCGCTCGTGTTCTCCGTCGGATGGGTCTGCAAGAAGACCGCCGACGATCTGTGGGTGTACACGGTCGTCCCCGCCTACGCCGCCGACCCGCAGCCCGTCGTGCAGGCCCTCCAGCGCCTCGGGGCCGACCGGACGCGCGTGGAGGCGGTTCCGGCCCGCGACCACCGCGAGGCCGTCGCGTTGGCGCCGCACGTCAACCTCGCTCGCGGCTGGAACCGCCAGCTCGACATGGAGCGGGCCCCGCTGTTCTACGACGGGACGTTCTCCCCCACGACCTACCGGGCCTGGCTGGACCACTGGGCCGTCGGCTTCGTCGTCCTGCCGCTGGGGCGGGCGGACGGGTACGCGGCGAACGAGGCGCGGCTGGTGCGGAAGGATCCGCCGGACTGGCTGGAGCCGGTGTGGCAGGACGCGAACTGGCGGGTGTACCGGGTGCGGGACGCGGTGCCGCTGGTCTCGGCGCCGGGGACGGTCGTGCGGACGGCCGACGCCGATCTGAGGCTGCGCGTCTCCCGGCCGGGCTCGGTGACGATACGGGTCGCCTACTCGCCCTGGCTGCGCGCCGACGACGGCTGTCTGAGCAAGGCAGGTGACTTCACGCGGCTCACGGTCACCGAGCCCGGCGAGTACCGGATCAGCTCCGAGTACGGTCCTTCTCGAACTCCTCGCTCCGGCTGCTGACCGCCGCCGCGGTCCTGAGGCGGGCGCGGGGCCCCTGGAGGACGTACGTGAGGCCGAAGCCCCCGCCGACCACCGCCGCGCCGCCGGCCGCGTCGAGGACCCAGTGGTTGCCGGTCGCGACGATCGCGCAGGCGGTGAGGAAGGGATGCAGCAGACCGAGCGCCTTCATCCACCACCTGGGCGCGACGATCGCGATGACGAGCCCGCACCACAGGGACCAGCCGAAGTGCAGCGACGGCATCGCCGCGTACTGGTTGGTGAGCGCGGTCAGCGTGCCGTAGTCGGGCTTGGAGAAGTCCTGGGCGCCGTGGACCGTGTCGATGATGCCGAGGCCCGGCATGAGGCGCGGCGGGGCCAGCGGGTAGAGCCAGAAGCCGACCAGGGCGAGGAGGGTGGCGATGCCGAGGGCGGAGCGGGCCCAGCGGTAGTCGACCGGGCGGCGCCAGTACAGGACGCCGAGGACGGTCAGCGGGACGAAGAAGTGGAACGACTCGTAGTAGAAGTCGAAGAAGTCGCGCAGCCGGTCGACCTTGACGACGGCGTGGTTGACGGCGTGCTCGATGTCGATCCGCAGGAAGCGTTCGATGTCGAGGATCTGGTGGCCGTGCTCCTCCGCCCGGGCCCGGCCCGCCGAGTTGCTGTCCCCGGTCGCGGCGAGCCGCACCCTGGAGTAGGCGGCGTAGGTGACGCGGATGAGGAGGAGTTCCAGGAGGAGGTTGGGGCGGGTGAGGACCCTGCGCAGGAACGGCAGCAGGGGGATGCGCCGGAAGCGGGTCGGGACGGCGGGGGCGTACTGCGTGGGGATCGGCGCGCGGTAGTACGGGGACGTGCGGGACAGGAAGGGGACGAGCGTGGCGGCGGCCAGCGCGGCCAGCAGGATCACGTTGTCGCGCACCGAGTACAGCGGCGTCATGTTCGGCAGCACCATCTTGGCCGGGAGCGTCGTCACCAGGACGACGGAGACCGGCCACACGTACCGGTCGGAGGCCCGTCTGCCGACCCGGCCGACGACCGCGAGCAGCACCCACAGCAGCTGGTGCTGCCAGGTCATCGGCGACACGGCGACGGCGACGCAGCCGGTGATCGCGACGGCGAGCAGCAGCTGGCCGTCGCGGGCGTAGCGCACGGCACGGCGCAGCCCGATGACGGCGACGGCGGCGCCGAACGCGAAGAAGAAGCCGATCTCCACGGGGCCGGTCAGCCCGAGGCGCAGCAGGGCGCCGTGCAGGGACTGGTTGGCGAGGTCGTCGGCGTCGCCGCCGAGGCCGACGCCGACCATGTGGTGCACCCAGTAGGTGTACGAGTCGTGCGGCATCGCCGCCCAGGCGAGCGCCGTGGACGCGGCGAAGGTGAGGCCGGTGGAGGCGGCACCGCGGCGGCGGCCCGTGAACCACAGCAGCGGGATGAACAGCAGCATCGTGGGCTGCAGGGCGGCGGCCAGGCCGATCAGTGCGCCGCTGGCGCGTTCCCCTCGTACGACGAAACAGCCGAGGAGGACGAGGAGCACCGGGATGATGCTGGTCTGGCCGAGCCAGAAGGCGTTGCGCACCGGCAGTGACAGCATCAGCAGGCAGACCGCGACGGGCGCGGCCAGCAGCGCGGTGCGGCGGCTGACGGGCTGCGGCAGGGCACGGGCGGCGACCAGGCCGAGGGCGACGACCAGGAGGAGGGAGCCGAAGGTCCAGCCCCAGCCGAGGGCCTGTTCAGCCGAACGGGTGAGGGGCTTGAGGACCAGGCCACCGAACGGGGTGCCGGTGAAGCGGGTGGAGTCGTAGAGGGACCCCTTGACGTGCAGGACGCCGTTCGGACCGACCCAGGTCTCCAGGTCGGTCAGCCGGTCCCCCCGGGGGGTGGCGAGGACGACGGCCACTTGTCGTACGGCGAGGACGGCGGCGACCAGCCACAGTCCGAGGCGGGCCACGCGCAGGCGTGCTCTGGCCGGCCCGACAGCCGTCGCTCCGAAGGCTTTTGCCGGTCGCCCACTGTGCTCCGCATTCGCCACGCCTCGTCGGCCTCCCGCCCCGTTCGTCCCACGCGTCACACGCGTGGGATGTGGTTCACGAGCCTTGGAGGCTCGTGCCGCCCCTGGAGAGGGACGCCGGCAACCCCCATTTCACCTAATTTGTCCGCTAGACGTTAGTCGGGGAGCACCGAGGCCGCCTCCGCAGAGCGGCGAGAACGATCACATCGCGAACAGAACCGGGGGCCCCGCCGCACCGTCGTGGACGCCGACCGGCGCGGGTGACGACGGGTGGAGGGGCTTCGGGGTGCTTCGGGACATGGGCGATTCGGGCGGTTCGGAGTTCTCGGTCGGTCCGGGCGGCTCCGGGGTCCTGGGTGAGGCTCCCGGCCCGGGCGGCTCCCTCGGCCCGGGTCGCGCCCCCGGCTCACGCCGCTTCCCCGGTTCACCCGTACGGGTGAGGCGTGTACGCGTCCTCGCCGTCGTTCTCGCGCTGTTCGCGCTCCAGCTCGGCTCGCTCGTGGCACCCGCGTACGCCTGTGGGTGCGGGGCGCTGGTTCCGGGGGCCCGGCAGCAGGTGTTCGTGGGGCGGGAGGTGTCCGTGGTGCGGTGGGACGGGCTGCAGGAGCAGATCGTGATGCGGCTGTCGGTCACGGGAGACGCCGACCGCGCCGCGTGGATCATGCCGGTGCCGCGCCGGGCGACGGTGAAGCTGGGTGACCCCGCGCTCTTCGACGAGCTGGCCGCGGCGACCGCCCCCACGGAACGCACCCGCTACCACTTCTGGCCGCAGGACGGCGACTGGCCGCTCACCACGGGCGACGGCGCCGGGGCGCGGCCGCCCGGCAGGGGCGTCGGCGCCGCCCGGCCGGAGGTGGGCGTCGTCGGACGGCAGCGGCTCGGCCCCTTCGACGTGGCCCGGCTGACCGCCACCGACCCCGGCGCCCTGGACGGCTGGCTGCGCACCAACGGCTTCGCCTTCCCGCCCCGTCTGGTGGGCCAGGAGTTCCCGACCCCGACCACGATCTCCGGCGACCACGAACTGCGGCGGGCGGCGACGGACGCCCCGTACCGGCAGGTGATCTACCAGGAGCGGCTGCGGACGGTGGGTGGGACACCGGCCTGGCTGTTGACGGTCGGCGGCGGCCTCGCCGCGCTCACCGTCGGCGTGGTATGGCTGACGCTGCGGCCGCGATCCCGGCTGCGGCCCGCTTCCCCTGATCCGATCGGCTGAATTCGCCGTGCGGGGTACCCGGGGCGTGTCTCCGTCGGGGAACCTGCGCCGGAACTTCTTCGTTAGCAGGACTAGTTAGAGCTTCTAACTTCCAGCGGCTTGTAGAGGAGAGACAGAGCGCATGAGCGACTCGCAGATCTGGGATGCCGTCGACGCGTACTTCACCGCTCATCTGACCCCGGACGACGAGGTCACCCGCGCCGCGCTGCGGGACAGCGAGGCGGCGGGCCTGCCGCAGGTCAACGTCACGGCGAACCAGGGCAAGCTGCTCCAGCTGCTCGCCCAGATCCAGGGTGCCCGCACCATCCTGGAGATCGGCACCCTGGGGGGCTACAGCACCATCTGGCTGGGCCGGGCGCTCCCGGCCGACGGCCGTCTGATCTCCCTGGAGTACGACCCCAAGCACGCGGAGGTCGCCACCCGCAACATCGCCCGGGCGGGCCTCGACAAGCTCGTCGAGGTGCGCGTCGGCGCGGCCCTGGACTCGCTGCCCCATCTCGCCGACGAGAACCCGCCCCCCTTCGACCTGGTCTTCATCGACGCCGACAAGGCCAACAACGCCCGCTACGTGGAGTGGGCGCTGAGGCTCACCAGCGCGGGCAGCCTGATCGTCGTCGACAACGTCGTCCGGGGCGGCCGCGTCGCCGACGTGGACAGCAGCACCCCCGACGTCCAGGGCACCCGCGCCGCGATCGAGCTCATCGGCACCCACCCGCGCCTCAGCGGCACCGCGGTCCAGACGGTGGGCAGCAAGGGGTACGACGGTTTCGCGCTGGCACGGGTGCTGGCGTAGCCGCAGCCCCGCGCAGGCGGTCACGCCTCGTGATAGAACCCCACGTTGACGCTGCGCGGCCCGGTGCGGTCCACGATGACGATCTCACCGGCGCCGCCCTTCGGCAGCTGCACGGTCCCGCCGTACGCGATGGTCTGCGCGTACTCCCCGACCACCAGCCGCACCTCGGAGGACGGGTCGGACTGCGAGCCGCGCAGCCAGGTGACCTGCCAGCCGCCCTCGGGCCCGCACAGGAACTCCAGGTGGACCCGCGAGACGAACAGCCAGTCGTCGGGGGTGGCGAGACGGCACACGGATCTGTCCCGGCCCACCCGAAGCACGGCGCCCGGCTCACTGGGCGCATCGGCCATGAGCATGCCGGCCGTGGCGCCCGCGTCCGTCCCGGACACGGTGGCCATGGTGAGTTCGAGCACGTGCGCTCCTTCTGAAGTGTGCCTGACGCAGGGTCCTGCTGAACTGTGCGTGCGAGCGGTCCGGTTGGCGACCGCCGCCGCATGATAAATCGCCCGGTGGCACCGCGTCCGGCACAATGGAGTCATGACCGAGCGAAAGCCACCGGGCGTACCGTTCGAGTCCTGGGTCGACAAGCAGATCCGAGACGCGCAGAGCCGCGGTGAGTTCGACGAGCTTCCCGGCGCGGGCGAGCCGCTGCCGCCGGGTATGGACACGTCGTACGACGAACTGTGGTGGGTCCGGCGCAAGATGGCCCGCGAGGGTCTGGTCGTGCTGCCGCCCGCGCTGGCCCTGCGCAAGGAGGCCGAGGACACGCTCGCGGCTGCCCTGGTGGCGCCCTCGGAGCGGATCGTGCGGAAGCTGATCACCGACGTCAACGTCAAGATCCGCGAGATGATGTTCAAACCGCCGCCCGGGCCCCCGCTGGGCAAGAAGCCGTATGACGTCGAGGACGTCGTACGACAGTGGCGGGAGCTCCGGACGGCGGTGGACGCGTCGGACGCGTCGTCGGATGTTCGACGGGTGTCAGACGCGTAGGAGTCGTTCCGCCAGCTCGCGGTAGTCCCGCAGGGCCAGGCGGAGTTGTTCGGTGTCGGTGGTCGTCGTGGGCTTGCCCTCGCCGCCCTCCGTGGACTGCCACGCCCCGCGCAGGGTGCGGCGACGGCGCGTCACGGCCTCAGTGAAACGCGAGGCGATCTCCTCCAGGACGTGGTCGGCCTCCTCCACGGCGCCCTTGGGCCCGTCGACGAACCCGGACACGGCGTGGTGCAGCTGCAGCGCGAGCTTGTCGGCCTCGTCGTGCGAGAGGAGCCGGGCCTCTTCTTCGTGCGACGGGGTGGAAGCGGCTTCGTGCGACGGGGTGGAGGCGGCGCGGCCCGTCGTCTTGAAGGTGTCCTCCTTCGCTAGGCCGGCTCCGCTCAGCGACTTCCCGCCCATGGGCGTGCCGTGCTCCTCGGGGATTCCCGGGGATTCCTTGCCGACCGGGGTGCCCCGGGGTCCGGCGCCGGTCGCACCCGTGCCGGAGACGTCCTCCGCCCCGGCACCGAGCCCACCGGGCGTGTGCGTGCCCGCTCCGGGGACCCTGCGTTCGTCCGTGCTCTCGCCCGTGCGCTCACCCGGGATGCCCTTCGCGCCCGGCTCCGGGGTGCGTCGCCTGCCCTCATCGGGTGTCACGTCGGTCATCTCGTTCACCCCTGCCCCGTCTGGTGCCGCTGGAAGGACGGCAGGTGACCGCGGCCGCCCGCGCGGGCCTTGCTGTGGTGGTCGTCGGTCGCGCGATGGCGTCCCGAGTCACGGCGGACCGGGCCCATCAGGGCCTCGAACAGGTCACGGGCCTCGACCAGCGTCTCGCGCAGCTCCTCCGTGCCCGGGGTCCGGCCGTCCTGCTCACTGCCCGCACGCCCGCGCACCACGCTGTGGACGCGCCGGTAGCCGTGCACATGGTGCCCGTGGTGCACGGACAGCGCGGCGACCTGCTCCTCGTACCGCCCGCCGTCGGGGAAGCCCCGGGCTCCGGCCAGCTCGGAGAGCAGCTGCTCCGCCTCGGCCACCGCCTCCTGCGGCGAGTCGACGAAGCGCTCCTGGACGGCCGTCCAGCGGGCCTCGAACCGTTCCCGCTCCGCCGGCTCCAGCGGCCGCTCCTGCAGCCCGCCGTGCCGTTCCACGAGTGCGCCGAGTTCCCGCTCGGCAGCCTTGGTGTCTCCGTCATGCCGTGCCACGGCACGGTCGTACTCGGGCCCGAAGCGCCGCTTCAGGCTTCCTCCGCCCCGCGCTCCTCGGCCCCGGAGAGCCAGGACGGCCGCCACTGCTACGACGGCCGCCACGATCACGATCAGAGCGATGATCACGCCTGTGGACATGGTTGCCTTCCGGTGTATGGCCCAGTGGGCCGACTTACACGTCGAGTTGCCCGGAAGGCCTCTCCCAAACGGCCCCGACAGGCCATCGGTGCCGTCCGAAATTCGTGTGACGGGCGTGTCGATCCGCCGACGGCCCGATCGACGTCAGGGTGAAGGAAGACATGAGGGAAGACCTGAGGAGATTGTCATGGGTGAGGTCATCGCACGGCTGGCCATGTCGCTGGACGGATACGTCGCGGGCCCGGACTCGGGCCGCGAACACCCCCTGGGCATCGGCGGGGAGCGGCTGCACGCATGGGTGTACGGGCTGCGCACCTTTCGCCGGATGCAGGGGATGGAGGGCGGGACGGACGGCCCGGACGACGACCTGATCGCCGAGTGGGTCGAGCGGCCGGGCGCGGTGGTCATGGGCCACGGCATGTACATCACCGGTGAGATCCCCTGGGGCGACGACCCGCCCTTCCACGCCCCGGTCTACGTCGTCACCCACCACCCCCGCGAGCCACTGGTGAAGGAGGGCGGAACCACCTTCCACTTCGTCACCGAGGGCCCCGGGCGCGCCCTGGAGCTGGCCCGCGAGGCGGCCGGGGACAAGGACGTGTCGCTGGCGGGAGGCGCCGACCTGGTGCAGCAGTTCATCCGCGCCGGATGGCTGGACGAACTCCTCCTGCACGTCGTGCCGGTCCTGGCGTGCGGCGGCCGACGGCTCTTCGGCGACCGCGGCGAGCTGGGCGACCAGCACATCGAGTGGGCGAAGACGCAGGTCGTGGACTCGCCCGGGGTCACGCATATTCGGTTGCGCGCGGTACGGGCCGACTCCCGAGAATGACCGGTATGACTTCCCCGGCCGCCCGACTCTCCTGGACCGTAGCCCCCGAACCCTTCGACTCGCCCGTCGCCGCCGCGCTCTGGCGGGCGTACTACACGGAGGTCAGCGACCGCTGGTACCTGCTGCACGAGGGGCACAGGACCGACCCGGACGAGCTGGAGCGCGAGGTCGCCGCGACGACCGGTTCGGACCTCGCCCCGCCCGGCGGGCAGTTACTCGTCGCGCGGTACGGGGGTGAGCCGGCCGGCAGCGCGGGCGTACGGCTCCTCGACGCGACGACCGCCGAGCTCAAGCGCGTGTTCCTGCTGCCCGGCGCGCGCGGGAAGGGCGGCGCGGCACTGCTCGTCCGGGCCGCCGAGGACGCCGCCCGAGAGCTCGGCGCCACACGGCTGATCCTCGACACCCGCAGCGACCTCGTGGAGGCCCGCGCCCTGTACGCCCGACTCGGCTACACGGAGACCGAGCGGCACAACGACGAGCCGTACGCGGAGCACTGGTTCAGCAAGGAGCTCAGCCCGGATGCGGCCCAGGCGCTCGGCCGGTAGTCGGGGTAGCCGGCCGGGCGCCCAGCCCGGGCGCCGACCGGACGCCGGTCGAGTCGTCGGGCCGGCGTCAGCCAAGCACCCGGCCCAACCCCGACCGCACGCTGCTCCGATGGCGCCGACCCGACGCCCGGCCCAGACGTCGACCAGGCAAGGCTTCCATGCCGGGGGGCAGGCCGACGCTCAGCCGAGGCACCAGCCGGACGGCCGACCCCCGACGCCCCGCGGTCGCCAGCCCCGGCACCGACCGGGCGCCCAACCCCGGCGCAGGGCAGGGATCCGACCCAGGCGTCAGCCACGCACCCAGCCCAACCGCGACCGGACGGCCGGCCCCCGACGCCCCGCGGTCGCCCAACCCAGCCCAGCCCCGGCGCCCAACCCCGGCGCTGGCCAGGCACCCGACCCAAGCGCCGCCGAGCACCCGGCCCATGCGTCAGCCGCGCACCCAGCCCAACCCGGACCGCGCGCTCAGCCCCGGCACCGACCAAGACCTCAGCGCAGGCTCGGTCAAGTGTTCAGCCCGGATTCGGCACCGGGCGGCCGTTGTGGGGCTGTTCGCGGTCGGAGCCGCACAGTTCCTCGTTGAGGTCCCTGACGAGCAGGGTGAGGTCGGTGGGGCGGTCCGGTCCCCACCAGTCGCCGAGCAGTTCGGCCAGGGACTCCTCCCGGGCGGTCGCCAGCCGCTCGGCGACCTCGCGGCCCTGGTCGGTCAGTACGAGGTCGGGGCCCGCGCGCACGGCGAGCCGCCGCTCCTCGATCTGGCGGGCGGCCTCGACGATCACACCCAGCGGTACGGGGGTGCGGCCCGCGAGCTCGGCCGGCTCCACCCTGCCGTGCCTCTTGATCCGCAGCAGCAGCCAGCTCGCCCCCGGCAGCAGGTCGTACCCGGCCCTTGCGGTGATCTTCCGGTAGACCTCGCGGCGGCCCTCCCGGGTGCCGAGGGCGGACAACGCGCGGCACACCTCGTCGTACGAGGACCGCTCGACCGGGTTGCTGGCCAGCGTCTCGGTGACGTCGGGGGCGGTGACCGAGCCGCGCAGGGGCTCCTCCTTCAGGAACCAGGCCAGGGCGAAGGCGAGGAGGGCGACCGGGGCGGCGTACAGGAAGACGTCGGTGATGGCGGACGCGTACGCGTGCAGCGCCTCCGGGCGCAGGGCGGGCGGCAGGGCGGCGATGCCGCGCGGGTCGGCCTCCAGGGAGTCCGCCGAGGCACCGGGCGGGAGCTGGGCGCCCCGGAAGGCGTCGGTGAGCTTGTCGCCCAGGCGGCTCGCGAAGACCGTACCGAAGATGGCCACGCCGAAGGAGGCGCCGATGGAGCGGAAGAAGGTGGCGCCGGAGGTGGCGACGCCCAGATCCTCGTAGGAGACGGCGTTCTGGACGATGAGCACGAGGACCTGCATGACAAGTCCGAGACCGAGGCCGAAGACGAAGAAGTACGCGCTCATCTCGGCGGTGGAGCTGCCCTCGTCGAGCCGATGGAGCAGCAACAGGCCGACGGCGGTGACACCCGTGCCCACGACCGGGAACACCTTCCAGCGGCCGGTGCGGCTGACGACCTGTCCGGAGCCGGTGGACGACAGCAGCAGGCCGAGCACCATCGGCAGCATGTGGACGCCGGACATGGTCGGGGAGACGCCCTGGACGACCTGGAGGAAGGTCGGCAGGTAGGTCATCGCGCCGAACATCGCGAAGCCGACGATGAAGCTGATGACGGCGGAGAGGGTGAAGGTGCGGATGCGGAACAGGTTCAGCGGCAGGACGGGTTCGGCGGCCCGCCGTTCGACGGACACGAACAGGGTGGCCAGTACGACACCGAGGAGCGCGAGGCCGACGATCTGGACGGATGCCCAGGCCCATGTCGTGCCGCCGAGGGAGGCGACGAGGACCAGACAGGTGGCCACGGAGGCGATGAGGGCGGTGCCGAGGTAGTCGATGACGTGCGGGGTCGCCCGGCGCGGGATGTGCAGCGCGGTCGCGATCACGGCGAGCGCGACGACGCCGATCGGCAGGTTGACGTAGAACACCCAGCGCCAGCTCAGGTGTTGAGTGAACAGCCCGCCCAGCAGCGGTCCCAGCACACTTGTGGCGCCGAAGACAGCTCCGAACAGCCCCTGGTAGCGCCCGCGTTCGCGGGGCGGGACGATGTCCCCGACGATCGCCATCGACAGCACCAGCAACCCGCCGCCGCCGAGCCCCTGGAGGGCCCGGAAGCCGATGAGCTGGGCCATGTCCTGCGCCGCCCCGCACAGCGCGGAGCCGACGAGAAAGATCACGATCGCGATCTGGAACAGCCTTTTGCGCCCGTACTGGTCACCGAGCTTGCCCCACAGCGGAGTCGCGGCCGTCGAGGCCAGCAGGTACGCCGTGACCACCCAGGAGAGGTGCTCCATACCGCCGAGTTCGCTGACGATCGTGGGCAGCGCGGTCGACACGATGGTCTGGTCGAGGGCGGCGAGCAGCATCCCGAGCAGCAGGGCGCCGATCGACACGAGGACGTTGCCGGGCACATGCCGCTCCGCCTCTCCCGTCCGGGCGTGCGCGTCCAGGGCCATGGAGACCTCCTGAGGCTCTCGTGACACCTCCATCCTGAACGGTGTGACCAATTATGGCCCGTTGAGTCCTGTTGGAAGGGCACATTCCGGGGGTCGACCACGGGGGCGCGTGTGGAGGATCTGCATAATCTCTGGAATTCGTATGGGGAGGGACCGAACACGTGGACGAGTCGAACGGCCATCAGTGCCCGGAATGCGGGGCGCTCAGGGCACGGGACAACACCCCGTCGTGCGCCTGCACCCAACGGGCGTCCGACGCCCTGCGCGCCACGCGCACGGCGGAGGCGGCCGCGGCGGAGGATTTCGATCCGCTGCGGATACGGCCGTACGTGGAGATCGAGGGGGAGACCGGGGAAACCGGAGAGACCCGGGCGGCCGGGGAAGCCGGGGAGGCCGGCGGTACGCACCAGGGGCCGTCCGCTCCGGACGCGACGATGCCGTTGCGCGCGGTCGGCACGGAGCGGCCCGGGCCCATGGAGGCGACGGCGGCGCTGCCCACTCCCCTGGCGCCCCCGTCCGGCACGCCCAGCAGCTCGGACCTGAACCTGTTCGAGGGAGCACCGGGGAACGCGCATGCCCCGGACGGCTCTGACGGTCCGTACGTCTCGGACGCGGGGGCGGAGCGACCTCGCCGTCACCGCCGGACGGTGCTGCTCGGGGTCACGGCGGCGGTCGTGGCGGTGGTGGCCGCGGCCGGGTACGCGAGCGGTCTGTTCTCCTACGAGACTCCGTCGAGGGACGGTTCGGCATCGAAGGATGTACGAGCGGCGGTGCCGGCCCCGTCGAAGAGCGCGAGTTCCACACCTTCGGCGACCACACCCGGCCCGGCATCCCCTGCGCCGACGCCCACGGCCGCGCCCTCGTCGGCCAGTCCGAGCCCGTCCCCTTCCCGCTCGGCGTCCAGCGCACCGCCCTCCTCCTCCCCCTCGACCGAGCCGACCCCGGCCGGCCCCTCCGCCACCGGCTCCCCCACACCCGTGCCCGAGGAGAGCGCGGCCCGCAAGGGCGGCCCCGACACCGGCGCCGACAAGGCCGACACCGACACCATCGCCCTGCGCCGCGGCGACCGCGGCCCCGAGGTGAGCGAACTCCAGCAGCGGCTGCGCCAGTTGTTCCTCTACAACGACGACATCGACGGCACATACGGCGCGGAGCTGGAGAGCGCCGTCCGCAACTACCAGTGGTCCCGCGGCATCCAGGACGACGAGTTGGGCGTGTACGGCCCGGCCACGCGAGCCGCGCTGGAGTCGGAGACGAAGGAGCCGTAGAGCAACCGACCCGAACGGTCACCTCACCGGCAGGCGTCACCCCACCGGCAGGCGTCAGCCCACCGGCAGGCGTCAGCCCACCGGTGGGCGTTCACCTCACCGGTGGGCGTTCACCCAGCCGACCCACCGTGCACCACCAGACGCACCCCACTCCCGCTCGCCAGAGCCTCGACCCGCACGCCCTCCAGATCCCTCACCCACACGTCGGGGCCGTGATCCCCGGCCCGCTCTCCGACCCCCACCACCCGCATCCCCGCGGCGCGCCCCGCCGCGATGCCCGCGCCCGAGTCCTCGAAGACCACGCAGTCCGCGGGGTCCACGCCCAGTTCGGCGGCGCCCTTGAGGAAGCCCTCGGGGTCGGGCTTGCTGGCGCCCACGGATTCCGCGGTGATGCGGGTCTCGGGGAGGGGGAGGCCGGCCGCGGTCATGCGGGCCGTGGAGAGGGGGACGTCCGCCGAGGTCACGAGGGCGTGGGGGATCCCCCGGAGGGAGGAGAGGAAGGCCCGCGCGCCGGGGACCGGGACGACGCCGTCCATGTCCGCGGTCTCCTCCGCGAGCATGCGCGCGTTGTCCGCGTGGTTCTGCTCCACGGGGCGGTCGGGCAGCAACAGCGCCATCGACGCGTGGCCCTGCCTGCCGTGGACGACCTTCATCACCTCGTCGCCGTCCAGCCCGTGCCGCTGTGCCCAGCGGCGCCAGATGCGTTCCACCACGGCGTCCGAGTTGACGAGGGTGCCGTCCATGTCGAGGAGGAGGGCGCGGGCGGTGAGCACGGCGGTGGCCGTCATCGGCAGCTCCAAGCACAGGCTCAAGCGGGGGAACACGGGCGACACGGGAGAACAGAAGAAACAAAGCGCCCCGCCCGCCGGTCAGGGAAAACGGGCGGGAGCCACTTTGTTCCTCCACGGTACAAAATAGGAGCCGCATACGCCAGAGCCTGGCCCGACCTCCCGCAACCGTTCACCCGCCGTTCAGCTCGTCCCGGCCCTCCCCCGCCCCTGAGAGCTCTCATGGCTCTCAGACCCCTCAGGACACCGCCTCCGCGAGGCTCCACACCCCCAGCCCGACCATCAGCAACGCCGCCACCCGCGTGATCAGCCGCAGCGGCACACGCTTCATCAGCGCCCTTCCGCCGACGATGCCCAGCCCGGCCACCGCCCACAGCGCGAGGACCGCGCCGAGGCCGACGGAGAGGGGATCGTCGTAGCGGGCCGCGAGGTTCGCGGTCATGATCTGGGTCAGGTCACCGAACTCGGCGACGAGGATGAGCATGAATCCGGCGCCGGCGACCTTCCAGAAGGACTGGTTCTCGGGGCTGCGGACCTCCTCCTCGTCCTCGCCCTTCTTCAGCAGGAGCACCGCCGCACCCGCGAGGAAGAGCACACCCGTCAGTGCCTGCACGATCCGCTGGGGCAGCAGCGTCAGCACGCTGCCGGCCGCCACGGCGAGGGCCACATGCAGCGCGAACGCGGCGGCGACGCCGGCGAAGACGTAGGAGGCGCGGTAGCGGGTGCCGAGGACGAGGCCGGCGAGGGCCGTCTTGTCCGGGAGTTCGGCGAGAAAGACGACGCCGAACACGAGCGCTGTCACGGTGAAACTGATCAAGGTTCCTCAATCGGTCGGGGCCGCCCCGCCGAGAGTGTTTGAACCTTCGCGACCTTCGAAACTTTCGCGGCCCTGCGACACGACACCTCGGCTGGGCAGCACACTCGGCCCGTGCCGTACGGCACGGGCGTGCACTGCTTGCCGAAGGTCTCGCTGGCGACCTCTTGACCGAGGTCCGCCTCCGGGCGCCGGCTCAGGCGAGCTGAGCAGTATGTCGACGGTCCGGCGAAGAGCTACTCCCCTTCAACTCCGTCCATCGTACGTGACGCCCGCCAGAACTCCCCGGCCCGGACCCCTTGTCGTGTCATGCACACGTCATTAACTTCTAACCCGCCCCACACCCCACCGCAACACGGCGCCGCGAGCATTCCCTCGCCCGCACCCCAACGCCGCCCCACCCCAAGGGAGTTCGCATGTCGAAGTTCTACGCGCGTCGACGCCTCAGCATACTCTCGGCCCTCACCGGCCTCATAGCCTCCGTCGCACTGTTCAACTCCCCGACCGCCTCCGCCGCGCTCCCCACCCCGGTCAGCGCCGCCACCGCACGCACCTACCTGGCCTCCCTCACCGTGGCCACCGAAAACCGCACCGGCTACGACCGCGACCTCTTCCCGCTCTGGATCACGATCAGCGGCAGCTGCAACACCCGCGAGACGGTCCTCAAGCGTGACGGCTCCGGCGTCGTCACCGACTCCTCCTGCGCCTCCACCAGCGGCAGCTGGTACTCCCCGTACGACGGCGCGACCTGGACCGCCGCCTCCGACCTCGACATCGACCACCTGGTCCCGCTCGCCGAGGCCTGGGACTCCGGCGCCAGCGGCTGGACGACCGCGCGGCGCCAGGCCTTCGCCAACGACCTGACCCGCCCGCAGCTCATCGCCGTCACCGACAACGTCAACCAGGCCAAGGGCGACCAGGACCCGGCCACCTGGATGCCGTCGCGCACGGCCTACCGCTGCACCTACGTCCGCGCCTGGGTCCAGGTGAAGTACTACTACGACCTCTCCGTGGACTCCGCCGAGAAGAGCGCGCTCACCAACTACCTCGCGGGCTGCTGAGTGAACTGCTGAGCGCAGGGATCTCCCCGTTCTCCTCCGTCGTTCCGTACCGTACGGGGCGACACAGGAGGCTGAGCCGAAGGGGCGCGCCGGTGTCGAGGGGGCGAACGCGCGGAGGCCCGAAGGGCTGAGCACGATCGCCGCCTCGACACCGGCAAAGAGCGCACCGGAGGCGAAGCCGACCAATGATGAGGACGGGCGATACCGTGGCCGAACTGCGCCTGGGACCACTGCTGAGGTACGTCGACGGCTCGTCCGCGACCGTCTGGGTCGAGACGAGCCGTCCGTGCACCGCCGAGGTGCACTGCTCGGACGGCGCCCGCGGCGCGGCCCACACCTTCCAGATCGCGGGCCACCACTACGCCCTGATCCCGGTGACCGGACTCACACCGGGCACCTCGGCCCCGTACGAGGTCCTGCTCGACGGCGCCCGTGCCTGGCCGCTGCCCGACTCGCCCTTCCCGCCCTCCGTGATCAGCACCCCGGCCGACGGCGACAGCGAGGCGGTGCGGGTGACGTTCGGCTCGTGCCGCTGGGCCGCGCCGCCCGCCGACGGGCACGACCCGGTCGGCCCCGACGCCCTGGACACGCTGGCGACCCGGATCGCCGCCGACCCGGAGGGCGAGCGGCCCGACGTGCTGCTCCTGCTGGGCGACCAGGTGTACGCCGACGAGACCTCCGACGCGACCCAGCGCTGGCTGGCCGCCCGGCGCGACCTCGACGAGCCCCCGGGCACCGGGATGGCGGACTACGAGGAGTACACGCACCTCTACTACGAGTCCTGGCTCGACCCCGAGGTCCGCTGGCTGCTGTCCACGGTGCCGACCTGCATGATCTTCGACGACCACGACGTCATCGACGACTGGAACACCTCCGCCTCCTGGCTCGCCGACATGCGGGCCACGTCCTGGTGGCGCGAGCGGCTGCTGAGCGGGCTGATGTCGTACTGGGTGCACCAGCACATCGGCAACCTCGCCCCGGCCGAACTCGCCGCCGACCCGCTCTACTCCGCCGTACGGGAGAGCTTCGACGGCACCGACGTGCTGCGCGCCTTCGCCGCCGGGGCCGACGAGGACCCGACGACCGCGCGCTGGAGCTACCGGCGCGACTTCGGGCGCGTACGCCTGGTGATGGTGGACTCGCGTGCGGCGCGGGTCCTGGCCGAGGACGACCGGTCGATGCTCGATCCGGCCGAGGCGGAGTGGGTGCGCGCGCAGGCGCTGGAGGACCCGGGCAGTTACGACCACCTCCTCATCGGCACCTCCCTGCCCTGGCTGCTGCCGCAGCTGGTGCACGACGCGGAGGCGTGGAGCGCGGCGCTGGCGCGGGGCGTGCGGGGCCGGCGCTGGGCGCGGTGGGGGGAGAAGCTGCGCCGGGCGGCGGACCTGGAGCACTGGGCGGCGTTCCCGGCGTCCTTCGCCTCGCTGGCGCGGCTGATCGCGGAGGCGGGGTCGGGCCCTGAGGCGCCGGCGACGGTGCTGGTGCTGTCCGGAGACGTGCACCACGCGTATGTGGCCGAGCCGCACTGGCCCTCGCGGGGCCCCGAGGCGCGGGTGCTCCAGCTGACCTGCTCCCCCGTCCACAACTCCGTCCCGCTGTCGATGAGGCTCGGCTTCCGCTTCGGCTGGAGCGCGCCGGCTCGCGCCCTGGGGCGTCTCTTCGCCCGGCACGGACGGTGTGGACGGACGCCGGTCGACTGGCGCAGGACGGGCGGGCCCTGGTTCGGCAACCAGCTCATGACACTGACGATGCGCGGGCGTTCGGCGCGGCTGCGGCTCGAGCAGGCGCGGGCGAACGGGACGCTCGAGACCGTGGAGGAGTCCACCCTCTCCTCCACATGAGCACATGCCGGGAGGCATGATGAGGCGGACCGCCCGCTTCCCCTGGGCGGTTCCCTCCATTGCGCCCCACACGCCCGGGAGACTCCCCTTTGTCTGCAGCGAACGCGGAAACGGCGAACGCGGAAGCGGAAACGGTGGCGGTCTCCGTCGCCCTCGTCGGCGCCGGCCCGCGCGGCACCAGCGTCCTGGAGCGCCTGTGCGCCTCCGTACCGGAACTCCTGCCGCCGGGTGCGCGGTTGACGGTCCATGTGGTCGACCCGGCGCCGCCCGGTCCGGGCCGGGTGTGGCGTACCGCGCAGTCGCGGGAGCTGCTGATGAACACGGTGGCCTGCCAGGTGACCCTGTTCACCGACGACAGCGTGGACTGCTCGGGCCCGGTCCGTCCGGGGCCGAGCCTGCACGAGTGGTCGGGCGGCGAGCTGGGCCCGGACGACTACCCGACCCGCGCCGACTACGGCCGTTACCTGGAGTGGGTGTTCGCGCGGGTGGTGGGTGAGGCGCCGCCCGCGGTGCGGGTGGAGACGCACGCGGCGCGGGCGGTACGGCTGGAGGACGCCCCGGACGGCCGGCAGGTGCTGACGCTCGACGACGGACAGGTGCTGTCGGACCTGGCCGCGGTGGTGCTCACCCAGGGGCACCTCCCGGTGGTCGCGGACGCGGCCGAGCGGCGTCTCGCCGCCTACGCCGAACGGCACGGCCTGCGTCACGTTCCGCCCGCCAACCCGGCCGACCTCGACCTGTCCCCGATCGCGCCCGGCGAACCGGTGCTGTTGCGTGGCCTGGGCCTCAACTTCTTCGACCATGTGGCCCTGTTGACGACGGGGCGCGGCGGCCGTTTCGTACGCGATCACCGCGGCCCGCGCTACCTGCCGTCCGGCCGCGAGCCGCGCCTGTACGCCGGTTCGCGGCGCGGCATCCCGTACCAGGCGCGCGGCGACAACGCGAAGGGGCCGTACGGCCGGCACGTTCCGCTGGTGCTCACCCCGGAGGTGATCGCGGGTTTCCGCAAGCGCGCGGACTCCGGGGAGGCACCGGACTTCCTCGCGGAGATATGGCCGTTGGTGGCGAAGGAGGTGGAGACGGTGTACTACGCCGCCCTGACCGGGCGGCCGGAGTTCGCGGAGCGCTTTCTCGCCGTCCCGCACGGCGGCTCCGAAGAGGCACGCGTGCTGGCGGAGTTCGGGGTCCGGGACGCGGATCGCTGGTGCTGGGAGCGGGTCTCGCGGCCGTACCCGGAGGGGGAGTTCGCGGATCCGGCGCGGTGGCGGGCGTGGCTGCTCGGGCATCTTCGCGAGGACGCGGCGCAGGCGGCACTCGGCAATGTGCGCGGTCCGCTGAAGGCGGCCCTCGACGTCCTGCGTGACCTGCGCAACGAGTTGCGGCTGATCGTCGACCACGGCGGCCTCACTGGCGCGTCCCGGCGTGAGCACCTGGACCGCTGGTACACCCCGCTGAACGCGTTCCTGTCGATCGGCCCGCCCCGTCGGCGCATCGAGGAGTTGGTCGCGCTGGTGGAGGCCGGCGTGGTGGAGGTGCTCGGGCCCGGCCTGGAGGTCCGGGAGGAGGACGGGGCCTGGGTGGCGTGGTCGCCCGTGGTGCGGGGTTCCGAGGTGCGTGTGACCACTCTCATGGAGGCCCGGCTGCCGGAGCCGAGTCTGCGCCGCACCGCCGACGAGCTCCTCGCCCGGCTGCTGCGGAGCGGGCAGTGCCGCCCGCACACCGTCGACGGTTATGAGACGGGAGGGGTGGATGTCACAGAGCGCCCATATCATCTGATTGACCGTCAAGGACGGTCGCACGCAAGGAGGTTCGCCTTCGGAGTGCCCACGGAGGGGGTGCACTGGGTGACCGCGGCGGGCGCTCGGCCAGGGGTAGATTCGGTCACACTTTCGGACGCGGATGCGGTGGCCAGAGCCGCTCTACGTGCGGGCGTAACACAAACGGAACACCAAACGGAAGCCAAACCATGGCCAGAAGTTGAACTTGCAAGCACCAAATAGGCCCACCTAACCTGGGTCCCTCGTTCGGTACCGCCGCCCCCACCGATCGGTCCAGTCCCCGACCGGTCAGAAACGAAACCGAAGGAGTGTCCCCCGCATGTCCGCTCACCTCAACAGAGCGCAGCCGTACGCCTTGGGCCTGTTCCGTATCGTCGTCGGCCTGCTCTTCGCCTGCCACGGCGCCGCCTCGCTCTTCGGAGTCCTCGGCGGGGCCGCGGGCTCCAACGGCGGCACGATCGAGGCCGGCACCTGGCCCGGCTGGTACGCGGCCGTGATCCAGCTCGTCTGCGGCAGCCTCGTCCTGGTCGGGCTCGGCACCCGCGCCGCCGCGTTCCTCGCCTCGGGCTCGATGGCGTACGCGTACTTCAAGGTCCACCAGCCGGGCGCCCTGTGGCCGATGGAGAACGGCGGCGAGCCCTCCGCGATGTTCTGCTGGGCCTTCCTGCTGCTGGTCTTCACCGGCTCCGGAGCCCTCGGCCTGGACAAGCTCTTCTCCCGGCGTACGGCCGAGGAGCAGCAGCCCGCGGCCGAGCGTTCGCCGGTGACGGCCTGATCCGTCCGCACAGGCACCGGGCGCCCTCTCCGCACTGCGGGGAGGGCGCTTCCGCGTCTGTGCTGGTGAATGTGCTGTGCCGAACACACGAGCCCCCGGTGAACCTCCTGTCACACCCCACGCGTACGCTGTATGGCTGTCATTGGCCGCCCCTGCCGCTCCCCCGCGACATCGCGGCACGGTCTGGCCACACGGGGGAGACAAACGGGGAGAAGCAGTGCTGGAGAGTGTGGGGTCGCTGACCGGCAGCCCATGGATCTACGCGATGGTGGCTCTCTCGGTGCTCCTCGACGTGTTCCTGCCGGTCCTGCCGAGCGGGGTTCTCGTGATCGCTGCGGCGACGGCGGCGGCCGCGGGTTCGGCGGCGGGTCAGGTGCCCGGCACGTTCCCCGACATCCTGGTGCTCACGTTCTGCGCGGCCGGCGCGTCCGTCCTCGGCGACCTGGTGGCCTACCGGCTCGCCCGGCGTGGCGGCGCGCGCCTGGACCGGGCGATCGCCCGGTCCCGTCGGCTGACCACCGCGCAGGAACGTCTCGGCGACGCGCTCGCCCGCGGTGGCGGCGCACTGGTCGTGCTGGCCCGCTTCGCGCCCGCCGGCCGCTCGGTCGTCTCCCTCATCGCCGGCGCCGCCCAGCGCCGCGCCCGCGACTTCCTGCCCTGGTCCGCGCTGGCCGGCCTGACCTGGGCCACGTACAGCGTCGCCCTCGGCTGGTTCGGCGCGCACTGGCTCGGCACGACGTGGCTGGCGACGGCCGTGTCCCTGCTGGCGCTGTTCGGGGCGGGCGCGGGGGCGACGTACGTCGTGCGCAGGCAGCCCGCGTAGGCCCGCGCGGGGGGGCCTGAGCGGTGGTCCGCCTCAGCTCGCCTGGCGGGCGGCCTGGCCCCGGATCTCCAGACCGTCGAGCAGGTCCGCCGTGGCCGCGGCGACGGCGTCGACGGCGCGTTCGAAGACCTCCCGGTTGTGGGCGGCGGGCGCCCGGAAACCGGAGACCTTGCGGACGTACTGGAGGGCGGCGGCCCGGATCTCGTCCTGCGTGGCCTCCTCGGGGAGGACGGGCGGACGGAGCGTCTTGATGCTGCGGCACATGCTCCCAGTGTGGCCGAACTCGGCCCCGGGCTCACACAGGAGTGCGATGATCGTTCCGTGGCGGCCACCGTCAGGGGCCGACCGACGAGAGGACATCACCGCATCATGGCGAACGACGTATCGACCGTGGCCGTCCTGGGCCCCGGCGGCGTGGGCGGACTGCTCGCCGCGCTGCTGGCCCGCACCGGCCGCCGCGTGATCTGCCTGGCCGGCGAGAAGACGGCCCACACGCTGCGCACCGACGGCATCCGCGTCCGCAGCACCGTCTTCGGCGACTTCACCGCCCGCGTCGAGGCGGACACGGAGCTGTCCGAACCCGTCGACGCCTGCCTGGTCGCCGTCAAGCACACCACCCTCGACGCGGCCCTGGCCTGCGTCACGCCCGAGGCCCTCGGCGACGGTCTGCTCGTACCGTTCCTGAACGGCGTGGAGCACCCGGCGGCCCTGCGCGAGCGTTACCGCCCCGACCGAGTCGCGCCCGGCGTCATCCGGGTGGAGTCGACACGGGTCCGGCCCGGCGTGATCGAGCACGCCAGCCCCTTCGTCGAGATCGACCTGGCCGGTGACCCGGTTCCGCGCACCCGACTGGACGCCCTCGCCCAGGCCCTCACGGCCGCGGGACCGACCACCCGGGTCCTGGACGACGAGGCGGCCGCCCTGTGGGCGAAGATGTCGTTCCTCGCTCCGTTCGCCCTGCTCACCACGCGCCACGGCGTGCCGATGGGCGACGTACGCACCGCCCACCGCGAGGAGTTGACCGCGCTGGTCGAGGAGACCGCCGCCGTCAGCCGCGCCTGCGGCGGCCCCGCGGACCCGGCCCAGGCACTGGCGCGTTACGACGCCTTCCCGCCCGGCATGAAGTCGTCGATGCAGCGCGACGCGGAGGCGGGACGCCCTCTCGAACTGGACGCGATCGGCGGGGCGTTGCTGCGGGCGGCCGAGCGTCACGGCGTCGGCGTGCCCGTGACGGCCCGCCTGGTACGGGAGTTGCGGGAATCCGGCCACTGATCCGTCAGCGCAGGCCGAGCGCCACGACCCTCACGACAGAACACTCGTTCGCATGAACCTCCCGGGACGACTCGCCACCCAAAATCGAACAGGCGTAGCATTGTGCTGTGGCTAAGACCTATGAGTTTCCGAGCGACCTGCGCGCCGGCCAGGAGGAGCTGCATCAGGTCCGGGCCGAGCTGTCGGCCCTGCTGAAGCGGCTCCCCTGGTCGGTCGAGCCGCTCGACGCCTTCAGTGACGACAACGGCTGGCGCAAGGTGGAGCGCCCGGCCTCCCCCGGCTGGACGGCCGACGAGCAGGCCGAGGTCGAAAAGCTCCGGCAGCGGGAACACGAGCTCGCGGTGTTCGTGAGCTGCCACCGCTTCTGGTCAGAGATCACCGCGGCGGACCGGGTGGAGGCCCGCATGCGGCTGAAGCACGCACACGAGACCCCACCCGAGGAGAACGGCTAGCTCTTCTTGCCGAGGAGCTTGTTCATCTCCTCGATCTCCGCGTTCTGGGCGGTGACGATGTCGTCGGCCATGGACTTCGCGGGGGTGTACTCGCCCTTGGCCTTCTGGGTCGTGGCCATCTCGACGGCGCCTTCGTGGTGTTCGACCATCATCGTCAGGAACATGGTGTCGAACTCCTTGCCGGAGGCCTTCTTCAGCTTCTCCATGTCCCCCGGGTCCATCATCCCGGCCATGCCGGAGTGGGCCGAGTGGTCCATGCCGGGCATCGACTCGGGCACGTCCTCGCCCCAGCCCTTCAGCCAGCCGGTCATGGTCTTGATCTCCGGGTCCTGCGCCTTCTCGATCCGCGCCGCGAGGTCCTTGACCTGCGCGGACGAGGCCCGGTCGGCAGCCAGCCCCGCCATCTCGAGCGCCTGCTGGTGGTGCGGGATCATACCCTGCGCGAAGGAGACGTCCTGGGCGTTGTGCGCGCCCGCCTCGGCCGTGGCACCGGCGCTCGCCGAGGACGAGGACGAGGGCGAGGAGCCCTGGGCTCCCTCGTTGTCGCCGTCACCGCCGCAGGCGGCCAGGACGAGCGCGGCGGTCGCGGTCGCCGCCACGAGGGCGGCACGGCGGGTCAGGGTACGGGTGGTGGTCATGCGTGAACTCCTGTGGAGCGAAAGGATTGCGGACATGCCTCTGCGCCGCGTCGGTCGGTGACGCGGTGCGTGGGAGTGTCTAGATCCGCAGGAGTTGGAGTTCGGACAGGGAGGGTGGCGCCCGGGCGCCGTCCTGATCCGTGAGGACGTACGAGCACAGGGTCTCGGCCGCCACGGGCACGGGCGCGGGGTCGGGCACGAGCCCGGGCACCACCGGCCCACCGCTCACCGCGCCCGACGCACAGGTGGCGTCGGCGTGTTGGGCGTGCCCGCCGCCGCAGTGGCCGTCTCCGGCGCAGCCGTCGTGCGCGGTCTCGGCAGCGGCCATGACCCGGGGCGAGGAGTGTGCGTGGGGCGCGCCGCCGGGCGCCAGCCCGTGCATGGACAGCAGCCCCACCAGCAGCCCGAGCACGCACCAGGCGCGCCACCGCCGCAGGGGCGGGCGCGGGACGTACTGCTCGGGGCCGTTCACGCGGCACATCCTATGGGCAGCCGGACCATGACACGCGAAAGCCCCCGTGTCTCCACGGGGGCCCTTCGCACTCCTGGTGGGCGCGGACGGTTTCGAACCGCCGACATCCTGCTTGTAAGGCAGGCGCTCTACCCCTGAGCTACGCACCCAGGACGAGTCGACAGCCTACCTTGCCGGAGGCACTGCCCGGCAAACCCATATCCCGCGCGCTCACCCCCTGCTGAGGACAGGGGGTTATCCCCACCCCGGATGCGGGAGTGCGCCGGATCCCGCGCGGGGTCGCGCGTCCCTACGGTCGTAGGGCAGGCGCAGCCCGCGCCGTCCGTCCCAGGGGGAGATCACCATGGCCCGTACCGTCGCCGTCCGCACCGCGCTCGCCGCGGGAGCCGTCGTGGCCCTCGTGGCCACCGCCACCGCGTGCGCCTCCCCCGGGGACGACAAGGAGCCCGAGCACCGGTCCTTCGCGCTGTCGGGGCGCACCCTCACCGTCGACTCCGACGACTCCGCGCTGGAGATCGTCTCGGCGGACTCGAACAAGGCGGGCCGTGTCGAGGTCACCCGCTGGTTCAAGGGAAAGGTGGTCGTGGGCAAGGAGCCGAAGGTCACCTGGTCGTTCGAGGACGACCGGCTCACCCTGCGCATGAAGTGCTCCGGGGTGGTCGCCGACTGCGCGGCCAGGCACCGCATCGAGGTGCCGCGGGGCGTCTCGGTGCGGGTCGAGGACAAGGACGGCAGTGTGCGGGCGAGCGGCTTCAAGGACGCGCTGAACATCCGCACGGGGGACGGTTCCGTGCGCGTCAGCGACACCTCGGGACCGCTGGAGCTGCGGACCGGCGACGGCTCGGTGCGGGTCACCGACTCCTCCGGCTCCCTGAACGTGCGCACCGGCGATGGGTCCGTGCGCGCCGACGTGTCCTCGCGGCGGGTGACCACGCGCACCGGCGACGGTTCGGCGCACCTCGAACTGAGCGCCGTACCGGAGCGGGTGGAGACCCGCGGCGGCGACGGCTCCGTGACGATCACGCTGCCCTCGGCGAGGTACCGGGTGACGACGGAGACCGGGGACGGAGGGGTGGATGTGTCCGTGCCGCGGGACGAGTCCAGCTCGCACGTGGTGTCCGCGCGTACCGGCGACGGCAAAGTCACGGTGCGGACCGCGAACTAACCGGCCCGTGTGTTCGTCCTTACACGGTGGGAGAATGACACCGGGCAGGGCGAACGACAGCACGGGAGAGGGATGTGACGGCGACACCTCCGCAGTCGTACTCGCCGTCGGTGCCGCGCGCGCACGGATCCGCGCTGCGGGACACCCTCACCCTGGTGGGGCTGCCGCTGCTGGCCGCGCTGGCGCTGCCGGCCGCGTTCGCCGGGGGCGGCACGCGGCGGTGGTTCGGCGGGCGGGCCGAGAGCCAGCGGGCCGAGGCGCAGGCCGCGAAGGACGCCGCCGCGGCCGCGTTCTACGAGCTGGACACCGCCCAGCGCGACCTCAGGATCTCGATCGAGACGATCACGGCGGTCGACGACTCCCCGGCCGCGCGGCGCGCGGTCGCCGATTTCCGGGCGATCAGCGGCCGCATCGACGAGGCCAGCCACCAGTACATCAGCGCCGTGGACGCCCATGATCTCGACCGGGACGATCTGGAGGGATCGGCGGCGGCGCAGGCGCGTACCGCGCTCACGAAGGCCAAGGACGAGCTGGGCCGGGTCAAGGGGGAGCTGGACCGCTTCGCCGACGGGCTCGGGCCGCTGCTGGGCAAGGCGGAGACCCAGCTGGCGCGGCTGGCACCGGCCGTGGAGCGGGCCCGGCAGGCGCTGCTGGCCGCCTCGAACGCCCTGGACGCGGTCCGGGGCGCCGGGCTGACGGCGGACGACCTCGCGGCCCGGCTCGCCGCGCTGTCGCCGGACCTGACCATGCTGAACCAGGGCGCCGGGCAGCACGGCGTGCCGCAGACGCTGGAGCGGGCCGAGCGGGTCGCGCGGGACGCCGAGGCGATCCGCGTGGAGGCCGAGCGGCTGCCGGGGAAGGCCGCGGAGATCGACCACCGGCTGGTGTCGCTGCGTACCCGCGCCGAGGCGCTGACGACTCGCGCCGGGCAGGTGGAGCCGGTGCTGAGTGAGCTGCGGCGGCGGTTCGCGGCGGCGTGCTGGCAGGACCTGCAGCATGTGCCGGAGCAGGCCACCGAGCACGTACGGCAGGCGGAGGCGAAGCTGGCCGAGGCGCGGGCCGCGCGGGACGCCCAGCGCTGGCCGGACGCGACGGCGCTGCTGTCGACGGCGCGGGCGCTGCTGAACACCACCGACGAGGCCGTGTCGGCGGCGGGTGAGCGGCTGACGAGGCTGAACGCCGTGCAGAAGGACCCGCAGCAGGAGATCGAGCGGACCCGGTTCGCGATCCGGGACGCGCAGCGGCTGGCCATGGCGGGCCGCAACACCCCCGACCCGCGGGACGCCCGGCCGCTGGACGACTCGGTGGCCCGGCTGGAGCGGGCGATCGCCGGCCTGGAGGGCCGTCACCCGGACTACTGGCACTTCCTGACCGAGACGGAGGCGGTGCGGCACGCGGTGGCGGACGTGGTGGCGCGGATCCGGGAGGAGCGCGGGGGCGGCCACTGAGGCGCCGTGGGCCCGCCGTGTCGCCCGTCCTGTCGCCCGTCGTGTTGCTGCCCGGGGTGCGGCGGGCGGATATTTGAGGGGAACGGACGTACGGCCTCCGCTCGCGTCCAAGGGAGGCGGACATGGCCACGCACGTACAGCGCTCGGGGTCGCGCAGGCGGATCGACTTCGACGAGCACCTGCCCGTCGACCACCGCCTGAACAGGGTCTACCGGATCGGCGCGGGCCTGATGGGTCTGGCGCTGGTCGTCTTCGGCGTCTTCGGCATCGTCGACAACATCGGCTTCTTCGACACCGGCGGGGACACCATCTGGAGCCTGAACACCAACGGCGCGCTCAGCTGGCTGTCGATCGGCGTGGGACTGCTGCTCTTCGTCGGCATGATCATCGGCGGGAACTTCGCGTCGACGCTGAACATGGTGCTCGGCGTCCTGTTCATCCTCAACGGGTTCTTGTTCCTCGGCCTGCTGGACACGGACTACAACTTCCTGGCCTTCCAGATCCAGAACGTCCTGTTCACCTTCGTCGCCGGCATCCTGCTCATGGTCTTCGGGATGTACGGCAGGGTCGGTTCGGCCCTGCCGCACGACAACCCGTACTGGCGGGCCCGCAACCCCGGGCTGGCCGAGGAGCGGGACCACCAGCGTGAGCAGCGGGAGCACTGGCCCCCGCCCCAGGAGGATCAGGTGCGGTAGGCGTAGTAGTACGCGGTCGGGTACGACGCCACGAGGCTCGCCACGGACCTGCGCAGGGTGTTGTTCGAGTGGTACGTCACGTAGGGCACGCCGCCGCTCTTGTACGTGACGATCATCGTGTGGTCCTTGGACCCGTCGCGGTCGAAGTCCATCTGGAGGACGTCGCCGACCTCGAGCTGGTAGACGTTCGCGAGCGGCTTGGTCCGCTTGGAGTTCTGGGCGAACCAGGACCACTCGTTGACGCCGACGAACGAGTCCGACTGGATGTCCTTGTTGCCGAACCACTTGGTGTAGTCGTAGACGTAACCCGGCTCGTGCTTCCAGCCGCCCGCCTTCAGGGACTGGCTGACGAAGTTGGTGCAGTCGCCGCCGGCGCCGTGGCCGTTGAAGTCCGGGTAGTCCTGGTTGTAGACGTTCCAGTACTTCTCCGCGTACGCCGCCATCGCCTTGTAGTCGTAGGTGGTGGCGGTCTTCGGGACGGCGGCCGGGTTGCGGGTGGTCGCCGCGCGCGGGGCGCTGGGCATGGTGTCGTCGGGCTCGGGGGCCGGCGCCTTGACGGACTTCGGCTTGGAGAGCGTGTTCACCGCGAGGCCACCCTGGTCGGTGTCCTGGATGCCGGTGAGCTGCCAGTTGCCCTGGCTGTCGGCCTTGAAGGTCAGCTCGTGCCGGGCCTGGAAGCCGGTGGTCTTCGGAGCGTTGCCACGGACCTTGGCGTAGGTCAGCGTCGTGGTCTCGGTGACCGCGGCCTTGGCCGTGCGGCCCGTCACGCGGGTGGCGTTCAGGGTGACGGTGGTGCTGGCCTTGCTGTACTTCTCGCCGGCCTTGGCGAGCTTGTCCTTGCGCTGCTCCAGCGAGGACAGGGTGGTGTCCTCGGTGCGGGCGGTGCCGGAGGACAGCTTGACGTCGCCGGAGAAGCCGTCGGTCAGCGGCCTGGAGTCACCCTGCTTGCCGTCGACCAGGGCGTCGGTGCGGTCGGTGAACACCGCGTCCGCCAGCCGCTGGAAGGTGGCCTTGGTCTTCGCGTCGACCGTGGGGTCGTCGACAACGGCGGCGCCGGCGCTCCAGTTGGGCAGCAGCGCCACTCCGGCGACCACGGAGGTGGCTGCCGC
Organism: Streptomyces sp. NPDC048751; assembly: GCF_043198595.1. Classification (NCBI taxonomy): domain Bacteria; kingdom Bacillati; phylum Actinomycetota; class Actinomycetes; order Kitasatosporales; family Streptomycetaceae; genus Streptomyces; species Streptomyces sp. NPDC048751. The sequence goes on from NZ_JBICUX010000009.1 coordinate 173,178, forward strand.
GCCGAGTATCGCTGCGCGGCGGCGCGTACGGCTCAATTTCCTTGACTTCACTGATGTTTCCCCTCTTGCCCCGGCGGGAGGGATGGCCGGGGTAGGGCATCTTTGCATGGCGTGTGTGGGCGTTGTGAAGAGGGATGCCCTTGTGGGTTTGGGACGTTACTGGAACGTCACTTCACCAGCGTCGACCAGTCGGGTCCCTGTGCCGGATCCAGCGTGCGCAGTGCCTGAAGGGTCGCGGGCTTCTGCACGTCCATCCAGTCGGACAGTTCCTTGAAGGACACGCACTTGACGTCCTTCTTGGTGCAGACGTTCTTGATGACCTCGTCGACGGCCTTCATGTAGGTGCCGCCGTTCCACTGCTCGAAGTGGTTGCCTATGAACAGCGGGGCCCGGCTGCCGTAGTACACCCGGTTGAAGCCCGCCATGTAGGCGTCGGCGGTCTCCTGCTGCCACTCGGCGTACCGGGACGGATCGCCGTCGGGCTGGCCGTCGGACTGGTTGGCCAGGAAGTTGAAGTCCATGGACAGGCCCTGGTAATCGCCGCCGTCGTACGGGATCAGCTGGAGCGGGAAGTCCCACATGCCGTTCTTCTTCGTGGGCCAGACCTGGAAGGCCCCCGGGGAGGACGCGTCGTAGCGCCAGCCGTAGCCCTTGGCGGCCTTCAGCAGGTTGGCCTGGCCCTCCAGGCAGGGCGCGCGGCCGCCGGTGACCTCCTTGCGGAAGTCGAAGGGCAGCGGGGCCATGTCCTTGAGGCCGGTGTTGGTCTTCCAGTTCTCGACCAGCTCGTAGAACTGGTCGATCTCGCTCTTCCACTCCTCGACACTCCAGTCCCCGCCGCCCTTGGCGCCGCAGAAGTGGCCGTTGAAGTGGGTACCGATCTCGTTGCCGTCCTTCCACGCCTTGCCGAGCTCCTCCAGCGTGGTGCGGATGTGTTCGTCTGTGGGGTAGCTGATCGCCGCCGCGCCCTTGGAGTGCTGCGGCGGGGAGTAGAGGTCCCTCTTGCTCTTGGGCAGCAGGTAGATGCCCGTGAGGAAGAAGGTCATGTGGGCGTCGTACTCCTTCGCCATCTTCCGGTAGTGCTGGAAGAGCTCGTCGTCGCCCGCGAGGGCGCCGTCCCAGGAGAAGACGACGAACTGGGGAGGCTTCTCACCGGGCTTGAGCGGCACGGCCTTCAATTGGCCCGGCTGGGGGCCGGTGTACGACGTGGAGCCGTCACCGATGACCTTCGTCTTCCCGTCCCACTCGAGCTCCTCCCGGTTCACGCCGGCGGAGCCCTTCGTGGTGCCGCCTCCCGTGCCGGAGGACGCCGTCGGCGCGGTGTTGTCCGAGCGGGTCAGCGCCAGGTAGCCCGCGACCAGGGACGCGACGACGAGGAGGGCCGCCAGCCCCACGATCTTCGGAGGGGCGGTCGGGCGGGGTGCCCTGGCTTTTCGGCGGCGGCCCGACGGTGACTTCATGTGCGGCTCATTCTGCGAGGGGAGTGGGGGTTGCGGTGCCCGGCCACCGGATCAGCCGACCGGACTTGTGGCACGTGACCAGATGCCGTACGGGACGCTGTCGGCGGAGGTGCCGGCGATGCCTTCGAGCGGCAGTGGTTCGAGACTCTTGGTGAGGTCGATGCGGTAGACCACGACGGCGGTCGACACGGACTTGGCGGTGCCGACGAACCAGGAGGCGGTGTCCTTGTCGTTGGTGCCGGCCTTCCCGGCCACCGGCGCGGTGGCGGCGGCGGCCGGGTGGGCGACGCGGTAGGAGTCCATGAGCGCCGAGGTGACCTCCTCGGCCACGTCGGCGCCGACCGCACGCTTCGCGGCGGGCCTGTTCATCGGCACCGCGGAGCCGTTGTGGGTGATCCGGCGCACCGAGTACGGCTCGGTGTGCCGTCCCTCGGCGGCGAAGGTGGCGTAGCCGCCGGCCATGCGGATCGCGCTCGGCGTGGAGTTGCCCAGGGACAGCGCGGGCACCTGCGGGCCCATGCTGGAGGGGAGCAGACCGGCCGCCTCGGCGGTCTCCTTGACCTTGTCCAGGCCGGTGTCCATGCCGAGCTGCATGAACGGCGTGTTCACGGAGAGGGCGAGGGCCCGGTGCAGACTGATCTGCCCGTAGGACTGCTTGCCGTCGTTGTGCGCGGCGACCTTCTTGCCGTTGCGGTCCCAGTAGGGCCCCTCCGGGGTGGTGACCAGCACGCCGTCGTTGCCGTCGTACAGGCTCTGCCCGGAGACCTCCTGGCGGGGCTCGTCGCGCTTCTTGACGACGCCGTTCTCCAGGCCGGCCGCGTACACGAACGGCATGAAGGCGCTGCCGGCCGGGACGGTGGTCGCGTTGGACTCGTTGTAGCCCTGCGTGCGGTGGTCGGGACCGCCGTAGACGGCGAGGATGCGGCCGTCGGTGGCCACCGAGGCGGCGCCGAAGTGCGCGGCCTTCGCCTTCTTGGGGTCGTCCTTGAGGGCCTGCTTGCGGGCCTTGGTCACGGCGTCGGTGAGCGCGGTCACCCGCTTGCGGTCGAACGTCGTGTAGATCTGATAGCCGCCCAGGTCCCAGTCCTTGTCGGAGAGGTGCGCGGCCTTCCTGGCGTACTGCGAGGCGAGTTCCACCAGGTAGTCGGTCTGCTCGCCGGTGTCGTAGAGCGGGTTGCTCTTCAGCGGCTCGGGGAACTTCGTGTACTTGGCCCGCTCGGCCTTCGACAGCTTGCCGATCTCGACCATCCGGTCCAGGGTCCAGGACCAGCGTTCGACGGCCCGGGCGCGGTTCGCGCTGTTGAGAGTCGGGTCGTAGAGGCCGGCGCCCTTGAGCAGGGAGGCGAGGAAGGCGGCCTCGCTGGCGTTGAGCTGGCTGACGTCCTTGCCGTAGTAGGCCTGGGCGGCGCGCTGGATGCCGTAGGTGCCGCGGCCGAACCAGCTGGTGTTGAGGTAGCCCTCGAGGATGTCGTCCTTGCTCATCTGGTTGTCGAGCTTGAGGGAGATCATCGCCTCGGTGAACTTGCGGCTGACCGTCTGGTTCTGGTTCAGGTAGACGTTCTTGACGTACTGCTGGGTGATCGTGGAGCCGCCCTGGGTGTCGCCCTGGCCGATGGTGCGGAAGAGGGCGCGGGAGAGGCCCTTGAAGGAGATGCCGGGGTCGCTGTAGAAGCTCGCGTTCTCCGCCGCGAGCACCGCCCAGCGGACGTCCTCGGGGATGTCCTTCAGCGGCATCGCCTGCCGCTGCACCCAGCCGGTGCGGGCCATGGGGGTGCCGTCGGCCCAGAAGTACACGTTGTCCTGCTGGGTGGCGTACGAGTTGAGGTTGTCCGGTATGTCGGTGGCCGCGTAGGCGACGACGAGGAAGAGGGTGCTCAGGCTCATCGAGGCGAAGAAGCCGCCCAGCCACTGCCTCCAGGAGGGCACCCAGCGGCGCCAGCCGACGCGGCCCGGCCGCGGGTACTGGGGCCGCAGACGGCGCGCGTAGGGCAGGGCGCGGGCCAGCAGGGGGGCGAGAACGGCCGCGAGGGGGGCCAGCCGGAGACGGAAGGCGGTGGCGAGCCGGGCGAGGACGGAGGGGCGGGGCGCCTTGCGGGATTTGCGCTGTTTGCTCGATATGGGGGGCTTCTCCGAGCCCCCGGGTATGCCGAAGCCTTCCGGGGGTACCCGCAGCTGCATGGTCTCGTCCGCCGGAGGGACGGCAGGAACCTTCAACTGCATGGTGAGTTCGGGCTCCTGGGGCTCCCCCCTCTGCCCGTCCTGGGTCACGACGCGTCTCCCTCCGCAATTCGGTGTTGCTCGCGCAGGTAAGACGTACTGGTGCGTACGTGGGTTGTAGACGCAGCGGTCGCGCACTGGTCTGTACGGACTCGGCTGCGGACCCCCACTTCCCCCCGACCTTCCGGTTGCGGTTCCTCGCGGCACTAACAAATTACCAGCGATCTTCGCAATTTCTCCTCACAAGTATCGGACAGAAGCGAACACTGCTGAACCGCGGGTTCCGGTCGTTCCCGGGAGCGCCGGTTAACCTGTGCTCATGCCTCGCTACGAGTACCGCTGCCGTACGTGCGGCGACACCTTCGAACTGAGCCGTCCGATGGCGGAGTCCGCCTCCCCCGCCGCCTGCCCCGCGGGCCATGACGACACCGTGAAGCTCCTGTCGACCGTCGCGGTCGGCGGCACCGCGTCGTCACAGGCGTCCGCCCCCGCGCCCCGCGCGGGCGGCGGAGGCGGGGGCGGGTGCTGCGGCGGGGGCTGCTGCGGCTGAGACAACACCGCCGCTGCGGCCGACGCCTACCGCGGCGCCCTGGAGGCCTTCAGGAACTCGTTCAGGATACGCTCCCCGGCCAGTACGCCCCGCTCCGGCAGCGCGCTGATCGCGGGGGCCGTCCAGCCGCTGTCGGCCAGCTCGCCGTGCCCGGGGCGCCAGCCCCGGTCCCCGGCGAGCAACAGGTCGGCGTCGAGCAGGGAGTCACCCGCGGCCAGGGTGAGGTCCGCGCCGGTGCGGCGGGCGACCTCCCGCACGGCCGCGCTCTTGGTCAGCGGCTTCGGCACGGCGTAGAGCTTGCGGCCCTGGAGCGACACCGTCCAGCCGCGGTTCTCCGCCCACACCGCGAACTCCTTCACCCAGTCCTCCGGGAGCAGCTCGCGCTCCACCACGAGGTAGGCGAAGAGGTCCTCGGCGATGCGGTGCTTGCGCACCCAGAGCGGGTCGGCCGAGACCGCCAGGTGCGCCTGCACCTCGGCCAGCGGCGCGCACTCGCCCGCCAGCCGCTCGGTCACCCGCGCGTGCCACTCGGTGTCGGTGACCCCGTCCACCAGCAGGTGTCCGCCGTTGGCACAGATCGCGTACTTCGGCGGCGGCCCGGGCAGGTTGATGCGCTGGTACTGCTTGCGCGTCCGGGTCGTCGTCGGCACGAAAACGGCCGCGTCCCCGAGCTCCGTCAGCAGCTGCGCCGCGGTCTCCGTCATGTACGACAGGGGTCTGCTCTCGTGCACCTCCACGCACAGCAGCCGGGGTGCCCGCGCGTCCGGCATGGTCAGCGCGAGGGCCGCCGCGGAGTAGATCAGCGTACGGTCGAGGTCGCTCGCCACCAGCACCGGCATCAGAGCGTCACCGCCTTGCCGTCGGCACCGGTCGCACCGCGCGTGTACTTGGGGTGGATCAGCCCCACGCAGGTGTAGGGCAGTTCGGCGACCTCCTCGACGGGCACCCCTCGCTGTGCGGCGAGCAGGCGTACGTGGTCGAGGTCGGCGCCCGCGCCGGCCCGCGCCAGGATCTTCCACGGCACCCGGCGCAGCAGCACCCGGGTGGTCTCGCCGACACCGGGCTTGACGAGGTTCACGTCGTGGATGCCGTACTCCTCGCTGATGCGCTCCACCGCCGCCCAGCCCTCCCAGGTCGGGCTGCGGTCGCTCGCCAGCAGCTCCTTCACGGCCGCGTCGACCGTCTCCGCGACCTCCCCGAACCGCGCCGAGACCGCGTCCAGGAAGTCCACCGAGACGTCCGCGCCGGCGAGTTCCCGGTAGAACTTCGCGCCGTGGAAGTCCTGCGGGCCCACCAGGTCGGCCCGCAGCACCGTGCGCGAGATCAGCCCGGACACGGTCGAGTTGAGGCAGGCGGAGGGGATGAGAAAGTCCTCCCGGGTGCCGTACGTCCGCACGCAGGAGCCCGGGTCGGCGAGGACCGCGATCTCCGGGTCGAAGCCGGTGATGTTGTCGCTCTTCTCGAACTCCTCGATCGCGTCGGCCAGTTCGCGGGTGATGGCGCCCTTGCCGGTCCAGCCGTCGACGAAGACGAGGTCGGACGGCTCGTGGTGGGCCGCCAGCCAGCGCAGCGCGTTGGCGTCGATGCCCCGGCCGCGCACGATCGACACCGCGTAGTGCGGCAGCTCCAGCCCGTGCCGGAACTGGGCCCAGCGGCGCATCAGGACGCCGATCGGGGTGCCCGCGCGGGCGAGGGAGACCAGCACCGGGCGCGGGGACCGCTCGGCGAGGACGGTCTCCGTGACCACACCCACGGCCCGGGCGATCCGGGCGGCCGAGTCGTCCAGCGCCGCGTGGAACAGCTCCTGGTACCGCTCGCTCGGCTGGTACTCCACCGGCAGCGACTCCGCGTAGTGCGCCCCGCCGCTCTGGATGGCCTCCTCGCGCTCCTCGGTCGGCGCCTCCAGCGTCACGTCCGAGAGGTCCTGGAGCAGCCAGCCGACCTCCTCCGGCGCGTACGAGGAGAAGGCGGGGCCGCGGAGGGGCTCGGGCAGCATGGGGGGCCTTTCGGGAACGTACAGGGGCTCGGGGACGTACGACGGCACGACCGCGAGCAGCACGTGCGGGGTGTGCGCGGCGAGCTGGGCGAGGAGGCCGTCCGGCGCGTGCAGGGCGGGCGTGTCGGCGACCGAGTCGACGACGGCCACGACGGCGTCGGAACCGGCACCGGCGACGTTGTACGCGTAGCGCTCGCCGGGGCCGTCGGCCGGGTCGTCGTGGGCGGGGAAGACCAGGCGGCTGCGGATCGCGTAGCCGGGGTCGTCCACCGCGAGGACGGGTGAGCGGGTGGTGGTGGAGTAGCGCACCTCGGCGTCCACGGCCCGCTCCAGCTCCTGGGCCAGCCTCAGCGGGGCGTACATCAGCTCCTCGAAGCCGAGGACGTGGACGCGGCGCGCGCCGCCGGGCAGCGCCTCGGCGAGGCGGGCCGCCATCGCGGGGAGGGCGTTCTCCAGGCGTATTCGGTGCGCGGGGGTGAAGCCGTGCCGGCCGCCGTCGGGGAGGCCGGGGGGCCAGTACAGGTCTACGCGGGTCACGTGAGGAGGGGTTCGCTTGTCGTCCGGCTGCGGGCCGGTGGGGGCTGGTCGCGCAGTTCCCCGCGCCCCTAGGGGGTTGGTTCGGCCGTCTGCTTCAAGGCTGGGGGCACCACCTTCGCCCTCCAGGGGCGCGGGGAACTGCACGACCGGCCACGACGCGCCCGCAGACGACGAACGACTCTCGGCCGCACTCTCGACCTCGTACCGCGCCACCAGCTCCTGCCCCCTCTCCAGCACCCCCTCCGGCAGCCGTACCGTCCCCGAGGCCGCGGCCACGAGATCCACCCGCGCGCCGATCTCCCGCGCGAACTCCTCCAGCCGCCCGGCGTCGTCCGCCGACCGCATGTCGACCAGCGCCACCACGACATACCGGCGACGCGGATACCGCGCATGGAGATCGCGCACGGTGTTCAGCACCGTGTTCCCCGTGGAGAACTCGTCGTCGACCAGGACCAGCGGGCCGTCCCCGGCCAGCAGGGCCTGGTCCTCCGGCAGCAGCAGGTGCGAGGTGGCGTGCGAGTGGGACTCCTCGAAGCCGCCGGCCTGCGCGACCCCGGGCACCGGCCGGCGCGTCGAGTGCAGGTAGGGCGCGTCGCCCAGCCCGTCGGCGACCGAGTGGCCGAGCCCGGTCGCCGTCTCGGCGTACCCGACGACGACCGCGGACCGCGCCCCGGCGTCGCCCAGGAGCTCCCGCACCCTGCGGCCGAGGGCGAACCCGGAGCCGTAGACGACGGACGGCGACTGCGGTACGTGCTTGCCGAGCACGTTGGACACCAGGAGGTGGGCCCGCTTGGGGTTGCGCCGCAGCGCGAGACCCAGCATCCCCCTGAGGGTGTCGTCACCCACGAGTTCGACGCCGAGCCGTTCGGCGACCCAGGTGCCGTCCCATTCCCCGTTGTTCACTGCCTTGTTCATGCGTCCCTTGTGTCGGGGCCCGGGGTGTCCGGGCCCTTCCGGTCCCGGATCCTCAGGTGGGGATCCCGGCGGCGAGCAGCTCCACGAAGCCGATGTCCTCGTTGGCCACGCCGAACACCTCGGCGCGCAGCAGGGTCCGCTCGGCCCAGGCGCGGTGCGGCTTCACTTCATTCATTTTGTTCGTGTACGACGACCTGAGCACACCCCCACCGCAGCGTTCCGGCCGCAGGATGTCCTGGGCGTCACTGAACTCCTCGTGACTGACCACGGACAGTGCGTGCACGGGCAGCACGTGGGAGGGGTGGATGCAGGTCTTGCCGAGCAGGCCGTTGGCCTGGTCGAGGGCGATCTCGCGCAGCAGCCCGTCCATGGCGTGCTCGATGAGCGCCTCGCGCAGTTCCTCGGCCTGCCCCTCCAGGAAGGGGCTGCGGCGCAGTTGCGGCTTGAACATGCGCTCCTGGACACGGAAGTACTCCCAGACCGGCCCGGTCACCGTGAACCCGGTGCCGTCGGCCCGGCCGAGCATGTTCACCACGTCGGCGATCACGGAGGCGACGACCTGGACGTCGTACGCCGTCATGTCGGGGGCCCGGCGCAGGCCGTAGGAGGAGCAGAAGTCGGTGACGCCGAGACGCAGCGCCAGGACCCGGTCGCGGTACTTGTCGACCGCGCGGAAGATGCCCTCCAGGGTGTCCACGCGTGACTCGCGGTAGAGCAGCTCGGGCGATTCGAGGACCGGCATGGCGAACAGGCGGCGGCCGCTCGCGGCCTCGGCCACGGCGAGGGCCTCCAGGAACGGGATGCCGCGTTCCTCGGTGAACTTCGGCAGCACGAAACCGGACAGCAGTCGGACGGCGGGGCCCAGGCGCGCCACGAGGTCGGGGATCTGCTGGGGGGTGCGGACCCGGACGAACAGCAGCGGCAGCGAGGGCGCCGGGCGTGCCGCCAGTTCGGTGAACTGGCGGACGAGGTTCTCCTCGCCGGCCGGGACGTCCTCGTCGCCGATGGAGTCCTCCAGGCACAGCACCATCGAGACCACGCCGCGGTCGGCCTGCTTGACGATGTCGTCCGCGAGCCGCGGCCGAGTGGCCGGGCTGTAGAGCGTGGCGCCCAGGGCGGCGGCGAGCAGCCGGGCCGGGGAGTTCGAGTCGAACTCGCACGGCTCCCGGAAGAAGAGACGCTTCCGTACCTCAGGGGCGACGTGCCCGAAATGATGCATAGAACTCCCCCGTGGAGACGGTACGGCGTGTGGAACGGACCGCGACATGGCTGATGACATGTCTACTGAGTGGCCGGTAATAGTACGTAGCAATCCATGTCAGGGGTTCCCGCAGGGCATGAATTTCTGGTAACTCGGCTGTGTCGGCTGTCGTACCCCCGCGTTGTCGTGACCAGGACCGAGAAGGCAGGATGACCGCATGACGCACGCGATGTTGAAGGGGTCGAACGTCCCGCTCGAAGCCACCACGGTACGTGCCGTGCTGCGCTGGACACCCGGACAGGGGGTTCCGGACGTCGACGCCTCCGCGCTGCTCCTCGGTCCCGACGGGCGTGTGCGCTCCGACGAGGACTTCGTCTTCTACAACCAGCCCCGGCACCCTTCCGGGAAGGTCTGGCGGCTCGGCAAGAAGCGGATCGCCGAGGGCCTCACCGACACCATCCAGACAGAGCTTCCCGGTGTCGAGCCCGATGTCAGCCGGATTCTGCTGGTCGCTTCGGCGGACGGCGTCACCTTCGACCGCGTACGCGACCTGCGCATCCTGCTGTACGACGCCACGACCACCGGTGCGGAACCCCTGGCCTACTTCGACATCAAGCCGGAGACCGGCGAGGAGACCGCCCTGATCTGCGGCGAGCTCTACCGCCGCGGCGACGTCTGGAAGTTCCGCGCTCTCGGCGAGGGCTACTCGAACGGCCTCAAGGGCCTGGCCACGGACTTCGGCATCTCGGTCGACGAGTCGGAAGCGGCGGCGGCAACGACAGCCGCCCAGCCCCTGCCTCCGGAACAGCCGCCAGGGGTCCCGACCCAGCCCGCGTACGGCTATCCCCAGCCCGCCCAGCCGTCCTACGGCTACCCCCAGCAGACCCCGGTGACGACGGCGGCGCCGTCGGGCTACGGCTATCCGCCGCCGGTGACGACAGCCCCGAACCCGGACTTCCGCCTGCCCCCGCAGGGGCCACAGTTCATCGGGCGTTAGGGCAGGGGCGCGGGGTTTGGCGCAAGCCCCCGGCTCACCGGGCGCCCGTCACCGCTCCACCTGCGTCTTGTAGCCCCGCCCCCACTGCAACCCCCACCCGTACAAGCGATCGATCTCCGCCTGGAACCCGTAGACGAACTTCACCTCACGGCGCACCAGCATCTCCCCCTTCACGTTCTCGATCATCACCACCGCACATGACCGAGCCTGCGGATGCCGCTCGTCGAGGCCTATCTCGATCCGCGGCCCGTTGCTCGGGTACAGCGTGACGCTCGCGTGGGTACGGTCGAAGGCCGGCGTCTGGTCGTAGATGTAGACGAACACCAGCAGCCGCTTGATCTCGTCGCGATGATCGAGGTTGACGTACATCGTCTCCCCGGACGCCGACCCGAACCGGTCGTCCCCGCTGAGCTTGACGTACGGCGCCGCATTCACGTCCCCGAGGTAGCCCCCGAGCGGCTGCACGACCCCCTTCGTGCCGTCCTGCAACTCGTACAGGCACCCCAGGTCGAGGTCGACGTTGACCATGCTCTGGCTGTGCCCGACGACCTCCGGCGGCTTCAGTGCCTTGAAGGGGTGCCGCAGGATGCTCTCGCGGTGGAAGCCGCCGATGTCGGACGTCCGCATCCGCCAGTTCAGGTTGACGCGCAGGTGGCCGGTGGCCGCGCCCTGCTTGGTGAGGGAGACCTGGCTGTGCCGTTTGGTCAGCTCGATGGCGTTGCTCGCCGCGCTGCCGGAGTCGAAGTGGGCCGCTCGGCTGCCCAGGAGCCCGTCGAAGAAGCCCATTCCCGCCCCCACGTTCCCTCATGTCACTCGAAAAGACCGGCGGGGCGGCCGGAGGACACGTCCTCGTCGGCCGCCCCGCACAGAGCGTTCCTCACCCGGGTGGGTGTTATACCCCGGACGAGACCTCAGTCTTGTCCGGGCTCTCCGCTTTTCCCTCGGCCGCCGCCAGCGCGCGGTTGCGGCGGACGGAGGACCAGAAGGACGCGGCGATCAGGACGACGCCGACGAGACCGGTGATGACCTCGTTGATCTGGTACTGGATGGTGACCATGAGGATCACGGCCAGCGCGCCGATCGCGTAGTGCGCGCCGTGCTCCAGGTAGACGTAGTCGTCGAGGGTGCCCTGGCGGACGAGGTAGACCGTGAGCGACCGGACGTACATCGCGCCGATGCCCAGGCCCAGCGCCATCAGGACGATGTCGTTGGTGATGGCGAACGCGCCGATGACACCGTCGAAGGAGAAGGAGGCGTCCAGCACTTCCAGGTAGAGGAACATGAAGAACGCGGCCTGGCCGGCCAGCTGGACCGCCGAGCGCGGCTTGCCGCTGCGTTCGGCCTCTTCCTCGGCCTCGTTCTCGCGCTCCTCCTCTTCCTCCAGCTTGTCCTCGAAGTAGCCGGAGAGCCCGCCGACCACCATGTAGGTGATCAGACCCGCGATGCCGGAGATCAGGACGGTCTGCGCCTTGTCGACGTGTGCGCCGCCGTGCTGGTGGGCGTGGGTGGCGAACGTCATCGCGGTGACCAGCAGGACGGCCAGGGCGATGCAGACCGACAGCATGTCGACCTTGCCGAGCTTGGCCAGCGGCCGCTCCAGCCAGCGCAGCCACTGGATGTCCCGGTCCTCGAAGATGAAGTCGAGGAAGATCATCAGCAGGAACATGCCGCCGAAGGCGGCGATCGCCGGGTGGGCGTCGGTGACGAGTTCCTGGTAGTGGTCCTTGTTGTTGAGCGCGAGGTCGACGGCCTCGATGGGGCCGATCTTGGCGCTGATCGCCACGATGACGACGGGGAAGACCAGCCGCATGCCGAAGACGGCGATGAGCACACCGACGGTGAGGAAGATCTTCTGCCAGAAGGCATTCATCTTCTTCAGGATTCCGGCGTTGACCACCGCGTTGTCGAAGGACAGCGAGATCTCGAGGACGGAGAGGATCGCGACGATGCCGAAGGCCTCCCACCCCCCGTAGATGACCGCCGCGACCAAGCCGATCGCGGTGACCGCGAACGACCAGCCGAAGGTTTTCAGAAGCACTGGCTACCCAATCCCTGTGTGTACGGGTCTCCCCCGCGCCGTACTCGGCTTTACGAAACTTTGAAGCTGAAGTCTAGTCCCGCCCTCTTCGCAGCCCACAGGGGACCGCCTTTTGCTCATAAAGCGCTACGAGACATCAACGCCGAAGTCGAGGGCGATCCCCCGCAGACCCGACGCGTACCCCTGGCCGACGGCACGGAACTTCCACTCGCCCTGGTACCGGTAGAGCTCGCCGAAGATCATGGCCGTCTCCGTGGAGGCGTCCTCGCTGAGGTCGTAGCGGGCGAGTTCCTGGCCGTCGGCCTGGTTGACGACACGGATGAAGGCGTTGCTGACCTGGCCGAAGGTCTGGCCGCGTTCGTCGGCCATGTGGATGGAGACCGGGAAGACGATCTTGTCGCAGTGGGCGGGCACCTTGGAGAGGTCGACCAGGAGCGACTCGTCGTCGCCGTCGCCCTCACCGGTGAGGTTGTCGCCGGTGTGTTCCACCGAGCCGTCCGGGCTCTTGAGCTGGTTGTAGAAGACGAACCACGCGTCCCCCAGCACCCGCCCGCCGTTGCACAGCAGTGCGCTGGCGTCGAGGTCGAAGGCGGCTCCGGTGGTGGAGCGAGCGTCCCAGCCGAGCCCGACCATCACCTGTGTGAGGTTCGGCGCGGCCTTGGACAGGGAGACGTTGCCCCCCTTGGCGAGCGTGACGCCCATGATGCTGGTCCTCCCCTTGGTGGTGCTTCTTCGGTTGTCCTGCGCATCCGGCGCCGCACCCAAACAGTGCGGCGCCGGATGATGAGACCGTCGGGCGTCTCAGACGTTCACGCCGAAGTCCTGCGCGATGCCGCGCAGGCCCGAGGCGTAGCCCTGACCGATGGCGCGGAACTTCCACTCCGCGCCGTGGCGGTACAGCTCGCCGAAGACCATGGCGGTCTCCGTCGAGGCGTCCTCGGACAGGTCGTAGCGGGCGATCTCGGCTTCGCCGGCCTGGTTCACGACGCGGATGAACGCGTTGCGGACCTGGCCGAAGGACTGCTGGCGGTTCTCGGCGTCGTAGATCGACACCGGGAAGACGATCTTCTCGATGTCGGCCGGGACGCCGGCCAGGTTGATCTTGATCTGCTCGTCGTCGCCTTCGCCCTCACCGGTGAGGTTGTCACCGGTGTGCTCGACCGAGCCGTCGGGGCTCTTGAGGTTGTTGAAGAAGATGAAGTGCTGGTCGCTGGCGACCTTGCCGGAGTTGTTCAGCAGCAGCGCGCTGGCGTCCAGGTCGAAGTCGGTGCCGGTCGTGGTGCGGATGTCCCACCCCAGACCGACGATGACCGCGGTCAGGCCCGGGGCCTCCTTGGTCAGCGATACGTTGCCGCCCTTGCTGAGGCTGACTCCCACGAGTCCTCCATTGGTGTCCTGGGGCGGGGGCCCCGTCGTGCGTTGGATATCGGATCAACGTGTCGATCCTAGTAACGGGTTCCCCCACCACGCAGGCCCTGGCGCCGAAGAATCACAGGTGTCGGCCGACCGCGGCGGCTCAGGTGGCCCGGAAGGAACGCACGGGTGACCTGAGGGGATCAGAGGGCGTCGAGTGCCTTGACGTACTCGCCGAGGTCGCGGGCGTCCGGGAGCGCGTTGACGACGGTCCAGCGCACCACGCCCTCCTTGTCGATGACGAAGGTGCCGCGCACCGCGCAGCCCTTGTCCTCGGCGAAGACGCCGTAGGCGCGGCTGACCTCGCCGTGCGGCCAGAAGTCGCTGAGCAGCGGGTACTCCAGGCCCTCCTGCTCGGCGAAGACGCGCAGGGTGTGGATGGAGTCGTTGGAGACGGCGAGCACCTGGGTGTCGCGGTCGGAGAACTTCGGCAGGTTGTCCCGCAGCTCGCACAGCTCACCGGTGCACACGCCGGTGAAGGCGAACGGGTAGAAGAGCAGGACGACGTTCTTCTCGCCACGGAAGTCGGAGAGCTTCACGCTCGCGCCGTGGTTGTCCTTGAGCTCGAAGTCGGGGGCCTTGTCGCCGACCTGGATCGACATCGTCGTGGTTCCCTTTCGGTGGGCTGCTCGGGTTCAGAACACTCGGGAACACCCTACGCAGCCGGCACGACGGCCCTGCGGACGGGCTGAGCTGGTCAGCCCGTCCGGGGATGAGATGAGGCCGGGAACTACCTCTTGGACTTGGCGGCCTTCGGCGTCAGCAGCCGGCTGCCGATCCAGTCCTTGCCCACGCTGACGCTCTTGGAGGCGGACAGCCCCGCCGTCGTAGCGGCTTCCGAGATGTCGCTCGGCTCCACGTACCCATCACGGCCTGTCTTCGGCGTGAGGAGGAGAATCGCGCCGCCCTCTTCGATGTACGTGGTGGCGTCCACCAGTACATCCGTCAGGTCGCCGTCCTCGTCGCGGAACCACAGCACCACGGCGTCGGCTACGTCGTCGTACTCCTCGTCCACCAGGTCGCTGCCGATGACTTCCTCAATGGACTCGCGGAGCTCCTGGTCGACGTCGTCGTCGTAGCCGATCTCCTGGACCACCTGCTCGGGCTGGAACCCCAGCCTGACGGCAGGGCTCGTCCGCTCCTCCGCGTGGTCCGCGGTCGCGCTCACGGGTTGCCTCCTGATCATGTCTTGGTGATTATCTCAGCCACGCGCGTGCGCGAAGCATTGGCCGTAGTCCACACGGGCGGGACGGATCGCGCAAGTACCCGGCGTTTCAGACCGCCGAAACGGTGACGATCCCGGCCGTGTCGCCGCAACCTACGGCATGCCGTCCCTATCCGAGGTGATGCACACCACACCTTTCTGCCCTGTTTGTGTGTTTGAGAACCGCACGCGGGTACGAGGTCGTGGTTACCCCGCAGTAGAGATGACGTTTTCCGCCCCGAGGTCCACGATGGGGAACGGTGCAGGCATACCGGAAAGTGGCCCTCAGGCAGGTGCCCTCTGACAGGTAAGGAACAGCGTGGCTTCCGGATCCGATCGCAATCCGATCATCATTGGCGGCCTTCCGAGTCAGGTCCCTGACTTTGATCCCGAGGAAACCCAGGAGTGGCTCGACTCGCTCGACGCCGCCATCGACGAGCGCGGCCGGGAACGGGCACGCTATCTGATGCTCCGACTGATCGAGCGGGCCCGCGAGAAGCGCGTGGCCGTGCCCGAGATGCGCAGCTCGGACTACGTCAACACGATCCCCACCAAGAGCGAGCCGTTCTTCCCGGGCAACGAGGAGATCGAGCGCAAGATCCTGAACGCCACCCGCTGGAACGCGGCCGTGATGGTCTCGCGGGCTCAGCGGCCCGGTATCGGCGTCGGCGGCCACATCGCCACGTTCGCCTCCTCCGCCTCCCTCTACGACGTGGGCTTCAACCACTTCTTCCGCGGCAAGGACGACGGCCTCGGCGGTGACCAGGTCTTCTTCCAGGGGCACGCCTCCCCGGGCATCTACGCCCGCGCGTTCCTCCTCGACCGCCTCGACGAGCGGAACCTGGACGCCTTCCGCCAGGAGAAGTCGAAGGCGCCGTACGGGCTGTCCAGCTACCCGCACCCGCGGCTGATGCCGGACTTCTGGGAGTTCCCGACCGTGTCGATGGGCCTCGGCCCGATCGGCGCGATCTACCAGGCGCGGATGAACCGCTACATGCACGCGCGCGGGATCGCGGACACGTCCAAGTCGCACGTGTGGGCGTTCCTCGGCGACGGCGAGATGGACGAGCCGGAGTCGCTCGGCCAGCTGACCATCGCCGCGCGCGAGGGCCTGGACAACCTGACCTTCGTCGTCAACTGCAACCTCCAGCGCCTCGACGGCCCGGTGCGCGGCAACGGCAAGGTCATCCAGGAGCTGGAGTCGGTCTTCCGGGGCGCCGGCTGGAACGTGATCAAGCTGATCTGGGACCGCTCCTGGGACCCGCTGCTGGCGCAGGACCGGGACGGCATCCTGGTCAACAAGATGAACACCACGCCGGACGGCCAGTTCCAGACGTACGCCACCGAGTCCGGCGCGTACATCCGCGACCACTTCTTCGGCGACGACCAGCGGCTGCGCGCGATGGTCGAGGGCATGACCGACGACCAGATCCTGCACCTGGGCCGCGGTGGTCACGACCACCGCAAGATCTACGCGGCGTTCAAGGCGGCCGTGGAGCACACGGGGCAGCCGACGGTCATCCTCGCGAAGACCATCAAGGGCTGGACGCTGGGCCCGAACTTCGAGGGCCGCAACGCCACGCACCAGATGAAGAAGCTGACGGTCGCCGACCTCAAGGGCTTCCGCGACCGCCTGCACCTGCCGATCTCCGACAAGGAGCTGGAGTCCGGCGCGCCGCCGTACTACCACCCGGGCCGGGACTCCGAGGAGATCCAGTACATGCACGACCGGCGCAAGGGGCTCGGCGGGTACGTCCCGACGCGTGTCGTGCGCGCGAAGCCGCTGCCGCTGCCGGACGACAAGACGTACGCGACCGTGAAGAAGGGGTCCGGTCAGCAGTCCATCGCCACCACCATGGCGTTTGTGCGACTGCTGAAGGACCTCATGCGGGACAAGGAGATCGGCAAGCGGTTCGTGCTGATCGCGCCGGACGAGTACCGCACGTTCGGCATGGACTCGTTCTTCCCGAGCGCGAAGATCTACAACCCGCTCGGCCAGCAGTACGAGTCCGTGGACCGCGACCTGCTGCTCGCGTACAAGGAGTCGCCGACCGGGCAGATGCTCCACGACGGCATCTCCGAGGCGGGCTGCACGGCCTCGCTGATCGCGGCGGGTTCGGCGTACGCCACGCACGGCGAGCCGCTGATCCCGGTGTACGTCTTCTACTCGATGTTCGGTTTCCAGCGCACCGGTGACCAGTTCTGGCAGATGTCGGACCAGTTGGCGCGCGGTTTCGTACTCGGCGCGACCGCCGGCCGTACGACGCTGACCGGTGAGGGCCTTCAGCACGCGGACGGCCACTCCCAGCTGCTGGCGTCGACGAACCCGGGCTGTGTGGCGTACGACCCGGCGTTCGGCTTCGAGATCGCGCACATCGTCAAGGACGGTCTGCGCCGGATGTACGGTCCCGACAGCGAGGACGTCTTCTACTACCTCACCGTCTACAACGAGCCGATCCAGCACCCGGCCGAGCCGGAGAACGTGGACGTCGAGGGCATCCTCAAGGGCATCCACCGCTTCAGCGAGGGCACGGCGGGCTCGATCCCGGCGCAGATCATCGCCTCCGGCGTGGCCGTCCCGTGGGCCGTCGAGGCGCAGAAGATCCTCGCCGAGGAGTGGAACGTGAAGGCCGACGTGTGGTCGGCGACCTCCTGGAACGAGCTGCGGCGCGACGCCGTCGCGGTCGAGGAGCACAACCTGCTGCGGCCCGAGGAGGAGCAGCGCGTCCCGTACGTGACACGCAAGCTGACCGGAGCCGAGGGCCCGTTCGTGGCCGTCTCCGACTGGATGCGAGCGGTTCCGGACCAGATCGCGCGCTGGGTGCCGGGGACGTTCCAGTCGCTGGGCGCCGACGGGTTCGGGTTCGCCGACACGCGGGGTGCCGCGCGGCGGCACTTCCACATCGACGCGCAGTCGGTGGTGGTCGCGGTGCTGACCGAGCTGGCCAAGGAGGGGAAGGTGGACCGCTCGGTGCTGAAGCAGGCGATCGACCGGTACCAGCTGCTCGACGTGTCCGCGGCGGACCCGGGGGCGGCCGGGGGCGACGCGTAGCGCGGAGCGCATAGCGCATCAAGGGGTGGTGTGGGCCGACGGCCCCACCACCCCTTACTCATTCTTTACGATGCGTCCATGCAACGAAGAACGGCGCAGGACCGGTGGGAACAGTTGACCCAGCGGCCGATGCTGGCCCTCGCCGTGGTGTTCGCCATCGCCTACGCCGTGCCGATCGTGGACTCGTCGGCCGGCCACTCGCTGACGGTGGCGTGCACCATGGTCGAGTGGCTGGTGTGGGGGGCGTTCGCCGCGGACTACCTGGTGCGGCTGGTGCTGACGCCCGACCGGCGGACTTTCGTCCGTACCCACTGGATGGACCTGTGCGCGGTCGTGCTGCCGCTGATCCAGCCGTTGCGGCTGCTGCGCATGGTGTCGACGCTGCTGCTGGTGGGGCGGCGGGCGCGGATGGCCTCGCAGATCCAGCTGACGACGTATGTCGGCGGGGCGGTGGTGGGGCTGCTGATGTTCGGGTCGCTGGCCGTGCTGTCGGTGGAGCGGGACTCGCCGGACGGGAACATCCGCACGCTGGGTGACGCGGTGTGGTGGTCCTTCACGACGATGACGACCGTGGGATACGGGGATCACGCGCCGACCACGGGGGTGGGGCGGTTGATCGCCGTGGGGCTGATGTTGAGCGGGATCGCGTTGTTGGGTGTGGTGACCGCGAACATCGCCGCGTGGTTCATCGAGCGGTTCGAGAAGGACGACGTGGAGGAGCGGGAGCAGACGGAGGCCATTCGGGCGCTCACGGAGGAAGTCCGGGCGCTGCGGGCCGAGGTCGCGGCGTTGCAGGAGCGGTCCGTCAGACAGTGAGCTGGGGTGGGGCCGGCCGGGTGGGTCAGCCCGCCCGCGCTTGCGGGGCGCCGCTGTGCCCACCCGCGCCGCCCCAGGCGGCACGCATGCCCGCAGCTATGGAGTGCGGGGCAGCGTCGCGCGGTCCGGCCCGGTCCCTGACCTCGTCCGGCCACGTGGCCGGGGGCACCCGCGCGTTCCGTGTCCGAAACTCGCCATCATCAACTCCCAGAACCCCGGGGTCAGTTGAAGGCTCAACCGGGGTTCACTGTGGCGGGTACCCGCGATCCGGGGCTCAATCACCCGAATTCCACGGACCTGGGCGCGCTGTCCCCCTCCGGCAGCGCGTCCAGGCCCGTGGGAGCTGTCCCACTGTCACCCGTGGAGCGTGCCGGAGGGGAGGGATCTTTAGCGAAGTCACCCTGATAGGGGAACTCTGTTGAAATCCCGTCAGGTATGTGCGCCGGTGCGTGTCAGATGTGACCGACCCCCGCGCCCGCGTCCGCGTTCTCACCGCGCTTGGTGAGCAGGGCGACGAAGACGGCGACGACGGCCACGCCCGCGGCGACCAGGGAGGCCAGGCTCATCCCGGAGATGAAGGTGTCGTGGGCGACGTCCGCGATCTTCGCGGCGATCGCCTCCGGGGTCCCCTTGGCCACCGGAGCCACGCCGACCTGGACCGCCTCGGAGGCCTGGTCCAGCTGGGCGGGGGTGAGGTCGGGCAGACCCGCGCCCTTCCAGTTGGCGGGCAGGTCGCTGTCGACCTTGGAGGCCATCACGGCACCCAGGACGGCCGTACCGAGGCTGCCGCCGATCTGCATCGCCGCCTGCTGGAGGCCGCCGGCGACACCGGAGAGCTCCATCGGGGCGTTGCCGACGATGACCTCCGTGGCGCCGACCATGACCGGCGCGAGGCCGAGGCCGAGCAGGGCGAACCACAGCGACATCACGGCGCTGCCGGTGTCCGTCTCCAGCGTGGACATGCCGTACATGGCGATGGCGGTGGCCGCCATGCCGCCGGCGAGCGGGATCCGCGGGCCCACCTTGGTGATCATCGCGCCCGCGAGCGGGGAGCCGACGATCATCATGCCGGTGAGCGGAAGCAGGTGCAGACCGGCGTCGATCGGCTTCATGCCGTGCACGTTCTGCAGGTAGAACGTGACGAAGAACAGGCCGCCCATGAACGCGATGGCCATGAGGACCATCAGGACCACGCCCGCGGAGAGCGGGACGGAGCGGAAGAGGGCGAGCGGGATCAGCGGCTCCTTGACCTTCGTCTCCCAGAAGGCGAAGAGCGCGAAGAGCAGCACCGAACCGGCGATGAAGGCCCAGGTCTTGCCGTCGCCCCAGCCCCACGTCGGGGCCTTGATCAGGGCCCAGACCAGGCAGAACATCGCGCCCGAGAGCAGGCCGATGCCGAGGAGGTCGAAGGAGCGCGGGGCGTTCTCGGCGCGGTGGTCCAGGAGGATCAGCACACCGAGGACGACGGCGATGACGCCGACCGGCACGTTGATGAAGAAGACCGACTGCCAGTTGACGTGCTCGACCAGGACACCGCCGAGGATCGGGCCGCCCGCGGTGGAGGCGCCGATGACCATGCCCCAGATGCCGATCGCCATGTTGAGCTTCTCGGCCGGGAAGGTGGCCCGCAGCAGGCCGAGCGCGGCCGGCATGAGCAGCGCGCCGAACAGGCCCTGGAA
Source organism: Streptomyces sp. NPDC048751 (assembly GCF_043198595.1). NCBI lineage: Bacteria > Bacillati > Actinomycetota > Actinomycetes > Kitasatosporales > Streptomycetaceae > Streptomyces > Streptomyces sp. NPDC048751. The sequence goes on from NZ_JBICUX010000009.1 coordinate 193,250, forward strand.
GACACGGAAGGTGACGACCAGCGCGATGCTGTCGGAGAGGCCGATCGCGCCCGAGGCGGCGGCGAAGCCGACGACGCCGATGAGGAAGGTCTGCCGGTGACCGAAGCGGTCACCGAGCTTGCCCGCGGTGATCAGGGAGACCGCGAGGGCGAGGAAGTAACCGTTGGTGATCCACTGGACCTCGGCGAAGGTGGCGCCGAGGTCCTTCTGGATGGCCGGGTTGGCGATGGCCACGATGGTGCCGTCGAGGGCCACCATCATGACGCCGACGGCGACGGTGATGAGGGTGAACCAGGGATGGCCGCGCAGGCCGCGAGCCGGTGCCGGCTCCGACGAGGCGGATGCCTTGTCCCCCGGCCCCGTCGTGTCGATGGTGGTCTGACTAGTCATACCGGCGAGGCTAGTGACAGCCTCTGACAATTGACAAACGAGTTCACAAGTCAGTAACTGACACCTATGGAAACACTGCGCGAACGCAAGAAACAGCGCACCCGGGACGCGCTGGTGCGGGCCGCCGTGGAACTGTTCGTCTCCCAGGGGTACGACCGCACCACCGTCGACGGCATCGCCGCCGCCGTCGACGTCTCGCAGCGCACCTTCTTCCGTTACTTCGCCGGCAAGGAGGAGGCCGCGCTCGCCCTCCAGGACATGGCGGTCGCGCGGTTCGTGGAGTCGGTGCGCGAGCGCCCACCGCACGAGGCGCCCCTGGAGGCGATGCGGCAGGCCGTCGTCGAGGGCTGGGACACCCTCAACGAAATCATCGAGTCCGTCGTCCCGATCGAGCAGTACCTGCGCATGTACCACGTGATCGAGTCGAGCCCGGTCCTGCTCGCCGCCCATCTGCGGCGGTCCGTCGAGGTCGAGGAGACCATCGCGCACGTGCTCGCCGAGCGCGAGGGCGTCGACGTGGACGCCGACCCGCGCCCGCGGCTGACGGTGGCCGTCTTCGGCGGGGTGATGCGGCTGACGGAACGTCAGTGGGCCGCGGGCGTGGACTTCAGCCTGGACGCGATGCGGACGCTGACGATCTCGAACCTCGAACGGGTGGGACCGGCGCTCACGGAGAACTGGCGTGCACGCTGAGGTCACTCACGCACACGCTCGGGTCACTTCACGCGCACACTGAGGCCACCGTCACGTAGCACGAAACGTGATCCCCGTCACTTGGTTAACGCGAGACCCTCTCGTTCTCTTAGTGTGTCCTCCCAGTGACTTCCTTCGACACCTCCCCGCAACTCAACGTCTGGCGCGCACTGCTCGCCCTGGCCGTGGTGTTCGTGATGCTGGCGACCACCGGCTGGACCGCGCTGCGCAACCAGCGAGAGGACACCGCTCTCCAGGCCTCCCTCACCGCCTGGGAACACGGCAAGGTCGCCGGGCACCACCTGCCCGACCCGCACGCGGCCCCCGCCCGGCTCTCCGACTTCTTCGCCTCGCTCACGGCGGCCCAGCGCGCGTCCCTCGCACGCCGCTACCCGCTCGCGGTCGGCAACATGAACGGCGCCCCCGCCGAACTGCGCTACCGCGCCAACCGCATCGCGCTGACCCAGGCGCGCGCCGCCGAGCGAAAGCGCATGCACGACCCGAGACTCACACAGTCCGGGCAGCAGGAGGCGGGCCGCCGTATGCACCGCTTCGAGTCGATGATGAGCGCCGACCGCCAGATCCTCGCCTTCGACCCCGAGGGCTCCGGCCGGGCCGCCGAGGTGTTCGGCGACCTCGACAAGGCGCGCCGGATCTCCGTCGTCGTCCCCGGCGTCGACACCGACCTGCTCACCTTCCAGCGCACCAACCGCAGGTTCTCGGCACCGGTCGGCATGGGCCAGGCCCTGTACGCGGCCGAGCGCGCGGCGAACCGCGGCACGCGCACGGCGGTGATCGCCTGGGCCGACTACACCACCCCCGCCGGACTCGGCATCGACTCCGCCACCGCGATGCGCGCGGAGAGCGGCGCCGTCCGGCTGAACGCCCTGCTGCGCGCGCTGCCCGGCCGTTCGCCGGTGTCGCTGTTCTGCCACAGCTACGGCTCCGTGGTGTGCGGGGTCGCCGCACACGAACTGCCGTCCCGGGTCGCCGACATAGCGGTGGCCGGCAGCCCCGGCATGCGGGTCCCCGACGCCGAGCACCTGGACACCACCGCGCGCGTGTGGGCGATGCGGGACGCCGACGACTGGGTGCAGGACGTGCCCTACCTGGAGGTCGGCGGCCTCGGACACGGCGAGGACCCGGTGTCGGCCGCGTTCGGCGCGCGCGTGCTGTCGGCACGGGAAGCGCGGGGACACGCCGGCTACTTCGAACCGGGCACGGACAGCCTGCGCAACTTCGCCGAGATCGGGGTTGGCGCATACGGGGCCGTGCAGTGCGCGAACAATAGTGACGCATGCCGAGTGGGTTTGTCCGACACGTCGGCGGTCGGACGCGCGTAGAGGCGCAGAAACTGCGGTGTGCGCGGGGAGGCGACGGAGGAGCTTGTGCCGCATACGATGAGCCGCATGGGTGACGTACTGGCCGGATTTCATGCCGCCTGGGAGTTCGAGTCCGACTCCGTGCTCATCCGCTACGAACGGGGGATACGAACACCGAAGCTGTTCCAGGCGCTCGGTGAGCGCCGCATCCCCCTGCGGGCGATCGCGGGAGTGACACTCACCCCGGGCAGACGGGGGACCGTGGTCCTGCGCGCCGAGCCCCGGCCCGGCGCGGATCCGCTGATGGATGCGGCCGCGGGACAGCTGAAGGAAGGGTGCGACCCGTACCGGCTGGTGCTGCCGGCCGAGCGGGAGACGCTCGCTGAGTACTACGCCGACGAGCTGCGGGCACAGTTGACGGACACCGAACCGGGGCCCGCCGAGCGGTATCTGGTGGCGCCGCCCGAGGCGCCGATGCAGTTCAAGGCGTACGACGGGAAGGCGTCCTTCGACGGACGAACCGTGCATTTCCGGTGGTTCTGGACGGGCGCGTCCTCCGCGAAGTGGAAGGCCGGCGACCAGAGTTTCCAGGTCGCCGACCTCAGCGGGGTCGAGTGGCGCTCACCGGAGGCCCTCGAAGGGCATCTGCGGCTGCTGGGCAGGGACGGCGCGCCGGCGCAGGCCGACCAGGATCCGGCAGCGGTGGTGTTCGGGCTGGGGTACGGGCCCGTGCATGAGTCGCTGCCGTTCGCCGCGGCGGTGTTGGCGGCGGTGCGCTCCGCGGGGCCGGCGGTTGTCCCGGCTGCGGCTGTGCCGCGCCGGGATCCTGCGGACATCGCCGAGCGCATTCGGCATCTCGGGGAGCTGCATCAGGCCGGGTTGGTGACGGACGAGGAGTTCTCCTCCAAGAAGGCCGAGTTGTTGGCTGAGCTCTAGCTTTCGGCTACTCCCTGCCCGCCGACGCGAACTTCATGTCCGCGTACCTGGTGCCTGCCACCTTCGCCGCTATCGGCTCCAGCAACGACAGGTCCTCCTCGCTCAGCACGATGCGAGTGGCCCCTGCGTTCTCCTCCACCCTCGTCGGCCTGCGGGTGCCCGGGATCGGGATCACCGGGAGGTTGTGGGCCGTCGTGCGGTGGTGGACCCAGGCGAGGGCGATCTGGCCGAGGGAGGCGTCGTGGGACGCGGCCACCGCGCGGATCGGCTCGAGGAGTGCCGCGTTGGTCGTCGCGTTCTCGCCGGTGAAGCGGGGCTGTTGGCGGCGGAAGTCGTCGGGGGTGAGGTCCTGGTCGGCGTTGGTGAAGGAGCCGGTGAGGAAGCCTCGGCCGAGGGGGGAGTACGGGACCAGGGTCACGCCCAGCTCGCGGGCCGTCGGGACGACCTGGGGCTCGATGTCGCGGCTGAAGAGGGACCACTCCGACTGGACGGCGGCGATGGGGTGGACGGACTGGGCGGCGCGCAGTTCGTCGCCGGTGACCTCGCTCAGGCCCAGGTGCTTGACCTTGCCCTCGCGGACGAGGTCGGCCATGACGCCGACGGTCTCCTCGATCGGGACGTTCACGTCGCGGCGGTGCATGTAGTAGAGGTCGATCACGTCGACGTCCAGCCGCTTCAGGCTCGCCTCGACGGCCTCGCGGATGTACGGCGCGTCGTTGCGGATGATCCGCCGGGTCGGGTCGTCCGGGGGTATCGCCAGGGCGAACTTGGTCGCGATGACGACCTCGTCGCGGTGCGCCTTGAAGAACGGGGAGAGGAAGCGCTCGTTCTCGCCGGCGCCGTACGCGTCCGCCGTGTCGTAGAGGGTGACGCCCAGCTCCAGGGCCCTCTCCAGGGTGGCCCGGGACTCGTTCGCGTCCGAGGGGCCGTAGCCGAAGTTCATGCCCATGCAGCCGAGGCCCTGGACGCCCACCTCGGGGCCGTCGGTGCCGAGTCGTGCCGTCGGGATCGTGCTGTCGGTCATCGTGTCCTCTCCGCTTCCTTCGGGCGCCCGGCGTCCGTGTAGAAGCTGATCTTGCGGTCGAGCACCGCGAGGGTGTCGTTGAGTTCGGCGATTCTGGTGAGCACGTCCCTGCGGGTCGCCTCCAGCAGCTCGCGCCGCGCGCCGTAGGTGTCCTCGCCCTCGCGCACCAACTCGGCGTACCGGACCATGTCGGCGACGGGCATGCCGGTCAGCCGCAGCTTTCCGACGAAGTCGAGCCAGTCCAGGTCACGGTTGCAGTAGCGGCGCTGGCCGGTGTGCGAGCGGTCGATGTGGGGCATCAGCCCGATCCGCTCGTACCAGCGCAGGGTGTGCGCCGTCAGGCCGGTGAAGGCGACGACCTCGCTGATCGTGTACTTGTCCCGTCCCTCGGGGCGCGGGTGGCGCCGGGGCGGGGCGGAACAGACGTCGGCGGGGGCGGGGGGTTCCTCGGTGGTCACGGGCGTGGTCTGCATCACCGTCATGACCCCCACGCTAGAACCTTGGAGTGCACTCCAAGCAAGCGGGACAGGTGAGAAAACCGTGGGACGTGGCGTGATCACTGCGATTAGCGTGCGCGTATGAGTCTCGTACGCCGTGCCGTGCCCGAGGACGTCGCCGAAGTACTGCGGCTGCGTCAGGTGATGATCGACTCGATGGCGGGGGCGGACTCCTCCACCGGCTGGCAGGCGGAGTCCCGGCCGGAACTGGCGGTCCGACTCGCCGAGCCGGACGGGGAGTTCGCGGCCTTCGTGGTGGACCACCCCGAGCGGCCCGGGGCGCTGGCCGCGCTGGCGGTCGGGACGATCGAGTACCGGATCGGGCGGGCCGGCAACCCGCGCGGCACGATCGGCTACGTCTTCAGCGTCGCCACCGACCCGGACGCGCGGCGCCGGGGGTACGCGCGCGCGTGCATGGAGACGCTGCTGGAGTGGTTCCGCGAGCGTGGCGCCCGGCAGGTCCACCTCACCGCCTCGGCCGACGCCGAGCCGCTGTACGCCTCCCTTGGCTTCGCGCCCAAGCCCGACCCGCTGATGGAGCTGCGGCTCTGAGCCACATAGGCTCGGAGGCATGTCGTTGAAGAGCCTCGCGTTGATCGAGAACTGGCCGGTTCCCACCGCCTCGGCGGGTGTCGTGCGCGCGGACGGCACGGTGGCGGGTGTGCACGGGCCGGTCGGACAGCGGTTCCCGCTGGCCTCGGTCACGAAGCCGCTCGCCGCGTACGCCGCGCTCGTCGCGTACGAGGAGGGGGCCATCGAGCTCGACGAGCCGGCCGGGCCGCCCGGGTCGACGGTCCGTCACCTCCTCGCGCACACCTCGGGGCTGGCCTTCGACGAGCACCGCGTGACGGCGCCGCCCGGTGAGCGGCGGCTGTACTCCAACGCCGGGTTCGAGCAGCTCGGCGACCACATCGCGAAGGCGGCGGACATCCCGTTCGCGGAGTATCTGCGGCAGGCGGTGCTGGAGCCGCTCGGCATGACCGGCACCTCGCTGGAGGGCTCCCCCGCGAAGGACGGCGTGTCGACGGTCGAGGACCTGCTGCGGTTCGCGGCGGAGGTGCAGGCGCCGAGGCTGCTGGATCCGCGCACGGTGGCGGAGGCGATGACCGTGCAGTACCCGGGCACGAAGGGCGTCCTGCCGGGCTACGGCCACCAGAACCCCAACGACTGGGGCCTCGGCTTCGAGATCCGCGACGCCAAGTCCCCCCACTGGACGGGAGCCTCGTCCTCACCGCGTACGTTCGGGCACTTCGGCCAGTCCGGTACGTTCCTGTGGATCGACCCGGCCGCGGGACTGGCGTGCGTCGCGCTGACCGACAGGGCGTTCGGGCCCTGGGCGGTCGAGGCGTGGCCGCCGTTCACGGACGCGGTGCTGGCGGAGTCCGCCCGCTGACTACCCCTGAGCCATTTCCCACAGCAGCAGTTCCCCCTCCGTCACACCCACCGCCTCCAGTCCCTCCGCGTCCGTGATCCGCGCCGCGTCACCCGGGCCCAGCCGCTCGCCGGCCAGGGTCACTTCGCCGCGCGCGACGTGGGCGTACACGTGTGCCGCGTCCGGGACCGCCGTCCGCTCCCCCGGTCCCAGCCGCCGGACGTGGAGCATCGCGCCGGCCTCGGGGACCGCGTACGGGGTGGAGTCGGCGATGCCGTGGACGATCTCGTAGGAGGGGTCGCCGCCGGGGCTCAGCGGCGCCAGCCACATCTGCACGAAGGTCAGGGGGACGTCCGCGTCGTTGCGCTCCACGTGTCGGACGCCACCCGCGGAGCTCAGGCGCTGCACGTCGCCGGGGCGGACGCGGGTCTCGTGTCCCGTGGAGTCGTGGTGCGTCAGCTCGCCCTCCACGACCCAGGTCACGATCTCGGTGTGGCTGTGCGGATGCTCGTCGAACCCGGCGCCCGGCGCCAACCGCTCCTCGTTGCAGGCGATCACCGCCCCGAAGCGGAGGTTGTCCGGGTCGTAGTGGGGGCCGAAGGAAAAGGCATGGAACGACTCGATTCCCGCCTCGGCTTCCCCACCTCGGTAGCGCTCACCGGCGCGCCGTACGTCGATCACCCGACCACCGTAGACCCGGTGGCCGGTCGCCCACCCCACCCGGCGACGCATGTGGCCGTCCCGATAAGGCAGTCTTGTCCCGTGCCCGAACCCGAAGCCACCGCCAGTAAAGCCGCAGCACACGACGTCCACGCGCATGCCGCGACGCTGAAGCGACTGGAGAAGTCGTCCGGCAGTCTCGCCGCCCAGGCCATCGCGCGGATGGACGAGACGCTGCCGTGGTACCGGGCCATGCCCCCCGAGAACCGGTCCTGGATCGGGCTCGTCGCCCAGGCCGGTATCGCCGCCTTCACCGAGTGGTTCCGGCACCCGGACGCCCCGCAGGCCATCTCCACCGATGTCTTCGGGACCGCGCCGCGCGAGCTGACCAGGGCCATCACCCTGCGCCAGACCGTGGAGATGGTGCGGACCACCATCGAGGTCATGGAGAGCGCGATCGACGAGGTCGCGGCGCCGGGCGACGAGAACGTGCTGCGTGAGGCGCTGCTGGTCTACGCGCGGGAGATCGCCTTCGCGACCGCGCAGGTGTACGCGCAGGCCGCCGAGGCCCGCGGCGCGTGGGACGCGCGGCTGGAGTCGCTCGTCGTCAACGCCGTGCTGAGCGGTGAGGCCGACGAGGGGGCGGTGAGCCGGGCCGCCGCCCTCGGCTGGAACTCGCCCGAGCACGTATGTGTGGTGCTGGGCACCGCGCCCGACGGGGACAGCGAACTGACGGTCGAGGCCATCCGGCGCGCCGCCCGGCACGCCAAGCTCCAGGTGCTCACCGGGGTGCTCGGTGCCCGGCTCGTGGTGATCGCGGGCGGCAGCGACAATCCGCTCGCCGTGGCCAAGTCGCTGATCGGCCCGTATGCCGCCGGACCCGTCGTCGCGGGGCCCGTCGTGCCCGACCTGCTCGCCGCGACCCGGTCCGCACAGGCCGCCGCGGCCGGGCTGAAGGCGTGTTCGGCCTGGCAGGACGCCCCGCGGCCGGTGCTGGCGGACGATCTCCTGCCGGAGCGCGCGATCGCCGGTGACCCGAGCGCCCGTGAGCAGTTGGTGGAGGAGATCTACAGACCGCTGGAGGAGGCCGGCTCCGCGCTCCTGGAAACGCTCTCGGTCTATCTCGAACAGGCGAGCAGTCTGGAAGGCGCGGCCCGGATGTTGTTCGTCCATCCCAACACCGTGCGCTACCGGCTTCGACGTGTGACTGACGTCACCGGATGGTCGCCATCCGATGTACGCTCGGCCTTCACGTTGCGGATCGCGCTGATCCTGGGGCGTCTGGCCGACGGAGATTCACAGCCCTAGCCTTTTGTCGGGACCGCACAAAACCCCCTGCTGTTCTTCGTCCCTGTCCCCACGGGCGGCCGTGGCCGCCCTCAAGAGAGAGTGTGAGAGTGCTCGTACTCGTCGCTCCCGGCCAGGGCGCCCAGACGCCCGGCTTCCTGACCCCCTGGCTCGACCTCCCCGGTGCCGCCGACCGCGTCGCCGCGTGGTCGGACGCCATCGGTCTCGACCTCGCCCACTACGGCACCCAGGCCGACGCCGACGCGATCCGCGACACGGCGGTGGCCCAGCCCCTCCTCGTCGCGGCCGGCCTGCTGTCGGCTTCGGCGCTCGGCGAGGTGGTTCCCGGTGCCGTCGCCGGTCACAGCGTCGGCGAGATCACCGCCGCCGCCTTCGCGGGCGTGCTGGACGACACCGCCGCGCTGACCCTCGTACGCAAGCGTGGCCTGGCGATGGCCGAGGCCGCCGCGATCACCGAGACCGGCATGTCGGCGCTGCTCGGCGGCGACCCCGAGGTGACGGTCCCGCACCTGGAGAAGCTCGGCCTGACCGCGGCGAACGTCAACGGCGCGGGCCAGATCGTGGCCGCCGGGACGCTGGAGCAGCTCGCCGCGCTGGAGGCGGACAAGCCCGAGGGCGTCCGTCGTGTCGTCGCCCTGAAGGTCGCCGGCGCCTTCCACACCCGGCACATGGCCCCCGCGGTCGAGACGCTGGCCGCGGCCGCCAAGGAACTCGCGCCCGCCGACCCGAAGGTCACCTACGTCTCCAACAGGGACGGACAGGCCGTCGCCGCCGGCGCCGAGGTCCTCGACCGTCTCGTCGGCCAGGTCGCCAACCCGGTCCGCTGGGACCTGTGCATGGAGACCTTCAAGGAGCTCGGCGTCACCGCCCTGCTGGAGGTCTGCCCCGGCGGCACCCTCACCGGCCTCGCCAAGCGGGCGCTTCCCGGCGTCGCGACGCTCGCCCTGAAGACCCCCGACGACCTCGACGCCGCTCGCGAGCTCATCGCAGAGCACGCCTGAAAGGGAGCCCGAGAGCAATGTCGAAGATCAAGGCAAGCAAGGGCGCCCCGTACGCGCGGATCCTCGGCGTGGGCGGCTACCGCCCGACCCGGATCGTGCCGAACGAGGTGATCCTGGAGAAGATCGACTCGTCCGACGAATGGATCCGCTCGCGGTCCGGCATCGAGACCCGGCACTGGGCCTCCGACGAGGAGACGGTCGCCGCGATGTCGATCGAGGCGTCCGGTAAGGCCATCGCCGACGCCGGGATCTCCGCCGAGCAGATCGGCGGGGTGATCGTCTCGACGGTCTCGCACTTCAAGCAGACCCCTGCCGTCGCCACCGAGATCGCCGACAAGCTGGGCACCGCCAAGGCCGCCGCCTTCGACATCTCGGCCGGGTGCGCGGGGTTCGGGTACGGGCTCACGCTCGCCAAGGGCATGATCGTCGAGGGGTCCGCAGAGTACGTCCTCGTCATCGGCGTCGAGCGGCTGTCCGACCTGACCGACCTGGAGGACCGGGCGACGGCCTTCCTGTTCGGCGACGGCGCGGGCGCGGTCGTCGTGGGCCCGTCCCAGGAGCCGCACATCGGCCCGACCGTATGGGGCTCCGAGGGCGACAAGTCCGAGACGATCAAGCAGACGGTGCCGTGGAACGAGTACCTCCCCCACTCTCGACTTCGCTCGAGCGGGGGGACCCCCACCGGCGACGTCGGCAAGCTACCGCTCGACAGCGAGGGCAACGTCAAGTTCCCCGCGATCACCCAGGAGGGCCAGGCGGTCTTCCGCTGGGCCGTGTTCGAGATGGCGAAGGTCGCCCAGCAGGCGCTGGACGCGGCCGGAATCGACCCGAGCGACCTGGACGTCTTCATCCCGCACCAGGCGAACGAGCGAATCATCGACTCGATGGTGAAGACCCTGAAGCTGCCGGAGCACGTCACCGTCGCCCGTGATGTGCGCACCACCGGCAACACCTCGGCCGCCTCGATCCCGCTCGCGATGGAGCGGCTCCTGGCGACCGGTGAGGCGAAGAGCGGCGACACCGCGCTCGTCATCGGATTCGGGGCGGGTCTCGTGTACGCCGCCACTGTCGTTACCCTCCCCTAGGCACTCCGTGCCGGATCATTCGGTCCGGTACGGGACATGCACCAACCTGCCGCTCACGCGGCGGGCGCCACACCCTCTGGAAACACAAAGAAGGAGCGCCAACATGGCCGCCACTCAGGAAGAGATCGTCGCCGGTCTCGCCGACATCGTGAACGAGATCGCCGGCATCCCGGTTGAGGACGTCCAGCTGGACAAGTCCTTCACCGACGACCTGGACGTCGACTCGCTGTCCATGGTCGAGGTCGTCGTCGCCGCCGAGGAGCGCTTCGACGTCAAGATCCCGGACGAGGACGTCAAGAACCTCAAGACCGTCGGCGACGCGACCGACTACATCCTCAAGCACCAGGCCTGAGCAACGCTTGGGCCGGCCGCTGACCGGCCCCGCCACCCGGCGGTGGCGCCGCTGAATCCTCGTAACGTTGGAGAAAGAATCCGTGAGCCCGACCAATCGCACCGTGGTCGTCACCGGTATCGGCGCAACCACACCGCTGGGTGGCGACGCAGCCTCTACCTGGGAGGGTCTGGTCGCCGGCAAGTCCGGCGTGCAGCCCCTGACAGAGGACTGGGCGGCCGACCAGGCCGTCCGTATCGCGGCGCGCGTCGCCGTGGAACCCACCGAGGTCATCCCCCGGCCGCAGGCCCGCCGTCTGGACCGCTCGGCGCAGTTCGCGCTGATCGCGGCCAAGGAGGCCTGGGCGGACGCCGGTTTCACCGGCCCCGCCGGCGCTGAGGACACGACCGTCGACCCGGACCGGCTCGGCGCCGTCATCGCCTCCGGCATCGGCGGTGTGACGACCCTGCTCGACCAGTACGACGTGCTGAAGGAGAAGGGCGTCCGCCGCGTCTCCCCGCACACCGTCCCCATGCTGATGCCGAACGGCCCCTCCGCGAACGTGGGCCTGGCCGTGGGCGCCCGCGCGGGCGTGCACACGCCGGTCTCCGCCTGCGCGTCGGGCGCCGAGGCCATCGGCTACGCCATCGAGATGATCCGCACCGGCCGCGCCGACATCGTCGTCGCGGGTGGCACGGAGGCGGCGATCCACCCGCTGCCGATCGCCGCGTTCGGCAACATGATGGCGATGTCCAAGAACAACGACGACCCGCAGGGCGCCTCCCGCCCCTACGACGTGGCCCGCGACGGCTTCGTCCTCGGCGAGGGCGCCGGCGTGATCGTCCTGGAGTCCGCCGAGCACGCCGCCAAGCGCGGGGCCCGTGTCTACGCGGAGGCGGTCGGCCAGGGCATCTCCGCCGACGGCCACGACATCGTGCAGCCCGAGCCGGAGGGGCGCGGCATCTCGCAGGCCCTGAAGAACCTGCTCGACAACACCGACCTGGACCCGGCGGAGATCGTGCACGTCAACGCGCACGCCACCTCCACCCCGGCCGGTGACATCGCCGAGCTGAAGGCGCTGCGCAAGGTGTTCGGCGACGACGCCGACCACATGGCGGTCTCGGCGACCAAGTCGATGACCGGTCACCTGCTCGGTGGCGCGGGCGGTGTGGAGTCCGTCGCGACCGTCCTCGCGCTGTACCACCGGGTGGCCCCGCCGACCATCAACGTCGAGAACCTCGACCCCGAGGCCAACGCCGACATCGTCCGCGGCGAGGCGCGCAAGCTGCCCGTCGAGGGCCGTATCGCCGCCCTGAACGACTCGTTCGGGTTCGGCGGTCACAACGTGGTGCTGGCGTTCCGTTCGGTCTGAACTCCAGGTCCCCGCTGAGGATTTCGCGGCCCGTCTCCCCCGCTTCGGCGTTCCGGGAGGCGGGCCGCGGCCTATCCTGGGGCGCATGGTGAAGGGGGGACGGCTCTCGCTGGTCATCGGATCGCAGTGCGAGAGCCTGGGGCCGGGACGGCATCTCGAGCCCCTGTCGCGGGCGGCCCGGCAACTGGACACGGCGCTGACGGATCCGGAGACCGGCGGCTGCTCGGCCGCGCTCCCCGACGGCCGCAGCCTCCTGCTCGACCCGGGGACCGCCCGCCTGGACACCGCCCTGGTCGACGCCTTCGCCCGGGCCGACGAGCAACGCGCCTCGCTGGTCCTCGCCTACATCGGCCACGGCTTACGGACCGACAAGGAGTACTACGTCCTCCCGCGCAACGCCGAGGAGAACCGTGCGGCGCGCAGGCCCCCGTACCCCCTCACCCGCCGGATCGCCGACCTGCTGTCCGGACGCCCCGGCCTGCGGAGCCTGACACTGATCCTGGACACCTGCGAGTCCGGGCAGGGCGCCGCGAACGCGGCGGAATGGGCCGTCCTCAACGACGAGGACATGAAACGGCGCTTCCAGGTGCTGACCGCGTCGAGCCTGCAGCCCGCCTACCACTGCGCGTTCTCCCTGGAGACGGCCCACATCCTGCGCGACGGACACGTCCGCCACGGCCGGTTCCTGCGGTGTGCGGACATCAAGGAGGCCCTGGTCCAGCGGGACTGCCTGGAGCATCTTCCCGTCTGCCTGGGCTTCGACGGCGGCGACGGCAGCCACGACCTGTGGCTGGCCCAGAACCGGGCGACCGCCGACCTCCGCGCCGAACTCGGACACTTCGAGGCGACCGGCGAGCTGGGCAGGGTGGTCGCCACGGTGGAGAAGCACCCGCTCACGGTGGTGCGGGCCGCGGCGGGGTCCGGGAAGACGACCCTGCTCACCGCGCTGACCCGACCGGAACTCGACCGGGGCATCCCCGAGAAGTTCGTGCAGGCCCTGCACCGGCTGGACCCGGCCGACGACGCCCGCCGGGTCGCGACCTCGCTGGCCGAGCAACTGCGGAACACGGTGCCGGGATTCTCGCAGGCGTACGACGGGACGACCGGGAACGACGTCGGCTTGTCCCTGGTGAAGGCGCTGGCCGGCATCCCGCGCGAGACGCCGGTACGGATCGCCCTCGGGTAGAAGGCCATGCGGGTCTCGCGCGCGCCTGGCCGGGCGTGTCGCCACAGTTCGTCGGCGAGGGCGGCGTGTCCCGCGATCCGTACGCCGCCGGCCAGGTCGGGGAGCCACTCCATCTCCAGTGAGTCCGCCGACTTCTGTTCCTGGGCCATTCCGTGCACCAGGACGATCTCTGCCACCCGTCCCCTCCCCCCCTTTTTTGTTGTGCTGCGGTTCCTCAGACCACCTGGTGCAGCCAGCGCACCGGCGCTCCCTCGCCCGCGTATCTGAACGGTTCGAGTTCGTCGTCCCACGGTTTGCCGAGCAGCTTGGACAGTTCGGCCTCGAGGTCCGTCTCCCCGCGCTGGCTGCGGAGCAGGGCCGCGCGGAGGCGGTCCTCGGGGATGAGGATGTCGCCGTGGATGCCGGTGACGGCGTGGAAGATGCCGAGGTCGGGGGTGCAGCTGTAGCGCTCGCCCTCGGCGGTGGGGCAGGGCTCGGCGGTGACCTCGAAGCGCAGGAGGTGCCAGCCGCGCAGGGCGGAGGCGAGCTTGGAGGCGGTGCCCGGCTGGCCCTGCCAGGAGAACTCGGAGCGCCAGGTGCCGGGGGCCGCGGGCTGCCGGATCCAGTCGAGGTTGACGCGCGTGCCTAGCACCCCGGCGACGGCCCACTCGACGTGCGGGCACAGCGCGCGCGGCGCGGAGTGCACGTACAGAACTCCACGTGTCGTCACCGGAACCTCCGGGCAGAGCGGGACATCTTGCTTCTGGTCTGGACGGCAGTGGCGTGGGGGCCACGTTGATGGCGAGGCTACCGTGCGGCGGCGCAAGGAGTGTGACGTACCGTCGGTCCCGGTGCCGCCAAACGCCTGCCATTCACCCGGCAGGACGCCTGTACGGGTGTGAAGCGTTCCATCTTGTGCGGGGCATCTTGTGCGGGCGGGAACCCTCGCGCGTTGTTATGGAGGGGAGCACGGCGCGACCCGAGCACGACGACCGAGGGGATCACCAGGGAATGCGGAAGCGAAGCCACCGGGCGCGTGCCGTTCTCGCCATGACGGCGGCGGCCGTCCTGGGCGTCGCAGGGTGCGATGTCGTCGGTGGCTCCTCGGGGCCGTCCGGCACGAAGGCGAAGCCGTCGCCGAGCCGGACCTCGCTGTGGGACAGCAGCCCGGCGTCCGTGGCGGCCGTGGGCGACTCGATCACGCGTGGTTTCGACGCGTGTGCGGTCCTGACGGACTGCCCGGAGGTGTCGTGGGCGACGGGCAGCAGCGCAAAGGTGGACAGTCTGGCCGTGCGGCTGCTGGGGAAGTCGAAGGCGGCCACGCACAGCTGGAACTACGCGGTGACCGGGGCGCGCATGGCGGACCTGCCGGGGCAGATGGCGCGGGCGGTGGCGCGAAAGCCGCAGTTGGTGGCGGTGATGGCGGGGGCGAACGACGCCTGCCGGGCGACGACCTCGGCGATGACGTCGGTCGCCGACTTCCGCGCGCAGTTCGAGGAGTCGATGAGCGCCCTGCGCGGTTCTCTGCCCAAGGCTCAGGTGTATGTGGCGAGTGTGCCGAACCTGAAGCGACTCTGGTCGCAGGGGCGTACGAACGCGTTGGGCAAGCAGGTGTGGAAGCTGGGCATCTGTCCGTCGATGCTGGGCGACGCGGACGCCCTGGACGCGTCGGCGACCCAGCGCCGGGACACGGTGGAGAAGCGGGTGCAGGACTACAACAAGGTGCTGCGGGAGGTGTGCGCGAAGGACCGGCGGTGCCGTTTCGACGGTGACGCGGTCCATGACTACCGCTTCGGCACCGACCAGCTGAGCCACTGGGACTGGTTCCATCCGAGTGTGAACGGGCAGGCCAGGTTGGCCGAGATCGCCTACCGCGCGGTCACGGCGAAGGGGGCATGACAGCTAGAGTTCCGAACATGAACGAACTCTTCGGCACACTTTCCGACGGCACCCCGGTGCATCGCTGGACGTTGGAGCGAGCGGGTGTTCGAGTACGCATCCTGTCGTACGGCGGGATCGTGCAGTCGGCGGAGGTTCCTGACCGGGACGGGCGGGTCGGGAACGTGGTGCTGGGGTTCGAGGAGCTCGACGGCTATCTCACGCACCCGGGGCCGTACCTGGGCGCGCTGGTCGGCCGGTACGCCAACCGGATCGGCGGCGCCCGTTTCGCTCTGGACGGGCGGACGTACGCGCTGGCCGCGAACAACGGGCCCAACTCGCTGCACGGCGGGGAGCACGGCTTCGACCAGCGGGTGTGGGACGCGGCGCCAGTGGAGCACGGGGTGCGGCTGAGCCGGGTCAGCCCCGACGGCGAGGAGGGCTTCCCGGGTCGGCTCGAGGTCTCCGTGACGTACACGCTGGACGCGTCCGGTGCGCTGCGGATCGCGTACGAGGCGGTCACGGACGCGCCGACCGTGGTGAACCTGACCAACCACAGCTACTTCCGTCTCGGCGGCCACGAGAGCGCTGTCATGCACGAGCTGCGCCTGGCCGCCTCCCGGTACACACCGGTCGACGCGGACCTGATCCCGACCGGCGAGGTGGCGGACGTGACAGGGACCCCGTACGACTTCCGCAGGCCGCGCAGGACCGGCTACGGATACGACAACAACTACGTGCTGGACAAGGGCCTCACGGAGACTCCGGTGGAGGTGGCCGAGCTGTACCACCCGGAGTCCGGGCGGGTGCTGGGCGTGGCGACGACCGAGCCGGGCCTCCAGCTGTACACCGGCGACCATCTGGGCGACCCGTTCGGGCCGTGCGCGGGCACCGCGCTGGAGACGCAGCACTACCCCGACTCGCCGAACAAGCCGGAGTTCCCGAGCACGGTTCTGCGACCGGGGGACGTGTACCGGTCGGAGACGGTGTACGCGTTCTCCGTCCGGTAGGACCACACAGTGAGGACCACACCGTACGAGCCCCGGCCCGGCGTCAGGTTCCGGACCGGGGCAGGTACGTGTGTCAGACGTTAACCGTCGCGACTCATCCTGCGGTCCGCGATCGAGCATCACAACTGAATTTCGTACGAACCCTTCACAAAAGCCCATGAAATGCTCTTGCTGTCGGCCGGTGCCCTACTGGCCCCAGACCACGGCCAGCGTCTTGCTCACCACGCACAGCGCGGCGAACGCGACCGCCCACTGCCACGCCCCGGCGGCGAACAGCGCGGCGACACCCGCCCCGAACCACAGCACTTCGAAGGCCGCCCGGCCCGCCCCCCGCGTCTTGAACCGCGCCCTCGGCGACCCGAACAGCGCCCACAGCACGATCAGTACGAGGGGTGCGCCGAGGCCCGCCAGCCAGGTCACCGGGGTCGGCGCGTCGAGGGTGAACCCCCAGTAGGCGGCGGCCGCGAAGGCGCCCAGTTCGATCAGGAAGAGAACGCCCAGGTTGGCTGCCTTCATGGCCTTCATGTGCGGAAGTATCACCCGGCGGCGGGCACCGCGGCCACCACTTCGACCTCGATCAGCGCCTCCGGCCGGAACAGCCGGGGCACCTCGAAGGTCATGCTGGTCGGCGGGGTCCCGGTGAGGAACTCCCGGCGGACGGCGCCGTATTCGTCGAGCCGTCCGATGTCCGTCAGATACGTCCGGATGTTGATGACGTCGGCGAGAGTCGCCCCATGGGCCTTCAACAGCGCGTCGAGCGTCTCGAAGACGCCCCTGCTCTGCTCGGCGAGCGTGGCGCCCTCGGCTATCTGTCCGGAGACGAACAACAGGGCGCTGCCGTCGGCGTGTTCGACCCTGGCGACCTGGGAGTAGTAGGGGCTGAGCGGCTGGGGCGCGGAGGCGGGGTTGTCCAGGGTGATCTGCATGCGGTCGACGTTAGGCCGGGACCCGGAATGCGACAAGCGAATGTCTAGCATGGCAGCCATGCCGAACTCGCATGACCCCACTGGGGAGTTGCCGGACCTCTCCACTGTCTGGCTCCGGGTGTTCCTGGAGGTCGCCCGGGAGGAGTCCTTCACGGTGGCCGCGCGCACCCTCGGGTGGACGCAGTCCGCGGTGTCCCGGCAGATCTCCTCACTGGAGACGGCCCTGGGCGGCACCCCGCTCTTCGACCGGCTCCCCCGGGGCGTCCGGCTGACCGAGGCCGGGCGGATCCTGGTGCCGTACGCGCGGGCCGTGGCCGGGGCGCTGCGCGGGGCCGTGGACGAACTGGCGGCCCTGCGCGCGGGGACCGGCGGGCGGCTGCGGTTCGGTGCCTTCGCGACCGCCGACGCGGCCCTCGTCCCGCAGGCCCTCGCCGCCTTCCGTGCCCGCCGGCCCGGCGTCCGGGTCACCCGTGAGGAGGGCTTCACCGTGCGCCTCCTCGACCGGCTGACCGCCGGACACCTCGACCTGGCGGTGGTCTCCACGACCGGCCGCACCCCCCTCGACCCCTACGACCTGCACCATCTCCTCGACGAGCCCCTGTACGTGGCCGTCCCCGCCGACCACCCCCTCGCGGCCCACCGGGGCCCCGTACGGCTCGGCCGGCTCGCCGACGCCGACTGGATCTCCGGCGGCCCCCGGCCCGAGGGCACCCTCCTCGACGCGGCCCTGCGCCAGGGGTTCCGGCCGCGCGTCGCCCACGTCGTGGCCGAGTGGACCGCCAAGCAGGGGTACGTCGCCGCCGGCCTCGGCGTGACCCTCGTCCCGGCGCTCGCCGCGGCGTCCGTGCGGCCGGACGTCGCACTGGTACCCGTACACGACGAGGGTGGCCCGGCACGGGCGGTGTACGTGGCGACGGTCCGGGGGCGGTCGCTGACGACGGCGGCCGAGGCGTTCGTCGGAGCGCTGCGGGAGGCGGCGGCGAGGATTCCCACGACCGTGACCCCCACCTGAGTTCCCACCGGAGTGATCACCACCTGAGTCACGCACCATGGCGTGGGCCACTTCCGTCACGCGATACTGCGCGGGTCCCCCCACCGCGACGGAAGGACTCAACCGCCGTGCATTCCATACGAGTTCGGATCGGCGTCCTCGGCCTTGCCCTGGTGGCCGGTCTCTCGGCCCCGACGACCGCGAGCGCCGCGGGCGCGGCACCCGCGCCGACCGTCGAGGAGCAGCGCCTGGACCGGGCGGTGCCCCAGGAGATCCTCCGGCGGTCCGGATTCGACGCCGTGGCACCGCGGTTCGCCCGCGCCCTGGGCACCGCGCGGTCGTACGCGCAGGCCCGCCAGGTCGTCGTACGGGAGGGGTCGGCGCTGTGGCGGCGGGCGGTGGACCGGGCGCAGGGGCGGGGTCCGGCGGGCGGCGACCTCAGCCGGGACGACGACCGGCCGCTGTACTGGGCGCGGTTGGGGATGACGCGTGAAGTGCGGGGATGGGAGCCGAAGTTCGGGCTGAGCGATGCCCAACGGGCCGTGCTGCTGGACGCGTTGGAGCAGAACTCACGTGGGCAGACGTCCATCCACCATCCGGCAGCCGGTGTCCGGCGCGTCCTGGTCACCGGTTTCGATCCGTTCACGCTGGACCGGGACGTGCGGATCTCCAACCCGTCCGGGGCCAGTGCGCTCGCCCTGGACGGGACGGTGATCGAGACGGCGCGGGGTCCGGCGCGGGTGGAGACCGCCGTGTTCCCGGTGCGGTGGGCGGACTTCACGGCGGGGACGGTGGAGCGGACGCTACGGCCGTACCTGCCGAAGGTGGACCTCTTCGCGACCGTGAGCCAGGGGCGGGTCGGGCGCTTCGACGTGGAGCGGACCAACGGGGCCTGGCGGGGCGGCTTCGGGGACAACGACAACATCGGGCGGACCGAGACGATCCCGGTGACCGACCCGGCCTCGCAGCCGCAGTGGACGACCACGACCCTGCCGTACGCACGGATCGTGGCCGCGAACACCGGACGCTTCCCCGTGTACGACAACACGAGCGTCACCGAGATCCCGGCGGGCGCGACGCAGTCCGTCGTACGGCCGGACGGGCCGACGCCCGGGTCGACCGCGCGGGCGGGCGGCGGCGGGGACTACCTCTCCAACGAGATCGCCTACCGGGCGACGCTGCTGCGGGACCGGCTGGGCCTGCACGACGTGCTGCCGGGCGGGCATGTGCACACGCCGGTGCTGCAGTTCGGGACGGGGAACACCACCGAGGTGACCGATCCCGAGTTCGTACGGAACCGGGTGGACATCATCGCGCAGGTGCGGGCGATCCTGGTGGCGGCGATCGGTGAGTAGCCGCTGCTTCGGCGCGGAACCAGGCCGTGAGGTCCCCGTAGAGCTCCCTCTCCGCCTCCGCGGTGCAGCCCTCGTCACTGCGGCCCACCTCGGCCCCTGAGGGCAGTTGCACGGTCAGCGCGTTGCGCTTGCGGCCGTGCAGAGTGTCCAGCGCGGCGGCACGGCGTTCGGCGCCGAGCGACTGGGCGTAGCGCCATACCGGGTGCTCGGGCACCTTCCAGAGGGTGTACCCGTGCCGCTTCATGCAGCGCTGGACGAGGGTCTGCTCCGCGTCGTACAGCAGTGACCGTTCGGTGGCGGAGGCGGGCGCCGGGACGCCGGGGGAGGCCTCCGTCCCGTCCCCGGCCGAGCAGCCGACGAGACCGGCGGCCAGGGCGGCGGCGAGGGCGAGCAGGAGCGAGGCCGCTTTGCGTAGGTTCACGGGTCCCCCTGTTTCCGCGGTGGTCCACGGCCCGCGTCAGCGGATGTCGACCGGGGGACGGCCGGGGCGGGGTCCTCGTATGACCGTCAGGGGGCCTGGCCGGGAAACTCGGCGCGTTGCGGCTCCTCGGCGTCGTCGCCGTCCTCCTCCGTCTCCTCCCCCAGCAGGTCCCGCGCCAGCAGCGTCGCGCCCGCCACCGCGCCCGGCATCAGGAAGACCGCGACGAAGGGGACGAGGAAGGCGAGGCCGAGCGGGGTGCCGAAGCCCCAGACGAGGGTCTTGCGGGAGCGGAGGAGGGTGAGGCGTTCGCGCAGTTCGACGCCTCGGCGCTGGAGGGCGACCGCGGTGAGTTCCTCGGTGAGGAAGAAGCCGGTGACGAAGAAGCCGAGCACCGGGACGACGGTCTGGCCGACGAACGGGAGGAAGCCGAGGGCGAAGAGCAGGACCGCCCACAGCAGCGCCCGCACCACGATCCGCAGGCTGTCGCGGGCGGAGATCCACAGCTCGCGCCAGAGCGGGAGGCCGGACTCGGGCGCCGTGCCGTCGGGGGACACGTCACGGTCGACCTTCTCGGAGAGGCTCTCGTAGAAGGGCTGGCCGACGAGGAGGGTGACCGCGGTGAAGGTCAGGACGGAGAGGAGGAGGGCGAGGGCGAACAGGACGACGGTGAGGAAGGCGCGGAAGAGGCCGAGCCAGGGGCTCGACCAGTCGTCGGCGAAGGGGGTCGCCCAGGCGACGAAATCCTCACCCCACAGGGCGAGGGCGACGAGCGCGGCCGCGTAGAGGACCAGCGTCATCAGCCCGGGGACGAGCCCGAAGCCGTACTGCTTGCCGTGCCGGGCCACCCATCGCTGGCCCTTCAGGAGATAACCGAAACCCGCCCCGAGATCACGCATGGCCGAACTCTATCGAGGGGCGGCCTGATCGCTCGCGGTCGGTCCGTGGGGGCGTTGAGTCGAAAGGGCCCGCTCACCGTACCGATCCACAGCAGCTGAGAATTCACCCAGGTCGGACGGGCAGTGTTCACCATGGCACACGCACACAGCGGCTGAAGTTGAGGAGAGCGGATGACGCAGGAGATCCAGGGCACCGTCGCCGACGGCTACGAGGCCGTGCGGGAGGAGTTCGCCGCTTTCGTGGCCAGTGAACGGCCCGATTACGAGGGACAGTTGAGCGCCTACGTGGGTGGACGCCGGGTCGTCGACCTGTGGGCCGGGGACGGCGTGGACGCCGGGTCCCTGTACGGCGTGTACTCGTCCACCAAGGGCGCCGCGCACCTCGTGGTCGCGCTCCTCGTCCAGGACGGCACGCTGGAACTCGACCGCAAGGTGACGTACTACTGGCCGGAGTTCGGCGCCGAGGGCAAGGGCGCCCTGACCCTGCGGGAACTGCTCGCCCACCGGGCGGGGCTCGTCGGCACCGACACCGGCTTCACGGCGGCGGAGCTGGCCGACGACCGGCTGCTCGCCGAACGCCTCGCCGACCAGCGCCCGTTCTGGCGCCCGGGCACGGCCTTCGGCTACCACGCGCTGGTCATCGGCGCGCTCACCGGCGAGGTCGTACGGCGGGCCACGGGCCGTACGCTCCAGGAGGTGTACGAGGAACGGGTCCGCGCTCCTTACGGGCTGGACTTCTTCCTGGGGCTGCCGGCCGTGCACGAGCCCCGCTTCCGGCCGGTGCAGCCGATGGAGCCGACCGCCAAGCAGCAGGCGCTCCTCGACTCGCTGCCCTCGGGGCCGCACACCCTCACGTCCATCGCCTTCAACCGGCACACCGACGATCCCACCGACCTGGTGGCCCTGCCCAACGACCGTACGGTCCGCGCGAAGGGGCCGGCGTCGGTCGGTGGGGTCGCTTCCGCGCGCGGGCTCGCCGGGATGTACGCGGCGGCGATCAGTGAGGTGGACGGGAAGGCACCGCTGCTGAAGGAGGACACGGCGGCGGAGTTCGGGCAGTTCCACTCCGTGGGGTACGACCTGGTGGCCCGCACGCACAAGTCGTACGGGCTCGGTTTCCAGGCGACCGCTGACACGTGGCACGCGTTCCTGGGCGCGGGTGCCTTCGGGCACAGCGGTGCGGGTGGCAGTCAGGCGTTCGCGGATCCGCGCAGTGGGCTGGCGTACGGCTACACACGGCGGCGGAACGCGTTCCCGGGTGGGGCGGCGCCGGAGAACGAGCGGTTGGTGGGGGCGGTGCACAGGGCTGCGCTGGCTGCGGGGTAGTCCTGGTCCGGGGACGGGTGAAGGCCGCACCCCACCTCCGGGGTGCGGCCTTCCGCCGGGTGCCTACAGCTTGACGATCATCTTGCCCGTGTTGTCGCCTCGCAGGACCCCGAGGAACGCCTCCAGGTTGTTCTCGATGCCCTCGACGACCGTCTCGCGGTACTTGAGTTCACCCGAGGCGACCCAGGGGCCGACCTCCTGGACGAACTGGGGCTGGAGGTCGTAGTGGTCGCCGACGAGGAAGCCCTCGATGCGGCCGCGGGTCTGGATGAGGCGGGCGAGGTTCTTCGGGCCGGGGGCGGGCTCGGTGTTGTTGTAGACCGAGATCATGCCGCAGACGGCGATGCGGCCCTTCTCGTTGAGGGAGCCGATGGCCGCCTCGAGGTGGTCGCCGCCGACGTTGTCGAAGTAGACGTCCACACCGTCGGGCGCGGCCTCGCGCAGCTGCTCGCTCACGGGGCCGCTCTTGTAGTTGAAGGCCGCGTCGAAGCCGTACTCCTCGACGAGGAGCTTGACCTTCTCGTCGGAGCCGGCGGAGCCGATCACCCGGGAGGCGCCCTTGAGCTTGGCGATCTGGCCGACCTGGCTGCCGACGGCGCCGGCCGCGCCGGAGACGAAGACGGAGTCGCCCTCCTTGAAGGCGGCGGTGCGCAGCAGGCCGGCGTAGGCGGTGAGGCCGGTCATGCCGAGCACGCCGAGGTACGTCGACAGCGGCGCGGCCTCGGGGTCGACCTTGACGGCGTTCTTCGCGTTCAGCGCCGCGTACTCGCGCCAGCCGAGGAAGTGCAGCACATGGTCGCCGACGGCGAAGCCCTCGGCGTTGGAGGCGACGACCTCACCGACGGCGCCGCCCTGCATGGCCTTGCCGAGCTCGAAGGGGGCGACGTAGGACTTGGCGGCGCTCATGCGGCCCCGCATGTAGGGGTCGACGGAGAGGTACTTGTTCCGCACCAGCACCTGACCCTCGCCCGGCGTGGGGACCTCCGCCTCGACCAGGGCGAAGTCCTCGGGCTTCGGCCAGCCGACCGGGCGGCTGAGCAGGTGCCATTCGCGGTTGATCATGACTACGGCCTTTCACTTGCTTGAGTCATTTACTTCAGTACCTGAAACAACCATGCTCCTGAATATTTCAGGTTGTCAAGTAACCGGGTACCCTGGATCGCATGGCCACACCACAGCAGACCCGCCGACCCGACGCCCTGACGCTGGAAGTCGTCGAGCTGATCGGGGAGGTCGTGGCCCGCTACTACGAGGACTACGAGGAAGCCGCCGCCGGTCACGCGCTCACCGGCGCGCAGGCCCGGCTGCTCAGCCTGCTCACCCTGGAGCCGCTGCCGATGCGCAAGCTGGCGGTGAAGCTGAAGTGCGAGCCGTCGAACGTGACGGGGATCGTGGACCGGCTGGAGTCACGCGGTCTGGTCGAGCGGCGCCCGGACCCGGCCGACCGCCGGGTGAAGGTCGCGGCGGCGACGGACGAGGGGCGCCGGGTGGCCCGGGGACTGCGCGAGTCGCTGCGCTTCGCCCGGGAGCCGCTGGCCGGGCTGTCGAAGGAGGAGCGACTGGTGCTGCGCGGACTGCTGGCACGGATGCTGCACACGGACACCGCCGAGTAAGGGGTCCTCGCACTGCGCCCGCCCGGGTCGCGCGGCCTCGCTCCGCCGGCTCACTCGGGCACGAACTCGTACTGCACCTCGTAGAGGTGCCCCGCCTTCACCATCACCGTCGCCTCGACGGGCCGTTCGCCCTCGCTGTGGACGATGCGGAGCGTGCGCAGGACCGGGGTGCCGCTGGTCAGCCGGAGCGCCCGGCACTGCTCCTGGGTGGGGACACGGGCGGAGACCCGGTCCACGCTCCGGCGGGGCGGGTGGCCGAGTTGCGCGAGGAGTGCGGGTGCTCCGCCCCTGATCCGGCGGCGGTCCATCAGCGCCGTGTCCCGGGCGATCTCCCAGGGGTAGTAGCAGGTGACCAGTTCGGCGGGTTCGTCGTCGACCAGCAGGAGCTGGCAGCGCCGTAACACCGTGCCGTCCTCCGGGAGGCCCAAGGCCGCGCGGACGTCGGCGGGCGGGCGGCACTCGGCGACGTCGAGGATCACGCTGCGGGCCTGGGTGCCGCACCCGGCCGCCTCGGTGAGCCAGCGGTAGGTCTGCCCGGGGCCGCCCGTGGTCATGGAGGCGGCGGGCCGCACCGTGCGCCGGCGGTGCTCGCGGACCGTGACCGCCGCGCCCGCCCGGCCGATCACCAGGCCCTCCTCCTTCAGCAGGTACAGGGCCTTCTGCACGGTGGCGTTGGAGGCGTCGAAACGGGTCTTCAGCCGTGCGGTGGACGGCAGGTTGGCGCCCGGCGGCAGTTCTCCGCCCATGATCTCGTCCCGCAGGTCGGCCGCGATCCGCTCGTGCAGCGAACGGCGGTCGGGGGCGTCCGGTTCGGCCTTGGGCACGACGTCATCCGATCCTGATCTCGTAGCGCAGTCGCTGCCGGAAGGCGGGCATCACCATACGGTCGACCTGGATCGGCCGGCCGTCGCGGTCGAGCGTCTGCCTCGTCAGCCGGAGTACGGGCTCGCCGGGCGCGGTACGCAGGGTCGTACGCTCCTCCTCGTCGGGCATCCCGGCGGTCACGTCCTCCCGGACCAGGGCGCCGACGTGCCCCAGTTCGGCGAGGAGGGTGACGGCGCCGCCGGGGATCTTGGCGGGGCGGGCGAGGGCGGTGTCGCGGGCGATGCCGATCGGGTAGTAGGTGTCGGTCAGTTCGTTCGGCTCCTCGTCGAGGAGGATCAGCCGTCGCCGTACGACGACGGGCTCGCCCTCGGCGATGTCGAACAGCTCGGCGACCGCGGCCGGCGCGGGTACCTCGCCGGCGTGCGCGATCCGCTGGCCGCCCCGTCGCCCTCGGGCCGCCGCCTCGGCGCCCCAGGCGTCACCGTGTCCCGACCGGCGGGGCGTCAGGTACGGCAACGACGTGCTGACCCAGCTGCTCGCGCTCAAGACGTCCTCCCGTCGGGGCTCTCCGGCCTTTGGTGCCCTACACGTTAGGCGACGCGTCCGAACCGCTCCCATTCCCCGCACCTTTGGCCCGACCTTGCCGCTTTTCGTGAACAGAAGTAACGTGACGGCCCGCTGGACGCCCCAGGAACCACGGAGGACGCCCGCCATGCCCGCGCCACGGCAACGCCGCTTCCCCCGCTCACGCACCTCCGTGCGCGAAGCCCGGGACTTCGCCCTCCAGGTCCTCGGGGACTGGGGCTGCACGGACCGGCTGGACGACATACGCCTCTGCGTGTCGGAACTCGCCACCAACGCCCTGCTGCACGGCGCGCCCCCCGGCCGGGAGTACTGCGTGAACCTTTCTCTCGACGGCACGGTGATCCGCCTGGAGGTCCGCGACACCGGCGACCGCCGACTGACCGTCCAACACCCGCGCCCCGACCCGCACCCTGACGAATGCTCAGGCCGCGGCCTGCTGCTGGCGCGCGAGCTGGCCGACGACTTCGGCGTGACCGAACACGTGGTCGGCAAGACGGTCTGGGCGACGTTCAAGACGGGTCCCACGCCCCGGCAGTTGGCCGAAAACGAATGGTGAGACCCAATGCGCGGGCGACGCCTGTGCACTTAGGGCCTGATCCGAACGACAGGCCCTAAGTGCACCACCACAAGAAGCGGTTGCACGTCTCCGAAGGTGACGGGGCCGGCTCCGGCTTCGATGTGGTCGGGGCGGAGGTGGGGGCGGTCGTCGGGGTGGGGTTCGCGGGCGGGGCCGTCGTCGGGCTGGTGGGCCGCGGGGCCTTCGTGGCCGACTGGGCGTCCTTGTCCTTGTCGTCCTCGGGCTTGCCCGACTCGCTCTCCGACGGGGACGCGGAGGGCGACGCGGACGCCGAGGCGTCCGGGGAGGCCGACGCCGAACTCCCGCCGCTGTCCTTACCGTTGGGGGCCTCCGCCGGGCGAGCCGTCTCCTCCGCCTCCTCCGAGGTGCCGCCCTCCGCCGAGGCGTCCCCGGCGCTCGCCTCCTTGGGGTGCGAGCCCGGCGCGTCCTTGCCCAGCTCCGCGAGGCTCAGACCGCCCGCCGCCAGCACGAAGCCGGCCGCGACCAGCAGAACACGTCGACGGCGCCGCCGGTGCGCGGCCGCCTTGCGGTCCCGGCGGCTCGCGCCCGCACCGGCGGGCCCGGTCGCCTCCTCGACGGCCTCCCGCCCGCGCCCCCGCCGACGGCCCTGGTCCCCACGCCGGGCCGCCCGCCCACGCGGCGCACCCTCGTCCTCGCCGCCCCGGTCGTCCGCGCCGGCCTCGGCCTCGGCCTCGTGGCCGTGGGTGCTCTCGTCGCCCTGGGCGTCGTAGGCGTCCGCCTGCTGCGCGTCCGTCTGCTGCGCGTACGCGCGTAGAGATTCCGCTGGGGCGCCGCAGCCCGGGCAGGCGAGGGCGCCGTTGAGGTGCCGTCGGCACGGGTGGCAGTAGTCCATGACGCGGGAAGACTAAGTTCCGGCCAGGTGACGTTCCTAGGGTCCTCTGTGAAAGTTGTGTGGGAAACTCGCCGTTCCGGCGCACCCCTGAAGGAAACCGCCCACCATTCCGCTCCAACTTGCGGCTTCCCCCGGGAATCGCAACATCACCACCCGTTCTCCCCGAGATCACCTCGAAACCGACCATCGAAACTGTCGAAACCGTTATGTGTGCGACCCATTGACACTCGAGGCGCCCCGTCCTTACTGTCTGCCCAGCATTTCGAACGTGTGACGAAATCTCGAACACGACGAGACGCACCCATACCAGCCGACGTACGCTTACCGACGAAGCAGCAAGGGGCAACTGCCGTGCGCATCACCGGAATCAGCACACACGTGGTCGGGACGCCGTGGCGCAACCTGACCTACGTCCAGGTGCACACCGACGAGGGCATCACCGGAGTCGGCGAGACCCGGATGCTGGGCCACACCGACGCGCTGCTCGGCTACCTGCGGGAGGCCGAGGCCAATCACATTCTCGGCTCGGACCCGTTCGCTGTCGAGGACCTCGTCAAGAGGATGAAGTACGGCGACTACGGCCGCGCGGGCGAGATCGTGATGTCCGGCATCGCGGTCATCGAGATGGCCTGCTGGGACATCAAGGGCAAGGCCCTCGGCGTGCCGGTCTGGCAGCTGCTGGGCGGCAAGGTGACCGACAAGGTCAAGGCCTACGCCAACGGCTGGTACACCACCGAGCGCACCCCCGAGGCCTACCACAAGGCCGCCCGCGGGGTCATGGAGCGCGGCTACAAGGCGCTCAAGATCGACCCGTTCGGCACCGGTCACTTCGAGCTCGACCACGAGCAGAGCCTGTACGCCGTCTCCCTCATCGAGGCCGTCCGGGACGCCATCGGCCCGGACGCCGAGCTGATGCTGGAGATGCACGGCCGCTTCTCCCCCGCCACCGCGGTGCGCCTGGCCAAGGAGCTCGCGCCCTTCAAGCCTGCCTGGCTGGAGGAGCCGGTCCCGCCGGAGAACCTGAAGGCGCTGGAGAAGGTCGCCGCCAAGGTCGACATGCCGGTCGCCACCGGTGAGCGCATCCACGACCGGATCGAGTTCCGGGAGCTCTTCGAGAGCCAGGCCGTGGACATCATCCAGCCCGACGTCGGCCACATCGGCGGCATCTGGGAGACCCGCAAGCTCGCCGCCACCGCCGAGACCCACTACATGCTGGTGGCCCCGCACAACGTGGGCGGGCCGGTCCTGACCGCCGCCTCCCTCCAGGTCGGCTTCACCGCGCCGAACTTCAAGATCCTCGAGCACTTCAACGACTTCGCGGACGCCGACATCAAGAAGGTCGTCAAGGGCGCGCCGCAGGTCGTGGACGGCTACTTCCACCTCTCCGACGCGCCGGGTCTCGGTGTGGAGCTGGACGTCGACGCGGCCGCCGAGTTCCCGCAGCAGCAGGCCCGCTTCGACCTGTGGGCCGAGGGCTGGGAGCAGCGCAAGCCGAAGGGCTCCAAGTGAGCACCGAGGTCGTCGTCGAGGCGCCGGGCGAGCACCGGCTCACCTCGCACGAGCCCCGGCAGCCGGAGGCCGGTGAGGCCCTCGTCCGGGTGCACGCCGTGGGCATCTGCGGCAGCGACCGCGAGGTCTACCAGGGCAACCGGCCCGAGGGTTACGTCCGCTATCCGCTGACCCCGGGCCACGAGTGGTCCGGGACGGTGGAGGCGGTCGGCTCCGGCGTCCCGGACTCCCTGGTCGGCCGCAAGGTCGTCGGCGAGGGCTTCCGCAACTGCCAGGTCTGCGACCGCTGCCACGCGGGCGAGACGACCCTGTGCACGGCCGGCTACGAGGAGACGGGCTTCACGCAGCCGGGGGCGATGGCGACCACGCTCACCCTCCCCGCGCGGCTGCTGCACGCCCTGCCGGACGACGCCGACCTGTCCGCCGCCGCCCTGCTCGAGCCGGCCGCCTGCATCGCGGCCGCCGCGATCAAGGCGAACGCCCGGCCCGGTGAGCGGGTCGCGGTGGTCGGCACCGGGACGCTCGGCATGTTCGCCGTGCAGTTCCTCAAGGCGGGCTCCCCGGCCGAGCTGCTCGTCGTCGGTACCAAGGGCGACCGGGAGGCGCTGTCGCGGCAGTACGGGGCGACCGACTTCCGGCTGCGCGACGAGGAGCTCCCCGACGACTTCGACGTGGTGATCGAGACCGCCGGGTCCGCGTCCGCCGCGCGGACCTCCGCCGCGCTGCTCAGGCGCGGCGGCCGACTGGTCCTGACCGGTATCCCGGCGCCGGGCGCGGAGGGGCTCGACCCCACCGACCTGGTCGTACGGCAGCTGGAGGTGCACACCGTCTTCGGGGCTGCGCCGGACGCCTGGGCGCACACCGTGCGGGTCTTCGGGGCCGGGCTGCTCGATCCGACGCCGCTGATCACGCACGAACTGCCGCTCGCCGAGTTCTCGCAGGCCATCGAGCTGGTGGGGTCCGGCGATCCGAAGGTGGGCAAGGTCCTGCTCCGCCCATAGACGTACGCCGGTACGGGGGCAACCTGACGGTCCCCGTACCGGCGTACACCCAGATACGTACGCCTTGAGTCGCGAACCTCGCCCGAAATCTCGAACACGAAGGACACTCAGTGACCGACGCCTCCGCCACGGCGCCCCGTCGACCCGGTGAGCAGGCGCTCGCCGCGCTCGGCTTGGGCGCGCCCGAACTCTCCCCCGCCGACGCCTCGCCCCACACCTTCCCGGGTGGCGGCCGCTGGCGCACCGAGATCCCCTCGTGCGAGGGTCCCGAAGCCCTGGCCGTCGTCCTCAAGGAGGCCTCGCGCCTCGACGTGCCGATCCACCGGATCAGCCAGGGCAGCGGTATCTGGATGCTGACCGACGCCGAGATCACCGAGATGGTCGAGGCCACCGGCGAGCGCGACATCGAGCTGTGCCTCTTCACCGGCCCGCGCGGCACCTGGGACATCGGCGGCTCCACCCGTACCGACTCGCGTGGCGGGGGCCTCAGAGCCCGCGGCCACGACGCCGTGGCCGGCTGTGTCGAAGACGCCGTGCGGGCCACGGAGTTGGGCGTCAAGTGCCTGCTCGTGGCCGACGAGGGCGTGCTGTGGACGCTGCACCGGGCGCGCGTGGCCGGCATCATCCCGGCCGACACCACGCTGAAGGTGTCCGCGCTCATCGGTCCGGTCAACCCGACGGCGTACGCGGTGTACGAGCGTCTGGGCGGCGACTCGATCAACGTGCCCAGCGACCTGACGCTCGATCATCTCACGGAGATCCGGCGGGTGTCGGGCGCTCCCATGGACATGTACATTGAAGCGCCCGACGACTTGGGCGGCTACATCCGGATGTACGAGGTCGCGGAGCTGATCCGCCGCGGCGCGCCGCTGTACCTGAAGTTCGGCCTGTCCAAGGCGCCCGGGATCTACCCGTACGGGCACCACATGCGGGAGCTGACGCTGTCCACGGCCAAGGAGCGGGTGCGGCGCGGCCGGCTCGCCCTGGACCTGCTGGAGCGCCATGGCGCGGCCGGTGACATGGCTCCGCTTGGGTCCCGGCTGCCCGGCGAACTGAACAGGTTCGACATCGGGTCATAACGTTCCGGAAACCTCGCTTCACAGAAGCCGACACAGGCACGCAGAATCCCACACATCTGTTCGGTGTTCCCGGCACCCGACCGCGCCGGGAGTGTTCCTCGCATCGCGAGACCGACCCCTGCACAAAACATCAAGGATGATGACCATGCGTAACCGCAGAGCCGCTCTCGCCGCCGTCGCCGGAGCCGCCTCCCTCGCCCTCACCCTGTCCGCCTGTGGCCAGAGCGGGGAGGGCGGCAGCAAGGAGGACAAGGGGGACGCCAAGGGCGGCACCATCGGCATCTCGATGCCGACCAAGTCCTCCGAGCGCTGGATCTCCGACGGCAAGAACGTCGTCAAGGACCTCGAGGCCAAGGGCTACAAGACCAAGCTGGTCTACGGCGAGGACGACCCCGACCAGCAGGTCTCGCAGATCGAGAACCTGATCACCCAGGGTGTCAAGGCCCTCGTGATCGCGGCCATCGACAACAAGTCGCTGAACAACGTCCTCCAGCAGGCCGCCGACGCCAAGATCCCGGTCATCTCCTACGACCGCCTGATCCTCGGCACGAAGAACGTCGACTACTACGCGTCCTTCGACAACGAGAAGGTCGGCAAGCTCCAGGGCCAGTACATCGTCGACAAGCTGGGCCTGGCGAGCGGCAAGGGCCCGTTCAACATCGAACTGTTCGCCGGCTCCAACGACGACAACAACACCAAGTACTTCTTCAACGGTGCGATGAGCGTGCTCCAGCCGTACATCGACAAGAAGAAGCTGGTGGTCAAGTCCGGCCAGACCAAGCTCACCCAGGTCACCACCCTGCGCTGGGACGGCGCCACCGCCCAGAAGCGCATGGAGGACAACCTCACCTCGTCCTACACCAAGGGCAGGGTCGACGCGGTGCTCTCGCCGTACGACGGCATCTCCATCGGCATCATCGCCGCGCTGAAGTCGGACGGCTACGGCACCAAGGCCAAGCCGCTGCCGGTCATCACCGGCCAGGACGCCGAGCTCGCCTCGGTGAAGTCGATCATCGCGGGCCAGCAGTCGATGACCGTCTACAAGGACCTCCGCAAGCTCGCCCAGGTCGCCACGAACATGGTCGACGCCTCCCTGAACGGCAAGAAGCCCGAGATCAACGACACCAAGTCGTACGACAACGGCACCAAGGTCGTCCCCGCCTACCTGCTGCAGCCGGTGGGCGTCGACAAGAGCAACTACGAGAAGGAGCTCGTGCAGGGCGGTTACTACACGGCGGACCAGCTCAAGTAAGCGCCGAACCGCCCGTCAACACACTCTGATTGGAAGGCACGACCATGGCGGGACCCGTCCTGGAAATGCGCTCGATCGTCAAGACCTTTCCCGGCGTCAAAGCGCTGTCGGACGTCTCCCTGACCGTCCGTCAGGGCGAGGTCCACGCCATCTGCGGTGAGAACGGCGCCGGAAAGTCCACCTTGATGAAGGTGCTCTCCGGCGTCCATCCGCACGGCACGTACGAGGGCGACATCCTCTTCGAGGGAGAGGTCTGTTCGTTCAAGGACATCCGGGCCAGCGAGCAGCACGGCATTGTGATCATCCACCAGGAGCTGGCGCTGTCGCCGTACCTCTCCCTGGCGGAGAACATCTTCCTCGGCAACGAGCACGCCAAGGGCGGGTTCATCGACTGGCGGGAGACCCTGCGGCACGCCACCGAGCTGCTGCGCCGGGTCGGTCTGCACGACCACCCGGAGACCCGCGTCGCCGACATCGGCGTGGGCAAGCAGCAGCTCGTGGAGATCGCGAAGGCGCTCTCCAAGAAGGTGAAGCTGCTCATCCTCGACGAGCCCACCGCGGCGCTCAACGACGAGGACAGCGACAAACTGCTCGATCTCATCCTGGAGTTGAAGAAGCAGGGCATCACCTCGATCATCATCTCCCACAAGCTCAACGAGATCCGCAAGGTCGCCGACTCGGTGACGATCATCCGCGACGGCCAGACCATCGAGACGCTCGATGTGAAGGCGCCGGAGACGACCGAGGACCGGATCATCAGCGGCATGGTCGGCCGCGACCTGGACCACCGCTTCCCCGAGCGCACCCCGCACGAGCCCGAGAAGGGCGCGGCCCCCGCGCTGGAGATCCGCAACTGGACCGTGCACCACCCGATCGACCAGACGCGCAAGGTCGTCGACGACGTGTCGATCCAGGTGCGGCGCGGGGAGATCGTCGGCATCGCGGGTCTGATGGGCGCGGGCCGCACCGAGCTGGCGATGAGCGTCTTCGGGCGCTCCTACGGCCGGCACGCGGGCGGCACGGTCCTCAAGGACGGCACCGAGATCCGTACGAAGTCCGTCGCCGAGGCGATCGGACACGGCATCGCGTACGTCACCGAGGACCGCAAGCACTACGGTCTCAACCTCATCGACGACATCAACCGCAACATCTCGCTGACCGCCCTGAACAAGGTCGCCAAGCGGGGCGTGGTCGACGAGCACGAGGAGCGGAAGGTCGCCGAGGGCTTCCGCAAGTCCATGAACATCAAGGCCCCGACCGTCTTCGAGACGGTGGGCAGGCTGTCCGGCGGCAACCAGCAGAAGGTCGTCCTCAGCAAGTGGATCTTCGCGGGCCCGGACGTGCTGATCCTGGACGAGCCCACGCGCGGCATCGACGTCGGCGCCAAGTACGAGATCTACACGGTCATCGACCAGTTGGCCGCCCAGGGCAAGGCGGTCGTCTTCATCTCCTCCGAGCTGCCCGAACTGCTCGGCATGTGCGACCGCATCTACACGATGGCCGCCGGGCGGCTCACGGGCGAGTTCCCGCGGGCCGAGGCCACGCAGGAAGTGCTGATGCGTCAGATGACGAAGGACAAAGAGGTAACCCGATGAGCACGGACGTGACCAAGACCCCGGCGGCGGCTCCGCCCGGGAAGAGCGGGGGCTCGGCCACCGGCAGCGGACTGTTGCAGCTGATGCTGGACGGCCTGCGCCGCAACATGCGGCAGTACGGCATGCTGATCGCGCTCGGCCTGCTCGTGGTCCTGTTCCAGGTGTGGACCGGCGGCGACCTGCTGCTGCCGCGCAACGTCTCCAACCTGGTCCTGCAGAACAGCTACATCCTGATCCTCGCGATCGGCATGATGCTGGTGATCATCGCGGGTCACATCGACCTGTCCGTCGGATCGGTGACGGCGTTCACCGGCGCCTTCGCGGCCGTACTGACGGTGCAGCACGGCATGGCGTGGCCGCTCGCGCTGGTGCTGTGCCTGGCCATCGGCGCGGTGGCCGGCGCGGTGCAGGGGTACCTGATCGCCTACCTCGGCATACCCTCGTTCATCGTCACCCTCGCGGGCATGCTGATCTTCCGTGGTCTGACGGAGATGTTCCTGAAGGGCCAGACCCTGGGCCCGTTCCCGGACGGCCTGCAGAAGATGGGCAACGGCTTCCTGCCGGAGGTCGGTCCGAACACGAACTACCACAACCTCACGCTGCTGCTGGGCTTCGCCCTGCTGGCCTTCGTGGTCCTCCAGGAGGTCCGCGACCGCAAGCGTCAGCAGGAGTTCGCGCTCGACGTGGTGCCCACGAACCTCTTCCTGCTCAAGCTCGTCGCCATCGCCGCCGCGATCCTCACCGTCACGATGCTGCTCGCCAGCTACAAGGGCGCGCCGATCATCCTGATCGTCCTCGGCCTGCTGGTGGTCGGCTACGGCTACCTCATGCGCAACGCCGTCTTCGGCCGTCACATCTACGCGATCGGCGGCAACCTGCCGGCCGCGAAGCTGTCCGGCGTCAAGGACAAGAAGGTCACCTTCCTCGTCTTCCTGAACATGGGCGCGCTCGCGGCCCTGGCGGGTCTGGTGGTCGCCGCCCGTCTGAACGCGGCCTCGCCGAAGGCGGGCCTCAACTTCGAGCTCGAGGCCATCGCCTCGTCGTTCATCGGTGGCGCGTCCATGAGCGGCGGTGTCGGTACCGTCCTCGGCGCGATCATCGGTGGTCTCGTCCTCGGTGTGCTGAACAACGGCATGAACCTCCTCAGCGTCGGCACCGACTGGCAGCAGGTCATCAAGGGCCTCGCCCTGCTGGCCGCGGTCGGCTTCGACGTGTGGAACAAGCGCAAGTCCGGTTCGTGAGCCGGTGAACGGGCCCCGCCTTCCGGCGGGGCCCGTTTCTTTGTCGGCGTTTTCCGATGTCGGCGTCGTCTTTGTCCGGGGAAGGCAGGAAATGGTGAAGACGCTCTTCGGCACACTGGCCGACGGCACCGAGGTCTCCAGCTGGTCGCTGGAGAACGGCGGGACCCGGCTGAAGGTCCTCGACTACGGCGGGATCGTCCAGTCCCTGGAGATCCCCGACCGGCACGGCCGGTACGCCAACGTCTCCCTCGGCTTCGACACCATCGAGGACTACGTCGCCGGCAGCCCGTACTTCGGAGCGCTGATCGGCCGGTTCGGCAACCGCCTGGCCAAGGGCCGCTTCACCCTGGACGGCGAGAGCCACCAGCTGCCCGTCAACGACGGCGACAACAGCCTGCACGGCGGTACGGAGGGCTTCGACCGGCGCGTCTGGGACGTCGAGCCGTTCACCGAGGGCCAGGACATCGGCCTGCGCCTGCACCTCACCAGCGCCGACGGCGAGATGGGCTACCCGGGCACCCTGACGGTGAAGGTGACGTACACCCTCACCGGCGACGGCGACTGGCGCGTCGACTACGAGGCCACCACCGACCGACCCACCGTCGTCAACCTCACCAGTCACGTCTACTGGAACCTCGCCGGCGAGGGCAGCGGCTCGGTCCACGACCACGAGCTCCGGATCGCCGCCTCCCGCTACCTGCCCGTGGACGCGGGACTCATCCCCACCGGCGCGCCGGCGGACGTGTCGGGCACCCCCTTCGACTTCCGGGAGGCCAAGGCGGTCGGCCGGGACCTGCGTGTCGCCCACGAACAGCTGCTGCACTGCAAGGGCGTCGACCACAACTACGTCCTCGACAAGGGCCTCACGGACCACCCCGAGCACGTCGCCACGCTCCGGGACCCCGCCTCCGGCCGCACCCTGAGGATCGCGACCACCGAACCGGGCCTGCAGTTCTACTCGGGCAACTTCCTCGACGGCACCCTGGTCGGCAGCGGCGGCCGCGTCTACCGCCAGGGCGACGCCCTGTGCCTGGAGACCCAGCACTTCCCGGACTCCCCCAACCAGCCGTCGTTCCCCTCGACCGTGCTGCGACCGGGACAGACGTACCGCACGACGACGGTGCACTCCTTCGGCAGCTGAAAACGCGTTGAACGGCTCCGCACCCGCCTCCGTATCCATGGATGGCCCGCGCTCCCCCGCGCGGGCCATCCATAGACGACGGGCCCGGCCGTCCCCACCGGACCCGCCCCATACGGAGGTTCCATGGCCGACAACGTCACCTCGCTGTTCCGCAGCACCGCGGCGCACAGCCCCTCCATGGCGGCGTTGACGCGAGAGGGCGGCGAGGGAACCGGCCCGGTGGACTTCTGCATCCCCTGCAATCCGTACTTCCCCACTCCGGCGATGTTCGAGGAGATGGCGGGACGCCTCCGCGACATCGTCACGTACT
Source organism: Streptomyces sp. NPDC048751 (assembly GCF_043198595.1). NCBI lineage: Bacteria > Bacillati > Actinomycetota > Actinomycetes > Kitasatosporales > Streptomycetaceae > Streptomyces > Streptomyces sp. NPDC048751. The sequence continues at coordinate 228,790 of NZ_JBICUX010000009.1, forward strand.
ACCCGAGCAGCGCCGACACGATCACGGCCGAGCTGTGCAACCTCCTCCAGCTTCCGCCGCAGTGCGTGGCGATGGGCAACGGCTCGACGGAGCTGATCACCTGGATCGACCACCTCCTGGTCCGGGAGTCCCTCGCCATCCCCGTCCCCACGTTCGGCCGTTGGACCGACCAGCCGATGGAGACCGGCAAGCGGGTCGACATGTTCCCGCTCCAGGAGTCCAGCGGGTTCGCCCTCGACCTCGCGCAGTACGCCGAGTTCATCCGGGCCCGCGGCACCCGTGTCGCCGTCATCTGCAACCCGAACAACCCCGACGGCGGCTTCCTGCACAAGCACGCCGTCGTGCAGTTCATGGACGCGATGGCCGACCTCGACCTGATCGTGATCGACGAGTCGTTCCTGGAGTTCGCCGACGCCGAGGCCGAACCCAGCGTCGTGCACGAGGCGATGCTGCGCCCGAACGTCGTCGTCCTGCGCAGCCTCGGCAAGAACTTCGGCCTGCACGGCATCCGCTTCGGCTACCTGGTCGCCAACCCGGCCCTGGCCGGCCGGATCCGCTCCATGCTGCCCAAGTGGAACCTCAACTCCTTCGCCGAGCACGTCGTCTTCATGCTCAAGGAGCACGGCTCCGAGTACGCGCAGAGCCTCCAGCAGGTGCGCCGGGACCGTCTCGACATGGCGAGCCAGCTCTCCGCGCTGCCCGGCCTGACGGTCTACCCGTCGCAGGGCAACTTCCTCTTCGTGCGCCTCCCCGTGGGCGCCGAGGGCACCGTGGTCCGGGACCGGCTGCTCACCGAGCACCGGATCCTGGTCCGTGAGTGCGGCAACAAGATCGGCTCGTCAAGCCGCTTCCTGCGGCTCGTGGTGCGCCCCCAGGTGGACGTGCGTCGCCTGGTGTCCGGCCTGGAACAGGTGCTCTACGGGACCAGGAGGGGAGCCGCCGTACCCGAGCTGGGTACAGGGACCCAGTACAGCTCGGGTACGGCGGCAGTGGACCGCCTGGTCAGCGCGACGAACGGCGCCGGTCTCCAGGGCCTCGCCGCTCAGGCCGTCGGCGCCCAGGGGCTGGCACCCGCTGCGGCCCCCCAGATGCCGATGCCCGCGGCCGCCCAGGCTCCCGCCCCGTCCAACGGCACCGGAATGCCGATGCCGGCCGCGGCCCAGACCTTCCCCCAGCCCGTCGCCACCCCGGCCCCTGCGCCGGCGCCCGCGGCCGCGCCCCCCGCTCCGGTGGCCTTCCCGACGCCGGTCCCGCCCGCGTCCCCGATCCCGCCGGCGTCCCCGATCCCACCGGCGTCTCCGTTCCCGCCCGCGGCCCCGTTCCCGCCCGCGGCCCCCGCCCCGGCGGCGGCACCGGTTCCGGCCGCCGCCGCGATGACCCCGCCGCCGATGGGCCCCACCCCGCCCGGCGTCCCCGCCCGCGGTGGCCTCACCGCCGCCCAGGTACGCGGCACGACGGGCATGCCGAACGGCCTGACCACGGCCCCCGCGACCGGCTGGCCCAACGCCCAGAGCTGGCCGAACGCGGCGGGGATGGGCCAGGCGGGCTGAGGCGGACCCGCCTGACGTCGTCCGAACGCCCTTCCGCGAGGAAGGGCGTTCGGTGTACCCGCTGGTAGCTCCAAGACAGTTCTAGACCGGGTTCAGCTTCCACTGCTGGCAGTTGTTGTTGAGCCACGACCACTGACGTACGTCGGCGGCGTCCGCGGTGGAGCAGTTGGCGACGTCGGCGACCTTGCCGGTGGCCTGGTTCACGATCCGTACGTAGCCGCTGTCGGTGACGAGGAACCGGAAACGCTGGCAGGTGTTGTTCAGCCAGGACCACTGGCGCAGGTCGGCACCGTCGGCGGACGAGCAGTCGGCGGTGTCGAGGACCTTGCCGGTGGCGACGTTCACCAGACGGCTGGTGTCGTCGCCCTGGTCCTCGATGCGCCACTTCTGGTTGGTGCCGCCGTTGCAGGAGTACTGCTGGACGTTGGCGCCGTCGGCCGTCGAACTCCCGGCGACATCCAGGCACTTGCCGCTGTTGCGGTTGCTGATCGTGTACGTCGTGGAGGCGGTGGCCGGCTCTCCCGACGGCCCGCTCATGCCCGCCCCGAGCGCGACGGGGGCACCGAGGTTCGGCGAACCGTCCGCGTTCCAGGTGAACTTCTGCGCCCGTGTCGTACGCCCGTTGTCGCAGCCATCGGAGGCGGAGTCGTTGGCGTGGTAGACGATCCAGCTCTCGGTGCCGTCGGGCGAGGAGAAGAAGCCGTTGTGGCCGGGCGCGTACACCCCGGCGGAGTCGTTGCGTTGGAACACGGGCGTGGACTTCTTCGTCCAGGAGGACGCGGAGAGGGGGTCCGAGCCGGTGAGGGTGAGCTGGCCGAGCTTGTAGTCGGGGGTCCAGCAGCCGCTCGCGGAGTAGATCAGGAAGGTCTTCCCGCCGCGCTGGAGGATCTCGGGGCCCTCGTTGACCGTGCCGTTGCGCTCCCAGTCGTAGGTCGGCGTGGAGACGGTGGAGAAGCCGGTGGCGAGGGTGTACGGGTTGGACATCCGCGCGGCGACCAGGTTCTGCGTCCCGCCGCCGCTCGCGCTGCCGAACAGGTACAGCTGGCCGTTGATGGTGGCGACCGTCGGGTCCAGCATCCAGGAGGAGTTGAGCTGGCCCTTGTAGGTGTACGGGCCCATCGGGTCGGATCCGGTGCTTTCCAGCACCTGGGATCTCTGGGTGGCGTTGTAGTCGGAGATGTTCTGCCCGGCGACGTAGTACAGGTACCAACGCCCGTTGAGGAAGTGGATCTCCGGCGCCCAGATGTTGCAGCAGCGCGAGGCGGCGTCACCCTTCCACACCTGCACGCTGGGCGCGGTGGCCAGCCCGGCGAGGGTGGTCGACTTGCGCATGGTGATGACGTCGGTCCAACTCGTCGTCACCAGGTAGTAGTTGCCGTTGTAGTACGAGATCCAGGGGTCGGCGCCCTTCTGCGTCTTGATCGGATTGCTGAACGAGGCCGCGCTGGCGGACGGCTGCCCGACGGACAGGGCGAGGAGTAGTGCCGCGAGGAGGGTCAGTATGCGACGGGCCATCCGCTGCTCCAGTTCAGTAGGTTGACGCCGAGCTTCGGCGTTCCGTTGTCGTTGCCGTCGTAGTAGTGGTAGACGATCAGGTCCCCGTCGGAGTCGTTCATGATCGACTGCCCACCGGGCCCGATGACGCTGCCGTGCGACTCCAGCACGGGCGTCCCGCCGTTGTTCATCAGCGAGACGCCGTTCTTGTCGTAGTAGGGCCCGGTGACGCTGGTGGCGCGCCCGACCTTGACCTTGTACGTGGAGCTGGTGCCGGCGCAGCAGGTGTCGTACGAGGCGAAGAGGTAGTAGTAGCCGCCGCGCTTGACGATGTAGGGCGCCTCGACGGCCTTGGTCCCGGTGGGGCGGGAGGCGATCGAGTAGCGGGTGGTGTTGGAGGAGAGCTGCTTCCCGGTGGAGGGATTGATCTGGATCATCTTGAGCCCCGTCCACCAACTCCCGAAGGACAGCCACCACTTGCCGTCGCCGTCGACGAAGAGGTTGGGGTCGATGGCGTTGTAGTCGCTGGAGGTGGCCGAGGTGTAGACGGTGCCCTGGTCCGTCCAGGATCCGGGGAGGCCGGTCGTGGAGGTCGCCAGCCCGATGGCCGACTTGTTGGACCCGAAGGTCGAGACGGCGTAGTACATCAGGTACTTGCCGCCCTGGTACGAGATGTCCGGCGCCCACGCCTCGCTCGCACCGTACGACGACCACCACCCCGGCTTCACCGAGAAGGCGTCGCCGCCCGCGCTGAACGCGATCCGGTCGGTGGAGGTGCGGTAGGACAGGCCGCCTCCGGTGGCGTACAGCAGGTAGCGGCCGGCGGAGGTGCGGATCATCGTCGGGTCGTGGACGACGGTGGAGCCGGTGACGCGGCCGGGGTTGGGGTAGGCCGACGCGGTGCTCGGGACGAGGGCGAGCAGTAAGGCGGCGGGCAGGGCGAGAAGCGTGGTGCGTTTGGGGAGGCGGGAGGTGCGGCTCACGTGGGTCCTCCTGAGCGTGGGGGGAACGTTCGTGATGTCGAACGTCGATCGCAGATTCGGACGGACCGTAGAATCGAATCCCTTGCGCGTCAATGGTTCGCGCAACCGGTCGCACTGAAGCGCTTGAGTTTCCAGCGGCTGGAGGGTCCAGGATCTCGCCCATGGACGACGAACGCCCCGACGTGCTCACCATCGGCCAGCTCGCTCACCGCACCGGACTTCCGGTACGTACGCTGCGCTTCTGGTCGGACGAGGGAGCGGTGCCGCCCGTGGCCCGCTCCGCGAGCGGTTATCGGCTGTACGACGCCGAGTCCGTGTCCCGCGTCGAGCTGGTCCGCACTCTGCGGGAGTTGGGCCTCGGGCTCGACGACGTGTGCCGGGTGCTGAGCGGTCGGACCACGGTCGCCGAGGTCGCCGACGCGCACGTGGCCGCGCTCGACGCGCAGATCCGCTCGCTCAAGGTGAGTCGGGCCGTCCTGTCCACCGTGGCGACACGTGGTTCCACCGCTGAGGAGACAGCACTGTTGAACCGGTTGGCGCGGCTTTCCGCCGCCGAACGCAAGCAGATCATCGACGAGTTCAAGGAGGAGGTGTTCGGCGGTCTCGGCGTCGAGCCGCACCTGCGCGACCGCATACACACCTTCAGCATCGAATTGCCCGACGATCCCACACCTGAGCAGGTCGACGCCTGGATCGAACTGGCCGAACTGGTGCGGGACCCCGGCTTTCGCGCCCGGTTGCGCACATGGATGGAGCTCAACACGCCCGTACCGGGGCGCGGTCGTCCCCCCGGGGCGTCCATCTGGTGGGCCAGGCAGGTCGTGCAGACCGTCGCCGAGGTCAGAAAACGCGGGGCAGCTCCCGAGGGACCGGAGGCGGTCGAGGTGCTGTCCGAGCTGTTCGGCGACGCCGATCGGACCGCCGTGCTGCGCAGCCTGGAGGCCGGGATCGAGGCAGGGGCGGAGCGCTACCGCAGGCTTGTCGCCCGCGTGCGCGGGCAGGATTCGGCGCCCGACGCGACCGAGGAGCTGGAGTGGCTGGCGCGGGCCCTGCGCGCTGCGGATCAGGCCTGACCGGCCGCATTGCGCTTGTGCGCCATCCCGTGAGGTTCCCTGAGCCCAGCTGAGCCCCTCTCCCAGCAACTCGGGTGGAAGACCTTGGTGCCGCAGGGCCGACGGCGCACGTCGTAGCGGTCCCACAGGGCCAGCAGGGACGGATCCATCCGGAAAGCACTCCCTCGCGTAGTGGGGACAGCCGTCCCGAGAGGCGCTGGCGGCGTATGTCGCCGACCACTTGGGGCCAAGCCAACGCGCCCCGGCGGACCTACGCTTTTCAAAGCCCTAGGTGTGCTGTCCCGGGACGTTGGTTCCTCGCGGTCAGGCTTGACGGGCGTAGGACGTGAGGCGATCGGCGAGCGCGGTGACGAGGTCGCGCAGTTCATCGGGGCGCTCGATGACGAACGGCCGGTCGAGTGAGGCGAGTACTGGAGGCAACCAGTCGAGCCGCTCCGCCCGCAGCTCAACGCGGAGCCAGCGCTCGGTTGCCCGGTCCTCGCCTGCCACGGGCGCGTGCTCCTCCAGGCTCGCGACGCTGGCGGGAAGATGGGCGCGGATCTGCTCAACCGTCCCGTGGATCCGCAAGGTCACCTCGTGCTGGTACTCAGCCGTGGCGAAGCCTGACAACACCCGCTGTGCCGGACCGGGACCCGCCGGCGCTTCGAATGAGCCGGGCAGGGTCCGCGCGTCTGCGATGCGATCGAGCCGGAAAGTTCGATCCTCTTCGATCTGGGCGTCCTTGCCCGTGACGTACCACCGGCCCGCATGGGCGACGATCCCGTACGCGTGCAGCGTGCGTGCGCTGCGCCGTCCGTCACGGTCGGTGTAGCGGATCGAGACCGGTCGGTGGTTGCGCACCGCATCAGCGATGGTGAGCAGGAGTCCGGCGTCCGGGGTTTCGAACTCGCCGGGCTGATCGGTGAAGTCGAGAGCGTCCAGAAGTGTGTCGAGCCGACGGGCGATGTGCTTGGGCAGCACCCGCCGGATCTTCGCCGATGCCGTCTCGCTCGCCGTGCGCTCCGTCGTCGTCAGCCCTGCTCGCCGGCCCGCGACCAGGCCGAGCAGCACGGCCAGCGCCTCGGCATCGGCCTGGCCCGCAAGCACGTGGACGACGTGCTGGCGCTGCACGACGACTTGGTGGACGGCTGCCGCGGCCTTCCCCTCGTGGCCGCGGCAGCCGGGGACGGGCGGACGTGGTGCGAGCAGCAGGCGGAACTGCTGCTCGCCCGCGGTCTCGGCCACCTGCGGCAGGCAGGACCGGTGGAGGCGGACGAGCTGGCCGGGTTCGCCAGGACCGTGACGACCGGCCGGTGCGCTGCCGTCGTGCCTCCCCAGCCGGCCGGTGACTGAGCTACGGCCGCAGGATGAGCTTCCCGGCGGCGTGACCGCTCGCGCTCAGCTCCTGCGCCTTCGCGGCATCCTCCAGCGGAAGGCTCTGCGCGAGGCGCACCGTGAGCTTGCCGTCGGCTGCGAGGCGGGCGTACTCGCCGAGGCGGGAACCGAACGGGGCGCCGGGGCCGGAGTAGGGGATACCCAGCTCGGCGGCCTTCGGATCGGCGATGGTGATGATCCGGTCGGTGCCGCCGCGCAGGTCGATCGACACCTCCAGGTCGCCCGCCCCCGCGGTGTCGTACACGGCGTCGATGCCCTGCGGTGCGGCCTCGCGGACCCGGTCGGCGAGGCCGGCGCCGTAGGCGACCGGGATCGCGCCCAGCGAGCGCAGGTAGTCGTGGTTGCCGGGGGAGGCGGTGCCGATGACCGTGGCGCCGCGGGCGACCGCGAACTGAACACCGACGGCGCCGGACACACCCGCGGCTCCGTGCAGCAGGAGCGTGTCGCCTTCCCCGACGCCGAGGGCGTCGAGCACGCGGACCGAGGTCTCGACGGCGACGGGCAGTGCCGCGGCGAGGTCCCAGTCGAGGTCCGCGGGCTTCGGGCCGAAGTCGACGGCCAGCGCGTGCTCGGCGTACGCGCCGGTGACGGTCCAGCCCAGGACCTCGTCACCCACCGCGACGCCGGTCACGCCTTCGCCGACCTCGTCGACGACGCCGGCCGCCTCCACGCCGGGGATCACCGGGAACGGCGGCGCCACCTGCGGCCTCCACCCGTTGCGGATCTTGGAGTCGAGCGGGTTGACCCCTGCCGCCACGACCTTCAGCCGCACCTGTCCGGGTCCGGCGTGCGGCTCGTCGACCTCTGCGAGGCGGAGGACTTCCGGGCCGCCGAACTCGGTGTAGGTGATCGCCTTCATGTCCTGCTCCAATTCTCGTCGCTCTAGGGCCTGTTGCGAAAGTGGCGTCGTCGCCCGAAGGGCGGCCGCGCGGCGTCCGGTGCGTGCTCTCGGCGTGCCGCCTGGAAGCCCTCGTACTGGGCGTACTCGGGCTTCCGGGCGGTGCGGCGAGAGCGCGTGCCGGGCGTCGCGCGGCAGGCGCCACTTTCGCAACAGGCCCTAGGTGAAAGATCAACCTTGGCCTGGACCTGCGGCGGCCGCGCCGGCACTTCGACTAGTTCCGGCGGGGCCGTTCATCGCGGCTGGAGGCTCAGGAACCAGCCATGTTTGTGGGCGCGGTCCAGCCGGTGGATCGGATCCACTCGACCAGGTCCAGGGTGGCCGGCTCGATCGAGCGCACCACCGCGAGGTCCGACGGGTATTCCGCCGCCTCCGCGAACTGGCGGAACATCGCCTTGTCGAGGTCGCTGGGAAGCACGCTCAACGGCAGGGCCTCGTACCGTGCCGGGAGTCCGGCGTGCGCGCCGAACGCCGCGGCGATCTGGGGGCCTGTCAGCTCGTCGCCGACGAGCTCGACGGCTCCGCCGGGCGCCTCCGCGGTGTCGAGCAGGAGCGCGGCGGCGACCCGGCCGATGTCCCTGATCGAGATCATCTTCAGGGCAGCGTCCTCCGGCATCGGCAGCCTCAGCACGATCTCTCCGTGCTCCAGGCTCGGTGCCATCACCTCCATGAAGGGGGCCGGGCGAACCATCGCGGCCCGCAGGCCGGACTTCCTCAGGTGCTCCTCGATCCAGTGCTTGGAGTCGTGGTGCGGCACACCCCTCTCCCGGTCCGCTCCGATGACCGAGTTGAACACGACGTGCGGGACGCGTGCCGCGACCGCCGCGTCGACGAGCGCGGTACCGACGCGGATCTCCGCCTCGACCTCTTCGAGGCTGTTCGCCTCCGGGGTCATGAAGTAGAACGCCTCGACCGCCGTCAGCGCGGTGGCCAGCGACGCCGGGTCGTCGGTCCGGATGGCCGCCAGCTCGACGCCGCGGGCGGCCAGCGCCTGAGCCCGGTCGGACTGCGGGTTGCGGACCAAAGCCCGCACCCGCGCCCTGCGGTCCAGTAGCGCGTCGGCCACCGCCCCGCCCTGTTGCCCCGTCGCGCCGAAGACTGCGATCGTGCCGGTCGTCTGTGTGGCGGTGGGGGAGGACGACGCGGGCGCGGCGTCCTCGAGCTTGATCTGTTGTGACATGTCTCCACGATGTGGTCTGCGGCGCCAGGCGTACCACCGGTATCCCGCCAGGTTCTTCTGATAACCCGCCAGTGGCGGGTAGCCTCGATCGCGTGTCCGACACCAGCGGCGAGCCGACCTTCTGCACCGACGATGCGCCGTTGTCGGCGCCGCTGGCCCATGGCGCCGACGTGGCTGCGCACTTCCACGACTACGGCCAGCTCCGCTACGCCGCGCGTGGGGCCCTGGTCACAGTGACCCAGGTGGGCACCTGGGTGGCGCCGGCCAGTCGGATCATGTGGGTGCCGCCTTTCGCGGTGCACGGCAGCAAGGCGTACGGCGAGACGGACATCCGGGTGCTGTCGCTGCCCGTGACGCTGACCGGACAGCTGCCGGCCGAGCCGTCGGTCTTCGTGGCGAGCGCGTTGCTGCGCGAGGCCTATCTGGCGCTGATGAGCGAGGGCGAGCCGCTGGAGAGCCCCCGTGCGCGGCTGCTGATCGACGTCGTACTCGCCGAGCTCGCCCGCGCCGCACAGGAGCCGATGCGCCTCCCGGAGCCGAGCGACCGGCGTCTCAAGGCGGTCACCGACCTGCTCCACGTGAACCCAGCAAGCTCGGCGACCCTGGCCGAGCTAGGCCACCGCACCGGCGCCAGCGAACGCACCCTGAGCCGGCTGTTCGGCAGCGAGCTGTCGATGAGCTTCCACCAGTGGCGCACCCTGCTGCGCACCCAACGGGCGCTGATCGAGCTCAGCGACGGTGCCTCGGTCACCGACACGGCGATCCGGCTGGGCTGGTCGAACCCCAGCAGCTTCATCGACGCCTTCACCGAGCTGGTCGGTCAGACACCCGGCCGCTATCGCTCGTCGGCTCGGTCCTCCCGCAGCTCCCATGGGTGAGAGGTTGGCGGGGTAGCCGTAGTTCCTGGCGGAACATGGGTGGCAGCCCAATGGTGCGGGTGCCCACACTGCAAGGGTGACTCCCTCCGTCACCACCCAGAGCTCCTCGTCGGCATCGCCGGCCTCGGCCGGTGCGACCCTGAGCGACCTTATCGTCCAGTCGCTGACCCGGCACAGCTCGTCGGAGGCGTTCGTCGCGGGCGACCGACGACTGACCTACGCCCAGGTGCGGGACCTGGTCTCGCAGTACATGGGTGCGCTCAGTCGGCGCGGCGTTGGCCTGGGGGTGGGCGTCACCATGCTCAGCCCGAACATGCCTGAGTCCTGGATTGTCCAGGCTGCGACGTACCTCCTCGGAGGCCGCTTCACGGGACTCCAGGCCCTGGCCTCGGTGCAGGACCACATCGTGGTCTGCGAGGACGCCGAGGCAGCCGTGCTCGTGGTGTCGGCAACTCTCGAGGAGCACGGCCGGCAGGTCCTCGACCAAGTGCAGTTCGGTGATGTCGCTGGCGAGCACCGCAACAATCCAGTGCGGGGGGGCCGATCAAGTATCAAACGGGCCTAACAACGGCTGACACAAAGCGGTGGGTTGTTCCTGGCTGCCGTGACTGGTGCGGGAGTTGAGGGTTCGGTCTGGTGTGGGGACGTCGCCGTGGATCGTGTCGGATGAGTTGTGGGACCGCGTGGAACCGCTGCTGCCGCAGCGTGAGCGCAGGTTCCGGTATCCCGGCCGCAGGCCGTTGCCGGACCGGGATGTGCTGTGCGGGATCTTGTACGTGCTGCATACGGGGATCCAGTGGGAGTACCTGCCGCAGAACCTCGGCTTCGGGTCGGGCATGACGTGCTGGCGACGGCTGCGGGACTGGAACGAGGCCGGCGTGTGGCAGCGGCTGCACGAAGTCCTGCTGGCCGAGTTGAATGCGGCCTCCCGGCTGGACTGGTCAAGGTGCGTGGTCGATTCCTCCCACGTCAGGGCGCTAAAAGGGGGGATCCACACGGGCCCCTCGCCGGTCGACCGGGGCCGGGCCGGCTCGAAGCACCATCTGATCACCGACGGCCACGGCACCCCGCTCGCGGTCCTGCTGACCGGCGGCAACCGCAACGACGTCACGCAACTGCTGCCACTGCTCGACGCGATCCCACCGGTCCGCGGCCGCATCGGCCGTCCCCGACGCAAGCCGGACTCGCTGTTCGCTGACCGGGGCTACGACCATGACATCTACCGTGACCAGGTCCGCGCCCGGGGCATCGTGCCCGCGATCGCCAGACGCGGCACCCTGCACGGCACGGGACTAGGCACCTACCGCTGCCTCGTGGAGAGGAGTTTCGCGTGGCTGCACGGCTTCCGCCGTCTGCGCATCCGATGGGAACGCAGGGCCGACATCCATGAAGCGTTCCTCAAACTCGCAAGAGGTCAGTTCGGCCGGGTACATCGGATACTCCCGCTCATCACCCGGATCTCCCGCCAGCGCCCTGGCCGTCGCGCGTCTCTTCAGTTCGGCCAAGGGCTCGGGAGGCCCCGCGTCGGGCACCCTCGGCGTGGGCTCGCGCCCGTGTTCACTGCCCTGTCCGGCAGAAGACTTGACGGAGCGTCACTTTACCGAACTGACAGGTGGCCAACAGGATCGGACCCTAAGGTGCCGTGTCCATGACAGACACTCCGGAAGTTCGCAGCAACGTCGCGCGCCGTACCGTGCTGATCGCCACGGGCGCCACCGCCGCGACGCTCGCCGTAGGCGCCGCCGCCGCGCACGAGGCGCCGACCACCGAGGCCGCCGAGACCGCCCCCGTGGCCGCGGCCGCCGTCTGCACCCTCACCAAGGAGATGACCGAAGGCCCCTACTACCTCGACGGCCAGCTCGTCCGCGCCGACATCAGCGAAGGCAAGCCGGGCATCCCGCTCAAGCTCGCCCTCACCGTCGTCGACGACGACACCTGCGCCCCGCTCAGCAACGCACTCGTGGAGATCTGGCACTGCGACGCGCTCGGCGAGTACTCCGGCTTCGTCGGCAACAACGGCCACAACGAACCCGACAACGGCACGTTCCTGCGCGGCGGCGTCCTCACCAACTCCAGCGGCGTCGCCAACATCACCACGATCTACCCCGGCTGGTACCGCGGCCGCTGCATCCACATCCACGTCAAGGTGCACACCAACGTGACCCTGACCTCCGACGGCTCCTTCACCGGCGGCCAGGAACTCCACACCGGCCAGCTCTTCTTCGACGAGGCCATCACCCGCCGCGTGGCCACGGTCTCCCCGTACTCCACCAACACGGTCACCCGCACCACCCTCGCCCAGGACTCCATCTACGACGACGGAGGCGCCGCGTCCGGCCTCCTCACCCTCACGGCCCTGGGCAGCTCGACGTCGGCGGGTTACGGGGGGAAGCTCACGCTGGGCGTCGAGCGAGGCTGAACCTCGAACTGACTCAGCGCTCGGCCAACACGCCCCGGGTGACCGTACTGTCGAACGTGCGGTCACCCAGGGCGCTGCGGCGTTCGACGCCTCCGCAGATCGACCTCCGCCCGCACGGTCTTGCCGGGCTCCCTGTCGACGACCTCCCAACGGTCGGCCAGCGCGTCAACGAGGGCAAGCCCGCGCCCGTCCTCGTCCAGCGGCCCGGGCGGTCGTACGTCGCCGGGGCCGGGCAGGCGCGCCCCGCTACGGGTGTCGGTGACCTCGACGCGCACGCTGCCGGGGACGAGGGAGAGCCTCAGCTCGAAGTCCCGGCCAGGCACGCGCCCATGCGTCACCGCGTTCGCGGCCAGCTCGGCGACGATCAGCGCGAGCGTGTGGTGTGTGTCGGTGCCGTACGGGATTCCCCAGGAGTGGAGCTGGTTCACGGCGAGGTGCCGGGCGAGACGGGCACCGCGTGGGGTTGCGCTGAGGCGCTGGGTGAACATACGTACGGTGACCGGCGATTGGGAGGTGGGAGGAGCTGTCATGCGCCCAATCTGACGGCGTGACCTGCACTTCACCAGGGGGACACCGTGTACGCGGGGGCAGCGTACGCGGCTACGGACTGGACAGTACTGATCACCGCCCGTGACCATGGCTCGCGGGAGGTGACCAATGGTGGTCGATGGTGAGCCGGATTCCTCGGACAGCCTGCGGACGTTCGGGGCGGTCGTCCAGGCGTTGCGCGAACACGCCGGGTTGAGCAGGGAGGAGTTCGCCGAGCTGGTGTGCTTCTCCAAACACACGGTGGCTTCCGTGGAGTTGGGGCGCCGGATGCCCGATCCGACGTTCGTGGAGCGGGCGGAGGAGGCGTTGGGGAACACGGGGGCGTTACGGAGGGCGGCGCAGCATCTGGCGCGGCAACCGGGGTTGGCGGCTTGGTTTCGGCAGTGGGCGCGGATGGAGGTGGTGGCGATCACGCTGTACACCTATGAGTGCCGGCTGATCCCGGGGCTGTTGCAGACGGAGGCGTATGCGCGGCAGTTGTTCGCCGACGAGCTGCCTCCCCTGGGGGACGAGCAAATCGAGGCCCAGTGGGGGGCAAGGGGTGAGCGGCAGCGGCTGTTGCGGGATCGGCCGAACACCGCATTCAGCTTCATCATCGAGGAGCACCTGCTTCGCCGACGTACCGGCGGCTCCGAGGTAACGAGGGAACTCATCGATCACATGCTGGAGGTCGCCGAGCTGCGGAACATCGAAGTTCAAGTCATGCCCCTCGTTCGGGAGTCACACGCTGGCCTTCATGGGCCCATCCGCCTACTGGAAACTCCCGAGAACAAGTGGTTCGCTTACAACGAGGGTCAGGAAAGCGGGCAGCTGATCACGGACCGGAAAGTGATCAGCACCCTCCAAGCGCGGTATGCCAGGATGCGTTCGCAGGCTCTCACCATCCAGGACTCCTTGAGCCTGTTGCAGCGGATGCGAGGGGATCTATGAGCACGCCCGAACTGACCTGGTTCAAGAGCAGCTACAGCAGCGGCTCTGGCGACGACTGCGTCGAGGTCGCCACCGGCAACCGCACCATCCACGTCCGCGACTCCAAGAACTCCCGGGGCCCACAGCTCGCCCTCTCCCCCACCGCCTGGGCCGACTTCCTCACGTCCGTCACGAAGTGACCCGGGCCGGGGCGACCCTCACCCACGCCACCCGCAAAGCGCCGTAGCGAAGGTCGCCCCTCGTCTCACTTGGCCGGGCACTCCTTCCAGGCCATGTGGTACGTAGTGCTGATGTCGCCGTCGGTGGAGTCCATGGTCATGAAGCTGACCTTGCTGGGGGACGACGTGCCGGCGTTCACGCGCAGCTCGGTGTTGATGTTGAAGTTGCGCTGGACTCCGCAGGGCGCGTAGACGAGCTGGGCCCAGTCCGTGGTGTCGGTGGCCTGCCAGTTGTCCTTGAGGGCGCCGGAGAAGTTGTGGTTCTTGAACACCGTGCTGGAAGAGCCCTGGAAGTAGTACGAGGCCCGCTGCACCGCCGTCGCGCCCCGCTCGAGCGAGGCGAAGCCCCGGTAGTCCGCGCTGGCGATGGCGTAGGTGAAGCCCTGCGGGACGTGGACGATCAGGTTGAGCTGGCAGTTCTTGCGGAACGCCGTGGGGTCGGAGTTGCCGCCGACCTGGGCGAGGTAGTCGCTGTACGTCACCGTGAACGCGGTGTTGTCCTCGGAGACGGCGACCGCCGCCGTGCCCGCGGGACAGCCGGAGCCGTTCACCGTGGCGACCTTGATGACGATCTTGTCCGGGGGCGGGTCGACGAACCCGGTGGACGGGTCGTGCGCGGGCACCGCGGCGGTGACGAGAGCGGCTATCGCGCCGCCCAGGAGCAGCCCACTTGCCATGGTCTCTCCCCTTCGTTCAGATCGGTGGGGGGTGGATGCGCCCCGCCGCGCCCACTGAAACTCTGTGAAGAATCAATGGAGTTGCTGTGAAGAAGCGGGGCGATCGAATCGTAGGGAGACCCCCGTGAACCGGCCAGGTCGAACTCCGGCCATTCACCTCGGCCCGTTCACACCCACGCACACCCTCCGCTACGGGTTCTCCCACGCCGCCGGCTCCGCCGCCAGTCGCCGCACCGGCTCCGGCAGCGCGTCCGCCGCGATGTCGGCGATCGAGACGCCCTCCAGAATGCGCCGCACGTTGGCCCGTAGCGCGATCCACAGGGGGAGGAGGGGCTCGGCCGTGCCCGTGTAGGTCAGGCCGGTCGGGCGTTCGCCGCGTACGGAGACGATCGGGCCGTCGACCGCCCGGATCACGTCCGCGACGGTGATCGTCGCGGGGTCACGGGCGAGCCGGTAGCCGCCGCCTCCGCCGCGCCGGCTGTCGACGATGCCGCCGCGCCGCAGGTCGCCGAGGATCCCCTCCAGGAACTTGTGCGGGATGTCCTGTGCGGCGGCGACCACCTCCGCCTTCACGGGGTCGGCGCCCTGCCGTACGGCGAGCTCCAGAACCGCCCGTACCGCGTAATCCGCCCGTGCCGAGATCCTCATGCGCCCATTGTGCGGTGTCCCGGTGTGCACAATGACCCCGCACACCCCCGCACACGCACCCCGGGCCGGGAGGCTCCGATGGAGCTCAGCAGACGTACCTTCAGCGCCCTCGCGGGCACCGCTGCCCTCGGCCTGGCCCTGGGCGGCAGCGGTGGGGCCACCGACGCCCACGCCGCCCACATCGCGCCGACCGGGCCGGCGCCCGCGCCGCCCGGCGCCGACGGGAAGCCGCACACCATCGGCTTCGACCGGTACTCCCTGCTCGTCGACGGCCACCGTCTGTTCGTGTGGTCCGGCGAGATGCACCCCTTCCGGCTGCCCAGCCCCTCCCTGTGGCGGGACGTGCTGCAGAAGATGCGGGCGTACGGCTACAACGCGGTCAGCGTGTACGTGTCCTGGAACTACCACTCCCCCGCACCCGGCCGGTACGACTTCACCGGCATCCGGGATCTGGATCTGTTCCTGCGGATGGCGAGCGAGACCGGGCTGTACGTCATCCTCCGCCCCGGGCCCTACATCAACGCCGAGATCGACGGCGGCGGCTTCCCCGGCTGGCTGACGGCCGCCAAGGGGACCGCCCGGACCGCCGACCCCACCTACCTCTCCCACGTCGACCAGTGGCTGGCGGCGGTGAACCGGATCGCCTCCCGGCATCTGTACAGCGACGGCGGCGGCACGATCCTGCTCTACCAGATCGAGAACGAGTACGACGCGCACGCCACCGAGCCGGCCGGGCGCGACTACATGGCCCATCTGTACCGGAGGGTGCGCGCCGACGGTGTCGACGTGCCCCTCTTCCACAATGACAAGGGACGGAACGGGTATTGGGTGCCGGGGTCCTTCGACACCGGTGAGGAGCACGGGCTCTGGCTGTACGGGTTCGACGGGTATCCCTCACCCTCCCAGGTGCCGCCGGACTGGGGACACTACGGGAGCGGGGGGACGACCGGTGGGGCCACGGCGAGCCCGCGGACGCCCGGGTTCGTGCCGGAGTTCGGCGGTGGCTGGTTCGATCCGTGGGGCGGGGTCTGGTTCAAGGGGAAGGGGTACGCGGAGTCACGGCGGACCCGGGACGCGGCGTACGAGCGGCGCTTCTACCTGACCAACCTCGCCAACGGGATCACCCTGCACAACGTCTACATGACCTTCGGCGGGACCTCGTGGGGCTGGCTGCCCGCGCCGGTCGTCTACACCTCGTACGACTACGGGGCCGCCTTCGACGAGGGGCGCAACCCGACCGCCAAGCTGGTGCCGATGCACCAGCTCGGGCATCTGCTCCGGCACGTGCCCGACTTCGCCAAGCTGGACCGGGCGGCGGACATCACGGCGGACGGGCTGCGCGTGTACCACCTCACCAATCCCGACACCGGCGCCCACTTCTACGTCCTGCGCAACGACGGCACGGAGTCCGTCACCTCGACCCTGCGCGCCGCCGGGACCGACCTCCCGGTCACCGTCCCCGGCCTCGACGCCCGCCTCCTGGTCACCGGGCTCCGCCTGGAACACCGCACACTGAGCCACTCCACGGCCCAGCCCATGCTGGCCCTGACCGTCGGGCGGCAGGACATCGCCGTGCTGACCGGGCGGGCCGGTGAGGAGACACGGACCGTGCTGGAGTGCGCGAGCGAGCCGACGGTGACCGTGCTGGGTGGGCAGGCCACTCATTCCTACGCCTCCGGCGCCCTGCGCATCGACGCCGAACTCCGCGGACTCACCCGGGTGTTGGTCGAGGGCGGCGGTGTTTCCACGCCCCTGCTGCTTCTGCTCGCCGACGACGAGACCTCCGTACGGCTGTGGCCCCGGGACACCCCGGCGGGACCGGTGCTGGTGTACGGGCCCGCCCTGCTGCGCACCGCCGACACGAGCGGTGCGGCCCTGCACCTCACCGGGGACACGGTCGGGGCCGTCGACCTGGAGGTCTGGGCGCCGGACGGTCTCGGGCAAGTCACCTGGAACGGCACCGACTTGACGATGCGGGGCACCGAGTCCGGCGGTCTGCGGGGTGAGCGGCGACTGGCCGGTGTGGGGGCGGTGATGCTGCCGGTGTTGGGCGGGTGGCGGTTCCGGGCGGAGAATCCCGAGTCCGCGCCCGGCTTCGACGACTCCGGCTGGACCGTCGCCGACCGGACGACGTCGTACAGCACGACGCCCGTACCCGCCGGACAGCCCGTGCTCTTCGCGGACGACTACGGCTTCCACTACGGCGACGTCTGGTACCGGGGGCACTTCACCGGCGCGACCGGCCTCCAGGAGGTGTCGCTCGCCTACAGCACCGGCACACAGGGGATGCTGCTGGCCTGGCTGGACGGGGAGCCGTTGGGCGGGCACCGGATGCCGGTGCCGGACGACGCCACGGTCAGGAAGGGCAGTTGGGCGGCGACTGTCGTGTTGTCCGTCCCGGAGAAGCTGCGTACGGGCGGGGCGCATGCGCTGTCCGTGCTGGTGCGGCGGATGCAGCACGACCAGGACGGCAAGGCGCTGGACACCCACAAGGTGGCGCGCGGGCTGACCGCGGTCACCTTCAAGGGGGCGTCGCCGCAGGTCACTTGGCGGCTTCAGGGCGAGGCGGCGGTCGATCCGGTACGTGGGCCGCAGAACAACGGCGGGCTGTACGGGGAGCGCGAGGGCTGGCATCTGCCGGGGTACGCGGACCACGGGTGGCGCCAGACCGCTCTCCCGCGTGCGGAGCGGCGGCAGGGGGTGACCTGGTACCGCACCGAGTTCCGGCTCGCCGTCGATCCCGGCACCGACGCCTCCGTCGGGCTGGTCCTCGACGACGACCCGAACCGCTCGTACCGCGTCCAGATCTTCCTCAACGGCTGGAACATGGGCCAGTACATCAACGACGTGGGCCCGCAGCACACCTTCGTCCTGCCGAACGGCATTCTGCGCACCCGGGGCACCAACACCCTCGCCCTGGCGGTCCTGTCCGACGGGACCACTCCGGCGGGACCGGGCCAGGCGCGCCTGACGCTGCTGGGAGCGGCGGCGGGGGGCGTGCCGGTGAAGCCGGTGGACTAGCCAGGCCGCCTGGTCGTAGTCGGCCGGTACGTCCTCCGCGTGCCTCTTGGTGGCGTGTCAGACCTTGGCGAGCCGGTCCACCAGCAGCTCCACCCTCGCCTCGGTGTACTCCGGCGGCAGCCGCCGCGACCGGGTCAGGGTCGCCACCCCGTGCAGGGACGCCCAGAACACCTCGGTGAACAGCCCCGGGGCGATGCCGTTCCCGGCGACCTCTTCGAGGCTCTCCAGCAGCGCGGCGAAAGCGTCCTTGAGAGGTTCCGGGGTGTCCTCCTGTGCGTACGCGAGGGTGTTGTCGAGCTGGAAGATGGCGTCGTAGACCGCCGGGTTGCGTGCGGCGAAGTCGAGGTAGGCGTGGGCGAGGGCGGCGACCCGCGCGCGCGGGCCGTCCGCGGCGGCGGTCGCGGTCCGGACCGCCGCGGCCAGCTCGGTGGCGCCCTGGAGGGCGACGGCGCCGATGATCTCGCGTTTGCCGCGGAAGTGGCTGTAGAGGACGGGCTGGCTGTATTCGATGGCTTCGGCGAGCCGACGGGTGGTGACCGCGTCCCAGCCGTGCTGCTCGGCGAGTTCCCGGGCTGTCGCCACGATGAGGCGCTCGCGCTCCGCCCGTTCGCGTTCCTTGCGTTCCTGTACCGACATGATTCGATCCTAGCACCGCTAGACAAGAGAGCTACAGCAGTACTAGCGTTGCCTCATCAGCTAGCAGCACTAGATGCCGAGAGGGTCGTCATGCTCAACGCACTTGAGGTCGTCACCACCGTGATCGTCGGCGTGATGGTGGGAGTGGAGTTCTCCGTCGCCTTCATCATGAACCGGATCCTCAACGCCCTCCCGGAGGACAGCGGCCAGCTCGGCCACGCACACGGGGGCCGGATGCTCGGCGCCTTGATGCCGTTCTGGTACATCGGCTCGTTCGTCCTCGTCGGCATCTGGGCGGCCGCCGGGTGGCACCACCACGGCACCGGCCTCGTCGTCACCGCCGGCGCGCTTCTGATGCTCAGCGTGATCATGTCGATGCTGCTGCTCGTCCCGATCAACAACCGGAACAAGACGTGGACCCCTGACAACCGGCCCGCCGACTGGAAGCAGCAGCTGAACCGCTGGGAGCGCTTCCACTACGTCCGCGTCGCCGTCCTCATCGCCGCCTTCGCCCTGCTGGTCACCGCCCTCGCCTGAGCCCACGCGCTCACCCTCCCCGCTCCGTACGCGCCCTACCAAGACCCGCAAGGAGAAGAACAATGTCGCTGAAGAAGATCAACACCGTCCTGGCCGCCGCCTTCGTCCTCTTCATCCTCTGGTTCGGGACGGAGTACATCGTGAGCCCGGAGACGACGGCGCCGGGCTTCGGCCTGCCGAGCTGGCCGTCCGGCGACGGCGGCGGCTTCCTGATCGTCAAGGGAATCCGCGACGACGTCCTGGCCCTGGTCCTGGGCACCCTGCTGGTGAAGGGCCAGCGCCGGGCGCTGGGCTGGGCGCTGCTGGTGGGGTCCCTCGCCGCGTACGGCGACATGACCACCGTGCTGGCCCACCACGGCTCCGTGGCCATCGCGTTCGGCATCCACTGCCTGACCGCGACACTGATGGTGGTCAACGGCCTGCTGATGCTGCGCGAGACCCGCCAGGTCGCCGCCGCTCCGACGACGCCCGCCCCGCAGCCCGCCTGATCCCATCACTGCAAGGGTGGCCCGGCCCCCGGCCGGGCCACCTTGGCGCGTGCCGGTATGTCGGCACTTCACTGCCGGGGGCGGCCACTTGTTACTCTTCCCGGTCATGCGAGCCCTCTTCCCAGGATCCTTCGACCCGGTCACTCAAGGGCACCAGGACGTACTCCGGCGCGCCGCTCTCCTGTTCGACGAGGTCGTCGTGTGCGTGATGTTCAACGCGAGCAAGACCGGCCGCTTCCCCGTCGCGGAACGGCTGGAACGACTCCGCGCGGCAGCAACCGGCTTGAGCAACGTCACGGTCGACTCCCACACCGGCGGCCTGCTGGTCGACTACTGCCGCCGAGCCGCAATCGACGTCGTCATCCGCGGAGTCCGCGGCGTGCGCGACCTGGACCACGAAATGCCGATGGCCCGCATGAACCACGAACTGGCGGGAGTCGAAACGTTCTTCATCCCTGCCGACCCCACCCTGGCCCACGTCTCCTCCACCCTCGTCACCGCGACGAGTTCGTGAGACGTGTCGGCCCCGGCTGCGCACGTCGGCGCAGCCGGGATAGCACTCAGGCCAGCCGGATCACGTTCCACGACAGCGGCTCCAGCACCGCGGTCAGCCGACCGTCCTGGAGCGTCGTGCCCTGCACCGCGTGCGGGGCGACCCTCTCGGGCTCGGCGAGCGTGTTGCGGGCGTCCGGGTCGGCGTCCGCGAGCGCGCTGTGCTCGACGACGGAGGTGAGGTCCAGGCCGCTGAGGGCCACGTCGAGGGGCAGCGGCTCGGTGCGGCTGCGGTTGACGGCGAACACGGTGACCGAGCCGTCCTCCGCTCGGACCGCCGTGGCGTGCAGCAGGTCCGCCTCGCCGTACTTCTTCGTCTCGTACGTCGGCGAGTCCACGCGGACGTCCAGGACCTCGCCCCGGCCGTACTTCGACGCCTGGGCGAACGGGAAGAACGTCGTCTGCCGCCAGGCCGGGCCGCCCGGCTCGGTCAGGATCGGCGCGATCACGTTGACGAGCTGGGCGAGGCAGGCGACGGTGACGCGGTCGGCGTGCCGGAGCAGGGCGATGAGGAGCGAGCCGAAGACGACCGCGTCCATGACGCTGTAGTTGTCCTCGAGGAGGCGCGGGGCCTCCGCCCAGTCCCGCGCGCCGGAGTTCTCGATCTCGTGCCACTCCGAGATGTACCAGACGTTCCACTCGTCGAAGGAGAGGTTGATCTTCTTCTTCGACTTCAGCCGCGCGCCGATGTGGTCGCAGGTGGCGACCACGTTCTCGATGAAGGACTCCATGTCGACGGCGGAGGCGAGGAAGGAGTCGATGTCGCCGTCCTCGGGCTGGTAGTAGGCGTGGAGGGAGATGTAGTCGACCAGGTCGTACGTCTCCTTCAGCACCGTCGCCTCCCACTCGGCGAAGGTGGGCATCGACTGGGAGGAGCTGCCGCAGGCGACGAGTTCGACGTGCGGGTCGATCTGGCGCATGGCGCGGGCGGTCTCCGCCGCGACGCGACCGTACTCCTCGGCGGTCTTGTGGCCGGTCTGCCAGGGGCCGTCCATCTCGTTGCCCAGGCACCAGAGCTTGATGCCGAAGGGGTCCTTGTCGCCGTGCGCGGCACGGAGGTCGGACAGGGCCGTGCCGGCGGGGTGGTTGGCGTACTCCTGGAGTTCGAGGGCCTCGGCGACGCCCCGGGTGCCGAGGTTGAGGGCCATCATGGGCTCGGCCTGGGGGCCGATCTTCTTCAGGAAGGCGATGTACTCGGAGAGGCCGAAGCGGTTGGTCTCGGTGGAGCGCCAGGCGAGGTCGAGGCGGCGGGGGCGCTCCTCGGCGGGGCCGACGGAGTCCTCCCACTTGTAGCCGGAGACGAAGTTGCCGCCGGGGTAGCGGATGGCGGTGACGCCGAGTTCCCGGACGAGGTCCAGGACGTCGGTGCGGATGCCGTCCTCGTCGGCGGAAGGGTGGCCGGGCTCGTAGATGCCGGTGTAGACGCAGCGGCCGAGGTGTTCCACGAAGGAGCCGAAGAGGCGAGGGTTGACCTCGCCGACTGTGAAAGCGGGGTCGAGGGTGAAGCGTGCGGTTCGCAAGGTGCGCCTTTCGAGGGTTGAGTTCTGTCTGCGGGTGAGTCGTGGCTGGTCGCGCAGTTCCTCGCGCCCCTAAAGAATTCTCGGCCAGCCGTTGATCGTCCAAGCAAGGGTGTTGAGCCCCAGCTTGGGCGTGCCGGCGTCGTCCGCGTCGTAGTAGTGGTACGCCAGGACGTCTCTCCCTTTGTCCTTGAAGATCGACTCGCCGCCGGTGCCCAGGTATCTGCCGTGGCCCGCCAGCAACAAGTCGCCACCTCCCTCCAACAGCCGTTTGCCCGTGCTGTCCACGTACGGGCCCGTCACGCTCGTCGATCTGCCGACCCTGATCTTGTACGTCGAGTTCACGCCGGCGCAGCACTGGTCGTAGCTCGCGAAGAGGTAGAAGTAACGGCCGTGCCGCACGATGTACGGGCCCTCCACCGCATAGGGGGCGTCCGGGCGGGTCGCGAGGTGGTGGACCGTGGCCTCCGGGATCGCCTTGCCGGTCCTCGGGTCCAGTTCGACCATGCGGATGCCGGTCCAGTACGAGCCGAACGACATCCACAGCCTGCCGTCCGCCCGGACGATCGCCGGGTCGATGGCGTTCCAGGAGTCGCTGGTCTCGGAGCTGAACACCTTGCCGTGGTCGGTCCAGGTGCCGGGGAGACCGGAGGGGGACGTGGCCACGCCGATCGCGGAGTGGTTGGTGCCCCAGGAGGAGACCGCGTAGTAGAGCCAGTACCGGCCCGCGCGGTACGACACGTCCGGTGCCCAGGGATCACCGGTGCCGTTGTACTCGTACCACCAACTCGGCGGCTGGGCGAAGGCGTTGCCCGCGTCGGTCCAGTTCCGCAGGTCCTTCGAGAGCCGGGCGCCGATCACCCCGCCGGTCGAGTACGCCACGTACTGGCCGGACTTCAGCCTGAGGACGGTCGGGTCATGGATGATCTGCTGGCCGGCGATCGGGAGCGGATCGGGGTAACTACCTTCGGCCTGGGCCGTGTTAGGGAGGACGGCCAGGAGGACCGCCGCCGCCACGGCCGTCATCGCTCTGCGCGCTCTCACTGTCCCGCCAATCCCGTGTGGGCCACGCCCGCCACGATCTGACGCTGGAAGAAGACGAAGACGACGATCAGGGGCAGGCCCGCCATGAGGCCGCCGGCCATGAGCTGGGCCCACTGGATGCCGTAGGAGTTCATGACGGTCGCGATGCCGTTCGGCATGGTCATCAGGTCGGGGTTGTTGGTCACCATGTAGGGCCACAGGAAGTTGTTCCAGGAGGCGATGAAGGTGAAGATGCCGACCGCCGCCAGGGAGGGGCGGGCCAGCGGGACGACGATGGTGAAGAAGACCCGCCAGCGGCCGGCGCCGTCGATGAACGCGGCCTCCTCCAGTTCGCGTGGGACGCCCTGGAAGAACTTGTAGAGGATGTAGACCATGGCGGCGGGCGCGCACTGCGGGAGGATCATGCCCCAGTAGGTGTCGACCATCCCCATCTGCTGGACGGTGGTGAAGAGGGGGACACCGAGGACCGCCGGGGAGATCATCAGGCCCGACATGACGATGCCCATGAGCACGCTCTTGCCGCGGAACTCGGTGCGGGCGAAGCCGTATCCGGCGAGGGCGCTGACCGTCAGCACGACGGTGGTGACGCAGACCGACACGACCAGCGAGTTGATGAACCAGTTGGTGATGTTGCCGGTGTCCCACAGCGCCTTCCACGCCTGGGCCGTCCAGTCCTCGGGCAGCCAGTGCGGCGGGATCTCGGCCGCCTCCGCCTCGGACTTCAGCGAGGTGAGCAGGGCCGCGGCGATCGGCGCCACGAAGACGGCGGAGACGGCGACGCCGATCAGCGTCAGGACGATCTGGCTCGGCGTCCAGGGCTTGCGGGACCTGGTGCGTACGGTGCGTACGGTCGTCTCGGTGGTGGTCATCGGCCGCCCTCCTCACGGGTGCGCAGCAGCCACATCCGAGCCAGGGCGACGACTGCGATGATCAGGAAGAAGATGATGGACATCGCGGAGGCGTAGCCCACGCGGTAGCTGGTGAAGCCCTGTTCGAGGGTGTACTGGACGAAGGAGCGGGTGCTGAGCTCCGGTCCCGGCGAGAAGTCCATCATCACGACGGCCTGGTCGAAGAGCTGGAGCGAGGCGAGGATCTGGAGTGCGATCACCAGGCCGGTGATGTTGCGCAGCATCGGCAGCGTGATGTGGACCATGCGGTGCCAGGCGTTGGCGCCGTCGAGCTTCGCGGCCTCGTACAGGTGGTCCGGGATGCCCTGGAGGGCGGCGAGGTAGAGCAGGAAGCTGAAGCCGACCGTCCACCACAGGGTCTCGATGACGATGGCGAGCATCGCGTACGACTTGTCGGTCAGCCAGGGTGTGTCGAGGCCGAAGGTCTGGTTGATCAGGCCGATGCCCTGGGTGAACAGCCACTGGAACATGTTGGCCGCGACCGTGGAGGGCAGCAGGAACGGCACGAAGAAGCACAGCCGCCACAGCCATTTGCCGCGTTCGATGTGGTGGGCGAGCATCGCGAGCAGGAAGGCGAGGACCGTGATGCACGGGACGACCAGCAGCGTGAAGTAGGCGCTGTGGCCGAGGGCGTCCCACATCGCCGAGTCGTGCAGGGCGTCGCGGTAGTTGTCGAGGCCGACGAAGCTCGCGCCCTCGCCGGAGATGTTGGCGTCCGTGAAGCTGAGGTAGACGCCGCGCAGCAGCGGCCAGATGACGAACAGCGCGAAGAGCGCCAGGAACGGGGCGACGAACCAGCCCCCGTGCTGGAAGCCCTGCTTGCGGCGGACGGTCGCCGTCGCGGTCGCGGTCCTGGCGCGTGCCGGTGCGACGACGGTCTGAGCGCTGGTCGTCATGCGACCGCACCTCCCTGCGCGGCGGTTCTGCCGTCCATCGGGTTCTTCGAGGCGAGGAGCTTGGTGAGGTGCTTCTTCATCGTCTGCGCGGCCGAGGCCGGTTTGGCGGAGCCCATGGTCGAGGAGACGACGACCGGGCCGAGGTCCTGGGCGAGGACGCCGGTGGAGCCCGCGAACCACACCTTCGGCTCGGTGGCCTGGTGGTCCATGGCGCTCGCGTACTCGTTCTGCGGGGTGAGCTTTTTGTACGCGGCCGTGGAGAGCGTCGGTGTGTACGCGGGGATGTGGCCGCCGGCCGCCCACTGGAGGGCGTGCTTGACGACGTAGGCGGCGAGTCGGTGCGCGCCCTCGTTGGTGGCGCCGCCGCGTCCCGACTGGTGGGGCAGGACGAAGGCGTGCGACTCGGCGTGGGTGGCCTGCTTGCCGAAGACGGGCGGCAGCGGGGTCGCGCCGTAGTCGAGCTCGGCGCCGGAGAAGACCGGCACGGACCAGTTGCCCTCCCAGGTGAAGGGGGCGCCGTTGATGAACTGTTCGCCGGTGGGGGCGCCGGGGATGACGTACCCGTCGGTGACGTGCTTGCGGAGGAACTCCAGGACCTGGGTGGCCTTGTCGGTGTCGAAGAGGACCTCGGTGTCGGCGTCGTTGAACCACCGGCCGCCGAGCTGGGTGTAGAAGGCGACGAAGAACCACCACTGGAAGTTCTGGTCGTTGGTCCACAGGCCGATCGTCTGGAGCCCCTTCTTCTGGACCGCCTTGGCCTTCTTCAGGACGTCGAACCACTCGTCGGTGGAGGTGACCGGGATCATCCTGCCGTCGTCGCCGAGCAGGTCCGCCTTCCTCAGTACGTCCTTGCGGTAGAAGCAGAGCTGGACGTGGATGTCGAGGGGGAGGGCGTAGAGCTTGCCGTCGATGACGGCGCGCTTCCACAGCGCGGGGTTGAAGTCCTGTTCGCGTACGCCGTACTTGGCGAGCAGGTCGGCGTCCCAGGGGTCCAGGAGGCGGCCGGGTGAGAAGCCGGTGACCCGGCCGAGGTGCATGACGCCGAGGTCGGGGGCGCGGTTGCCGGCGGCGGCCATGGCGAGCTTGGTGTAGAAGGGGTTGCCCCACTGGAGGGTGGAGTCCTTGACGTCGATGGTGGGGTTCGCCTTACGGAAGGCGTCCAGCATCGCGATCATGTTCGCGCCGTCGCCGCCGCTGAAGAGGTTCCAGTAGCGGACGCGGGTGTCCGCGCTGGAGGCGAGGGCGTCGGCGCCGGTGCCGAGAGCGGCGAAACCGAAGCTGCCCGCCACCGCCAAACCGCCTGCGGTGGCCAGAAGATGCCTGCGGGTGAGGCCGGGTCGTTCCATTCCCTGCCCTTACTGTTCGATATTTCGGAGCGTGCTCGTAACTTCGAACGGACCGTAAAATCGATGCGCGTTCCCGTCAATGGTTTCGACGCGACTTATGACAGCGCTTTCTACGACGGCTGTTCGAACATCCACGCACTTCGGTCACCGAGCGATTGTTTCCGGCTGAACTATGGCCATCGGATCGCATGACGCGGACAGTTCAGGACGCGTACCCTCGGACCGGCTGCCGAGCGGCCGACGGACGGCGAGGAGGGGGGAGCGACGCCCGTGTCCCTGGCCCTGGAGCTCAGCGAGTGCTCCGTCTCCTTCTGGATCCCGACCGGGGTTCTGGCCGTAGCGCTGGCGATCAAACTGCCCACGATCATCCGGCTGTGGAAGGAACCGCTGCTGCGCGCGGTCGGCGGACTGCTGCTCCTCGCCTGCTGCGTGTTCGTCTTCGTCACCCCGTCGACCATCGCCTGGACCAACCGGGTCACCGGCGTTCCCAACATCTCGGCGCCCTGGGTCTATTCACTGCTCACCGCGTTCTCGGGCTCCTGTCTGCTGCTGATCATCGCCTGGCGCAACGGCCTGTCCGACCGCTCGAGCGCGACCCGCCGCGCCATGCGCTGGGTGATCTCCGTCTACTCGGGCGTGATCGTGGCCCTGTGGGTGCTGTTCGCGCTCGCCGACACACCCGTGGAGCGGCTGCGGGACCTGGACACCTACTACGCCGACACCCCGTTCATGCGCGAGGAGATCCTGCTCTACCTGCTCGCGCACACCCTGGCCACCGTCATCACCTCACGGCTGATCTGGAACTGGGTGCGCACCGACGGACTCGACGCCTGGCTGCGCTGGGGGCTGAAGTTCCTGGGCATGGGCTACGCCACCCAGTTGGTCTTCGACGCCGCCAAACTCACGGCGGTGGTGGCCCGTTGGACCGGTCACGACCTGGACCTGCTCAGCACCGACGTCGCCCCGCCCGTGGCCTGTCTGTCGGCCGTCCTGATCGCGGTCGGCTTCATCCTGCCGCACGCCGGCCAGTACCTGCACGACCGCTGGCGGGTGCGGCTCGCCCACCGCGAACTGGGGCCGCTGGACCAGCTGATGCGGACCGTCGACGGCCATCGCGCGCCCCTGCTGCTGCGCGCCGCCCCCGAACTGCGCCTGACGCGCCGGGAGACGTTCATCCGCGACGCGCTGCTCCCGCTGGCGCGGCACGTCGACGACGACCTGCGCACCCGGTCGCACGACGCGGCGCTCGCCCTCGGACACGGCCCGCAGCGGGCGAAGGCGCTCGCCGAGGCGGTGGCGATCCTGGACGCCGTCGGCGCCGTGGGAAGCGGGGGCCGCGCCGCGGACGGCGATGAGGCGGGCCACCCGGACCCCACGGACCTGCTGCGGGAGATCGGGGCGGTCTCCCGGGCCCTGCGGCATCCCGAGGTCATCGACGCGGTGCGCGCCCGGGCGGCCGCCGCGGCGGAGGCGGCCGGTCCGCCCCTGCCGCACCGGAGGTGAGGTAACTGAGGCAACGCATGGCCTGGAACATTGCAACGGTGCGCAGGAAGAAGGAGATGCGCCGGCTCGCCGGCGTGCTCATCGGACCCATGCGGGTCTCGGTGCCCGCGGATCCCGAAGCCCTGTTCGACGCGCTCGTCGACTCCGTCAGCCGGTGGCGGGGCCGCGAGGTCGTCGTGCGCCGGGAGGTCTTCCCGCCGCACACCGCGAGCGGGCTCTGGCTGGAGGGCGACCGGCAGGACATCGTCGTCGTCGACCGGCGGGCCGCCGTCTGGCACCAGATCGTGATCTTCTGCCACGAGGTGTGGCACATGCACCAACAGGGCGCGGACACCCCCACCGTGGCGACCGCCGACGGCCGCCCCGTACCCGTCGCCGCACGCACCGACTTCAGCCTCGCCGACGAGCAGGAGGCCGACCGGTTCGGCATGCTCATGAGCGGGCGGCTGCGCCCCTGGCTGGAGGCGGACCCCACCCCGGGCGACGGCGCCCAGGACCTCGCCGGGCGCATCGGAGCCGCCCTCAACTACCGCGGGACACGAAGATGAACGGCCTGATCAACTACATCAGCTGTGGTGTGCTGTGGCTCGGCCTGGTGGTCAAGGCCCCCGATCTCCTGCGGCACCGGCGCGACCCCTACCTGCGGGCCATCTGCGCCGTGCTGGGCCTCGCCGGGGTCTGCTTCTTCCTCGGCGCCGAGCCGACGGTCGCCGCCGTCAACCACTTCAGCGGCATCCCCAACCTGGCGGCGCCGCTGACGTACGCGTCGATCACCGCCTACAGCGCCGCCTCGCAGATCCTCATCGTCTACTGGCGCGGCGGACCCCGGGTGCACCGCACCACCCGGCGCTGGATCGTGGCGTACGCGTTCGTCCTGCTCGGCATCGCCACGACGTTCGCGCTGGGCGACGCGCCCGTGGAGCGCCGCACCGACCTCGACACCTACTACGCGACGACCCCGTACATCGCCGGGATGATCGTGCTGTACCTGGCCGGTCACCTCGCCGCGACCAGCGTCACCACCGTGTCGTCGCTGCGCTGGGCCCGCGAGGTCGACGGCTGGCTGCGCGCCGGACTCATCACCCTGGGCATCGGGACGCTGTGCAACGCCGGGTACAGCGTGGGCAAGCTGGCCGCCGTGGCCGCCCGTTGGTGCGGACGGGACTGGTCGGGGCTCGGTACGACGGTCTCCCCGGCCGCCGCGGGACTCGGCGCCCTCATGACGGTCGTGGGCATCCTGATCCCGCTGGCCGGGCCCCGGCTGACGGAACGGCAGCGGGCGCGACGGGACTACGTACGCCTCGAACCGCTGGAACAGGAGCTGGACGAGCTCCTGACCCGTCGGGCGCTGCGCCTGCCCCGGCCGCGCCCGGCCTCCCCCACCACCCGCCTGGTGTGGCGGCAGACCAGCATCCACAACGCGCTGAGCTGTCTGGACGCGTTCTTCGACCGGGCCCTGTACGAACGGACGCTGGAGGCCGAGGCGCAGGCGACCGGTGACCTGGAGCGGGCCGAGGCCACCGCGTGGGCCGCGGTCGTCGCCGCCGCCGTCGTGGAGGAACGCCACCGGGAGAGACCCGTGGCCCCGCCCGAGGAAACCGACCGCTTCCTGGACGGGGCCCCCGGTCCGGCCGCCCTCGTGCGCATCGCCGACGCGCTGACCGCCTCCCCCCTCGTCACGGCGGCCCGCGCCCACGCCGGCACGACCACCACGGGCACGGCGTGACCCCGACACCCGCAGTCCCCCCACACCGGTACGACCAGGGCGGGCACGGCGCCGGTCCGGCGCCCGCGCTCCCCCACGCCGGTACGACCACGACGGGCACCGTGCGAGCCCGTCAGCGGCACCCCTCCCCCCACCGCCGCACGATCGTCTGAACGGAGTCCCCGGGCATGAGTCTCGTCGTGTATCTGGCCGCCGCGGCCTCCGCGCTCGCCTGTGCCGTGCTGTTCCGCAACAGACCCCGCACCGCCGCCCCGAGCCCGCTGACCGTGTCCACCTGCGTGGCGATCACCCTCGGAGCCGTCGTCTTCGTCTGCTCGGCCCCGCTGACCCTGGCCGCCGTCAACGACCTCACCGGCATCCCCAACTTCGGTGCGCCGCTCACCTACGGGATGCTCTCCGCGTACAGCTGCTCCCTGCTCATCCTGCTGATCCACTGGCGGGGCGGCTCCCCCGAGCGGATCCGGAGCCTGGTGCTGCGGGCCGTCGCCGCGTACTCCGTACTGATCGTCGCCATCGTCGTGCTGTTCAGCCTGGCGGACGCGGACGTGGAGCGGCTCTCCGACCTCGACACGTACTACGCGAACACGCCGTACATGCGCGAGATGATCGTGCTCTACCTGCTCGGGCACAGCGCGGCCATGCTGGCGATGTGCGTGGTGTGCGTGAAGTGGGCCCGTGAGGTCACCGGCCTGCTGCGGACCGGGCTGTGGCTGATCCTGGCCGGGGCGCTGCTGGACGTGGTGGGCTTCCAGCTCACCAAGTACACGGCCGTCGCGGCCCGTTGGTCCGGCCACGACCTCGACTTCCTGTCCACCGCCGTCGCCCCGCCCATGGCCTCGCTCGGCGCGCTGGTGTTCTCCGCCGGGTTCGTCCTGCCCCGGCTGCTGCCCGCCGCGCAGGCCCAGTGGCACAGCCTCGACGACCACCGCAGGCTGGGCCCGTTGTGGTCGCGGGTGCGGTTCGCCTCCACCGCGCCGAAGCCGCCGAGCGCCTGGTGGCAGCTCCCGCAGGCGCGCCTGCGCTGGCGTGAGGTGTCCATCCACGACGCCCTGTTGGCGCTCGCCCCCTACTTCGACGACCGGGTCCGCGAACAGGCCCTGGACGCCGCCCTGCGCGAGGGCCGGCCGGCGCACGAGGCCCGGGTCGCCGCCGAGGCCGCCATGGTGGCCGACGCCGCGCGCCGCGCCGCCGACCGGCGGGAACCACAGGCCACCCCCAGCACGTACCGCCTCTACGCCACCGAAGTCTCCGGCACCGGTGGCCTGGTGGAGTTGGCGGGGGCGCTCACGCGGTCGACTCACGGAGGCGCCGTTCGTGAAGGTACGGTGAAGGCCACCCCTGGATTGACACGAGGAGCCCCATGACGCGGAGAGCTGTCGTCATCGGTGCCGGCCTGGCCGGCATGCTGGCCGCGGCCGCGCTGTCGCCCGCCGTGGACGAAGTGATCGTCCTGGATCGCGACGACCTGCCCGACGGACCCGACCACCGCAAGGGGCTTCCGCAGGGGCGTCACGCCCACCTGCTGATGGCCGGGGGCCTGGCCGCCATGGAGGGCCTGGTGCCCGGCGTGAGCATGCGCCGGCATCTGCTCGCCGCGGGCGCGCGCGAGGTGTCCCTCGGCTCGGGCATGCTGGCGCTGACACCCGAGGGCTGGTTCCGGCGGTGGCGGCACGAGGGTCCTCGCATGCTCACGTGCAGCCGGGCGTTGCTGGACTGGGCGGTGCGGGTCGCGGTGCTGGCGAACACGAAGGTCGAGGTCCGCAAGGCACGGGTGGTCGAACTGACCGGTGCCGCCCGGCGTGTTGCGGGGGTACGGGTCTCAACTGCCGACGGCGAGGCGGAGCTCGACGCGGACCTCGTCGTCGACGCCAGTGGGCGCGGCACTCGCGTGACGCACTGGCTGGAGCACCTCGGGGTGACCGGCATCCGTGAACGCACGGTGGACTCCGGGCTCGTCAACGCCACCCGCGTGTACCGGGTACCCGCCGGGGCCGAGCGGTTCCCCCTGACGGTGATTCAGTCCGACCCGTACGCGGGGCTGCCCGGCCGCAGTGGCATGGTCCTGCCGATCGAGGGCGGGCAGTGGATGGTGAGCCTCGCCGGCACACGCGGCGGGGAACCGCCCGCCGACCCGGACGGCTTCCTGCGCTACGCACTCGACCTCCCGCACCCCATCGTCGGGCGGCTCGTCTCCGGTGCCGAGCCGCTGACCGACGTCCACATCAGTCGCAGTACGAGCAACGTCCGGCGGTACCTGGAGAAAGTGCGGGAGTGGCCGGAGGGGCTCGTGGTGCTCGGGGACGCCGTGGCCACCTTCAATCCGGCGTACGGGCAGGGGATGGCCGTGGCCGCGCTGGGGGCGCGGGTCCTGGGTGACGAGGTACGGCGCCATGGGCTCGGGGCCGCCGGGCTGGCGCGGCGGGTCCAGCGCGGGGTGGCACGGCCCGTCGAGACGGCCTGGGCGATGGCCGTGGGGCAGGACGTCTGGTACCCGCGGACCCGGGGCGGGCAGCCGAGCGCCGCGGACCGGCTGGTCACGCGGTACTCGCGACGGCTGACGCGGGCCTCGACCGGCTCCTACGAGGCCGCCGCCGCGCTCTGGGACGTCACCAGCCTGAACTCGGGGGTGGGGCGGTTGCTGCGTCCCGGGACGGTTCTGGCCGTGCTGAACGGGCCGTTGTTGCCTTCGCTGGCAGGGCCGCCGTTGTCCGACGCGGAGCGGGAGATCCTACGAGGACTTGACCGTACGTCGGTCTGACGTGCGGGGCGGTGCCGGGGCCGGGGACGGGTGGGTGCGCTCGCCCGCGCTCGCGGGGTGCCGCCTGCGCCCACCCTCCCCCACCGCCCCAGCGGCACGACTGCCCGCAGGCTCAGCCTGCGAAGGTCGGCTGCGTCATCCCCTTGCCCGCGCCCGGTACCACCAACAGCGACCCCGACAGCGGTGGCGGCGCGTCCAGGCCCACCCGAGCCGTCGTGATGTACAGATCGCTCAGGTCGGGACCGCCGAACGCGCAGGCCGTCACCCGCGGGGCGGGAAGCTCGATCACCCGGTCCAGCACCCCCGCCGGGGTGTACCGGCGTACCGCCGCGCCCTCCCACAGCGCCACCCACACACAGCCGTCCGCGTCGACCGTCAGGCCGTCGGGGAAGCCCGCGCCCTCCTCGATCTCGACGAGGGGGCGGCGGTTCACGGCGCGTCCGTCGGTGAAGTCGAAGACGTCGACGCGGCGGGTCGGGGAGTCGATGTAGTACATGAGGCGGCCGTCGGGGCTCCAGCCGGTGCCGTTGCTGACCGCCACGTCGTCGAGGATCACCTCGACGGCGCCGTCACCGGTGACGCGGGAGAGCGTGCCGCCGCCCGGTGCCTCGTCGTAGCGCATGGTGCCGGCCCAGAGGGAGCCGTCGGGGGCGACGGCGGCGTCGTTGGCGCGGCGGCCGGGAACGGGCTCGTGGTGGAGCCAGCGGAAGCTGTCGTCGGGGTCGAGGAGGCCGACGCCGTCACGCAGATTGAGGACGAGCCCGCCGCCCGTGCGGGGCTTGACGGCGCCGACGTGCTGCTCGGTCGTACGGACCGTGCGCCGGCCGGTGGCGGGGTCGTAGGTGTGGACGCGGGAGCCGAGGATGTCGATCCATATGAGGCGGCCGGCCGCCGCGTCCCACGTGGGGCCCTCGCCGAGCGTCGCCTCGGCCCGGACGGCCACCTCGTACATGTGGTGGGTCATGCCACGCTCCGGTAGCCGAGGCGCTCGGACAGCTCGGCGGCGCCCTTGGCGGCGAGCTGCTCCAGCTCACCGCGGCGGTCGTCGCTCCAGCGGATCATGGGGATGGAGATGGAGAGGGCGGCCACGACCTGCCCGGTGCGGTCGCGGACCGGGGCGGCCACGCAGGAGACGTCCGGGTTGGACTCGCGGCGCTCCACGGCGATGCCCCGCTGCCGGATCTCCGCCAGGGCCTCGCGCAGGGCGGCCGGGTCGGTGATGCTGTTGGGGGTCATGCCGACCAGATCGGCGTCGTCCGGGACCCGGGTGGCGAGCTCCGGCTCGGGAAGGGAGGCCAGCAGCATCTTGCCGACGGAGGTGCAGTGCGCCGGGAGGCGCCGGCCGGCGGCGGACACCATGCGGACCGCGTGCGTGGAGTCGACCTTGGCGATGTAGATGACGTCCGTGCCCTCCAGGATCGCCACGTGCACGGTCTCGTCGCAGGTCTCGGCGACCGAGCGGGCGACCTGCATGCCCTCGGCGGCGAGGTCGAGCTGCTCGGAGTAGCGGCTGCCGAGCTGGTAGGGGCGTACACCGAGCCGGTAGCGTCCGGGCTGGCCCTGCACGGGGACGATGTACGACCGGGCGGCGAGCGTGGTGACCAGCTCGTGCACGGTGGTGCGCGGCAGCTGGAGCTTGCGCACGATGTCGGGGGCGGAGAGCGTCCCGTCCCCGTCGAGGAAGAGCTCGAGGATGTCGAGAGCCCGGGTCACGGCTGGTACGAGGCGTCCCACGACTGGCCCCCTCCCTTGTTGGTTGCCACGTTCGAGATTTCAACTGGCGATCGGCATGACGAACACAGGCTAGTCATAGTGGGGGGAACGAGCAATGGTCCTGAACAGGTGGGCACGATGGGTGCCATGCAGTTCACCCCGCTCGACTTCCAGCTCGTCCTGCTGCGCCGCATGGCCGACCACAATCCCGGCCTGGTGGAGGACGCCCGGCATGAGCTGGGCGTCTCGATCGCCGAGATGCGTGAGGCGAACAAGCGCTGGCAGGCGATGGTCCGCTCCCCGCGCACCCGGTCCGCCGCCTCCCGCTACCGCTCGGTGCTCGGCGCCCCGGAGTCCACGACCGCCCGCCGCATCGGGGACCTGGACTGCGAGGCCCGGCTCTGGCCGCTGCCCCTGTGGCCCGACCTCCGCTTCGAGATCCTCCTCGCCCCGAACGGCACGGTCTGGAACGAGTGGCTGGTCCGCGCCCCCGGAGCCGAACCGCCGGTCCTGAAGACCCTCGACGACCTGACCCCGTGGTCCTGCACGGTCGACGAGGCGGCCCGCGCCTTCGCCCCCGCCCGCCCCCTCCAGGGCACCGCCCCCACCCGCTGGGGCCTCGCCTTCACCGCCCCGGACACACGGGGCGTACGCCATGAGGTGGCCGCCGAGTTCACCTACGGGCTGCTCCAGCGGACGGCGGTCAACGGGTAGCGGCGGCCAAGGTCGCCTCGACCACCCGCGCCACCGACCCCGTGTGCAGGGAGAGGAACAGGTTCGGCTCGACCAGTTCCAGTTCCATCACGCGGGGCTCACCGTTCTCGCCGTCCACGAGGTCGACACGGGCGTAGAGCAGGTCCGGGGCGCCGGGTATCGCGGACAGGGCCTGTTCTGCGACGGCGAGTTCGGCGGGGGTGGGCTGCCAGGGTTCGAGGCCGGGGTGGGCGACCTTGCGCTCGTCGTAGGGCGTGCCGGGCGACAGGACCGCGCCCTTGCGGCTGGCGTGCAGGAGGCGGCCGCCGAAGAACTGCAGGGCGCGTTCGCCGCTGACGTCGATGCCGCGCACGTACGGCTGGATCATCGCCGTGAAGCCCTCCGCGTGCATGCGGGCGAGCTGTCGTACGGCCGTGTCGTGCTCGTCGGGGGTGTAGCGGGCGGCGAAGCGGGCGCCCGCGCCTGACGTCGGCTTGATCACGTACTCGTGGTCGGCGGGGAGGTCGGCCGCCCCGCCGGGGGCGAGGTAGCGGGTCGGGACCGTGGGCACGCCGGCCTCCGCGAGGTCGCCGAGGTAGCGCTTGTCGGTGTTCCAGCGGATCACGTCGGCCGGGTTCGCGAGCCGGGTCGCCGCACCGGCCTTCTCCGCCCAGGCCGTGAACTCCGCCGCCCGCCAGCTGTAGTCCCAGGTCGAGCGGATCAGGGCGAGGTCGAAGGAGGCCCAGTCGGTGTCCGGGTCGTCCCAGAACACGGCCGCCGGCTCGGCTCCGGCCTCCTCCAGCGCCCGCACCAGCACCGGAAGGTCCCGGTCGACGCTGACCTCGGGACCGGGGCGGCAGGTGACGAGTGCGATGCGGGACACGGCGGGCTCCCTCGACGTACGAACGGCTGATCGACCCGCAGGCTAACAAGGCCTCCGCAACCGGATCACCTCCCTTGACCTTCCCCCTCGGTGAAGCCACAGCATCGGTGGCGGAACCGGAAGGGGGCGTGGACACGCTCCGGGAGGGTGGGGAAGTGCTGACCATCGGGGCCTTCGCGAAGGCGTGCCGGCTGTCGCCCAAGGCGCTGCGGCTCTACGACGAGCTGGGGCTGCTGCCGCCCGCCCGGGTCGATCCGGACACCGGGTACCGCTACTACGCGCCCGAGCAGCTGGAGCGGGCCCGGCTGGTGGCCTGGCTGCGCAGGCTCGGCATGCCGCTGGCCCGGATCCGCGAGGTGTGCGAACTGCACGCCCGGGAACCGGCGGCCGCCGCCCGCGAGATCCGTGCCTACTGGGCGCGGGTCGAGACGGAGACGGCGCTGCGGCGGGACCTCGCCGCGTTCCTCGTCGACCATCTGACGGCCACATCGAGGAAGGACACCACCATGCTCGAACTCCGCTACTCCGCCCACTCCGACCAGGGCCGGGTGCGACCCGCCAACCAGGACACGGCCTACGCGGGCACCCGACTGCTCGCCGTCGCGGACGGCTTCGGCGCGGCGGGCGGGCCCGCGAGCAGCGCCGCCGTGGAGGCGCTGAAGTTCCTGGAGACCGAGGAAGTCGCGGCGGGCAGCGTGCTCAATCTGCTGGAGGACGCCGTGCGGGGCGCGACCGAGGCGGTCCACGACCTCGCGGAGGGCACCGAGAGCGGGACCACGCTGACCGCGGTGCTGTGGACGGGCTCCCAGCTGGCCCTGGCGCACATCGGCGACTCGCGCGCGTACGTGCTGCGCGACGGCGAGCTCTTCCGGATCACCCACGACCACACGGTGGTCCAGTCGCTGCTCGACGAGGGCCGGCTGACACCGGAGGAGGCCCTGAGCCACCCCCAGCCCGCCCTGCTGCTGAAGGCGCTGACGGGCGGCACGCCCGCCGGCCCCGACCTGCGCCTGCACGACGCCCGCCCCGGGGACCGCTACCTCCTGTGCTCCGACGGCCTGTCGACCGTGGTCCCCGACGACCGCGTCCGCGACCTGCTCACGGCGTCCCCGGACCCGGAGCGGGCGGTACGGTCCCTGATCGGCGCCGCGAACGACGCCGGCGGGCCGGACAACGTCAGCTGTGTGGTGGCGGACGTGGTGGAGGCGGCGAACGTGGCGGAGGCGGTGGAGGCTGCGAACGTGGCGGAGGCGGTGGGCGCCTGACGCCTCCGCCCGCCACTGCTCCGCCCGCTACTGCTCCGCCCGCTCCTCCTCCGGCTCCCAGTCCAGCAGCCGCACCTTCGCGACCGTGCGGACGTGGCGGCGCATCGCGGTGGCCGCCTGGGTGGGCCGGCCCTCGGCTATGGCGTCGAGGATGGCCTGGTGCTGGGCCAGGGAGCGGGCGGGGCGGTGCGGCTGGCGGAGGGACTCGGTGCGGCTCTCGGCGATCTGGTCGGCGATGGAGCGCATGAACTCCGCGAGCAGGCCGCTGTGGGCGGCCGCGGTCACCGCCGCGTGGAACAGGCGGTCGCCCTCCACCCCGGGCCCGCCCTCCTCGATCTCCCCCGCCATGTGGGCGAGCGCCGACCTCATCGCGTCCAGGTCCGCCTCCGTACGGCGCTCCGCGGCGAGTTCCGCGAGCTTCGTCTCCAGGGCCTCGCGGGCGTCCAGGACGTCGGGCAGGCGTCGGCGGCGTTCGACCATCTTCTCCACGGGCTCGACGTCCAGGCTGTCGCGGACCAGGTACGTCCCGCCGCCGTGCCGCGCCTCCACCAGGCCCTGGACCTCCAGGACCACGATCGCCTGCTTGACCGAGGCCCGGCTGACGCCGAGGCGCTGGGCCAGGTCGCGTTCCGGCGGGAGGCGGTCGCCGGCGCGCAGGCCGCCGTCGGTGACGTACTGGCGCAGGCGGTCCAGCACCTGCTCGTAGAGGCGCTGTTTCGTCATGGGGCGCAGGGCGTCGGTCACGGGGTCCCCCTCTCGTCCGGAGGGTAACACCGGGCGCGGCGGGTGGCAGAGTGGCTGAACCAATTTGTGCGGGACCCCTTGACGTGGCTCCGTCGCGCGCCCAGGCTGACCAGCCATCACCTGTAGTGGCTCAGCCACTCGGCCACTCAGGCACCCACGCCAACCGCTCCGGGGCCCAAAGACGGGAGCCCGTATGTCCCCCGAACTCATCTCGATCCTCGTCCTCGTCGTGGTGTTCGTCGTCGCCACCACCCGTTCCGTCAACATGGGCGCGCTCGCCTTCGCCGCCGCCTTCGGGGTCGGGGAACTCGTCGCCGACCTCGACGCGGACGGCATCTTCGCCGGATTCCCCGGCGACCTGTTCGTCGTCCTGGTCGGCGTCACGTACCTCTTCGCGATCGCACGGGCCAACGGCACCACCGACTGGCTGGTGCACGCCTCCATCCGGCTCGTACGGGGGCGGGTCGCGCTGATCCCCTGGGTGATGTTCGCCCTGGCCGGCGCGCTCACCGCGATCGGCGCGGTCAGTCCGGCCGCGGTCGCGATCGTCGCGCCGATCGCCCTGAGCTTCGCCACCCGCTACGGCATCAGTCCGCTGCTGATGGGCGCGATGGTGGTGCACGGCGCCCAGGCGGGCGGCTTCTCGCCGATCAGCATCTACGGCACGATCGTCAACGGCATCGTCGAGCGCGAGAAGCTCCCCGGCAACGAGATCGCCCTCTTCCTCGCCTCCCTGCTCACCAACCTGGTCATCGCGGGCATCGTGTTCGTGTTCTTCGGGGGGCTGAAGCTGTGGGCGCGGGGGGCGGTGACGCCGACGGGCGGACACGCCGGGGGCTCCGGTGGGAGCGGGGGCCGCGGCAAGGGCAGCGGCCCCGTGAGTGAGGGCGCCGGTTCGGCCACCGCTCCGGCGGGCACCGCTGTCGCCACCCGCGCCGACGCCCCGGACTCCCCCGACACCACCCGCCTCACCCCCGCCCGCATCGCCACGCTCACCGCGCTGGTCGCCCTCGTCGTCGCGGTGCTCGCGTTCGATCTCGACGCGGGCCTGACGGCGATCACCCTCGCCGTCGTGCTGAGCGCCGCCTGGCCGGACGACAGCCGTACGGCGGTCGGTCAGATCGCCTGGTCGACGGTGCTGCTGATCTGCGGTGTCCTCACCTACGTCGGTGTGCTGGACCAGATGGGCACGATCAAGTGGGCCGGCGAGGGTGTCGGCGGCATCGGCGTACCGCTGCTGGCCGCGGTCCTGCTGTGCTACATCGGCGCCCTGGTGTCGGCGTTCGCCTCCTCGGTGGGGATCATGGGGGCGTTGATCCCGCTGGCGGTGCCGTTCCTCGCGCAGGGCGAGATCGGGGCGGTCGGCATGGTCGCGGCGCTGGCGGTGTCGGCGACGGTCGTGGACGTGAGCCCGTTCTCGACCAACGGCGCCCTGGTGCTGGCCGCGGCGCCCGACGTGGACCGCGAGCGGTTCTTCAGGCAATTGATGGTTTACGGAGGGATCGTGGTGGCGGTGGTGCCCGCGGTGGTGTGGCTGGTGATGGTCGTGCCCGGCTTCGGGTAACACCGGTGGGACGGCAACAGGCAGCAGACGGCGACAAGCAGCGACAGTCAAGGAGCATGACGCGTGTCCTCTCTTTTCCCGGCCCTCACGGGCGGCACGGCGGGGCGGGTCGCCCTGCGGTTCGGCGCCCGGTCCCTGACGTACGCGGAACTCGCCGCCGCGGCCGGCACCCTCGCGGGCCGGATCGCGGGCGGCGGGCGGGTCGCCGTCTGGGCGACGCCGACCCTGGAGACCGCCGTAGCGGTGGTGGCGGCGCTGGAGGCAGGGGTGGCCGCCGTACCGCTGAACCCGAAGTCCGGGGAGAAGGAGCTCGGGCACATCCTGTCGGACAGCGCACCGACGGTGGTGCTGGCCGAGCCCGGAGCGGAACTCCCTTCGCCGCTACGGGACTTGACTCGCGTGGACGTCGAGGTGCACGGCACCGGGGGCCCGGCTCCCGAGCCGTCGGCCGACGACGAGGATCCCGCCCTGGTCGTCTACACCTCCGGTACGACCGGCCCGCCCAAGGGTGCCGTCATCCCCCGGCGGGCGATCGCCACGACGCTGGACGCGCTCGCCGACGCCTGGCAGTGGACCGGCGACGACGTGCTGGTGCACGGGTTGCCGCTGTTCCATGTGCACGGGCTGGTGCTCGGCGTCCTGGGCCCGCTGCGGCGCGGCGGATCCGTGCGGCACCTGGGCCGGTTCACGACCGAGGGTGTGGCCCGCGAGCTGAACGACGGCGCGACCATGCTGTTCGGCGTGCCGACGATGTACCACCGCGTCGCCGAGTCCCTGTCCACCGAGCCCGAGCTGGTCAAGGCGCTCGCCGGGGCCCGGCTGCTGGTCTCCGGCTCCGCCGCGCTGCCCGTGCACGACCACGAGCGGATCGCGGCCGCGACCGGGCGGCGGGTGATCGAGCGGTACGGCATGACGGAGACGCTGATGAACACCAGCGTGCGCGCCGACGGGGAGGCCCGGGCGGGCACGGTCGGCGTGCCGTTGCCGGGCGTGGAGCTGCGGCTGGTGGAGGAGGACGGCTCGGCGGTGGCGTCGTACGACGGTGAGACGGTGGGCGAGATCCAGGTGCGCGGGCCCAACCTTTTCACCGAGTACCTCAACCGGCCGGACGCCACGGCCGAGGCGTTCACGGCGGACGGCTGGTTCCGCACCGGCGACATGGCGGTGCGCGACCCCGACGGCTACGTCCGGATCGTCGGCCGGAAGGCCACCGACCTGATCAAGAGCGGCGGTTACAAGATCGGGGCCGGGGAGATCGAGAACGCGCTCCTCGAACACCCGGGGGTGCGCGAGGCCGCCGTCACCGGGGAGCCGGACGCCGATCTGGGCGAGCGGATCGTCGCCTGGATCGTCCCGACGGATCCTCAGTCGCCGCCCGGGGCCGAGGAGTTGGCCGACCATGTGGCGAGCCGGCTCGCGCCGCACAAGCGACCGCGCGTGGTGCGGTACCTCGACGTCCTGCCGCGCAACGACATGGGGAAGATCATGAAGCGGGCGCTGACGTCATGAGCGTCCGCCTCACCGCACGCGAGGTCATCGCCCTCGTCACCGACCGCTTCGAGGAACTTCCGTACCCCGAGCGGGAGTCCGGGCCCGACGGTCCGCTCGGCTGGCAGGGTTACGACGCCTCGCGCGCCCGCGCCGCCGAGCGCACCGGTGAGGAGGAGTCCGTCGTCTGCGGCACCGCGAGCGTCGAGGGCACGCGGGCCGTGCTGATCGCGTTCGAGTTCGGCTTCCTGGGCGGTTCGCTGGGGCAGCGCACCGGGGACCGGCTGGAGGCGGCGTACACCCATGCCCGCGCCCACCGGCTGCCGGTCGTCCCGCTGGTGGCCACGGGCGGCAGCCGGATGCAGGAGGGCATGCTTGCCCTCACCCAACTCCAGCGCGTGGCCCGGCAGTCGGCGCTCACCCGGGAGGCCGGGCTGCCCCAGATCGCCGTCCTGCGCGACCCCACGACGGGCGGCGGCTGGGCCACTCTGGGCGCGGGCGCCGACGTCACCCTCGCCCTCCCCGGCGTCCAGGTCGGCTTCGCCGGCTCCCGCGTACGCCCACCGGACGCCGATCCGACCGCGTACACGGCCGAGGCCCAGGTGGTGGCGGGCTCGGCGGACGCGGTGGTCCCTCCGGGAAAGCTGCGGGGGGTGCTGGGGCGTTGGCTGCGGCTGCTGGCACCGGGGTCGCCGGCGAGGGCCGCTCTGCCCGACACCCCGGCGACGCCCGGCTCGTCCCTCCCGATGCCCGGCCCGCCCGCCCAGGACCGGGTGACGCCCTCCCCCGTCGGCCCGACCGCCCAGAACCCGGCGGCACCCTCCCCCGTCGGCCCGCCTCCCGCGGACCGGGACACGCTCGCCACCCCGTCCCCCATCACCCCCGCCCCGCTCCCCCGGGTCCTCGGTGCGGCCGACCTCCCCCGCACCGGATGGGACGCCGTCCAGCGCGCCCGCTCCTCTCGACGCCCCCGTGCCGAGCGCTACTTGGACGCCTACTTCACCCACCGCGTCGCCCTCTCCGGCGACCGCTGCGGGGGCAGTGACCCCGAGGGCATGCTGTGCGGCTTCGGGGAGCACGCGGGGCGTACGGTCGCGTACGCGGCGCAGACCGGGGCGGCGACCCGCCCGGCGGGCTATCGCACGGCCACCCGGCTGATCCGGCTCGCGGACCGGCTCGGCATCCCGGTGCTGACGCTGGTGGACACGCCGGGTGCGGCCAACGACGCCGAGGCCGAGCGGCAGGGGGCCGGTGCGGCGATCGCGGACCTGTTCGGTGCGGTGGCCGCCGTGCGGACGCCGGTCACCACGCTGGTGATCGGCGAGGGCGGCTCCGGCGGCGCGCTGGCGCTCGCCGCACCCGGCAACACCTGGGCCACGCCGGACAGCTACTTCTCGGTGATCGCGCCGGAGCTCGCGGCCGCGATCCTGAAGCGCACTCCGGCGGATGTCGAGCCGACGGCCGATCAACTCCGCGTGCGGCCACAGGATTTGGTGGAGCTGGGTGTGGTGCGCGGTATCGCGTCCCAGGACAGGCCCTAGGGGAAGACTTGGCCGATGAGACCGCTTACGGGGCGGGGAAACGGGGACAACCTCAAGTACCTTCCGTAACAATGAAGGCGCACAACGCGGTCGCACGACGGGGGGCGCATGGAAGGCGTGGTCGAGTTCAGGACGGGTGACGGAGCCGTCGTCGCCGTCGAGGCCGTCGAGGAGCAGTACGGCTCCCGGTTGGTGGCCCGCGGTGACGGTACGGTCCAGGCGGCCCGCACCTTCGAGGGCGCGCTCGACGGGGTGCGTGCGGCGGCCGAGTCGGCGCTGCGGGTCTTCAGGGACGGTTCCCTGCGGCCCGACGGCGTCGAGATCGAGTTCGGGGTGAAGCTGGCCGCGGAGACGGGCGCGATCATCGCCAAGGGCACGGCGGAGGGCCACCTCGTCGTACGGCTGTCCTGGTCCCCGTCCGCCCCGCAGCCACGGCCCGCCCCGCCGACACCGTCCGCGCCGCCGATGCCGTCCAGCCCGCCGACGCCGCCCGCCCCGCGGTCCCCGTCCACCTCGGAGGCCGGCCCGTCCACATGAACAGCGCCG
This sequence comes from Streptomyces sp. NPDC048751, assembly GCF_043198595.1. NCBI lineage: Bacteria > Bacillati > Actinomycetota > Actinomycetes > Kitasatosporales > Streptomycetaceae > Streptomyces > Streptomyces sp. NPDC048751. The sequence continues at coordinate 271,030 of NZ_JBICUX010000009.1, forward strand.
AGTGGCACGCCCGGATCGAATGCGGGGGCAAGGTGGCCGGGGCGGGCTTCCTGGTGACCCCGAGCAAGGTACTGACCTGCGCCCATGTGGTGCGGGACGGCGCGAGGGACGGGCTGACGGTCACGTTCACGGAGCGCCCGGGCCTGCCCGCCTTACGCGCCCGGGTGGTGGCGGACGGCGGCTGGGGCGGCGGCGCCGCCGACCTCGGTGACGTGGCCGTCCTGGAGCTGGAGCGGGAGGTCGCGATCGCCCCGGCCGCGCTGGCCCCCGTGGACGGCGCCCACGGCACCACCCCCCGCAAACTGGTCGTCTACGGCTTCCCGGCCGGTTTCGACGAGGGCACCCTCGCCGAGTACCGCATCACCGCACCGCAGTTGATCAGCCGCGAGTGGCTCCAGCTGGAGGCCTGGCAGCAGGACGGGCAGCCGCTCGCCCCCGGGTTCAGCGGCGCCGCGGTCACCCTGGTCGACACCGGCGAGGTCGTCGGCATGGTCACGGCGGCGGCCGGCGCCCGGGGCGTGCGCAACGGACGGATGATGCCCACGCAGGTCATGGCCCGGTACTGGCCCGACCTCACGGGCCTGGTCCCCACCTCCGACCACCGCACCGCCGACCGTGCCCGGCTGCGCGCGCTGGTCGAGCGGGCGGTCCGGGCGGGCGTGGACTGTGATCCGGTACGGCTCTACACGGCCGCCGCCGGACCGTTCGATCCCGATCCCCCCGAGGAGGGGTTCGACTCGCTGTGGTCGGCGGCGCTGTTCGTACTGTGCGAACTCGACGGGCCGGGCGCCGGGGAGACACTGGCCCGGCTCACCGACCGGCTGGAGGCGCTGCTGCGGACCCGTGAGCCTGCGCCGGAGACGCCCGCGCCGGAGTGGGCGCCCATCCTGGTCGAGCTCAAGCACAGCGGCGCGGGCGACGGCCTGGTCCGCGTCGAGGTGTCCGCGTACAGCCAGGGGCGCAGACACCCGGTCGACTCGGACACCGTCCCACAGGGGCGGCTGCGCGCGTTCGTGCGGGACGGCATCGAGGCCGCGTTCCGGTATCTGACGCCCGGCGCGGACGAGTTGATCGCGTTCGCGCTGCCCCGCGACTGGCTGGACTGGCCGGTCGACCGGTGGGAGAGCGCGCCCGACGACGACACCCCGCTCGGCTGCGTGTACCCGCTCGTCGTCACCGACCACGCCCGCCGCAAGGCCAGCACGCGGCACGTCCTGACCCGCGCCTGGAACCGGCTCGACTCCTTCCCCGGTGCCCGGTTGCACCGCGTCGACTGCGGCAGCCCCGAGGAGCCCGGCAGGCTGCGGGTGCGGCTGCGCAAGCCCGACGCCTGTCTCGCGGGCTTCGCCGCCGCCCCGGCGGCGGCCCGTACCCGCCCCCACTTCGACACCTCGCTCACCGCGCCGGCGCCGGTGATCGTGTGGTCGCGCAGCGGCTGCGTCGCCGGTGAGGGGGACTGCGGGGGCGCCGACGGCTGCACCGGCAAGGCCTTCCTGGACGAGCTGGACGCCTGCGTCTCCGGGGTGCCGCCCGCCGAACTCCCCCGGCACGTCCTGGCGTTGCGCGAGGAGGCCGACGCGGAGGACGGCCACTGGGCCCGGGACATCCAGCTGCTCTGGGACGACCCGCGCGTCTTCACCGACCCCCACGCCAGCGCGGCCGCCCACGTCCAGTCGCCCGTGGCCTGACCACGCGCGCAGCCGAGTTGCGAGAAAGTACGGAGACCGGAGACCACCCCATGCCCCACTGGTCCGTCTACACCGGGAAGAGCGAGCCGCACGACGGCATCGAACGGCTGCCCGCCCCACCCCCGTGGCGCGCCTTCGACGGCGCGCCCGTCCTGCCTCCGCCCCGCGACACCGACGACGAGACGGCGATCTCCCCCGACCGGGTGCACCGCGCCAGGACGTACGTCGCCACCCCGGAGAGCGTCCAGCTCGTCAACGCCGCGCTCACCCTGCGCCGCCCGCTCCTCGTCACCGGCCCGCCCGGCACCGGCAAGTCGTCGCTGGCGTACGCGGTGGCGCGCGAGCTGCGCCTCGGCCCGGTCCTGCGCTGGAACATCACCAGCCGCAGCAGTCTCGCCGACGGTCTCTACCAGTACGACCCGCTGTCCCGCCTCTACGCGGCCCGGCAGGCGGCGGCCCGGCGCGACGGGCGGTCCTCGACCACGGAAGGCGTCGAGGACCACCTGCGCCTCGGTCCCCTGGGCACGGCCCTGCTCCCCTACGAACGGCCCCGCGCCCTCCTCGTCGACGAGATCGACAAGAGCGACCTCGACCTGCCCAACGACCTGCTGAACGTCCTGGAGGAGGGCCAGTACGAGATCCCGGAGCTGGTCCGCGCCGCCCGCCACGCCACCGACGGTGGTGGCAGGGCCGAGGTGCTGGCCGACGGCACCGACACCCCCGTCCCCATCGCCCGTGGCCGGGTCCGCTGCCGTGCCTTCCCCTTCGTCGTCCTCACCAGCAACGGCGAGCGCGAGTTCCCGCCCGCCTTCCTGCGCCGCTGCGTCCGCCTCCGGCTGCGCCGCCCCGACCGCGACCAGCTCACCGAGATCGTCCGCGCCCACCTCGGCACCCCCGAGGGCAGCGCCGACCACCTCATCACCCGCTTCCTGGAACGCGCGGGTACGGGCGAACTCGCCACCGACCAACTCCTCAACGCCATCTACCTCACCGGCATCGCCGGCCTCGACACCGCCTCCCACGACGAGCTCGCCGAACAACTGATGCCGTACCTGAACACGACGGCGGACGGCGATGGCTTCTGAGGAGGGGAGCGAGGAGCACAGAGCCACTGCGCCCTCACCCGTCGCACGCTTGAGGGCGGTGCTCGCCGCGGCCGCGGGGAGCGAGGCGGGGCCGTCGGCTGGACCGACTCCGCTGGAGATCGCGGAAGTGCTGTGGCTGGCGGGGCAGTTGGGCGGTGAAGAGTCCTCTGCCGAGGTGCCGGTGGCCGACGACCTCGTCGGCGACCCCGGCACCGCGGCGGCTCCGGTCGGTGGTGACGCCCCCCACCCCGCGGCCCCTCACTCCGAACCGCCCGCGCCCGACCCCGCCCCGCACCCCGACGGTCGTGTCCCGCTCCACTTGCCCACCCCGGCGCACCCGTCGGAGGGGAACGGCGGTGGGCCGACGCTGCTGGCCCCCGCACCACCGATGCTGACCCACCCCCTGGCGTTGCAGCGGGCGTTGCGGCCGCTGAAGCGGAACGTGCCCGCGCCACGGGCGCGGGTTCTGGACGAGCGGGCGACCGCCGACCGCATCGCGCGTCTCGGTGCCCACCCCGACGTCTGGCTGCCCGTCCTGCGTCCGGCGCCCGACCGCTGGCTGCACCTCAACCTGGTGCACGACACCGGCCCCACCATGCCGGTCTGGCGCCCCCTGGTGCGCGAACTGCACACGGCTCTCGCCCAGTCGGGCATCTTCCGCACCGTGACCCTGCACCCGGCGGGCCCCGACGGCCGGGCCCGTCACGTCCCCGCCCCCGACGACGGCCGTACCGTCACCCTCCTCGTCAGCGACTGCATGGGCCCGCAGTGGCGCCCCGGCCCGGCGGGCGAGCGCTGGTACGCCACCCTGCGCCGCTGGGCGCACCGCATGCCGGTGGCCGTGCTGCAGCCACTGCCGGAACACCTGTGGCCGACGACGGCCCTGCCCGCCGAGCCGGGTCTGCTCACGCCACCGGCCGCGGCGGCGCCCTCGGCCACACTGGCCTTCACCCCGTACGACCCCGACACCCCACCGCCGCCCCCGTACGCCGTTCCCCTCCCCGTCCTGGAGCCGGGCGCCCCCTGGCTCGCCAACTGGGCGGCCCTGCTGGCCGATCCGGGCGGCCGTCGGATGCCGGGCGCGGTGGCGTGGCTGCCCGCCTCCCCGACCGCGCCCGCCGAACCGGCCCCCGCCGTCACCTCCTCCACCCCGGAGGACCTGGTCCTGCGCTTCCGGGCGACCGCGTCGCCGGAGGCGTTCCGCCTCGCCGGGCACCTCGCGCTCGCCGTGCCCTCCGTGCCGGTGATGCGGCTCGTCCAGCGCACGGTGGACCGCGCACCGCGCCCGCAGCACCTCGCCGAGGTGATCCTCAGCGGCATGCTGACGACCGCGCCGGGCCCGCCGGGCTCGTACGACTTCCGCCCCGGCGTACGCGACCTGCTGCTGCGCACCCTCCCCCGCTCGGCCCGTGGCCGCACCCGCGAGTTCCTGGCGGAGGTGGGAGCGCTGATCGACGACCGGGCGGGGCTGGCGGCGGGTGAGTTCCAGGCGGAGAGGGGCAGGGACGGCGCCCCGGGCGGCGCGGCGTTCGCGACGGTCAGCGAGGAGACGGTAGAGCGGCTGGGTGGGGGCGGGTCCGAGGAACTGGTCGGCGAGCGGTACCGGCTGTTCGGGATGCGGGGCCTGGGGCGGCGCATGCGGGCGGCCATGGATGTGCGGACCGGCCGACGGGTCGTCGTCCACCTGTATCCGGAGCAGACGGAGGAGACACGAGACCGGTTCCTGCGGGAGGCGGCCACGCTGGCCGAGGTGGACAGTCCGCATGTGGTGCGGGTGCTGGACTTCGGGATGGAGGGCCGGCGGCCCTATCTGGTCGCGGAGTTCACGGACGGTGTGACACTGACCGAGCTGGGACACGGCAGCGGACCTGGCGTGTCGCTGCGCGTGCTGGCCCGGGTGGCGTGCCAGGCGGAGGCGGCGCTGGAGACCCTGCACGCCAAGGGGCTGGTACGCGGACAGCCGGGCGCGGAAGGACTGCTGCTGCGGCCGGACGGCACGGTGGTCCTCAGCCGGTTCGCGCTGGGCGAGCAGTCTCTGGGAACGGATGCCACGGCAGACCTGCTGGTTCTGCGTGAAGTTGTGCGAGACATGGCCGAACAGGTCGCTTTGTCCGGCGAGTTCGAGTCGCTGCGCGCGCGCCTCGCGAGCGCGCTCCAGTCGGACATGGTCCGCTACGCCGACACGGAACTCGCGGCCTTCCAGAACCACGGCCCGCTGACCTACCGGCTGTTCGGCCCGCTGACCATCACCCGCCCCGGCGAGCCGCCCGTCACGATCCCGAACGCCGAGGCCCGCGCCCTGCTGAGCATGCTGCTCCTCAAGGCGGGGCGGCGCGTGCCGTTGGCGGAGCTGGCCCGGGGCATCTGGGAACAGCCGCCCCAGAAGGACGAAGCGGCCCGCCGCATCCACAGCCTGGCCGCGCTGCTCGCCCGCCGCCTGGGCCCCAGCAGCGTCGCCACTCTCTCCGGCGGCTACGCGCTGTACGCCGCGGGCGACGAGATCGACGTACGGGAGTTCGAGGCCCGGCTCGACCGCGCCGCAGACCAACAGGACCCACAAGCCCGGCGCGATGAGCTCCAGCAAGCGCTGGACCTGTGGCACGACGAACCGCTGTCCGGCATCACGGGCCCCGCCGCCGACGCCACCCGGGCCGCGCTGCGCACCCGCCACCAGGCCCTGCGCGCCGACCTGGCCGAACTCGACGGCCCGGCCGAGCCGGGCCATCCGGACGACGGCCGCCCCACGATCCTCTTCGAGGCCGACGACCTGACCGGCCGTCCCGAGGCCCGCATCACCCTCGAGTACGCGGTGCACGAGATGCTCTCCCGTGGCGCCCTCACGCCCCAGCAGTACGAGGTGCGGGTCCGCCAGGACGGCTACGAAGTCGTCGCCGAACCCGGCACCTACGTCCTGCCCGTGCTGGTCGCGGTGCTGCGCGGCCTCCCGGAGGCCCTCTCGGGGCTCACGGATCCGCCGAGCCTGCGGGTGACGTTCTCGGGGCGGCTCGCCGACGCCCCCGAGGGCCTGCTCGGCTCCATCCCCCCGGCCGACCTCCTGGTCGTCGTCCCTCCCTCCCTGTACGAGGAGTTCGCCGACAGCTCCGCCGCCCAGGGCCCCCGGCGCTTCCAGCCCCTCTACCGGGGCAGCGACCCCGGCACCCCACCCCTCGCCTGGTACTGCCCCCTCACCCCGCCGCGGGCGACGGCACGGCCCGACGCGGAGACCCGGGATCTCGTGAAGGGCCCCTTCATCACGCACGACCTCCGTCAGCTCGGCATCCCCGCACCCGGCCGTACCGCCATCGTCCACACGCAGCCCGACGGTCCGCTGACGCTGCTCAACCCGGCGCGCCCGCACGGCACGCGCCCCCCGCGGGTGACGACGTACTACGAGGTGGACCTCACCACGCACCAGGCCCACTACCGCGTCTCCCTGCCCAGTTCCGGCAAGGGCGCCTTCGCGGCCGCGGTGGAGCTGTCGTGGCACGTTGACGATCCGGTCGCGTTCGTGCGCGCGGAGGCCACGGGTGTGTCGGAGCGGCTGCTGGAGCATGTGCTGGAGTCGGCGCCCCGCATCACCCGCCGGCACCCCGTGCGCCGGGCGGGCGCGGCGCAGCGGGCGGTGAACTCGGGGCTGCGCCGGTGGCCGGTGCCCGGGCTGACGGTGGCCTGTGCGGTGCAACTCGCGCCGGAGGGCTCGCCGTTGCCGGAGCCGCGGCGCACGGCGCCGCCGTCGCGTCCGTTGTCCGGGGTGCTCGCGGACGCCGAGACGGTGCTGCTCGGCTTCGACGGTCCCGTCACCCGCCTGTACTCGTCGCAGACCGCGCGCGAGGCCGTGCTCGAGCTGCTCGCCGTCGTCGCCGAGCACCGCGACCCGGAGGACGCGCTCTCGGGCCGGCCCCTGCCCCGGGTGGACGCGGCGGGTCGTGAGGTGTTCGCGCACCCGCTGGACGTACTGCGCGCCTTCGCCCGGGACAGGCTCGGGCCGCTGCTGCGCCAACGCCTCGACGAGCTGGAAGTGGCGGCCGTCCCCGACGCGCCGACCACGCACAACTCCGTACCCCTCGTGCGTGCCCTGCACGACGCGGGCCGCCCCGTCCACATCGTCACGGACGTCTCTCCGCAGGCCGTGCACCGCTATCTGAAGCCCTACGGCCTGCCCCTCGCCGGCGTCCACGGCCGCGGCGAGGACCTCGGCCTGCTCATGCCCCACCCCGACTGCCTCCTACGGGCCCTGAGCTCCCCCGGCACGCCCGCCCCCAGGGGCGTCGTGATCGGGTCGACGGTCGCCGAACTCACCGCCGCCCAGCAGGTCGGCCTCGGCTTCGTCGGCCTCGCCCGCAACCCCACGGCCGAGCAGCGCCTGCGCGAGGCGGGCTGCGAGATCACCGTCCCCTCCCTCGCCCCCGTACTGGAAGCGGCACGCTCCCTCTGAGCGCGCTCCCGCCGCCCAGAGCCTGTCCGGCGGATCATGCCGGAGACGCGCGACTCGGCACGCACACCCCCACGCTCTGCTCCGCCCGCGCGGGAGGGGCCCCGTCGCGTCGACGCCCTCCCCCGCCTTGCGGCCGCACACTCGGCTTCGCTCGGCCGGGGGACCCCCATGACAACGCTCATCTGCGCCGATTCGGCGCCGCAACTGTCCCCCGACCTGATCCGCCGGACAGGCCCCCGTTGCAGAACCCCCCATTCAGCGGCGCCCCACCCGGCCCCCTCCAGAAGGCGGCCCCCGCTCCGTCCCGCGCACCATGCGAGGGAGGCCCGCCACCGGGCGGCCTCCACGGCCTGCGCACTCGGGAGGACCTGGAATGACCGCCAGTCTGGAGCAGCTGCGCCGCTGCCACTTCGCCGTCGACCTGGGCGCGGCGAGGACGCGGGTGTATGTGAAGGGGGCGGGGCTCGTCGTCGACCAGCCCTCCGCCGCTGCCGTGAACACCCGTACCGGTGCGCTGATCGCGGTCGGCGAGTTCGCGGAGAAGATGACGGGCCGCACCCCCCACTACATCCGCGTGGCCCGACCCGTCTCCGGCGGCACGGTCGTCGACATCGAGATGGCGCAGCGGATGCTGCGTCATCTGCTCGGCGACAAGGTGCGCCGCTCGCTGCGCCGCAAGCCGTTCCTGCGCGCCGCCGCGTGCACCCCGCACGACGCCGACCCGCTGGCGCAGCGCGCCGCGATCGAGACCCTGGTGGGGCTCGGCGCGCGCCGGGTGGAGCTCGTCGACACCCTCATCGCCGCCGCCGTCGGCTGCGGGCTGCCCGTGGAGCAGCCCGAGGCGACCATGATCATGGTGTGCGGGGCCGCGGCCACCCAGGTGGCCGTCCTCTCCCTGGGGTCGATCGTGACGGCGGAGCGCATCCCGGTGGGCGGTGAGGCCGTGGACCACGCGATCGTGCAGCATCTGCGCCACGAGCACGAGTTGATGCTCCCCAGCCAGTCCGTACGGCCCCTGCAGCTCGCCCTCTCCGGCAACGGGCTCACCCCGCACGGCCCGGCCTCGACCGAGATCCACGGACGGGACGTCGCGACCGGTCTGGCCCGCTCCGTGCAGGTGGACACCGCCGCGGTGCGGGACGCGATCGAGACCCCGCTGACCGCGGTGCTCGACGGCATCGGCAGGGTGCTGCGGGACTGCCCGCCCGACCTGGTGGCCGACCTGGTCGACCGCGGGATCATGATGGTCGGCGGCAGCGCGCTGCTGCCCGGCCTGGACCAGATGCTGCGGCAGGCCACCGGTATCCCGGTGCACATCGCCGAGCGCCCCGACGTGTGCGCGGCGATGGGTCTGGGCGCCATGCTGGAGGGCAGGATCCAGCCGCTGGCGCTGGACCCGCTGGCCGGCTGAGCGCGCCTGACCTTGCCGGCTCAGGGAGCCAGGAACACGCGGATCGTCGTGCCCTCGGGGCCCGTGCGGACCCGGACGAGGTCGGCGACCAGGTTGACCAGGAGGAGTCCGCGGCCGCCGCGCTGCTCGTGCGGGGCGGGTCGGCGCCCGGCGAGCGGATCCTCCAGGCGTCCCCCGTCGCGCACCTCGCACACCACGTAGCCGTCCTCGGCCCACACCCGCAGCTCGCCCACACCGCCGCCGTGCACCACGCTGTTCGTGGTCAGCTCGGCGGCGACGAGGGACAGGTCGTCGAGCCGGGCGCCCGTGAGTCCGAGCCGCGCGCCCTCGGCGGTGGCGTGGTAGCGGGCTCCGGGGAGCGTGACCGTGTCGAAGACGAGGGCCGGCGTGTGCGGTACGGGCGGCAGCGGATGGTTGTAGGTGGCGACGACGCCGTCGGGGTCGTAGGCGCCGCTGGCCTCGCCCAGGGGGGAGTCGGAGGTGATGAGGGTGGGGTGGGTGGCCAGGGCGTCGGTGAGGACCTGCTCGTCGAGGCGTTTCACGTCGTAGGGACAGAGGATCGTCACCTCGCGGCCCTGGAAGGCCGCGTTGATCAGCGCCTCGTGCTGGACGCAGGCGGGGTACTCGGTCGGCGTGCGTCCGGCCCAGATCGGTTCGCCGATGATCCGCACGCGGACGCCGGGCGGCTGGGTGTCGGCGAAGGCGCGCAGCACCCCGGGGATGATCCGGCCGGGGTTGCGTCCCGCCTGGCGCATGTCCAGGAAGCGCACCGATGAGGCGGCGTCCCCGAGGGCGTCCTGGATGAGCCGCAGGTTCTCGCCGGGCACCGCCACCGCGACCGGTTCCCCGGCCTGGACGGCCTCGCGCACGAAGGGCACGGTGCCCGCGAGGTATTCCTGTTCGTCCCGGTAGAAGAGCGCGGGGTGCACGAAGGGGTCGGCCACGGCTGTCATGACACCGGCACCTCGATCCCGTCCAGGCCCGGCCACAGCAGCTCCAACGACCGGCGCAGGACGGGGGGCGGCCCATGCAGCACGACTCGCCGGTCCGGGCCCAGACGGCGGACGGCGTCCGCGAGAGCTCCGGCACCGGCGACGTCGACGAACGTCAAGGCCGACAGTTCCAGTTCGTACACGTCCTCGTCCCCGCGTAGCGCCTCGTCCAGCGCGCGCTCCCAGATCACGCGTGTGGCCAGGCCGACTTCCCCTGCCGCCCGTAGGCCCCGCCGTCCGGACAATGGGGACACCGTCAGTCCCGGTTCCGCGTCGACGGCCGCGGACGGTGTCCCGTATCGGATACCCACACCAGTCTCCCCGATGCTCCTGATCGACAGGGCCATACCCCCGTGCGGACCCCTCCATGCACCGGGACGGGTGCGGGGATCGGGTGTAGGAGGACGCGCGCAGGGCAGACGCAGTCGCACGCACGGCGTGACGGACCGCCAGGCACCGGCACGCCTTGACCAGTGTCGGCGACCGAAGAGGCAGGGGGACATGACTTCTGTGGTATCACCATCTCTCGCGGGAGGAATGCTGAGCGCCCTGGTCATCGACGGACACGTGGACGGGCGCCGAGCGCTGCTCGCCCCGCAGGGAGAGCTCGTCCACGGGTGCGCGGACATCCTCGCCAAGGCGCTGGCCGGGCTGTCCGCCGACGTCCGCCGGGTGGAGCTCGACATGAGCGGGGTGACCTTCATGGACACGGCCGGGCTGCAGTTCCTGGAGCTGTTGGAGGACCACACCCGGCGCACCGGTGTCCCGGTGGCGACGTCCGGCTGGGGCGGCCAGCCGCGCCGCATCCTGGAACTCACCGGCCTGGACACCACGGACCCGCTGCGCGCGGCCCCCGACGCTCCGGTCGACCGGGAGCGGCCCTCTCCGGCCCACTCCCCGGTGGCATTGGAGCGAGCCGAGCTGCTGACGCTGTTGCAGCAGGAGATCGAGCAGCTGCGCCGGGCGATCGCCTCCCGCCCGGTGATCGACCAGGCCCGCGGCATCCTCATGGCCGTCCACGCCTGCACCTCCGACCAGGCCTGGGACATCCTGCGCGACGCCTCCCAGCACACCAACACCAAGCTGCGCACCGTCGCCGAGGCGATCACCACCAGCGTCGACGGACCGACACCCCCGGAGGAACTGCGCACGGCCCTGCGCGGGGCCATAGCGCGGCACGTGGGCTGACCGCACCGCCGCTGACCGCACCGCGCCCGAGGAGCCGCGCGGTATCCCGTACGCAGCGCGCGAGCCGCCTGCCTTGCCCTGATTCGCCGCGGAGCGGGGACGGCATATCCTACCGTGAAACGGCCGGGAGCGCACGGCGGGGCCGGGCGGGCGGAGCACGCTGCGGAAGGCGGGGCGGGCAGGGGTGGAAGGGACATCGCCGAACGAGGACGGGCAGCACGATCACGTCGACTTACGGGGCAGCGAGTTCCAGGGCGCCGTAGTCGGCAAAATGGTCATCCACCAGTGCCGGCACTCCGGACCGACCGCCCCGTCCGCCCTGCCCACCGCTCCGCCGGGCTTCACCGGCAGACACAGGGAGCTGGCCAGACTCCTGGACGCTCTGCGCCCCTCCGCCCGCCCCACGACCCCCAGCCCTGCCGCCGTCTGCGCCGTCACCGGGCTCACGGGCATCGGCAAGACCGCGCTCGCCCTGCACGCCGCGCACACCGCCCGGGACGAGAACTGGTTTCCGGGCGGCACTCTCTTCCTCGATCTTCGCGGCTACGGCAACACCCCCGTGACCGCCGACCAGGCCGTCACGTTCCTCCTCCACGCACTCGGCGTCCAGGAAGTGGATCTCCCGACGGAGGACGTGAACCAGTACGCGCTGTACCGCAGCCGCCTCGCCCAGCTCGCCGACGAGGACCGGCCCGTGCTGCTCCTGCTGGACAACGCCTCGGCCCCGGAGCAGATCTCCCCTCTGCTCCCCGGCAGCGGCCGGCACCGTGTCCTGATCACCTCCCAGGACTGTCTTGATTCGCTGAGAGCCCGCCAGTTCGCGCTGGACACCTTGAGTCCGGACGACTCTGCGGCCCTGATCGCCACCGCCCTGCACCTGCGTGACCCGGAGGACGACCGGCCTTCGCGCGAGGCCGGGGCCGTTCGCGAACTGGCCGAGCTGTGCGGTCATCTACCGCTGGCCCTGCACATCGCCGCCGCGCTGCTGCGCCGACGCCGCCCGAACCGCCCCGTCGCCTCGCTGGTCGATGAGTTCCGCACAGCCGCCGACACGACACGTGCGCTGGTCAGCCCGGGTGTCGACGAGTACGGCAGACCTCTGGCACTGCCTCCGGTGTTCGACGTGTCCTTCGGCCGGCTGGGCACCGGACAGGCCCGGATGCTGCGGTTGCTGGCGCTCGCCCCCAGCACGGAGTTCAGCACGACCACGGCGGCGGCCATGGCCGGCCTGGGCCGGTCCGACGCGCTGCGGCTGCTGGACGACCTGGCCTCCGCCCACCTCATCACCGGAAGCCACGCGTCCCAGGGGCAAGCCGAACGCTGGCGTATCCACGACCTCGTCCGCGGCTACGCGGCGACGCTGACGTCCGACGACCCGGCACTGGCCGAGGAAGGTGCCCTGGCACGGGAGCGGTTGCTGGCCTTCTACTGCCTGCTGGCCGGCCCCGCCGACCGCCATCTGCGGGCCCTGCCGGGCGAACCGCTGCCGGAACACTTCGAGGGGCGCGCGGCGGCGTTGGCGTGGCTCGACGCCGAGCGGGTCAATCTGGTCGCCGCGGCCCAGTGGACCGACGACCGGTTCGCGCCGGCCTGCGTTCGCCTGGCCCTGAGCCTGGCCGAGTTCCTGCGCTGGCGCCGCTACTTCGACGACTGGGTCGCCGTCAGCCGGGCCGCCCGTGACGCGGCCCGGCGCTCCGGAGACCGGCCCAACGAGGCGGCCCTGTGCAACCACCTCGGCAACGCCCTGCTGCGGGCGGGACGCCCCGAAGAGGCGATCGAGCCGGTGACGCACGCCGGAGACCTGTTCCACACCGACGGCGACCTGGTGGGTGAGGCCATGGCATGGAACATCCTCGGTCTCGCGCTGCGGAGGGTGGACCGGGTGGAGGAGGCGATCACCGCCCATACCCGGGCGCGCGACCGCTTTCACACCCTCGGAAAGCTGTCCCACGAGGGCCGCGCGTGGCACAACCTCGGCCTGGCCCTGGAGGAGACGGGCCGGGCGGAACAGGCCGTCGTCGCCCTCCTCCACGCCTGCGAGATCCACCGCCGCACCGGTGACCGGCTCCTCCACGGAGATTCGTTGAGCAGCCTGGGCGTGGCCCTGCGGGCGGCGGGCCGAGTGGGCGAGGCCATTGCCGCGTACGAGCAGTCCGTGGAGATCCGGCGGGAGTACGACAACTGGTACGCGACCGGTCTGACCTTGAACAATCTCGCCGTGGCACTCCGAACCGTCCACCGTCACGACGAGGCGGCTCGGGCCAGGGCGGAAGCCGTGGAGGCCTGCGCCCGCGCCGGGACGACGGCCGAGGTCTACGGCCATCTGTATTAGGGGCGGCTGGATCAGGACTGGCCGTACCGGTCCGGCCGGATCAGAACCAGAGGGATGCGGTTCGGCAGCACGTGGGCCGGCCGGATCACGTCCGGCCGGGGTCGCCACCAGGCGTTCGGGGCCGGCCGTGTGACGGAAGTGATTGAAAGCCTGACCGTGCGCCACGGCTGGGTTAGCCTCATCTTCCCTTTGGGAGGGCGAACTGACGTACGGCGAACATCACTTCGGGGGATCTGTGTCACACCAGCGGCCCGTGCCACCGGGCTCGGCAACGAGTGAGGCGGCCGCGCTGCGGCAGACCGGTGCCTCCCCCCTGCGCGTCGGCGACCCGGAGCAGGTGGGGCCCTATGTGCCGCTGGCCCTGCTCGGCAGTGGTGGCATGGGGCGGGTCTACCTGGCGCGTCCGGTGGACGGCAGTCCCGGTCTGGTCGCCGTGAAGGTGATCAGACCGGAGTACGCGGACGACGCGAGGTTCCGGCGCCGGTTCGAGCGGGAGGCGTCGGTGCACGCCCGGCTCCGTACGCCGTACACGCCGAGGCTGTGCGGCACGGGTTTCCGCGACGAACTGCTGTGGATGGCCACCGAGTACCTTCCGGGGCTCGATCTGGCGGAGGCCGTGCGGGACGGCGGTGCCCTGGAGACGGGCATGGTCTGGCGGCTCACGGCGGAGCTCGGGCGGGCGCTCGCCGACCTCGCCGCCGCGGAGATCGTGCACCGGGACCTCAAGCCGTCCAACGTGCTGCTGTCCGTCCGGGGCGCCCATGTGATCGACTTCGGCATCTCCAGGGCCGTGGACGCGAGCGCGATCACCGGTACGGGCAACCGGGTGGGCACTCCCGCCTACATGTCGCCCGAGCACCTGAGGACGGGCCACTCCGACACCGCCTCGGACGTGTTCTCCCTCGCCGGGACCCTCGTCTACGCGGCGACCGGCCGGGCCCCGTTCGGCGACGGCACCGGGGTCGACGTCATGCACCGGGTGGCGTTCGAGGAGCCCAACCCCGCGCTGATCACCCGGATCTCGGCGGCGGACCCGGCGCTCGGCTCCCTCCTCTCCGCCTGCCTGTCCAAGGAACCCGAGAACCGCCCCACCCCCGCCGACCTCGCCTCCACGGCCCAGTCCCACGCCGGACCGGCCCCCGACTGGGCCGAGCCGCTGGGCAGCGCGGTGCGGGCCCGGCAGCGGGCGTACGACCTGCTGCACCGCCTGCCTGTCGAACGCGGCGCCCGCTTACAGGCCCCGGGCGACGGCGGTCGTGACGCTGCGGGGCCGGTCGGGCCGGTGCCGTCCGTGCCCGTGGAGTCGACAGACCGCCCCGCCGAAGCCGCGGGCCCCGCCGTCGTCGTACCGCCGAAGCCGCTCCCGTCGTCCGGCGTTCGTGGCTGGGCGCGGCGGAAACCGGCACTGGTCGTCGTCGCGGCCGTGGTCGTCTGTGCGGTGGCCGCCGGGGTCTTCGTGCTCACCCGTCAGGACGCCGACGCCACCGCCCACGCTCCGGGCTCCCGTACGGCGACCTCCGCCGGCGGCGCCCCCGGCGACGCGCCCCTCTCACCGGCGCCCGGAACTCCGGACGGGCCGTCCGCCGACGGCACGTCCGGCAGGAAGGCGGGCGACGCGGACGGGGCGGTCTCGCGCCCCGGGGCCTCCGGTACCGCCGCCGAGGACGCCAAGGCGGGCGAGGACGGCGAGAAGGGAGGGGAGGGCGAGGAGGGTGACGACGCCACCGGCGCCGGCCGTGGCAGCGGGCCCCCCTCCTCCGGTACCGGCGAACCCGGTGCCCCGCCCGACAGCCCCGATCCGGACCCGAGCGCCCAGGACCCCGAGTCCGCGACCCCGCCCTGGATCTCGGACTGCGCCCACTACTCCGGCAACGGCCGCACCCGCCGGGGCGACAGCGGCAAACGCGTGCTCCAGGTGCAGTGCATGCTGTCGAAACGCGGGTACGCCGTCGGCGACGTGGACGGCGACTTCGGCGCCGCGACGGAGTCCGCGGTACGCGGCTTCCAGTCCGACAAGGGGCTCTCCGCCGACGGCGTCGTGGGCCACGCCACCTGGACCGCGCTGCGCGGCACGGAGTGAGAACGCTCGCCGCGGCGAGGCACTCAGAGCGCGTTGACCAGGACGACGTAGACGGCGGTGCCGATACCGACGCTGAGGATGGTGCGGCGGCCGAAGGCCAGGTGGACGGCGCTGGTGACGGCGACCGCGAGCAGGGCGTACCAGGCGCCCGCGGACGGTGATCGACCCGGTCGCCCGCGGGCGGACCTTCGAGGTGCTGATCGACCTCAGCCTGGAGGCCCAGGACGCGCAGACCGTGGCGCACTTCGAGCAGACCCTGACGCAGGCCGAGGAAGTGCTCGAGCTACGGAGACTGTTCGGCACCCCCGACTACTTCGTCCGCGTGGCCGTGGCCGACCTGCCCGCCTACGAGACCTTCCTCAGCCAGACGGTCATGACCATCCCCCGGATCAAGAACGTCACCTCCCACTTCACGCTGAAGACGGTCAAGCCGGCGGCGTGACGGCCACGGGCCACGGCTTCTCATCGCCGGGCGAGCGGGGTCTCGGACGCGACGCGGGTCAGTTTTTCCGGGTTGCGGACGTAGTAGAGGCCGGTGATGCGGGCGCCTTCGAGACGGACCGCCATGACGCCGTCGAGCTCGCCGTCCAGGCGGAGGAAGAGAGCCGGGTTGCCGTTGACGACCGTGAGGTCGCTGGTGAGCGTGGCCGCCTTCTTGCCGGCTCCGCCGACGATGAAGCGGGCCACCTTGTCGGCGCCGGTGATCGGCCGTACCGCGGCCTGCTTGATGCCGCCGCCGTCGCTCACGAGGACGACCTCGGGGGCGAGCACGTCGAGGAAGCCCTGGAGGTCCCCCGTTTCGAGCGCGTGCCGGAACGACTCCAGGGCCGCCCGGGTGGCGCTCGCGGAGACCGTCTCGCGGGGACGGCGGGCCTCGACGTGGCGGCGGGCGCGGTGCGCGATCTGGCGTACGGCGGCGGGGCTCTTGTCGACGGCGGCGGCGATCTCGTCGTAGCCGACGTCGAAGGCCTCGCGCAGCACGAAGACGGCGCGTTCCGTCGGCGAGAGCGTCTCGAGGACGAGCATCAGCGCCATCGACACACTCTCGGCGAGCTCGACGTCCTCGGCGACGTCCGGCGCGGTGAGCATCGGCTCGGGCAGCCAGGGACCGACATACGCCTCCTTGCGGCGGGTCATGGTGCGCAGCCGGTTGAGGGCCTGGCGGGTCGTGATCCGGACGAGGTAGGCGCGCTGGTCGCGCACCTCTGCCAGGTCGACCTCGATCCACCGCAGCCAGGTCTCCTGGAGGACGTCCTCCGCGTCGGTCGCGGATCCGAGCATCTCGTAGGCGACGGTGAACAACAGGTTGCGGTGGGCGACGAAGGTCTCGGTCGCCGGGTCGGTGGTGCGGTCGCTCATGTCTGGGCCTCTCCCCCGTTCATGCATGTCTTGGTCCCTCCCCCGTTTCTGTACGGTCTAGGCGGCCTGTTCGGCCGGGGCCGGGGCCGGGGCCTCCTGGCGCTGCTCGGCCTGAAGCAGCTGCTGCCGCTTGGCGCCTCCCGAGACGCGGTGCAGGCTGTACGAGCCGGGCTTGTGCGCCTCGTCGGCCAGGTGCTTGACGATTCCCTGGCACACCTTCTCCTTGAGCTTCGCGCCCGGGCGACCGGCGATGTGGAACCACACCGCCACGTCGTACCGGTGGGCGAACTGGAAGATGCCGGAGCGTCGCCCCAGGCTGATGCACTGGCCGGCGAACGCCTGGTTGAGGGGCGCGGGCCGCTCGCCGTCGATCCGGCTGAGCACCGTGTCGGCGGCCCGGGCGCCCAGCGGCATCGCGGCCTGGCAGCTCATCCGCAGCGGCAGGTCCGACGGTGCCGCCGAGTCCCCGGCCGCGACGATGCGTACGTCGTCCACGCTGGTCAGCGTCTCGTCCGTACGGAGGCGGCCCAGGGCGTCGGTGCTCAGCCCGCTGCGCGCGGCCAGGTCCGGCACGCCGAATCCGGCGGTCCAGATGGTCACCGCGCTGGGAAGCTCGCGGCCGTCGCCGAGCCGCACGGCATCGCGTGTCACCGCCGTCACCTTCGCGCCGGAGCCCTGGAGCACCGTCACACCGAGCGCGGCCAGCCGCTTGGCGACCGAGCGCCGCCCCCGCGGGTGCAGGTACGGGCCGAGCACCCCGCCGCAGACCAGGGTGACGGCGCGGCCCGCCTCCGCCAGCTCGGCGGCGGTCTCGATGCCGGTCGGACCGGCTCCGACCACCGTCACCGCGGCCGTCGCGGACGCGGCCTCGACGACCGGCCGCAGCCGCTGCGCCTCCTCCAGGCCGGCGATCGGGTAGGCGAACTCGGCCGCTCCGGGCACGCGCGGATCGGCGCTGCCGCTGCCCACCGCGTAGATCAGGTAGTCGTAGCCGACCGTGCCGCCGCTCGCCAGCGCCAGGCTGCGCCCGGCCGCGTCGATCCGGGACACGGTGTCGACCACCAGCCGGACCCCCTCGCCCAGGACCTCCCGGTAGTCGACGACCGCGTCGTCGGACCCGCCCACCAGCTGGTGCAGGCGGACCCGGTGCACGAAGGTCGGGCGCGGGTTGATCAGCGTCACCGTGACGTCGTCGCGCTGCGTCAGACGATTGGCCGCCATGACTCCGGCGTAGCCTCCGCCGATCACGACCACATCGATGTTCTCAGCCATGGTGTCTCCTCCGTCTTCCCCCGTCTCCAGGGGGTCGACCACAAGACACCGCACGGCCCACGGCTGTGACATCCAGTGACGCGGATCACATCCCTTGCTCAGTCCTGCTCCCGCTCCACCGGCAGCCACAGTTCGGCGTCGGCCTCGGTCCTGTCCGGTGACATGCGGGTGCGCAGGATCTCCGGGCCCAGGCGGGCGCGGTAGGGATTGGAGGGGAACCACTCGGCGTACACGTCCCGCCACAGTTCCTGGATGGCCCGCGGCACCGGACCGGAGACGGTGAACACCGCCCACGTGCCGGCCGGGACGGCCAGTGCCGTCGTGCCCTCGGGGGCGGCCGCGGACGTGATCACCCCCTGGTAGTAGTCGAGTTCGGTGCCCTCGGCGCGGCTCGGATCCAGGTCGTCGCAGACCGCGAGGATGCCGTTGGGCTCCTGGTCCGACAGTTTCTCCAGGCGCTCCAGGGTCTGCGGGTCGATCCCGCGGACGAAGTCGATGATCGCCTGGTTGGGTCCCGCGTGCACGAGTGGCACCCGGGTCTTGAGTCCGACCACGGTGAACTCCGGCCGGTCCACTACGCGATAGCGCATGCTGCTGCTCCCTTCGACGGTGAGGCGGAAGGTCAACCGGGGTTGGGAGACGAGCACGGCGCCCGTGCGCCGGGCCTCGCCCGGTCCGACGCCGTGCACGGCACGGAACGCCCGCGCGAACGCCTCGCCCGAGCCGTAGCCGTAGCGCACCGCGATCTCCAGCAGCGAGTCATCCCCGGCCAGCACCTCGGCGCCCGCGACGGTGAGCCGCCTGCGCCGGATGTACTCCGACAGCGGCATGCCCGCGAGCGCTGAGAACATCCGACGCAGGTGGTACTCCGACGTCGCCGCGATCCGCGCCAGCCCGGCCGTGTCGATCGACTGGTCGAGTCGGCCCTCGATGTGCTCCATGGCCTGGTTGAGCCGCTCCAGCACCCCGGTCTCCTTCCTCTTCGCGCTCACCACGCTAGGGAGCACACCACCCTCCGGACCCGACATCCTGTGCCCGATCAAGTCGGGTGGCACGGCGGGCCGCTACGTGATGCGGATCTCGGCGAGTTGGAGACGGTAGCGGGTGGATTCGTCGGTCGCGGGCGCTCCCAGCCTGGTGGCCTTCAGGCGCAGGTAGCGGCCGGTGGCGGAGGTGAGGGTGTAGGTCTGGGCGGCTCCGTTGGGGTTGGCCCGGCCGGTGACGGTGCGGACGGTGGTGTACGTGCTGCCACCGTCGGCCCGCGTCTGCAACGTGAAGTCGACGGGGAAGCCCGCGGTGCCGCCGCCGGCCGCGGCGGTGTCCGTGCGCGGGAAGAGGATGACGGAGCCGATCGCCCGGTCGGCGCCGAGGTCCACCTCGATCCACACCGGTGTGGCGCCGACGTCGGCGGAGGAGAAGTCGATGCTGGTGAAGCCCCTGGCGCCGGCCACGCTGGTGGTGGTGCCGTCCAGCACACGGGTCTTGCCCCAGTCGCCGTTCTCCAGCGTGCAGTCGGCGGTGACGGTGGTCGCCGCGGTGGGGACGGTGAGTTCGGCGAGCTGGAGGCGGTACTTCGTGGCCTCGTCGGCGGCGGGCGTGCCGAGCTTCGTGGTCTGCAGGCGCACGTAGCGTGCGGTGGTGGTCTTGAAGCCGTACGTCTGCACCAGCCCGCCCGGGTCGGGTTCGGCGGTGACGGTGCGGACGGTGGTGTACGTGCTGCCACCGTCGGCCCGCGTCTGCAACGTGAAGTCGACGGGGAAGCCCGCGGTGCCGCCGCCGGCCGCGGCGGTGTCCGTGCGCGGGAAGAGGCGTACGGCGTCGAGGTCGGTGTCGGCGCCGAGGTCGATCTCGACCCAGACGGGGTTGGCACTGACGTCGGCGGCGGGGAAGTCGTTGCTGGTGTAGCCCTTGGCGCCGGTCACGCCGGTGAGCTTGCCGTCGGTGAGCCGGTTCTTGCCCCAGTCGGCGTTCTCCAGGCTGTTGTTGCTGGTGACGGGCCTGCCCAGGGCGAGGTTGTCGAGGCGGCCCGCGCCGGTGACCGTGAACGTCCAACTGCCCGGCTGGAGAGTGAAGTAGACGTACGAGGAGTCCTTGCTCGCGTACGTCAGTCCGCTCACGCCGCCGGTGGCGGCGCCGCCCGTGAAGACGGTGGTGCCGTTCGCCTTGACGACCGGTGAGGAGCCGCCGTAGGTCGGCACACCCACCCGCGCGGTCGTGCCGCTCGGCGAGGTGAGGGTCAGGGTGACCTTGTCGCCGTCGCGGGTGACGCCGAAGCGGATGTCGCCCCTGACGGTCGGCGTGACCGTGGTGATCCGCGTGAGGGTGCCGGTCTGCGGGACCACGTCGTACGTCGTCCAGCCGGGCCGGGTGGGGCGGACACCGGCGGCGTACGCGGACAGGGCGTACAGCGGGCCGCCGTTCCAGGCGTGGTTGTCGGTGCCGGCCGCCTTGTCCCACACCTCCCACAGCGTGTAGCAGGCGGGGTCGGCGACCTGGGCGGCGAAGCGGTTGCG
The DNA here is from genome assembly GCF_043198595.1 of Streptomyces sp. NPDC048751. Classification (NCBI taxonomy): domain Bacteria; kingdom Bacillati; phylum Actinomycetota; class Actinomycetes; order Kitasatosporales; family Streptomycetaceae; genus Streptomyces; species Streptomyces sp. NPDC048751. The sequence goes on from NZ_JBICUX010000009.1 coordinate 291,385, forward strand.
CATCCGCTCCTCGGCGACGGTGGGCGCGCCCATGAGGTAGAGCGCCTCCAGGACGTAGAACTCCATGTAGGGGCTGGCGTTGAGGTGGGTGCGCAGGACCTCGGTGATGCCCCGGTAGCGGGTGGTGGGGGCGAGGCCGGCGACGACGGCGAGGGCGTTGGCGCGGTCGTCGGTGTCCTTGGTGTAGTCGGGTGAGCGGTACTCGTTCTTCGTGGTGTTCCACAGCACGCGGTCGAAGTTGGCCTTGATGCTGTCGCGCCTGGCCTGCAGGGCGGCGACGTCGCTGTTGTTGCCGCTGAGGCCGGCGAGGGTGATGGCCGTCCCGAGGGCCAGGTAGTACCAGCAGTTGTCGAGGACGCGGGCGTCGATGTTGCTGCCCCAGTCCTCCCAGTCCCAGTCTCCGGCGCGGTGGTTGACGAGGCCGTCCGCGTCCAGGGTCCACAGGTTGAGGTATGCCTTCACCGCCGGGTAGGCGCCGGTGACCGCGTCGGTGTTGCCCGTGTAGAGGTGGTAGGTGCCGAAGGACCACACCGAGGCGAGCATCTGGACGGGCAGCTCGGCCGTCCAGATCGTCGAGGGGACCGGCGAGTACAGCGCGCCGCCGGACTTCTGCCAAGCGGCCAGTTGGGAGATGGCCTTGGCGCCCAGGGCGTGGGAGCGGCTGTCGAAGGTGTAGAAGCCCTCCTTGAGCTGGTTGACCACGTCACCCCACCACTGGGCGCGTTCGCGGGTGGGGCAGTCCATGTAGTTGTCCCGCATGTTGACGTACATGGTGCGCGCGGCCTTGCCCCACAGCGTGTCGAGGAAGGCGTCGCTGCTGCTGAAGGAGCCGGCGAAGTCGGTGTCGTAGCCGGACTCCCGGTACTTCAGATCGAGGATGGTGACGCCCGCGGGGATCGTGTAGCGCACGGCGGTGCCGCTCATCCACGCCAGTGCCTCGAACTCCTGCACGCCTCCCTTGCAGACGTAGGTGGCGCGCATGTTGTACTGCGTGCCGGGCTCGATCCCGGTCAGGCCCGCGCCGTCGTCATAGTGATCGGTCTGGACACCGATCACCGCTCCGGCCGGGGCGTCCACCTTCAGGTACGGGGTGACCTGGATGTTGGACGGCAGCGTCGCCGAGATCGCGGTGGAGCCCTGGCCCGTGGACGGCAGTGAGGAGGTGTTGGAGTAGGCCTTCAGCCCGGAGTAGCGGAACTGCGGGATCGGCCGCTGCACCAGGCCGTTCCAGGGCGCGGCACCGGCGGTGCCGAATTCGGTGGGAGCACCCCATCCGCTGTCGTCGAAGCCGGGCGACTCCCAGCCGGCCATCGCGGTGGCGTTGCGAGCGTCGTAGTAGACGTTCGACTCGGGCAGGCGGAAGTTGACCTGGGTGCCGCCGGTGTTGTTCGCGTAGCCCGGGTGGACGGTGTGCTTCCAGCCGGTGTCGCTGACGAGCCGGCTGGTCGTGGAGCCGGTGGTGATGTCCGACTGGAACAGCAGACCGCCCTTGCCGCTGCTGTTGTGCGAGAAGCCCTGCTTGCCGAAGTACCAGACCAGCAGCGCGACGGTGTTGTTGCCGCTGGTCAGGTAGGGGGCGAGATCGATCTCGTCGTAGTAGGTGTCCGTGCGGTTGGGGCCGCGCTTGAGCCCGCCCTCGAAGACCACCAGGGTGCCGTTCACCCACAGCCAGTACTTGGAGTCCGCCGCGATCTGCGCCACCGCCCTGGTCGGCGCGGATCCCAGCGTGAACGATCTGCGGAAGGCCACCCACTGGTTGGTGGTGCTGGAGGGCGCCCAGATCCACTTCGCGGTCCACGAGACCGCGGCGGACGCCGTGGGCGCGAGCCCGGGAAGGACCAGGGAACCGAGGGTCGGGGCGAGGGCCACGGCTATGGCCGAGCGCAGAGCGGACCGGCGCGTCACGAAGGGCATCGCGGGCTCCTACGTACGAGGTGGGGAGGGGGACGGCACATACGACCGCAGGTATTGAATCGTTTCAATCCTCTGCGTGCAGGCGAGATCCTCGCCGTGGCGCAACCGGGTGTCAATGGTCGTGCAGCCGCCGATTACGACACGAGGGGGCCGCGCCGCTCCGCTGAGCGACACGGCCCCGGCCGCCCCCGGCGGCCCTCGACGACCTCGGAGGTCCGCCCTCACCTCACCTGACGTCGACGAAGTCGCCGGCCGCCGTGGACGGGCCGGTGGTGCCGCTGCCGGCGAAGACGAAGCGGAAGTAGCCGTCGGTCCGCGCCTTGGTGGTGGTCTTCAGCGCGCCGCTGCCGCTGCTGGTGACGGTCTTCAGGGTGGTGTAGGTGGTGCTGCCCTTCTCGCGGAACTGCAACTGGACCGGTTGGGCCGCGTAGCCGGTGTAGGTGCGGCTCTCCCAGTTGGCGCGGGTCAGCTTGCCTGTGACCGTGATGGTTCTGCCCTTCGTCACCGGCTCGGGCGAGGCGTTGACCGTCACCGTGGCGGACCGCTTGACCTGCGCCGTGCCGGCGACGTCGATCTCCGTCCAGTCGTCGGTGGCGTCCTGCGCCCCGGCGAGGACGTTCCAGGTGCCGGCGAGGGTGTTGCGGTGGAGGGCCCGCGCGGGGTCCACGACGAAGCTCACCTTGCAGGTGGACGTGGTGCGGTCGGTGGGCGACACGGTGCACGCGCCGGACGACAGGTAGCTCGGCAGGTAGCCGTCGGCGTCGTCGGTGTTGGGGCCGTGCCAGAGGTAGGCCCACGACGCGAGGACGCCGTCCGGGTCCGTCGCGGTCCACGTGAGCGTGACGGTCTTCCTGGTGGTCAGGTCGAGCACGATGTCCTTGCCGCCGTTGACCACGACCTTCGAGAACGTCGTGTCACTGGACGCGGCCGGGCTCGCCGCGTGGGCGGTGGCCGGAGGCACCGAGACGGAAAGGGCGGTCACACCGAACACGACGGCGACGGCGGGGCGGATGCGCATGGGGTCCCCCTTCGGGATCGTCGGGCTCGTCGCCTCGTCTCCTGCGGCGAACCCTGATGACGTGTCACGTTGGCTAGACCCGTCAACACCGGCGCAGGTTGCCCTGATTGTTCAAGATCGTCCCAATCGGCGCAACGAGGCAGTTGTGTGACCTTTGCGGGTGGTGGTCGTTTTTCGGAGCGTTCGGCTGAGCACGAGCCCTGGCAACAGGACTCACTCCCACTCAGCCCCTAGGAACGGTCGCCCGCGCCTTGATGCGCGACTCGATGATCGCGGGCGCCCGCGGGTGGCGCAGCAGCATGCGGCGGGCCGACAGCACGCGCCGGCGTACGGCGGTCTTCCAGTCGGTGTCGCGGGCCGGTGGGTCGATCTCGCCGACGAGCACGTCGATCATGCCGTCCAGCAACTCGTTCTTGTTCGCCACGTGCTTGTAGAGCGCCATGGGTACGACACCGAGCGCCTGCGCGATCCTGCGCATGCTGAGCGCGTCGACTCCGCCCTCGTCGGCCAGCGCGACGGCCGCGCTCAGAACCCGCGCCTTGCTCAGCGGCTCACGGGGCTGCGCGGCGGAGCCGGCCTGCGTGCTGTTCTCCACGTTCCCCTCTCGTACGGGCGGGGCCCGGAGCCGACCGTCCCCCGGGACGAAGGTACAGCGTCCGCACTTCGGCGCCCTCGTGGTGGCCGCGGCAGGCGGCCGCACGTCCGGCTCGCGGCCGTTTTACTTCGCACACAGTCACTTGTGGATGCCTTGACGATCCGTTCCCGGCGCGTTCAATCCCCCGTCCCTGCAGGGGACGTGTGCCGCCCCTAAGTTCCTTCACCGTTGAGGAAGAAGGGACCCATGGACACACTCCTCGCAATCCGGGCTCGCGGGATCACCAAGTGTTTCGGCGACGTCGTCGCACTCGACGGCATCGATCTGGATGTGACGCAGGGGCAGATCCACGGCCTGGTCGGACCGAACGGCGCGGGCAAGACGACTCTGCTGGGGCTGCTGCTGGGCCTGGCCGTCGCCGACAGCGGCCGCCTCGAGATCCTGGGCGCGCCGGTCGGGCGGGCGCTCGACGCTCCTGACGGTGTCGCCGGCTTCGTGGACGGGCCCGGGCTCTACCCCTCGCTCACCGCCAGGCAGAACCTCGCCGCGCTGGCCACCCTTCGCGGAAGCGACGGCCGCGGCGGTCGCGACGCGCGGACAGCGGGAATTGACGAGGTGCTCGACCAGGTCGGGCTCACCGATGTCGCCGACGACCGGACCCGCGGTTTCTCCCTCGGCATGCGCCAGCGGCTCGGGCTCGCGGCCGCCCTGCTGACCAAGCCCCGGCTGCTGGTGCTCGACGAACCCGCCAACGGCCTCGATCCGGCCGGCAAGAAGCACGTGCACGGTGTTCTCACGCGGCTCGCGGCGGACGGGACCAGTGTCGTGCTCTCGAGCCATCGCATGGACGACCTGGAGGCACTGTGCTCCGAGGTCACCATCCTCGCCACCGGACGGGTCGTCTTCTCCGGCCCGTTGGGCAAGCTGGCCGCCGAGAACCGTGAACTCGACTACCGGCTGGTGACCTCCGATCCGCAGGCCGCCCGCCAACTGGCCGTAGACACGGCCGGGATCGGCGTCGTCGACGGCGTCGGGGCACGGCAGGACGCCGAACGGCTCGTCGTGCGGGCGCTGGTGCCCGCGCTCGACGACCTGGTGGCGCGGCTGGTCCACGGCGGCATCGCGGTGCGCGAACTGACCCCCGTGGTGTCGCCGCTCGAAGCCGCGTTCCTCGCCCTCACCGAGCAGCAGGAGGCGGGCAGATGACCGCGACCGTAGTCAACGACCATGTCACTGCCGGGACCGGACGGGTCTCGGTGCGGCGCGGCTACCGCTTCGAACTGGTGAAGCTGGTCTCGCAGTGGCGGATCCGCTTGCTGGTCCTCGCCTGCTGGATCGCGCCGACACTCTTCGTCGCCGGGGTGAGCGGGCAGAGCACGCTCCCCTCGGACACCCTCTTCGGTCGCTGGATGCACGCCACGGGCTGGGCCGGCCCGTTGGTGATGCTCGGTTTCGCGGGCACCTGGGCGCTGCCGCTGCTGACCTCGGTGGTCGCCGGTGACGTGTTCGCCTCCGAGGACCGGCTCGGGACCTGGCGCCACCTGCTCGTGGCGGTCCGCTCGCCCCGACGTATCTTCGTGGCGAAGGCTCTGGCGAGCCTCACCGTCATCCTGCTGCTGGTGGCCGGGCTGGCCTGTTCCAGCACGGTCGGCGGACTCGTGGCGGTCGGCAACCAGCCGCTGGTGGGCCTGGACGGTCATCTGCTGGCGCCGTCCGACGCCGCCGTGAAGGTCCTTCTCGCCTGGGTCTGTGTGCTCGCCCCGACCCTGGCCCTCGCCGGGATCGGGCTGCTCGGGTCGGTGGCGCTGGGGCGGTCCCCGATGGGACTGCTGCTGCCCCCGCTCGTCGCGCTCGCGATGTCGGTCGCCCAGATGCTGCCGCTGCCCGTGGCCGTGCGCCTCGCTCTGCCCGGCTCCGCCTTCGTCTCCTGGAACGGTCTGTTCACCGGCCCGGCACAGCTCGCCCCGCTGCTGACCGGCATCGTTGTCAGCCTGGTGTGGGCGGTGCTCGCGACCGCGCTCGCGTACCTGCTCTTCCTCCGGCGCGACTTCACCAACCTGGCCTACGACGGTGCCGGGCGCCGTGCGGTCACCACCGCGCTCCTGCCGCTGGTCGGACTGACCGCCCTCACCGTCGCGGTGGTCGCCGTGGCGGCCCCCTCGACGGGCTCCGGAATCGCGCAGGACAAGGTCCAGCGGTCGGTGGCCACGGCCTTCGCCCACCTCTACCGGATGCAGACCGAGCAGCTCCACCGCCCGGCCGTCACCGAGGCGCAGCTGAAGGCCACGGCGGCGTGCAGCAAGGGCGACGGCCAGGTCGCCCCCGAGGGGGCGGGCAACGACTGGCGTTGCGTCGTCAGCTGGCATCTTCCCGGCGTCACGGCCGCGGGGACGGCCATCTACCAACTTGACGTCGCCTCAGACGGGCGGTTCGTGGCCGACGGCGACGGACCCAAGGAAGTGAACGGCTACTTCCTGGTCCGTACCCCCACCGGGGACGCCCCGAATCCGCTCTGGCAGTTCGACGGCAACGTCGAGCTGCTCGACACCACCCCGAAGGGATGACTTCCATGCAGGTAACACGCCAGCGTCGGACGAACGAGAAGGGGCAGATCAGCCTCTTCGGCAGATCTGTCGGCCGCCGGACTCTGCTGGTGACGTCGGGCATCGCTGTCGCCCTCGCCGTCACGGGCACCGCCGCCGCCCAGACGTACCAGTTCGGCACCCAGCAGGTCGGCCAGGTCACCGACAACGGTCAGGTCGTCGCCGCCGACCAGTACATCGCCCCGTACGGCAGCCGCACCGTCATCAACGACGGCAAGATCATGTCGTCCTCGGTCAGCCCGGACGGCGGCCACCTCGCCGCCGCGGTCGCCGACGGTGACGCGGCGCTGGTCATCATGGACCTGAAGACCGGTCAGGTGAAGCAGAAGGTCGGCACCAACAAGGCGGACGACCTGCGCATCAGCAGTGCCTCCGTGGGCCAGGAGGGCCCGACGTACTCGCCCGACGGCAAGCAGCTGTGGCTGGGCCAGAGCGACGGCTACACCAAGTTCACCGTGAACGCGGACGGCACCCTGGCCAATCCGACGGCCGTCTCGATCCCGGCCGACGGCACCAAGCACGCGCTCGTGGGCGCGGCGGTGTTCTCGGCCGACGGCTCCACGGTGTACTCCGCGGTCAACGGCCAGAACAAGGTGGTCGCCATCGACGCGGCGACCGGCACCGTCAAGCAGACCTGGGCCGTGGGCAGCGCCCCCCGTGGCATCGCCCTGGTCGGCGACAAGCTCTACGTCAGCAACGAGGGCGGCCGTCCGGCCAAGGCCGGCGACACCACGATGAACTCCTACGGCACCCAGGTGCCGGCCAACCCGGACACCGGCGCCGCCACCACCGGCACGGTGAGCGTCATCGACGTGGCGAACCCGTCCGCCGCCGTCGGGAGCATCGACGTCGGTCTGCACCCGACCGCGGTGTACGCGAAGAAGGGCGCGGTGTTCGTCACCAACACCGCCGACAACAAGGTGTCGGTCATCAGCACTGCCAACGACAAGGTCGTGCAGACCATCGCCACCCAGCCGTGGCCGGAGGCGAAGGTCGGCTACGAGCCCAACGCGGTGACGCTCACCGACGACGGCCACCTGCTGGTGACGCTCGGCCGCGCCAACGCGGTCGCCGTCTACCGGTACACCTCCCCGCAGCAGCCGGCCGGTTTCGTCGGCCTGCTCCCGACGGACTACTTCCCCGCGGAGATCACCACCGTGGGCAAGCAGGTGGTCGTCTCCAACACCCGTGGCATCGACGCCCGTCGCCCCACCACGGCCGCCGGTCACGGCACCCACGACACGACGTCCAGCCTGACGCAGTTCAAGCTGCCGGACGACAGCGTCATCAGGTCCGAGACGGCCAAGGTCTTCAAGCAGAACGGCTGGACCCCCGGCTCGGTCAGGTCGGCCAAGGGCGACAGCCACGTGAAGCCGGTCCCGGTCCCGGCGCGGCTCGGCGACCCCTCGACGATCAAGCACGTCTTCCTGCTCGTGAAGGAGAACCGGACCTACGACCAGGTCTTCGGTGACATACCGAAGGGCAACGGCGACCCGTCGGTCACCCAGTTCGGCGAGAACGTGACGCCGAACCAGCACGCTCTGGCTCAGCAGTTCGGGCTGTACGACAACTTCTACGACGTCGGCACGAACTCCGCCGAGGGCCACAACTGGCTGATGCAGTCCGACAACCCGGAGTACACCGAGTCCTCGGCCGGTGAGTACACGCGCAGCTACGACACCGAGGACGACGTTCTCGGCCACCAGAAGACCGGCTTCATCTGGACCGGCGCGCAGGCGGCCGGCAAGTCCGTCAAGGACTACGGCGAGTTCCAGTCGATCGAGAGCAAGCCGGCCGACGCGACCTGGCAGAACCTGTACTGCGACACCAAGAACATGGAGTCGACCGGGCAGCAGACCCAGTACCCCATTCAGACGGGCTCGGCGATCCCGTCGCTGAACAAGGTGTCGGTGCCCGGCTTCCCGCTGTTCGACCTCAACGTCCCGGACATCTACAAGGAACAGATCTGGAAGCAGGACTTCGAGAAGAACGGCCCTGCGAACCTGAACATGTTCTGGTTCTCCAACGACCACACCGGTGGCCCGGCGAGCCCGGCCGCCGAGGTCGCGGACAACGACCTCGCGGTCGGCAAGATGGTCGACACGATCACGCACAGCCAGTACTGGAAGGACTCGGCGATCTTCGTCGTCGAGGACGATTCCCAGGCCGGCCTCGACCACGTCGACGGCCACCGTGCCCCGGTCCAGGTCATCAGCCCCTACGCCCAGCACGGCAGGGTCGACAGCCACTACTACTCGCAGATCACGATGATCCGGACCATCGAGCAGATGCTCGGGATCCACCCGATGAACCAGATGGACAGCGCGGCCACCCCGATGTTCGGCGCGTTCACCCAGAAGCCGAACTACACGCCGTTCAAGGCGCAGCCCAACCGGACCTCGCTGACCCTCGGCCTGAGCACCCAGCCCTCGTGCGGCTCGGACACCCCGGCACCGCAGGATCCGAGCGCGGCGCCCGCGCAGACCTCCGTGACGGTGCCGGCGTCCGAGCAGAAGGTCGCGGCGCAGTGGAAGGCCTGGGAGTCGCACCAGCGGCTGACCGGCACCAAGGCGGTTCCCGACTTCGCGAACCCCGAGCAGATGAACCGCCTCACCTGGTACGAGACGCAGAACTGGACCAAGCCGTACCCCGGCGACAGCAAGATCTACGCGCCCAACGACGTACCGGGCGCTTACCTCCCGTCGCCTGAGTCCGACGGCTGACACGGCCTGGTCCGACGCGGCCTGGTCTGACACAGCCTGATCCCCCAAGGGCCCCTGGTCGGCATCACCGCCGACCAGGGGCCTCACTCGTCGGTCATGAGAGGTGCCCCCAGGACGGAATCCGGATCTACAGGCTGCGGGCGGTGATGTCGCCGTTGGAGGTGGTGGCGCGGATGTCGAGTTCGGCGGTGCCGTCGTTCTTGAGGGAGTTGCTGATGCGGCCGTGGGAGGTACCGGCGTCCAGGGCGGCCGAGACGCCGGCGGCGGCGACGACCGAGATGTCGCCGGACTCGGTGCGCAGGACGACCGTGCCGCGTCCGGCCTCGCCGATGCGGATGTCGCCCCGGGCGGTGCTGATCTCCGCGGAGCCGCCCAGCCGGCCGACCTCGACGTCACCGTCGACGGCGGTGAGGCGGACGCTCGCGGCCTCGTCGATCTTGATCTGGCGGTACGCGCCCTCGAAGTCGAGGTCGCCGAGGCGTCCGACGACCCGGAGTTCGGCGCTGCCCGTCTTCGCCTCGACCCGGGAGCCGGCCGGCAGCTGGACGGTCACCTCGACGGCTCCGGAGGGGCCGAAGAGCTGGTTCTTCGCCTCCGCGGCCGTGATCCGCAGAACGCCGTCGCCGTACGCGACCTCGATCTGCTCCGCGTTCTTCATGTCGCGGCTCTTGGAGGCGTCCGCCGGCCGGATGTCGACCGTGGTGTCGGCGCGGTCGGCGGCGATGAACTGGACGCGCCCCGCGGGGATGGAGAGGACGGCGGAGACGGGGGCGGTGGTCTCGAACTTCTGCATGGTGTTCTCCTGGACTCGTTGTCGTTTCTGACATTGGAAACGCTACGTTGCGTTCGAGGTTCAGGCAACAAACACGTTGCGCAAGACAGCAATACACGCAGGTGAAAGCCTGGATATTGTTGCAATGGTTCTGCCTATTAATGCAACAGCCTCACCGAGTTCGTTGCATTGAATTGACGGTGAACGCTATGGTGGGCCACCACGCACCATGAAGGAGGCCGCGAATGCCGGGCGGCAGGCTCACTCAGCAGGAACGTCAGCAGATCTCGCTGGGGCTGGCCGACGGGCTGGCCTACGCGGAGATCGCCAGACGTCTCGACCGTCCGACCTCCACCGTCACCCGCGAGGTGATGCGCAACGGCGGCCCCACCGCCTACCGCGCCGACCTCGCCCAGCGCGCCAGTGAACGCCGCGCCCACCGCCGCAGGCAGGCCACGCCCCGCGGTGCCGAGGCGCCCCCGCAGGCGTACGGACGCGATCCCGAGGCCGTGCGCGCGTACGAGGAGACACTCACCACCGTTTTCATGCAGTCCGGCACGCCCCAGATGATGGCGCGGGTGATGGCCTGCCTCACCATCAGCGACACCGGCAGCCTCACCGCGGCCGAACTCGTCCAGCGCCTCCAGGTCAGCCCGGCGTCCGTCTCCAAGGCGATCGCGTTCCTCGAGAGCCAGGACCTGGTCCGCCGAGAACGGGACGAACGGCGTCGCGAGCGCTATGTCGTCGACGACGAGGTCATGTACCAGGCGATGATGTCCAGCGCCCGGTCCACCGCCCAGGTCGCCGAGACCACACGGCAGGGCGTCGGCATCCTGGGCCCCGGCACTCCGGCCGGCGCCCGCCTCGAGAACACCGCCCGCTTCCTCGACTTCGTCTCCGAGAGCCTCGCCCGCGCGGCGGACCAGGCCCGCGAGATCCTCCACACCAAACCCAGGGCCACCTCGGACGACACCGTGGAGCCGAGTCCGGATCGCGCGGCGGTCGACTGAATCAGTCGGCTGACGGCACACCCGTGTCGCCGACGATCTGTTCCGGCGACCCCGTGCCGGATCGGGCCGTGCGGTCGTGGGTGATCAGCAGTGTGGTCAGCGCGGCGGCCAGGAGGGCGAGGGACAGCAGGGAGGGGACGAGGGTGAGAGCCGGGCCGGCCACGAGGCAGAGGGCGGCGCCGGTGAAGAGGGCCGGGGAGCGGTGGTTCGTGGCGCGGAGCAGGACGGCCGCCGATGCGAGGAGGAACAGACCGACGCCTCCGGGGAGAGCCCAGGCGACCACGCCGTGCAGCGGCTCGGTCAGGTCGTAGTGGCCCGTGTCGGCGATCTGGTGGAGAGCCTTCTTCATGCCCAGGGCCGTGATGACGACCCCGGCCACCAGAGGGAGGTGGAGGAACGTATAGGCGTCGCGGGCCAGGCGGGTCCGTGCGTCGGAGGTGAGGGTGTGGAGGCGATGCTCGGCGGCCTCGCTCACAAGGCGGAAGTACAGACGGTACAGAGCGGCGGAAACCAGCAGACCCGCGACCACGGCGGCCACCACCGCGGGGGTCAGCGGCAAGCCGGTCACGCCGACACCCATGGCCACGATCGACTCGCCCAGCGCGATGATGACGATCAGACCATGGCGCTCGGCGAAGTGGCCGGGCGAGGAGATCCGCCAGCCCTTCCCTCCGGTGACGTAGACGGCCAAGTAGTCGAAAGCCACCGCGGCGAGCCAGACCAGGATCCGCGCCACACCGGTGAAGGCCGTGCCCAGCAGCAGAAGGGCGAACGGCGGCGCCACCGAGAACAGCGCCGTACGGCGCAGGACGGCCCGCAGCACCTGGTCGTCGGGGCTGGCGATCCAGTAGGTGACCAGGTGGAGGACACGGACGGCGCCATAGCCGAGGACGAACACCAGCGGGGCCGGCAGCCCGCCGGGCGCGTCGTCGTACACCGCGGGCACGATGAGGGAGACGACCAGGACGACCGCCATGACCGACACCAGCACGGCGGACAGCGGGCCGGAGTCGGCACGCACCACGTTGCCCAACCACGCGAAGCAGGACCAGCACCACCACAGCAGCGCGAGCACGGCCGTTCCGCCGAGCAGCCGCAGCGCACTCGGATCGGCCGCCATCAGCGCCGTGACCTGAGTGATCGCGTACACGAAGACCAGGTCGAAGAACAACTCGGCCGGTGTCACCCGATGACTGCCGTCCGTCGCGACCAGCCGGTGATCCTCACCACGTATCGACACAACTCCCCCTCCACGGCGCGCACTTCGCCGCCGACCCCGACGTGAACGATACCCAGACCGGAGCGGCGGCCGAGTCCGGCGGGACGGCCGACCCACTCGGGGCCGAGTGCCACGGCTCATAGCCCGACCGCGTGACGCGCCCGGCGGAATGCGGCTGTGAGGCGTGCCGTTCTGTCGCGCCCGCGGCGCAGGATGCTTTGGTCGGGTCGATCGCATCCAAGTCCCCCTGTACGTCGCCCGCTCCCGGCGTGCGTGCCGTCCGCAACACCGAAGGAGAGATCGTGATGGCAGGAAAGGCCGACGAGAGCGCCCGCGCGATGTCCGTGCCGCTTCTGCGGGGCCAGAAGGCGCTGGTGACCGGCGCCAATTCCGGTATCGGCCTGGCCACCGCGGTTGCCCTGGGCCGGGCCGGAGCGGACGTCGTGGTGAACTACGTCGCCGGGGCGGAGGAGGCCGAGAAGGTCGTGGGGCAGATCAAGGACTTCGGGGTCCGCGCCTACGCCCACGAGGCCGACGTGTCCGACGAGGACCAGGTGGTCGCCATGGTCGCCCGGATGGTCGAGGAGTTCGGCACCATCGACATCATGGTGGCCAACGCGGGCCTACAACGGGACGCGGCCCTGACCGACATGACGCTCGCCCAGTGGCAGAAGGTCATCGACGTCAACCTGACCGGTCAGTTCCTGTGCGCCCGGGAGGCCGCCAAGGAGTTCCGGCGACGCGGCGTGGTGGAGGAGGTCTCGCGGTCGGCCGGGAAGATCATCTGCATGAGCTCGGTCCACCAGGTCATCCCCTGGGCGGGGCACGTGAACTACGCCTCCTCCAAAGGAGGTGTGTCCATGCTGATGCAGACCCTGGCCCAGGAGCTGGCCCCCGAACGGATCAGGGTCAACGCCGTCGCACCCGGCGCCATCCGCACACCGATCAACCGCGACGCCTGGTCCACCCCCGAAGCCGAGGCCGACCTGCTGCGCCTCATCCCGTACAACCGGGTGGGCGACCCCGACGACATCGCGGGCGCCGTCGTCGCCATGGCGTCCGATCTGCTCGACTACGTCGTCGGCACCACTCTCTATGTCGATGGCGGAATGACACTCTTCCCCGGCTTCGCCACCGGAGGCTGACCTCCATGCGGGATCACGTCACGCCCCGCCGGGTGGGGATCCTCGGCGGCCGGGGTTTCGCCGGGCTGTTCGCCGCCCGAGCCCCGCGGCACTCCGGACCACCGAGGCACACATGATCGGCACAGCGGCACTTCTGGCGAACACCCCTCCCCAACTCCTGCCGGCCCGCGAGCTGATGGCCTTCACCCTCGCCTCGCACATCCTGCTGGTCCCGTTCGGTGTGGCACTGCCCTTCATCACCCTGCTGATGCACTACCGCGGACTGCGCCGCGACGACGCCGTCGCCCTCACACTCGCCCGCCGCTGGTCGGCGGTGATGGCGGTGCAGTTCGCCATCGGTGTGGTCACCGGCACCGTGCTGTCCTTCGAGTTCGGCCTGCTGTGGCCCGGGATGATGGGCCGCTGGGGTGACGTGTTCGGCCTGGGGTTCGGGGTCGAGGCATGGGCGTTCTTCCTGGAGGCCGTGCTGATCGCGGTCTACCTCTACGGCTGGCGCAGGCTCAAGCCCTGGACGCACTTCTGGCTGGCCGTACCCCTGCCCCTGACCGCTCTGCTGGGGGCGTTCGGCATCATCGCGGCCAACTCCTGGATGAACACGCCGCAGGGGTTCGCGCTCGACGCACAGGGCAGTCCCGTACACGTCGATGTGCGGCAGGCGGTCTTCACACCGATCTTCGGCGCGGAGTACTGGCACTTCGTGGTGGCGATGTTCCTGACCGCCGGCTACGTGGTCGCCGGCGTGTACGCGGTCGGGTGGCTGCGCGGGCGCCGCGACCGGTACCACAGGCTCGGCTTCACGGTGCCGTTCACCGTGGCCGCGATCCTCACACCGGTGCAGTTCGCGCTCGGCGACTCCGCCGCCCGTGCCGTCTTCCACAAGCAGCCGGTCAAGTTCGCCGGCATGGAGCTCGTCTGGAAGACGGACACCCACGTGCCCGAGTACATGTTCGGAAGGCTGAACAGCGACGGGACGATCTCCGGCGGACTCAAGATCCCGCAGCTGGACTCGATCCTCGCCGGCTTCAAGCCCAGCACCCGGGTGACCGGGCTGACGTCGGTACCGGCCGCCGACCGCCCCACCGTCGTCCAGGCCACCATCGCCCACTGGGCCTTCGACATCATGGTCACCATCGGCAGCCTGCTGATCCTGCTCGCGCTCTGGTACGGCTGGTGTCGGCTGCGGCGCCGGGACCTCCCCCGCAGCCGCTGGTTCTTCCGTTGCGCCGCCGTCGCGGGAGTCGCCTGTCTGGTGACCGTGGAGTGCGGCTGGATCACCACGGAGGTGGGGCGCCAGCCCTGGATCGTCTACCACCACATGAGAGTGTCGGAGGCGGTGACAGCCACCGGGGCGGGGTCGCTGTGGGCCATGCTCGGCATCGTCATGGCCGTGTACGTGGCCGTCTTCGGCTCGTTCCTCGCGGTCGTCCTGAAAATGCGGACACGCTGGCGCCTCGCCGACGAGGGCCGTGCCGCCGCGGGCACCGTACCGCCCCCGGAGACCGACACCCCCTACGGGCCCAAAGGACCCGGGCCCGCGGCCACCCCGGCCCCGCCCGGCCGTTCCGCCGGCGGTGCGTCATGATGGCCGATCTCATCGCCTGGGTGATGGTGCTCGCGATCGCCGCCTACGCCTGCGCCGGGGGCACCGACTACGGCGCCGGCTTCTGGGACCTGCTGGCCGGAGGAGCGGAGCGCGGGCGACGGCCCCGGTGGCTCATCGACCACGCCATGGCACCGGTCTGGGAGGTCAACAACGTCTGGCTGATCTTCGTCCTGGTCACCATGTGGACCGGCTTTCCGACGATGTTCCAGGCCGTCTTCGCCGCGATGTGGCTGCCGCTCGTCCTCGCCGCCGTCGGGCTGGTGCTCCGCGGCGCCGGATTCGCCCTGCGCAAACCGACCCGCCGACTGGCCCAACGCCGGGTCTACGGCGCGATGTTCGCCGTGTCATCGCTCCTCACGCCGTTCTTCCTCGGGGCGGTGCTCGGCGGCATCGCCTCCGGTCGGGTCGCGGTCGGCACGACGGCCTCCGCGGACGCCTGGGCCAACGGGACCTCCGTCCTGGCGGGACTGCTGGCCATCGCCGCCACCGCGTTCCTGGGGGCGGTGTTCCTCTGCTCCGACGCCCGGCGGTTCGGTGCCGACGACCTCATCGGCTACTTCCGGGTGCGCGCGCTGTTCGCCTTCGCCGCCGTCGTCGTCCTCGCGCTCATCGGTCTGCCCGTCACCCGCGTCGACGCCCGGTACGTCTGGGACGGCCTCACCGGCGGCTGGGGCCTGCTGCTGGTCGTCCTGGCCGCGGTCTGCGGCCTGGCCACAGTGCTGCTCCTGCTGCGGCGGTCCTACGGCTTCTCTCGCTACACCTCGGTGGCGAGCGTCGCCCTGACCGTCGGTGCCTGGGGCCTCGCGCAACGGCCCTATCTGCTGCCCACCTCGCTGACGGTGGCCCAGGGGGCGGGCGCCGCGGACACCCTGCGCTGGCTGGCGATCGTCACGCTCATCGCGGTCGTCCTGGTCGGCCCGGCTCTGGTGCTGCTGTACCGGCTCGACACCATGGGCGAACTGGAACCGCTCACGGATGCCGACACCGGGGCCGCGGGAACACCCGGGGACAACCTCTGACGGCACACCGGCCCAGGTTCAGGGCCTGGTCAGCTCAGCCGTGCGGCGATGCGGTCACCGACCCGCAGGGCGTTCGCGATGGCGGTCAGTGACGGGTTCACCGCGCCGATGCTCGGGAAGAAGCTGGTGTCCACCACGTAGAGGTTGTCGAGGTCGTGGGCCTTGCAGTCGACGTCGAGGGCCGAGCTCTTCGGGTCGGCGCCGAACCGTACGGTGCCCGCCTGGTGCGCGGTCGCTCCGATCGGCATGCCCTTGTGCAGGTAGATGCTGTGCGACAGCAGATGGTGCTCGTGCATGCCCAGGTGCCCGAGCATCCCCTGCAGCTTGTGCCGGAGGCGATCCAGCCCGGCGATGTTGTTCTTCTCGTCGAGGGCCAGGTGGATGCGGTCGTCCTTGTCGAGGGTGACGCGGTTCTCGGGCAGTGGCAGGTCCTCCCCGCACAGCCAGAAGTCGACCGCGTGGTGCGCCAGCATCTCGAACGGCATGTCGGGCGAGACGGCACCGGCCCAGCGGGGCGCCTCGCCATGGATCTGGTCGGCGTCCGACTTGCCGAGCATCTGGATGCCACCGAGCGGGAAGTCCCAGTCGTCCGCGCCCAGGTACCAGTCGTGCAGCGCCAGCGTCTTCTGGAACCTGGTGGGGTTCGGTTCCCTGGACACCGCCATCAGGGCCGCGTTGTTGTGACGCATGTAGTGGCGTCCCACCACGTCCGAGCTGTTGGCCAGGCCGCCGGGGTGCCTGTCGTTGGCCGAACGCAACAGCAGGACTGCGGAGTTGACCGCACCGCAGGCGACCACCACGATGTCGGCGCTGAACGACTCGGTCGTTCCGTCCCCGAGTTCGGCGACGGCCCTGGTGACGGTGCGTCCGGTCGGGTCGGTGTCCAGGCGCCGCACATGGGCGCCCGTCACCATCGTGACGTTGTCGTGCCTGAGGGCCGGGTCGACGCAGATCACCTGGGCGTCGGACTTGGCACCCAGCAGGCAGGGGAAGCCGTCGACCCGGTCACAGCGGATGCAGGCGCTGGAACGGGTGGCCCCGCCGTTCTCGTCCTGGGTGAGGTTCACGCCGATGGGCAGGTGGAAGGGGTGCAGCCCCCTCTTCTCCAGATCGTCACTGAGCTGCTGGATGCGCGGCTCGTGCTCGACCGGGGGGTGCGGATACTGGCCGCTGGTCGGCCCCTCGGTGGGGTCCTCGCCGTGCCGCCCGTGAACCAGGTAGAGCTGCTCGGCCTGGGTGTAGTACGACTCCAGGTCCTCGTAACGGATCGGCCAGGCCGGGGAGACGCCGTCGTGGTGGCGCAGTTCACCGAAGTCCTCCGGCCGGAGCCTGAAGAGCGCGGCGCCGTAGAACTTGGTGTTGCCGCCGACGTAGTAGTTGACCTCCGGAGGGAACTCGTTGCCGTGCTTGTCGCACCAGAACTCCGGGGCACGGTAGGTGCCCTTGACGAAGACGGCGGTGGAGTCCCAGTTGTCCCGCTCCCGCGGCAGGTAGTCGCCGCGTTCCAGGATCAGGATCCGCCTGCCGGTGGGGGCCAGCCGGTGGGCGAGCGTACCGCCGCCTGCTCCGGTGCCGATGATGATGACGTCGTAGTGCTGATCGTCAGCCATGAGGGGGACCCGTTCGCAGTAGCATCCGCTGGGGCGATTGGGGTGTTCACTCCTCTTTCGACGCTATCGGTCACCGCCGGGATCGGCGACCCGGAGGGAAGCCACCGCCGCCACGACCCGCCGCGCGGCGGGTCGTGGCGGCGGGCTCTCCGGGGGCGGCGTGAACCTCCGTCAGGCCTCTTCCAGGGCATCGCCGAACTCGCGCAGCACCCGGCTGTGGTGGTTGTGGGCGAGCTGATGTCCGACGGCCAGGAGCAGCGCCACCGGCCATTCGACGACTTCCAAGGCGGCCAGAACGCCCAGGCCCGCCAGAAAGGCGAGGTGGTCGGGCGGGGGCAGTTCGACGCGCTGCCCGAAGACGTCCAGCGCCACGGCGTTGTGCGTCACCGCTCGCTCGGCTGCCGCACGGGGCGTCTTGGCGTCGCCCTTTTCCGAAGCGTCCGGCTGAGCGGGGCGGACCTCCTGGGGGGTGACGTTCGCTACGGTCATGGTCGTCATCCGTTCCCTCGGTTCCCCCTTCGTCCACCATATGCAGGGCTCGGGGGCGGCGCACGGACGAGCGGCGGACGGTCTTCCCCCCTCCCTCAGCCCGCCTGCGCCGGTCCGATCACGACAGCGATGTCATCGGGCCGCGGTGTGGGCCTGCCACCGCCGTCGGCGGGTGCCAGTCGGCCACCGGGGCGCACCAGGAGCAGCAGGTCGTACTCGTGCGGAACAGGGCCGTCGAAGCGCCGGGCCACGACACGGGCGCCCTGGGCGTAGCGCTGGGAGACGGCGAGACGGGTGAGGTCCGGGGCGAGCAGGGTCTCCCCAGTGCCGTAGGGGGCCACGACTCCGTACTCCCGGCTGCGCGGTCCGAGGCGGTAGACCGGAACGCCGCCGGCGCGGTGCAGGACGGTCGAGGCCAAGGCGTTGAAGTCGTCTTCGTCGGTCAGGAGCAGCACCGCTGTGATGGCTTCGAGCCGGGCGCCGCGTCCGGTGGCCGCTGCCAGCAGTTCCCCTGGCGCCAGTTCGAGTCCGGCCTCCCGGATGCGTGCCCTCTGTTCCTCGGAGCTGGCCCACATCAGCACCTC
This sequence comes from Streptomyces sp. NPDC048751, assembly GCF_043198595.1. NCBI lineage: Bacteria > Bacillati > Actinomycetota > Actinomycetes > Kitasatosporales > Streptomycetaceae > Streptomyces > Streptomyces sp. NPDC048751. Next base: position 309,689 of record NZ_JBICUX010000009.1, read on the forward strand.
GATCCCCGCCGAGCGCAGTACGCGCCCGAGGTCGATGGCCCAGGGATCACCACCGACGAGCAGGGGGCGGGCCCGGGTGGAGCGGGTGACGCCCAGGCGACGGGCGACGGGGACCGCCGTCAGGCCGTAGAGCGTGACGGTCGCGGCGATCACCAGGAAAGTGACCGGGAGGATCTTCGAAGCCCCGCCGATGCCCGCCGCGACGAGACCGGCGGAGAAGGTCGACGCGTTGGCCGCGGCCACGATGCCGCGCGGGGCCATCCACGCGAGGAAGCCGCGCTCGCCGCGTGTCATGCCTGCCCCGAGCGTCGCCAGCCACACGGTCAGCGGACGCGCGAGCAGTAGGAGGACCGCGACGAGGCCGAGTGTCGGCAGGACGACGTGGCGCAACGAGGCGGGGGTGACCGTTGACGAGATGGAGACGAACAGCAACCCGATGATCAACCGGACCAGCGTCTCGATGAAGGGGCGCTCCTCGGGCACGTCGTATCCAGGCAGGTACACCACCGCGAGCCCCATGACGATGGCGGCGATGAGCCCGGAATCGTCGCGGACCATGTCGCAGGCCGCGGCAGCCGCGATCACCGTGGCCACCTGTGCGGAGGTGGCCAGCACGTCGCCTAGCCGGAGCCTGGCCAGCAGCAGCCACAGCAACGCCGTCCCCACGGCGGCACCCGCCAGTCCGACCCCGACACTGACCGCGAACTGCCCCACCCGACTGGCGAAGCCCCTGTCATGGCCGTCGTCGAGGACAGCGGCGTAGACCAGAGCACCCAGGATGCCCCCGACGGGGTCGACGAGGGAGCCCTCCCAGGTGAGGATCCGCTGGGGCCGCTCGGCAGGCCGGACGAAGGCGAGCAGTGGCCCGACGACCGTGGGACCCGAGACCACGAGGATCGCGCCGAGCATGAGTGCCGCCTGCCCGGACATCCCCAGCACGGGGGCGGCGAACAGCGCGGCGGAGGCCCAGGACAGGACGACTCCGGCCACGATCAACCTGACCACGGTGCGGCGCGGGCGCCCCTGGAGCCTGCGCAGGTCGAGCCCTAGGCCGGCGTCGTAGAGGATCAAGGCCACGGCCAGCGACACCAGGGGCTGGAAGGCCGGGCCCAGCAGCCGGTCGGGGTGGATGTCGTCGGTCAGGGCCCCGGCCACGAACCCCGCCGGGAGCAGGATGATCAACGCCGGCACCCGCACACGGGAGGCGACGATCTGGGAGCCGACCGCGAGAACGAAGGTCAGGCCCACGCCGAAGAGGATCTCGTCGGTCGTCACCGCCCGCCCTTCCTCCGGCCCGTCCCATCGCCGATGCCGCTCACCGTCCGCGTCCCATGCTCACTCGGTGGGGAGCCCTTCGCATGTCCGACGGGGGCACACGGGTTCCTCCCGGGACGCCGGCGTTGCAGGGCGCCCCGAAGGCGTCCGGCCTTGCGAGGGAAGGGCTGGAGGGCCGGGCGGCAGACCGTTGCCGCCCGGCCGTCATCGTTTGCCGCCGCCCACCCCCGGTTCAGCCGTTCTTGCGGGCCACTCCGCCGTAGATACCGATCGGCGGGGTGTCGGGCGCGGGGGGCTGCTCGGGGCGCCAGTCCGGGACCGGGGTCAGGCCCGGGTCGATCAGGGTGAAGTCGCCGAAGAAGTTCAGGACCTGGGGCCGGGTGCGGGGGTTCATGGTGGCGGTGGCGTTGTTGTAGACGGCCGCCGCGCCTTCGCGCCGGTCCTCGTGGAGGTCGCCCGTCGCGTGCGACAGGACGAGGTAGGAGCCGGTGGGCAGCGCGTCGCGGAGGGTGGCGACGAGGGCGTCGGGGTCCTCCGCCTCGGTGATGAAGTGCAGGACGGCGACCAGCAGCAGCGCCACCGGCTCGTCGAAGTCGATGACCTCGCGCACCTCGGGGTGGTCGAGGATGGCCCGGGGATCGCGCAGGTCGGCCAGGACGACGGAGGTGTTGGTGTCGTCGTCGGCCAGCAGAGTCCTCGAGTGGGCGCTGACGATCGGGTCGTTGTCGACGTAGGCCACGCGGGTCCCGGGAGCTGTGGCGCGCGCTGTCTGGTGGACGTTGGGCTCGGTCGGCAGACCCGTGCCGATGTCCAGGATCTGCCGGATGCCGCCCTCGGCGACGACGTGCCGGACGGCGCGGTGCATGAAGTGCCGGTTGGCGCGGACGGCCACCCGTACCTCGGGGGCCGCCTCGATGAACTTCTCGGCGGCTTCCTGGTCGACCTCGTAGTTGTCCTTCCCGCCCAGGAAGTAGTCGTACATCCGGGCCGGATGGGGCCTGCTCGTGTCGATCTTCAGGGGCTGGGCGGCACCGCCGCTGAGAGGGGAGGTCATACTGCCTGGCTCCGTCCTGGACCCGTGTCCCGCCACCGCGTGAAACGGGATGAGTGACTGTCAGATCATCATCCTGGCATGGCTAAGGCCACCGATTCACGCAACCCCTCAGCCATCGGGGCACCGCCCCGAGGTTCCCTCGACGCGTCGGCCGCCCGGGTCCGTGACGCTCACCGGCGCCGGCTCGGCTCCGGGATCGGCGACGCGCTGCGCCGCGACGGCCGTACAGATGATCTGGTCCGCCGCGAGGTCACCCAACTCATCGTTCAGCGATTTGAGGTGCACGGTGATTTCACCGTCCCGCTCTGTCACCGTCGCCCGGCCGGGCGAGGAATCCCCCTGCGGCACGGCGGTGGGGCCGCCCGTGGCCGGGGGGACACCGGCGAGATTCAAGAGGCCTGGGGGCAGATCCGTCCTCATCCGCTTGTTCCGCTCCGCGTCGCTCGGGCCCAGGAGCAGGAGTTCCACGGCCGAGTCGACATCGCCCGGCGCGTCGGTCTCGCGCGGGACGGAGACCAGGCGGCCGTCCCGCACGAAGTAGACCCGGGTCTTCGGCACGATCCCGACGGCGGGACCGCCCGCCTGCACCACGCCGGTCGCGGGAATGCCGCAGGAGGTGAGGGCGCACAGCGCCGGGAGGAGGAACAGCGCGGTGCGGCGCAGAGCGGTCGTGGGCCGGGGTGCGGGAGTCACCAGCGGTTCTCCTCGGGAAACTGGTCGCCGGGCAACGGGAGTTCCACCGTGAAGACGGCGCCCCCCTCGGGCCGGTTCGCGGCGCGGACGGTGCCGCCGTGCACCCGGACGTTCTCCGCGGTGATCGCGAGGCCCAGGCCGCTGCCCTCGGTGCGGGTGCGGGCGGCGTCCGACTTGTAGAACCGCTCGAAGACATGCGGCAGCACGCTGTCGGGGATGCCGGGCCCGCTGTCCGACACCTCGATGACCGCGAGCCGCCGCGCGTCCGGCTCCCCGCCCTCGTACAGCCGGAGTGCGACGGGCCGGGCCCCGTGCCGCAGGGCGTTGCCGACCAGGTTGGCGACGACGACGTCGAGGCGGCGCGGGTCGACGCGGGTGCGCAGGGCGTCGGGCGGTGGCAGGTCGGTGTCCACGAGGTCGGTCCACGCGCGGGCGGCGAGGGTGCGCCGCAGCGACTCGGCGAGGTCGATCTCGTCCAGGTGCAGCACCGCCGCGCCCGCGTCGAAGCGGGAGATCTCCATGAGGTCGTCCACCAGCCGGGCCAGCTTCACGGTCTCCTCGCTGATCAGGCGGACCGCGGTGGCGGTGTCCGGGTCCAGGCGGGCGGCGTCCTCGTCGAGGACGTCGGTGACCGCCGACATGGCGGCCAGCGGGGTGCGCAGCTCGTGCGACACGTCCGCGGCGAACCGGCGGGCCCGGGCCTCCATGCCGCGCAGTTCGGCCACCGACTCCTCCAGCGCGGCGGCCGTCTCGTTGAACGTGTGCGACAGATCGGCGAGTTCGTCGGATCCGTCGACGGCCAGCCGCGTGTCCAGCCGTCCCTCGGCGATGCTGCGGGTGGCGCGGCGCAGCGCCCGTACGGGCCGCAGAACCCCGCGCGCGGCGAGCAGCGCCAGCAGTACGGCCAGCGCCAGCGCGGGCACGGTGGCTCGTTCGATGGCGGTGACCAGGGCGTCGACGTAGGCCCGTTCCGTGGTCTGCGGCACGGTCAGGAAGACATGGACCCCGGAGGCGTACTCGCCTTTCCTGGGCGGCTCGGCGAAAGTGACCGTCATGCCGACGACGAGGGAGGTGTGGTCGCCGGCGTCCACCCGCTGGAAGACGGTGGCCATGCTGGAGTCCACGGCCTTGCGCAGGGCGGGGGTCAGCTCCTCGAAGGGGTCGCCGGGGACGGAGGTGGCCCGCAGGTCGCCGTAGGTGGCCAGGACGCGCCAGGTCCCGGAGGGCTCGGCGCGGGCCACGTCGGCCGTGAGCCGCCGCAGTTCGGCTTCGCCCGGCGGGAAGCCGAGTTGCGGAGCGAGCCGGTCGACCTGGGCGCGCAGCACTTTGATCACGGCGTCCTGGCTCTGCTGGAGGACGCCCGTGCGCGCCTCACGGAAGGTCAGCGCGCCGGTGGTGGCGACCGTGAGACCGGCGACGAGCACGAACGCCACGACCAGCCGCATCCGCAGGCCGCGCAGTTGGGGGACGCGTGGACGCTTCACTGGGCCGCGAACCGGTAGCCGAAGCCGCGCACGGTCTGGATGTAGCGGGGATCACGCGGCGGCTCGCCCATCTTGGCGCGCAGCCGCTTGACGCAGGCGTCCACCAGCCGGGCGTCCCCGTGGTAGCTGTGCTCCCAGACCGCCTCCAGCAGCTGCTGTCGGCTGAACACCTGGCCGGGCGAGGCGGACAGGGTCAGCAGCAGCCGTAGTTCGGAGGGGGCGAGCGCGATCGGCGCGCCCCGCAGGGCGACCGAGAGCCCGGCCCGGTCGACGGCGAGGTCTCCGTACGTGTCGATCTTCGGTATGCCGCCCTCGGCGGGCGCGCCGGCGGCCGCGCGGCGCAGCACGGCGCGGATGCGTGCCTCCAGCACTCGGGCCTGCACGGGCTTGACGACGTAGTCGTCGGCCCCCGCCTCCAGTCCTACGACGATGTCCTCGTCGTCGCCCCGCGCGGTCGCCATGATGATCGGCAGGGTCTGGTCGAGGGTGCGTATCCCGCGGCACACGTCCAGGCCGGATATGCCGGGCAGCATCAGGTCCAGCACCACCACGTCCGGCCGGAAGGACCGCAGCCGTTCCAGCCCGTCCTCCCCGGTGTCGACTGCGGCGACCTCGTGGCCCTGGCGGCGCAGGGCGAGTGCGACGCCCTCCCGCACGGCACGGTCGTCTTCGATCAGGAGAACGCGTGGCATGCGCCCAGTATCCGCACGAACTCCGGCCACCCGCGGCCTTGTTACCGGATGATCATAAAACCTGTAACGGATCAACCGTTACCCTTTCGTTACCGCTTGGGCCAGATCTGATCACACTACGATCACAACCTGACCAACATGACCACGCGCACAGCACGCCACACCCGTGGCCGTAGCCGCCCCTCACACGCCTCACCGCCCAAGCGGAAGGGACCCCTGTGGGCAGGCCTGGTCGCGCTGGCCGTCCTGGGCGCCGCAGGATTCGCGCTCATGGACACGACCACGTCCGGTGCGGACCGAACGCGCGACACCGCCCGCACCGAGCCCACCGGGCGCGCCGCGTCCGGCCCGGGTACCGCCGCGAGCACGGGGAGCGCCGAAGCCGACGCCACCTCCGAGCCCGACGCCACCTCCGAGCCCGGCTCCGGGTCCGGCTCCGGTGAGGCGACGCACAGCTCCCCGCCCCCGCGCCCGCACCGGCACCCGTCGTCCGGTCGGTCCGCCGGCGCCTCCTCCCCGCCTCCCAAGACCTCCTCCGAGCCCGACATCCCGGCCACGGGACCGGGCACGTACACCGTCGCGGCCGGCGGAAGCGCCAAGGCGGGGACGGGAACCGCCCTGCGCTACCGGGTCGAGGTCGAGGACAACCTCGACCTGTCCGCCGCCGACGTCGCCCGGCAGGTGGACCGCATCCTGGCCGACCGGCGCGGCTGGACGAGGGACGGACACTCGGCGTTCCAGCGGGTGTCGACCGGCGCGACCGACTTCGTCGTCCGGGTCGCGACGCCCGCGACCGTGGACAAGAAGTGCCTGGAGGGCGGCCTGGACACCCTGGGCGACTACAACTGCAGCTGGGGCGACAACGTGATGGTGAACCTCGAACGCTGGCTGCTCGCGACCCCCGTCTACGCCAAGGACGTCACGGCCTACCGCGCGCTGATCATCAACCACGAGGTCGGCCACTTCCTCCGCCACAACCACGTGGGCTGCCCGGGGCCGGGGCAGCCGGCTCCCGCGATGATGCAACAGATCAAGGGAATGAACGGCTGCGTCCCCAACGTCTGGCCGTACGACGAACGGGGCCGCTACCTGACGGGACCGGCCGTTCCCTAGTCGGCCACCTGCCCAGCTACGTCGGTGCGGCGATGTCATGCTCGGTCTCTTCGCCGCGCCGGACGCCGAGCAGCCCCCGCCCGGCGAGTTCGCCCAGCTCCCTGACCGGCCGGCGCACGGTCGTGAGGTCGGTGAGTTCTGCGGACGGCGCCGAGGGCGACCTCGTGGGAGTGGGCGTGGACGGGGTGGGCGGCTCGGGCCGGCTGAGCGGCCTGGCCGTCGCGTCCGCGCCTTCGGCGCCGCCCCGGTCGACAGTGACCACGAGGCGTTCATCGAGGGGGAATGCCCCGTCGCCGTCGACTGCGGCCTCAGCAACCAGGCGTCACCAGCCCCGTCTACGTGACCACGACCGCCTGAGCCCTGCTGCCCACGCCAGCTTGGTCATGGGATCCCTCACCCGGGTCACCCGGGCACGGAAGTACAGCGTTCAGACCGTTGCGTCAGACGAGATCACTGTGTCAGGCGGAAGCCGTCGGGGCAGGTTGGCTTCTGGATGACGACGACCAGTACTCACTGGTAGGCGGGTACGGCCCAGGTGGCCTTGTAGCGCCGGTCGGCGGCGGAGACCGACTCCAGGGACTGCGGGCCGCTGGTGGGGACGAAGCGGATGTACGCGGTGTCCCAGGAGTTGCCCGCTGCCTGTGTCTCCGGGCACCCTGTCGAGCAGGTGGAGATCACGGCGCCCGTGGTGGGGGCGTTCCCAACGCTCTTGATGAGGGTGCGCTTGGTGACCTCGGCCCGGTTCGCATAGTTCGTACACCAGTGATTCTCCGCCCCGGCCACGTACTCCGGCAGTGGCCAGGTGCCCTGCGAGTCGTCGTAGCAGTCGACGGCACCGCTCTTGGAGAACTGGACGATGCCGGCGTTGGCACCGACCCACAGCCGGTCGGTGTTGCCGTAGACCGGGGTGAGTTCGTGGCCGTACGCCTTCTTCGCGCCGATCTGCTGGGGAAGAGGCCAGGCCTTCCCCCACTTGAGCCGACCGTCGACGTAGTCGTACCGCACCAGAAGCTCATCGCCAACAGCCCACACCGAGTTGCTGCTCGGGTCGTAGAGGACCTCGTGCGCGCCGGCGAGGGAGGTCTGCTGGACGGGCGTGGCGCTCCAGTCGCCCGGGGTGCCCTGTGCCTTGGAGTAGACCGCGAGCCCTCCGGCGATCCCCTCCGAACCGAAGACCCGCGAGGCGAACGCGGCGATGACCGTGCCGTCCGGCAGCATCTCCACCCCGTGCAGGTCGTTCGGGTCGCCCACGTTGATCGCCCAGTGGTAGCCGGCGAGGGACGGGTACGGGATCACGCCGACGAATCCGCTGGCGCCGTCGCCCGTGACGAGGACCTGTCCGCCGTACGTGCCGCCGGGGCGCAGCTTGTGTGAGGTGCCGCCGGCCCAGGAGTCACCCTTCAGGGTCGTGTCGAAGACCGAGTGGTAAGCGTCCGGGATCCATCGCTGGTACGGGCCCGAGGCGGGCCAGACGTCCGGGCTGGTGGAGTCGAGAAACTCCAGTGCCGAGTGCGCCGTGGGGTAGTTGTTCGGGTACGTCGGGCCGTACCCGTTGCCCGAGATGATCGGTGTGGAGCCGGCGTTGAACTCGACCTCAAGCGTCGGTGTGTTGTACGCGGCGTGGCACGCGTAGTCGGTCGACACCGTGTTCATGGAACAGAAGTCCTTGTAGCCGGAACTGGTGTCCTCCTGCGCCGAGAACCTGATGCCGTAATTCGGGAACGAGGCGTCGTTGGCCCACGCCCTCACCCAGTCGGTGACGTCGATGCGCTGGATGCCGTTGGACGCGGCAGGGTTGGTCCTGTTCGGGATGTCCGGGCAGTTCGGGTGGCCGAGTCCGAACCACGTACCCTTTCCCGCGCCGACGGCCGGCTGGTTGGCCCAGGTGATCGTGGACTGGTCCCACGGCTGGGTCACCGGGTAGACGCCCATCCAGGCCTTCGCGGCGCAGTCCGAGACGAAGGAGTTGTAGACCCGCAGGTATGCCTTCGAGATCGGGGCTCCGCGGAGCTTGGAAACGTCGAAGCGCATGAAGCTGCGGTACTTCGTGGTGCCGTTGTCGGGCGTGCCGACGTGCAGGAGTTGCCCTTGCGAGTGGTCGACGCCGTCCGCGTTGGTGATGTAGGTGTCCTGCAGCCGCTTGATGATGTTGCGCGGCCCCGTCTGCGTCATGGGGGATGCCGTGGGCGTCGACGCCGTGACGGCCGCCGTCTTGGCCGTCTCACCGGTTTCGGCCGCCTGGGACGGCGGGACGAGCAATGACGCCAGGAGCGCCACTCCGCCTCCCGCCGTCACGAGGCATCTCTTCAGGAGACGCCGTTGACTGTGACGATGCACGTGTGAGTCCGCCTCTCACGATCTGGACGGCATGGCCCTGGGGCCGACCGTGCCGGTTCACGGCACGGTCGGCCCCAGTCAGTCATGTCCGCGGTGCGGGTCAGAACTTGGGGTCGAGCAGCGAGCCGAACGTGTGGGAGCCGGTGGTGGTGCCCACGCCGCTGACGAGCGTCGCCGCCGGGGAACCGGACTTGGCGAGGTAGGAGGTCTGCGTGTAGCCACCGTCCCCAGGGACCAGGCAGTCCTTCCACGTGTACGAGCCCGCGGCCAGGGAGATGTCGCGGGTCGGGACGCGGAAGGAGTCGAAGACCTGCGACCACGTGTAGTTGCCGGCGGCCAGGGTGATGGACTTGCTGACGCACGCGGTGGCGTCGGACGGCGAGGGGTTGCCGTTCAGGGTCAGAGTCCGCGTGTTGTACGCCGTGCCCGCCGCACTCGCCGGGTTCCCCGCGATAGCCACGAGCGCCGTCGCCGCCGCCGCGACGGCCGCGAACCTGCTGATCTTCCCAACCATGTGATGCCTCCTGGTGAAGTGACGTCGTTGCTGTCCGCGACACTAGCATCGCGTTTCACTTAAGTGAAAGCATTTGATCTCCAACGCAGCGCAACACCGCTTTCTTGTCGAGTGGATACACCCCTCCCCCTTCCCGATGCGTTCATCAAGTGCATCTTTATGTTCTGCCTCCCGGTGTGGGTATCACCGCGAGCGTCGGCGCACGGACCGCGCGCGGCGCGCGGGATAATGCCTCCCTGACAGGAGGCGTCGAGAGGTGAGCGACCGTGAGTGAGACCGAGGGGCAGCGGCTGGCCGCCCGCCTCGAGTACCTCTTCGAGCATGTGCAACCCCTGGGCAGGCGCCACACCCTTCAGGAGGTGGTCGACGGCATCAAGGCGGTGGAGGAGCCTGCAGGCGTTTCACTCTCGGTGGGCCGGCTGTCGATGCTGATGAACGGCAAGGCACCCAACCCCACCATCGGAACGCTTCGCGCGCTCGCCGACTTCTTCGGCGTACCGGTCGGCTACTTCGTCGACGACGCAGTCGCCGACCGGACCATGGCCCAGCTCGCCCTCCTCACAGCCATGCGCAACAACGACGTCAAGGCGGTCGCTCTGCGCGCGGCGACGGTGGCCACCCTCTCCGCCCACGGCCTGGACGTGGTGCGCGGCCTCGTCGAACAGGCCGCCGACCAGTCCCGGGAGCACGACGGGCCGGAGGCTTAGACTTTCCTGTGGCCAAGGCTTATGACCGCGCGGCACGCCGCCGAGCGGTCGGGGGAAGAAGGGGCGCGGTGCGGGACGGCAACCGGTTACGGGCAGAGTCCTGGTCCGACTTCCGCACCCGGTGCGATGCCATCCTGGACGGCCTCCCGCTCGGACGGTCGCAGCCCCTGACCATCGACGCGCTGTGCGCCGCGATCCAAGAACAGCACGGCAGGCGGCTGTCCCTGTCCCCCCTGCCGAAGCAGGCGGGAGCCACCGCCCACCTGTGCGGACTGTGGGTCAGCCTCGGCCATACCGATCACATCTTCTACGAGACGTCCACCAACGCCCTGCACCAGCGGCACATCATCCTGCACGAGATCTCCCACCTCCTGCTCGACCACCGCACGACGGACAGCGACGGCGGCGGTTCGTTACCCGGGATGGAAGCGCTCTTCCCCGGCCTCGATCCCGCCATGGTCCGAAGGCTGCTGGCCCGCGGCCGTACCGACTACACCGAACTGCAGGAGCAGCAGGCCGAGCTGCTGGCCACCCTGATCCACCAGCGGTCGACCGAGCGCCCGTCCCATGGCGCTCCGCCGGTCCACGAGGGGGCGGAGAGCCTCGACCGGCTGGCTCGCGCCCTCGGTCTGGTGCGTCGCCGGTGACGGCCATCCGCCCGTACGAGGTCGTCCTGCTGGTCCCGATGTGGTCCCTCACCGTGCACTCCGCCCGTCGGGCACTGCGCAGCCGCGCCGTACCGGAATCCGCGCCCGCCCGGCTGCTCGCCGGAGTCATCGCCCTGGTCACCCTGTCGGTCACCGTCGGAGTCCCTGCAGTGCGCCGCGTGATCGACACCGTCACCGGTGTACCGAGCATCACCAATGTCATCAGCCATCTGCTCGGCATGTCCGCCATCACGTGCCTCACCGCCTTCGTGCGTCGGACGTCCGCCGCAACAGGCGCGGCTCACCGAGGCCGAACCCGCGACTGGCTTCCCCTTCCGGTGGTGGCAGCCGCCCTGTGCACAGCCTTCTTCCTGGCCCCCCGCCCGAGCGGCGAGCAGTATCTTCTGACCGACCACTCGGCGGCCCACACCGCCTACTGGGCCATCTACATCGGTTACGTGCTCTGGGGAGTGGCAGCGATCGGGGTGATGTGCCTACGGCACCACAAGCAGGCCCCTCCAGGCCCCCTGCGGACCTCCCTGAATCTGATCGGCGCGGGCGCCGTGACAGCCATCGTCTACGCCCTGCACCGGTGCGCCTACCTGGCCCTGCGCGACTCCGGCATCCCGCTGTTCGACGACGCCGTCGTCGTGCCCACCACCCAGGTCCTGCTGACCGGTGCACTGCTGCTGTCCAGCTCCGGGATCGCCTGGCCGGCCCTGACGGACAGATGGCGTGCATACGCCGACCGCCGCAGACTGCGCCGCCTCGAACCGCTGTGGCGGATGCTGACCGACGCGGTACCCGAGGTCGTCCTTCCCCTCCCGGCCCAACTGCGCGCCGACCCTGAACTCATGCTGTACCGCTACACGATCGAGAGCAGTGACGCGATACTCGCCCTCACCCCGTTCCGCAGCCCCACCGTCGAGACGGCGGCGCGCGAGCAGCTCGCAGCCCACGGGGTCACCGGTCCGCGGCTTGCGGCGGCCACCGAGGCCGTCGTCCTGCGCTGCGCCATCGCGCGGGCATCCATGACGCAGACGGCAATGCCGCCGACCAAGGCCCCGGAGCCCTCGAGCGACAGCACCCGACACAGTGGCGACCCGCTCGAGTGGCTGGAACTGCTGGCCGCGCACTGCCGGCACCCGCTGGTCCGCAGCGTCTCCGCGGCCCTGACCGTGCCGGCCAACGACTGAACAGCGCGGGTCACACTGGCCCCGTCCCGACGCCGACGTGAGGGTATCGGCCCGCCGAACCGTGGTCGGCGGGCCGATACCCAGCATGTCCTTCGAGGTGGCGGGTCGGGTCAGTCCTTGCCGTTGAGCCTCCAGATCTGGTTCTTCTTGGTGGTCAGGGCGCTTGCCGCGTCGCAGGTCCACTGGTGGACCAGGGCGCCGGGTGCGGTGGAGATGGTGCTGACGTCGACGCACTTGCCGCTGTGCACGGCGACGAGCTGGTAGTCGTGGCTGTTGCCGAGCGCGGTCACCGGCCGGAGCGTGAAGCGCTGGTTGGCGCCGTTGAGGCAGGTCCACTGCTGGACGGCGGCGCCGTCGGCCGTGGAGAGCTGGCTGACGTCCAGGCACTTGCCGCTGAAGTGGTTGACGACGGTGTAGGTGTCGGTCGTGCCGGTGACGGGGTGGAAGTCGAAGACCTGATCCTGGCCGCTTCCGCAGGTGTTCTGCTGGTACTGGGTGCCGTTGGCGGTGGACTGGCCGGGGTCCTCCAGGCAGAGCCCGCTGTGCTGCGCGACGGCCGTGGAGGAGAAGCCGGACGCGGCGCCGATGTGCAGACCCACCGGTGCGAAGGAGACCTGGTCGAGGTGGGGCGCGGAGCTGGAGCGCATGGGCTGTCCGATGTCGCTGCCGCCGCCCGAGTAGACCACGCCGACGGTGGTGCCGTCCCAATTGTAGAGCTGGGAGGCGGTGAACTTGACGGTGTTGGCGCCCTTGGCGAGGGTCACGGGGACCGTGTAGTTCTGGAACTGGTTCCAGTGCAGGGTGCTGGCGAAGTTGACGCGGGTGGCGGTGCCGCCGTTGACGCTGACGTCGGCGTGCTCGGCGTACAGGTCGGGGTTGTAGTGGTTGGAGGGCAGTTCCTCGGCGTTGGCGTAGCGCATGGTCATGGCGTAGGTGCCGGCCGCGGGCGCGTTGACGTCGAGGGTGAGGGAGTTGGCGGTTCCGTTGCCGATGCCGGTGACGACGCCGCCGTTGGCCTGGTTGTAGGTGTTGTCGACGGTCGCGGTGCCGGTGAGGGTGCCGTTCTCGGCCTGGTAGGTGACGACGTTGCCGGTGGTGACGGCTGACGTGGCGCTGAAGGGGGTGACGGCCAGGTTGTCCAGGGCGAGGGTGCCGCCGGCACCGGTCACCTTGACCTTGTTGATGCCGCCGTTGAGGTACACCCGGTTGGTGGAGGTGGACCAGGCGCCGGTCGTCGCGCCGGAGAGGGTCTGGTCGTCGGCGGTCTTGCCGTTGACGGTGAGACCGGCCTGGCCGGTGTTGCGGAAGCGGGCCGTCAGGTCGGCGTATCCGTCCCGCGCGGAGTAGACCCAGAAGGTCGCGGACTTGCCGGAGGTGAGGTTCACCGCGCCCGCGCCGGACTGGCCCTGGGCGGCGTAGGTGGCGGTGCCGCTGTCGGAGAGGTTGGCCTGCTCGGCCTCGTAGAGGGTGGTGCCCTGGACCGAGGGGTCCTGGTACGTGAGGTCGATCTTGTCGATGATCGCGTCGCCGACGGTCGTCGCGCCGTTGTCGCCGGTGGTGGCCAGCGTGATGGTGTGGCTGCCCGCGGTGAGGTGCACGGTGGCGTCATCGTGCCCCCACACGACCCACTGGAAGCCGACCGGTATGTCGATCCTGGTGGAGGCACCGCCGTCGACCCGCGCGTACACGTTCGTCGGCCCCTTGACGTCGGCGTCCTTGGCGTAGCTGTTGCCGAACACCGACAGGTCGTAGTCGCCGGTGGTGGGGACGGAGACGGGGAAGGAGATCACCGTGGTCGAGCCGGTGCGCAGGCCTCCGACGTCCTTGGTGCCCGAGGTGGCGAACTTGCCGACGTTGCCGGTCGTGCCCTCGGTGTTGATGTTGTAGCCGCTGCCGCTGAGCGTGGCGTTCTCGGCCTCGTACGTGCCCGTCCAGGTGGCGTCGGACGCGGTCGTGCTGCCGGTGCCGCCCGGGGAGACGATCACCTGGTACGCGGACATCGCGTCGAGGGTGATGGGCAGGGTGATCGAGCCGTCGGAGCCCACGGCGACGTCGGCGTCGGAGAGGCGGGTCGGAGTGGCCGCCGCGCCTATGTAGCCGCTGTAGCGGTCCTGGAAGACGCTGACGTGCACGGTGCTGCCGAAGACCGCCGGGTCGATGTTCTTGATGACCGTGTCCGAGGCGCCGCTGGTGCCGCCGCCGGCGAGGATGACACGCGCCTGCTTCTTGGCCGTGTCCACACTCGCCAGGCCCTGGAGGGTGTAGGCGGCGTTGGCCCCGCTGCTGGTGACCTTGACGGTGTTGCCGCTCATGGAGCTGTACCAGTTGTACAGCCACCACTGGGCGTTGGGGGTGTTCTGGGCGGCGGCGGAGTCGCCGAGGTTGCCGTTGATGTTCCAGTACGGCAGGTTGCCGTCGACCTTCTCGTCCTCGATGGCCGCGATCCACTGGACCATCTGGCCGGGGTCGGTCAGGTGGTAGCGGTGGGCGTACTCGTTGAGGTTGACGGGGATCGGGGAGGTGATCCCCGCGGCGGTCTCCACCGCACGGTAGGCGTCGACGGTGCTGCGGACGCCCGCCGGGCTGCCCAGGGTGTGCCAGGTCACCACGTCGGGCAGGCAGTTGTTGGCCTTGCAGTACGTGAGGAAGCCGCTGAGGGAGGAGTCGCTGTAGCTGGAGGTGTTGGGACCTGCCAGCCGTGCCGCGGGCCAGATGCCCTTGATGAAGTTGTAGGTCTGGCGCCACTCGGCGTTGAAGTTGGCCAGCGCGGTGGCGTTGGTGCGCATGCCGCTGAACCAGTTCAGGTCGGGCTCGTTGTAGGGGATGAAGACGATGTGGCTCGCGTACGGGCTGGCCATCGCCTGCTCGACCTGCGTCTTCATGGCCGCCTGGTAGGCCGAGTAGCTGGTCCGCTCGTAGTTGGCGCGGTACACGTCCGTCATGTAGATGAAGACGTCCCCGCCGCCGCTGTCCACGAAGGGCTTCGCGATCTCCAGCGCGTCCGAGCCGGGGTGCTGCTGTCCGTCCTGGTACTTGGTGTTGGTGGTCTTCAGCCCCATCCCCTCGATGAGGTTGTTCGTCGGCACCTCCGGGCCGTACAGGCCGTACAGCGCCCCGGAGGCCCCGCCCCGGAAGGCTCCGGTGCCGGCGCCCAGGTCGACGGTGAGGGTGGGAGTTGCGGCGGAGGCCGGCGTTGCCGTCACGGTGGTGACACCGGCGACGACGGTCAGCGGGAGCAGCGTCTTGGCGACGCCGCGCAGGAGACGTCTCGTCGTCGAGCGTCTTCGCCCGATTGCTGGCATGTGCTTACGTCCCTTCAGGGATAGGGCTGGGTCTTGCTGTTCGGCCCCCGTGCCGGACGTGTGGGTGGGTTGGCGCTCGCGGTTCGGGTGACGGTGGCGTCGCTCTCCCCTGACTCCTTCATCGAACCGGTTCGCTTTCCACTTACGAGGAAGCCCGTTCGGGTCAAAGCGATGGAGATGAGAGGGCACCCCGATGTCGAACCGGTTCGCGTGAAGGGAAAGTAGGAGGTGACCGTGCGGGTGTCAATACTTCTCGCGCACCCTCCGAAACGCATCGGAAACCTGTACGCGCGGCCCCCTCGCAACTCCCTTTCCGGGCCCCGACATAGGGATGTCGGAAGTATTGACGCGTCCTACGTCCCGCACTTAGCGTCTGCCCGACCTTACGAACGCCGTTCGCCATTTCGGACAACTCGCTCGCGTCGCCGACCCCGCCCAGGTGAAGCGCCACCTCGCGGGCGCCCAAAAACCGGCACCGGGACCGAGCCGCCCCGCCACTCCACCGCGCCACTCCACCCGATGGTGGCATCCGCAGAACGACAGGAGACGTACATGTCCGCGCTGCGCGCACGGCTGTCGGCGATATTGCTCGCCGCGTGCCTCCTCTTCACCTCACAAGCCCTGACCGCACCTGAGCAGGCGGCCGCCGCCGACCCCGGCTACCTGATGGTGCACTTCACCGGGGAGGGGGCGACCAACCAGCAGATGTACCTCTCGCACAGCACCGACGGCCTGCACTGGAACGACCTCAACGGCGGCGGCATGGTCCTGCGCTCCACGGTCGGTACGCAGGGCGTGCGTGACCCCGCGTTCGTGAGATCCCCCGACGGCAGCAAGTACTGGATCATCGCGACCGACCTGTGCATCAGCTGCGGGCAGACGTGGAGCCAGTCCATCAACGACGGCAGCCGCAACCTCGTGGTGTGGGAGTCGACGGACCTGGTCACCTGGTCGAAGCCGTGGCTGCTGAACGTCGCCGGCGCGATCCCCGACGGGCGCAACGCGTGGGCCCCGGAGGCGATCTGGGACCCGGAGACCAACGACTACGTCCTGTACTGGGCGACGAACGTGCCCTTCAACGGCGCGACCAAGCACCGCATCTTCTACGCCCGCACCAGCGACTTCCGCACCATCACCACCCCGCAGCTCTACATCGACCGCCCCGGCACCCAGGAAATCATCGACACCCAGATCATCGAGCTGCCCTCCGGAGTGGGCGGCTACCGCTACGTGCGGGCCTCCGGCGACGGGCAGATCACCCTCGAAGGCAGCAACTCGATCCTCGGGACCTGGACCAGGCTCGGCGACCTCTCCGGCATCGGCCTCACCGGCTCGCAGGTCGAGGGCCCGATGTGGATGAAGTTCAACGGCACCGACAAGTGGGCGCTCTACCTTGACCAGTACGCCACCAGCGGCGGCTACATGCCGGTCCTGACGACCGACCCGTCCAACCCCGCCGCCTACCAGAAGCAGGCATCAAGCAGCTACAACATGGGCGGCACGAAGAAGCGCCACGGCTGGATCCTGAACCTGACGGCCGCCGAGGAGAGCCGTGTGCTCGCCCGCTGGCCCAACACCGCAGCCCAGCGGCTCCAGTCGTACAACTTCCAGGACCGCTACGTCCGCCACACCAACTTCGACGTGCGCATCGACCAGAACATCACCAGCGACGACGCCAAGTTCCGGCTGCGGCCCGGCCTCGCGGGCACCGGCACCGTCTCCTTCGAGTCGGTGAACTTCCCCGGGTACTTCCTGAGGCACTCCAACTTCGACTTCCAGCTCGCCCACAACGACGGCACCAGCCAGTTCGCCCAGGACGCCACCTTCCGCCAGGTCGCCGGACTCGCCGACTCCACATGGTCGTCGTTCCAGTCGTACAACTACCCCGACCGGTACATCCGCCACTACGCGTACGAACTCCGCCTCGACCCGATCACCACCACGACGGCCCGCAGCGACGCCACCTTCCGCACGACGAGCTGATACCCCGCCCGGCCGGCGCTCCGAAAGGGGCGCCGGCCGGGCTGGTGCCCGGTCCCCGTACTCCGCCACGTTCTTGCAGGTCAGCGCCCTCAGTCATCCTCCTTGTCGACGTTCTCGCCCGGCAGGAGGATCCGGCGTGCCCAGAGGCCCAGCATCACCGTCCCGCCGACCAGCAGCGACACCGGGTCGTAGGCAAGGGGGGCCAGCGCGTACCCGAGCGCCGTGACGGTGCAGACGGTCAGGACGATGAACGCGCTCCCCGACCGCAGCGCCGGCCGACCCGCGACCAGTACGCTCCCCCCGCCGGGCACCCAGGGTCCGACAGCGATCACCAGCAGTCCCGCGGTGACGCAGACGTCGCCCAGTTGAAAGGACATCGCCTCGGGGCCATGCGGGCCGCCGATTATCCGCAGGCGCAGGGTGTCGCCGATCAGCATGAGGAACAGTCCGACGATCGCCGCCCACACAGTGCCCTGCTGGTCGCCCCGTACGAGACGTCGCAGGACGAGCAGAAAACCGAGGGACACGACTTCCGAGGCCCACAAGAGGCCGAACATCCCCGTCTCCGGCCGCCAGCCGTCACCGGCTCTCCCGAGGAGGACCCATCCGGCCATGAACACAGTCCCGGCCGTGACGGCTCCGTCGAGCACGCGCCGCAGCCACGCGTGCCGACCTGTACCCGCATCGGCGGCGACCACCAGACCGGCCATCCCCAGACCGACCGCGATCGTCACTCCGGTGACCACCGTCAGACCGGCCAAGCCGCGTGAGTCCAGTCCCTGCGCCGGTTGAGCCCACAGCGCGGTGGTCGCGGCCCGATAGACGCCCCCGGCGGTCGCGGAGACCGCCAACAGCAGCAGCCGCTTCCGCACCCGCCCACTCGAGCCCCAGACACGGAGCAGCAGAGAGAGCGTCAACACCCAGCAGGCGACGGACGGTCCGAGGGACATCATCCGCGCCGCCGAACACGTGCCCTGGTCCCACGCCGACTGCTCATCCGGGCCGTGAACCCGCCCGACGGCTTCCCCAACCTCAACATGCAGGTGCGCCTTTCAGCCGGCGCCCGCCGTCAGGACCTCCCCCACGGCCGCCGGACCCGTACGCAGACCGTACGAGACTCACCACCGACACCGAGCGGAAAAGCCGGCTGACTCACTCGTGCTGCGTAAAGAGAGTGCACAGCCCTCGGCTCCCGCAGCCATCACCGATCGTCTGCGAGCGGCGGCCTCCGCAAGCGGGCGGCGGCGGTGCGGGGGAAGCGCACCACCGCCGCCGGTCGAGGGCGGGGCCCCACTCGAAGGGACGGTGTCTAGGACGGGGTGACGGTGTCGTGCGACCGGTTGCGGCCCAGGCGGTCGCGGACCAGTGCGACGACGACCACGCCCACGGCCACCAGGGTGGACAGCACGACCTGGTCGCGGCCGCCGCCGTCGGCGGTGTCGGTGAGCATGTAGCCCAGCACGAAGGTGATCATCGCGATGGTGGCCCAGGTCAGGTACGGGTAGAGCCACATCCTGATGACCAGCTTGTCCGGCGCCTCCCGCTGAAGGGTCTTGCGCATCCGCAGCTGGGAGAAGCAGATCACCAGCCAGACGAACAGGGCGATCGCACCGGAGGAGTTGAGCAGGAACTGGAAGACCGTGTCCGGCCACAGGTAGTTGAAGGCGACGGCGACGAAGCCGAAGACCACCGAGGCCAGAATGGCCGCCTGCGGCACTCCGCGGCCCGTGGTCCTGCCGAGGGCGGCCGGGGCGTCGCTGCGGCGGCCGAGGGAGAACGCCATCCGGGAGGCGGTGTAGAGACCGGAATTGAGGCAGGACAGCACGGAGGTGAGCACGATGGCGTTCATGATCTGGCCGGCGTGCGGGATGCCGACGGAGTTCAGTGCGGCGACGTACGAGCCGTCCTTGAGGATGGCCGGGTCGTCCCAGCGCAGCAGCGACACCACGACCAGGATCGAGCCCAGGTAGAACACCGCGATCCGCCAGATCACGCTGTTGGTGGCCTTGGTCACCGCTGCCCGCGGGTCGGCGGTCTCGCCGGCGGCGAGGGTGACGATCTCGCTGCCCATGAAGGAGAAGACCACCATCAGGATGCCGGTGAGGATCGCACCCGGACCGTTGGGCAGGAACCCGCCGTGCGCGGTGAGGTTGGAGAAGCCGGATGCCGGGTGGTCCGAACCGGGCAGCAGGCCGAAGATCGCGAGTCCGCCGATCACGATGAAGGCGGCGATGGCGACGACCTTGATCCCGGCGAACCAGAACTCGAACTCGCCGTAGGAGCTGACCGAGGCGAGGTTGGTGGCGGTCAGGACCACCATGACGATCAGGGCCCAGCCCCACTGCGGGACCGCGGGGATCCACCCGGCCAGGATCTTGGCGCCGGCGGTCGCCTCGACCGCGAGCACCACGACCCAGAAGAACCAGTACAGCCAGCCGATGGTGAAGCCGGCCCAACGGCCCAGCGCACGGTCGGCGTAGGCGGAGAACGATCCGGAGGTGGGATTGGCCGCGGCCATCTCGCCGAGCATCCGCATCACGAGGACGACGAGGACACCGACGAGCAGGTAGGAGATCAGGATGCCGGGGCCGGCGGCGGCGATGCCGGAGCCGGAGCCGACGAACAGGCCGGCGCCGATGACACCGCCGATCGCGATCATCGACAGGTGGCGGTTCTTCAGCCCGGCCTGCAGGCCGGATCCTTCCGAGGAGCTCTCGGTGGTGGTCACCGGGTCGGGGGCGGAAACAGGGGGACGTGTGGTCATCTCGACATCCAGGGGCAGATGGGACGAGGGAAGGTTCCGGCGGGATCGGCCGGGGTGGCCGCAGGGATTCCACCGGGCGGGGCGTGCGAGGTACCGGGTAACGGGGCGGGTGGCGATCACGGTCGCGGAGCGGGCATGGTGGACCGTGGCCTCCGGGCAGGTGCCTGCTGGACCGGTCGCGCCGGTGGCGGTCACGGGTTGTGCCGGTGGCGGTCAGGAAAATAGTTCAGGACGATCGAAAAAAACAAGGGTCCCGTCGCCCGCTCCATGGGATCCGCGTACTGTCCACCGACGGCGCCCCAGCCCGTACGCACCCTGCCGACGGATCCCGACGACGCTCTCGTCGAGGTGCAAATTCCCTGCTCAGCCCCATGGTGACCCGCCGACGACCCGATCCTCTCCGCCGACTTCCCGACCGGTCGCGGCGAGGTCTTGTTTAACTGTTCACCTTGCTCTAATTTTTTGCTGCATCGCGATCCGCTCCTCCCGTCGCGACACCTCCCCTCCCCCTGGGAGCCGCTCATGCAGCACACCGTCGCGTCGCCGCGGGAACCACCCGCGGACCTTCCCGCTCACAGGTCCCGGTCGGCCGGACCGTCACGTGCCGGGCCCCGTCCTGGCGCGCGGAACCGTGTCCGTCGCGGGCCCCGACCGCGATCAGCGGGCCGTTAGGGTGGCGCCGTGGTGAATGCAGCGGGCAAGTTCGGGCCTTACAACCAACCGGGCCCGGCTCCTACGACCTCGGTCATCGGCGTGGCACACGCCCGCGCGCTGCCTCTCGGGGGCCAGAGCGGATCCGATCTCGTCCGGTCGCGGATCGCACTGCGGGTGCGACTGCGATCCGTGCAGCCCGGGGACCGGCTGCCGGACGCCGGGGTCCTCGCCGAGGAGCTGGGGATCAGTGAGATCACCGTGCGCCGCGCGCTGGAGGGCATGTGCCAGGACGGCCTGCTCGACCGTCGGCGCGGACGGGCGGGCGGAACCTTCGTCGCGCAGGGCTGGGACACGGTCGTCGCCCTGATGCACGACGCGGAGGAGGCGGCTTCGCTGGACGCCTTCCATCTGCTGCTGGAGTGCGGTCTCGTGGCGCACGGTTCGGGAGAGGTACCGGCCGAGCGGCTGGACGGGCTTCGCGCACTGGTCGAGGAGATGGAAGGGACCGACGCCCCGGCCCGCCTGGCCGAGCTGGAGACCCGCTTCCACCTGGACCTCGCGGAGGCGCTCGGTGGCGCCGGAATCCGTGAGTTCGCCGCCGATCTGCTCGGCCGGCTGAGCCTGCTGCTGCCCGCGCCGCAGCCCGAGGTGGTACGGGCGCAGAACCGCTGTCACGCCGACGTGCTCACCGAGCTCGGGCGGGGTGCGACCGATCCGGCCGTGCGGGCGGTGAAGGCACACCAGCGTGCCCGGCACCGCTGACGCCCGGCCCGTCCCCGCCCGAACCTCGACACCCCGCGCACCCACCACGCCGCCACACCGCACGAGGAGTTGCCGCCATGCCCAACCCCGGAGCAGGTCCGCTGTCCCCGCCGGGTCCCGTCGGCGGCGCGCCCCAGCGGCTGCGCGGCGGCGTACTCGGCATGGCGGACATCGCCGCCGCCACGATGGCCAACGTCGGCCCGGCCATGAGCTTCTTCTTCGGTTTCGCCTTCCTGGCCACCACCGCGGGTGTGGCGTCGCCCCTGACCATCGCGGCCGCGGGTGTCGCGGTCGCGCTCCTCGGCAACACGCTGGCGGAGTTCTCCAGGGCGCACCCCTCGGCGGGCAGCTTCATCACCTTCGTGGGCAGGACCTTCGGACCGGTCAGCGCGGTGACCACGGCGCTGCTGGCGGCGCTGGGCTACATCATCGCGATGGCCGGCGTCGTCTCGATCTCCGGCGGGTTCGTGCAGATCACCCTGCACCACTACACCGGCGTGGACCTGCCGTGGATCATCTGGACGCTGCTGCTGACCGGGCTGGCGGTGGTGCTGATGCTGCGCGGGGTGGTCGTCTCCACCAAGTGGGCCGGCTACTTCTTCGGCGCGGAGATGCTGGTGCTGGTCGTGGTCTCGGTCGCGGCGCTGGTGGAACACCGCGGTCACCTGTCCTTCGACCCGTTCCTGCCCAGCCACATCAGCGACGGTTTCAAGGGTCTGGCGGCGGGCTTCCCGCTGGCGGTGTACCTGTTCATCGGCTGGGAGAACTCGGCGGCACTCGCCGAGGAGACGGAGAACCCGCGGCGCAACGTCGGCCGCGCCGTGTTCTCCTCCGTCGCGATCATGACGGTGAGCTACATCCTCTTCGCCTACGCCACGGTCACCGGCTTCGGCTACGACGTGAACCGACTCGGGGCCTCCCGCATCCCCTTCATCGAGGTGGCCCACGACACCCTCGGCGTGCTGGCGTTCCTCGCCTACCTCGGCGGTCTGACCTCCACCCTCGGCGTGCTGATCGCGGGCATCAACTCCCAGGCCCGCCTGGTGTTCAACGCCGGACGCGAGGGTCTGCTGCCCTCCTTCTTCGGCTACGTCCACCCCGTCCGCCGCACCCCGAACAACGCGATCGTCACCTTCACCGCCATCGCCCTGCTGATCATCGGCGGCTGGGGCCTGGGCCACCTGCTGGGCTCGGAGGGCGGCCGGATGAACCCGGTGGTCTTCTTCACCGAGTCCTCGACGCTCGGCGCCATCCTGATCCTGCTGGTCTACCTCGCCTCCAACATCGCCCTGCCGCTGTACTACCGCAGATACCGCCCGCAGGAGTTCCGGGTCGTCCGGCACCTCCTCCTGCCCGCGCTCGGCACGGTGGCCATCCTGGTACCGCTGTACTACCTCGCCAAGCCCGGCCAGCCCGCGCCGTACAACTGGTTCCCCTACGCGGCGATCGCCGCCCTGCTCGCCGCCGTCGGCTACGCAACCCTCCTGGTCCGCCGCGACCCGACCCTGGCCGAACGCGTCGGCTCCATCGTCGCCGACGCGGAGTGAGACGGGCCGAAGTCACCAGGGGATGACGCCGTCGTCCTCGAAGAACGAACCGGTCGGGCCGCCGTCGGGCAGCGTGGCGAGCCGGATCGCCGTGGCCGCGCCCTGCTCAGGAGTACGGGGTCCGTGGAAACCGGTGAAGTCGGTCGCGACCAGGCCCGGGCAGGCGGCGTTGATCAGGACGTTCGTACCGGCGAAATGTCGGGCGTACTGCAC
Organism: Streptomyces sp. NPDC048751; assembly: GCF_043198595.1. Taxonomy (NCBI): domain Bacteria; kingdom Bacillati; phylum Actinomycetota; class Actinomycetes; order Kitasatosporales; family Streptomycetaceae; genus Streptomyces; species Streptomyces sp. NPDC048751. The sequence continues at coordinate 332,626 of NZ_JBICUX010000009.1, forward strand.
GGTGACGGCGTTGAGGAACGACTTCGACGGCGAGTACGCCGCCATGACGGGGCCGATCTCGATGCCCGGGTCCGCCTGGCGTGTCAGGGAGGCGACGGCACTGGACACGTTGACGATGCGTGGCGACGTCGAGCGCCGCAGCAGCGGCAGCATCGCGTTGGTCACCCGGATGACACCGATCACGTTGGTCTCCACGACCGTGCGGACCACGTCGAGGTCGAGCGTGGTCGGATCCTGAACCCATCCCGGCCCCGTCTCTCCCGAGATGCCGGCGTTGTTGACCAGGGCGTCCAGGCGCCCGGCCCGCCGTTCGACCAGCTCCGCGGCTTCGGTGACGCTCTGGCCGCTGGTCACGTCCAGGGGCACCCCGAACGCGTCCACCCCGGCGGCACACAGCTTCTCGACGGCGGACTCGCGCCGGGCCTCGTCGCGGGCTCCCACGCCCACGCGGTACCCGAGGGCGCCCAGCCCGGCCGCGATCTCATACCCGATCCCCTTGTTCGCGCCGGTCACCAGCGCGGTCTTCGTTTCGCTCATGCCGCTGATGTTCACTCGCGGACGCGGGGCGCATCCAACACCGATACGGTGCCCTGTCATACCCGGCAGGTATCACGGAAGTAGGCTGCGGCCATGGACGCCTTGGAAACCCGCGAGTTGAGGTACTTCCTGGCCGTCGCGGAGGAGCTGCACTTCGGCCGCGCCGCCGAGCGCCTCGGCATGGCGCAGCCACCGCTGTCCCGGGCGATCCAGCAGCTCGAACGGCGCCTCGGTGTCTGTCTGCTGCAACGCAACCGCCGCGGTGTCTCCCTCACCGGCGCCGGAGAGGTACTGCTGCACGAGGGCCGTGCGGCCCTCGACGCGACCGCCGCTGCCGCTCGCCGCGCCCGTCGCGCCGGTGGCGCCGACAGCCCGGGCGGCCCCCGCAACCGCCTGGTGCTGGCGGTGAAGGCCGCCGCGTCCCACGAACTGCTGCAGAAACTCCTCGCCGCCTACGCGGCCCAGCCTGACGCCGCCGAGCTCGAGGTGCTGCCGAGCGGCATGTGTGAGCAGGGAGAGATGCTGCGCGACGGCCGCGCCGATGTGGCGCTCATGCACGCGCCGTTCAACTCCCTCGCCGGGTTCGACAGCGAGGAACTGCTGACCGAGGGGCAGATCGCCATCCTGCCCGCCGGACACCCCCTCGCCGCGCGCGAGACGCTCTCCCTGGCCGACGTCAGCGACGTCCCCGACCTTCCGCTCGCCCGCTGGTCCCGCCACGGCACCTACCCGCCCGGCCCTGGCCCCGAGATCCACGACCAGACCCAGCTGGCCCAGCTGATCGCCCTCGGACGCACGTTGGCCGTCTTCCCCGAATCCGCCCGCGCCTGGCTATGGGCCGAGCACACCGCCGTCCCCCTGACCGACGCGCCTCCCGTCGTCACCCACATCGCCTGGCCCGCGCACAGCCGCTCCGTCGCCCTCGCCGGGCTGATCCGTACAGCCACACAGCTATGAGCGACCGTGGTCGGAAGGCTACGCAGCGGCGGCAGGGCGCCCCGCAAGGAGCAGACTGGCATCCATACGGGCGGCCGGGAGGTGCTGGGATGCGGTGGTGGGCCGGGGCGTGGGTGATCGCCGGGGTGGTCGTCGTGGCCGCGTGCGGTACTTCGACCGGGGGTGGCGGAGCTACTGGGGAGCCGTCCGGGAGGCGCACGATGGAGCCGGGCACCAGCACGCCGACGCCCACCCTCGCGAACCCGTCCTCTTCCGCTTCGGCCGGCGCCTGCGCCGCCGGACACGCCGAGGTCACCGTCGCTCCCGGTGGCGCGCCCGGACAGCGGCTGTGCGTGCGGCCCGGGACCGTTGTGTCGCTGATCCTCGAACCCCGCTCCGACGACAAACGATGGGTGGCCGTCCACAGCTCCGCGCCGGTTCTCGTCGTGACGTCCGGATGGCGGGTGGAGGGGGACGGTTCCGCCCGCGCCGCACTGCGGTGCGCGGGCACCCGGGGCGGCACGGCGGAGGTCACCGCGCTCGCCAAGGCGCCGGACGTCGCGGGCGCGGCGCGGGTCGCCTTCACGCTCGAGGTGAGTGTGGTGCCGCACACGACGGAGCGGTGATCCCGAGGGCCGGGATCACCGCTCCGTACGACTGTCGGGTCAGTCGACGTCACGCACGGGGATGCGGTAGATGCCGCGGCCGTGCGTCGCCGCGTACAGCGTGCGGCCGTCGGGGCTCGGCTTCAGCTGGAGCACGGCGACGGCCGGGAGCGATCCGACGCGCTGCCACTTGGTGTGGCCCGGGGCGCGGTGGACGACGCCGAGGTCGGTGGCGACGGCGAGGCCGCCGCTCGGGGTGACGACCGCGGAGTCGGCCGGTACGTCGGGAAGGTTCGCCGAGATGTCCTTCCAGGTGGTGCCGCCGTCCCTGGACTCGAAGACGTGGCCGACACCGGCGCCCGGTCCCTCGGTCCACTGGCGGGAGAAACCGCTGACCGTGAGGTAGACGTGGTCGGCGTTCCTCGGGTCGATGGCGAAGCCGCTGAGGTAGCGGTTGGGTACGGTGCCGTCCGCACCGGTGGCGGGCAGGGTGATGTCGTGCCAGCCGGTGCCGTCCGCGTTGCCGACGGAGATGCCGCGGGCGAAGCCCTGGTTGTTGCAGGGGCCGCACCAGGCCGCGTACACCTTGCCGCCCGAGGCGGCGACGGCGGTCGCGGTGTGGCCGGCGCCGAGGTCGTACACGCTCTTCCACTCGTCACCGCTGCGGATGGCGTAGCCGTGGGTCTGCACCCAGACGTGCCGGCCGCCCGCGATCCAGGTCGAGCTGTTCTTCGCGTCGGCCGCGAGCGGGGCGATGAAGCGGGCCTCGCCGGTGGCGTTGTCGGCCGGGGCGACGTTGTAGGACGTGGCCTTGCTGGCGTCGGTGGCCCAACTGCCGTCGTTGACCGCGCAGTTCTGGGTCACCTGGATGGACAGGTAGACGTACTCCTCGGCGATGTTGCAGCCGTTGGCCGGGTCGGTGAGGGTGTCGCCGCCGTCGCCGCCGAAGTTGGAGCCCATCACCTTGTCGTTGCTGCGCAGGATCGACTGGCCGTTGTCCTGCAGGCCGCCGGTGACGGAGACACCGCCGTGGTCCAGGTCCTTGCCGACGCCCACCGAGTAGTACTGCAGGGTGTCGATGGTGCCGTCGTTGAGCGAGGTCCAGTCGGTCGCGTGGCCGGAGGAGTCCTGGGCGCCGTCGACCGGGCGCCTGTAGACGCCGCCGTCGTTGCCGACGTAGACGAAGCTCTTTCCGTGGTAGCGGCCGATGGCGACGCCGTGCTGGTCGGAATGGGTGGTCTGGTTGCAGTCGCCGGTCTGCTTGGCGGGGTCGATGCTCCAGCAGGGGAAGGTGAAGTTCCAGTACGGGCCGACGGTGGACCAGGTGCCGCCGCCGTCCTGGGTCTCGTAGACCTCCTCCAGGCCCGCGTACACGTGCTCCGCGTTCACCGGATCGACGGTCAGGAACTGGTTGTACCAGGCCTGCACGCCCGGCATGTAGCCAGGAGTGGTCAGTGCCGAGTTGTCCGCGGCCAGGCCCTTGTAGTCGGCGATCTTCGTCCATGGGCCCTTGGGAGAGCCGGACTTGGAGACGTAGATGCCTTCCAGACCGCTGTCCGGGTTGGTGTTCAGCTGCTCCGGCGACTGGTCGATGGCGTAGTAACGGGAGCCGTCGGCGGAGCGGGCGAAGGTGACGTTGCCGACGTCGTCCGCGTCGGTCGGCAGGTCGCCGAAGCCGCTGGTGATCCGGGTCCAGGTGCCGTGGGAGGCCTTGGCGTCCCTCGTGTAGAAGCCGTTGTAGTCGTCACCGCTGCGCCAGCCGACCGCGAGGACCACCTTCGAGGGGTCCTTCGGGTCGATGGCGATGTCGTTGGCGATGTTCTTGTACGCCGCGTCGGGGTCGTCGGCCTTCGAACCGCCCGGCAGATAGTCGGGGTTGGGCGCGAACTCCAGCTTCCAGGCACCGCTGAGCTTCTTCGTGGAGTGGCTCCACACGCCTTCGCTGGTCGCCGCCCAGACCTTGCCGCCGCCGAACCGCAGCTCGTGGATGGTGGTGGACTCCAGTTCGTCGCCGCCGACCCGGCTGCGCGAGGAGAACGTGCCGTGGTGTGGGTCGGACAGGACGTAGACGCCACTGCCGAGGTACGCGTCCGCGTTGGTGGACGCCTCGCCGGTGCCCAGCCACAGCCGTCCGGTCCCGTCGAGCGCGAGCGCGCCGGTGGACTGCGAGGACAGCCGGTCGCTGATCGGCTTCCAGTGCCCTCCCCCGCTGCGCGAGCGCCACACGCCGCCGCCCGCGCTGCCCGCGTACACGTACCCGGCGTCGTCGGCGGCCATCGCGGCCGTCCGACCGGTGACGTTGCCCGAGCCGCCGCTGGAGTTGGAGTCGATGTCGCGGTAGCGCGGGTCGTCGGAGTTGTACGGCAGGTTTGTGACGCTGCGCCAACTCCCCTTGGTCCTGGGCAGATCGGTCAGGGCGGCCCACGCGGCGCCGTAAGCGCCCGGTGCGACGATGCCGGGTGAGGTGCGGGCCTCGGCGTACTGGTCCGCGCCCTCGGCTATCTCGTCGGCCTCGTTGCCGTCGTCGTCATCCTCCGCCACCTTGGGGCTCATGGCCCCCACCGACTGCTCGTGTCCGGCGGCGAGTTGGGCGAGTGCGCGGACCCCGAAGGGGCTGCTGTCGCCGCCGGGTGCGGCGCTCGCGGGTATCGCGAGGAGTCCGGCGGATGCGGTGCTGGCGCAGATCGTCAGCCATCGTCTTCTACGGGTTGGTGCTGGCACCAGGTCCTCCCAAACGGGCGTCGACAGACCGTCGGTAGAGACCTGACCACGGGTGGGAGTAGGCGTCCGACGCTTGAGAAGGCCTTGACCAGAGCCTGCCACTTCGTGACGGTTCGTCGGCGTGAGGACATCGAGGGCCCGTCGGCTGCTGGTCGGTCGAGACCCGCCTGGAGACTCGCTGTGCACGCGCCGCCGAACCCGGTCGCACACCCGCTCCCCTGTAGATTCGTTGCACGACCTGAGGAGATCCGCGATGCCCGACCGCCGCAAAGTTCTGTTCGTGACCGACCTCGCCTACCAGGCCGGGGGCGGCGCTACTGCGACGAGGACATCTTCCTGACCTCCCGACTGCGGGACGCCTTCGACATCGCCCTGTGCCACCCGTTGGATGCCGCCTCACTGATGGACGCCTTCGACGGGGTCGTGGTCCGTAACAGCGGACCCGTACTGCACTACCAGAAGGAGTACGACGCTTTCCGGGAACAGGCCACGGGGCCCGCGGCACCCGGATCTACAACCCGCTGTCCGGCCGGGGCGACATGGCCGGCAAGCAGTACCTGCTGGACCTGACCGCCGCCGGATACCCGGTCATCCCCACCATCGACCGGCCCGAGGACCTGCACCTGCTGCCCGAAGTCGGCCAGTACGCGGTCAAGCCGAAGGCAGGCGCGGACTCCATCGGCCTGACCTTCGTACCCCGGAAGCAACTGGACGACCTCGCCTACGGCGACATCCTCGTCCAACCGCGCGTCGACTTCCGCTACGAGGTGTCCTTCTACTTCGTCGACGACGCCTTCCAGTACGCCCTCCACGCCCCCGACCCCGAACGGCGCTGGGTCCCCGAACCCTACGAGCCCTCGCCTTCGCCCGGCGCTTCATCGACTGGAACACCCTCGACCACGGCATCCAGCGCGTGGACGCCTGCCGCACCCAGGAAGGCGAACTGCTCCTCGTCGAACTGGAGGACCTCAACCCGTACTTGTCCCTGGACCTGGTCCCCGAACGGGCCCGTGACTCCTTCGTGGAGAGCATGACGTCGTCCCTCCACCGGTTCCTGGACACTCCTCCCCGCCCCTGAGGCGGCACCCTGACGCCGGCAGCGCCCACCCACCGGGGGGCTGCGTCGCGGCTCAGCCGCGTGGCCCCGCGCCGTGCAGGAGGGTGTCGATGACGAGCGTGGCCAGTGCGTCCGGATCCTGTGCGGCAGGGCCCTGCTCCGCGCCGGGCCTGTTGATGGCTTCGCTGAGGAGGGCGTAGTACACCTGCCGCGTCCACTCCAGGTCGGCGTCCGGAGCGAGCAGCCCCTCGCGTTGCGCCCGATTCATGAGAGAGACGGTGTGGGCGTTGATCTCGTCCCAGAGGGCGGCTGCGGTGGGGGTGTGAGCCGTGGCGTGACTGAGGGTGAAGCGCCAGGTGTTCTTGACCCGCAGGACGTTCGCCGTCACTCGGTGCAGCGCCACGAGTGCGGGAGCGGCGTCCGGCCGGGCTTCCTCGATGGCGTCGATGAGCTGCTGCTTCGCGGAGACGGCGAGCGCCTCCAGCAGGGCCTGCCGGTTCGCGAACCGGCGGTGCACGGTGATCCTGGTCAGCCCCGCCGCCTCGGCGACCTGCTCCATGGAGGCGCCGGCGTCCTGGGCGAAGACCCGCTCCGCCGCCTCCAGAATCGCGCGCACACTGCGCTCGGCATCTGCCCGCAGTGCTCGGCCCATGTCTGTCTCCTGTCTGATTCGCTGCCCGGCCCCTCGTACAGGATACGTGAATGCTACCGGTATCCGATTAGTTGATCCTTCCGCGCATCAACTCACTAGCTAACTGATTCTTTACTGTTGCTGTTAGGTAAGAAGCTGATACATTGATGCAACCGATCGACATCGACCCCATGAGTCAGGAGCCCACAATGGCCACAACACGACCGGTAGCCCTCGTGACAGGCGCGTCCTCCGGCATCGGAAAGGCGGCCGCCCTCGCGCTGGCCGCGGCAGGCCACGAGGTGATCGGCACCAGCCGCAACACCGCGCACGTCACCCCGCTCAAGGGCGTGACCTTCCTCGACCTCGACGTCACCAGCGACGCGTCGGTGACCGCGGCGGTCGGAGAGGTGATCGCCCGGTTCGGACGGATCGACGTCCTGGTCAACAACGCCGGCATCGGCTCGGCGGGCGCGGCGGAGGAAAGCTCCGCCGCGCAGGCGCAGGGCCTGTTCGACATCAACGTCCTCGGCGTCATCCGCATGACCAACGCTGTCCTGCCCCACATGCGCGGCCGGCGCAACGGACGCATCATCAACATCTCGTCCATCGTCGGGTTCATGCCGCAGCCCTACATGGCCGTCTACGCCGCTTCCAAGCACGCTGTCGAGGGCTACTCCGAGTCCGTCGACCACGAGGTCCGCGAGCACGGCGTGCGGGTCCTGCTCGTCGAACCCGCCTGGACCAGCACCGCGTTCGACGCGGCCAGCGTCCGCCCCGACCAGCCCCTGGACGTCTACGCCCACCAGCGCCACGTCTTCGAGGAGTACATGGCCCAGGCCGTCAAGGACGGCGACGACCCCTCCGTCGTCGCCAAGGAGATCGTCTCGGCGGCGACCGACGCGAAGCCCAAGCTGCGCTACACCGCCGGCGCCATCACCGGACGCGTCCGCACCATGCGCCGCATGGTTCCCTCCCGCATGTTCGACCAGCAGCTGCGCAAGCTCAACCGCCTGCCCGCCGCCTGACGTTCAGCCCCCGCCTCCAGACCACGACGACAGGAAAGCGAAGCTCGACATGAGCACCTATCTGGCAGACGCTGCCGAGGACCGCACGGTCGACGGTCCCTCCGCGACCTTCACCTACCGGCGCCTCGGCCCGACCGGCGGCACCCCGCTGGTCCTTCTGAACCGGGTCCGGGGAACCCTCGACTGGTGGGACCCCGAGCTCCTGGACCACCTGGCCGCCGAGCACGACGTGATCGTGTTCGACAACGTCGGCACCGGCTACACCACCGGTACTCCGCGCGACTCCGTCGAGTCACTCGCCGACGGCACCGTCGAGTTCATCGAGGCCCTCGGCCTCACGCAGGTCGACCTGCTGGGCTGGACGCTGGGCGGCACCGTCGCCCAGGACATCGCCCGCCGGCGGCCCGACCTGGTGCGCAGGCTGGTCGTGGCGGCCGCCAACCCCGGCGGCACGGTGCCCGGCGCACCCGAGCCCGACCCGAAGGTGCGGGCCACCATGACCAAGCCCGAGGTCACGGGGGACGACCTGGTGTTCCTGTTCTTCCCGGAGACGGAGACGGGACGCGCCGCCGGTTACGCCCACCTCGCCAGGGTGGCCACCCGGCTGGCCACCGGGCTCCCGGAGGTGTCCGAGGCGGCGACCATGGGCCAGATCTCCGCGATCGCGAAGGACGCGGCGATTCCCTTCGAGCAGGTGCGAGCGGATCTGGAGAGCATCCGCCAGCCCGTCCTGTACGCAACCGGCATGCGGGACGTGATGATCACCCCCCTGGCCTCCTACACCGCCGTGCAGCACCTGCCCCACGCCACCCTCGTCGCCTACAGCGACGCCGGCCACGCCTTCCTCTTCCAGCACGCCAAGGACTTCGCCACCCAGGTGACGGCCTTCCTCGCCGACTGACCACTGAACGAAGCCCGACACCACGGGAGTCGGAACGCCTCCCCGAACGAGGAGCCCATCGTGGAGTTGACCAGCGATCCGGCGCGCCGCGAGGTCACGCCGCTGGAGTTGTTCTTCGACCTCGTCTACGTCTTCGCGATCGGCCAGCTGTCGCATCAGCTGCTGGCACACCCGACCTGGACCGGCGCCGCCCAGACTCTCGTCCTCTACCTCGCGGTCTACGCGGCGTGGGCGTACACCGCCTGGGCGGTCACCCTCGTCCCGGCCGAGGACCCGCGGACCCGGCGGATGCTGCTGGCGGTCATGCTCGTCGGACTGTTCATGAACGCCGCGATTCCGCGAGCCTTCGGCGACGCCGGGTGGGTCTTCGTCGTCACGTTCCTGCTGATTCACCTCGGCCGGACGGTATGGCTGCTCAGGGTGGGCCTCGACGATGTCAACCAGGAGCATTTCGTTCGCGTGCTGGTCTGGTTCGTCGCGGCCGCACCCCTGTGGCTGACCGGCGCGGCGGTCCACGGCGGCGCGCGGCCGGCGTGGTGGGCCGCGGCGCTGACGATCGAGTTGGCGGGCACCTGGACGGCACATCCGCTGCCCGGCCGCCGTCTGGAGTCGCGGCAGGTCGGCTTCGCCGGTGGGCACCTGCTGGAGCGCGGACGCCTGTTCGTGATCATCGCGTTGGGTGAGACGGTCATGACCACCGGCACCGCGCTCACCACGGCCCCGTACGAGCCGATGACCCTGCTGACCAGCGGTGTGGCACTCACCGGCACGGTCGCGCTGTTCTGGCTGTTCTTCAGCCGCTCCGAGCGCGTCGTACGGCACTTCCAGAGGACCGAGGACCCGATGCGGGCCGCGCGCAGCGGCGTCATCAGCCTCATGGCCTCGGTCGCCGGGTTGATCGCCGTGGCCGTGGCCGACGAACGCGTCATCGCCCATCCCCTGGAACACGCCGGTATCACCACGAACCTGCTGTTGTTCGGCGGGCCGGCCCTCTACCTCGTCCCGCAGGCATGGCACGGGGCAACCCTGTTCGACGACCTGCTCTGGTCACGGCTGCTCGCGCTGTCCGCTCTGGTCATCGGCTGCGCCGTCACGACGGCGGTCCCGGCCTACCTGTCGGCCGTCGTCGCCGCCGCGATCGTCGTCGCCCTGGCCGTGTTCGAAGAGCGCCGGTCGGCGCGGGACGCGCGTGCGAGGCCGATCCCCTCAGGCCCCCTGGTCGCCGACAGGAACACCTGACCTTCACCTTCACCTTCACCTTCACCTTCACCGCATTTCAGCAGGAGGAATTCATGGGCTACGTCGTTACCGTCATCGTCACCGGAGTCGGCGTGCCGGAGTGGGTGGTGCGGTGCGGGGGCGGGGCGCCATGACAGAGGCCGGCGTGCTGGTCTGCGACGACCAGGAGTTGATGCGGGTCGGACTGCGCATGGTGGTGGACGGCCGGCCGGACCTCACGGTCGTCGGCGAGGCCGGGGACGGCGAGGCGGCCGTGGCACAGGCACTCACGCTACGCCCCGACCTCGTCCTCATGGGGGTGCGGTTGCCGCGCCTGGACGGCATCTCGGCCACCGCGCAAGTGCGCGCCGCCCTGCCTGACACGCGCGTGCTCGTCCTCACCGCGTGCGACCGCGACGAGTACGCCTACGCGGCCCTGCGTGCGGGAGCGAACGGCTTCCTCGTCAAGGACACACCGACCGCCGAGCTGCTCATCGCCATCCGCGGTGTGCTGCGCGGCGACGTGGTGATCGCCCCGTCGGTGACACGGCGGTTGATCGACCGGTACGTCACGGGCGCCGTCGCTCCCCTCACCGACAGACGCCTCGACGTACTCTCCGACCGCGAGCGTGAGGTGCTGGGTCTGGTCGCCCGCGGGCTGAACAACGCGGAGATCGCCGGGAAGCTGTTCCTCGGCGAGACCACGGTCAAGACCCACGTGGCCCGCATCCTCGCCAAACTACGCGTCCGCGACCGGATAGAAGCCGTCGTCGTGGCCTACGAGAGCGGACTGGTTCGCCCTGGCGGATGACCCCGCCGGGCGCTCGGGATGGTTTCCGACGACCTTGCCGCTGCCTAGCTTTTGGGCATGTCGATCATGCGGGGCTCCTTCGCCGGCCCCGGTCCACCGGCGTCGGCGCTTCCCGCTCGCGCGCACCCCACGGAACACCCATACGCCTGACGCACAGCAATGCAACGCGCCGGAGGCGACCTTCGGCCCTACCCAAGGAAATGGCATGCCTTCAACCAATCGACCGACCCGTGTCTCCCGGCGGACCGCGATGGCGCTGGCCGGCGTGTCGGTCGTCGCGGCCCTCACCGCCACGGCACCGAGCATGGCCAACGCCGTGAGCGGCAGTTCCAGCGGCACGGGGCACTCGGTGACCCGGACGCAGACCACCGAGAGCGCGAGCACGGCCCCCAACCTGCGCGTCAAAGCCGCCAACGGCGTCACCTACCAGTACCGTCGATTCGGCCACCCCGGTGCGGGCAGCGTGCCCCTGGTCTTCTTCCAGCACTTCCGCGGCACCCTCGACAGCTGGGACCCCAGGCTCATCGACACCATCGCCGCCAAGCGCGAGGTCATCCTCGTGGACAACGTCGGCGTCGGCGGCTCCACCGGCACCACCCCCAGCACCGTCCAGCAAATGGCCCTGGACGCGATCGAGTTCATCGACGCCCTCAAGCTGTCCCGCTACGACGTGTTCGGCTTCTCCCTCGGCGGCGAGGTCGCCCAGGAGGTCGCGCTGCGCCGCCCCTGGCAGGTCCGCCGCGTCGTCCTGGCCGCCACCGGCCCCCAGGGCGGTGTGGACCAGCGCGCATCCGACCCCGACATCCTGCAGCGGACCCTCAAGGACAACCCCGGCCCCGAGGACTACCTCTTCCTCTTCTTCAAGAACACCGCTTCCAGCCAGGCCGCGGGAGGCGAGTTCCTGCAGCGCCTCGGCGAGCGCACCACAGACCACGACGCCCCCTCCAGCCTGGCCACCCGCGACCGCCAGCTCACCGCGTGGTCCGAGTGGGGCATCCCCGACAAGTCCAAGCTGGTGCGCCTGCACGCCCTCTTCCAGCCCACCCTGGTCGCCGACGGCGAGAGCGACATCCTCATGCCCGCCAAGAACTCCCACCTGCTGGCCAAGTACCTCCCCGACGCCCGACTGCACATCTACCCGGACGCCGGCCACGGCTTCCTCTACCAGTACGCCGTCAAGTTCGGCACCGAGGTGAACACCTTCCTCGACCGCTGACAGCCCCGCCGCGGACTGCACGTATCCCCCCTCAGCACTGGAGCCCAGCATGACCCAGAACAGCATGTTCAAGATCGAGACCGTGGCGCCGAAGATCCGCAGGGTCACCTTCACGAATCCGCCGGTGAACGTCGTCGGTGCGGACACAGTCGTCCAACTGCTGCACGTCGTAGACGAGTTGAGCAAGGACGAACAGGTTCAGGTCGTCGTCTTCGACAGCGGCACGCCCGGATACTTCTTCAACCACGCCGATCTCGGCCAGGTGCCCGAACTCCTGGCCCTGAACGCCGCGGACGGGACCCCGACGTGGGTCGAACTCGTCACCCGCCTGACCAGCGCCCCGTTCATCAGCATCGCCTCCATCCGCGGGCGCACGCGGGGTGGCGGGGACGAGATCACCCTGGCCTTCGACCTGCGCTACGCCAGCCGCGAGGAGGCGTTCTTCTGCCAGCCCGAGGTCGCGATCGGCATCGTCCCGGGCGGTGGCGGCAGTGACCGTCTGGCCCGGCTGCTGGGGCGGGACCGCGCGCTCGAAGCGATCCTCACCAGCGAGGACTACGACGCCGAGCGCGCCGAACAGTACGGCTGGGTGACCCGGGCCGTCCCCGACACCGAACTCGACGCCTTCGTCTACGGTGTCGCGGCGCGCATCGCGGCCTTCGACAAGGCGTCCGTCCTGGGCGCCAAGGCGCAGATCAACCGGTCGACCCTGCCGCCCGTGGCTGACCTGCGCGCGTCCTGGGCGGAGTTCGCGGAGTCCGTCAACTGGCCGGGATTCCAGGCCCGCGTGCCGCAACTCGGGAAGGCCATCGCCGAGATCGGTCTCGACGAGATCGAACGAAACCTGGGCCACTACGCCGGCCTCATCAACGAACAGGCATAGACGCCGTCCACGCGCGATGACACCCGCTTCGTATCGCCTCCCTCCGTAGGGAGACCGCGCTCCGCCGGCGCGGGGCGGATCCTGGCATCGGAAGCGGCCAGGCGCATGGCCGCAGGCTGACCGCGGAAACGCGGTTCAGGACTCGACCGCACCCAGCTCGAACCGCACGGTGACCGACTCTCCGGTCCCCCCATCCCCTACCTGCGTCAGGAGTACGACCATGCACGGCAGCATCACCGTCATCGACAAGGGCCGGGTACGCATCCACAGCTACACGGCGCCCGGGGACGGCCTGGACGTCACCCCCAACTGATCGAGACGCCGTCGCGGATCATCGCCGTCGACGCCCAGTTCGTCCTGACCTACGCCGACGAGGCCGCCGCCTACGCCCAGGGGCTCGGCACGCCGATCGACCGCCTGGTCATCAGCCACGCGCACCCCGACCACTACCAGGGCGCGGCCCGCTTCAACGTCCCCGTACACGCCCTGCCGGAGACCACCGCGGAGATCGTCGCGATGGGCGACAAGACCGACCTGCCCACCGGCACCCCGATCCCGCTCGCCGGCATGACCCCGACCGTGGAGATCACCCCGGGCACCGAAGTCATCGACGGCATCCCCTTCGAGTTCGAGAAGGTGACCGGCGGCGAGATCCACACCACCCTCGTGATCAAGCTGTCCGAGCAGGGCGTACTGGTCGCCCAGGACGTCGTCTACGCCCACACCCACCTGTGGTTCCTGGACAAGGACTTCGACGGCTGGCAGGCCAACATCGACCGCTTCGCCGCCGAGACCGAGTACGACACCATCCTCCCCGGCCACGGCGAGCCGACCGACCCGGCCGTTTGGGCCGAACTCACCGACTACGTCAACGCCGGCCGCGAACTGCTCGGCGACGACGGCGACGCCTACAAGAAGGCCATCACCGCGCGCTACCCCGCCTACAGGGGCGTGGCACTCATCGATGTCGCCAACGCCTACATGTTCGGCCCCAAGGACTGAACCGCCTCTCGTCAGAAGGAGACCCCGCGCTTGCGCCCGACCGGTTCCCGCCCTTGTCCGTGGCGGGTCAGCCGGAGTGATCTACGCAATGGGGCATCGAGGGGACACGGGCGGGATCTCGCGGCCCGTGCCGCTTCGGATTGCTGTCATTGAATGCGCCGGGCCATCCCGGTCGCCCTGCCCATCAGCCACTCCAGCGGCCCCCGCTGGAAGAAGCGGGACCAGAGGGTGGCGAGGACGGTGATGGACGCGATGAAGCCGAGCAGGATGTACAGGGGCGGGACGGTCAGTGCCTCGGTGTCCAGGAGCCAGATGGCGACGATGTGGTAGACGTACGCCGTGAGTGACATCGAGCCGACCGCGATGACGGGCTTGGTCAGGCGGCGCAGCCGGGGGAAGGCGTCCATGGCGGCCAGGCACGCGGTGATCACCAGGAGCGCCACACCGGTGTTGCCCACGATGGACAGGGTCGCCTCGCTGTGCGGGGAGGCGACCAGCATCCCGGCGGGGGTGTCGCCGAAGATGCCCTCGCTGCCGGGCGACGCGGACGACATGGACGACATGGACGACATGCCAGGCCTCCCTGTGGCTTCCCGGACGGCCTCGGCGGCACCGGGCACGAGACGCAGCGCCAGCCAGGAGCCGCCATAGCCGGTGACGGCGAGGGCGACACCGGTGAGGGCGAGACGTATCCGGACGGCGGTGGCGGCCAGGTCGAGACGGGCGACAGCCATACCGGCGATGACGAACGGGACCCAGGTCAGGGCCGGGTAGCCGCCGGTGAAGAGCAACGAGACGAGGCCGTCGGCCTCGCCGACGGTGGGGAATGCGCGGTCGCCGACCACCGGCTTCAGCACGTACAGCAGCTGCGGGCCCATCAGGGCCCACCCTGCGGCGATCAGCGCCAGCGGTTTGGCGCCCAGCCGGTACAGCGGCAGCACGAGCAGGAAGAACAGTCCGTAGAAGGCGAGGATCGGCACGACCGGGGTGCCGGTCAGGGTCAGGGCCGTGCCCAGGGCCAGCAGGATCACGGCTCGGATGACGACCTTGGCGACGGCCTGACGGCCGGCCATACCGGTCTTCGGCGTGCGGCGCCCGGTGATGAGGGCGACCGCGAAGCCGGCCAGGACGGCGAACAGGGCGGAGGAGCGGCCTTGCGCCAGCTCCATCAGGAAGCCGATGACACCGCCCTGATCCGGGGCGGGGCCCACGTGGACCGCGTACATGCCGAAGACGGCCAGGCCGCGGGCCAGGTCCAGCCCGAACAGTCGGCCCACGCCGGGCGCGCCCGTCGAGGGCTCACTGCGCTCGCGTGCAGAGGACGGTGCGTCGGCCGGGGGCAGCGGGGAGTCCGCGTGAGGTGTCATGCCGCTCAGGCTGGAGACCGGGCCGACCATGGACTATCCGGCAGAAGGCTGCGGTGTCCCTGCCGACTGGTGGGTGCTGCCCCGCCGTGTGGCTGGAGCTGCCGCTCGTCGGGCCGCCGGGGCTCCGCATGGCTTTAGGGTCGAGGCGGCATGGGCCGGACGGCATGAACGATGGTGAGGCGGAGCGCGTGATCCGGGTAGTGGTGGTGGACGACGAGGCACTGGTCCGCTCGGGCTTCGAACTCATTCTGGGCGCGTCCGAGGACATTGAGGTCGTCGCGACCGCGAGCGGCGGCGAGGCTGTGCAAACCGTCCGCCGGGAGCGGCCGGACGTGGTGCTGCTGGACATCCGGATGCCGGACGTCGACGGGCTCACCGTCCTGCGTGAGCTGCGGGCGAGGCCGGACGCTCCGGTGGTGGCGATGCTGACGACGTTCGACGCCGACGAGTACATCCTGACCGCGCTGCACCGCGGTGCGGCCGGTTTCCTGCTCAAGGACACCGAGCCGGAGCAACTCGCCCACCTGGTACGCACCCTGGCCGCCGGCGGCGTGGTGCTCTCCCCCAAGGCGTCGCGGACGCTGCTGCACAGCCACCCCGGCACCGAGGCGGCCGTCGACGAGGAGGCAGCCCGCGTCCGGCTTCTCACCGCCCGCGAGCGCGACGTCCTCGTCCTGGTGGCCGAGGGCCTGTCGAACGCCGACATCGGGGCCCGCATCCACCTGGGTGCCGGCACGGTCAAGGACCACGTCAGCGCCATCCTCACCAAGCTACGGGTGACGAGCCGGGTGCAGGCGGCGCTGCTGGCGCAGCGGGCCGGTCTGCTCGACGAACGCCCGCGGTCGAGGTCCGGGCGATGAAGCGCGCCCGCGCCCTGTGGGAGCGTTTGCCCGCGCCGGTCGTCGACCTCGTCCTGGTGGTGGCAGCGGCCGTGGACGTGTGGCTGAACCTGTTGGACGACACCCGCCTCGGCGTCGCGCTGGCCACGCTCGGCTGCGCCGCACTGGCCTTCCGGCGCCGGTTCCCGCTCGGCGTGTTCCTGCTCACCCTGCCCATCTCGCTGACGCAGCCCGTCGCCGTCGCTCCGCTCGCGGCGCTGTTCACCCTGGCCGAACGCTCCCGCAACCGCCCTCTCCTCGCGGTCTGCGTCGCCCTGACCGCCGTCGCGAACAGCACTCCGTGGCCCCTGGTCGGCCTCACCGAGGTCGGCCGGACCATGACGCTGATCACCTTCGTGTACAGCCTGGCGACCGCCGCCGCACCGGTCCTCATCGCCCAACTTCTCCAGACTCACAGGGACTTGGCGCGGCGGCTCGTCGAGATCGAGGAGGCCAGGGAGCACGAGCGGGCCCTGCACGCCCAGGCCGTCCTCGCGCGCGAACGCGCCCAACTGGCCCGCGAGATGCACGACGTGGTCTCGCACCAGGTCAGCCTGATCGCCGTACGGGCCGGAGCCCTGCAGGTCGCCGCCAAGGACGCGGACGCCAAAGAAGCCGCCCGCACGATCCGTTCGCTGAGCGTCACCACGCTCGACGAACTGCGCACCATGGTCACACTGCTGCGCGCCTCCGGCGGCGCCGCCACGGAGCTGACCCCTCAGCCCACTCTGGCCGACCTGCGCAAACTGGTGGAATCAAGCGGCAGTCACGCGGAGTTGTCGGGCGAGCTTCCGCCCGCCGTGGGCACCCCCGCCCAACGGGCCCTCTACCGTACGGTCCAGGAGGCGCTGACCAACGTCCGCAAGCACGCCCCCGGTGCCACGGCGTGCGTCGAGCTGTGGCAGGACGGCGACGACGTCGGAGTGACCGTCACCAACACCCCGCCCACGCGTCCCTCACTCTCCCTCCCCGGTTCGCAGCAGGGCCTGGTCGGTCTGCGGGAACGGGCCGACATCCTGCACGGCACCCTGGTTGCCGGCCCGACCGCGGAGGGCGGCTACCGGGTGCGGCTGCGGATACCGTTCCCAGGGACTGAGCGGAAGTGAGTCCTGTTGCCAGAACTCATGCTCAGCCGCACGCCCCGAACGGTGTCGGGCGTTCTGGTCCACCGCGTTCTCGCCGCGTCCGGGCGGCACGCATCGTGTGCGTGTTCCGGGGATGCGGGGGTGGTTTCCCTCACTCGGCGATGATTGCGACACCTGTGTGGTCGGCCATCGAGGTGAGCCGGGCGCGCAGTTTGCCGGTGGGCATGCCGCTGATCAGCCGGCGGAAGCGCTTCTTGCGGCCGTGTCTCGGTCGGAACAAGACTCCGCCGGTCGGCGGGGCGGTACCCGCCGGTCGGCGGGGCCGTTACCGAAGCCTGCCGGATGGCTCCCCGCCCGGCGGCGACGCGAGGGTCTCCACATGTCGCAGACACCAATGACACCGCAGGGCACGTCGGCTCCGCGGGAGAACTCGCCTCCGCAGCCCCGGACCTCCCCCGAGTCCGCTGCGCCGGCCTCGCCCGGTCCCTCGACGGGACGCCTCGTCGGGGTGGACCTGGCCCGCGCGCTGGCGGTGTTCGGCATGTACGTCGTGCACATCGGCCCCCCGCTGTCCGCCACGACCGGCGTCGCCAGTTGGATCCGGTACCTGGCGGACGGTCACTCCTCGGTCCTGTTCGCCACCCTCGCCGGGTTCTCACTGATGCTGATCGCCGGCCGCCGCGAGCCCAAGACCGGCCTGGCCGGCCGACAGGCGAAGGCCCGGATCGCGATCCGGGCCTTGGTCCTGCTGGCGCTGGGCACCGCGATGGCCACGGAGTACGGGGGAGTGATCATCCTCGGCTTCTACGGGGTCTACTTCCTCCTTGCCCTGCCCCTGGTGCGACTGCGCGCCAGGACACTCGCGATCACCGCGGCCGCGCTCGCCCTCGTCACACCGCAGCTGGCGTTCGTCCTGAACGCGCTGGTGACCGACCCGATCCGGCAGAGCATCAACGCCTACGACCCGCTCCACCGGCTCAGCAACGTGGGAGTGCTCGATCTGCTGCTCAGTGGCTTCTACCCGGCGCTCACGTGGATGTCGTTCGTGATCACGGGCATGGCACTGGGCCGCCTCGACCTGTCCTCCGGCACTGTTCAGCGGCGCCTTGCCGCGCTCGGTGCCGCCCTCACCGTGGCCGCGTACGGCATGTCCTTGCTGCTGGCCGGCAAGGGGGCGTTGAGGAGCATGGCGGAAGACGGGCCGTCGTCCGGCGGCTCCGGGTCACTGCCCCTCGACAGCGGGTCGGTGCCCCTGGACAGCGGGTCGTTCCCCGACATGCCGGCGTCGTCGCTCCTGACGGCCGGGCCGCACAGCGGCACCACGTTCGACATCATCGGCAGCGCCGGAGTCGCGATCCTCGTGATCGTGGGCGCGACGGTGGCGATGGACCGCCTGCCGCGACTGCGCCGCCTGGCCAAACCGGTCATCGCCGTGGGCACCATGTCCCTGACCGCCTACGTCGGCCACTTCCTCGCACAGTCCGCGCTGTCCCTGCCCGCCGGGACCAGCACCCAGCAATCATGGGCGCCGCTGCTCATGTTCATCCTCGGCGCCACCCTGTTCGCCGCCGTCTGGTCCCGCTTCTTCCGCCGCGGCCCCCTGGAGTACCTGCTCCACGCCGCCACCAACTCGGCGAAGCACATCCGATGACACCC
This sequence comes from Streptomyces sp. NPDC048751, assembly GCF_043198595.1. Classification (NCBI taxonomy): domain Bacteria; kingdom Bacillati; phylum Actinomycetota; class Actinomycetes; order Kitasatosporales; family Streptomycetaceae; genus Streptomyces; species Streptomyces sp. NPDC048751. Next base: position 351,158 of record NZ_JBICUX010000009.1, read on the forward strand.
GGCCGGGTGGGACGCCTCCACGCCCCACCCGGCCTGGACCGCTCACGGATCCGGCAAGCCGCTCAGTCCTTGCAGGCTTCCACCGAAGGTCATGGGTCGGTCACGGCCGGGCCTGGGCACCGAGCCGTCACCCAGGACACAACGCCGCCGAGCAACGCCAGCAGTGTCCGCTCGGCCCATTGCCTGCGCGGACCGCAGAGCGGCGCCGCTGCTCGGCCCAGCCGGTATTGCTGCGGCACGCGCCGGCGATGCTGCCGCAGCCCAAGGCGGCGGACAAACGTCCAGGTTCGTCGCGTCGTGGCCGACCTGTCAGTCGATGTGCAGGTGCTTGATGTTCCTGTACGGAGCGTCGCCCGTCTGCCCCTCGGTGAAGGACACCCGCTGCTCCACGCCGTTGGCGTCGTTGTAGCTGAACCAGCCGGTGTTCTGCCCGGCGCGCCAGGGGCCCGGCTTCCACGAGGGCAGCGTCATCGGAGAGTCGAGGTCACCGTGGCCCTTGAAACAGGTGCCGCTGAACGGGGCGAGGAAGGAGAACTGCGTGCGGGTGCCGTCACAGGCGGCCCGCTGCAGGGTGCTCGTCGCGGCACCCGACGGAGCGGCACCGAGCGCGAGCGTGGCGAACGCCGCGGCGGCGACGGCCCCGCCCTTGGCGATGGATATGCGCATGAAGCACCCTCACTACGATCCGGTACTTACCGAATCAGTCTGGCCACGCCGCCACTGCCCCGAACGCCCCCGGACAGCAAGCTGCCGGCGCGGCCGCAGTGATCTCAACTGAGCGTTTGGTCCGCTGCAGCTTCCTGGCCGATGCCTGCGCCATGTGATCCAGAACGTACCGAGAGGGACGATCTCGGTGACCGTCCCGCCCTCGCCGAGACGTCGTGGGACGCGGCTGTGCGATCGACTTGGCGGGCGTCAGTCCCTTCGGGTGAGTGCTCGGAGGGCCCTTCTCATGCGTCCGGGGCGGTATCGACGATGTCATCGCCGAAGGCGGCAGCGAGCGCCTTCGCGATCAGGTCGGGCAGCTCGGTCCGTCCGTCGTCTTCGGCCCAGCGCACCAACGCCGTGTGCATGGCGGCCAGGCAGGCACTGGCCGCCGCGTGTGCGTGGAACGCGGTGTCGGGATCGGTGGCATCGCCCCCGAGGGCGTCGACGATCGCCTGCTGAAGGGCGTAGTGGTTGTCCAGGTGCTTGGCCCGCAAGGCCGGCGTCGAGATCATGAGCCGCAGGCGGGCGAGCAGAAACTGCTCGCCCGCCGTCAGGTCGTCTCCATGGCCGCCGCTGGTCAACGTCGTGGCCGAATCGATGAGCGCGCTGCCGATGCGGCGGACCAGGGGCTGTGTGGCGGACGACGCGATGATCCGCTCGGCGACGAGCCGGCCGTTCTGGTCGACGAGCACGAGGTCTTCCTTTGTGGGGAAGTGCCGGTACACGGTCATGGGCGACACGCCCGCGGCTTCGGCGACGTCGGTCATGGTCGTGGCGTCGTATCCGCGCTCGGTGAACAGCCGAACCGCGTGCGCCTGAATCGTGCGCTGTGTCTCGGCTCGCCGTTGTTCTCGCAGTGTTGAGGGCTGGTCGGGCATGTGATAGACCCTACCGGGGTGATAGCAACTACCAGATTGGTAGTCACTAACATGACGGGGTGGTGGACATGGGTGATCTGACCGGCAGGACGGCTCTCGTGACAGGAGCATCGCGCGGCATCGGGCAGGCGATCGCGGCCCGGCTGGCGGCGAAGGGGGCAGTGGTCATCGTGCATTTCGGCACGGACGAGGACGGTGCGACGGCGACGGTCGACGAGATCGAACGTACCGGTGGAACCGCATTCGCCGTCGGGGCGGAGCTGGGCGTGGATGACGACGTCGAGATGCTCTTCGCGGGAGTCGAGGCCGGCCTGGCCGGGCGGCCGCTCGACATCCTGGTCAACAACGCGGCGGCTGCGCCCGCCGGCCCGCTCGGAGCCACGACGAGGAAGGAGTTCGACCACCTCTTCGCGGTGAACGTGCGAGCGCCGTACTTCATCATCGAGCGAGCATTGCCGTTGTTCCGCGACGGCGGCCGCATCGTCACGATCTCGTCCGTGGCGACCCGGATGGCCAACCCCGCGCAGACATCCTTCGCCATGACGAAGGGCGCGGTCGAGACGATGACCATGACCTTGGCCAACGATCTCGGGGTCCGGGGCATCACAGTGAACGCGGTGGCTCCCGGCGCCACTCGGACGGCGACCAACGGATCACTCTTCGAAGCGCCGGGCCTGGCCGAACTCATCGCTGGAACGACGGCGCTCGATCGGCTGGGCGGGCCCGACGATGTCGCCGACGTGGTCGCGTTCCTCGCCTCCGACGCGGCGCGCTGGATCACCGGGCAGGTCATCGACGCGAGCGGTGGACTGTTCCTCGGACCGCGCGCCGGATAGCGAGGGACGGCCCGGCCTGGCCAACGGTGACGACCACAGCCATGCCGGGCCTGGACCTCAGGCCCTCTCAATGCTCCAGGGGCAGGCCCGACAGGGCGCTGTCAGCCCACGGGGCGAGATGGGTGGGCAGCCCGGCGATGAGGGCGGTGAGCCGCTCGATCACGCGGACGGCATCGAGGTCGTAGTCGGCCGGCTGTCCCCCGGTTCCGCCGTCCTGTGTGTCGGCCGGCTGGTCCCGGAGCACAGTGAGGACGTCCCGTCCCTGGATCGACCACTCCATCACCTCTGCGGCCAGCATCGCCTCGATGGTCTTCTCGGTGACCAATGCCTCGGCGAAGTCCGGCCGCAGCGTTTCGACTTCGAGGGCGTATCGAGTGCGCCGGCCGCGCAGCGCGACCCGAATGGACGGGAAGGCGGTGTCCAGGTGCACGGCACAGACAGTCACATGGTGCTGCTGCCAGGCTCGGAAGGGCGCGAAAGGTTCGGGCTCGAAGGCGTCCGCGATCGTTTCCTTCAGCGCATAGATCCCATGCGATCCAGTCGCTGGTGGAACGCCCTGTCCAGCCATGGCGTCGTCCACGCGGCAGGGCTCTGCAGGGGGATGCGCCCCGCCGCACCCGTGGCCAGCCACTGACGCTCCGGCCACACGATCCGAGGCCGCGACGGCTGCCGCGCCCCCTCCCGTGGACCGGCGACACCCCGCCCTTCGGCTTCAGCATTTCCGTGTCGGCCAAGCCGTCGCTCCGCCGGCCCGACTGGAACTCCCACACCGCCGAGGCCAACCAGGCCGACCGCACCTCCGTGCTCCAGCTCTACCGCTCCGCCCTGCGCCTGCGCCTGCGCCTGCGCCGCACCAACCCAAGCCTGCGCGACGAGAAGTTCCGCCGGCTGGACAGCCCGCCCGGCACGCTCCTCTTCGAACGCGGCACGCACGGAAGCCTCTCGGCCTGCCGGACAGGGAGCCCGCGGGCAGTGCTCCGCAGATCTCGCAGAAACCTTGTGTCCCCAGACCGATGCGACCGCGGCCGATCTTGCGCAGCCCGAGCGACAGCAAATACTTGGCTAGCCACATGTTTGCTGTTACGTTGATTATGTGTCCAGCCACCTAAATGGGTGGCGACATGAGGAGGAGCCATCATGAAAGCCATCCTGTTCGACCATTTCGGCGGCACGGAAGTGCTGCACGAGGCGGACATCGAGGTCCCGCAGCCCGGCCCCGGGCAGATCCGCGTCCGCGTCAAGGCGGCCGGGCTGAACGCGCTGGACGGCAAGATCCGCTCTGGGGCACTGGAGGCCGTGTTCCCCACGCCGCTCCCCTCCGTCCCCGGTCACGAACTCGCCGGCGTGGTGGACGCCCTCGGCGAGGGCGTGCAGGACGTGCAGGTCGGCGATGAGGTGCTGGGCTGGTCGGACACCGGCTCGTACGCCCAGTACGCACTGGCCACCACCGTCGCCCCCAAGCCCGCCGGCCTCGACTGGCAGCACGCGGTCGCGCTGCCGGTGGCCGCCGAGACGGCCGAGCGGGTCCTGGACCTGCTCGGCGTCACCGCCGGGGAGACCGTGCTGATGCACGGCGCGGCCGGAGCGGTCGGCACCCTGGCGGTCCAGCTCGCCACGGCCCGCGGGGCACGCGTCATCGCCACCGCCGGCCCCGCCAACCAGGAGTACCTCACCTCGCTCGGCGCCACCGCGACCCTCTACGGCGAGGGCCTGGTCGAACGGGTCCGGACGCTCGCCCCCGACGGCGTGGACGCGGTGTTCGACCTGGCCGGCAAGGGAGCCCTCGAGGACTCCATCACCCTGCGCGGCGGCACCGAGCGCATCGTCACCATCGCCGACTTCCGCGCGCCCCAGCTCGGCATCACCTTCTCCAGCGGTGGCCAGGAACGCTCGGCCGCCCGACTGGCCACGCTGGCGCAGGACGCCGCGACCGGCAGGCTCGTCACCACCGTCACCGCCTACCCGCTCGACCAGGCCGCCACGGCCCAGCAGATCAGCGACGCCGGGCATGTCCGGGGCAAGCTCGTCCTCACCGTCGACTGATCACGCCCGCCATTCCCTCTTGTTCCGATCGTCACCTGGCCATCACCGCACCGAAGGACCACTCATGCTGAACGCTCTCTGGACGCCGACCACCGTCGGTGACATCTCCCTCCCGCACCGCCTGGTCATGGCCCCCATGACCCGCGACCGCTCCACCCCTGAAGGCGTACCGACCGAGCTCAACGCCGAGTACTACGCCCAGCGGGCCTCGCACGCGCTCATCATCACCGAGGGCACCCAGCCCTCCGCCGACGGCCAGGGCTACCTCCTCACCCCCGGCATCCACAATGACGAGCAGATCGCCGGGTGGCGCAAGATCACCGACGCCGTGCACGCGGCCGACGGCCGGATCGTCATCCAGCTGATGCACACCGGACGTATCGCCCACCCCGACAACACCCCGCACGGCCGTCAGCCGGTCGCCCCCTCGGCGATCCAGCCCCAGGGCGCGATGTTCACCGCGTCCGGGCCCCAGGAGATGCCGACGCCCCGTGCGCTGTCGACGCAGGAGGTCGCGGCGACCGTCGACGACTTCCGCCGCGCCGCAGCGGCCGCCGTCGCGGCAGGCGCCGACGGCGTGGAGATCCACGGCGCCAACGGCTACCTGGTGCATCAGTTCCTCGCCGACAACACCAACCGGCGCACCGACCGCTACGGCGGTTCCCTCGACAACCGCATCCGCTTCGCCGTCGAGGTCGCCGCTGCCGTGGCCGACGAGATCGGCGCCGACCGCACCGGCCTGCGCATCTCCCCCGGCAACCCCTACAACGACATCGCCGAGTCCGACACCGCCGAGCTGTATCCGGCGCTCCTGCGCGCCCTCAGCCCGCTCGGCCTCGCCTACCTCCACATCCTCCATGCGGGCGACGAGGAGCTGCTGGGCACCCTGCGCGCGCTGTGGCCGACCACGCTGATCCTCAACCGGGCCGGCACCGACCTGCCCACCCGCGCCAAGGACGTCGACAACGGCACGGCCGACCTCGTCTCCGTCGGTGCCCTCGCGCTCGCCAACCCGGACCTGGTCGAGCGGCTACGCTCTGACGCGCCGCTGAACACCCCCGACCCGGCGACCTTCTACGGCGGCGGAGTGGCCGGCTACACCGACTACCCCACCCACACCGTCTGAGGAACCGATGCCCGCCCCCACACACCGCACCCCCTCCACGGCCGGCGAGGGGCCGATGAGCTACGCGATCTTCCAGCTCGCCCGCGCTCACCGCGCCCGCGCCGCCGCCATGCTCCGCGAGATGGACCTGCATCCCGGACAGGAACTGCTGCTGATGCAACTCCTCGACCGGGACGGCCAGACCCAGTCCGAACTGCTCGAAAGCGTCGGCCTGGACCACTCCACCGTCTCCAAGTCCCTGCGCCGCATGCAGGACGCCGGCCTGCTCGTGCGCGAGGCGGCCGCACACGACCGGCGCGTCATGGTCGTCCACCTCACCGACAAGGGCCGTGCCATGCGCGAGCCCATCGCTGCCATGTGGCGGGCCCTGGAGGAGACCTCCGCGCGGGACCTGTCGGCGCAGCAGGCAGAGTCCTTCGTCCGTATCGCCTACGCCATCACCGACGCGATCAACAGCCGTGACGTCGCGGCCGGGGAGTCCGAGTAACTCCCCTCGGCCTGCACCCCGGTTCCGGCCTGGGGGGCGAATCGTTTCCGGCGATCCCGCGAAGGCGGCAGTGCCGCAGCGCACTCGGCCCACGAAGGCCCACGAAGGCCCACGAAGGCCCACGCTGAACGGAGCAGGCTCCCCGACTGCCGGAAGAAGCCCCCCCGGCGAGCCGAGCCGACGGATGCGGCGGAACCCGCCCGTTCACTCCCGCACCTCGGGGAGAACCGGGGTGAACGGGCCTCAGTGTGAACGGGCCTCAGTGTGAGGGGCAAGCGCGAGCTGTCCCGGTGGAGGCAGGACGGAACTCATTCGGGCCAGGGCGACACCCGCGGGGCCTGCGAGCTCTTCCCCGTCGCCGTCCGGCCCGTACGAAGGTTGGCCGCATCACCCGCGTCGGGCCCCCCTTCGACCCCCGCGAGCTCCTGCAGGCCGCCGGTAACCCGTGCCGCGGATCCGCCCACCACAGGCCAGCCCCCTGAGCGACCCGGGCCGACGGCGCCCGCCTCCCGCGACCACCATCACCCTGCCCACCCAATTCCCCCCACCACCACTGACCTGATGGAAAGTGAGACCCCCATGACCACCACCCTCCCCGTCCTCGTCGTCGGCGCGACCGGTTCCCTCGGCGGCAAGGTCGTCGACGAACTGCTGGGGCGCGGTAAGAACGTCCGCGCCCTGGTCCGGCCGACCACCGACGCGAGCAGGCTCGAAAAGCGGGGTGTCGAGATCGCCCGCGGCGACATGCTCGACCTCGACTCGCTCGTCGCCGCCATGAACGGCGCCGATGCCGTCATCACCACCGCTGCCGGCTACACCCGCGGCGGCAAGAACGCGCACGACATCGACACCGTCGGCAACGCCAACCTCGCTGAGGCCGCCCACCGCACCGGCATCCGGCGGTTCGTCCTGACCAGCATCCTCACCAGCGACCAGACGCCCCACGTCCCGCACTTCTGGCACAAGAAGATCGCCGAGGACAAGCTCGAACAACTCGGCGTCCCGTTCGTAGCACTGCGCCCGGGAGCCTTCCTCGACCAGATCGCGACCATGGCGGGCAACCCGATCGACAAGGGCCGCCTGACGTGGATCGGCAAGACCACCGTCCCGCTGGCCTTCGTCCACACCTCCGACCTCGCGTCGTACCTGGCGGCCGCCGTCGACGCCGAAGCCGACAACGGTGAGCGCATCGACATCGGCTGGGACCGTCCGGTCAGCATGCGCGAGATGGCCGACCTGATGGGCAACCGAGCCGGAAAGAAGATCAAGGTACGGGCCGTCCCCTCCGCCGTCGCCCGCGCCGCAGGAGCCATCGCCGGACGCTTCATGCCCCTGGTCAAGGACATGGCCGCGATGTTCAGCTGGTTCGACAGCGGCCGCTACGTGGCCGACCCCCGCCGCCAGGAGCAGCTGTTCGGCCCCGTCCCCACGGCCGAGGAAGCCCTCGCCCGTTACACCGACGAGCTGGGCATGGCGCAGCACCGGTGACGGGCCCGCAGCCCAGTCCCGTCGGCCGCGCGGGGGCCAACCGATGAGTGGAGGAACGGCTGTGACAGATCGCCATACAGGCGCGAGGGGAATGCGCTCGCGTCGTTTGATCGCGCGCGGGGCCTCCAACGGGGCTGGCACCTCTCGGGCCGTCGCGTCGGCACCGGCATGGCAGCCCGGCCTGCTGGGGTGATCTTCGCGCGCCGGCTGGCGAGGAACTCGCGGATGTCGTGGGCGGTCCCCATGGATACAGGCCAGGTGCGGAGAGACGGGCCTGGGGGTCCCTGTCGGTACCCCTAACAACAGTGACTCCCGCGCGCGTGTGAACTGCGGTTCCCTCGACAGCGAGGGCAGTCCGCGGATGCCCCGGACCGGGTTTCGGAAGCCGCTGCGGCTGCCGGGCGGGCCGCTCTGAAGAGAGTGAACCGTCCGATACGTGTTCGCACCATCGCAAGGAGTCACCACGTGGCCAAGATGTCCGCGCCCAAGGAACTGGCCCCGATCGCGCCGAAGCTGGTCGAGGTCACCGACAACGTGCTCTTCGACGACATCTGGGAGCGCCCCGGCCTGTCCCAGCGCGACCGGAGCCTCGTCACCGTGAGCGTGCTGGCCGCGCTGTACCGCAGCGAGCAGCTTCCGTACCACCTGGGCAAGGCCCTGGAGAACGGGCTGAGCGTCGAGGAGTTGTCCGAGGCGATCACGCACCTGGCGTTCTACGCGGGCTGGCCCAATGGCATGACCGCGATGAACCAGCTCAAGAAGATCGCCGACCAGCAGCCCTCGGCCTGACCCACCCCTGGGCGGCGGCGCCCCGGCATGATCGACACCCCCACGGTCGCCGACCTGCTCGAAGGCCGAGAACGGGTCTGAGAACCGATCGAGGGCAGAACGGGGTTCGGCGACCGATTATTGATCTTGTTCGCGCAAGGGACCGTTTGTGAGAGCCGGGCTGTCGAATTCGCTTAAGAAGGCAGGCCGTTGGCGAAATCAGCGATGGCGTCGGCGAGGGCGTGGGGGCCGGTGAGGAAGGCGTCGTGGGCTTCGCCGGGGATCTCGACGAGTCGGGCGTCGGGCAGGGCCTGGTGCAGGCGGCGGGAGACGTCGGTCAGCCAGCGGGGGCTGAGTTCGCCGGTCACGAGGAGCGTCGGGATGTCGAGGGCGGCGAAGCGGGTGAGGTCGTCGCCGAAGCGGTCCATCGCGCGCATCTCGCGGGCCCATGTCGGGGTCATGGACGCGCGGAGGGCCCAGAAGGGGGTCTGGCGGAACTCCTCGATGGCTTCCTCGGGGAACTTGAGGAAGTTCCGCAGCCCGAGGGTGAGGGCCTGGTCGAGGTCGCCGGCCTGGACGGCCTCCCCGAAGGGGGCGAGGGCCTCGCCGCCGACGGGGCCGCCCAGCGGGATCGGGGGCTCGTAGAGGATGAACGCCGCCGGGGGCTGGTGCAGGGCGTGGGCGAGGGTGACCAGTCCGCCGTAGGAGTGGCCGAGCAGGATCGCGTCGGGCCCGGCGAGATTGAGGACGGCAGCGATGTCGTCGGCCTCCCGCTGGATGGTGTGCTCACCGTTGTCGCCGCTGGCACCCCGGCCGCGGCGGTCGATCGCATAGGTGGCGAAGCGCGGGGCCAGCAGATCGGCGAGGACCTGCCAGTCCTGGGCGGCGTTGAGGGCGCCCGGGGAGACAACCAGGGGGCGGCCCTGGCCGGTGACCGTGACGGCGATCTTCGTGCCGTCGGTGGAGGTGACATGGGCCTGGCGGGGAGCAGGGGCGGTCATGGTCTCTTCTTCCTAGTGGTCGCGTCTTCTTCCTGGTGTCGCGCTCTCGAGGACGAGTGCGGCGCGGCGGCCATCCCGCCCGGGGCGGCCTTGCAGGCGATACGGAGCGGGCACCCAGTCACCGTAACATCGAAACGATGTACACATCGCTTCGATGTGAGATCCTGGAGTCATGCTCGAACTCGCGATCCTTGGCTTCCTCGCCGATGGCTCCCTGGCCGGTCATGAGCTGCGCCGCCGCATCACGCACCTGACCGGCTACAGCCGTCCGGTCAGCGACGGCACCCTCTACCCGGCGATCAACCGGCTGTCGAAGGCAGGGCTGATCGAACGGCGCCCTGCCCCCGAGGCGGGCGGCGGCCGATACGTGCTGAACCTGACCGCGGCAGGACGTGAGGACATGCTGCGGCGGCTGCGGGAACCGGCCGAGCACGAGATCACCGACTTCTCCCGCTGGTTCACGATCCTGGCGTTCCTCTCGCTGCTGCCCGACAGCGCCGAGCAGCACGCCGTGCTGCGCCGCCGCCTGGACTTCCTGGAGACCCCCGCCAGCTTCTTCTACGACGGCGACACGCCGCTGCGCGCCGAGCAGGTCAGTGATCCCTACCGGCGCGGCATGCTGCTCACCGCCCGCGCCATCAGCCACGCCGAGCGCGCCTGGCTCCACGAGGCCCTGGACGACGACGGCATCCGAGAGGCCGACGAGCAGCCCGGTCCCCAGACCCACACCCGTGATCGGAAGGACTGAACATGCTTGCGTCCTGGTACGACCAGCAGGGCCCGGCCGCCGAGGTGCTCCAGCTCGGTGACGTGCCCGACCCCACCCCCGGCCCCGGTGAGGTCCGTGTCCGTGTCACCGTCTCCGGCGCCAACCCCGGAGACACCAAGAAGCGGCGCGGCTGGACCGGCTCGGCCATGCCTTATCCGCGGGTGATCCCGCACAGCGACGCCGCCGGCATCGTCGACTCCGTCGGCGACGGCGTCGACGCGCGCCGCGTCGGGCAGCGCGTGTGGGTGCACGGCGCCCAGTCCTACCGCCCCTTCGGTACCGCCGCCCAGTACACCGTCGTCCCCGGTGACCTCGCCGTCCCGCTGCCCAACCACCTGCCCGACGACCTCGGTGCGAGCCTGGGCATCCCCGGCATCACCGCGCACCGCACCGTCTTCGCCGACGGCCCCGTCGACGGCAAACTCGTGCTCGTCAACGGTGTCCTCGGCGCGGTCGGCTCGCTGGCCGCCCAACTCGCCCGCTGGGGCGGGGCCACGGTCATCGGCACCGTCCGACGCGGCACCGACCTGGACCGGATCGATCCCGCGGTCGTCTCCCACGCCGTCGCCCTCGACTCAGGAGACCCGGCCGCCGCGATCCGCACCCACGCACCCGACGGCGTGGACCGGATCATCGAGGTCGCCCTGTCCGACAACGCCGACCTGGACGACGCCGTCGCCGCCAACGGCGCGGTCATCGCCGCGTACGCCACCCGCGAGGACCGCACCGAGATCCCGTTCTGGACCCTGCTGTTCAACAACGTCACCCTGCGCCTGCTCGGCAGCGACGACTTCCCCGCCGAGGCCAAACGCCGAGCCGCCCGCGACCTCACCGCCGCGGCCGCCGTCGGCGCCCTCACCGTCGAGGTCGGCGCCCGCTTCCCGCTCACCGAAATCGCCGAGGCCCACGACCTCGTCGACGCCGGCGGCCGCGGCCGCGTCCTGATCGACATCCCCCAGTGGAGTCGGGCGGGATCTCCTCATCCCCACGGTGCGAAGTGACAAGTAGCTCTCTGTAGCGGATCCGAGACCGGCGGGTTGGAGGGTGCGAGGACTGGGCCGGGTCGCAGTTCGCCGTCGACGACGTACAGACGGAGTACGAGCGTCTGAGCGGCCTCGGTGTCCACTTCACCCAGGAGCCCCTGGAGATGAGGCCCGTCAGCACCCCCGTCTTCGACGACACCTGCGGCAACCTGATCCAGATCGCGACGCAGCCGAAGTAGGTTCATCCTTCGATGTATCCGGTGTCGGGGTCGACCTGCGAGAGGAAATCCCGGATGGACTCCTCCAGAAATGCCCTGTCGGCCTGCACCGGAGGGTGAGTGCTGAACCCGAACCCGTACTGGGGGTCGGGCCCGGTCAGCCAGGTGAAGGAGTAGTCGCCCGGCTGCCCGTCCGGCTGGCTGACCTCGAACTCCTCACCGTCGACCGACATCCGCCACGGCTCGTTCGCCGCCATCACGAGCTGCCTTCCGCCGACCCCGGAGACCAGGGAGCGGGTGCCCCCGGCCCACTTCGCACAACCGCCACCAACTCATCTACACGCACGATCACATGGACGTGCGGATCACGCCACGGTGAAGTCCGCGGCCTTGGTGACCAGCTTCGTTTCGCCGTCCTTGGCGGTGGCCAGGACGGCGACGTGCCACGCACCGCGCGGGGACGCCTCGGAGTCGGCACTGGTGACCTTGACGGTGTAGGTGCAGCGCGCCGTGTCCCCACCGGACGGCTTGCACACGGCCGACTCCACGGCGGCCATGTCCTTGGCGGTCAGCCCCTTCTTGGCGAAGGACGAGCTCGCCGGCCAGGCCAGCACCTTCAGGTTCTTGACGCCGGCGGACGCCGTGACGTCAGTGGTGAAGGTAAACGAGCCGTCGCGCTCACCGACGGGGGCCGTGTAGCGCGCGGCGCTGTGCGCCACCGAGAGGGGCCGCTCCCCGGCGTAGGCGAGAGCGAAGGCTCCGGCACCTCCGAGAACGACGACACCAGCAGTCACGGCCAGAACGGTACGACGCGCCATGAGAATTCCCCCGACACTCAGCAGGATCAACCCGGCGCACTTGGCTGCGCCGTTGCACCCATCCTGGCCGCGCAACGGTCACCGGGTATGAGCACACGTACTCAACTCCGGCCTGAGTAAGGGCTGTTCGACACTGAGGACGCAGGCGCGAGGCGGGCAGCCGCGACTGCGGTCACGACTGTGGTTGCAACCGCTCGCGACCACGGCAGACCGCCTGTTCATGAGCCGGTCAGCGGCCGTCATCCCCGACCGAGGGCCGGAGCCCAGGACCCTGCGGTGACGTCCGCCCGCCGTGCGCGCACCTCTCGTGCTTGTGCTTGTGCTGTGCGGCGGTCAGGCGCTCGGCCAGGTGCCGAGGGCGTGGTCGGCGACGCGGTGCAGATCTTCTGGGCCGGCGCCGCCGGGGAGACGCTCACGCTGCAGCTGCGCGGGCACCTCATGCTCACCATCCCCGAAGTCGAGCAGCTCGCCGGACAGCTCGCCGAAGACACCACCCCGCGCGTCACGGCGCTCGCGGACGTCGACGAGGCCCGGACGCGGCTGGACCTGGAGCCCGGCTCCAACCTGCCCGCCGGCATCCCGCACGCCCAGCGGCTCGCCCGCTCCGTCCTCGCCCTGTGCACCCACTACGAGAACCTCACCCAGACCGTCGCCTACGTGCGGATGCCGGACCACGGGGCGAGCTGCACGGCGGACTGCAAGAAGGTCGACGACGACGGGTCCACCGGCTCCTGCGGGCGTCCCCGCGGCCCCGGTCCGGCTCCCCCGTAGCCGACCGGGGCCGCTCCGTGTCTTGATCGAAAACCTCTCGGGCCAGCAGCGGGCCAGCTAGCGATCTTCGGAGACGGCAAAGCCCCCTCCACCGGAAGGGGGCTGACTCTGCGTCGCAGGTAGAAACGGTTCTTCCCGCGTAGCGAGTGGTGGGGCGGGTGGGACTCGAACCCACGGCCGACGGATTACGAGTCCTTCGGGGATCTTGGCGGCCCTTGCCGATCAGTACTCATCCATGACGTTTTCGCAGGTCAGATCGGGCGCAGCAGGACGATGCCCACCGGCCTTTGTCGGTCTGTTCCGATCCTTGTGGCCTGCGTGCGTCCCGAACGCGTCCCAGATGGACGAGGCCCGCCGGTTCCGCCGCGAGCACGCCGATGCGCATGGGCGCCCAGAGGCAGACTCAGCGAATTTCCCTTCCCACGCGCAGAGGCCTCGCCTCGAGGCCACTGGTTGGCGTAAGTCGGTCGCGCCCAGAGGGGCATAGGACGCCGGCGAAACAGCACCCGCTCAGTCGGCACCGGAGGGGTCCGAGGAGGCCGAGGACGACCGGCGCACACGCAGAACGAACCCGGCCCTCTCGCAGCGGCCGGGGAGATCCCGGAAGTCCTCCCGGTCCATACGGGAGCGCAGGAGCGACACCGCTGTGCGGGCGATCGACGCGCGCTGCGGGTCGACGGTGGTCAGGGGCGGTGAGGCGAAGCGGGCCGCCTCGATGTCGTCGAAGCCCGCCAGGGCCACGTCGTCGGGGACGGAGACACCGCTTCGGGCCAGGACCGACAGCGCACCGATGGCGACCACGTCGTTGTAGCAGAACAGGGCGTCGAAGCGGACGCGGGTGCGCAGCAGACGGGCCACCGCACCGGCGCCGGAGGACCACAGGTCGGCGTTGTCCACGCCGATCACCAGCGAGTCGTCGTAGGCGACCCCCGCGTCTTCGAGTGCCCTGCGGTAACCGTGCAGACGCCGGCCACCGGCGCGTGGCGCCGCCTGTTCGCACAGGGCGGCGATGCGGCGTCGGCCCTGTGCGAGCAGGTGGCTGACGGCCGCGTGCGTGCCCTGCTCGTCGGCGATCTCGACGTAGTCCAGATGCGTCCCGGCCGCCTGGGCGGGGCGCTCGCCGAGGACCACGGTGGGCTGGGTGAGGGGCAGGGGCAGGTACTCCTCGGCGGTGAGGGCCTGCGGCACGTAGATGACCCCGTCCACGAGTTCCTTGTGGGAGGTGGACAGGACGGCCCGTTCCCGCTCGGCGTCTCCGCGCGTGGTCTCGACGACCACTTTCAGGCCCTGGGTCTCCGGAGCCCGGATGACCTGTTCGGCCAGCTCCGCGTTGAACGGCTGGTAGACGTTCGGGAGGACCAGCGCGATGGTGCCGGTGCGCTGTGAGCGCAGGCCGCGGGCGAAGGGGTTTATCCGGTAGCCGAGTTCCTCGACGGCCGCACGGACGCGGTGTTCCGTCTCTGGGCTGAAGGAGCCGGTGCCGTTGATGACGTTGGAGACCGTCTTCGTCGACACGCCCGCCTTCTCCGCCACGGTACGCATGGTCACGCTCCGCCCCATGCGGCCATCCCTCCCAGAGTCGATTCACGGACGGTCAAGTGGTGGTCGGCGACGATCAGGCGCCCGGAATCCGGCTCGACCGTACCGTTCATGCGGTCGTTCAGCAGGGCCAGGGCCTCCCGGGCGATCTGGGCCCTGCCGGGAGCGATGGAGGTGAGCGAGGGGTGGGCGTACCGGGCGTCGTCCGTGTCGTCGAACCCGGCGACGGCCACCTCGGCCGGAACCCGAACTCCCGCTTCCTGCAGGGCGTGCAGGGCGCCCAGCGCCAGCGCGTCCGCGAAGGCGACCACGGCGTCGAAGGGGATGCCTCCTTCGATCAGCCGACGCATGCCCGTGGCTCCCTCCTGGCGGTTCCAGTGGGGGGTTCCCACTTCGAGGACCAGGCCGGGGACGTAGGGCAGGCCGGCGTCGAGCAGCCCCTCGCGGTAGCCCTCCAGGCGCAGGTGGGCGGCGGCCCGCTCGGGCCGGCCGGTGTGGTCGGCGCCCAGAGCCGCGATGCGGGTGTAGCCCAGCGACACCATGTGCCCGACGAGGGCCCGGACGCCTTCCCGGTTGGCCATGGCGACCCGGTCGACGGGCGCGTCGTAGGCGCGTTCGGAGACGAACACCGTCGGCACGGTCCGTGCCACGGTCAGGGCCTGTGCGTCCGACAGCCCCACCGGGTACATCAGCAGCCCGCCCAGGTGCGGACCATGCTCCCGGACGAGCGCGAGTTCGGCCTCGACGTCTCCTTCGGTGAGTTCGATCAGCACCCTGAGCCCATGGCGTTCCGCCTCCCGCATGATCTCTTCGGCGAGCGAGGAGAAGTACGGCTGGGACAGGTGCGGCAGGGCGAGTCCGACCAGGTCGTTGTGGCCGGTACGCAGGTTGCGGGCGACCGAGTTGGGCCGGAAGTCCAGCTCGGCGATGGCGGCGTCGACCTTGCGCCGGGTCTGTTCGCTGACGTTGGGCTCGCCGTTGACCACACGGGAGACCGTCTTCAGTGACACCCCGGCCCGCTGGGCCACGTCATGCATCGTGGACATGACTGAACCCTAGGCCTCGGCCGGGGCGGGACCGCGCAGCCCTGCGCACTCGGCTTCGGTGAGCGGCAGCACCGAGCCGTGGCGCAGCCCCGGAGGCAGTACGCAGAACTCCGGGTCGGCCGCGGGAAGCCACACGGAACTGTCCAGGCGGTCGGCCCGGAAGGGCACGTAGCCGCGGCCGAGGAACTCGTCCAGCAGGAGCAGCCAGCCCCGCCCGTCGGGCGCGGGCAGCACGATCGGCCCCTCGGCGTGCGCCAGCCCCGGCCGGTCCTCGGTGCCGCGTCCCACGCCCTGCGCGACGGGCTCGTAGTCCGTGGCGGACAGGTCCCGGGAGCGCTCGACGAAGACGAACTTGGCGTCGGGGGCGTCCGGCGTGCCGGGCAGGCGCTCGTCCTTGGTGAACCGGTAGAACCAGCCGTCGTGCTCCACGACGGTGGAGTCGATGACGGGATATCCCTTGTCCACCCACACGCGTGGGTCGCTGAACGTGCGGAAGTCCTTGGTGGTCGCGCAGTACATGCGCTGGTACGACGGGCTCTCGTGCCGCGGGTCGTCGTCCGGGTAGACGGTGGAGGCCCAGAACACCAGGTACTCCCCGCTGCCCGGGTCGTGGACGGCCTCGGGCGCCCAGACGCACCCGGCCCGTTCCGGCATGACCTCGACCCGGTGCGGCCCGTCCCAGCTCCGCAGGTCGGCCGAGCTCCACACCAGCAGGTCGCGGCTGCCGTGGGCGATCGCCTGTTCCCAGCCCGCGCTGCCGTGGATGCGCAGGTCGGTGGCGAGCAGATGGAACCCGCTGCCGTCCGCGGCCCGCACCAGGAACGGATCCCGCGCACCGCCGCCCGCGGGCGCGAGCGGCGGAATGCCGATGAGTTCCGTCCAGCGGTCCATGCGGAGGTCGTCGCAGAGCGCGAAGCGGATCCGCTCGCCGTCGGGGCGGTCCTCGCCGGTGAAGTAGGCGAAGAGGTAGCCGGCCGTACCTGTGGCTTGGTGGTCGCGGTGGGTGCTCTGAGGCACGGGGACCTGTCTCCTCGTCTGCAGGGGTGGGGTGAGGTGAGCTTCGCACCGGAGATTCATCGTTGTCAAAGGGTCGGAAGTCCGATACCGCACAACAGGCCTCCTTGCGGTACGGCGCAGGACTGGAGGATTGAGACGAATCAAACAGTCATGACCTGCGAAGATCGCGAACCTGGCAGCGATGTCCAGGGGTGCCGTTTGATGTCGTTCTGGAAAAAGACCAACGGGAGAGGGTTGACGACGATGTACCTGGCGGACATCCTGATCCCGCTTCACTCGGTCGTAACACCCGGTTCATCCGGTTCGTTACGACCGCCCTCCCGACGAAGCCGGCTGTCGCCGGCAGAAGAAGGTCGTCATGGCCTCCCTTTCCCCCGCCCCGGCGCCCCTGTACGAGGACCCCGTCCACGCGGGCCCGACCGATCCCGTCGTGCAGTACGACGGCCGGCAGTGGTGGATGTTCTACACACAGCGCCGCCCGGACACGGCCGCGTCCGGCGTCGCCTGGGTGCACGGCACCGCGATCGGTGTCGCGACCAGTACGGACGGCCGCGACTGGCTCTACCGCGGTGTGCTGGACAGCCTCCCGTTCGAACCCGGCACCAACACCTTCTGGGCTCCGGAGATCGTGCGGGCGCCCGACGGGGTGTTCCACATGTACGTCAGCTACATCCGAGGCGTGCCGGACCGCTGGGAGGGCCACGACCGGCGCATCCTGCACTACACCAGCGGCGACCTGTGGCACTGGGTCCACGCCGGACCGGTGGCGCTCAGCTCACGCCAGGTCATCGACGCCTGCGTCCACCCGCTGCCCGACGGCTCGGGCTGGCGCATGTGGTACAAGGACGAGGCCCACGGCTCGCACACTTGGGCCGCCGACTCGGCCGACCTGTACGACTGGCGGGTCCGGGGCCCGGTGCTGGAGCACCGGCCGCACGAGGGGCCCAACGTCTTCGCGTTGGACGGCCGTTACTGGATGATCGTGGACTGCTGGGACGGCCAGGACGTGTTCCGCTCCACTGACCTGGAGGACTGGACCCCGGCCGGCCGCGTCCTCGAGGGATCCGGCACCCGTACGGACGACCAGGGCGTGGGACACCACGCCGATGTCGTCGCCGAGACCGACACGGCCTGGGTCTTCTACTTCACCCACCCCGCCCGGGACCCGGAATCCCCGGACAGCGACGGCCCGGCACAGCGCCGCTCCGTGGTGCAGCTGGCCCGGCTCACCGCCGACGGCGACCGGCTGCTGCTCGACCGCGACACCGTCCCGTTCCACGCCCTGCCCCGGCCCTGACAGATCCAGCCTTCGTCCCCGGCACCCCGCCCGGCCCTGACACCTCCAGCCCCCGTCCCTGGGCACCCCCACCTCGCCCTGACACCCGTACCGCCACACCCGAGCACACCACTCCGTCACCCCGCTCCACGCGCTCCCCGAGAGGAACCACCATGTCCGTCCACCACAGCGAAGTCGGTTCGGCCCAGCTCAGCAGACGCCGCTTCGTCCAGGGCAGCCTCCTGGCCGCCGTCCTCGGCGGTACCGCGCTGGGCACCTCCGCCTGCTCCACCAGCACCGCCGCCGCGGGCGGCGGCAAGGGCTCGGTGTCCTTCTTCTCCTGGGACACGCAGACGATCATGAAGCCGGTGCTGGACCTGTTCACCAAGCAGACCGGCACCTCCGTCTCCTTCTCCTACGCCCCTCCGGTGCCGCAGTACGTCTCCACTCTGCAGACCCGTCTGCAGGCGCACACCGGCGCCGATGTCTTCATCCTCACCGCCGAGGACAAGCAGCTGGTCGGCGGCGGCTTCGTGAAGGACCTGACCGGCCAGAAGTTCCTGGACCCGATGAACTCCGCCAACAAGGACTTCATGACGGTCGACGGCAAGGTGTACGGGCTGTCGATCTCCTCCTGGGCCGGCGGGATCATGTACAACAAGGAACTGCTCACCAAGGTCGGCGCGGACAAGCTGCCGGACAGCTGGGACGGGTTCCTGAAGCTGTGCGCAAAGCTCAAGGACAAGGGGATCACCCCCTACTACGACGCCGCGCACGACGGCAACTTCATGGCGCTGTGGGGCCTGCTCGGCGGGTACTTCGCCAGCCAGGGTGCATTCCCGGACGCCGACATCTTCGCGGGCAAGACCACCTTCGCCGACACCTGGACCGAACCGCTGGTCGCCTACTGCAAGCTGTACACCGAGAAGCTGACGCCCAAGGCGGTGCTGGGTCTGACCAGCGACCAGGTGGTCAGCGAGTTCGCCAACGGACGGGTGGCCATGTTCGGCGCCGGCACCTGGAACGTGCCCACAGTCCAGAAGAGCGCCCCGAACCTGTCCTTCCAGACCGAGGCCATCCCCGGCATCACCCCGGACAACCCTTACTGGACGGGTGCCGCCAGCCCGGGCTACGCGATCAACCCCAGGGCCAAGAACCCCGCGGCCGCCCTGAAGTTCCTCGAGTTCCTGGCCAGCCCCGACGCGGTGAAGGCGTACGGCAAGTCCAGCGGGGCCATCACCACCACCAGCAACTACACGCCGAGCTTCGCCGAAAGCATCACCAACCAGGCCCTCGGCGCCCGCTCCGGCAAGATCTACCTCCCTGTCGTGGCCTGGCCGCGCCACTCCAACGAGCTCATCCAGGAGTTCAATACCCAGATGCAGCAGATGGTCCAGGGGTCGGTCAAGCCCAAGGACATCCCCCTCGCGCTGGACAAGAAGCTCAAGCAGCTCGACGCGAAGTAAGCGGGAAGCGACAGCCCTCATGGCCATACAGACACCCGCCCTCCCTACCCGGGCCCGTGCCGGCACCCCGCCCGGCGGTGCGCGCCCCACCCGCCGCCGGCTCCGCGAACAGCTGACCACGCAGGCCTTCCTGGTTCCGATCGCCCTGGTGCTGGTGGTGCTGTTCCTGGTGCCGCTCGCCGAGTCGGTGTACTACAGCTTCACCGACTACAGCGGCTCCTCACCGACCCGTCACCTGGTCGGCCTGCGGAACTACCGGCAGATCTTCACCGATCCGTCCGTGCTGACCGGCCTGGGCTTCACCCTGCTGTACGCGGTGGCGACCACCCTGGTCGTGACCGTCCTGGCCATCCCGCTCGCGGTGATCCTCAACCGCCGCTTCCCCGGCCGTAGCCTGGTCCGTGCGGCGTTCTTCTTCCCCGCCGTGCCCAGCATGGCGATCCTCGGCCTGGTGTGGACGTTCGTCCTCTCGCCGCTGTCCTCGGGAGTGATCAACTCCGTGCTGGGCGGCCTCTTCGGAGTCGGCCCGGTGCCGTGGCTGTCGGACAACACCCTGGCCAAGGTGTCGGTGATCGTGGTCGGGGTCTGGGCCCAGACCGGCTGGCACGCCGTCCTGTACCTCGCCTACCTGCAGTCCATACCCCGGGACTACTACGAGGCCGCCACCATCGACGGGGCCACGCCGCGGCAGCAGTTCTTCCGCATCACCCTGCCGCTGCTCGCCCCGGCCATGACGGTCAGCCAGTTCCTGCTGCTCATCAACGGCCTGCGGGTGTACGACCTGCCGTTCACCCTCACCAACGGAGGACCCGGCTACGCCACGTACACCATCACTCAGGTACTCGTCCAACGCGGCATCTCCGAGGGCGACTACGGGCTCGGCGCGGCACTGGGCGTCGTCTTCCTGCTCGCCGTCGCCGCGGTGCTGTCCCTGCAGCTCTCCGTGACCCGCAGACTGGAAAAGAGGTTGCGGTGACGACACTCCTGTCCCGGATGCGTACGCGGGGCTGGCTCACCAGCGCCTACATGCTGCCCCTCTCCGCGGTGATGGCGCTGCCCTTCTACTACGTCCTCGTCAACACGCTCAAGTCGCAGGCGCAGACCACCGGTTCACCGCTGGCCCTGCCGACCTCACCGGACCTCTCCACCTACCGGCGGGTCCTCGACCAGGTCCCTGTCGCGGCGGCGTTCGCCAACACGCTCTACGTCACGGTGTTCTCGGTCGCCCTCATGGTGCTGATCGGCGCCATGGCAGCCTACGCCCTGACGATCCGCCCCACCAGGTTCAACCGGCGCTTCGGCAAGCTCCTGCTGCTCGCGTTCGTCGTGCCCACCCAGTCCACCCTCATCCCCGTCTACCAGATCTTCGTCAAACTGGGCCTGGTCAACAGCCTGAACGGTCTCGTGCTGGTCTACAGCGCCGGATCGATCTTCTGCTGGTTCGTCATCCAGGGCTACATGGCCACGCTGCCTTTCGAGGTCATCGAGGCGGCCCGGCTGGACGGCTGCGGTCCGTGGCAGATCTTCTGGCGGATCGTGCTGCCGCTGATCCGGCCCATCCTGGCCACCGTCGCGGTGTTCCAGACGATGTGGATCTGGAACGACTTCTTCACCCCCAACGTGTACCTCAGCGACCCGGGCAAGAGCACGATCGTGCTGGAGGTCTACACCTCCGTCGGGCAGTTCCAGGTCGACTGGCCGGCCTTCCTGACCCTCAGCGTCATGGCCCTGGTCCCCATGGTGGTCTTCTTCGTCGCGGTCCAGCGGCACATCATGTCCGGCCTGCTCAGCGGTGCCGTCAAGGGCTGAACCCCGCCCTCGCCCAGCTGACCGCAGCCCCCTCCCCCAGATCGACCGGTGCGTTCGGCGTCCCCTCTCCCCGCGTCACTCGGCACGCCGTGCGCACCGGCCTGCTCCACCTCACACATCCGCTCCGTTCGAAGAGGAACGCAATGCGAAGATGGCCACGCCGCCTCCTGGCGGCCCTGGGCAGCGCGGCAGCCACGCTGGGACTGGTGATCCTCCCCAGCACGGCCGCCCACGCGGCGACCTGCACCACTTACTACGTCTCGTCGTCGTCCGGCAGCGACAGCAACGACGGATGCAGCACCAGCACCCCCTGGCAGACGCTCACGAACGTCAACGCGACGACGTTCACGGCCGGCAACCAGATCCTGTTCCAGGCCGGCGGTTCCTGGACCGGTGAACTCCAGCCCCAGGGATCCGGCGCCTCCGGGAACCCGATCGTGATCGGCAGTTACGGATCCGGTGCCGCTCCCATCCTCAACGGAGGGGGCGCCGCGGCCACCATCTACCTCAAGGACCAGCAGTACTGGACCATCCAGAACCTGGAGATCACCAACCCGGCCGCCAGCGCCGCCCTGCGCAGCGGCATCCAGCTGGAGAACGACACCACCGGCATCCTCGCCGGAATCCACATCCTGAACAACAACATCCACGACGTGAAGGGCTACTGGGCGAACGTCCAGAACCCCGTCCAGCCGAGCCAGTCCTCCGGCATCGCCTTCGACGTCACCGACAACAACACCACCAGCGGCTGGGACGACGTCCAGATCAGCAACAACACGCTGACACGCGACGACGCCGGCGGCATCTACATCGGCTCGCTCGTGGGCCTGAACCACAACATCAACACCACCAACGTCGTCATCGACGGCAACACGCTCACCGACATGGGCGGCAACGACATCGTCTGCGTCTTCTGCGCCTCACCGCTCATCCAGAACAACGTGGCCACGGACAACGGCTACCGCTACTCCGGCGCCGGCCTGTGGAACGGGTGGACCACCAACGCGGTGTTCCAGAACAACGAGGTCTCCCGCCAGTACCGCAACTTCGTCGACGGCCAGGCCTTTGACATCGACAACAACAACACCGGCACCGTCATCCAGTACAACTGGAGCCACGACAACCCGTTCGGCTTCACGGAGTGGTGCTGCCGCAGCGGCTTCGGCGCCAAGTCCTCGGTGATCCGCTACAACATCAGCCAGAACGACGGCGCGTCCAACGCGGTCTTCCCCGGCATGGGCGGCGTCGACAGCAACACCAACGCCCAGGTGTACAACAACACGATCTTCATGGGCGAGGGTGACAACGGCGGCGTGACCGGCGGCACCCCGAACAGCACGGTCACCTTCTCGAACAACATCATCTACAAGCTGGGAACCGGGGGCTACTCCACCACCAGGACAACGTGGACCCACAACCTGTTCTACGGCAACCACCCCGCCAGCGAACCAGCCGACTCGGCGAAGATCACCGCCGACCCGCTGTTCGTGAACCCGGGCGCCGGCGGAGCGGGCCGGTCCTCCGCGGCGGTCTACAAACTGCGCAGCGGCTCGCCCGCCCTCGGCGCCGGCGCAGTCGTCTCCGCCAACGGCGGCCAGGACTACTTCGGCAACTCCGTCTCCTCCACCGCCGCGCCCAACATCGGCGCCTACAACGGCCCGGCCGTCTCCGGACCCACCGCCCACGCGGGCGCGTACTGGCCGCTCGATGAGGGCTCCGGCACCGCCACCGCCGACCTGACCGGCGGAGCCAACAACGGCACTCTGCAGGCAGGGGCCTCCTGGACGACCGGCAAGGTTGGTGCGGGCGCCGTCAGCCTGACCGGCGCGAGCAACTCCTGGCTTGACATCCCCACCACCGCCCTCGACACCAGCGGCAGCTACACGGTCTCCGCCTGGGTGAAGCCGAACAGCCTCACCGGCAACCAGACCTACGCGAGCATCGACGGCTCGAACATCAGCCCCTTCTACCTCCAGCTGTCGGGCGGCACCTTCGCCTTCACCGTCCGCAGCGCCGACTCGACCAGCGCCACGTACAAGCAGGTCACCGGCGGCAGCCCCGCCACCGGCACCTGGTACCACCTGACCGGTGTGTACGACAACAGCGCGCACACCATCGCGTTGTACGTCAACGGCCAGCTCCAGGGCACCACGGCGTTCTCCTCACCGTGGAAGGCCACCGGCCACACCACGATCGGCCGGGCGAAGTGGAACGGTGCGAACGTCGACTTCGCCAACGGCGCCATCGACGACGTACGGATGATCCCCCGTGCGATCACCGCCCGCGAGGCGTACGCCCTCGGAACCGGCGCCGCCGGCTACTACCAGCTCGACGAGGGCAGCGGCCACACCGTCACCAACCTGCTCGGCAACACCGACGACGGCTACACCGAGGGCAACGCCGGCTGGGCGGGCAGCGGCAAGATCGGCAACGACTCGCTCAGCCTCGACGGCAGTGCCGTGACCATGGCGGTCGTTCCCTCCTCGGTGATCGACACGAGCCAGAGCTACACGGTCGGTGCCTGGGTGAAGCTCAACTCCGTCAGCGGCAACAACCAGACCTTCGCCAGCCTCGTCGGCGGCAAGGTCAGCCCCTTCTACCTGCAACTGTCAGGAGGCAAGTTCACCTTCGTCACCCGGGCCTCCGACGCGAACGCGTCCGCGGCCACGACAGTGACGGCCGCCTCCGCGGCGACGACGGGCACCTGGTACCACGTCCTCGGCATATACGACAGCAGCGCCCAGACGATCTCGCTGTACGTCAACGGCACCCTCCAGGGCAGCACGTCGTTCACCTCCCCCTGGAAGGCGATCGGAGCGACCCTCATCGGCGCCGGTACCTATAACCAGGGACCGGTGGACTTCACCAACGGCCAGATCGACGACGTCCACTTCTACAACCGGACCCTCAGCGCCGCTGAGATCCAGACCCTCGCCACCGGCTGAGCTGGCGGCGAGACAGGACGGGTGCCCACCCGGGGCATTTGGGCAGGTGTTCCGGGTCGGGCGCCCGTCTCCCCCTCGGACGGCCCCACGAGAGAGGAGTCGGCGATGAGCACATCGACGCGGCACCGGCCCCGGACACCGGCGAAGAACCGCGCGCGCGGCAGCGTGCCGCTCTGGGCGATAGCCGTCACCGCGCTGGTGGCCGCGGCCGCCATCACCGTGGCGGCCCTGCTGCCCGGCATGCAGCACAGCCGGCCACCGGCCGCCGCACCGGCTCCACCGGTCACGGCCGTGGCGGCGACGATCGACGGCCAGGACGTCCCGGTACGGGAACTCGCCCTCTACCTCGCTCAGGAAAGAGCGGCGACCTTCACCTACTTCCGGCAGAAGTTCGGCACCGACGACGGCCCCGACTTCTGGACCACCGAGCACGACGGCCAGACACCCGCCGCCTACCTCCGTAAGCGGGCCCTCGCCGACGTCACCCGTGCCACCGTCGAGCTGAATCTCGCCCACCGCCAGGGTCTCGTGGCGGATTCCGGGTACGACGCCTTCCTGCGCAACTGGCAGGCGGAGAACGCCCGTCGCCGAACGGCCGTCGCCACCCGCCAGGTCATCTACGGCCCGGTTCAGTACACCGAGTCGAACTACTTCACCTATGTCCTGAGCAACCTCGCCGCCGCCCTCCGGGACAGGCTCACCGACACGCGGGCCATCACCACGTCGAACAGCGCGCTCAGGTCCTACTTCACCGCCCACCGTGGCGACTTCCCGCACCAGTCGTTCGCCACGGCACACGAAGAGGTCCGCCAGGCGTACGTCCTGGACCGCTACCGGGCGTTGATCGAACGCCTCGCGGGATCGGCTCGAGTCCGCGTGCGCCACGAGGTGTTCGACGCCGTCCGGGTCACCTGAAGTACCCACTGGAGGTCCCGTGAGCACCGGAGCGCCGCCGGCCTCGCCGTAGGGCGAAGCGCGACGGCGCTGGTGCTCAGAGCCGGTGGCCGGGGCGGCCAGGTGCCGGCGTCAGCTCCTGGTCCACTGCTGGTTGCTGCCGCCGTTGCAGTACCAGACGTCGACCGACGTGCCGTTGCCGGTGCCCGCTCCGGCCGCGTCCAGGCAGAGCGCCGGGTTCGCGACACTGGACACGGAGAGGTCCGCGTTCACGTTCCACTGCTGTGCCGCCGCGCCGGTGCAGTCGGTGATGACCACGGGGTCCCCCGCCGTGGCTCCGGTGCCTCCCACGGTCATGCACTTGTTGCCGTAGACGGTGAGTTGCTTGTCCGTGTCCCAGTTCCAGGACTGGTTGCCGCCGGCGTTGCAGTCCCAGAGGTCGAGCTGGGTGCCGTTGGCCGTGCTGAAGCCGGGCACGTCGACGCAGCGGCCCGAGCCCACTCCGCGCAGGACCTCGCCGGGAGGCGCGGGCGGCAGGTCGTTGACCGGCGGGGTCTTGCCGAAGCCGTAACCTCAGCGCAGCAGGGCGACTCCGGTGGCGCTGTTGTCCACCAGGTCGCCCTTGGAGTCCAGCGACTCGATCGAGTAGGCGTCGCCGAAGCGCAGCCCCGGCCAGTACACCAGTCCCATCCCCTTGCTACGGGCGGTGTTGGCCACGGCCGCGAGGTACGAGGTGTAGATGTTGCCGTTCCACGCGCCGTAGTTCAGGCCGATGGTCATCGGGGCGCCGGCCTCGTCGATGATGGTCCGGCCGGCGTACTTGCCGAGACGGGCTTCGAGGTCGGCGGTCCAGTCCGACTGCTGGGTGTAGCTGTTCCAGAACCCGTAGAAGTGCAGCGACAGCAGCGTTCCCCGCAGTTCGCGTGCCGCGCCGACGCCGGTGACGTTGTCGTTGTAGCCGGTACCGCTGATCACGACACGGCCGCGCGGGACGTCCTTGTGCTGGGCCAGCCAGCCGCTGGTGACGGACACCCACTGGTCCAGGGTGTAGCCGTGCGGCTCGTTCATGGGCTCGAAGTAGACCCGTGGGTTGTGCTTGTACTCCCGCACCACGGTGTTCCACATCGTTTTCCAGGCGGCGGTGTCGTCCACCAGGCCGTCCTTGCTGGAGTCGGCCTCCCAGTAGCTGACGATGACCTTGTCACCGTAGGCCGTGGCCGCGTCGATCGTCGCCCGGTACGACTTCCACCAGGCGGTGCCCACGCTCGCCGGGTTGATCGGCAGTCGCAGCGTGTTGGCGCCCAGGTTCTTCATTGAAGCCGCGCACCATCTTGTCCGTGGTGCGGTACACGGTGCGGTAGTTGTCGGTCACCGACAGCCCGCTCGGCACCACGGCGTCACTGGCGTAGTTGTCGCGCGGGTCGGCCCAGTTCACTCCGCGGAAGTCACTGGTACCGCCCTTCGACGTGGGCTTCACCGAGGCGTGCGAGGCGGCTGACGTGTCGGCGGCCGACTGGGCGAGGGCGGGAGCGGGGGCGCTCAGGAACACGAGTGTCGCACCGAGGCCGGCCATGAGCACAGTGGCCAGCCTTCTGGACCTCGTCGGGGTCTTGGTCATGTCGTCTCCAGTGACAGGAAATCGCGGAGGGCGGAGTGCGGGTTCGTCACCTGAGCCGAGGCACTGATGAACCTGAAGAACCTGAGGGTCCGGGTAAAGCCAGTTGGACCCGTCTGAACCGGCCATGTTTACGTAACCATGGCCGGACATTGGCACGGCGCCCGCACGGGTGACAAGACCTGAGACGGTTCCGAAGTGCGGCGCAGCCCCTTTGACCGGACCCGGAGCGGTGCATCGGCCAGTGGGGACGGGGCGGCTGTTCGGCAGGCCGTGGCACGACGACCAGACGGAGAGCGACGCCCTTGTACCAACTGGATTCAGTAGCGTCCAATGCCCCGATGGACGCCTGGCCCCCGCGCCGGGCTGCGCGCCTCGTCGGCGGGAGAGGGGCGGTGGGCGGCATTTTCACCGGTCGGCTGCGGGAGGCGGGCAGCCGGACGTTCGTCGTCGACATCGCACCTCCTCAGCAGGAGCGGGGCCCCTGCCTGGCGGCCGACGTCACCGCCCCGGGGCCCGAGCCGGCAGCCGCTGTCGGCCACGCAGACCTCGTCCTGCTCGCCGACACGCCCTCCGGCAGGGCCGGCATGGTCGCAGAACTCGCGACCCATGCCCCCGGTGTCGAGCATGTCGGTCTCAATCCGCTGTTCGCTCCGGCCGCCGGCATGGCCGGTCGGCCCGTGGTCGCCGTGGTGACAAGGGACGGGCCCGGCGTGGCCGCCCTGCTGCGGCTCGTCGAGCGCGTCGGCGGGAGGCCTGTACGACTTCGGCCGAGGAGCACGACCGGACGCCCGCAGCCACCCAGGCCCTGACGCACGCGGTGATCGTCCCCTTCGGGCTCGCCGTGGCGTCGTGGGCGGGCTGTAGCCCGCTGAGACGTTTCCGCAGGTCAGAGACCTGCTCAGGTGGGGCGGGTGGGACTCGAACCCACGGCCGACGGATTATGAGTCCTTTGAAAATCTTGGCGACCCTAGTCGATCCATGCTCATCTTGGCTGTTTTCCCAGGTCAGACGCAGCTTGGCACCTCAACCCTGCTCGGCCCTTGTCAGTCTTTTCCGATCCATGTGTCCAACCTGCGTCCAGAACGCGTCCCGGATGGACGATTTCAGCTGCCGCAGCGTCCGTCCTCGCTGCCCGGAGACGGGCCAGCCTCGAACGGGAGGGCAGCGGATTCCCTTCCACCGCGCCGAATCTCCGCCCCAGATGTTGGCGCAGCCCCCTCAGGCACCCGCTCCGCCGCTCCCGAGTCGTTGCGGGACTGTTGCCGAGACCCGCTTTTCGATCCTGTGTGCCGCCGCCTGCAGTTCATCCAGGTGACGGCGCACCACTTCCTGCGTGGACATGACTGCCTTGCGCCAGGTGACGTTGACGCATCCCAGGACTTCCCCGTGCAGCCGGATCGGCACGGCGATCGAGTTGCGGCCGTCGAAGTCGTACTCCGGTGCGCGCACGCTGTAGCCGCGGGACCTCGTGGTCGACAGCAGACGCTGGAGCCACCTGGGGTCATGGGCGTACTCGTTGCCGGGAGCGTCGTGTTCGCGAAGTCGGCGCAGGACAGCTTCCCGTTCCTGCTCGGCGCAGAAGGCGATGTAGGCCCTGCCCGAGGCGCCGAGCAGCATGTGCGAACGAAAGCCGATCGGGGCGACGGGGACCACCTCGTCGAAGTACGCCCTGGGGCTGTTGGTGTCGATCGTCTCCATGTAGTCCAGCCGGGGAACGGTCAGCACGGAGGGCCACATGACCCGCTCACACAGCTCTTCCAGGACCGAGGAGGCCAGCTCGCCGAGCCACTCGGCGTCGTTGTGCGGGACCCGTTGCGGTCTGAGGCTCGCGACGAAGGCCCCGTCGGCGAGCCGCTGCCAGACCAGGCCCTGCTGGTTGCAGGTGTGGAGGATGCGGATCAGGGTGGCTTTGGGGATGCCGGTCACCTGGTGCAGGTCGTGCAGGCTTGCCGCGCGCATTTCCTCCAGAGCCCTCAGCACCCGCAGGCCGCGCTCCAGAGAACTGATCGTTTTCACCTGGTACTGCCGCATGGGGCCATCCTCACCTGCGCAGATGTGAAGTGGATTTCACCACGTGAAAAGCTGGCAGGCAACTGTTGCTCGCGTCACGGCTCGTCGGGGACCGTTCCCTCACTGACGCGAGGAGGCGACATGGCCGTCGAGGCAGCAGGGGACTCCCCTGCCACTGCTCCAACGCCCGGCGACACCGGTGGGTCCGCCGTGGTGGCCGAAGGCGAGCTGCTGTGGACGCCTGACGCGCGGCGGGTGGCCGAGGCCAATGTGACGCGGTTCGCGGACTGGCTGTCTCGGGAGCGTGGGCTGCGTTTCCACGGGTACGACGCACTGTGGCGCTGGTCGGTCACCGACCTGGAGGGCTTCTGGGGTGCGCTGTGGGACTACTTCGACGTCCGCTCCGAGACCCCGTACTCCACCGTGCTCGGCGAGCAGGACATGCCCGGCGCGGAGTGGTTTCCCGGGGCGCGGCTGAACTACGCCGAGCATGTCCTGCGCCATGAGCGGCCGGGTGCGGACGCCCTGGTGTTCTGCTCGGAGGGCGCCGCTCCGGCCGGGATGCCGTGGGAGGACTTCGCGGGCCAGGTGCGCGTGCTGGCGACACGCTTGCGGGCGCTCGGCGTGCGCCCCGGCGACCGGGTGTGCGGGTATCTGCCGAACGTGCCGCAGGCCGCGATCGCGATGCTCGCGACGACGGCCATCGGCGCCGTGTGGGCGAGCGCCTCCCCCGATTTCGGTTGGCGAGGTGTCGTGGACCGCTTCGGCCAGCTGGGGCCCAAGGTCCTGTTCTGCGTCGACGGCTACCGCTACGGGGGAAGGTTCTTCGACCGTCGGCAGGAAGGGCGTGACATCGCGGGGGCCCTGCCCGGGCTGGAGCACGTCATCCGCCTTCCGTGTCCGGCCGACGGGAACGTCCCGGCGGCCTCGCACGGCGAGTCGCTGTGGGACGAGATCCTCGATCACCCGCCGGTACCCGCCGAGGGCTTCACCTTCGAGTATGTCCCCTTCGACCACCCCCTGTGGGTGCTGTTCTCCTCGGGCACCACGGGACTGCCCAAGGCGATCGTGCACGGCCACGGCGGCATCCTGCTGGAGCAGCTGAAGCTGCAGACCTTCCACATGGACCTGCGCGTCGGCGACCGGCCGATGTTCTTCACCACCACCGGCTGGATGATGTGGAACTTCCTGATCAGCTCGCTGCTGGTCGGTGCCTGCCCGGTGCTCTACGACGGCAACCCCGCCCACCCGGAGCCGGATGTGCTGTGGCGGATCGCGCAGGACACCCGCGCCACCTTCTTCGGCGCCAGCCCGGCCTATGTCGATCTCATGGCCAAGGCCGGCATCGTGCCCGGCGAACGCTACGACCTGTCCGCCCTGCGCACTGTCATGCCGGCAGGCTCCCCGGTGTCGCCCCAGTGCACCGCCTGGTTCTACGGCAACGTGAAGGCGGACCTGTGGATCGCCACCGGCAGCGGCGGCACCGACTGCTGCACCGGCTTCGTCGGCGGGGTGCCCACCCTTCCCGTGTACGCCGGCGAGATGCAGGCGCGGTCACTGGGGGTCGCCGCGTACGCCTACGACGAGAACGGCCACCGGGTCCTCGACGCGGTCGGTGAGTTGGTGATCACGGAGCCGATGCCGTCCATGCCGGTGACGTTCTGGGGCCCGGACGGGGACGAACGGTACCGCCGCACGTACTTCGAGGACTTCCCCGGCGTGTGGCGGCACGGCGACTTCTTCAAGGTCAACGCCCGCGGCGGCTGCTTCGTACTGGGCCGCTCCGACGCCACGCTCAACCGGCAGGGCGTGCGCATCGGCACCGCGGAGATCTACCGGGTCGTCGAGGCCCTGGACCAGGTCACCGGAGCCCTGGTGGTCAGCCTCGACCTGCCGGACGAGAATTTCTTCATGCCGCTGTTCGTGGCGCTGGACGACGGCGTCAGCCTCGACGCCGTCCTCGAGCGGACGATCCGGGACCGGCTCCGCAGGGAGTACAGCCCCCGTCACGTGCCGGACCGGATCATCCAGGTCCCGGCCGTCCCGACCACCCTGACCGGCAAGAAACTGGAGGTGCCGGCGCGCCGGATCCTGCTCGGCACCCCCGTCGAGCAGGCGGCCGACCGCAGCGCGGTGGCCGACCCGCGCGCGCTCGACGCCCTCGCCGATTACGCCCGGACCCAGCGCGACTACCCCCTCGCCGCCGCGGCCGCCTGAGCCGCACCAACCTTGGATCCCCGCTCCCTACAGCCTGAGCCGCACACCCTGGAGAGCACCGTGAACGATGCCAGACCCGCCCCCCGCTTCCCACTGCCCTCAGAACTGACCGATGTGGCGGGCGCCGAAGACTGGGCGTCGATGTACCCGTACTACACCCGGTTCCAGCCAGAGGACGACCAGCGGTTCTGGTTCTACAACGCGATGCACTTCCCCGAGCCCATGCCCGCGTTCGACGCCGTCACGGCCGAGGCTCCCTACACCGCGCTCGGCGCCAACACGGCGCGCATGTTCGTCTTCCCCACCACGCTCGGCATCGAGCACCGCATCGTCAACGGCCGCGTGTACATCACCGCCAACCCGGTCACCGATCCCGAGGAGATCCAGCGCAGACTGGCGGTCTTCAGCGAGCGGGCCGGCCACTACTACGAGAACTGGGACGAGCTCTACCAGGGCTGGGTCACCCGCATCACCGCCCTGATCGACGAGGTCCAACGCATCGAGGTGCCCCGGCTGCCGGAGTTCGAGGACCCGGACGTGGTGTTCCAGGCCAAGGGCGTGGCCCAGAACCACTACGTCCGCGAGAACTACCACCGGCTGATCGACCTCTACTCCCAGATGTGGCACCACCACTCGGAGTTCCTGATGCTCGGCTACGGCGCCTACGTCGTGTTCTTCGAGTTCTGCAAGTCGTCGTTCCCGGAGATCCCCGACCAGGACGTGGCCCGCATGGTCGCGGGGATCGACGTCATCCTCTACCGCCCGGACGACGAGCTGAAGAAACTGGCGAAACTGGCGGTCGAGTACGGCGTCGACGACCTGTTCGTGGAGGGCTGCGACCCCGACAAAGTGCTGGCTGCGCTCGCCGTCCGCGGCGACGGCGGCCGCAGGTGGCTGACGGCCCTGGACGACGCGCGCGAGCCGTGGTTCAACATGTCGACCGGCGCCGGTTTCTACCACCACCACCGCAGCTGGAACGACGACCTCACGGTGCCGTTCGCGGCGCTGCCCGGCTATGTCGACCAGGCCAGGAGAGGCGAGCTGCTGGACCGCCCGACCGAACAGCTCACGGCTGAGCGCGAGCGCATCGCCCAGGAGTACCGCTCCCTGCTGGCCGGCGAGGAGGAGCAGGCCGCCTTCGACCAGATGCTGGGCCTGGCCCGCGCGGTGTTCCCCTTCGTCGAGGACCACAACTTCTACTGCGAGCACTACTTCACCACGAAGTTCTTCGCCAAGGTCCGCGAGTTCGGCGCACTGCTGCGCGACCAGGGTGTCCTGGCCGACGCCGAGGACGTCTTCCAGTTGAACCACACCGAGGTCGCACAGGCGCTGACCGATGTGATGCTCGCATGGGCGGCGGGCAGCAAGCCGGTGGGCTCGGCCCATGTGCGCGAGACGGTCGCGGAGCGCAAGCGGATGCTCGACGCGCTCGCGGGCTGGTCCCCGCCGCCCGCGCTGGGGCCGGTCCCCGAGGCACTCAACGACCCGGCGGTCCGCATGCTGTGGGGCATCACCGCCGAGACCATCCAGGCCTGGTCCACTCCGGTCACGGCCGGCGACCACGAGGTGCGGGGCTTCGCTGCCTCCCCGGGCGTGGTCGAGGGCACCGCCCGGGTGCTACTGAGCGCCAACGACATCGGGCAGGTACAGGAGGGCGAGGTGCTGGTCTGTCCGGTGACCGCGCCCAGCTGGGGCCCGGTCTTCGGCAAGATCGCGGCAGCTGTCTCGGACATCGGCGGCACCATGTCGCACGCGGCGATCGTGGCCCGCGAGTACGGACTGCCCGCCGTCGTCGGCACCGGCCACGCCACCAAACGGATCACCACCGGCCAGCGGCTGCGCGTGGACGGCGACCGCGGCATCGTCACCATCCTCGACTGAGCGCGGGAGGCACACCATGAGTACGACACCCTTCGCCCGCCCGTTCGGGGAACTCCGGCTGACGGACCGGCCCACGGTCGGTGGCAAGGGCGCCGGCCTCGGCGAACTCACCTTCGCCGGCGCGCCCGTACCGCCCGGCTATGTCGTGACCACCGCGGCCTTCGAGGCCTTCCTCGCCGCTCTCGACCCAGGCGGTGAGATCCGTACCGCCATCGAGGGGCTGGACGCCCAGGACACCGAGGCGATCACCCGCGCGGTCACACCGGTCAGGGAACGCATCGAGGCGGCCCAGTTGCCCGCGGAGGTGGCGGAGGCGATCCGCCACCTGTACCGGGGTCTGGACAGCGAGTCCGACACCCCGGGCCAGCGCGCACCCGTCGCTGTACGCTCCAGCGCCACCAGCGAGGACGCGGAGGACGCCAGCTTCGCCGGATTGCAGGACACCTATCTGTGGGTGCGCGGCGAGGACTCCCTTGTCGAGCACGTCCGCCGCTGCTGGGCCAGCCTCTACAGCGTCGAGTCGGTCAGCTACCGGCGACGGCTCGGCCTGCCGGAACACGACCTCGCCATGGCCGTCGTCGTCCAGCGCATGATCGACCCGCGCTGCGCCGGTGTCATGTTCACCCGCAGCCCGCTCACCGGGGACCGCTCGGTCGTCGCCCTGGAAGGCTCCTGGGGCCTGGGGTCCGCGCTGGTCAGCGGCGATGTGACACCCGACAAGTACGTCATCGGCAAGGTCACTGGGGACATCTGCTCCCGCACCGTCTCGGCGAAGCTGCGACAGCACCGGATGGACCCCAGCGGCGTCGGGGTGCTGGAGGAGGACGTGCCGGAATACCTCCGCGAGGAACCCTGTCTGTCCGACGAGGAGATCCACGAACTCGTACGGCTCGGCCGGCAGGTCGAGTCCCACTACGGGACCCCGCAGGACATCGAGTGGGCGATCTCCCGCAACCTTGTCCCGGGCCACAACATCTTCCTGCTGCAGAGCCGCCCCGAGACGGTCTGGGCGAGCCGTGAGCGGGCTCCCGTGGCCGCACCCAAGGCCAGGGCGTTCGACCATGTGCTGTCGCTGCTCGGCGGGACGGGCTCCGGCGGGGGCACGAAGTGAACCTGACCGGCGAAGACGTCCGGGACATCCTGCGGATCATCGACGGCATGGAGGTCGACCGCCTCCATCTGCGCACCGGCCGGTTCGAGCTGTCGTTGCGCCGCGGCGACGACGGCGCGTGGACGCAGTCCTCGCGTACGACAGCCGAAGCGGTACTGGTCGATGACGGCCGAGCGCGTGCGGAGCGGGGCGGCGCTGCTCCCGAGCAGCAGCAGGCGCCCGCCCGCGAGGGCCTGACCGAGGTACGCACCCCTCTCCCCGGAGCGTTCTACCGGGCACCGAAGCCCGGAGCGCCTCCGTTCGTCGAGATCGGGGACGAGGTCACCGAGACCACGGTGGTCGGGATCGTCGAAACGATGAAGCTGATGAACTCCGTCTACGCCGGGGCATCCGGCACGGTGGCGGACATCTGCCTGCGGGACGGCGAGTTCGCCGAGCAGAGCGGCGTGCTGATGCTCGTCGACACACGAGCCGGAGGGGCGGCGTCGTGACCCTCCGACGTGTTCTGATCGCCAACCGCGGTGAGATCGCCCTGCGCATCCTGCGGACCTGTCAACGGCTCGGCGTCGAGGCGGTCCTCGCGGCGTCCGACGCCGACCTCGACTCCGTACCGGCAAGGCTCGCCGACCGGGTGGTCCGCCTCGGCCCTCCCCCGTCCTCGGCCAGCTACCTGGACGTGGACGCCGTACTCGCCGCCGCGAAGGCCGCCCGTGTCGACGCCATCCACCCGGGATACGGCTTCCTCTCCGAGAACCAGCGCCTGGCCCGGGCCTGCGCCGAGGCCGGCATCGTGTTCATCGGCCCCACCATGGAACAACTCGCCGCGGTGGGCGACAAGTTGGAGGCCCGCAGGCACGCCGTCGCGGCCGGGCTGCCGGTGGTGCCCGGCGGGCCGCTGGAGGACACGGCGGACGCGGAGCGGCTCGCCGCGGAGATCGGCTTCCCGCTGCTGATCAAGGCGGTGGGCGGCGGTGGCGGCCGGGGCATGAAACAGGTGCACGATCCCGCGGACCTGGCCGCCACCGTCGATCTCGCCGTGGCCGAGGCGGGCGCCGCCTTCGGTGATCCCCGCGTCTATCTCGAACGCTTCGTCGCCACCGGACGGCATGTGGAAGTGCAGCTTCTCGCGGACGGCGAGAACGTCGTCCACCTCGGCACCCGCGACTGCTCCGTGCAGCGCCGCTACCAGAAGCTGATCGAGGAGGCACCCGCGCCCGCCCTCGACCCGGCGCTGCGTGAGGAGATGCACCGCGCCGCGGTGGCACTCGGCAAGCATCTGGAGTACCGGGGCCTGGGCACGGTCGAGTTCCTCGTCGACGTGGACCGGGGCACCTTCTACTTCCTGGAGATGAACGCCCGCATCCAGGTCGAGCACCCGGTCACCGAGGCGATCACCGGCCTGGACCTCGTGGCCGAGCAACTCGCCGTCGCCGAAGGACGATCGCTCTCCTTCGGACAGGCTGACGTGTCCTTCACCGGCCACGCCGTCGAGTGCCGTATCAACGCCGAGGACTGGGCACGCGACTTCCAGCCGAGCCCGGGCACCGTGACGGAGGCGGTCTGGCCGCTCGGAGACGGCATCCGGATCGACACGCACCTCCAGGCGGGCGCAAGCGTGCCGCCGTACTACGACTCGCTGCTCGCGAAACTGATCGTCCACGGCCGGGATCGCGCCGACGCGCTGACCCGGCTGCGCGGTGCCCTCGCTCGGTGCGCGGTCAGCGGAGTCAGCACCAACATCCCGCTGCACCAAGAGGTGCTGGCGGAGGCCGAGTTCATCGATGGTGGCGTGGACACCGCCTGGTTCACCCGGTTCCTGCGGGACCACCCGGCAGGAGGCAGCCGTGGCTGACATCCAGCTCGTCGACGTGTCGCTGCGCGACGGCAACCAGAGCCTGTGGAGCGCCACCGGACTCGACACGGGCAAGATCCTGCAGATCGCGCCGGTACTGGACCGGGTCGGCTTCCGCGCCCTCGACTACACCTCCAGCACCCACATGGGCATGGCGGTGCGCACCCACCGCGAGGACCCCTGGGAACGCATCCGGCTGACGCACCGCGCCATGCCGAACACCCCGTTGCAGTTCATCGGCACCGGACTGCGCTTCATCTCCTGGGAGGCCGCGCACCCCGAATTCATGCAGCTGGTCTACGACCGGCTGGTGGCCAACGGCGTCACGCGGTACGTCGTTCTCGACCCCATGCACGACATGGACGCCGTACGCGCGTCCGCACGTATGATCCGTGCGGCCGGCGCCACCGAGATCGTCGGCGCGCTCACCTTCACCGTCAGTGACGTCCACGACGACGTGCACTACGGCGCGCTCGCCGCGCAGATGGCCGTCTGTCCGGACCTCGACCGCGTCTACATCAAGGACCCCGGTGGGCT
Source organism: Streptomyces sp. NPDC048751 (assembly GCF_043198595.1). Lineage (NCBI taxonomy): Bacteria > Bacillati > Actinomycetota > Actinomycetes > Kitasatosporales > Streptomycetaceae > Streptomyces > Streptomyces sp. NPDC048751. The sequence goes on from NZ_JBICUX010000009.1 coordinate 387,270, forward strand.
ACTGACTTCTGAACGTACCGCCACTCTGATCCCGGCCGTTCTGGGCAACCTCGGCGGAAAACCGCTGGAGTTGCACTCCCACTGCACGATCGGCCTGCCCGGCCTGACCTACCTCAAGGCCGCCGAGCTGGGTGTTGAGACGCTCCAGGTGGCCTGCGGGGCCCTGGCGGGCGGCACGTCGCTGCCCAACGCAAGGCAGATCGTTGCGAATCTGCGCGAACTCGGCCACACCGTGGACGTCGACGACCGGCTGCTGGGCATGGTCGCGGACTACTTCGACCGCATGGCGGCGGCAGAAGGGCTGCCCGTCGGCGGCCCCCGGGACTACGACGCCGCGTTCATGCGCCACCAGGTGGCCGGCGGCGTGATGACCACCCTGCGCCGCCAGCTCGACGAACTGGGCTTCAGCGACCGCTTCGACGCGGTCATCGAGGAGGTGACCCGGGTCCGTGCCGAACTCGGCCATCCCATCATGGTCACCCCCTTCCCGCAGATGGTGTGCACCCAGGCCCTCTACAACGTCATCGGCTCCGAACGCTACGAGAACGTCTCCGACCCGGTGATCCGGTACGTGCTGGGCAGCTTCGGCCGCCCCACCGCCCCCGTCGACCCGCAGGTCGCAGACCGCATCCTGAGCCGGCCGCGCGCCAGGGAACTGGCCCAGGAAGCGCCCCCGCCCACCGTCGCCGAACTGCGCCGGCGCTTCCCTCGCGGCATCAGCGACGAGGAACTGCTCCTGCGGGCCACCATGCCCGCCGAACAGGTGGACGCCATGGTGGCGGCCGGACCGGCCCGGCGGCACTACAACCCCGACGTCAAACCGGTCCTCGACCTGCTGCACGGTCTGCGGACACGGCCGGGGACACCCGAACTGGTCCTGGACCGGCCCGACTTCCGACTGGAGCTGCACCGTGACCGCCGAAACCGCTGACTCGACCGCCGACTTGACCGACCGTCTGCGGGCCGTCCGCGGTGTCGTCTTCGACATGGACGGCACGCTCGTCCTGGGCGACCGACGCAACCACGGGCTCGCCCCCCTCCCCGGTGCCCTGGAACTCACTGCCGCCCTCACCGCCTGCGGCCTGCCCTGGGTCACCTTCACCAACGGGACCACCCGCACGCCCGAGGCCTACGCCGCGACGCTGCGCCGCATCGGCTTCGACCTGCCCGACGACGCCATGCTCACCCCCGCCACCAGCGCCGTCGACCACTTCCTGGCCATGGGCCACCGCAGTGCGCTGGTGCTCGGCGGCGACGGCCTGAAGGAGCCGCTGCGGGAGGCCGGCATCGAGATCGTCGCGCCGAAGGGGAAACCGGAGGCCGACGCCGTACTGGTCGGCTGGTACCCCGAGTTCACCATGGCCGACCTGGAGGCCGCCTGCCACGCCGTACTCGGCGGCGCCACCCTCTGCAGCAGCTCGCAGTCGGTGTTCTTCGCCAGCGCCGACGGCAGGGCCCTGGGCACCTCCCGGGCCATCTGCGCCATGATCAGCAGTGTCACGGGCGTCACCGAACAGGTCGTGGGCAAGCCCTCGCTGACCGGCCTGCGCTGCGCCGCGCGCCGACTGGGCGTCGACCCGCGGCACCTCGCCGTCGTCGGAGACGACCCGGAACTGGAGATGGCGATGGCCCGGCGCGCCGACGCCCTCGGCATCGCGGTGGCCACCGGCATCCACCCGGCGGACCACTCCGCGACGCTGCCCCTCGAACAGCGCCCGCATCTCACCGTCGAGAGTGTGGGTGCACTCCTCGACCTTCTGCCGACGGCCCTCTCCCGGCCCCACCCCTCCGAGAACGGATCTCTACCGGCATGACCACCACGACCGCCGCCCTGCAGGCGAACCCCCGCCCTGGAGTGCTCGCCGACCTCGTCCCCGGATCCGCTCTCCTGCGGGACACCCTTCTCGTCATCGGTGGCGCGGGCATCACCGGCCTCTGCGCCCAGGTCTCCCTGCACACTCCGCTCAGCCCCGTGCCCTTCACCCTCCAGACCCTCGCGGTCCTGCTGGCCGGCACCGCGCTGGGCACCGTTCGCGGGGCGGCCGCCATGCTGGTCTACCTCGCCGCCGGTACTGCCGGAGTGCCCTGGTTCGCCAACCACACCCACGGCCCTGGCGGCCCCGCCTTCGGCTACGTCATCGGTTTCGTCCTCGTCGCCGCCCTCGTCGGCGAACTCGCCCGCCGCGGCCACGACCGCGGCATCCTGGGCACCGTGGGGCTGATGACGCTGGGCAACGCCGTCATCTACCTGGCCGGAACAGTGTGGCTGGCCATGGACATGCACCTCGGCGCCCCGCAGGCCATCGCCCTGGGAATCACCCCGTTCCTCATCACCGACACACTCAAGACCGCCCTGGCAGCAGGACTCCTGCCGCTCGCCTGGCGAGGCGTGGCGTACATGCGCCGCTGACGAATTGGGGAGGGTGGTGTCGGGTGCGGTCCATGCCGACCCCGGCGGGTACGTCGGCCTCAGTGGCGCGCCCCGCGACCTGGCCCCGGAGACCCGCGTCGGTCTCCACCATGGGACGACCCGACGGCGCCCGAACCTGCCGTCGTCGGCCGCCCCACCCTCGCGCCGGCCTGGCGGATATATAAGGGATCACGTACCTTTATATATCCGGCTGGTTTCGCAGGAGGGGCACCATGAGTCGCACCGTCATCGACCTCGACGACGAGGCATTGGAAGCAGCAGCCAAGGAACTCGGCACTACCACCAAGCGCGACACGATCAACACGGCCCTGCGTGAGGTCTCGGCCCGCTACCGGCGTCTACGCGCGCTCGACGAAGCCCGCGAACTGGTGGCCGACGGCTCCCTTGACATGGATCTCCTACTGGACAAGCGCGCCTACCGCCCCACGAGCGCGGGGGCGACAGGCGACGACCGCAGCACCGGGGCGGACGAGTGACCGTCGCCGACTACCTCATCGACACCTCCGCCCTTGCCCGCGTGCTGCTCCGCCAGAACACGGCCGAATGGGAGGACAGGATCGCCGCCGGCCTCGTCGCGATCTGCGACCTCACCGAGCTGGAAGTGCTGTACTCGGCCCGCTCGGCCGCAGACCGCACCCGCTTGAAGGCTGCCCTCGACGCCCACTACGCCTGGTGCCCCATGCCGGACGGTGTCTTCCGCCGCTCCCGCATCGTCCAGGAGCAACTCACGACCAAGGGGGAGCACCGCAGCGCGGGCCCCGTCGACCTCTTGGTGGCCGCCACCGCGGAAGAGGCGGGACTCACGCTGCTCCACTACGACCGCGACTTCGAAACCATCGCCCGCACGACAGGACAACCAGTCCGCATGATCAACCTCAGGCAGTGACCTCCACACAGCGGCACGGACTGACATCAAACCTCTCGCCGACCGCACTCGCAGAGGCATCGCACCCCACCGGCGACGGCCCTCGCTCCATGCGCTTGCGCTGGCCGGCGGGCTGGGCCGTTTCCACCGGTCTCGAAGATCACTAAGCGGGTGCTTGCGATTCCTCGCGTCCTGCCAGCGTCCAGAACTTGGCGTCCAGCCGCTCACACTGACCTTTTGCGGAGCCCTGTCCCGACGTCGGGCGAACACGTCAGCGCAGGTCAGAGCGATTCGAACTAACGCCCATAACCACGGAGTTGAACTCACGAGCAGCGGATTCAGCCCCGTAGTCCAAAGCCCTGAATCCACATGCCCGCTGAGACGTTTCCGCAGGTCACAGGCGTGCATGGTGGGGCGGGTGGGACTCGAACCCACGGCCGACGGATTATGAGTCCTTTGAGGATCTTGGCGACCCTTGTCGATCAATGCCAATCTTGGCCGTTTCCCCAGCTCAGACGCGGTATGGCGCCTCAGTGCTTCTCGGCCCTTGTCAGTCTTTTCCGATCCTTGTGTCCAACCTGCGTCCAGAACACCTGGAAGGACGTTATAGGCCGCCGCGCCGTCCGTCCTCGCAGCCCGCGACACAAGCTCCGAACCGGCGGGCAGCGGATTCCCCTTCCGGCGCGAGGACACTCAGCCGACCGCCTGATCCCGGTCGGCGGCACCGCGGTGCGTCCGCGTGGGCCAGAGGTGACAGCTACCAGGCCACCCGGATCATCCCCATGTTCATGAAGCTCCGGGACCGGCGCCCCCACTCGCCGCCCGCACCCGCCTCGCCGAGACCGACAGCTCCCGCATCCTGCGCCGGGGCTGCAGCTACGACCGCGGGATCGGCATCGTCGGCAACCTCGGCATGGCCCTGGTGTTCTGCTGTTACCAGCGAGACAAGAGGCAGTTCGAGGCCACCCAGACCCGCCTGATCGTCGAGCCGTCATCGAGACTTCATCCTGCCCACCAGCGCGACTGCTCCCGCGCCCTGCCCGGCGCACGCGACACCAAGGACCATCTCGGTCATGGTCCGCTCACGACTTGGACCGTGTAGCCGACAGGGCCCGGCGCCGCGTCGCTACGAGCGGTGCTCCGGAACCCGGTACCCGCGTCACCGGCGGCAGATGTCGGGTTCGTGCCGGTGGTCTTCCGCCGACGGTGCGCTCGGGGCAGCTGCGTACGCCGCGCACTGCGCGCTGTCCACCATCCGGTCGCTGTCGGACGCGGCATTTGCGAGGCTCACGCAGCACACGGCCAGGAGCAAGCCGCCCACCACCAGCGGCAGCCTCCGGCGTGCGGGTGGCGGGGCCAACAGGGCGCGCACACGCTGCGGCACCACCCCGCCGGTCGCGGCCAGAGCCGCGGGGTGGGGCGCACCGGCGGATGCCAGGGCGGCACGGCCGACGGCGTGGGCGACAACCGTGCGGTCGCCGACCCGGGCCGCGGCCTCCTCGTCGGCCCAGCGTTCCAGGACGAACTCGCCCGCGACGGCCAACGGTCGCAGCAGTGGGTTCAGGGCCGCCGCGAGCCGCCACAAGCCCTGGAAGAGGTGATGGCGCCCTCGCAGATGGGCTCGCTCGTGGGCAAGCAGGGCCGCGCGTTCCCGGTCGCCGAGGCAGCGCAGCATCCCGCGGGAGACGACGACGCGTCCCGGCTTTCCGGGCAATGCGAACGCGATCGGGGCGTCGTCGTCCAGTACCACCAGCTCCGTCTGTGGTAGCCGGGCACACTCCCGACGCGTCCGGACGACGTGCCGGGTCTGCCGTACGGCGGCGATGCCCAGCGAGACGGTGCCTGCGGTCAGCAGCAGCGCACTGGCAACCGCGACGACCAGGTACACCGGGTCCTCGGCGCGCAGCGCGGCCACCGACCAGCGGCCCTGCTCCGCGACCTCCGGGATCTGCGCCACACCGGTGAACGCCAGCAGGGCCAGTGCCCCCGCCCAGCCGACGGAGGTGACGAGCGCGGCGCAGGCCAGCGCCCAGGCGGCGGGACGCGGGGGCAGCAGGGGGGCAAGTCGGGGCGCCAGCACTGCGAGCACTGCCGTGACCGCGAAGGGAATGTAGACGCTGAACAGCACGGCTTTACGCCCTCCCTCCGGAGTGATCGTCCTCAGCGCGCGCGTGCCCGGACAGGAGCTGATGCAACACGTGCTCGTCCTGCTCGGACAGTTCCGAGACGAAGCGGGCCAGGACCGCCTCGCGGTCGGAACCGCCCTCAAGCAGCGACCGCATGCGCTGGGCGGTGTGCGACGCCTCGTCCCGCACCGGTTCGTAGGCGTAGCCGCGGCCCTCGCGGTGCCGGACCAGCATCTCCTTGTCGTACAGCCGGGACAGGATGGTCAGGACGGTCGTGTAGGCCAGGTCGCCCGGCAGCGCCTCCCGGACCTGGCCGGCGGTCAGCGGGCCGTCGGCGGCCCAGAGCGCGGCGAGGACATCGCTCTCCAGTTCGCCGCGGCCCCGCCTGCCGGACGCCCCTCGGACGCCGCCGTCCTCTCGCTCCTCCACCGGATGCCTCCGTTCGCCGACCGTCCGCACAGACTACCCGGCCACCTCCTACTAGTTGTAGGAGGTATGCTCCGGCCTTCGAACCGTGAACTACTACAACTCGTAGAGTTCCGCCGCTTCCGTCCCCTGCGGAGGAAACCCATGCCCCACCGCGCGAGCACGGCGCCCAGACACACACTCACGGGCGCCCCTCCTCCGCAGTCCGCCGCGACGCCCGGCGCGGGACGGGTCGCGATCGTCTCCGCGAGCGTGGGAGCCGGTCACGACGGTGCCGCCGCCGAGCTCGCCCGCCGTCTCGCCGCGCAGGGCTACACCGTGGACCGCCTCGACCTGCTGGACCTGCTCCCCGCCCACCTGGGCCGCACCGTCCAGGAGGGCTATCACCGGATGCTGGTGCGAGCCCCCTGGGCCTACCAGCGGATCTACTCCAGCACCGAGCGCGCCGGGGGTGGCGGCCCGGTGGCGCGGACGCTGCTGCGCACGGCACAGGACCGGGTACTGCGCGCCCTGCCGCCGGGCACCGACGCCGTCGTCTCCACCTACCCCGGGGCCAGCCGAGTCCTGGGCAACCTGCGCCTGGACGGTCGGCTGGCCGTGCCGGTCCTCACTTATCTGACCGACTTCTCGGTGCATCCGCTGTGGGTCGCGCCGGGTGTGGACGTCCACCTCGCCGCTCACGCCGTGCCCGCCGCCCAGGCGCGCACGGCCGGGGCCCGGGACGTGCGCGTGCGCGGGCCGGTCACGGACCCTCGTTTCCGGCCCTGCGACGTACGGGGGCGTGGCCGCGCCCGGGAGAGGTTCGGGCTGCCGTCCCACGCCCCGCTGGCTCTGCTGGTCGCCGGGTCCTGGGGGGTGGGCCCGGTCCGCACGGTGGCCCGGGAGCTGCGTGACCGCGGCGCCGCCGTCCCGGTCGTCGTCTGCGGCCGCAACGAGGCCCTGGCCGAGCAGCTGCGCGCCGACGGCATCGACCATGCCTTCGGCTGGGTCGACGACATGCCCTCCCTGATGCACGCAGCCGACGTCCTCGTCCAGAACGCCGGCGGGCTCACCTCGCTGGAGGCATTCGCCTGCGGCCTGCCCGTGGCCAGTTACCGCTGCATACCCGGGCACGGGCTGACCAACGCCGCCGCCCTGGACGAAGCCGGCGCAGCCGTCTGGATACGCGACCCGGCCGACCTCAAGGCGGTGCTGTGCGAGCTGATCGACGGCCCGCTCGGACGTCGGCAACGGGCAACGGGATTCGCCCTGTTCGCTCAGTCCCCCGACGGCTGCCCGACGGCCGAGATTGCGCGCGTGCACCGGTCCGGACTCCCCGACCGGGGTCTTCGCCCGGTTGCACACCGGCACCGTACGACGCGCCGGCTCGCCGCCACGGCCGTCCTCGCGTCCGCCGTGTGGGCCGGCGCCGTCGCCACGGGGGTGGCGACGACCGACGGTCCCGACATCATCCACGCCATCAGCCACCGCCTCGACCCGGACGGCTTCCCACCGGAGCACACCTCCCCGCCGGAAGACGACCACTCGTGAACATCGCCCCGACACTGCGCACGGCCGCCCTCGCCGCCGTACCCGTCCTCGCCGCCGCCCACGCCGCACCCGTCGTCTCCACCTTCGGACCGCTGCGCAACCGCCTCATGCCCCGCCTCTCGGGCCGCGGCCGCATGAACCACATCGCCCTGACCTTCGACGACGGCCCCGACCCCCGCTCCACCCCGCACTTTCTACGGCTGCTCGCCGGGCGCGGAGTGCACGCCACGTTCTTCCTGCTCGGCGGCGAGGCACACCGCTCCCCCGGCTTGGTCCGCGAGATCGCGGCGGCCGGTCACGAGGTCGCCGTCCACGGCTGGCTGCACCGCCCCCTGCTGCTGCGTGGCCCGCGCGCCACCTATGACGACTTCCGCCGGGCCCGCGACACCGTCGCCGCGATCACCGGACGGCAGCCCACGCTCTTCCGGCCCCCGTACGGCGTCATGTCCACCGCGGCCCACCTCGCGGCCCGCCGCCTCGACCTGACCCCGGTGCTGTGGACCTGCTGGGGGGAGGACTGGACGGCACGCGCCACCCCGCACTCCGTCCACCGCGCCGTCACCGCCGACCTGCACGGCGGCGGCACGATCCTGCTCCACGACTCCGACTGCACCTCCGCCCCCGGCGCCTGGCGTTCGACGCTGGGCGCGCTGCCTCGGATCCTCGACACCTGTCAGGAACGGGGTTACGGCGTCGGCCCGCTGCGCGACCACGGCTGACCACCACGAATGCCGAACAGTCGGGATACGGGCTCGGCAACACACCTCGTCGGCATCTGCCGCGGCTTCGCCAGGCGCGCCCGTCCGTGTACGCCCGCCTGGTGCCCTCGCTACTGGGTCGCGGAAGGAGCAGCCGGAATGTGGGCCGTGGTGATCGTCATCGGGGTGCCGGTGACGGCGATGAGATAAGTACCCGGGCCGTGGCCGCCCGGCATCGCGCGGAACCCTCCCGCTGGCTTCACTTGGTACTCGGCCGAGGCGTGCGGGCCGAGCACTGCGGGGCCGGAGGAGATGGTCCACCAGTTGGAGGCACCCTGGCCGGTGCGGCTCGCGAAGTGTGGGGTGAGCGCCGTACCGGTGGTGTTGACTGCCCGCACGTCGATGGCGGTGACACCCACGCGCGCGTGGTGCGTGGCGAAGCGCGGCAAGAGGCTCATGCGCAGGGGCGGCGGGCTCGTCGCGGCGATCGCGACGCATACGAGGGCGGGGGCGAGCAATCCGCCCGCCAAGACTGCCTTCGCACGGCCGGTGACGTGGGGAAGTCGCGGCTGCCAGGCGGTGGCGAACGCGGCGGCCGGGACGGTGGCGGCGGCCGCGAGCCACAGTGGGGTCATCATCAGGAAGTAGCCGTCCTGGGAGCGGGTGGCGAGGTAGAACGCGGCCCATGGCAGGACGGTGAGGGCGGGGCCGAGACGCCGGACGAACAGCAGGGTGGCGGCGAGCAGGCCGAGCAGGAGCAGCTGGCTGCCGTAGGAGTAGTAGTCGAGGCGGCCGCTGCCGTTGGTGAAGTAGTAGGAGATGCCCATCAGGCCTTGGCCGTGCAGGATCGCCTTCTGGTCGAGCGGCAGGAGTACGCCCTGCAGCCAGGCGGAGAAGCCCTCGGCGGCGAAGTAGGCGTTGGCCGCTGCGCAGGTGAGGGCGGCGGTAGCCGTGTAGCGGGCGGTCACCGCCAGAGCCCGCCTGGGGCCGAGTTCCCCGCGCCTGACGGCGTACAGGCCGATCAACAGGAACGGGGCGAGGAACCAGGCGAGTTGCTGGGCCGCGCAGGCAGCGCCCAGGCACGCCGCCCGCACCACTCCCCCCGAGCCGAGATGGCCGCCCTCACCGGTTGTGGGCCAGCGGACCACCACGGGGATGAGCAGGGCGAGAGCCGTGATCGCCGGGTAGCCGGCATAGGCGTAGTGGGGCAGGAGGCCGAAACCGAGACAGACCGCGGTGGCGGCTGACCTCCAGGGTGCCGGAAGCAGGAACCACAGCAGGACCGAGGAGACAAGGAGCGCGACCGTGGTGACCAGGGTGGCGGCCGCCGTCGAGTGGACGACGGCGTGCACCGGGGCCGCGAGCAGCGCGGTCAGCGGCGGGTAGCCGTAGGTGTAGTCGGCACCCCCGGACATGGTCTTGGTGATCCCGACGCGTGGTGTGTCGAACAGCCAGGGCCACGGCTGGCCGTAGACGGGATGGCCGTGCAGGATCTCTTTCGCTGCCTGGGCGGTCAGCACTCCCTCGTCGGTGCCCGCGTGATCGAGCAGGTAGCCGCAGATCACCAGTGCGACGGCGGTCATCAGTACGACGGCGTCGACCCTGATCAGCGCGCGACGGCTCCGTACGAGGAGGCTGAGAGCGGCGCAGATGAGGATCGAGGCGTAGCAGAGGGAGATGACACCGGCGACGGCCGGACGTGAGGCCATCGCCGTCGTCCAGGCGGACCGTGTCCCGATGAACAGGCTGATCGTGGCCACGAGGGTCATCCCTCGATGCAACTGCTGGGGCCCGGCGCCCGGGGCACCGGATACCCGGGCCGGGGTCGAGGGTGGCGCCGTCGGGTTCGTGGCCGCACGCCGCAGAGTCCAGGTGCCGGTCCCTGTGCGGTAGGTGTCACCCATGACGCCCGACTCCTCTGCCTCGGCTTCCGTTGCAGTGACCGTTTGCATCCGGTCACCCACAGAACATCTACTACATCTTGTAGATGTAAGCTCGGCGAGTGCGGTTCCATCCAGGCCACGTACACGCGGATGGACGAATCACAGACACGGGGTCACCGGAAAGGCATCCTCGCCATGACCACACCGATCCATCCGGCATCACAGCTGGCCGTGAACGTGCTGGACGCTCATTCGCTGCTGGCGGCGTTCGGCGTGCTGGGCGTCGGGGTGGTGATGTTCGCCGAGACAGGGCTGCTGGTCGGCTTCTTCCTGCCGGGCGACTCGCTGCTCTTCACGGCCGGTCTGCTGTGCACGGGCTCGGCGGAGGGGAGCGTGCACCTGTCGCTGGGACCGCTCCTGGTCGCGGCGGCGGCAGGCGCCCTGGCCGGGGCGCAGTGCGGCTATGTGCTCGGCCGGAAGGCGGGTGGAGCACTGCTGGCCCGTAGCCGCTCGCAGCGTCTGCACGAGGGTGCGAAACGCGCCGAGAAACTGCTGGAGCGATACGGACATGCGAAGGCGATCACGCTGGCCCGTTTCGTGCCAGTGGTGCGGACCGTACTCAATCCGATGGCCGGCGCGCTGGAGGTACCGGTGCGGACGTTCACGGTGTGGCAGATCATCGGCGGGCTCGTGTGGAGCCTCGGACTCACCCTCGCGGGGTACGCGCTGGGCTCGTCGATCCCGAACGTCGACCGTTATCTGCTCCCGCTGGTGGCGTTGATCATTTTCGTGTCGCTGATCCCCCTGGCTGCCGAGGTGTACAGGGCTCGGAGGGATGGCCGGCCCGAGGGGGGACGCAGGTGATCATGGCTTTCGACGGGTCGTCTGTCGACGGCTCCGCGTATCTGGATGTGGTGCGTCTGGCCCGGCATGCGCCGGCCTGGCTGGACGGAGCGGTGTCGTTCTGGTCGACGTACGGCCTCGCGGTGTTCGCCATACTCGCGGTAGTGGGCTGGTGGTTCGCTCGACGGGGTGGGGATGCGGCTGCGGTGAGGGCGCTGGCCGTCCCGGTGGTCGTGGTCGTTGCGTATGGCGTGGATGCCCTGGTGAAGCTGGCGGTGCGCGAGGACCGGCCGTGCCAGAGCCTTGGAGTGAAGACCCTGGAGACGTGTCCGGCGCCCGGCGACTGGTCCTTCCCCAGCAACCACGCGGCGATCGCCGCCGCCGCTGCCGTGGCCCTGCTCTTCGTCTCGCGTCGACTGGGGGCGATCGCGGCAGTGGCGGCCCTGGCGATGGCAGTCTCACGGGTGTGGGTCGGCGCACACTATCCGCACGACGTCATGGCCGGCGTGCTGGTCGGTGGCCTCGTCGCACTGATGTCGATGCTCATGCTGCGACGGTGGTCGCGATCGGTGGACCGGTGGATCGGCTCCAGCCGCCTGCGCCAGCTGCTGGGCGCCTCATGAACCGGCGCGACGCCGCCGACCTGGCGGGGACGGTCGGTCTCGGCGCTTGGGTGGTGTTCGGCGCCCTCACGATGGTGGTGATCGGCCAGGATGGCGCTCAGCTGTGGTCGGACGACGGTCTCCTGGCCTGGTCGCTCGGCCATCGGCCGGACGTCGCCGGCGCTCTGGCCCGAGGGGTGACCGATACCGGCAGCGGTGCCGTCCCTTACGTCCTCGCCGCGTTGGCCGGCATGGTCGCGGGACGAACCGTGCGGCGACGGACGGGGGCCGCCGCACTGGGCCTTGCCTGTCTAGGAACCGGTCAGGCGCTGCGCTACGGGGTGATGGCAGTCGTCCAGCGGCCGCGTCCCGCCCGTGCCGACTGGGCGGCGTCCGCGGGCGGTTGGGCTTTCCCCTCGGGACACACCACCACAGCGGCCCTCACTGCCGGGCTGCTGATCGTCGCGGTCTCACTGCGCGCCCCGCGCGGCGCCACCCCACTCCGGGTCGTCATCGGGTGCTGGGGCGTGCTGGTGGGCCTGTCCCGGGTCTATCTCGGCGTGCACTGGTTCACCGACGTCATCGGCGGCTGGCTGTTCGCCACCGGATGGCTCGGAGTCTGCCTGTACGCGATGATCCGGTGGCTGCCCGCATCGTTCGTCTCCGGCACGCCCCGTGCGCCGGACAATCCAACGGAGGGCCATGCGCCACAAGATCCTGGTCGTCGAGGACGATCACGCCCTGCGTGACGTGCTGCGTCGCGGCCTGCTCGACGAGGACTTCGACCCCGTGCCCGCCGCCGACGGAGCCACCGCCCTGCGGCTGGCCACCGACGACATCGCGGCCATCGTCCTGGACGTCGGGCTGCCCGACGCGGACGGCCGGGACGTCTGCCAGGCGCTGCGCGCAGGCGGGTTCTCCGCCCCGATCATCTTCCTGACAGCCCGCCATCACCTCACCGACCGGCTGTCCGGGTTCTCCGCCGGAGCCGACGACTACCTGCCCAAGCCGTTCCATCTCGCCGAACTCGTCGCCCGACTGAGGGCCGCACTCAAACGGGCCGCACCCGCGACCGTGGCCACCGCCGGAGACCTGGTCCTGGACGCGACCCGGCACAGCGCACACGTCGGCGACGTCGACATCGACCTGTCTCCCACGGAGTTCCGACTGCTGGCCACGCTCATGGCCGCGGGCGGAACCCTCGTGTCCCGCCGCGACCTGGTCAGGGCCGCCTGGCCGGACGGCGCCCAGGTCAGCGACAACACCCTCGACCAGTATCTGAGCCGACTGCGCCGCAAGCTGCGCGAAGCGGGCAGCGGCCTCGGCCTCACCACGACACGCGGGATCGGGCACAGGCTGTCATGAACCGGCTCGCGCGCCGTCTGGCGCCCCGCACGCTGCGCGGTCGGCTCTCGCTCGTGGCCCTGACCACCGCCGCGCTCCTGATGACCGTGCTGACCGTCGTGTTCAACACCGCGATGGACCGGCACCTGCAGCACCAGGCTGACGACGAACTACGCAACCGCGCCGCCGCCGTCGCCACCACCGTCGACACCAGCGGGCCCCGAGTGCGGGTCCTGGAGACCGTCAACGACAGCCTGCTCGACGCGAACGTGTGGATCTACGCCGGGACACGCCTGCTGGAGAAACCGCCGTCCGCCACGGCCGACAGTGCGCTCACCCAGGCCGCCGACCGGCTCGCCGCGCGGGGCAGCCCGGTCTGCGCGACCATGCAAACCGACAACCCTCGTTTCGTCCGCCTGTGTTCCCAACCCGTGTCCGGCCTCCGCAGCACCGCCACCGTCATCACGGCCACGGATCTCGCCCCCTACCGCAGCTCCGCCGACACCCTGCTGTCGGGCTCGCTGATCCTGGACGCTGTCATGCTCACGTGCACCTACGCGCTGACGCGGCTGGCCGTCGGACGGGCACTGCGCCCCGTGCGCACCATGACCGACCAGGCCACCCAGTGGAGCGCCGTCGGTTCCGACCAGCGTTTCGGCGCCGAGGACCAGCCGGCCGAACTGGCCCGCCTGGGCACCTCGTTGGACGCACTGCTGGACCGCATCCGCACCGTACTGCGTCACGAGCAGCAGCTGACCGGGGAGCTGTCCCACGAACTGCGCACCCCGCTCACCCGGATCGTCGTCGAGCTCGACTGGTGGCGGGCCCGCCCACGCTCGGCCGCCGAAACCGACGCCACCCACGAGGTGATCGCGGAGGCCGCCCAGTCCATGCGCACCATCTGCGACACGCTGTTGAACGACGCCCGCGAAAGCGCGCAGAACACCACCACGGCCGTCGGTACCACCGCTGTCGCTCCCGTGCTGCGTCGGCTGGTCGAGGACCTCGACACACGGAAGCAACTGAAGACCGTCGTCGACGTGCCGGACCAGCAGATCGAGGCAGGCGTCGCTTCCGCTCTTCTCGAACGCATCGTCAGCCCGCTGCTGAACAACGCCGTTCGCTATGCCGGCTCCACGGTGACCGTGTCCGCAAGGCAGTTGCCCGGCGGCGTCCGCATCGACGTCACCGACGACGGTCCTGGCGTACCGGAGGAGTTCCTCGACGATCTCTTCCAGCCCGGCCGGCGAGCGGACTCCGGCGACGGGCACGACGGGGCAGGCCTGGGACTGCCGCTCGCGCGACGCCTGGCCCGCGCCGTCGGCGGCGAGGTCTCCCACGACGCCGAGCACACACCCGGAGCACGTTTCCTGGTCGACCTGCCCGCCGGATGACGTGATTCAGTCAGCCCGCCGGGCGACCGACGCCCGCTCCGTCATCTGCGGTGTACTGCGCTCCTCCACCTGCGCGTAGGCCATCAGCCCGACCAGAACGGACGGCAGCACGGCGGAAGATCCCGCAGTCCGAGGTCCAGGCCGCCCTTGGCGACGGGCCTAGGCCCTGTCCTGGCGATCACGAGCGGAGCCAGATGACGAGCGCGGCTGCGGTGATGGTGCCGAGGTAGAGGTAGCCGCGCTAGTCGAACCTGGTCGCAACCGCGCGGAAGGTCTTCAGCCTGTTGATCGCCCGTTCAACGGTGTTGCGCTTCTTGTAGCGGTCCCTGCCGAAACCGGGCTGCCGACCCCCGGCGCTGCGGCGTCGGGCCCGGTTGGCGGCTTGGTCGACCTTCTCCGGGATGACGTCGGGCCCGGTTGGCGGCTTGGTCGACCTTCTCCGGGATGACGTGCGGATTCCTCGTCTGCGCAGGTAACGGCGGGTTCGGCGGTTGCTGTAGCCCTTGTCGGCGCTGACACTGTCAGGCTTGGTGCGCGGCCTGCCGCTGACCGACTCGAACTGGGTGCAGTCGGCGTATTGCCGGGCGTGATGACCAGCGAGAGCACCCGGCAGCGGCCGTCCGCACTCAGGTGGATCTTGGTAGTGAACCCGCCACGCGAGCGGCCGAGCGCCTCACCTCCCGCACCACCTCCGCCAGCCGGTCGACCAGTTCCGACCGGACCCGAGCGACTTTGACCGTCTGGACAGAGCCCCCTTTGAAGGATGGCGGCGGAGCATGCCGGGCGCCGGCGGCGTGGTGGTGCGCGCGCACGGACGTCGAGTCGACCGAGACGTCCCAGTCGATCTCGCCGGCCGGTCCGCCTCGGCCTGGATCCGCCGCAGGACAAATCGCGCCACTGCACGCCCGTGCGTATCCGGCACAGCACCCCGTTCACGACCTGGCGATGGTCCCGCCGCCTGCTGCAACGCCCGCTGCTCACCGGCAGAAGCGGCTCCAGCCGCTCCCACTGGGCATCTGTCTGATCACTCCTACTCCCCATAGTCGTATCAACGACTGACTGATCGTCGGAACGTCGTCCAGCCCCCAGCGATGCTCGGTCCTGACCGCTGAATACGGTGGAGGGGCCCGGTTGAATGAGAGGACGCGAAGACGTGGATGTGTATGAGGCCGTGGACAGCCGCCGGGCCGTACGGGCGTTCAGCGATGAGCCGGTGCCCAAGGAGGTCCTCGAACGAGTGCTGACCGCAGCAACGCGGGCTCCGTCCAGCGGGAACCTCCAGCCGTGGCACATGTATGTCGTGAGCGGCGAACCCTTGGCCGAACTGAAGGGGCGCGCGACGGCCAGGGCACTGGCGGGAGACCTGGGTGATGAGCGGGAGTATGCGATGTACCCGGACGAACTGGCTTCGCCGTATCTGGACCGCTTCTCCGCTGCGGCGGCTCAGCGATACGAAGCGTTGGGGATTGAGCGCGACGACCCCGACCGGCCCCAGAAGATCGCTACCTTGAACTCGGAGGCGTTCGGGGCGCCGGTCGTCTTGTTCTGCTACCTCGACCGGACGATGGGGCCCGGCCAGTGGGGTGATGCGGGGATGTACTTGCAGACGGTCATGCTGTTGCTGAGGGCGGAAGGGTTGCACAGCTGCCCCCAGGTGATGTGGACCATGTACCGCAAGACCGTCAGCCGAACAGTCGGAGCCGATGACGGGCTCGTGCTCTTCTGCGGCATCTCAGTGGGATTTGAGAAGGAAGGCGTGCCAAGGCTGCGTACCGGGCGGGCGGACATGACGGAAACGGTGAGCTTCATCGGAGTGTGACCGTTGACGGCCGAGATCGACAGGACAGGGCCCTAGGTTCTGTCTCTTTGGTCAGCGTCGTATCCAGATCAGGATGCCGGCGAGGTGGAGTGCGGCCTCGTAGGCGATGGCGAGCTTGTCGGTTCGTGTGGCCAGGCCGCGCCACTGCTTGAGCCGGTTGATGCACCGCTCGACGGTGTTGCGCTGCAACTTCGGCTCGTCGTACACGACGGTCATCAGCGACACCGTGGACAAGGTGCTCGAGGCGCCGGAGGTCTACAAGGTCCAGGGTCAGAACCAGTACCTCATGATCGTCGAGGCGAGGGGCGCGAACGGGCGCTACTTCCGTTCGTACACCGCCTCCAACCTGAACGGTCCGTGGACCGTGCAGGCCGGCAGCGAGAGCAGCCCCTTCGCGGGCAAGGCCAACAGCGGTGCCACCTGGACCAACGACATCAGCCACGGTGACCTGGTCCGCAACAACCCCGACCAGACCAAGACCATCGCCCCCTGCAACCTGCAGTTCCTCTACCAGGGCAGGGGCGCCACCCCGAACGGCGCCGACTACCTGACGTGGCCGTACCGGCCGGGTGTCCTCACCCTGCAACGCTGATCCGCCTGACACGCACCGCCTGAAGGAACCCCAGCCGCCCGCCGGCTGGGGTTCCTCCCCTTTGGCGGGCGGCGGGCCCCGGGGGTCATCCCGCCGTTCCGGCGATCTCCTTCTGCCGCGTGGGTTCGGCCCGGTCCGCGCCGTCGCCGTACCGGGAGCGCAGCTCCGACAGCACGCCGAACGCCGCCGCCGTCAGCGGCACCGACAGGAGCATGCCGAGGATGCCGGCGATGGAGGCGCCCGCCGTGAGCGCCGGCAGGATCGCCGCCGGGCGCATCTGCACGGTCCGGCTGTGGATCACCGGCTGGAGCACGTTCCCCTCGAGGATCTGCACCGCGAACACCACGCCGCGCCCACACTACAAACGACGCGGACACAGCCCCTGAAAACTGCCCAGCACTCAGAACAAGCACCGTTGCAGTACTAGGCCGTGTTTGAGATGTCGTCATAGCGACTGTCGTATCAAGGTGAGCTGGATAGTCGCCTCGTAGCGGACGGCGAGCTTGTCGTAGCGCGTGGCAACCCCGCGCGCCTGCTTCAGCTGGCCGATCCGGCATTCGATCTTGTGGCGGCGTTTGTATCGTTCACGGTCGAATCCGGGTGGTCGGCCACCGGCCATGCCTCTGCGGAGCCGGTGGCCGGCCTGGTCACGCTTCTCCGGAATCGTGTGCGGGATCTGGCGCCTGCGCAGGTAGGAGCGGTTCGCGCGGGAGGAGTAGGCCCGATCGGCGATCACGTGTGCTGGTCGGGTGCGCGGGCGTCCGGCGCGGATCCGCGGTACGCGAATGCTGTTCAAGACTGCTGTGAACAGTGGCGCATCCGCTCGTTGTCCTGCAGTGAGGATGACCGCAAGCACGTGCATGGAGGTATCGACTGCTAGGTGGAGCTTGGTTGTCAGGCCGCCGCGTGAGCGGCCGAGCGCGTGGTCGTCCGGTTCGGTTGCCAGACCGTTCGCAGCCGCCGAGTCTGGATCGCATGCCCCCTTTTCCCGGCCCCGGCGGCGTGCTGGTGTGCCCGACACACGGTCGAGTCGACCGAGATCTCCCACTCGAGTATGCCCTCCGAGTCAGCCCTAACCTGCAGCTCCTTGAGCGTGCGCGTCCAGGTGCCGTCAATCTGCCAGCGTCGGAAGACGGAGTACAGCGTTGCCCATGGGCCGTATCGCTCGGGGACATCGCGCCACGGGGAGCCGGTCCGGGCACGCCACCAGATGCCGTTGAAGACTTGTCGGCGGTCCCGTGGACGGCGGCCCATTGTTGATACCGGCGGCAGCAGCGGCTTGAGCCGTTCCCACTGAGCATCCGTCAGGTCACCTCGGCCAGTTTGATGGCCGTTACCCGCACGGGTCACCATTTCTCAGCCGTCAGGAAGGGCAGAACCTGGGACAGGACGTCGGCAGCGCGGGCCCAGCCGCCATGGTGGTCGGCCCTGGGCACGGAGAAGAAGCCGCTGCCTGTGCGTTCGGCAACCTTGCGCATCGGTTCGTGCCAGGGGTCGGATGTGCCGCAATACATCAGCATGGGGACATCGGTGGATGCCAGACCGGTGTCGAGGGCGCGGTCACGGGAGAACGCCTCGTAGTTGGCGCGCAGGGCCGCGGGATCGGCTGCGTCGATGACGGCGGCCTGCGCGGGGTCGGCGTAGGCGCCCTGCCGCAGGATGTCGAACGCGTCGGTGTCAGCGGGCAGTCCGAGCTGCCGGAAGACGTAGTCGCGGGCGGAGGCGAAGCCGTCCACGGGGTCCCAGGAACCGGCGATGACCCGTGCACACCGTTCCGGCGCCTGTAGGGCCATGCCCAGCGCGGTCAAGGCACCCATCGAATAGCCCCAAATGCCAGCCCGGTCGGTACCGATGTCGTCGAGGACGGCGGTGACAGACTCGACGCGGCGCTCCAGAGCGTAGGCGGAGGGATCGTGCGGGTCGTCGCTTGCGCCCAGGCCCAGCGGGTCGACAGCCACCACCGTGTAATCGGCCTGCAGCCTCGAGGTGTATCCGGTATCCCTCCAGCTCGCGCCTGTTTGGAACATTCCCGGATGCAGAACCAGAACCGGTCCGTCCCCGGAGACTTCGTAGCAGATCTTTAGCCGGTTGCTGCGCGCCGTCGGCACCCGCTGCTCCTTGTCCGCTGCCTCAGATCGTCCCCCGTGACACAGCCAAGTAGCCCTGCCACCAGGAACGTTACGACTTGTAACAGCAGTCATCCTGAAGCATGCTCAGGCCCTGCGGAAGGAGGCACTTTCATGTCGCAACGGAACACCGAGGTAACAGACCAGCTCACACCGCCGCCCCCGGACGGCACACCGGAGATCCCCGACTGCCCGCTGAGAGAAGTCCTCGCCCTGATCGGGGACAAGTGGAGTGCTCAAGTGCTGGTTGTACTCGGCGAGGGTCCACACCGGTTCACCGAACTGGAGCGCGCCATCGACGGCATCAGCCGACGCATGCTGACTCTCAGCCTGCGCAACCTGGAACGGAATGGGCTGATCACCCGGACTGTCCACCCCGATGCACCACCGCGCGTGGAGTACGCCACCACCCCCTTGATCGATGAGATCCGTGAACCACTGGAGACCCTGGCAGCGTGGGCGAACCGGAACCGATCGGCCATCGCCGCCGCACGGCACACATACGACAGCCGCAACTGAGGAACGGGAAGACGGGGAAACGCATCGGATCCTGCATGCGCAGGCAGCGCGACGCCTCAATTTCAAACACGGTCTAGTCGGAAAGCCCCCGGGGGGGTCGCACGGAGGGGCCGGGTGAGCCCGAAGGCGATCCAGAACAGCAGCACGTTCGGCACGACCGGCGCCTTCACCAGCAGGACGAGGACGGCCAGTGTGCCCGTCACGAGCAGCGCGCCGGCGTAACCGAGGCCGGAGCTGTCGCAGAGGAAGTCGCCCATGGAGGTGCCGAGGGTGTTGGGACGAGGATCGCCGCTCCGGTGGGGTAGCCCAGGCGGCGACCCTGCGAACGCATCCTGAACATCTGCTGAGTTCCTGCTCAGGCGGCGTGTCGGGCGGCGTTCTGCGGCTGCGCCACGTCCTTTCGGGTCACCGAGAGGTAGATGACCAGGCCGAGGATGACCGTGAGGAACAGCGCACTGGTGATGACGGTGCCCAGGCCCAGGCCGCCGTCACCGGTGGGCTGGGAGAGGTAGTCGCCGATGGACGCGCCGAGCGGGCGGGTGAGGATGTAGGCGATCCAGAAGCTCCACACCACGTCCAGGCCAAGCTTGAAGTGCGCGAGGGCGACCGCTGCGATGGCCAGGCCGAACAGGACCGCGGAGAGCCAGTAGCCCAGGTTCATGCGCTCGGAGACCAGGTCACCGGCCGCGGTGCCGAGGGCGAAGGTGAACAGGACGGCGAGCCAGTAGTAGGACTCGCGGCTCGTGGTGTCGATGTGGTGGATGGACAGCGTCCGCTCACGCCGGTACCAGACCACGAAGACGATCGCGAGGATGATCGCGAACACGGTGGTGCTGGTCTCCAGCGGTACGCCCATGTTGTCGGTCAGGTTGTCGCTGATCAGCGTGCCGACGACGCTGATCAGAGCGACGGCGAGCCAGTACACCCCCGCACGGTAGGCGGTGGTACGGAACTGCAACACCAGGACGACCGCCAGCAAGGCGCTCATCAGCACCGACACACCGGTCAGGCCGAGACCGGCCTTCTCGTTGAGCAGGTCGGCCGCGGTCTCGCCGACCGTCGTGCACAGCACCTTGATGATCCAGAAGTAGACGGTGACTTCGGGAACCTTGTTCCAGCCCAGTCGGCGACCGGAGGGTGACACCTGGGGGTCGGCCGCCGAGGGCCCGGGCGTCTGTGAGGTCTCGTATGTCATGAGGCCCGACCGTGCCACGGGATACCTGAACGCATCCTGACTGCCGTGCGTCATCGGCTGCCCCATCCGTCTCACCCGAGCACTATGAGTGCCATGACGACTCATGATCACGGCTCCTGCATAGCGGCGTTCCGCCCCGTCCCCTCCGCCGCCATGAAAGAAGGCCGCCTTGAACCGTCCGCCTGCCTCCCCACCGCCTGCCGACCGGGCGACGGCCTGGCTGCGCCGTCGGCTCGGCCGGGCCGTCGTGCTGTCCTACGTCGCCGCCCTCCTCCTACCCGACCCCGGCCTGTGGCTGCGCCGCGACCACACCGTGCCGATCGGCACCGTCACCGGCCTGCCCCTGAGCACCGCCGCGCTGCTGCTGTCCCTGGTGCTCTTCTCCGCCGGACTCCAGCTACCCGTCCGCGAACTGGGCCGCCTGCTCCGCGAGCCGACTACCCTGCTGGCCGGGATGGTCCTCCACCTCGTGATCCCGCTCCTGGTCATCCCCGTCGTCGCGTTCGGACTGCACCGCACCCCGGACAGCGACGGCGGCAGCGGACTGATCACCGCGATGATCCTGATCGTGGCGATGCCTGTGGCCGCCGGAGCCACCGTCTGGACCGGCAAGGGCGACGGCGACCAACCCACCATGGTGGGACTCGTCCTCGCCTCCACGCTCCTCAGCCCGCTCACCATCCCGCTGGTCATCACCACCTTGGTGCCGCTCCTGAGCGGCGGCTACGCGGACACACTCGCAACGACCGGCCGCGCGGCCAACGGCGGCTTCGCCCTCGCCACCGTGGTCCTCCCCTGTGCCGTCGGCATCCTGTTCCGACTCGCGCTGTCGACGGCGTGGCTCAGCCGGGCCCTGCGCGTGATGGTGCCCGTGGCGCTGGCCGGATCGCTCGTCCTGACATATGTGAACGCCAGTGGCGCCCTGGGCTCGTTCCTCGCGCACCCACGCCCCCTTCTGTTCGCCGCGGCACTGGCCGTGGCCGCGCTCGTCTGCCTGTTGTCCTTCGCGTTGGGCCGGACCGCCGCGCGGCTCCTGCATCTGGACGGCCCCGCCTCCTCCTCGCTGACCCTCGCCTGCGGCATGAACAACAGCAGCGCGAGCGCCGTCCTGATCACCACCACGCTGCCCGACAAACCACACCTGCTCCTGCCGGTGCTCGCCTACGGGCTGCTGCAGAAGACAGCCGCGAGCAGGGTGGTGCGGGCAAAGGGTCATCGGCGCCCGCCCTGCCCTGCGTCACCGTGAACACCGCCCTCGCTGACGGGAGGCAACCGCACGAACGCGGTGGCGGGATACGCACCTGGCGTAAGACCCACCCAGCCGTCCGCTCGACGGGCTCAACAAACGAAAGCGTCCGCTCAGTGCGTGATGCGGTAGAGATGCTCGGGGCGGCCGGTGGCCCCGTAGCGAAGTTCGAGCCGGACCATGCCCTCCTTGACCAGGTAGGAGAGATAACGCTGAGCCGTGGCGCGGGAGACGCCGGTGCGTTCGGCGGCCTCCGCAGCCGACAGAGCCTCGTGCGCGCCGCGCAGGGTCTGGTGCAGCAGGGCAAGCGTCGGCGCGGAGTGCCCCTTCGCAGGGACACGCGGCACAGCCGGCGGCCGTGCGGCGCTGAACAGGGCGTCCACGTCAGCCTGGTCGGTCTCGGGGACCGTACCCAGGGCGTCCATACGGTGCTGGAGCTCCCGGTAGGCGGTGAGCCGCTCGGCGAGGTCGGGCGCGCCGAAGGGCTTGACCAGGTATCCGACGGCGCCGAGCTTCATCGCGATCCGTACCGAGGTGATGTCCCGGTCGGCGGTGATCATGATGGCGTCGGGGCGGTCGCCGCCCTCGTCGCCGCTGAGCCGGCGCAGCACGTCCAGTCCGCTGCCGTCCGGCAGGAAGATGTCGAGCAGCAGCAGGTCGGGGTGGAGGTCGCGCACCGCGGCCAGCGCCTCGGCCACGGTCGCCGCCTGGCCGGCCACCTCGAAGCCTCGGACGCGGGACACGTAGTCGCAGTGGATACGGCTCACCCGGAAGTCGTCGTCCACCACCAGGGTCCGGATCACCAACGATCACCTCCTGCCACTCCGTCCAGTACCGGGGAAACCGTCGTGAACAGGGCGCCCCGTGGGCCGGGCGGGGTATCGGGCACCGGCAGCATCACGGTGAAGACGGCGCCGGGCCCTTCACTGACGGCGATCGTGCCGCCGTGCCGCTGCACCAGCCGGTGGACGAGCGCGAGGCCGAGGCCGCGCCGGGCGGTGCCGCGGTCCGGGCGGGTCGACCAGCCATCCTCGAAGATGGACTCGGCGGTGTCCGGCGGGATGCCGGGGCCGGTGTCGGCCACCTCCACCCGCACTGCGTCGACGGCCTCGATCAGCGACAGACAGACCTCGGCACCGCCCGGCGGCGCCGGTCCGGTCGCGGACGCGTCGATCGCGTTGTCCAGCAGGTTGCCGATGATGGTCAGCAGCCGAGGCAGATGCGGCGGGTCCTCGCCGAGGGCGGAGTCCTCGCTGAGAACGATCCGCACCCCGCGTTCCGCGGCCACCGTGATCTTGGCGACGATCAGTCCCACGAGCAGCGGGTTGCCGATCCGTTCCCGTACGGATTCGGTCAGCGCCTGCTCGGCACCGGCCGTGTCGACGGCGAACTCGTAGGCGGCGTCATGGTCGCCGATGTCCAGCAGCCCGGCCACCGTGTGCATACGGTTGGTGAACTCGTGCTGCTGTGCGCGCAGCGCGTCCGTCAGCCCGCGCACCGAGTCCAGCTCGCGCAACAGACCGATCATCTCGGTGCGGTCGCGCACGGTGACCACGGCGCCCAGCTCCCGTCCGTGCAGGGCGACCGGCATCCGGTTGACGACCAGGCAGTGGTCGTCGGTGAGCACGCTGATGTCGCCGCCCGCCAGGGTGCCGTCCAGGGCGCGGCGCAACCGCCCGTCGGGTAGGACTTCCGCCAGTGTGCTGCCGAGCGCGGTGCCCAGTCCGAGCAGGTCACGGGCCTCGTCGTTGACGAGCGTGATCCTGCCGTCCGGGTCGAAGGCGACGACTCCCTCTCGGATTCCGTGCAGCATCGCCTCCCGGTCCTGCAGCAGCCCGGCGATCTCCTCCAACTCCAGCCCGAACGTCGTCCGCTTGAGCCGTCTGGCCAGCAAGAACGCGGCCGTCGAGCCGAGCGCGACGGCGATGGCGCTGTACAGGCCGAAGGTGGGCAGCTCGCGCCACAGCTCACCCAGCACATAGTGCTCGGGGATCCCAGCGGACACCTCGCCGACCAGCTTGCCGGTGGGCCCGTACAGCGGAGCCTTGCCGTTGGCGGAACGCCCCGTCGCACCCTGGTCGGTGCCGACGTGTGTCCTGCCGTCCAGCACCACGATCCGGTCCCCCGTCGGTTCACCGACCAGCGCCGCATCGGGGTGCGAGTGGCGGATACCGCGCAGGTCGAGCACGACCACGTACGACGCGCCCGACGCCTTCCGGATCCGCTCGGCCACCGCCTGCACCACGTCGCCACCGCCCCCGTACTGCATGGCGTGGCGGATCTGCGGTTCCGCGGCCGTGGTCTCGGCGATGGCCAGGGCCCGCTTCTCGTAGGCACGGTCGATCTCGCCCCGCTGCGCGAAGGCGAACAGCACGAAACCGATCACCCCGGTCAGCCCCAGGATGATCAGCTGGTTGGTCAGGATCCGCGCGGAGAGCCGCCCCTTCCCACCGCGGCCGATCGGGATACGGATGCGTGTCACGGGCGTCGCTGCCTGTCGTACGGGGCCCGGGCGCGGCCCCTGTGCCGTACCCGTGGTGGCGTGATTGTGCCCCCGGCACCGGCCTTATGCCCACCCCCGGCCGCTGAGCAGAACGAGCAAAAGCGTGGCTAACACGGCTAACGCGAGATACGGATGAAACAGCGACGTAACACCCGCCGACCTCTAGCGTCTGCCTTCCTCGACCTCCGAGGTCAGGAAGGAGACAGCCTCAGATGGTTTCGCGAAACGATGCCGCGGTGAGCCCGGTCGCCGAGAAAGCAGGCCAGGACAGCGCGCGAGTCGAGATTTCCGGACTCACCAAACGATTTCTGACTCCCGCGGGTGAGGTGTTCACGGCGCTGCAGGACGTTTCGTTCACCGTGGAGCCCGGCCAGTTCTGCGCCGTGGTGGGCCCGACCGGCTGCGGGAAGTCCACGACGCTCGGCATGGTGTCCGGGCTCGACCGGCCCAGCGAGGGCTCGGTCAAGGTCGGCGGCCGTGAGGTGAAGGGCGTCACCGACGGCGTCAGCTTCATGTTCCAGGCCGACGCCCTGCTGCCCTGGAAGACCGTCCTCGGCAACGTGCTGATGGGCCCGGTCTTCCGCAGGGTGCCCAAGCAGCAGGCCCAGGCCTCGGCCCGCGACTGGCTGCGCCGGGTGGGACTGACGGGCTTCGAGGACCGCTACCCGCACCAACTCTCCGGC
This sequence comes from Streptomyces sp. NPDC048751, assembly GCF_043198595.1. Lineage (NCBI taxonomy): Bacteria > Bacillati > Actinomycetota > Actinomycetes > Kitasatosporales > Streptomycetaceae > Streptomyces > Streptomyces sp. NPDC048751. The sequence continues at coordinate 412,095 of NZ_JBICUX010000009.1, forward strand.
GGCATGCGCAAGCGCGTGGCGATGGCCGCGGCGCTGATCAACGAACCGCGGATCCTGATCATGGACGAGCCGTTCGGCGCCCTGGACGTGCAGACGAAGGCGATCATGTCGACCGAGCTGCTCGGCCTGTGGGAGCAGATCCGTCCGTCGGTCATCTTCATCACCCACGACCTCGACGAGGCCGTGGCGCTCGCCGACCGGGTCGTCGTCATGACGTCCAGCCCCGGCTCGGTCAAGGCGGTCTTCGACATCGACCTGCCCCGCCCGCGCGGCTCGGTCCAGGAGATCCGCTTCCAGCCGCGGTTCATCGAACTCCAGCACCAGATCTGGGACTCGCTGCGCGAGGAGGTGGAGCGCGCCTACGCACGCACCGCAGGAGGTACGGCATGAGCACGACGTCCGCTGTTTCGCCCGCTCCCGTCAAGGCCAGCGCACCAGGCTCGGGCGCGTCCGCTGCCAAGCGCGCTCTGCGGCGCCGCATCACCCTGGTGTGGGCGGGCCGTATCGGTCTCGCGGTCCTCGTCATCGGCGGCTGGCAGGCCTTCACCACCTGGGGGATCGTCGACCCGTTCTTCTTCGGGCAGCCCTCCGGCATCGCGCAGCGGCTGGTCGACCTTTTCCAGAACGGCACCGAGTTCGGGTCCTTCTACGCCAACATCTGGACCACGATCCAGGAGGCGCTCGCCGGCTTCGCGCTCGGGGCCATCACCGGAGTCGTCTTCGGCGTCGCCCTCGGTCAGAGCCGCTACCTCTCCGACGTCCTCGGCCCCTACATCAAGATGGTCAACGCGATCCCGCGGATCGTCCTCGGCTCGATCTTCATCGTCGCGTTCGGCATCGGCGTGCTGCCCAAGATCCTGCTCGCCGCAGTACTGGTGTTCTTCATAGTCTTCTTCAACGCCTTCCAGGGCGTGCGTGAGGTCGACCGCAACATCCTGGCCAACGCCAAGGTGCTCGGCGCCTCCCAGCTGCAGATCATCCGGCACGTCATCGTGCCGTCCGCGCTGACCTGGATCATCGCCAGCCTGCACAGCGCCTTCGGTTTCGCCATCGTCGGCGCGCTGGTCGGCGAGGTGCTCGGCGCACAGAGCGGCCTGGGCCTGGTCATCAAGACCGCGCAGAACAACTTCGACCCCAACGGCGTGTTCGCCACGATGCTCGTCATCTCGGTCATCGTGCTCGGCGCCGAGTGGCTGATCGGCAAGCTCGAACACCGGCTGCTGTCCTGGCGCCCGCCGGCTCCGACGGAGGCCAACTCCCTCTGACGCCCTGGAGCTTCCCTCTACCTCTTCACTTCATCGCAGAACCCTCAGCAAAGGAATGTGGTCAGCCATGTCCAGACGACCCGTCGCCGTCGCCGCGTCCGTCCTCACCATCCTCGCCCTCGGCGCGGTCAGCGCCTGTTCCGCCAACTCATCTGCCTCGACCAGCAGTTCGGGTTCCGTACCGACCGTCAAGCTGATGGCCGGCGGCCTCGACAAGCAGATCTACCTCCCGTACCAGCTCGCCCAGCAGCTGGGCTTCTACAAGAAGTACGGCGTCAACGTCGAGCTCAGCACCGAGCAGGACGGCGGCGTCGGCGCCGAGGAGGCCATGGCGTCGGGGCAGGTCGACATGGCGGGCGCCTGGTACAATCACACGATCGAGTTCCAGGCCAAGGGCAAGGCGGTCGAGGACGTCGTCCAGCTCTCCGGCGCGCCGGGCGAGCGCGAGATGTGCACCAAGAAGTCGGGCGTCACTTCGGGCGCCGACTTCAAGGGCAAGACCCTCGGCGTCACCGACCTGGGCTCGGGCACCGATACGCTCACCCAGTTCCTGGCCGCCAAGAAGGGCGTCAAGACCAGCCAGTTCCACCGGATCGGGGTCGGCGCGGGCTCCACGGCCATCGCCGCGCTGCAGAACGGCAAGGTCGCCTGTGTCATGACGACACAGCCGACGGTCGCCGCGATCGAGAAGAAGGGCGTGGGTATGTCCGCGATCGACCTGGCCACCACGCAGGGCGCCACGGCGGCGATGGGCGGCGCCTACCCCGCGGCCAGCGTGCTCGCCCGCACCGACTGGGTGAACTCGCACAAGGACACCGTGCAGAAGGTCGTCGACGCGCTCGTCGCCACCATGCACTGGATCAACACCCACAGCGCGTCCGACATCGCGAACAAGCTGCCGGCTTCGTTCGTGTCGAACCAGCTGGTGACCAAGGCCGACTACATCTCGGCTCTGACCCAGGACAAGGGCCAATTCCTCCCGGACGGTCTGATGCCGGCCGGCGGTCCGAAGACCTCTCTGGCGACGGAGAAGCTGGTCGGCAACGTGAAGGGCTCTGTGGACCTCAGCAAGACGTTCACCAACGACTTCGCCCTCCAGGCCAACAAGACCGAGGGCTTCAAGACCACCACGACTCCGGCAGGACCGACCGGCTGAACCCCCACCCGGCAGGACGCCGCCCAGGTGACATCCACCTGGGCGGCCCCGCACGCCCGCTGTGCGCCATAGCCCCGACCTCGCCGTCACAAGCCGTCACAAACCGTCACGAACTGTCAGGAAAGGAAGGCCACGCGGACGCCCTGCCTGACTCCGGCCAGAAATCTGCGCGGAGGCCTGACCGTCTTCTACATCGGCCTCGGATGCGTGGACTCCGCGCCGCTGCTCGGCGAGGAGTGTGCTCCGCGTTCGCCGGCTGCCTCGGCCGGCCCCACGCACGAGCCGACCGCAGCACTCGGGCACTCGGCACCGCTTCCCTGTACTGGCGCGGCGATCAGGCTCACGGTGACGAGAGCCCCGCCCGATGGACGGTTGGCCAGGCTCACCCGGCCGCCGTGTGCCGCGGCGATCATGGCGACAATGGCGAGGCCGAGCCCACCGGCGCTCTCGTCGGCCGACGGGCCCGGCGGTGGCCCGGCGAGCATGGCGGGCGGGAAGCCCAGGCCCTCGTCACCTACGCACAACTTCACGGCACTGTCCGCTCGTTCGGTGCTCAGGACGATGTGGCCGGGCCCCGACGGGCCGGAGTGGCGCAGGGCGTTGTCGAGGAGGTTGTGCAGGACTTGGCGCAGCCGTACCGGATCGGCGTCGGCGGTTGCTTCGGGGGCTGTGGACGTCTCCACGGTGAGCGTCGCACCCTCGGCGGTCGCGCGGGCGCGGAACGCCTCGGCCGCGTCGGTGAGCAGTCGTGGCAGGGGCACCGGTTCGCGGCGCAGTGGGAGCCGACCCTGTCGGGTGCGGGCCAGGACGAGGAGGTCCTCGGCGAGCCCGACGAGCCGGTCGGTCTCGGTGGCGGCGGAACGTAGGGCGGCTTCGAGTTCGGCGCGGTCGCGCGGGCGTGCCGTGGCCAGCTCGAGCTCGGCCCGCAGCAGGGCCAGCGGGGTGCGCAGCTCGTGTCCGGCGGTGTCGACGAAACGGTGCTCGCGTTCCAGTGCCTCCTGGAGGCGCGCGAGCATGGCATTGAGGGTGTGCGCGAGACGGGCCAGTTCGTCCCCGGTCGGCGGAACGGTCAGGCGCCGTTCCGGCTCGGTCTCGGAGATCGCGGCGGCTTCCCGGCGGATACGCCCGACCGGTCGCAGGGCCGCGCCCGCCAGCAGCCAGCCCGCGTACGAGGACGCCGCCAGGGCGAGCGGCCCGCCGATGAGCAGCAGGAGCAGCAGCCGGTCCAGTGCCTCCGCGCGGTCGCCGAGCGGTGCGCCGACGACGAGGACGGCGGGCTGTTCGACCGTCCCCGGCAGCTGGACGGGCAGGGCGAGCAGTCGGGCCGGGTCGTCGAGGCCCACGACATGGCGGCTGAGGAAGACCGGCTCGGTGACGGTCCGTGTGGTGCCGGGCGGCAGCATGGGCGCGGCTGCGACGGCCGGGGTGGTCTCGACGACGTCACCGTGCGGCGTGAGGATCTGGCCGAACGACTCGTCGGGGTCGATGAGTCCACTGCCCGCGTCCAGCGGGGCCCGTTCGCGCTGGGCCATGGAGCCTACGGTGGCCGCGGCCCGTGCGCGCAGGTCGAGGTCGACGGCACGGGTCAGTTCGGTGCCCATCCGGGTGTAGAGGAAGGCGCCCAGGGCGGTGAGCACCGTCGCCATCGCCAGACAGAAGGCGAGGGTCAGGCGGAGCCGGAGGGGGAGACGGACGGGGAGCCTAGCCAACAGGGCGCGCATGATCCGCATCGTCCTTGCGGTTCGCATCGTCCTTGCGGTCGTCTCTCAGCCAGTAGCCGGCGCCCCGGCTGGTGCGTAGTGACCGCCGTCCGAAGGGCCGGTCGATCTTCTGCCGCAGGTAGCCCACGTACACCTCCACGACGTTCGAGTCCGCGTCGAAGGTGAAGTCCCAGACGTGTCCGATGAGTTCGGCCTTGGACAGCACCTGGCCGGGCCGCCGCATCAGGCACTCCAGCAGCGCGAACTCCTTGGCCGTCAAGGTGATCGGCGTACCGTCACGGGCCACGGAGCGGGTCGCCGGATCGAGGCTGAGGTCGCCGACGGTGAGCACGGCGGGCCGTTCGCGGGCCCCCCGGCGCATCAGCGCGCGCAGCCGGGACAATAGTTCGGCGAGTGCGAAGGGCTTGACTAGGTAGTCGTCCGCGCCCAGATCCAGACCGCGCACCCGGTCCTCGACGGCGTCCCGTGCGGTGAGCAGCAGGACGGGAGCCCACCGGCCGGCGGCGCGGATCTCACGCAGCACACCGAACCCGTCGGTGCCCGGCAGCATCACGTCCAGGACGATCACGTCGTAGTCGGTCTCCCCGGCGTACCAGAGGCCGTCCTCGCCGGTGGCGGCCACGTCGACCGCGAAGCCGTTCTCCGTCAGGCAGCGCCGCAGCAGCTCGGCCATGGGCGCTTCGTCCTCGACCACGAGAATCCGCATGGCGCCTCCTCGCGCAGGCCCTGCTGGTGTCCAGCGTAGTGGGGGGTGGCTAAGGAGACGCTGAGTCGATCCGACCGCACCCCTCTGGGGCTGGTGGGGACCGTTTCAGGGTCCCCTTAGCCACTCGCGAGCAGGCTCGAACCCACAGTTCGACGAGGGAGTCCCGATGATCAGCAAAGGCTCGAAACGTGGCGCACTGGTCCTCACCGTCGCCGCCGGCTGCACGGCCACGGTCGTGCTGACGGCCTGTTCCCCGGGTTCGGGAAGCTCGAGCCACCAGTCCGCGGCACCGACGACGACCAGTCCCGCTCCCCGCAGCTTCTCGGCGACCGTCGACAACCCGTGGTTCCCGCTCCCGCCCGGCCGGACGCTGGTCTACAGCGGCATCAAGGACGGTGCCAAATCCACGGAGTACCTCACTGCCACCCGCGAGACCGAGAAGATCACCGGCATCCCCTGCCGCGTCGTCGAGGACCGCCTCTACACCGGCCGCACCCTCCACGAGGCCACCCGCGACTACTACGCCCAGGACGCCGCCGGGAACGTCTGGTACTTCGGCGAGGACACCGCCGAACTCGACGCCCACGGCAACATGCTCTCCACCGAGGGCACCTGGCGCGCCGGCCGTGACGGCGCCCGCCCGGGCATCTTCCTGCCCGCCCACCCTGCACCCGGCGCCGCCGGACAGCAGGAGTACTACCCCGGCCAGGCCGAGGACCGCTTCCAGGTTCTGGACCTGACGTCGCGCGTGTCCGTCCCGTACAAGACCTTCACCGGGGCCCTGCGCACGAAGGAATGGACGCCGCTGGAGCCCGGGGTCGTGGACAACAAGTACTACGTGAAGGGCATCGGCACGGTGAAGGAGGTCACGGTCAAGGGCGGCCCCTTCGAGGAGAACGTGTTGACGGCGGTCAGGGGCTAGGAGGCGCTGGACCAGGCCAGGCCAGGCACGGGTGTGTCGTCACGGTCTACGGCTGGTTCTGGCGGCACGAGGGTTGCGAGCACCGCCACCGGCTCACAGCGCCGAACGGCGGGCCAGCAACCCCAGGACCAGCAGTCCCGGTGCCATCGGCAGCCATCCGGTCAGCAGGCGATAGCCGATGACCGCCGAGATCGCCGTGTGCCCCGGTGCCCCGGCGGCCGTGAGCGCGAAGGCGAGCGCGGCGTCCAGCGACCCCAGTCCACCGGGCGTGGGGAGCAGGGCCGCCGCGCCGCTGGCAACGAGGTAGGCCATCACCACATGGCTCGTGGGCAACGCGAGGCCGAGGGCGTGGACCACAGCGACGACCACGCCCGCGTGCAGCAACGCGAACGCGACCGAGCCGCCCCACAGTGCGCAGGCCCGCCCTCGGGAGCGATGCACCTCCCGCACGTCGGTCACGGCCCGCCCCACCGCCCGCCTGAGCCGACCGCTGGCCACCACGGCCAGCACGACGCCTGCCGCCGCCACCGGCGCCAGGACCAGCATGTGTGGGACCCGCGCCGACAGCAGGACAGCGCCCGGTGATGCCACCAGCAGGACGACGCCCAGCACGCACCGGACGATCCCGCCGACTGCCGCCTTCACAGCCAGCGCGGTCGCCGAGCGCCTGATGGACAGGCCGCACCGCGTCAGGAACCGCAGGTTGACCAGGCTCGCCCCCGCCCCTGCGGGCAGGATGTGGTTTGCGGCGCACGCCGCGAACTGAGCGGCCACCAGCCGTCCCTTCGGCAGCCGCTCGATGACCGCCCCCTGCTGCGCCACAGCCGCGCACACCCACGTGGCGACAGTGGCGAAGCAGGCGAGCACCAGCCATTCCCCGTCGGCGGCGGCCAGTTGGTCGGTCCCGCTGTCGAGCGTGCTCCAGTGCGCGGCGAGCACGCCCCCCGCGGCGATCAGGACCGCCAGAGGGATCCCCAGCCTGAGGTAGAGGCGCCTGGCGGCGGTCACGGGTACCCAGCCCGACACAGCCACCGCAGTCACCGCCCCTGTCCGACGCTGGGGGCGACATAGGCGTGGAGAACGCCCGCCCGCTCCGCGGACCAGGTGCGCGCATAGGCGGGCGGACGGTCTCCCGGAAGGGCGAGTACCGCGAGGGGGGTCCGGTGGGCGGCCCGGGTCAGTGTGGCCGCGGTGGTGCTGGCGTCATGGCCCGCGGTCTGTGCCGAGCCGCAACCTGCGTAGAAGGCGATCGGCACGGCCTCGTATCCGCTGAGCAGGCACGGCGGCCGTACGCCGAGCGTGTGGAGGGCGGACACGGTGCGGGACCAGTCCTCATGATTGGCGGCGGAACTGTGCACGGTGTGTTCCAGGACGACGTACTGCACGGCCAGATGGCATGCCAGGCCGGCCGCCACCAGGCTCACGGCGAGGGCCCGCGCGGTCCCCCGCGCATGGGCGGTGACCAGGTGAGCGAGGCCCTGGGCGACGGGGACGGCAAGCAGGGCATAGGCGGGCAGCAGGAAGCGCGGCGCCGCGTAGCCGATGAGGAACAGGTAGGGGACGGCGGCCGTGACCGCGCAAGCCAGCGGGAGCAGGACGGGCAGGGCACGCCGGGCACGGACGGCGGCCACCGCGCCGAGCGCGGCGAGGACCGGCAGCGCGAACCACCACAGGGTCACCACCGGGTTGGGGGCCGATCCGGTGCAGGGACGGCACAGGGTGCGCCCGCCGAGACTGCGCAGCTGGTCCGCGACCGCCAGGTGCCAGCCGAGGCCGCCCTGGATGCGGGAGGCGTCGGAGAGACGTTGCGCGAGGCCGCCGTAGCTCATGTACGCCTCGATCACCCACTCACCGGCGCCTGCCAGGAGTCCGGCGACCAGCACGGCAAGGAGGCGGGGTCGGCGCAGGGCGAGGACGAGCAGGGGCAGTACCACGTATACGGCGTCCATCGGGCGCATCAACGCCATCAGCGCCGCGCCCGCGGACACGCCCCGCCAGGCTGCCCGGTCGCCTGCGTTCGTCCGGACCCGAACGACACCGCCGACGCAGGCCAGGGCTCCGATGGCGACCCAGTAGTTGGGCATGGCCTGCGGGCCGTAGAACACCGTCACCCACAAGGAGGCGAACAGGCCGCCGGCCAGGGCCAGGACGCGCGGCATGACGTGAGCCCGCCAGACGCGCAGGGCGAAGTAGAGAGCCAGACCAGAAAGGAGTGCCAGGTAGACCCGCAGAAGGGTGGTGGAGTCGGACCATGACGCGATCGGCGCGACGAGGAGGGAGATGCCGCGGGCGCGGGGCGCGCTGAAAAAGGCGGCGGGGACGTGGCCGCTGACCTGGCTGACGTAGACCGTCTCGTCCCAGCCGAGACCGAGATCCGGCCGTACGAGGACGAGCTGGCCGAGCGTGAAAGCCGCCGCGACGGCGGCGAGCCAAGGTTCGCCCCGCCGGCGCCGAGGCCGGGCGGTCCGCGGTGGCAGGCTGGTGCGAGAGGCACTGGTCATCGCGACGTCGCAACCGTCGGCCATCGTGCACCTCTCGTCGTCACACGCCCCGGAATCATCTCCTCCTACATTTCGTAGGAGGAGATCTCACAGTACGGTCCGTCGGTTAGAGGCGGGTGAGAACGGCATGGTGCCGACGAGCCGGAGTGACCTCCGCCGTCCGCTCACCCCGTACCGGGACCGGCGAGCCCGAGGTCGTAGGCGAAGATCACGGCCTGGATGCGGTCGCGAGCACCGATCTTCGCCAGGACGCGGCCGACGTGCGTCTTCACCGTGGACTCGGACACGACGAACCGGAGGGCGATTTCGCCGTTGGTCCAGCCCTTGCCGATGGCGACGAGGATCTCGCGCTCACGGTCGGTGAGGGACGCCAGTCGCTCGTCCTCGCTCGGGTCGCTCCGGCCGGCGGGCACGTGCTGGGCGTACTCGTCGAGGATGCGGCGGGTGAGCGCCGGTGCGATGACGGCGTCGCCCGCGGCGACCGCGCGGATGCCGGCGAGGAGTTCCTCGGGCCGCGCGTCCTTGAGGAGGAAGCCACTGGCCCCGGCGCGCAGGGCGGCGTGCACGTACTCGTCGATGTCGAAGGTGGTCAGGACGAGAACACGGGAGCGTCCCCCGGCGGCGACGATGCGGCGGGTGGCCTCGATGCCGTCCATGCCGGGCATGCGGACGTCCATCAGGACGACGTCGGGGCGCAGTTCGGCGGTCTTGCGGACGGCTTCGGCGCCGTGCGCGGCCTCGCCGACCACCTCCGTCTCGGGGATGGAGTCGAGCAGCACCCGGAAGCCGTAGCGTTGCAGCGGCTGGTCGTCGACGACGAGAACCGTGGTCACCGGGTGCCTGCCTCGTGGGCGAGGTCGAGGGTGGCCTCCACCAGCCATCCTGAGCCGGCTGCTGGTCCGGCGGTGACGTCCCCTCCGTAGAGCGCCGCTCGTTCTCGCATGCCCACCAGCCCGTGTCCTTCCTCGTTCCATGATGCGGAGTGTCCGACGCGGCCGTTGTCCCGGATCCGGACGACCAGCCAGTCGTCCTGGCGGATGACCGACAGTCTCACCCGGGTGCCGGCCCCGGCGTGCTTCAGGGTGTTCGTGAGGGCTTCCTGGACGATGCGGTAGACGGTCAGCTGCATCCCGCGGTCCAGGGCGTCGACGTCGCCGACGGTCCGGTAGACGACCTCCAGACCGGCGGCGCGTACCCCGTCACACAGTGCCTGGATGTCCGCGACGCCGGGCTGCGGGCTGAGCGCGGGCGCCGAGGTGGCAGCGTCGGACGCCTCCCTCAGAACGCCGAGCACGCGCCGCAGCTCGCCGAGAGCCGTCCGGCCGGTGTCGCCAATAAGCTCAAGAGCCTCCCTGCCTCGCTCGGGAGCCGTGTCGGTGGCGTACGCACCGGCGTCGGCGAGGGTGATGATGACGGCCAGGTTGTGGCCCACGATGTCGTGCATCTCCCGGGCAACCCGAGCGCGTTCCGTGGCGGCCGCGAGTCTGCTGCGCTGGTCGCGTTCCGTCTCCAGACGCGCAGCCCGCTCCCGCAGCCCCGCGAGCTGAGCTCGCCGCGTGCGCACCACCAGGCCGAGGGCCAGCGCCGCGATCGCCGTGCTGAACAGGAAGAACAGCGCGTCCCAGACGGACACGGCCGACGACACCCGCAGCGCGACCAGCATCACGCACGCCGCCATGACCGCGCAGGCCCACGGCAGCTGCCGCAGCCGCCCGTGCAGGGCCAGGCTGTACAGAGCGATGAAGAGGGCGACGTCCGCACGCAGCGCGGCACCCACCGACCACTGCACCACGAACACGACGGCGATGACCCCGAAGGCCGCCATCGGGCGGCGCCGCCGCCACAGGAGCGGCAGCACCAGACCGGCCTGGACGAACAGCATCCCCGTCAAGGGGAGCCGGGTGAGGGCGAGCCGGAACCGGCGTGGGCCGTCACCGTCGCCGGCACCCCCGTGCAGCAGGTCCGGCAGGCAGAACATCAGGAAGACCAGCACCACCACCGCGGTGTCCAGCACCCACGGCCGGGCCCGGTCGGCCTGCCGCAGCCGCTGGCCGCCCCGGGAGAACCGGGCGAGAAGCGGTCCCATCCCGCCGAGGTCGCCGACGGACGGGGTCGTCGTCAAGGTGGTCACCTGCCCATAGTGCAGGCGCTCAGACGTCGCTGCGCACCAGACGGTACGCCGCACCCGCCAGCGCCAGCGCCGTCCAGCCGAGGAAGACCAGCAGCCCGGCGGTGGGCGACAGAGCGGTGCTGTCATGGGTCAGGGCGAACATCGACTCGCCCGCGTTGCTGGGCAGGTAGGGGCTGATGTCGTCCTGCCAGGAGCTGGGCAGCAGGGAGATCAGGCCGGGGATCAGCATCAGGGTGGCGACGAGCACGGAGATGCCGCCGGCCACGGACCGCAGCAGCGCGCCGAGGGCGGTGCCGATCACGCCGACCAGGCCGAGGTAGAGACCTGCGCCCAGCAGGCTCCGTACGACGCCCGCGTCCGTCAGGCTCATCGCGGCGGGGGTGCCGGAGACGATGCCGCTGCCGAACCCGAAGGCGACGAACGCTCCCAGGGTGCCGACCACCAGCGCGACCAACCCGAACACGGCCGCCTTGGACCACAGCACGGGCAGCCGGCGCGGTACGGCCGCGAGGGTCGAGCGGATCATGCCCGTCGAGTACTCCCCCGCCGTCACCAGCACACCGAGCACCCCAAGGGCGAGCTGGGCGAAGTTCGTGCCGAACAGGGACAGGCTCACGGCCGTCGACCGGGCGAAGTCGTGGTCCAGGCGGCCGGAGTCGATGCCGGACTTGTAGCGGCTGGCGGCGATCAGGCCGAAGGCGACGAGGAAGAGCAGGCCGAGGCCCAGGGTGATCCAGGTCGAGCGCAGGGACCACAGCTTGGCCCACTCCGAGGACAACACGCGCCGTCCGGTCACACGGTAGGCGGGGCGGGCAGGGCCGGCCGGCGGCGCCTCGACGGTCGCGGTGAGGGTACTCATGCCGCCCTCCCCTGGGCCGCGGCGGTGTCGATACCGGTGGTGCCGTGATACTCCACGGCGTCCCTGGTCAGGTTCATGAACGCCTCCTCCAACGACACCGCGTGGGTGGTCAGTTCGAACAGCGCGATCCCGTGCTCGGCCGCTTTCAGGCCGATCTCGCGGGCACTCAGTCCAGTCACCTGAAGCTCCTCGGAACCGGCGCGGCCGGTGATGTCGACGCCAGGACCGGCCAGGACCTCCCGCAGCCGTGCCGGGTCCTGCGTGGCCACCTTCACCGTGTCGCCGCCCGCCTCGCGGACAAGATCGCGCACGGTGGTGTCGGCCAGCAGCCGCCCCCGCCCCACGATGATGAGGTGGTCCGCCACCAGGGCCATCTCACTCATGAGGTGGGACGACACGAACACGGTCCGGCCCTCGTCCGCAAGGCCCTTCAGCAGGTTGCGGATCCACAGGACGCCTTCCGGGTCGAGCCCGTTGACCGGCTCGTCCAGCATCACGGTCTGCGGGTCGCCCAGCAGGGCCGCCGCGATGCCGAGGCGTTGCCCCATGCCGAGGGAGAAGGCGCCGGCCCGCTTCCTGGCCACGGTGCCCAGGCCCGCGAGGTCGATGACCTCGTCGACCCGGCGCCGGGGGATGCCGTGCGTGAGCGCGAGCGCATTGAGGTGGTTGTAGGCCGAGCGGCCCGGGTGGATCGACTTCGCCTCCAGCAGGGCGCCGACCTCCTGGAGCGGTGCCTGGTGCTGAGCGTAGTGGCGGCCGTTGACTGTGACGGAGCCGCTCGTCGGGGCGTCGAGCCCGACGATCATCCGCATGGTCGTGGACTTGCCCGCCCCGTTCGGCCCGAGAAAGCCGGTCACCGTGCCCGGTTGGACGGCGAACTCCAGCCCGTCGACGGCGGTCTTCTCGCCGTACCTTTTGGTCAGCTGCTGTGCGTTGATCATGCGCGTCGCTTCCTGTTCGGAGACCGGCGTCCGTCGGGCGCCCCTGACGCCGCTCCGGCAACGCTAAGTGCCGAAGCATCCCGATTCGGTGGTACCGGGGACTGATCCACATCCGCCGGGTCGTACCGCGGTACTACGTGCCGCCGCTGCCCCGCGCACCGTTCAGGTTGCGTTCATGCTGGACGTGCCATCGTGCGGATCATGACCGCAGAGCACATCCTTGACGACCGCTCGCTCGCCCCCGTACGCCAGTTGGCGAACAAGGTGCCGGAGGTGACCGTCTACTTCTGGATCATCAAGGTCCTGACCACCGGCATGGGCGAGACGGCGTCGGACCTCCTGGCCCGGACCCTCGGCCCCATTCCGGCGGTCGCGCTCGGTGGCCTCGCCCTGACGGTCTCCCTCGCCGTCCAGTTCACGCTCCGCCGGTACGTCGCCTGGGCGTACTGGACGGCCGTCGTCATGGTCAGCGTGTTCGGCACCATGGCCGCAGACGTCCTGCACGTCGGCCTCGGCGTGCCGTACGCCGTCTCGACGCCGGCGTTCCTCGTCGTACTGGCCGCGGTCTTCGCCCTCTGGTACGCGAGCGAGCGCACCCTTTCCATCCACGCCGTCCGGACCCGCCGCCGCGAGGCGTTCTACTGGGCGGCCGTCCTCTCCACCTTCGCCCTCGGCACCGCCGCGGGCGACCTGACCGCCACGATCGGTTTCGGTTACCTGGGCTCGGTCGCCCTCTTCGCCGCCGCCATCTGCGCACCCCCCCTGGCCCACCGCTTCGGCACCCTGGGCCCGGTCACCGCCTTCTGGACCGCGTACGTCATCACCCGTCCCCTCGGAGCCTCGCTCGCCGACTGGATGGCACTCCCCCGCACCCGCGGCGGCCTCGACCTCGGCCTGTCGCCCGTCACCCTCGCCTGGACGGCAGCGATCATTGGATTCGTCGGCTACCTGGCCGTGTCTCAACGCGGCAGGGGCGCGCACGCCGCGGCATGAGGCAAGGGCGCGCTGGGCCGTTTCCAATACGGGCCGTTATCCGGGCACACACCTCGGCCACAGCCCCGCTCGCGGACCGCCGCACCCACGCGCCGCCCCGGACAGAGGCCCGACTCGAAGATCACCAGTCGGCACTTGCGCTTCCTCGCGTCCAGCCAGCGTCCAGAATCGTGCGTCCAGCCCCTCGAATACGTCGACCACCGAAGCGTGCCCAACGCCCAAGCCATCCCATCAGAGCAGGTCAGAGCGATTCGAACTAACGCCTACGGCCACAGACTTGAAGTCACGAGCAGCGGATTCTGTCTCGTTGCACCAAAGGCCTGAATCCACACCCCTGATGAGACGTTTCCGCAGGTCACAGATCTGCATGGTGGGGCGGGTGGGACTCGAACCCACGGCCGACGGATTATGAGTCCGCTGCTCTAACCGGCTGAGCTACCGCCCCATAGCGGCGTGTCGCGTACATGTGTGCGCGCCGTCTGCCGCAGCATAGCCGCTCATACGATCTCCTGCTTCGGATGGTCGGCTTCCTGCGGTCCTCATGACCTTGAGGACTGCGCCGCACGTCGTCGCGGTTCCCAGGACATGAAGTCGGACATGAAAAAGGACCCCGTGGGGTCCTCGTTCAGCATGCTCCCCCGACTGGACTCGAACCAGTAACCTGCCGGTTAACAGCCGGCTGCTCTGCCAATTGAGCTACGGAGGACCGAGCTCCCCCGACTGGACTCGAACCAGTAACCTGCCGGTTAACAGCCGGCTGCTCTGCCAATTGAGCTACGGAGGAATGCCTCGTTGCATCGAACGTACCTACCTGGGTATCTGCCAGGGGGCGGGCGCTCGCTGCGACACATACATTAGCGCAAGCAGGGGGGTGCTTCGCCAATCGGTTCCCCCCGGCGCCGATGCCGCACCAGATACCTACGCAAGGGAGAGGGTGGCCGTCATGCGCTACCGGCTCACATTCGTCGCCGGAATCGTCCTCGGTTACGTGCTGGGCACACGGGCAGGACGCGAGCGCTACGAACAGTTGAAGAAGTCCGCACGGCGAGTCGCGGAGAACCCGGCGGTCCGCAACACCGCCGAGTCGGCCGCGCAGCAGGGCCGCCAGTTCGCGGGCAAGGCGTACCACGCGGTGAGCGACAAGGTCGGTGACAAAGTGCCGGAGTCGGTGGCGGGCCGGGTGCGGTCGCTGCGGGAGCGCAGCGCGCACGACGGCGCGGACGACTGGGGCACGAGTAACACGTAGCGGGCGACGGGCCGACACGTTCACCCCTCGCAGTGCGGCAGAATTTTCGTTATGGGGATAGTCGCCGGGTTGGACAGTTCGCCCGATTTCACTCGTATCGTCGTCTGCGACGCGGACACGGGGGCCGTGCTGCGGCAGGGCTATGCCCCGCATCCGCTGGAGGGTGCCGAGGGTGCCGGGCGTCCCTCCGATGTCGATCCGCAGGCCTGGCTGCTCTCCCTCGGGGAGGCCGCCGGCGGCGGGCTGCTCGAGGGCGTGCAGGCCATCGGCGTGTCGGCGCAGCAGAACGCGGTCGTGCCGCTGGACTCACAGGGCAACACCGTGCGGCCCGCGCTGGTCGGCGGTGACAAGCGGGCGCAGGTCGCCGCGGCGGACCTCGTCGACGCGCTCGGCGGGCGGGAGGCCTGGGCGCAGGCCGTGGGATGCGTGCCGCAGGCCGCGCAGCCGGTGACCAAGCTGCGGTGGCTGGCGAAGAACGAGCCGGACGCCGCGCTGCGCTCCGCGATCCTGCTGCAGGCCCACGACTGGCTGGTGTGGCAGTTGCTCGGGCGGCCGGTCAGGCGAACCACCGACCGCGGTGGCGCCTCCGGCACCGGGTACTGGTCGGCGGCCACCGGCGCCTACCGGCCCGACCTGGTCGAGCTGGCCCTCGGTCACCAGGCCATGCTGCCCGAGGTGATCGGGCCGTCCGACGCGGCCGGTACGACGCCGGAGGGGCTGCTGATCTCCGCCGGGACCGGCGAGACCATGGCCGCCGCGTTCGGGCTCGGCATCGGGCTCGGTGACGCGGTGGTGTCCCTGGGGGCTTCCGGGTCGGTGATGGCCGTCCACCCCGAGGCCCTCGTCGACAACAGCGGCATGATCACCGCCCTGGCCGACGCCACCGGCATGCACCTGCCCGTCGTCACCACCCTGAACGCCGTACGCACCCTGCGCGGCACCGCCGAACTGCTCGGGGTGCCGGATCTGGAGAGCCTGTCCGACCTGGCGATGAAGTCGACGCCGGGCTCGCACGGGCTGGTGCTGCTGCCCTATCTGGAGGGTGAGCGCACGCCGAACCTGCCGCACACCGCCGGGACCCTGGCGGGGCTGCGGCGCGAGTCGATGCGGCCCGAGCACCTGGCGAGAGCCGCGTTCGAGGGCATGCTGTGCGGCCTCGCGGACGCGCTGGACGTACTGCGCGGCCGGGGCGTGGAGGTACGGCGGATCTTCCTCCTCGGGGCGGCCGCCGAGCTGTCCGCGGTGCAGGCCGCGGCGCCCATGCTGTTCGGCGCGCAGGTCGTCGTACCGCAGCCCGCGGACTACGCCGCGATCGGCGCCGCCCGCCAGGCCGCCTGGGCCCTCGGTGTCTCCCAGGGCACCCTCGACCCGCGCAACCCGCCGGCCTGGCAGGGCGCTGCCGCACAGGTCCTGGAGCCCGGCGAGGAGCTCGCGGTGGGGCAGGCCGTACGCCAGCAGTTCGTGTCGGTGCGGGAGCAGACCCATCCGGGGGCGTTCCGGGCGTAGGACGCGTGGGCAGGGGGGGGGTGGGCCTCGGGAGCCGGGGGCCGCTGGACACGTGAGGCCGGCCCACAAGCCGCGTGAGCCGGGATCGCAGACTCCCGGAGCCGGGGCAGCGGACCGCAGGAGGGGCCGCAGGACGCGGGGAACCGGGACAACAGGCCGCACCAGCCCCGCCCGCAAGCCGCACCAGCCCGCCGCAGGCTGCCGTGCGAGCCCGGCCGCAGCCCCCATCAGCAAGGGCCGGCCAGGACATGCGCCGTAGGTCCGGTGGCCGAGGTGGGTCGGTCGTTGGACTGCTGTTGGCTTAATCAGTTGAGGTAACGCGGGTGGAGTGTCCGACGATAGGGGCCAGGGGCAACCAACCGCCCCCACCGCCGACTCCGAGAGACGCAGCGTGCTGATACGACTTCTGAGGACCTACCTCAGGCCCTACCGAAAACCCATCGCCCTGCTGGTGCTGCTGCAGTTCCTGCAGACCTGCGCCACGCTCTACCTGCCCACGCTGAACGCGGACATCATCGACAGCGGTGTCGTCAACGGTGACACCGGTTACATCCTCAACTACGGCGCCCTGATGATCGGCATCTCGCTGGC
Organism: Streptomyces sp. NPDC048751; assembly: GCF_043198595.1. Lineage (NCBI taxonomy): Bacteria > Bacillati > Actinomycetota > Actinomycetes > Kitasatosporales > Streptomycetaceae > Streptomyces > Streptomyces sp. NPDC048751. Next base: position 428,633 of record NZ_JBICUX010000009.1, read on the forward strand.
GCAGGTCGTGTGCAACATCGGTGCCGTGTACTACGGCGCGCGGACCGCCTCGGCGCTCGGCCGGGACATGCGGGCGGCCGTCTTCGACCGGGTGCAGTCGTTCTCCGCGCGCGAGGTCGGCCAGTTCGGCGCGCCCACGCTGATCACCCGGACGACCAACGACGTCCAGCAGGTGCAGATGCTGGCGCTGATGACGTTCACCCTGATGGTGTCGGCGCCGATCATGTGTGTGGGCGGCATCGTGCTGGCGCTCGGCCTGGACGTGCCACTGTCCGGTGTCCTGGTCGCCGTCGTGCCCGTGCTGGGCATCAGCGTGACGCTGATCGTACGGCGGCTGCGTCCGCTGTTCCGGGCGATGCAGACGCGGCTGGACACGGTGAACCGGGTGCTGCGCGAGCAGATCACCGGCAACCGTGTCATCCGCGCCTTCGTGCGCGACGAGTACGAGGAGCAGCGCTTCCGGAAGGCCAACACGGACCTGACCGAGATGGCCCTGGGCAGCGGCAACCTGCTCGCGCTGATGTTCCCGATCGTCATGACCGTGGTGAACCTGTCGTCCATCGCGGTGGTGTGGTTCGGCGCGCACCGCATCGACAGCGGCGAGATGCAGATCGGTGACCTGACGGCGTTCCTCGCCTACCTCATGCAGATCGTCATGTCCGTGATGATGGCCACCTTCATGTTCATGATGGTGCCGCGCGCGGAGGTGTGCGCCGAGCGCATCCAGGACGTCCTGGACACCTCCTCCAGCGTGGTGCCGCCGGTCAGTCCGGTGACGGAGCTGCGCCGCCACGGTCACCTGGAGATCCGGGGCGCCGGCTTCCGCTACCCGGGGGCCGAGGAGCCGGTGCTGAAGGCCATCGACCTGGTGGCGCGGCCCGGCGAGACGACCGCCGTGATCGGCTCGACCGGCAGCGGCAAGTCGACTCTGCTGGGGCTGGTCCCGCGGCTGTTCGACGCGACCGACGGCCAGGTGCTCGTCGACGGCGTCGAGGTGTCCGAGGTGGACCCGAAGGTGCTGGCCAGGACGGTGGGGCTGGTGCCGCAGCGGCCGTATCTGTTCGCGGGCACGGTGGCGACCAACCTGCGCTACGGCAATCCGGACGCCACGGACGAGGAGTTGTGGCACGCGCTGGAGGTGGCCCAGGGCAAGGGCTTCGTCGAGCGTCTCGAGGGCGGGCTGAACGCGCCGATCGCACAGGGCGGCACCAACGTCTCCGGCGGTCAGCGGCAGCGTCTCGCCATCGCCCGCACCCTCGTGCAGCGCCCGGAGATCTACCTCTTCGACGACTCCTTCTCCGCGCTCGACTACGCCACCGACGCGGCCCTCAGGGCGGCGCTGGGCCGGGAGACCGCCGACGCCACCGTCGTGATCGTCGCGCAGCGCGTGGCGACCATCCGGGACGCCGACCGGATCGTCGTCCTCGACGAGGGGCGGGTCGTCGGTACCGGCACGCACCAGGAGTTGATGGCGGACAACGAGACCTACCGGGAGATCGTGCTCTCCCAGCTGACGGAAGCGGAGGCTGCCTGATGGCGGGGCCGATGGGGCGGATGATGGCCGGGGGCGGCCCCGACAGCCGCTCGCTGGACTTCAAGGTGTCGGGCAGGCGGCTCGTCGCCCGGTTCAAGCCGGAACGGCTCACCATCTACGCGCTGCTGCTGTGCGTGGTGATCAGCGTGGGCCTGAACGTCGTAGGGCCGAAGATTCTCGGAAACGCCACCGACCTCGTCTTCTCCGGCATCATCGGGAGGGAGATGCCGGCCGGGGCGACCAAGGAGCAGGTCCTCGACTCCATGCGGGAGCGCGGTGACGGCGGGGTCGCCGACATGCTCCAGAGCACGGACTTCACCCCCGGCAAGGGCATCGACTTCACAGCCGTCGGAAACGTCCTGCTGGTCGCGGTCGGCGTGTTCGCGGTGGCCGGGCTGCTGATGGCGGTGGCGACCCGGCTGGTGAACCGGGCCGTCAACCGGACGATGTACCGGATGCGCGAGGACGTGCAGACGAAGATGTCGCGGCTTCCGCTGTCGTACTTCGACAAGCGGCAGCGCGGTGAGGTGCTCTCGCGCGCGACCAACGACATCGACAACATCGGGCAGACGCTCCAGCAGTCGATGGGCCAGCTCATCAACTCGGTGCTCACCATCATCGGTGTGCTGGCGATGATGTTCTGGGTGTCGTGGATCCTCGCCCTGGTCGCGCTCGTCACCGTGCCGCTGTCGGCGGTCGTCGCCACGCGCGTGGGCAAGCGGTCGCAACCGCACTTCGTGCAGCAGTGGCGCTCCACGGGCAAGCTGAACGCGCACGTCGAGGAGATGTACACCGGGCACACCCTGGTGAAGGTGTTCGGGCGTCAGGACGAGTCGGCGCGGCAGTTCGCCGAGCAGAACGAGGCGCTGTACGAGGCCGGGTTCAAGGCGCAGTTCAACAGCGGGGTCATGCAGCCGCTGATGATGTTCGTGTCGAACCTCAACTACGTGCTGGTCGCCGTCGTCGGCGGTCTGCGGGTGGCGTCCGGTTCGCTGTCGATCGGTGACGTGCAGGCGTTCATCCAGTACTCCCGGCAGTTCTCGATGCCGCTGACGCAGGTCGCGTCGATGGCGAACCTCGTGCAGTCGGGCGTGGCGTCGGCCGAGCGGATCTTCGAGCTCCTGGACGCGGAGGAGCAGGGGGCGGACCCGGTGCCGGGTGTCCGTCCGGAGGAACTGCGCGGGCGGGTCGCGCTGGAGCACGTGTCCTTCCGGTACGACCCCGAGAAGCCGCTCATCGAGGATCTCTCGCTGACGGTGGAGCCGGGGCAGACGGTGGCCATCGTGGGGCCGACCGGCGCCGGCAAGACGACCCTCGTCAACCTGCTCATGCGGTTCTACGACGTCACCGGCGGGCGGATCACCCTCGACGGCGTCGACATCGCGCGGATGTCCCGCGACGAACTTCGCGCCGGGATCGGCATGGTGCTCCAGGACACCTGGCTGTTCGGCGGCACGATCGCCGAGAACATCGCCTACGGGGCCTCGCGGGACGTCAGTCGCGGGGAGATCGAGGAGGCGGCGCGGGCGGCCCATGCGGACCGGTTCATCCGTACGCTGCCCGACGGGTACGACACCGTGATCGACGACGAGGGCACGGGGGTCAGCGCGGGTGAGAAGCAGCTGATCACCATCGCGCGGGCGTTTCTCTCCGACCCGGTGATCCTTGTACTGGACGAGGCGACGTCGTCGGTCGACACCCGGACCGAGGTGCTGATCCAGAAGGCGATGGCGAAGCTCGCGCACGGGCGGACGTCGTTCGTGATCGCGCATCGGCTGTCGACGATCCGGGACGCGGACGCGATTCTCGTGATGGAGAGCGGGGCGATCGTGGAGCAGGGCACGCATACGGAGCTGTTGGCTTCGGACGGGGCGTATGCGCGGTTGTACAAGGCGCAGTTCGCTGAGGCTGTGGCTGAGGTGGACTGAGTTCGGCGCCCGGCGCTGGGGCTGGGGGCGGGTGGGCAGGCTTGCCCGCGCTGGCGGGGTGCCGCCTGCGCCCACCCGTGCCGCCCCAGCGGCACGACTGCCCGCAGGCTGACTCAGTCGAGGTAGCCCCTGAGCTGGTCTGCGAAAGCGTGGTCCCGCAGTTTGCTGAGGGTCTTGGACTCGATCTGCCTGATGCGCTCCCGCGTCACGCCGAAGATGCGGCCGATCTCCTCCAGGGTGCGGGGGCGGCCGTCGGCGAGGCCGTAGCGGAGTTGTACGACCTTGCGTTCGCGTTCGCCGAGGGTGGAGAGGACCGCTTCGAGGTGTTCACGCAGGAGCAGGAACGCGGCCGACTCCACCGGGCTCGCCGCGTCGCCGTCCTCGATGAGGTCGCCCAGGGCCACGTCGTCCTCCTCGCCCACGGGGGCGTGCAGGGAGACCGGTTCCTGGGCGAGGCGGAGCACCTCGCTGACGCGCTCGGGCGGGAGGTCGAGGTGGGCGGCGACCTCTTCGGGCGTGGGCTCGTAGCCCCGTTCCTGGAGCATGCGGCGCTGGACGCGGACGACGCGGTTGATCAGCTCGACCACGTGGACCGGGACGCGGATGGTGCGGGCCTGGTCGGCCAGCGCGCGGGACATGGCCTGGCGGATCCACCAGGTGGCGTACGTGGAGAACTTGTAGCCGCGGGCGTAGTCGAACTTCTCGACGGCGCGGATGAGGCCGAGGTTGCCCTCCTGGACGAGGTCGAGCATGGTCAGGCCACGGCCCACGTAGCGCTTGGCCACGGACACGACGAGGCGCAGGTTCGCCTCGATGAGGCGGCGCTTGGCCAGGCGGCCCAGGACGACCAGCCGGTCGAGGTCCAGGGCGAGGCGGGTGTCCAGGTCGGGTGTGCGCAGCAGTTTCTCCTCGGCGAACAGGCCGGCCTCGACGCGGCGGGCGAGGTCGACCTCCTCGGCCGCGGTGAGCAGCGGGATACGGCCGATCTCGCGGAGGTACTGGCGGAACAGGTCGGAGGACGGGCCGCTGGTCTCGGGGCGGGCGGGCGGCGCCTCGACGGGCTCGGGCTCGGCCTCCTCCAGCGCCTCGACGGGCGGTTCGGCGGGTTCGGCCGGGTCCTCCGCCTCCGCCCCGGGCGCCGGATCGGTTCCCGTCTGCGGCTCCGTCTCCGGCTCCATCTCCGACTCCGGCTCCATCTCCGTCTCCGGGTGGTGCGTGAGGCGGCTCTGCGGGGGCACCGCGAGGAGGACGTCGGTCTCGGCGTCCGGATCCGTGCCGTCCGTACTGATGTCGGTCTGTGTGAGGGTCCGGGTCTGCACGGGGGCGACCTCCAGGATGATCGCTGCGAGGGGGGTAGCGGCAGCGGCACTTCGAGGGCGGAGTCGGCGGCGGGGACTCAGGCACCGGAACCCAGTGTGGAGTACGACACATCGCCGCCACGAGGGGCGTGCGGTGACTTTTTGCGTCCTGCCCGTGACCACTTGGTGACCCGGGCGGGAAACCCGGGTGCTCGTCCCGCCCCTGATCTGGCACGATCCCCGGGTGTCCGGATCCTTGTACGAAACCCATGTGACCGTCCGCTGTGCCGGGCCCGACGAGTCGGAACGGCTTGGCCGTTGGGCGGCCGGGGCCGGGCTCAAGCTGACGCACATCGTGCTGGCCCGGGGCCGGATGCGGGACCAGCCGATGCTCACGCTGCCCGGTTCACCGTCGTACGCCGAGGAGTTCGCGCAGGCCACGGAGGTGACGGCGCGGCTGCGGGCGGACGGCTTCGAGCCGGTGCGGGTGAAGATCGAGTCGGCGCCGTGGGCCGCGGAGGTCCCGCGCCGGCCCTGCGCGGACGAACGGTACTTCGAACACCATGTGAAGCTGTTGCTCGCCGCCGGCGCGGATCTGGCCACCCTGGCGGCACGGGTCGTACCGCACGGCGCCCATCTGTCGTGGAACGCGCGGCGGGTGCGGGAGGGCGGACGGCACGAGCGGTTCGTCACACAGCGCTGCCGCGGGGTGGACGCCGAGGGCGCGGGGCTGGCTCTGGAGCGGTTGCTCGTGGAGCTGGACGGGTTCGATGTGCTGGGCGTGGAGCGGGAGTTCGTGCTCCACGACAGCGATGTGTCAGTGGACGACGGATGGCTCGACGAGGAGACGGTGGGGGTACGGACATGACCGGCGAGTGGCGGGGACACCGCTGGATGAGCGCGGTGATTCCCACCGAGCCCCTGGACGACGCGACGCGCGCACGGATGGATCTGCCGCGGACACTGCGTCCCGTGCCGGGCGACGACGTAGTGCAGCGCCCCGTCTTCGACCCGGCTCTGAAACACCACGCGAACGCCTACCGGGCGGCCGACCCCTCCTTCGCCGACCCGACCCGCGGCGACGCCTGGCGGGCGGCCCGGCGCCATGCCCTCGACCTGGTGCTGGCCGCGGTCGCGGAGTCGGAGTGGGTGGAGTCGCTGGTCCTGCGGGGCAGTGTGCTGATGTCGGCGTGGTTCGGCGAGGCCGCGCGCGAGCCCGGTGACCTGGACTTCGTCGTCGTACCGCGCACCTGGGACATCGACGACCCGCGGACGGAACGGATGCTGGCGGGGATCGCCGAGGCGGCGGAGGCGGCGGCCGACGCGCGCGGGCCGGGGGTCGGGATCTCGGCGGCGGGCGCGGTGGTCGAGGACATCTGGACGTACGACCGGGTGCCGGGGCGGCGGATGGTCCTGCCGTGGGACGCGCCGGGGCTGCCCGGCGGCCATGTCCAGCTCGACTTCGTCTTCAACGAGCCGCTGCCGGCGGAGCCCGAGCCGGTGGAGGTGGCGAGCGGCGCGGTACTGCACGGGGCGACGCCCGAGCTGTCCCTGGTGTGGAAGCTGATGTGGCTCCTCACCGACGTGCACGGGCAGGGCAAGGACCTGTACGACGCGGTGCTCCTGGCGGAGCGGCACCCGCTCCCCTACGAGCTGCTGCACGAGGTGTTCCGGATCTCGGGCGAGTGGCCGTACCCGTACCGGCAGGAGGTGCTCCTGGAGGACGTGGTGGAGGCGGTCCAAGAGGTCGAGTGGGATCACTTCGTCACCGAGTACCCGCGGTTCGCCGACGCCGAGCGGGAGTTCGTGGGGCGGCTGGTGCGGGCGGTGACGCCGAGCTTCGAGGGACGCTCAGAGGGCGGCGGCGCCGTGCTCCCGTAGGGCCTGGTCGTACTGCTGCAGCACCCACAGCTCGTTCTGTACGGCGGCCAGTTGGGCGGGGTCGCCGCCGGCGGCCAGCCGGGTCAGCTGGGACTGGATGTCGCGGATGCGGCGCTCGACGGCGCGGCGGCGGACGGTCACCAGCTGGGCGCCCGCGTACACCTCGTCCACCGTCTTCCGCATGATCGCCTCGACCGCCAGCTCCGTCACCATCGCGCGGACGGTGTCGTCGGGGGCTGCCTCGCGGACCCGGACGAGGTAGTCCTGCGGGTCCTGCGTGCCGTACTCCGCGCCGCCCGCGTCCAGGATCGCCACGCGTACGGCGGCGTAGGGGGCGGCGGTGAACTCGTCGACGCCGTACGCGTCGAAGGCCGGGGAGACCAGCTCGGGACGCTGGAGGGCGAGCTTGAGGAGTTCGCGTTCGGTGGCGTAGACGGGGTTGCGCAGCTGCAGGGCCGGGCCGGGGGCCGCAGCGCGCGGGGCGGCGTCGTAGTGCTGGGCGTTGCGTGACGTCGGCGCGGGGCCCTTGCCGCCCCGGTCGCGGGCCCAACGCGCCAGTTGGGCGACCCGTTTGACCACGAACTGGGTGTCGAGGATGCCCAGCATGCCCGCGAGCTGCACGGCGACCTCGTGCTGGGCGCCGCTGTTCTTGATGCGGGCGACGATCGGGGCGGCCTCGTCGAGGGCGGCGGCCCGGCCGGCCGGGGTGTCGAGGTCGTAGCGGACGACGATCTGGCGCAGCGCGAACTCGAAGAGGGGTGTGCGCGGTTCGACCAGGTCCGCTACCGCCTCGTCGCCCTTGACCAGGCGCAGGTCGCAGGGGTCCATGCCGTCGGGGGCGATGGCGATGTAGGTCTCGGCGGCGAACTTCTGGTCGTCCTCGAAGGCGCGCAGGGCCGCCTTCTGACCGGCCGCGTCGCCGTCGAAGGTGAAGATGACGCGGGCGGAGCCGTTGTCCATGAGGAGCCGGCGGAGGATCTTGATGTGGTCGTTGCCGAACGCGGTGCCGCAGGTCGCGATGGCGGTGGTCACACCGGCGAGGTGGCAGGCCATGACGTCGGTGTAGCCCTCGACGACGACGGCGCGGCTGGACTTCGCGATGTCCTTCTTCGCGAGGTCGATGCCGTACAGCACCTGCGACTTCCTGTAGATCGCCGTGTCGGGGGTGTTGAGGTACTTGGGGCCGTTGTCCGCCTCGTACAGCTTCCGTGCGCCGAAGCCCACGACCTCGCCGCTGATGTCGCGGATGGGCCACATCAGGCGGCCCCGGAAGCGGTCGATGGGGCCGCGGCGGCCCTCCTGGGAGAGGCCGGACAGGAGGAGTTCCTTGTCGGTGAAGCCCTTGCCGCGCAGGTAGCGGGTGAGGTGGTCCCAGCCCTGGGGGCTGTAGCCGACGCCGAAGTGGACGGCGGCGCCCTGGTCGAAGCCGCGCTCGGCGAGGAAGATCCGGCCGGTGTCGGCCTCGGGGCTGGTGGCGAGCTGTTCGGCGTACCAGTCGGCGGCGATCTTGTGGGCCTCGACCAGGCGGATGCGTTCGCCGCGCTGGTGGGCGGGGTTGTAGCCGCCCTCCTCGTACCGCAGGGTGATGCCGGCCTGGGCGGCGAGGCGCTCGACCGCCTCGGAGAAGGAGAGGTGGTCGACCTTCATCACGAACGTGATGGTGTCGCCGCCCTCCTGGCAGCCGAAGCAGTGGAAGAGTCCCTTGCTCGGGCTGACCTGGAAGGACGGCGACTTCTCGTCGTGGAAGGGGCACAGCCCCTTGAGGTTGCCGCCGCCCGCGTTGCGCAACTGGAGGTACTCGGACACGACGGCGTCGATCGGAACCGCGTCCCGAACCGCCTTCACGTCCTCATCATTGATCCGTCCAGCCACGCAGTGATTCTACGGGGCCGAACCGACACTCCTGAGGCGAGCGAGGGGGGACCGACGGCTAGGAGGCGAGACTTTCGAGCGGGACGTGCGGGTCTGCCAGTACCTCGGTGTCCACCACGGCCCCCGACCGGATCAACCCCTGAATCGGCTCTGTGACGTCCCACACGTTCACGTTCATGCCGGCCAGGACCCTTCCCTCGCTGACCCAGAACGCGATGAACTCCCGCTTCCCCGCGTCTCCCCGGATCACGACCTGGTCGTACGTCCCCGGCGGCGCCCAGCCGCTGTACTCCATCCCCAGGTCGTACTGGTCGGTGAAGAAGTAGGGCACGCGGTCGTAGGTGACGTCCTGGCCCAGCATCGAGCGGGCCGCGGCCGGGCCGCCGTTCAGCGCGTTCGCCCAGTGTTCGACGCGCAGGCGGGTCCCGAAGAGCCCGTGCGGGAAGGACGCGACGTCCCCGGCCGCGTAGATGTCGGGGTCGGAGGTGCGCAGCCGGGCGTCCACCGCGACACCGCCGCCGTCCGCCCGGTCGGCGATCTCCAGCCCCGCCGACTCGGCCAGCCCGATGCGGGGAGCCGCGCCGATCGCCGCCAGGACGTCGTGCGCCGGGTGCTCCTCGCCGTCGTCGGTGCGGGCCGCGAGGACCATGCCGTCCTGGCCGACGATCTCCGTCAGCCGGGCGCCGAAGTGGAAGCGGACGCCGCGCTCGCGGTGCAGCTCGGCGAAGAGGTTGCCGAGCTCCGGGCCCAGGACGCGGTACAGCGGGGTCGGGTTGTGTTCGACGACGGTCACCTCCGCGCCGTACTCGCGGGCCGCCGCCGCGACCTCCAGGCCGATCCAGCCGCCCCCCGCGATGACGATGTGGCCGTTGTCACGCCCGAGGGAGCCCAGGACGCCCTTGAGCCGCTCGGCGTGCGCGAGCCGGCGCAGATGGTGGACGCCCGCGAGGTCCGTGCCCGGAATGTCCAGCCGGCGCGGCTCGGCGCCGTTGGCGAGGAGCAGCTTGTCGTAGTGGACGAGGGTGCCGTCGTCGCCGAAGCGGACGGTCTTCGCCGTACGGTCGATGGCGTCGACCGTCTGGCCGAGGTGCAGTTCGATGTCGTTGCGCGCGTACCAGGCGGGCTCGTGCACGAAGACGCTGTCCCTGGCCTCCTTGCCGAGCAGATACCCCTTGGACAGGGGCGGTCGCTCGTAGGGGTGGTCCCGTTCGTCGCTGATCAGTATCACGCGGCCGGTGAAGCCCTCGGCCCGCAGCGTTTCGGCCGCCTTGGCGCCGGCCAGGCCTCCTCCGACGATGACGAATGTCTGATCCGCGTCGACCACTTGATGCCTCCTACGGGGGTTCTGGGGGTGTCTTCCCAGACAACGCTGCGGTTTGCCGCCACATGCGAGCGTCCCGCACGGAGCGTGAGGGGGGAAGAGGGAGTGGCCCGATCAGGCCACGGAGGGTCACCTTCGCACCCCTTTCTTTTCACCTGTGCCCCACAAGCCTCACAGGTGCCCCGTGAGACGGGCGTGAAGCGAGCGGGCCGAGGAATCGGTGAGGGAGGCGATCTGGTCGACGATCACCCGTTTGCGGGCACGGTCGTCGGGCGCCGCGTCGAACAGGGCGCGGAACTGGGGGTCCAGGCCGTCGGGAGCGCGGGCGGTGAGCAGCTCGGCGAGCTCGGTCACGACGATCCGCTGGTCGGCGCGGAGCCTGGTCTGTTCGGCGCGCTGCATGACGTACCGGTCGGCGACCGCCTTGAGGACCGCGCACTCCAGGCGGGTCTCGCGCGGGACGACGAGTTCGGCGGCGTACCGGGTGAGGCGGCCGCCGCCGTACGCCGCCCGGGTGGCGCCCTCGGCGGCGAGGCAGAAGCGGCCGATGAGCTGGCTGGTGGCGTCCTTGAGGCGGGCCTGGGCGGCGGCGGAACCGTCGTAGCCGTGCGGCCACCATTCCTGGTTCTGGAGGCGGTCGAGAGCCTCGGCGAGTTCGGCGGGGTCGGTGTCGGCGGGGACGTAGCGGCCGACCGCGACGGCGAAGACCTCCTGGCGTTCCGGCTCGGCGTGCAGGCGGTCGGGGTCGATGTGGCCCGCGTGCAGGCCGTCCTCCACGTCGTGCACGGAGTAGGCCACGTCGTCGGACCAGTCCATGACCTGGGCCTCGAAGCAGGTGCGGGTGCCGGGGGCGTCCTTGCGGGCCCAGTCGAAGACGGGCCTGTCGTCCTCGTAGACGCCGAACTTCGGTGAGGCGGGGTCGGTGGGGTGGGCGCCCCGGGGCCAGGGGTACTTGGTGGCGGCGTCGAGGGCGGCGCGGGTGAGGTTGAGGCCGACGGAGCCCTCGGCGGTGAAGCGTTTGGGTTCGATGCGGGTGAGGAGTCTCAGGGACTGGGCGTTGCCCTCGAAGCCGCCGCAGTCGTGGGCGAAGTCGTTGAGGGCCTGTTCACCGTTGTGGCCGAACGGGGGGTGGCCCAGGTCGTGGGAGAGGCAGGCCGCTTCGACCAGGTCGGGGTCGCAGCCGAGGGCCGCGCCCAGCTCTCGGCCGACCTGGGCGCATTCGAGGGAGTGGGTGAGGCGGGTGCGGGGGGTGGCGTCCCAGACATGGCTGCGTTCCCCCGGGGTGACGACCTGGGTCTTTCCCGCGAGTCTTCTCAGGGCCGAGGAGTGCAGGATGCGGGCGCGGTCGCGTTGGAAAGCGGTGCGGCCGGGGCGCTTGTCCGGTTCCGGGGCCCAGCGGGCGACTGACGTCGGGTCGTAGGCCGTGGGGGTTGCGGTGCCTTCCATGTGTCGACAGTAAGGGCAGGGGGTGACAATCCGCGTGTGCGTCTGCCTGGTTCTGTCGTTCGCGAGTGCGGGTTCGTCGTGGCTTGTCGCGCAGTTCCCCGCGCCCCTGGGGTATCGGCCTCGCCCTGCGTCATCAGGCCGAGGCGAGTTCCGGAGCAGTCATGCTCACCGGCGCCGCCAAGCTCTGGTCGTAGCGGTGCAGCAGCAAGCGCGCCATCGCCGGGTGGGTCCCCAGGGGCGCCGACGCGATCCACGGGGCCTGGGACGCGCACTCCGTCGCGAAGCGGCCCGGGGCCGTGAAGTAGGAAGCGATCGCCACGCGGGTGCGGCCCCTCGCTGTCAGGGCGCGGATCGCTGTCGGGACCGTGGGCTTGGCTGTCGAGGCGTAGGCGGGGACCACGGGCACCCCGAGCCGTTCGGACAGGAGCTGGGCCGTGCGGGCGGTGTCCGTCGCCGAGTCGGGGTCACGGGAGCCCGCTGCCGCGAGGACGACGGCGCTGGAGCGGCGTTCGGCGTCGGTCATCCGGGGGTTCCAGCCGGCCTCGACGAGGCGGGCGTACAGGGTGTCCACGAGGAGGGGGTGGGGACCGAGGGGAGCGGCCACGCGGGTGCGGACGCGGGCGGCGGCGGCCATCTCGGGGATGTCGCGCTTGACGTGGTAGCCGCGGGCGAGGAGGAGGGGGACCAGGACGGCGTCCGTCGTGCCGTGGGCGTCGAGGTCGGCGAGGGTGTCGGTCAGCAGGGGCTCGTTCAGCTCGATGTGGCCGAGGTGCACGGGCAGCCCGGGGCGCAGCGCGCGGACCCGGTCGAGGAGCGTGCGGACGGTGCTCAGGGCGCGCGGGTCGCGGCTGCCGTGCGCCACGACGACGAGGGCGGGCGGGGCGGGGCGGCGCCCGCCGTCAAGGGCGACGAGGCCGGGCCGGCCGGTGAGCTGGCTGCTGATCCGGTTCATGAGGTGCGCCGTACTGTCCGTCATGCACCGATGGTGAGGGCAGGACGTTGCCTTCCCGTTGCATGGGAATGACAGGTGTTTTCCGGGGGTTCACCGCGGGTGCCCCGGGTGTGTGAGGTGGCGTGACCTGCGTTTTCACTCGGGGGAGTGAAGCTGGTCACAGGGGCGGGGACGAACCGGAGGGCCCGGTGGCACGTCCCTGAGGGCGTGAGCCGAACGGGGAGGGGCCGTCCGATGCGCCAGTTCAGACCGGGCAGACCGCGCCTGCCGCGCACCCGTGCCGGGCAGCGCAGGCTGGTGCAGGCCGTGATGGCGGTGTGCGTGCTGGCGCTGCTGCCGTCGACCTGGATGTACGTCGTGACGGGCGACCGGCTGCGCACCACGGCCGACGCGCCCCGCACCGATGTCGCCGTCGTCTTCGGTGCGGGACTGTGGGACGGCGAGCCGTCGCCGTACCTCGCGCACCGGCTGGACGCGGCGGCCACGCTGTACCGCGAGGGCCGGATCAAGGTCGTCCTCGTCACCGGCGACAACAGCCGCGAGGACTACGACGAACCCGACGCGATGCGTGCCTACCTGACGCGGCACGGTGTCCCGGACGCGCGGATCGTCAGCGACTACGCCGGGTTCGACACGTGGGACTCGTGCGTGCGGGCCCGGAAGGTCTTCGGCGTGCACCGGGCGGTGCTGATCAGCCAGGGCTTCCACATCCGGCGGGCGGTGGCGCTGTGTCAGGAGGCGGGCGTCGTGTCGTACGGCGTCGGGGTCGACGCCAAGCACGACGTGACCTGGTACTACGGGGGCGCCCGGGAGGTCCTCGCGGCCGGCAAGGCGGTGCTGGACGCGGTGTTCCGGCCCGATCCCCGTTTCCTCGGCCCGAAGGAGCCGGGGGTGGCGCGGGCGCTCGCCGCAGGGCGGTGACACGACAGCGCGTGGTGCCGCCGGTGCCTCACGTCGGTCGTGGCGCGGTGGGGAGGTCGCTGTGCCGCTCACGTAACGGGCCACGTCCCGGCGCGTAACACGGGCGAAGCACGCTGAGCGGTATGAAGACCGCCTCGACGCCCACCCACTGCCCGTACTGCGCCCTGCAGTGCGGGATGAACCTGTCGTCCTCGCCACAGGGGGGCGTCGAGGTGCAGGAGCGCGCTGACTTCCCGGTGAACCGGGGCGCGCTGTGCGGGAAGGGGCGTACGGCGCCGGCGGTCCTCTCGTCGAGCGTCCGCCTGACCTCTCCGTTGGTGCGTTCCGGCGGCACGCTGGTGCCCGCGACCTGGGACGAGGCACTGGACCGGATCGTCGAGGGGCTCGGCGCCGCCCGGGACGCGCACGGACCCGACGCGTGCGGGGTGTTCGGCGGGGGCGGGCTGACCAACGAGAAGGCGTACGCGCTCGGGAAGTTCGCGCGGGTGGTGCTCGGCACCTCGCAGATCGACTACAACGGCCGTTTCTGCATGTCGTCGGCCGCGGCCGCCGGGACGAAGGCGTTCGGCCTCGACCGGGGGCTGCCGTTCCCGCTGGAGGACATCCCGCGGACGGGGTGCGTGATCCTCGTCGGGTCGAACCTGGCGGAGACCATGCCGCCCTCTCTGCGGTTCTTCAACGAGCTGCGGGAGAACGGCGGCACGCTGATCGTCATCGACCCGCGCCGCACGAAGACCGCCGAGCAGGCCGACCTGCACCTGGCGCCCCGGCCCGGCACCGACCTGGCGCTGGCGCTCGGGCTGCTGCACCTGGTCGTCGCCGAGGGGCGGGTCGACGAGGAGTACGTCCGGGACCGTACGGTCGGCTGGGAGGACGCCCGGGCGGCCGCGATGGCGCACTGGCCGGAGTACGTGGAGCGGATCACGGGGGTGTCCGTTCCTCAACTGCGGGAGGCCGTACGGCTGTTCTGCGAGCCGGAGGCGGCGATGGTGCTCACCGCGCGCGGGCCCGAGCAGCAGTCCAAGGGCACCGACACGGTGAGCGCGTGGATCAACCTGTGCCTGGCGACCGGGCGGGTGGGCCGCCCACGGTCCGGGTACGGCTGCCTCACCGGGCAGGGCAACGGGCAGGGCGGGCGCGAACACGGCCAGAAGGCCGACCAGTTGCCCGGCTACCGCAAGCTGACCGACCCGGCGGCGCGCCGGCACGTGGCCGAGGTGTGGGGCGTGGACCCCGACAGCCTGCCGGGGCCGGGGCGCAGCGCGTACGAGCTGCTCGACGCGCTGGGTACGGACATCAGGGCGCTGCTGCTGATGGGGTCCAACCCGGTGGTGTCGGCGCCCCGCGCGGCCCATGTCGAGGAGCGCGTCAGGTCGTTGGACTTCCTCGCGGTGTGTGACGTCGTGCTGTCGGAGACGGCGGCGCTGGCGGATGTCGTGCTGCCCGTGACGCAGTGGGCGGAGGAGAGCGGCACGACGACCAATCTGGAGGGCCGGGTGCTGCTGCGCCGCCGGGCGGTCAGCCCGCCGGAGGGGGTCCGCAGCGACCTGGAGGTCATGCACGAACTGGCCGCCCGCCTGGGCGTGGAGAAGGGCTTCCCGACCGAACCCGAGGAGGTCTTCGAGGAGCTGCGTCGCGCCAGCGCGGGCGGGCTCGCGGACTACTCCGGGATCACCTACCGCAGGCTGGCGGAGGAGAACGGGGTGTTCTGGCCCTGCCCGGCGGACGGCTCCGGGGACGCGGAGGCCGCCTCGGAGGCACGCCCCGCGGACGTCCACCCCGGCACCCCGCGCCTGTTCCTCGACCGGTTCGCCACCGAGGACAGCCGCGCGCGGTTCGCTCCCGTCACGCACCGGGCCGCCGCCGAGGAACCCGACGACGAGTACCCGGTGCTGCTGACCACCGGACGCGTCGTCGCCCAGTACCAGTCCGGCGCCCAGACCCGCCGCGTCGACGAGTTGAACGCCGCCGCGCCCGGCCCGTTCGTGGAGCTGCACCCCCGGCTGGCGGCGCGGCTCGGGGCGGCCGAGGGCGACCCGGTGGCCGTGGTGTCCCGGCGTGGCCGCGCGGTGGCACCGGCCCGGATCACCGCCGGCATCCGCCCGGACACCGTCTTCATGCCCTTCCACTGGCCGGGCGAGGGCCGCGCCAACACGCTGACGAACCCGGCGCTGGACCCGACCTCGCGGATGCCGGAGTTCAAGGTGTGCGCGGTGCGGGTGGAGGCGGTCGAGGCGGTGGAGGCGTGAGCCTCCGGCTCACCTGACCGACCAGTCCCCGCCCTCGATCCGCTTGCCGCGGGCCCGCAGCCGGGCGGCCACGCCGGGGGCGGCCACGTACACCCACGCCTGTACGGTCTTGCCGTCGCCGACGCTCGTGACCTCCCTTGCGACGCGCTCGTAGAGGTTGCCCGGGTCGCCGGGCGCGTAGTCCTCCAGCAGGTCGAGGGCGACGAGCAACTCGCCGTACTCCTCGGGCCGCGCGGTGACGAGATCGCCGCTCACCACTCCCCCGGGCTCCTCCACGACGTACGGATACCCCGGGCCGTCGTACAGCACCGCGTCGGCGAGCCGGGCCGGTCGCTCGGACAGGGTGCGGCCGCGCAGGAAGAAGTCGTGGTTGACCTCGCCGGGGCGGAGGGTGCCGTAGACGAAGAACGGGAGCGTCACAGAAACGATTCTCTCCCCTCACACACCTCCTCGAACGCGCTATGGACATGACACGTCCGGGGCGCCTTAGATCTTGGTCAAGATCAGCGCCGCCCCCACGCACCCCTTGGCGCCTTCCCCCACGCGCCCCTTGGCGCTGTCCCGAGGAGACCGATGAGCCGGATACGGCCGCACGTCCGAGGTTCCCGTCGTCTCGCCACCGCAGGTGTGGCCGCCACCACCGCCACCCTACTGACCGCCGCCCTCTCCCCCACCGCCGAGGCGGCCGAGCAGCCGACCCGGGCCACCGCGATCGAGAACGCCGCGTCCGTCCTGACGGACTTCGCCAAGAGCCTGGGTCTGACCTCCGCACAGGGCACGTCCGTCCGGGACGTGGTCGTGGACGCGGACGGCACCCAGCATGTGCGCTACGACCGCACCTACCGTCAACTGCCCGTGCTGGGCGGCGACTTCGTGGTCCATCTGACCAAGGGCGGCACGTATCGCGGTACGGACCGGGCCACGCGCACCCCCATCTCCCTCGCGAGCATCACCCCCGCACTCTCCGCCCCGAAGGAAGCCGACCTCGCGGCGAACGCGCTGCGGGCCGCGAACCTCGGGGAGACCCTGAAGAAGCTGACCGCCAAGCCGGAGCTGGTCGTCGACGCCCTGCACGGCAGCCCGAGACTCGCCTGGCGCACCAACGCCGCCGCCCAGGACACGCTCGGCAACCCGGTCTCGCGGACCGTGCTGACGGACGCCCGCACCGGAGCGCAGATCGACGCCTGGGACGACATCGAGACCGCGACCGGCGACGGGAAGTCGCTGTACGGCGGCACGGTTCCGGTGCGGACGACCCTGTCAGGAGCGACGTACCAACTCACGGATCCGACGCGCGGCGGCACCTACACCGGGGACGCGGCGAACAAGACGGACCTGTGCTTCCTGGGCAACGTCTGCGTCAGCCGGGCGCCCTCGACGGTGTTCACGGACACGGACAACCACTGGGGCACGGGCTCGGCGTCGGACCGCTCGACCGTGGCCGTGGACGCGCAGTACGGCACGGACACGACGTGGGACTACTACAAGAACGTCCACGGGCGGAACGGCATCGCCGGTGACGGCAAGGGCTCGTTCAACCGGGTGCACTACGGCAACAAGTACAACAACGCCTTCTGGGACGACACTTGCTTCTGCATGACGTACGGCGACGGTGACGGCACCCAGCTCGGGCCGCTGGTGTCGCTGGACGTGGCCGGCCACGAGATGTCGCACGGCGTCACCTCGAAGACGGCGGCCTTGACGTACTCGGGCGAGTCGGGCGGGCTGAACGAGGCGACGTCCGACATCTTCGGCACGCTGGTGGAGTTCTACGCGAACAACGCGTCGGACAAGGGTGACTACCTGATCGGCGAGAAGGTCGTCCGCTCCGGCTTCGGCCGGGACGCCCTGCGCTCCATGGACAAGCCCTCCAAGGACGGCAAGTCGGCGGACTACTGGAGCAGCAAGGTCGGCGACCTCGACGTCCACTACTCCTCCGGCGTCGCCAACCACTTCGCGTACCTCCTCGCCGAGGGCAGCGGCACGAAGACCATCAACGGCGTCACCTACAACTCCCCGACCTACGACGGCTCCACGGTCACGGGCATCGGCCGGGACAAGCTCGGCAAGATCTGGTACCGGGCGCTGACGGTCTACATGACGTCCTCGACGAACTACGCGGGCGCCCGCACGGCGACCCTCAGCGCGGCGAAGGACCTGTACGGCGCCGGCAGCACCGAGTACAAGGCGGTCGCGGCGGCCTGGAGCGCGGTGAACGTGAACTGAGCCCGAGCGGCTCCGCCGCTCGCCCCTTCACTGCGAACACTGTACGCTGAATGCGAACGATGTACGCGACCGCGTTCACGACCAGAGGAGGGGCGAGCGTCATGGCCGCCGCGAAGACGAAGCAGAACCCCATTCCGTCCGTGTGGGCCCGCACCCGGCGCGAGGCGGACCAGCCGGCCCTCAGCCGCGACGCGATCGTCCGGGAGGCGATCGTGATGCTGGACGCCGAGGGTATCGAGGCGCTGAGCATGCGCAAGCTGGGCGCCCGCCTGAACGCGGGCGCCACCTCGCTCTACCGGCATGTCGCGACCAAGGACGAGCTGATGGAGCTCGCCGTGGACGAGGTCGCCGCCGAGATCCACGTCCCGGACGCGGACAGCCCCGACTGGCGTGCCGCCGTCGGCGAGGCCGCGCACTCCTTCCGCGCGACGGCGCTGCGGCACCCTTGGCTGTCCTCGGTGCTCGGACAGGCGGGCCTCGCCTATCTCGGCCCCAACCTGATGTCGTTCTCCGAGCGGCTGGCCGCCCTGTTCACGGCGGCGGGCTTCCCGGAGCCGAGCCGGGCGATCGACGCCGTGCTGTCGTACGTCATCGGCATGAGCACCACGGAGGCGGCCTGGCTCACCACGGTCGCCCGGTCCGGCGAGAGCGAGGCGGACTTCATCGCACGCCTGCTGCCCGCCGCCCAGGAAGCGGCAGCCGCCCACGACCACCTCTCGGGCGCCTACACCGATGCCGCCGCCGCGAGCGCCGACCCGGTCGCCCTGCGCGACGACAAGTTCGCGGGCGCCCTGGAGATCGTCCTGGACGGGCTGTCCCTGCGGCTGTCGCGCTGAGGGGAGCGGGAGGCCCGGCGGGGGTCGGGGCAGGCGCGGGGCGCACGGTGCCGCCGTGCACACCACGGCGATTTCAGGACGGGTACGGCGGCGATGTCAGGCCGCGTACGGCCGCCGGTCCTTCGCCTCCCTCAAGGCCAGCCCCCACCACACGAGTTGGTCCAGCATGGTCTTCGCGGCCGCGTCCGGGCCGGAGGGGTCGCGCAGGCGGCCCTCGTCGTCGAAGGACGCGCCCGCGTTGTGGAAGGAGACGGTGTCGCGGACCGTGACGGCGTGCAGTTCGGCGAAGACCTGCCGCAGGTGTTCGGCCGCGCGCAGGCCGCCGGCCATACCGCCGTAGGAGACGAGCCCGACGGGCTTGGCCTGCCATTCGGCGAAGTGCCAGTCGACGAGGTTCTTCAGGCCGGCCGGGTAGGAGTGGTTGTACTCGGGGGTCAGCACGATGAACGCGTCCGCCTCCGCGAGCTTCGGCGTGACGGTCCGCAGGGCCTCGGTCGCCTCGGCGGAGCGGGCGAAGGTGGTCGGCAGGTCGATCTCGGCGACGTCCACCACCTGGACGACGATGTCGTCACGCCTGCGGACGCGGTCGAGGAGCCAGTTCGCGACCACCGGGCCGAAGCGGCCGTGGCGGTTGCTGCCGACGACGAGGGTGACGTTCAGGGGCGCGGGAGCGGTGTCTGTGTTCATGCGCCACAGCCTGGTACCTCAACCGTTGTTGAGGTCAAGCCGTGGCCCAGGGAAGGCCGGTCACCCATTCACACGCCCCCGGTCCCATTTCCGCAGCCCGTCCGACGCACGGCGGTGACCTGCTGAAACGGCGGCGGGCCCCAGCCGCCCTGACACCCGTTCACCGTATTCCTGACGCCTCCTCAGGAAGCGGGCTCGCCCCGGTGCCCCTTACCTCGGAAGGGCAGGGCAACCGAGAGCTCGAGGGAGCACCCATGCGACGTACCGTCCGGCTGCTGACCGGTACCGCGCTCGCCGTCGCCACGGCCGGCGCGATCGCCGCGCCCGCGTACGGCGGTGACACCGGTGGCCTGGAGGTGTTCCCCTACACGGTGGTGCCGGGCGGCGACGTCACGGTGAACACGGCCGCCTGCGGCGACGGCGGTACGGCGACCGGTGACGCCAGCGCGGTGGGCGCGGGACACTTCACGCTCGCGCCGACCACGCACGAGGGTGAGGCGATCGGGCGGTTCCGGGTGCCGCCGAGCGCGCAGCAGGGGACGTACGAGATCGACGTGACCTGCGCCGAGAGCGAGGAGGGCGTCACCGGTGACCTGGTGGTGACGCTGTCCTCGGAGCGCGCCCCGGTGCATCCGCGAGGAAGTGTGAAGACGGGGGTCGGTGGTGCCCTGGGCACCGACCCCGTACAGACCGCGGCCGGTGTGGCGGCTCTGGCCGTCGCCGCCGCGGGCGGTACCTGGCTCCTGCATCGCCGGGCGAGAGGCGACGGGATCTGACGGACACCCTCCGCTGTCCGTCCGCCGGTACCGCAAGCCCCTCCCCCTCCGGGTCCGACGCCCCTCGCGGCCCGGAGGGGGGTACGGGGTTCCGCCACGCAGGAGGAGGGTGCTTTTCGATGCGCGGGCTCGGCAACACCGCCATGGCGATCGTCACCGCGGTCGCCCTCTGCTCGGGTGCCTGGCTGCTGCGCAACGGTTCCGAGACGCACGCCCCGCCGCAGCCCACGGCGGCCGAGGCCCGCTCCGGGCACGCCGACCCGCGCTCGGCCCCGGCGCTGCCGCCCTCCCCGCCCGACCGCATCCGCATCCGCTCCATCGGCGTGGACGCTCCCCTGATGGGCCTGCGCCTGACGGCGGGCGGCGCCCTGGACGTCCCGCCGGCGGAGCGGAAGAACCTGGCCGGCTGGTACGAGTCCGGCACCACCCCCGGCGAGACCGGCACCGCGATCGTCGCCGGGCACGTCGACAACGCCGAGGGGCCCGCCGTCTTCTACGACCTGGGTGCCCTGAAGAAGGGCGCCGTCATCGAGGTGGACCGGCGCGACGGCGGGGTCGCGGTGTTCTCCGTGGACGCGGTCGAGGTGTACGACGCGCGGGCCTTCCCCGACGCGAAGGTGTACGGGGCGGCCCGGCGGCCGGAGCTGCGGGTGATCACCTGCGGTGGGGGTTACTCACGGAGCACCGGATATCAGGGGAACGTGGTCGTCTTCGCGCACCTCACGGGCAGCCGGTGAGCCGTTCAGCACGTTCTCCCTGCCCCACGCGCCCAGCGGCGCCAGTGCCTCGTTGAGGGCCGCCCCTCGGGGCGTCAGCGAGTACTCCACGCGCGGTGGCACCTCGTCGTACGCCTCCCGGTGGACGATGCCGTCCGCCTCCAGCTCCCGCAACTGCGCCGCCAGCACCTTCTCGGTCACCCCCCGCAGCCCGCGGCGCAGCTCGCCGAAGCGGCACGGGCGCACCGAGAGCTCCCAGAGGATGAGCACCTTCCACTTGCCGCCGATCACGTCCATCGCCGCGTCGATCCCGCAGACGTACGCTCCCGGCCGTCGTCCCACCACCATGTCCGCCCCCTCCCGCCTGGACCCTTTCCCTGCGGTAACCACCCACTCGTAAGTACGTACTTGAGCCGGCCGTTCCCCTGCGACGAGCCTAAACGGCATGTCTGACAACACGGTTACCCCTCTTGCTCCTCTGACCCTTCTCGGCACCGGCGCCATGGGCACCGCGCTCGCCCGTACCTGGCTCGCCGCCGGACATCCGCTCACCGTCTGGAACCGCACGCCGTCCCGCGCCGAGGCCCTGGCCGCCGAGGGCGCGACAGTGGCCGCCAGTGCCGCCGAGGCGGTGGCCGCGAGCCGTCTGGTGGTCACCTGTCTGCTCGACGACGATTCGGTGGGCGAGACGCTCGACGGGGTCGATCTGACCGGCCGGGACCTGGTGAACCTGACCACCGGGACGCCGGCCGACGGCCGCTCGCGCGCGGCGTGGGCCGAGGCGCGCGGGGCGCGTTTCCTGGACGGCGGCATCATGGCCGTACCGCCGATGATCGGGGCCCCTCGGAGCGGGGCGTACGTCTTCTACAGCGGGTCCGCCGAGCTCTTCGAGGAGCACCGGGAGACTCTCGCCGTCCCGGCCGGGACCACCTACGTCGGGGCGGACCCGGGGTTCGCCGCGCTGTGCGACGTGGCGCTGCTGAGCGGGATGTACGGCATGTTCGCGGGTGTCACGCACGCCTTCGCGCTGATCCGCGGGGAGGACATCGAGCCGAAGGAGTTCGCGCCGCTGCTCGTGTCCTGGCTCACGGCGATGGCCCAGTCGGCGTACGGGACCGCCGACCGGCTGCAGAGCGGTGACTACCGCACGGGCGTCGTGTCCAACCTGGCCATGCAGGTCGCCGGCAAGGCGACCCTGCTGCGCACGGCCGAGGAGCAGGGCGTCGACCCGGATCTGCTGACGCCGTTCATGACCCTGATGGAGCGCCGCCTCGCCGACGGGCACGGCGACGAGGACACGACGGGCCTGGTGGAACTGCTCGCGCCCGGAAAGGACTGAGCCGCAGGCGATCTCACAGCCCGCCCCCCACGCCTCCCGGGAACCCTCACATCCCCGCACCGGCCCCGCTGAGGGCAGCGTTCCTCGCGGGAAACAACCGTGATGCGGTCGGGAAACCTCAGCACCGCACGCTCAAGGACATGACCTCGAATACGCGTGTGGTGGTGATCGGAGCCGGCCTCGCGGGCGTACGTCTCGCCCGGCGGCTCGGTGAGCTCGGCACGCCCGCGCTGCTCGTCGGCGAGGAGGAGCACCGGCCGTACAACCGGGTCCTGCTCGCCGACGTGCTGGCCGGACGCTACAGCCCGGACGTCATCGCCCTCCCGGCGCCCGCCGCACTGACCCGCGCCCGGGTCACCGGCATCGACCGCGAGGCGCGCACCGTGGCCTGCGCGGACGGCTCGGAGATCGCATACGACACGCTGGTCCTGGCCACCGGGTCCAACCCGGTGCTCCCGCCGCTGCGCGGCCTGTTCACACCCGACCACGTCCTGCCCGAGGGCGTCCACGCGTTCCGCACGATGGACGACTGCCTGGGCCTGTCGAAGGCGGTGCGTCCGGGCGTGCGGGCGGTCGTCATCGGCGGCGGGCTGCTCGGGGTCTCGGCCGCCCGCGCGCTGGCCCAGCGCGGCGCGCAGGTCGTCCTCGCCCAGCAGGCCGAGCGCCTGATGGAGCGCCAGCTCGACCCGGCGGCCTCCAAGCTGGTCCGGCGCCACCTGAAGGACCTGGGCGTCGAGGTGCACACCGAGTGCCGGGTGCGTGACGTGCGCTGCGTCGGCGGCGCGGTCCGCTCGGTGGAGATGGCCGACGGTTACGCCCTCGACGCCGACCTCGTCGTCCTGGCCTGCGGGGTCCACCCGCGCGCAGGCATCGCCAAGGACGCCGGACTCGCCGTCCACAAGGGCGTCCTCGTCGACGACGAACTGCGCACCTCCGACCCCCACATCCGGGCCATCGGCGACTGCGCCCAGCACGAGGGCACCCTCTACGGCCTCGCCGCACCGGCGCTCGAACAGGCCGACGTCCTCGCGGAGTTGCTGGCGGGCGACACCGACGCCCGTTACACCGGTACCCGTTCCCTGACCCGGCTCACCCTCGCCGGTCAGGACTTCTTCGACCTTGCCGCGTTCGGCGAGACCGAGGCCCTCCCCGGCGACGACGTCGTGCAGCTCACCGACGCCACCCGGGGCACCTACCGCAAGGTCGTCGTCCGCGACGACCGCCTGGTCGGCGGGGTCCTCGTCGGCGAACTCGGCACCGTCGGCGCGCTCGCGCGCGCCTGGGAGGGAGCAGAGCCGCTCCCGTCCGACGGCGGCCCCCTGCTCCACCTGCTCACCAACGACGGAGGCTCCTGATGACGGCCACCCCCGGTACGAACCCCACGATCGTGCTCGTCGGCCACGGCATGGTCGGCCAGCGCTTCCTCGAAGCGCTGGCCGAGCGCGGCCTGACCGCCACGCACCGCGTGGTCGTGCTGTGCGAGGAGCCGCGTCCGGCGTACGACCGCGTGGCGCTGACCTCGTACTTCTCGGGCAAGACGCCCGAGGAACTGTCCATGACGGACATGGAGTTCATCGAGACGCACGGCATCGAGCTGTACGTCGGCGACCCCGCCGAGACGATCGACCGCGAGGCGAAGCAGGTCACCGCCAGGTCCGGCCAGGTCTTCGAGTACGAGACCCTCGTCCTCGCCACCGGCTCCTACCCGTTCGTGCCGCCGGTGCCCAACAAGGACGCCAAGGGCTGTTTCGTCTACCGCACGATCGAGGACCTCCTCGCCATCGAGGAGTACGCGAAGACCCGCACGACCGGTGCCGTGGTCGGCGGCGGTCTGCTCGGCCTGGAGGCCGCGGGCGCGCTGAAGGGTCTCGGACTCACCTCCCACATCGTGGAGTTCGCGCCGCGCCTGATGCCGGTGCAGGTCGACGAGGGCGGCGGCGCGGCGCTGCTGCGCACCATCGAGGAGATGGGTCTGAGCGTCCACACCGGTGTGGGCACGCAGGAGATCGTGGTCGACTCCGAGGGTGCCGTCACCGGCATGAAGCTCTCCGACGGTTCAGAACTCGCCACCGACCTGGTGGTGTTCTCCGCCGGTGTCCGCCCCCGCGACCAGCTCGCCCGCGACTGCGGTCTGACGGTCGGCGAGCGCGGCGGCATCACGGTCGACGAGCAGTGCCGTACGGTCTCCGACCCGCACGTGTTCGCGATCGGCGAGTGCGCGCTGGCCGCCGACGGCCGGGTGTACGGCCTGGTCGCGCCCGGTTACGAGCAGGCCGAGACGGCGGCGGCGACCATCGCCTCCGACGAGGCGGCCTTCCTGGGCGCCGACCTGTCCACCAAGCTGAAGCTGCTCGGCGTGGACGTGGCGTCCTTCGGCGACGCCCACGGCACCACCGAGGACTGCCTCGACGTCGTCTACTCCGACTCCCGCGCGGGCCTCTACAAGAAGCTGGTCATCGGCCGCGACGGCACTCTGCTCGGCGGCATCCTGGTCGGCGACGCGGACGCGTACGGCACGCTGAAGGCGTTCACCGGCTCGGTCCCGCCGGTCTCCCCCGAGTCGCTGGTGCTGCCCGCCGGCGCCGGTGAGAGCGTCCAGCTCGGCCCGTCCGCGCTGCCGGACGAGGCGGTCATCTGCTCCTGCCACAACGTCACCAAGGGCGCGATCCGCGGCGCGGTCACCGACCACCAGTGCACCACGGTGCCCGAGGTCAAGAAGTGCACCAAGGCCGGCACCGGCTGCGGCTCCTGCGTCAAGGTGCTGGGCCAGCTCGTCACCGCCGAGCTGGAGGCGTCCGGCGTCGAGGTCGACAAGGGCCTGTGCGCGTGCTTCTCGCAGACCCGCGAGGAGCTGTACGAGATCGTCCTCGCCCTGCGCATCAACACCTACCAGGACCTCCTCGACCGCTACGGCCGCGAGGACGCCCGGGGCGGCGACGGCTGCGACGTCTGCAAGCCCGCGGTCGCCTCGATCATCGCCTCCCTCGCCCCGACGATCGGCGCGAGCGGCTACGTCCTGGACGGCGAGCAGGCCGCGCTCCAGGAGACCAACGACCACTTCCTCGCCAACCTCCAGAAGAACGGCTCGTACTCGGTCGTGCCGCGCATCGCCGGCGGTGAGATCACCCCCGAGGGGCTGATCGTGATCGGCGAGATCGCCCGGGACTTCGGCCTCTACACGAAGATCACCGGCGGCCAGCGCATCGACATGTTCGGCGCGCGGGTCGAGCAGCTCCCGCTGATCTGGACCCGCCTGGTGGACGCCGGCTTCGAGTCGGGCCACGCCTACGGCAAGTCGCTGCGCACCGTGAAGTCCTGCGTGGGCCAGACCTGGTGCCGCTACGGCGTCCAGGACTCCGTGCGCATGGCGATCGACCTGGAGCTGCGCTACCGGGGCCTGCGCTCCCCGCACAAGCTCAAGTCCGCCGTCTCCGGCTGCGCCCGCGAGTGCGCCGAGGCCCAGTCGAAGGACTTCGGCGTGATCGCCACCTCCAACGGCTGGAACCTGTACGTCGGCGGCAACGGCGGCGCGACCCCGCGCCACGCGGACCTGCTCGCGCAGGACCTCACCGACGCCGAACTGATCAAGCTGATCGACCGGTTCCTGATGTTCTACATCCGCACCGCCGACCGTCTGGAGCGCACCTCCACCTGGCTGGAGCGCATCCCCGGCGGCCTGGACCACGTACGGGACGTGGTCGTGGAGGACTCCCTCGGCATCTGCGAGGAGCTGGAGTCGCTGATGACGGCCCACGTGGCGCACTACCGCGACGAGTGGGCCGAGACCATCAACGACCCGGAGAAGCTGGCCCGGTTCGTCTCCTTCGTCAACGCGCCCGACACGCCCGACCCGGTCGTCGGCTTCGTCCCCGAGCGCGACCAGATCAAGCCCGACCTGCCGCTGCTCAGCATCGGCATGCGACCCACGCACGACGTCCTGGAAGGGAGCGCCCAGCGATGACCCTGGCACCCGAGACCACCGACCTCAAGGTCCAACTCCGCCTCGACGACGACTGGTTCACGGTCTGCGACCTCAGCCAGTTGATGCCCGGCCGGGGTGTGGCCGCGCTGCTGCCCGACGGCCGCCAGGTCGCCCTGTTCCGCGACCGGGCCGGTGAGCTGTACGGCATCGACAACCGCGACCCGTTCGTCGGCGCGGCCGTCCTCTCCCGCGGCCTGACCGGCACCCACGAGGGCCGTCCCTTCGTCGCCTCGCCCCTGCTCAAGCAACGCTTCGACCTGCTGAGCGGGCAGTGCCTGGACGACGAGACGGTCAAGGTGACGGCGTACGAGGTGCGCGCCCGCTGAGACGGGCCCTCGTCCGCGGACATCAGACAGCCGGAGACCGGCGCCCGAAGCTCCAGAGCCGCGGAGCTTCGGGCGCCGGTCTCCGGCTTTCGCCCTTGGTCCTTCTTCAGCGGGTGGTGACCTCCAGCGGTCTGGACGGGCGCTGGGACGGTGGTGAGGGGGTGCCGTCTCCGCGGTCCGGGGCGGGGGCCAGGAGGATCACCGCGTCGAGGCCGCCGCGGGGCGCGGCGCGCAGCACCGCCTCGCCGCCACCGGCGTGCGCGAGGCGCTGGACGAGGGCGAGGCCCAGGCCCGTACCGCCCTTGGGGGCGTCGGGGGCGCGCCAGAAGCGGTCGAAGGCGCGGCGGCGCTGTTCCTCGGTCATGCCGGGGCCCTCGTCCATGACGTGCAGCTCGACCCGGGCGGGGCCCGACGGGCGGTGGGGGTGGACTCGGTGCGGGAAGCGGCGTTCGTGCGGGGCGGGGCGGCGCAGGTCGACGGAGACGGTGGAGCCGGGGGGCGCCACCCGCAGGGCGTTGGAGAGCAGGTTGTCCAGGATCTGCTCCACCGCTCCGGGCACCGCCAGCACCTCCCCCGCGTAGTCGCCCACCAGCACGAGCCGAACGCCGTGCTGCTCGTACAGCGGGCCCCACGCCCGGTACCGCTCCCCGCACACGCCGTCCAGGTCGACCCGCTCCCGTCGGGCGGCGCTCTCGTCGAGCCGGGCCATCGCCAGCAGCCCCTCGACCATCCGGGCCAGCCGGTCGGTCTCGGTCATCGCCGCGGTGAGGCTGCCCCGGGCGTTCAGGGCGATGTCGGACTCCAGGTTCTCCAGGCGCAGCCGCAGCGCCGCGAGGGGGGTCTTGAGCTGGTGGGAGGCCTCACCGGCGAAGGCCCGCTGGGAGGCGAGGAGGTGTTGCAGTCGGGCCGCGGTGTGGTTGAACGCGGCCGCGAGACTGCGGACCTCGGGCGGGCCCTTGGTGATGCCGACCGGGGTCGCCGTGCCGCCGTCGGCCAGCTCGCGGGTCGCGAGCTCCAGTTCGCGGATGGGACGGCCGGTCCAGCGGGCGATCGCGAAGCCCACCACGGCGACGGCGGCGAGGACCGCGAGCCCGCCGAGGATCAGCAACAGCCATACGTGCCGGACGCGTTCGACCACCATGTGGGTCGGCACGGTGATCCGGACGGCGCCCTGCTTCAGGACTCCGTGCTTCACCGGCGCCGCCACCGCGATGTACTCGACACCGCCGATCGTGGAGGTGCGCACGTCGACCGAGGAGGTGCCCCGGAGGGCGGCCGCGATACCGGGCCGGGAGGACAGGTCGTCCGACTCGGCGGCGTCCAGCCGGTGCGAGGTGGCCAGCAGCTTGCCGGAGTGGTCCACGATCAGCACCTTGCCGCCGATGCGCTCGGCGCAGTGGGCCGCCCGGCCGGGCAGGTCCTTCGCCTCGCTGCCGGCGGTGATGGACAGCGAGGCGTACGCCGACACCGACTCCGCCTCGTCCTCGGCCGCGCTGACCACCCGCTCCAGCTCGCCCCGTGAGTAGACGAAGCCCAGCGGGATCTCCAGGCAGAGCAGGACCAGGGCGGTCAGGACGAGGTAGCTGAGCAGCAGCCGACGGGTCACCGGAAGGCCGCCGGTCGACCGGACGCGGACTGCGCGGCGGGCGGCCCCGTCTGCACCGCCAGCCGGAACCCGACCCCGCGCAGGGTCTGGATCCACGCCGGGTTGCCCAACTTCCGCCGCAGCGTGGCCACATGGACGTCCAGCGTCTTGGTGGGGCCCTCGTAGTGCGGGTCCCACACCCGGTCGAGGATCTGCTGCCGCGAGTACACCGCCCCGGGGTCCTCGGTGAGCAGCGCGAGCAGCTCGAACTCCTTGGGCGTCAACGCGACGGGCGAGTCACCGACCCACACCTGCCGGGTACGGCGGTCGACCACGAGGGGGCCGGGGCCGCCACCGGCGCCGGGGGGTGGGGCCGGGGCCGGCTCGGGGGAGCGGACGGGCTCGGAGAAGCGGTTGCTCGGCTCGGAGAAGCGGTCCGACTCCGGGAAGCGGCTGCTCGGCTCCGAGAGGTGGGGGCCGGTGCCGAAGGGGTCGTTCTCGAAGTTCTGCGGGGCCGTGTAGGGCCGTTCTGCGTCAACCGGTCGGTACGAGGCGCCGGCGGGCGACTCGCCGAACGCCGCCCCGCCGGACGCCGCCCCGCCGAACCACTCACCGCCCAGACTCCGTGGGCCCGGCTCTCCGTTCCACGCCGCCCCCGCGAACTCGCCCGGGCTGCCGCCGGCGCCGGGCGCTCGTTGCGTCCGCCGGGTCACCGCCCGTACCCGAGCGACCAGCTCACGCATGCTGAATGGTTTCGCCAGATAGTCGTCGGCCCCGAGTTCGAGGCCCAGGACGCGGTCCGCCTCCTCGCCGCGCGCGCTGAGGATGATGATGGGGACGTCCGAGGTCCGGCGGATGCCGCGGCAGACGTCGATGCCGTCCACGTCCGGCAACCCGAGGTCGAGCAGGACGACGTCGCCGTACGGCCCCCTCAGCCCCTCCGTGCCGGTGCGGACGTGGTCCACCGTCAGACCGAAGTGCCCGAGGCCTTCGGTGAGAGGTTCCGCGATCGTCTCGTCGTCCTCGATGAGCAGCACTCGTACGCCCATGCGTTCCCGTCTCTCCGTGAACCAATTCCGCCGTGGAGGTGACACGTTACAAGAAAAAACTCCCGAAAACCTTCCGGACAAACTTTGTTGCATTCCTGTCCGGCTTTTAGTGTTCCCCTAACCTTCGCCTTGATCGCACTCCTCTACGGTGATGACAACCTGGTCGCGTCCCCCTCTGACCTGGTCATACACCTGCCCGGGAGGAACCGTGAAGGCATTGCTGGACCGCGCCCGCTCGTTCAAGCGACGGGTCGACTTCGAAAGCGGCGAATACCGGAAACTGGCCGAGGGACAATACCCCGAGGCATTGTTCATCACCTGCTCGGACTCACGGGTCATACCCGCGCTGATCACGGGCGCGCGGCCCGGAGAAATATTCGAGCTGCGAAACGCGGGCAATATCGTTCCGCCGCATGGCCGGCCCGGCGCCTCCGGCGAGGCGGCCACCATCGAGTACGCGCTGGAGGTGCTCGGCGTTCAGGACATCGTCGTGTGTGGCCATTCCCACTGCGGTGCGATGGGCGCCCTGAAGTCCGGCGACGACCTCTCCGCCCTGCCCGGCGTCGACGCCTGGCTGGAGCTGGCCCGCCCGAGGCTGACACCGGTCCTGGACGGTGACGTACGGGACCCCTCGCTGCCGGACGTGGCCCAGCTGAACGTCGTCAACCAGTTGGCGGTGCTGCGGAGTTACCCGGCGGCACGGCAGCGCATCGAGGAGGACCGGCTGCGACTGCACGGCTGGTACTACGAGGTGGACACCGGCCAGGTCCACGAGCTGGACGCGGACGGCCGCTTCCGGGTGCACGCGGCATGAGCGGCTCGCACAGGCGGCACGCGCGCGGCCGTTCGGGCCCCGGCGACACGGGACGCGGGGGGTGGGTGAACGACACCGGCCCCCAGCCGACGGTGCGTTCGCATCCCCCGGACGACTGGGGGGCACCGGGGCAGCACCGGACGGGCCAGGACGCGTGGTCGGACTCGTGGTCCGACTCGCGATCCGACTCACGGTCCGGCTCGTGGTCCACCCCCGCGGACCAGAACCCGTGGGCGGGCACCGCGTTCCAGGACGACTGGGGGGCACCCCCGGCCCACGAGGCGCGCGGGCCGCGTACGGACGCCGTACGGCCCGACGCTCCCTATGCGCACGATGCTCCCTATGCGTCCGACGCTCCCGACGCCCCCGCGGCCGGGAAGACGTCCCGCATGCCCAAGCTCCCCCGGGCACCCAAGGTGCCCGGGGGTGCCCCGAAGAGTGACCTGGCCACCGAGATCACGGCGTCCCTCGTCGTCTTCCTCGTCGCCCTCCCCCTGTGCATCGGCGTGGCCGTCGCCTCCGGAGTCCCACCGGAGCTCGGCATCATCTCCGGTGTGATCGGCGGTCTGGTGGTCGGCGCGGCCAGGGGCAGTACGCTCCAGGTCAGCGGCCCGGCCGCCGGGCTCGCGGCGCTCGTCTCGGAGACCGTGCTGGAGCACGGCGTGGCGATGCTCGGCGTGATCGTCCTGTTCTCGGGCATCCTGCAGATCGTCCTCGGCCTGGTCCGCTTCGGCCGGTTCTTCCAGGCCATCTCCCTGGCCGTCGTCCAGGGCATGCTGGCGGGCATCGGACTGCCGCTGATGTTCAGCCAGGCGTACCCGGTGGCCGACGCCAAGGCCCCCGGCACCCCGATCGAGAACATGGCCGGCATCCCCGGTCTGCTCGCCGACACCGTCGCCGGCCCGCAGACGATGATCGCGGCCGGCCTCGGCATCCTCACGGTCGTCCTCAGCTTCCTGTGGAAGAAGGCGCCGGGCCCGATCAAGAAGGTCCCCGCGGCCCTGGTCGCCGTGGGCATCGGCATCGCGGTCGCCGCGCTTCCCGGCGTCGAGGTGAAGACCCTCCAGGTGGGCAACCTGCTGGCCTCCGTCGACGTACCCGGCCCGGAGCAGTTCGCGGGGCTCGCCGACGGCGGCATCATCACCGCGATCCTCACCTTCACGGTGATCGCCTCGGCGGAGTCCCTGTTCACCGCGGCCGCGGTGGACCGTATGCACGACGGCCCGCGCACCCGCTACAACCCCGAACTCATCGCCCAGGGCGCCGGAAACACCGTCGCGGGCCTCCTCGGCGCGCTGCCGGTCACGGCGGTGGTGGCCCGTAGTTCGGCGAACGTCCAGGCGGGCGCCAAGACCCGGATGTCCCGCACCCTGCACGGTCTGTGGCTGCTGGCCTTCGCACTGCTGCTGCCGCAGGTCCTGGCCCTGATCCCGATCTCGGTCCTCGCGGGCGTCCTCGTGCACAGCGGCTGGAAGCTGTTCGCGCCGGAGCAGTTCCCGAAGATGTGGCGCCAGGACCGGGGCGAGTTCGCGGTCATGACGATCACCACGCTGGTCATCGTGGCGACGGCCCTGCTGGAGGGCGTCCTGGTCGGCCTCGCCGCGGGGATCGTCCTCGCCGCCCTGCGCATGTCGCAGACCGTCATCAAGCAGCACGTCGAGGAGGACACGGCGAAGGTGGTGATGGCGGGCAACGCGACGTTCCTCCGCCTCCCGCAGGTCATCGAGGCCCTGGAGGCCGCCGCCGAGTCCGGCAAGCCCCGTATCCGTCTCGACCTCACCGGTGTGACCCACCTGGACCACGCCTGCCGCAGCCAGGTCGAGGAGTTCACGGCCCAGCAGCGCGGCAAGGGCGTACGCGTGGAACTCCTGATGCCGGGCCCGGCGAAGGCGACGGCGACGGCCGCCGACGTACCCGAGCAGGAGAACGGGCCCCTGCCCCGGCGCCCGGCCACCCCGCCGGCAGACACCGGCCCGCTGCCGGGACCCACCGCCGAGTGGTTCTACCTCGACACCCGTCCCATGCCGGACGAGTACGCGGACCAGTACGTCTCGCGCTGACCAGCTCCGCGTGCGTGCCCCGCACTCTCCCCTCGGGTCACGCACGCGGTCATCGCCCGTACGTCTGCACCCTCTAGATCGGCTGCTCCACCTGACTCACACCTTGAGGGCGTCGTACGACACCCCGGTCAGGCGCTCGGAGGCGGCCCACAGGCCCCGCGCCGACCTGTCGTCCCGGGTCCAGCGGGCCCGCGGGGACGGTGCGGGTGCACCGCGCCACATGGCGACGGACGGGCCGGTGAACGAGTCGGGGCGTACGCCGGGCGCGGTCGCGGCGTACAGCAGGGGCAGCGCGCCGGCCTCCGCGGGCTGGGCGACGATCTTGTTGCCGATCTCCACCAGCCGCTCGGCGACCCGGCGCCCTTCGGCCCGCACCCCGGCCGTCTGGAGGTTCGTGGCCGCGTACCCGGGGTGGGCGGCGGCCGCGACCACGTCCGCCCCGGACGCGTCCAGCCTGCGCGCCAGCTCGTGCGTGAAGAGCAGGTTGGCGGTCTTGGACCGGCCGTAGGCGATCCAACGCCGGTAGCGACGCTCGCTGTTGAGGTCGCGCGGGTCCAGGTTGGCGACCAGGTGCATCATGCTGGACACGGTCACGACGCGGGCGCCGGGCGTGCCGAGCAACGCGGGCAGCAGCAGTCCGGTCAGGGCGAAGTGCCCCAGGTGGTTGACCCCGAACTGGGTCTCGAAGCCGTCGGCGGTCGTCCCGTACGGCAGCGCCATCACCCCGGCGTTGTTGACGAGCAGGTCGATCCGCTCGTACGGCAGCGAGGCCGCGAACTCCCGTACGGAGGCGAGGTCTCCGAGTTCCAGCGCCCGCAACTCCACCTCGGCACCGGGCACTTCCGCCGCGATCCGCTCGACCGCGGCCCTGCCCCGCGCCGCACTGCGGCAGGCGAGCACCACTCTGGCCCCCTTGCGGGCCAACTCCCGTGCGGTGACGTACCCGAGGCCACTGTTGGCTCCGGTGACGACGGCGGTACGCCCGCTCTGGTCGGGGATGTCGTGCGTGTTCCAGCCGGCCATGGCGGAACTCCCTTCGCTGCCGTCGACCTACGCCGCACCCGTCCGTCACGGCGCGGCCCCGGGGCGGCCACTCCGCCCCTCTCCAGCGTTGCACAGCGCGCGACCACGCCTTCTCCCGGGACGGCAGCCGCCGGTACTTCTCCAGCCGGCGGGGCACCAGCGGGAGCTCCCACCGTCGCCGCCGGTGACACGCCTCTGTACGCGGGTGATCCCGGCTACGACCGCCATCTCGACCGGGACGGGGACGGCGTCGCCTGCGAGTGACGTGCGGGTCGGCTCACTGGGTCAGCGACTCCAGGCCCCGGCTCCGGGCGGCCTGGTCCGTGGTGCCCGCCGGGGTCGACGAGGTCGTGCCACGGCCCAGCAGGACCAGGAGGAGGCCGAGGGTGCAGGCGATGGCCGGCCAGTACACGTAGCGGTAGTTCGTCGCCGGCATGATCGGCAGGTAGCCGAGGACGTAGGCCGCCGAGCTGATCCCCAGCGCACGGACGGGCATCGCGAACGTGCCCCTGCCCGGGCGGACGGCGAGCACGAGCGCGAGGGTGAGCCAGAACCAGCCCCGGAAGAGCGGCCGTAGGTCCGCGACCGCGCCGTTGACGTAGGTGTCGAGCGCTTCCTCGAGCCGGGCGTGTGTCACCTCGAGCCCGAGGTCGTTGCCGCTGACGCCCGGGTGGTACGGATAGCCGGTCTGGAAGAGGAGTCTCGTGAACAGCAGCAGCCGGTACTGGAGATAGCCGGGGACGTGGCCGCTCATCTCGCGCAGCCACAGGGACGTGATCTGGCCGGAGTCCCCGACCAGTCCGTCCGCCGGGCGGTCGTAGCAGGTCCAGTAGGCGTCGGACAGGGAATGGATGCGGGCGCACTTCCGCGCCGCCACCACGAGGCGGTCGCGAAGGTCCGGTGACACGTCGGCCGACCGCAGTTCCTTGACGGTCAGCACGTGGACCAGGTCGTCGAGCATGATCTGCGCGCCCTGCTTCGTCTGTACGGGCCGTGCGATCCCGGAGATGGCGACGGCGGGCACGACGAGGGCGACCACGAGTGCCGCCGTGGCCAGGGTCCACACCCGGCGCCCGGGCCGGGGCCACCAGGCGAGGACGAGCATGGCGAACACCGGGATCGCGGCGAAGAACGCGTTCTTGCGCACCAACATCGCGTAGGCGAGGAAGAGGACCCCCACCCCGAAGAGGCCCCACCGCAGCGCCCGGCGAGTACGGCGGCCCCTCAGCCGCAGCCCGACGAACGCGACCGCGGTGGCGGCGAGAAGCGCGAACGCCGTGTGGACGTCCTTCCACACCACCCCGACGAACGTCAGGACCTGGGGGGTCAGCCCGACTCCGAGGACGGCGAGCGAACCGGAACGGCGGGCGGTCAGCTCCCAGACGCACCAGGCCGTCACCCCGAGCGCCGTCCAGAAGACGACGGACTGCAGGACGGCCATGGACGCGGCCGACCCGGTCACGGCGAGGAGCGCACGCCACACCAGGCTCAGAACGGGCGGATGCCAGTCGGTCAGCGGCTTCCTCCCCATCGCCTGCCGGAGCTGGTCGAGGCTGTCGGGGCTCATGTACCCGGGGGCGAAGACGACGGTCGTGGCCAGGCAACATGCTGCGGCGATGACGCACAGCACCCAACTCCACCGCACATGCCCCATATGCACCATGTGCCGGATGCTAACAGGGCGTCACAAGGACACGAAGACATAGCGCCGATAGGTGACGAAGCGGAACACCGTGGCGAGCACCCAGCCGAAGACGCGGGCGACGTTGTCACTCAGGGCCGAGTCGAGCCCGAGCAGATATCTCGCCAGGAAGACCGTACCGGCCGTGACGGCGACGCCGACGACGTTCACGAAGAGGAACAGGGCCAGCTCCTGGGCCAGGTTCTCGCGATGCCGCCGGCGATAGGTCCAGTAGCGGTTCCCGGCCCAGCTGAAGAGCGTCGCGGCAGCCGTGGCGACCACGGACGCCAGGACGGGCGCAGCCCCCATCACCCCGCCACCCGCACCGCCGGGCAGTCCGAAGACCAGCAGGTTGTAGCCGCCGTTGTCCACCACGAAGGCCAGCGCCCCGACGATCCCGAACTTGGCGGCCTCACGCCAGACGGCCCGGACGGCGTCACGCATACGGAGCGTCAGAAGCGCTAGGACCGACACGAAGCCGAGCGTAACGACACGGCGCGCCCTCACGTACGAAACGCGCCCATAACGCATCATTTCATTTCATATAGGCGCGTGACCGGCCAAGAAGCGAAGGAGGGGCGGAGTGGCCGTGAGACCGACGATCGCTTGTGTCGTGCCGTGCCACAACGAGGAGGCGGCCGTCGGCAAGGTGGTGTGCGACCTGAGGGCGGCGCTGCCCGAGGCCGACATCTACGTCTACGACAACGCCTCGACCGACCGCACGGTGGAGGTCGCCCGCGAGGCGGGTGCGATCGTGCGGCAGGAGCCGCGCAAGGGGAAGGGCAATGTCATCCGGCGCGCCTTCGCGGACGTTGACGCCGACGCGGTGCTCATCGTCGACGGTGACGACACCTACGACGTGTCACGGGCGCGGGAGCTCGTGGACCTGCTCTTCGAGGGGCCCTACGACCAGGTCGTCGGCGCCCGGCGCGAGACGGTCAGCGGTGCCTACCGGGCGGGGCACGCCGTCGGCAACAGGCTGCTCACCGGGGCGGTGCGGTCGCTGTTCGGCAATGACGTGACCGACATGCTGAGCGGCTACCGGGTCCTGTCCCGACGCTTCGTCAAATCCTTCCCGGCGCTGTCCCGCGAGTTCGAGACGGAGACGGAGATGACCGTCCACGCGCTCCATCTGCGGCTCCCCACGGCAGAGGTGCCGGTGGACTACCGGGTCCGCCCCGACGGAAGCGAAAGCAAGCTGCGCACCTACCGGGACGGCTGGCGCATCCTCCGCCTCATCCTCAACATGGCGCGCCGCGAGCGGCCCTCCCTCGTCCACACCGTGATCGCGGGTCTGCTCGCCCTCGCCTCCCTCATCCTCGGCATCCCCGTCATCACCGACTTCATCGAGACGGGCACGGTGCCCCGCTTCCCGACGGCCATCCTGGCCGCCGCGATCATGACCATCGCGACGCTCGTGCTGCTCGTGGGCTACATCCTCGAGTCCCTCACGTACATGCGCCAGGAGCAGTCCCGCCTGGCGCACCTCGCCCTTCCGGCCCCCCACCGCCCGCCCCAGCAGCCCGCCACCGCCCCCGTGCCGCTAGTGCCGTGACCGGAAAGGTTTGCCGGGAAGCTCGCGGCGTCCGGTGCGGTGCATCGCAAGGCGGAGCATCGCCCGTGTACTGGATGTACTCGGGTGATGCGACAACGCGGCGGTGGGGGCCCCTCCCGCGCGAGCGAAGCCGAGCGTGGGGGAGCCGTGCCGGGCGCCGCGAGCCGGTGAACCTTTCCGGTCACGGCACTAGGGAAGGCCTCCACCAACTCACGCCCCCACTGAGGCGCCGGGCCTACTGCTGCCCCTGACACGCGGACCAGATCTCCCGCAGCAGCGTGCGGTAGTCGTCCCCGTAGGTGACCACCGCCGCGTACACCGCGTCGAGGGCCGCCCGGAGCGGATCCGCCTCGGCGGCGCCGAGCATCGCGGGGAGGGCCATGTGCGGCTGGGACATCGGCAGGGACCGGGCCGGCGCGCCGACCGTGATCGCCATCCGTACGGACGGGGCGTCGAGCCCCGACGTCCGCGGTCCGAGCGGGCTCGACGAGGCCACCACGGCGGCCGCGGGACCGACGACGGCCGGCGCCTGGCAGGGCTGAGGCATGTCGTCACGGGCGGGTGGCTGGAAGGGGGGCCGCTCGGGTGGGACGGCCTGGGCGACGGTCCTGTCGGGGACGCGCGGGTCGGAGTCCAAGGCCTGCCACATACGGTCGGGGTCGTCGAACGGCGGTGGCAGCGGACGCCCCTCGTCCAGGGCTGCGAGTCCCGCGGCGACCCAGTCGAGGCCGGAGAGACCGGCCGCCTCGCACGCCCGGCGCGCCGCCAGCAGGGCGACCGCGCGCTGGGTGGCGGGGCCGGCCGCGTCGACGGCGTGGACGAGGGCCGGGTCGAAGTCGAGCACGCCGTGCACATTGCCGCCCACGTCGCGCAGGGCCTGGCTGGGCAGTTGTCCGCCCCATTCCCATCGTTCGTGGGCGAGCCGGAGTTCCGTCTCCGCTCGTTCCTGTGCGAGGCGGGCCAGTCGTTCGGCTTCCGCGCGCTCGGCGGGGGTGGGAGGGGGTGGCAGCTCGCGGGCGTAGTCGTGCCAGTAGCCGGCGATGCCCGCGGTCTGCTTGAGGACACGGTCCGGGGCGGGCGGGGCGGGCCAGAACTGCAGCAAGTAGCAGTCGATCCGGGGCTCTTCGCTCAGCCGGGTGTCCTCCCGGTTCGCCTCGTCCATGCCCCTGGCGCAGTAGCGCACCCGGTAGTCGGTCTCCTCCAGCCCCAGGTCCCAGGAGGCCTCGCCCGCCCATTGCACGAGCGCGCTGCTGTCCGACACGGGACGGAAGGACACCTCGACGACGTCCTCCCACCCTTCGTCCAGCGGCGGCGCCTGGTCGTGCACCTCGACGGTGAAGCCGACGTCGCCCGTGTGCAGTCCGGTGTGCAGCCACATCGCGCCGGGCACCGCAGCCCCGCACAACCCGCCGCTCTGCCCCGCGAACGCCTCCGCGAGGTCCACTCCGAAGGTGTCCGGATCGCTCTCGACGTAGATCTGCCCATAGTGGACATGAACCTCGCCCTCGACCGGTCTGCGCACGTCTGCCCCCATCGCTCTCAAGGAACGGCCCTTGCCCGGCAGCCTAGGGACGACCACTGACAGTGCGTACGGGAAGTGCTGGAGGCGCGTGGCCCTCGGCCGTGCCCCTGTGCGACTGTTCGACCATGACCAGCGATTACGACCGCATCCGTACCGGCATCGAGTTCATGACCGCGTACGTCTCCGGGAACGAGCTCCTGACCGCGTACGTCGCTGAGCGGCGACGCGACGACCCGATGGCGACCGAGGCCCTGCTGGACGGCGCGGCGGCGCTCTGCGCCCTGCTCCTGCACAAGATGGCGCGGGACACCGGCAAGACCCAGCACGAGCTTCTGCAGGAGCTCGCCCGCGGCACCCACCGGCACGAGCAGGAGTCCGGCGACTGACCGGAGGGCGACTTCACGCAGGCCTCACGCCCGGAAGGGGCGACACCCCCGCACAGGGTGCCGCCCCTTCTCTCGCGGTCCGGAGCCGCCGTCCATCGGTACTGAGGGTCGGGGACGGGCGGCGGCTCCGGGGTCAGGGGGCGATCGGTGAGGACCGCTGATCGACTCGACGCTCAGCGGTGGTCGCTGCCCTCCGACTGGGTCGCCGCGCGGCCCGCTTCGAGGCGGGCGACAGGGATGCGGAACGGGGAGCAGGAGACGTAGTCGAGGCCGACCTCGTGGAAGAAGTGGACGGACTCCGGGTCGCCGCCGTGCTCGCCGCAGACGCCGAGCTTGAGGTCGGGGCGGGTCGCACGGCCCGCCTCCGCCGCGAGCTTGACCAGCGAGCCGACGCCGTCCTTGTCGATCGTCTCGAAGGGGGAGACGCCGAAGATGCCCTTCTCCAGGTACGCGGTGAAGAAGGAGGCCTCCACGTCGTCCCGGGAGAAGCCCCAGACGGTCTGGGTCAGGTCGTTCGTGCCGAAGGAGAAGAACTCGGCCGCCTCCGCGATCTGGCCCGCCGTCAGGGCGGCGCGCGGGAGCTCGATCATCGTGCCGATCGCCAGCTTGAGCTGCGTACCCGTCGCCGCCTCGACCTCCGCGACGACCTGGTCCGCCTCCTCACGCACGATCTCCAGCTCCTGGACCGTGCCGACGAGCGGGATCATGATCTCGGCGCGCGGGTCGCCCTTGGCGTTCTTGCGTTCGGCCGCGGCCTCGGCGATGGCACGGACCTGCATGGTGAACAGGCCCGGGATGACCAGGCCGAGGCGCACGCCCCGCAGGCCCAGCATCGGGTTCTGCTCGTGCAGGCGGTGGACCGCCTGGAGGAGTCGGAGTTCGTTCTCGTGGGGCTCCTGGCGGGACTCCGCGAGGGCCACGCGGACCGACAGCTCCGTGATGTCCGGCAGGAACTCGTGCAGCGGCGGGTCCAGGAGGCGGATCGTGACGGGCAGTCCGTCCATCGCGGAGAACAGCTCCACGAAGTCCTGCTTCTGGAGCGGGAGCAGCTCCTTCAGGGACTCCTCGCGCTCGGCCTCCGTGTCGGCCAGGATGAGACGCTCGACCAGCTCACGGCGGTCACCGAGGAACATGTGCTCCGTACGGCACAGGCCGATGCCCTGGGCTCCGAAGCGACGGGCGCGCAGCGCGTCCTCCGCGTTGTCGGCGTTGGCGCGCACCCGCAGGCTCCGCTTGCGGTCGGCGAACGCCATGATCCGGTGCACGGCCTCGACCAGTTCGTCGGCGTCGTTGGCGCCGGCGTGCATACGGCCCTCGAAGTACTCGACGACCGGGGACGGGACGACCGGCACCTCGCCCAGGTAGACCTTGCCGCTGGAGCCGTCGATGGAGATCACGTCGCCCTCCTCGACGACGTGCCCGCCCGGCACCGTCATCCGGCGCCGCTTGGTGTCGACCTCCAGCTCCTCGGCGCCGCAGACACAG
This sequence comes from Streptomyces sp. NPDC048751, assembly GCF_043198595.1. NCBI lineage: Bacteria > Bacillati > Actinomycetota > Actinomycetes > Kitasatosporales > Streptomycetaceae > Streptomyces > Streptomyces sp. NPDC048751. Next base: position 468,083 of record NZ_JBICUX010000009.1, read on the forward strand.
GTCTTGCCCATGCCCCGGGCGACCACGGCCGCGTGGGACGTCTTGCCGCCGCGCGAGGTGAGGATGCCCTCCGCCGCGATCATGCCGTCGAGGTCGTCGGGGTTGGTCTCGCGGCGGACCAGGATGACCTTCTCACCGGAGCGCGACCACTTCACGGCGGTGTACGAGTCGAAGACCGCCTTGCCGACCGCGGCGCCCGGCGAGGCCGCGATGCCCCGGCCGACCTTCTCGACCTTCGCCTCCTCGTCGAAGCGGGGGAACATCAGCTGGGCGAGCTGGGCGCCGTTGACGCGCTGGAGCGCCTCCGCCTCGTCGATCAGGCCCTGGTCCACCAGCTGCGTGGCGATGCGGAAGGCCGCGCCCGCCGTGCGCTTGCCGACGCGGGTCTGGAGCATCCACAGCTGGCCGCGCTCGATGGTGAACTCGATGTCGCAGAGATCCTTGTAGTGGTTCTCCAGGGTCTCCATGATCTGCATCAGCTGGTCGTACGACTTCTTGTCGATCGACTCCAGCTCGGCGAGCGGAACCGTGTTGCGGATGCCCGCGACGACGTCCTCGCCCTGCGCGTTCTGCAGGTAGTCGCCGTAGACGCCCTGGTGGCCGCTGGCGGGGTCACGGGTGAAGGCGACGCCGGTGCCGGAGTCGGGGCCCAGGTTGCCGAAGACCATCGAGCAGACGTTGACGGCCGTGCCCAGGTCGCCGGGGATCCGCTCCTGGCGGCGGTACAGCTTCGCGCGGTCGCCGTTCCAGGATTCGAAGACGGCCTTGATGGCGAGGTCCATCTGCTCGCGCGGGTCCTGCGGGAAGTCCCGGCCCGCCTCCGCCTTGACGATCTTCTTGAACTTGGCGACCAGCTTCTTGAGGTCGGCCGCCTCCAGCTCGGTGTCGACCGTGACCTTCTTGGCCTCCTTGGCCTTCTCCAGCGCCTCCTCGAAGAGGTCGCCGTCGACGCCGAGGACGGTCTTGCCGAACATCTGGATGAGGCGGCGGTAGGAGTCCCAGGCGAACCGCTCGTCGCCGGCCTGGTCGGCCAGGCCCTTCACCGACTTGTCGGAGAGGCCGATGTTGAGGACCGTGTCCATCATGCCGGGCATGGAGAACTTGGCGCCGGAGCGGACCGAGACGAGGAGCGGGTTGTCGGCCTGGCCGAGCGCTTTGCCCATCTTCTGCTCGAGGGCCCCCAGGTGCGCGCTCACCTCGTCACGCAGTGCCGCGGGCTCCTCGCCACTGTCGAGGTAGACCTTGCAGGCTTCCGTCGTGATCGTGAAGCCCGGGGGAACGGGGAGTCCCAGGTTGGTCATCTCGGCGAGGTTCGCGCCCTTGCCACCCAGGAGGTCCTTGAGGTCCTTGTTTCCCTCGGTGAAGTCGTAAACGAACTTCGCTACGTGGGGTTCTTTGTTTTCCGACACGGTCTCGACTCCCTCGAGGACGCGGTGGCTGCCCTGACGGCGAGGAACATACCCAGATCGAAGGCGCCTGGGTATGTCTACTCACGCGTCATGCGCTTGTAACCACCCGTCCGCCAGTGGATCGAAAGTCAAAGCTTGGCAAGCCATGACGGGCGGATGTTTTCACTTCTTGAACGCATCACCCCTCATAGTCAGCCTCAAGCGCTCACATGAGCGACTTAGCTGCACGTTTGATTTCGATCGATGAACGATCAAGGGGTGGCACTGAGTGCCACCCCTTGGAGAAGTGCAGTCGCTCAAGATCCGCTCATCTGAGCGCAACCCATATCAGGGGTGGTGAGAATCACGCTGCCACAGGGGACCGGATTTCACCATCCGGACCTGTTCACACCCCCATCGCCAGCAGCCGTTCCTCCACCCGCTCCGGCGCGTACAGGTGCTCCACGACCAGCGCCCCGGCGCCGACCAGACCGGCCCGCTCCCCCAGCCGCGAGGTCACGACCTCCAGATGGGCCGTGGAGCGCGGCAGCGCCCGCTGGTACAGCAGTTCCCGCACCCCCGTGAGGAAGGCCGTCCCGGCCAGGTCCCCCGCGATCATCAGCACCCCGGGGTTGAGCAGCGTCACGACCGTCGCCAGTACGTCCCCGACCTGGCGCCCCGCCTCCCGGGCCAGCGCGGCCGCCTCCGGATGCCCGGCCGCGAGCAGGTCCCGCACGTCCGAGCCCGACGACGCCCGCACCCCGCTCTCCGCCAGCCGCCGGGCCACGGCGCCACCGCTGGCCACGGCGGCGAGACAGCCGTACGAGCCGCAGCGGCACAGCGCGTCCGCGCCCACCCTGATGTGCCCGATGTCCCCGGCACCCCCGTCGACGCCCCGGTAGAGCGAGCCGTCGACGACGACGCCCGCGCCGATCCCGGTGGAGACCTTGACCAGGACGAACGCGGAGCATTCCGGGTGTCCGGTGCGCTGTTCGCCGTACGCCATGAGGTTCGCGTCGTTGTCGACCAGGACCGGCACCGGCCCTGCGCCCGTCCCCTCGGTGAAGGCCCTGGCCAGGCGGCCTCTTATGTCGTAGCCGTCCCAGCCGGGCATGATCGGCGGCTGGACGACCCGCCCGGACTCGCTGTCGACAGGACCCGGCACCGCGAGCCCGATGCCGCACACCTCCCCCGCCCGGTGTCCCGCCTTCTCGAGCAGTCCGGCGAACCAGCCGCCCAGCTCGCCCAGTACGACGTCCGGGCCGTCCTCGACGACCAGGGTGCCGCCGTGCTCGGCGAGGATCTCGCCGGTCAGCGACAGCACGGCCGCGCGCGCGTGCCGGGTGTCGAGGTCGGCGGCGAGGACGACCGCGTGGGCGTCGTCGAACTCCAGGGTGATCGAGGGACGACCGCCCAGCGGCGAGTCGACCGGGCCGCCCGCACCCTCGCGCAGCCAGCCCGCTCGGAAGAGACGGTCAAGGCGCTGACCGACCGTCGCACGCGAGAGTCCCGTCACCTGTTGGAGTGCGCCACGTGTCGTGGCCCGGCCACTGCGGACGAGTTCGAGCAGGTCGCCGGCGCTCGCCTGGCTCCCGCCCCTGGTGGTCCTTCCGGTCCTGCCCGGCCGTCCGGTCATGCGCACCCCCTTGTGTTTCCCAAGCCTGCATTACATATTGAGTTTTGCGTGTTAAATAGACGTAACCCAACGGTAGCCACTGCCGCATCCGCTGCCGTACCCGTCGGCCGAACGTCTTTCGGGGAGCCCCGAGTGGATCGCACCGCCCAACTCACCGCCCGCCCCACGGACCGCGCTGTCGCATACGATCCGGCGACGTCGCCGGGCTCGCTGCACAGCGGGGCCGCGCGTGTGCTGGAGGGCAACTGGAAGGGAACCTCGACGGTGCCCTCGCGGAGCCTGTATCCGCACCAGTGGTCCTGGGACTCGGCGTTCGTCGCGATCGGCCTCAGGCACGTCTCACCGTTACGGGCCCAGACGGAACTGGAGACGCTGCTCGCGGCCCAGTGGGGCGACGGGCGCGTCCCGCACATCGTCTTCAACCCCTCCGTCCCCCTCGACGCGTACTTCCCGAGCCCCGACTTCTGGCGCTCCTCGACCGCGGGGCGCGCTGCGGGCGCCCCGCGCACCGTACAGACCTCGGGCATCGTGCAGCCACCGGTGCACGCGCTCGCCGCCTGGCTGGTGCACCGCGCCGACCCGGGACTGTCGCGGGCACGCGGCTTCCTCGCCCGGGTGTACCCCCGGCTGGCCGCCTGGCACCGGTATCTGCTGCACCGGCGGGACCTGGGCGGGGGCGGCCTGGCGTCCGTCGTGCACCCCTGGGAGCAGGGCATGGACAACAGCCCCTCCTGGGACGCCCCGCTCTCCCGCGTCACCCCGGCCCCGGCCCGCTCCTTCCGCCGTGCCGACCTCGACCACGGGGCTGCCGAGGACCGGCCCACGGATCTGGACTACGGGCGGTACGTGCGACTGGCGACGGAGTACCGGGACGGCGGATACGCGGACGGCAGCGGTGAGTTCGCCGTCGAGGACCCGTCCTTCAACGCCCTGCTCATCGCCTCCGAGCACGCACTCGCCCGTATCGCACACGAGTTGGGCGCGACGGGCACGGCCCGCCACGCCCGCGCCGAGCGCCTGACGGCGGCGCTGGTGGAGCGGCTGTGGGATCCGGCCGAGGGGATGTTCTTCTGCCGGGACGTACGAGGGGGCGGGAGGCTGATCCCGGAGAGGAGTGTGTCCGGGCTGGTCCCGCTGCTGCTGCCCGGGCTGCCCCGCGAGGTCGTCACCGCCCTCGTAGGCACGCTGCACGGCCCGCACTTCGGGCTCGGCACCACCACCCGCCTCGTCCCGTCCTACGACCTCCTCGGCGAGGCCTTCGACCCGCACCGCTACTGGCGCGGACCGGCCTGGTTCAACACGAACTGGCTGGTGGAGCGCGGCCTGCGCCTGCACGGCGAGCTCGCCCGCGCCGACGCGCTCCGCGACGCCGTCCTGGACATCGCGGACACGTCCGGTTTCGCGGAGTACGTGGACCCGTACACCGGCGAGGCCTGCGGCGCGACCGGCTTCAGCTGGACCGCCGCGCTCACGCTGGACCTGCTGCACAGCGACACGCCAGTCAGCGACGCACCAGTCGCCGAAAGCTCGGTAAGGCACAGCTCAGTCACGGGAGACCAGGGAGGGGACCGGGGATGACGGAGCGGCATCACCTGCTCGTGTACGGCGGCACGTTCGCCGCCGTGGGCGACGGCGGGGACATCAGCGGCGTACGGGGCGGCACCTCCCCCGACGGCTTGTTCGTACGGGACGCCCGGCACCTCAGCCGCTGGCAACTGACCGTCGACGGCGCGGTGCCCGAGGCACTCACACCGGTCGCGGACGGCGACAGCGCGCGCTGCGTCCTCGTCCCGCGCGGCGGCCGCGACGAACCGCCCGCCTACACCCTCTTCCGTGAACAGGCCGTCGGCGACAGCTCGTTCGTCGAGTCCCTTCGGGTGGTCAGCAACCGTCCGGTCCCGACGACGGTCCGCCTCGCCGTCACCGCCGACGCCGACTTCACCGACCAGTTCGAACTGCGCTCCGACCACCGCACCTACACCAAGACGGGCGCCGTCCGCCGCCGTCAGGTCCTCGACCACGGCGTGGAGTTCACCTACCGGCGCGGCGAGTGGCTGTCCTGCACGACGGTGACGGCCGACCCCCCGCCGGACGTCGTCGAGGAGACCGGCACCGGCGCCCGGCGCATGGTGTGGGCCCTGGAGCTGGAACCGCACGGCACGGCGGAACTGATCCTGCGGGTGATCGCCCGGCCGCACGGCGAGAAGCGCGCCCTGCGCGTCCCGCGCTCCCCCTCCGCGCTCAACGACCAGCTCAAAGCCGCCGAGGGCGAGTTCGTGGAGGGCGTCCCCTTCCCGACGGGCCGGCCCGAACTGGCCGCCGCCTGCGCGCGGGGCCTGGCCGACCTCGCCTCCCTCCAGGTGTCGGCCGCCGGTCCGGACGGCGAGGAGTTGCACGTCCCGGCCGCCGGCGCCCCCTGGTTCCTGACCCTGCTCGGCCGCGACGCCCTCCTCACCTCGCTCTTCGCGCTCCCCTACCGCCCGCAGCTGGCCGCCGCCACGCTCCCCGCGCTCGCCGCGACCCAGGCCACCGCGACCGGCACCGACCCGGTCACCCAGCCCGGCAAGATCGTGCACGAGGTGCGGCACGGCGAGCTCGCGCACTTCGGCCAGGTCCCGTTCCGGCGCTACTACGGCTCGGTGGACGCCACCCCGCTCTTCCTCGTCCTGCTCGGCGCGTACGTCGACCACACCGGCGACACCGGACCGGCCCGCCGTCTCGAGTCCCACGCCCGCGCCGCGGTCACCTGGATGCTCGACCACGGCGGCCTCACCTCCCGCGGCTACCTCGTCTACCGCGCCGACCGGGGCGGCCTCGCCAACCAGAACTGGAAGGACTCCCCCGGCGCGATCTGCTCCGCCGACGGCACCCGGGCGAGCGGCCCGGTGATGGCGGCGGGCGCCCAGGGCTACGCGTACGACGCCCTGCGCCGCACGGCGTGGCTCGCGCGCACGGTGTGGGAGGACGAGACCTACGGGGCCCTGCTCGAACAGGCGGCCGGCGACCTCCGTGACCGTTTCCAGCGGGACTTCTGGATGCCGGAGCACGACTTCCCCGCGCTCGCGCTGGACGGCGAGGGCCACCGGGTCGACGCGCTGGCGTCCGACGCGGGACACCTGCTGTGGTCCGGGCTGCTGGACAAGGAGTACGGCGAGCTGGTCGGCCGGCGCCTCCTGGAGCCGGACTTCTTCTCCGGCTGGGGCATCCGCACGCTGGCCGCGGGCCAACCGGCGTACCACCCGCTCTCGTACCACCGCGGCTCGGTCTGGCCCCACGACAACGCCCTGATCGCCCTCGGCCTCGCCCGCTACGGCCTCCACGACGAGGCCCGCACGGTCGCCCACGGCCTGGTCGACGCGGCGAACGTGACCGGCCACCGCCTCCCCGAGGTCCTCGCGGGCTACGGCCGCGACACCCACGCGGAGCCGGTGCCCTACCCGCACGCGTGCGTACGGGAGTCCAGGTCGGCGGCGGCACCCCTGGCGCTGCTCACCGCGGTGGGCGGCGTGTAGGCGGGCGGGGTGCGGGCCGCGCCCTTTGGTTGCCCTTTGGCTGGTTGACGAGGCGTTTGCCGGGTGTTTGCCCTGGGCTGTGAACGGGCGTGGGGGGCGGACCGTACGGGATGATGGCGGGCCCAGTTCCCTCATGGGGCCCGCCGTACCGTCACGGGTCTCGCACGGAAGGACCTCCGTTGCCTCAGCACACGAGCACGCGCCAGTCACCGGGATCGGCCGGGACGGCCGAGCCCGAGGCGTCCCCCTCAGAGGAGGAGCTCGAACCGACCGCGGGAGAAGGCACCGAGGCCCAGCCCCCGGAGCCCCAGGGCTCAGAGCCCCAGGCCCCGTCGGATCAGGGCCCGGAGTCCCAGGGCCCGGAGTCCCAGGGCCCGGAGTCCCAGGGCCCGGAGTCCCAGGACAGCGAGTCCGCGGAGAGCACTCCCCGGGACGAGCGAGGGCACCGGCTCACTGAGGCGGAGGCCACGGACTCGGGCGAACGTGAGGGGAAGACCGACGCGGTCGAGGTCGCCGAGGCAGCGAAGGTGGCCGGTGGCGCCGAAGATGCCGAGGTCGCCGGGGACGCTGAGGCCGCCGAGTCGGCCAAGGTCGCCGGGGACGCCGGGAACGCCGAGCCGGCCGAAAACGCCAAGGTCGCGGAGGACACCGAGGACGCTGAGGAAGCCGAAGGCGCCAAGGTCGCCGAGGCAGCCGAACCCGGCACCGAACCTGCCACCCCCTCCCAAGCCCCCACCCCCACAAGCCCCACAACCACCACGCGCCGCACCCCCCGCCTCCCGCTCCTCCGTGCCTGGCGTGGGTGGCGTGCCCGGCACCCGGGGGCCTCCCGTGTCCTCACCCTCGCAACCACCGCCCTCGCCGTCCTCCTCGTGCTGGCCGCGCTGGTGATGCCGAACCGTATGGAGAAGCTCCAGCTCGTGGAGTTCCTGCGGCTCCCGGTGGAGGGGCTGCTCGGGGCGGCCGTACTGGTGGCGTTGCCGCGGCGGGCGCGGGTGGTCACGGCGGCGCTCGGCGGGATCGCGCTGGGTGCGCTGACCGTGCTGAACCTCGCGGACATGGGCTTCAACGAGTACCTGGGCCGCGGCTTCAACGTGATCCTCGACTGGCAGTTGCTGGACGACGCCAAGTCGTACCTCGCGGACACGATGGGCGGCACCGTCGCCCTGCTGGCCGCCGTGGGCGTCGTGGCGCTGATCGTCGTACTGCTCACCCTGATGGCGCTGGCGGTCGTCCGGATCGGCAGCGTCCTCGGCCGTAACACCGCCCGTTCCACCCGCGGTCTGCTGATCCTCAGCGCGACCTGGATGACGTGCGCGACCCTCGGCGTCCAGGTCTCCGGCGTACCGGTGGCCTCCGAGCACACCGTCGCGATGGCCAAGGACCGCCTGAACCGGGTGCGCGAGACCATCCGGGACGAGCGGGCGTTCGCGAAGGAGGCGAGGGCGGACGCGTTCGGCGGCACCCCGGCGGACCAGCTCGTGCCGGACCTGCGCGGCAAGGACGTCATCTTCACGTTCATCGAGAGCTACGGCCGCAGCGCCATCGAGGACCCGATCATGGCGCCCGGCGTCGACAGCACCCTCGCGTCCAGCACCGCCGCGCTCGCCAAGTCCGGCTTCCACGCCAAGAGCGGCTGGCTGACGTCGGCGACGTACGGCGGCAGCAGCTGGCTGGGCCACTCCACCACCCTGTCGGGCCTGTGGATCGACAACCAGAGCCGCTACCGCACGGTCACCGCGGGCGATCACCTCACCCTCACCAAGGCGTTCCAGAAGACCGGCGCCTGGGACACGGTCGGCATCATGCCCGGTGTGCAGAAGGGCTGGCCGGAGGCGAAGTGGTACGGCCTCGACAAGGTCTACAACGCCTTCCAGATGGGCTACAAGGGCCCGAAGTTCAGCTGGTCGACCATGCCGGACCAGTACGCGCTGGAGGCGTACCAGCGCCTGGAGCACAGCAAGAAGCGCGACAAGCCGCTGATGTCGGAGATCATCCTGACCTCCAGCCACCAGCCGTGGGCGCCGATCCCGAAGATGGTCGGCTGGGACGAGCTGGGCGACGGCTCGATCTTCAAGGGCATCGAGGCAGCGGGCAACAAGGCGGCGGACGTCATCGCCGACAGCGACAAGTCGAAGGAGGAGTACGGCAAGTCGATCCAGTACTCGGTGACCAGCCTCACCCAGTTCCTTCAGCGCTACGGTACCGACGACACCGTCCTCGTCTTCCTCGGCGACCACCAGCCGATCGCCCGGGTCAGCGGCGACCACGCCAGCCGCGACGTGCCGATCTCGATCGTCGCCAAGGACCCGAAGGTCCTCGACAAGATCGCCGACTGGAACTGGACGGACGGCCTGCGCCCCGCGCACGACGCACCCGTGTGGAAGATGAACCTCTTCCGCGACCGCTTCCTGACGGCGTACGGATCGACCCCGCATCCCACCAAGGACTAGCGCTCGTCAGGCAGGGGGCCGGTTCAGCCGCCGGAGGTGTCCAGCTCCGCGTCCTCGCCGACGCCGGCGCAGTCGTACGGGTCCTTCAGCCAGCCGTCCGGCAGCACCACGCGGTTGTTGCCGGACGTACGGCCGCGGGGCCCGTCCGCGCCGGCGGGCCAGGGCTGGTCGAGATCCAGCTCGTCGAGTCCGGCGCGGAGTTCCTCCAGCGAGGACGTGATCGCGAGCCGCTTGCGCATCTCGGAGCCGACAGCGAAGCCCTTGAGGTACCAGGCGACGTGCTTGCGGAAGTCGACGACGCCCTTGGACTCGTCGCCGATCCACTCACCGAGCAGGGTGGCGTGCCGGACCATGACGTCGGCGACCTCGCGCAGGGTGGGGCGGGCGATGGCCTCGTGCCGCCCCTCGAAGGCGGCCACCAGGTCGGAGAACAGCCAAGGCCGCCCCAGGCACCCACGTCCGACCACGACTCCGTCGCACCCGGTCTCCCGCACCATCCGCAGCGCGTCCTCCGCCGACCAGATGTCGCCGTTGCCGAGCACGGGGATCTCCGGGACGTGCTCCTTGAGGCGGGCGATGGCGTCCCAGTCGGCGGTGCCGCCGTAGTGCTGGGCGGCGGTGCGGCCGTGCAGCGCGATGGAGGTGACGCCCTCCTCGACGGCGATGCGGCCGGCGTCGAGGTAGGTGATGTGGTCGTCGTCGATGCCCTTGCGCATCTTCATCGTGACCGGCAGGTCCCCGGCGCCGCTGACGGCCTCGCGCAGGATCGCCCGCAGCAGGTGCCGCTTGTAGGGGAGCGCCGACCCGCCGCCCTTCCGGGTGACCTTCGGCACCGGGCAGCCGAAGTTCAGGTCGATGTGGTCGGCGAGGTCCTCCTCCGCGATCATGCGGACGGCCTTGCCGACGGTGGCCGGGTCGACGCCGTAGAGCTGGATGGACCGGGGCCGCTCACTCGCGTCGAAGTGAATGAGCTGCATGGTCTTCTCGTTGCGTTCGACCAGCGCCCGGGTGGTGATCATCTCGCTCACGAACAGGCCCTTGCCGCCGCTGAACTCCCGGCACAGGGTGCGGAAGGGCGCGTTGGTGATCCCGGCCATGGGGGCGAGGACGACGGGAGGCTGAACGGTGTGCGGGCCGATCTGCAGGGGCGAGGCGGTCGTGGGCATTCCCCCATTCTCACGTACCGGACGGGGTACGGCGAAATTCATTAGTTAGGCGTACTATTGAGGCCATGCCCGAGCTCAGCCCACGCCGACGCCTGCTGGTCCTCCTGATCTGCTGCATGAGCCTGCTGATCGTGAGCCTGGACAACACGGTCCTGAACGTCGCCCTGCCGTCCATGCAGCGCGACCTGGACGCGTCCACGTCGGGCCTGCAGTGGACGATCGACGCGTACACACTCGTCCTGGCATCGCTCCTGATGCTCGCGGGCTCCACGGCCGACCGCATCGGCCGCAAGCGGGTCTTCATGGCGGGCCTGGTGGTGTTCTCGGTGGGCTCCCTGCTGTGCTCCCTGGCGCCGAACCTGGATCTGCTGATCGCGGCCCGGATGGTGCAGGCGGTCGGCGGCTCGATGCTCAATCCGGTCGCCATGTCGATCATCACCAACACCTTCACGGACCCGCGCGAGCGCGCGAGGGCGATCGGTGTCTGGGGCGCGGTGGTCGGCATCTCCATGGCGGCGGGCCCGCTGGTGGGCGGCCTGCTCGTGGAGTCGGTCGGCTGGCGCTCGATCTTCTGGCTCAACCTGCCGGTGGGCCTGGCGGCGCTCCTCCTCACCCTCCGCTACGTCCCCGAGTCCCGGGCCCCGAAGGCCCGTCGCCCGGATCCGGTGGGCCAGCTCCTGGTGATCGCCCTCTTCGGCTCCCTGACGTACGCGATCATCGAGGCGCCGAACGCGGGGTTCGGGTCGATCGCGCCGTACGCGGTGATCGCTTTCGTCGCCCTCGTGGGACTGATCCGGTACGAGCCCCGGCGCCCGGAACCCCTCATCGACCTGCGCTTCTTCCGCTCGGCGCCGTTCAGCGGGGCGACGGTGATTGCGATCAGCGCGTTCGCGGCACTGGGCGGCTTCCTGTTCCTCTCCACCCTGTACCTCCAGAACGTCCGCGGCCTGGACGCCCTGCACGCCGGCCTGTGGATGCTCCCGATGGCGGCCCCGACGTTCCTGTGCGCACCCCTCTCCGGCCGCCTGGTCGGCAGCAGGGGCCCACGTCTGCCGCTGGTCGTGGCGGGCTTGGCGATGTCGACGAGCGGCTTCCTCTTCGCCGCCTTCGACGCCGAGACCTCCAACACCACCCTCTTCCTCGGCTACGTCCTCTTCGGCATCGGCTTCGGTTTCGTCAACGCCCCCATCACCAACACAGCGGTCTCCGGCATGCCCCGAGCCCAGGCCGGCGTGGCGGCGGCCGTCGCCTCCACGAGCCGCCAGCTCGGCCAGACGCTGGGCGTGGCGGTGGTGGGCGCGGTGCTGGCGGCGGGCGTGGGCTCGTCGTCGTACCGTTCCGCCTTCGTCTCCGCCGCCACGCCCGGCTGGTGGATCCTCACGGGCTGCGGTCTGGTGGTGCTGGCGCTGGGCGCGGTGACGACGGGCCCGTGGGCCCGCCGCACAGCCGAACGGACCGCGGAACGGCTGGAGTCGGCGGAGGTGCGGGAGGCGGCTGGGGTCAGCGCGTAAGGTCTCCGGCATGTCATTACGTCTTCGAATGCGTCAGGCCCTGCCGGAAGCGATGCGCGCCCGCGACAAGGCCGCGGTGAGCGCACTGCGCGCAACGCTTGCGGCGGTGGACAACGCCGAGGCGGTGCCGGTGGACGAAGCCGCGCTGCGTGGCATGGCCCTGGAAGAGTCGCCGGTCGGTGCCGGCGCCACCGAGGCGGCGCGGCGTGAGCTGAGCGAAGCCGGCGTGGCCGACATCGTGCGTGCCGAGGCCGCCGAACGCCTGGAGGCCGCGGCGCTGTTGACCGCCCCAGCACACGCCGACCGGGTCGAGCGGCTCCGTGCGGAGGCCGCCGTACTGCTCCGTTTCCTCGACGGCACCGTCACCACGCCACCGTCACCGTCACCGTCACCCGCCGAGATCAGCGAACCCTAGGAGCGTGTCCCCGTAATCGGCAACCGGCTGGGTGTCCGTGGTCGGGGTGATCGATCCGACCTGCCGGAACGCAACGTCCGATTGCCGCCAGCAGCCTTCGCTTGCTTCAGGGAGAGTCGGTGACGGCTCGTGCACCGCATGGCGAGTCTCTCCAGCTCACATCCCGCGAAAGGCGAACGAATGCACGTGGTCCCCGGGCTCAAGGTGCTGTACTTCGGGACACCGGTGGTGCTGATCAGCTCACGCAACGAGGACGGCACCGCGAACCTCGCGCCGATGTCCTCCGCCTGGTGGCTGGGCCAGTCCTGCATGCTCGGTCTCGGCAACAGCGGTCAGACGACCGCGAACCTGCTGCGCGAACGCGAATGCGTGCTCAACCTGCCCTCATCGGCGATGGTCGACGCCGTTGACCGGATCGCGCTCACCACCGGGACATCGGCCGTGCCGGACCACAAGGTGAAGCAGGGCTACCGATACGAGCCGGACAAGTTCTCGGCCGCGCAGCTGACCGAGCAGGCATCGGAGCTGGTTCGGGCGCCCCGGGTCGCGGAATGTCCGGTCCAGCTGGAGTGCAGGGTCGTCTCGGCGCACCCCTTCGGCGGTCCCACGCTTCATGCCACCGCCTTCCAGGTCGAGGTCCTTCGCGCCCACGTCGAGGAGGATCTGATCATCCCGGGGACGCACTACGTGGACCCGCTCGGATGGGACCCGCTCATCATGAAGTTCTGCGAGTTCTTCGGCGGTGGACACAACATCCATCCGTCGAAACTCGCCGAAGGCTGGAACATGCCGCATCAGCTCCAGCCAGCGGCCCTCTGAGCTGGTACCGCGTGGCGGCATCCCGCGTGCGTTTCGTGGTCATTCGTGCGGGATGATATCGGTATGCGTGGTGGGGATGGGCTGTTCGAGGTCGAGCCGGTCGAGAAGAGGCAGCCGCAGGGCCGTGGGGTGGGGGTGGACAAGCGGTTTCGGGCGTTCGACCCGCACCAGGTCCTGCTGCTGCCCCCGTTTCTGGACGACTGGCCGCCCGAGGACCACCTGGCCCGGTTCGTCGCCGACCTGGTGGACGAGGTCCTGGACCTGGGACCTGTCCTGGCGGACTACACCGAGAAGCGCGGCCACCCGCCCTACGACCCCAGACTGTGCTGCGTCTGTTGATCTACGGCTACACCACCGGGGTCCGCTCCTCACGGGCGATCGAGCGCAAGTGCGCCGACGACATCGCGTTCCGGTTCCTGGCCGCCGACCAGGCCCCGGACTTCCGCTCCATCTCCCGGTTCCGCCGCCGCCACCTGGACGCCCTCGCCGACCTGTTCACCCAGTCGCTGCACCTGGCGGCCAAGCTCGGCATGGTCGAGATGGGCCGCGTCGCACTGGACGGCACCAAGCTCAAAGCGCGGCGCGGGTACCTTCTGGGTGTTGCCGCAGAACGGAGTTCGCCGTGCCGCACAGCACCGAGGAACACACCGGCGCTCGGATCGCCCGCATCCGGAAGCAGCGAGGTCTGACGCAGCAGGGGTTGGCGATACGGGCTCATCTGTCCAAGTCACTGTTGTCGAAGGTCGAGTGTGGGCAGAAGCCCGCCTCCCCGGCGCTCGTCGCGGCGTGTGCCCGCGCACTGGGCGTATCCACGTCCGAGCTGCTGGGACAGCCGTACGCCGAGGAGTTGCGCCGGGACCGGATGGACGCGTTGATACAGCCGATCCGTGAAGGGCTTGAGAACTGGGACATCCCCCTGGACTGGCAGACGGCTCCACGGCCTGCCGCGTTGATCTGGTCGGATGTTCAGCAGGCCCTGGATCAGCGCCGGCAGGCGCAGTACTCGGATATGGTGCGCGACCTGCCGGCGCTGATCGACGAGTCGGTACAGGCGGTGCACTGCAGTGCCGGGGAGGAGCAGCGCCTTGCCTACAAGTGCCTGGCTGGGACGTTCCGGTGTGTATTCACCGTGGCATGGAACTTCGGCTACATCGACCTGGCAACTGTCGCGCTGGACCGGCTGGCGTGGACTGCTCCGCGTGCCGACGAGCCAGGGCTGATCGCCATGCACGCCTATCTGCGCGCGCAGACCACGATGTCGTCCGGCCGCTACGACGTGGGCATTCGGGTGATCGACCAGGCCCTACGAGATCTGGATGGTCAGGATGCGCGTCGCCCGGCAGGTGTTGAGGCGATGCGCGGCGTGATGCAGTTGCGGGCTGCGGTGATCGCGGGCCGGATGAAGGACCAGGACCAGGCGGACGCGCGCCTTGCGGAAGCCCGCGTCCTGGCCCGAACTACAGGCGAGCTACCCGACTTCGGCGTCACCTGGGGCCCGGTAAATGTCGGAGTGCACGCTGTGGCCATCGCCTCCGAAATGGACGACTTCGGCCGCGCGATCGAACTCGCCGAGGACGTACACGTCCCGCGCGGCTGGACCCGCTCCCGGGCCGGTCACCACTGGATGGACCTCGGCCGGGCCCACGCCTGGGCGGGCCATCCCGAGCAGGCACGGGACTGCCTGTACCAGGCCAGGCGCATCGCCCCACAGCAGACGCGCTACCACCCGACGGTGCGAGACACGGTGCTGGCGCTCAAACGCCAGGAGCGCACGCGCAGCGGCTCACTGTCGCAGTACGCGGAGTGGGTCGGGATATAGCAGACCCCCAGCGAGAGGAGTTGCACTCTCCGGTGCAACCGGCGTGCGCCGCCAGTCGGCATGCTGACGCCTTGTCAGGACCCCCGCGACCGCGCGAACGGCCCGGGGGCGTGGTCAACGCTGACAAGGAGCGTCGGCATGCCGCGCTGGATCGCCCGTATCTTCGAGCCGCTGTTGCGACTGCTCTGGCCCCCAGCAGGCCGCCACCGCAGACTTGATCGCCGCTGTTCGGGTCTCGCCCCTGAGGCATCCCGTCTTGGCCGGACGCCCGCTGCCCCGGCACTACGCGGTGAAGACATCGGACTGGTCCGCCCGTACTTGGTCGCCCACGAGCGGCGGACAGCAGAAAGGCGCCGAGTTCGGCGTCGCGGACTGCGCCTGGCCGTGCACGGCATCGACCTGCGGCTGCTGCCCGGAGCGGAGGTACGAGCGTGGTGAGCTCACCGGAACAGCCGCGCCTGCTGCCCTGGACCGGACCGGACGGCAAGCCGTGCTACCTCTCGAGCGACAGGACCGGCTACGTCTCCCGCCTCGCCGACGACATGGAGTCGTCCCAGCTTGCAGAGGCCGGCGAACTTCTCGAAGAGGCACGGCGCGTTCTGGGCGGCCGCCAGTGGACGTCAGGTGAACTGCACCTGCTGGCGGTTGAGTTGCTGGCAGCACTGACGAACGTGCACCGCATCGCGGAAAGCCGGGGCGCTCGGCTGCCTGCGCCTACTGAGGACACGGCGTCGCACCGCACCCGAATCGAAGCATGAATAGGTGCGGCGTCCCTACTCCATGCGGATCACCCGCCATGCGTCGTCCACCCGGTCCAGCATCAGGCGGAGAGCAATCCACGGTCCGTGGCCCTGAGGTATGGCGAAGGAAGCGAAAATGATCCCGAAGATGACGGTAAAGGTACCCAGGAGGAGAAGCATGGTGGAGCTTGGGGACCTGAACCGGCCGTTCCTCATGTCTGTCGAGGATGTCTTCCCCCGGAACCAGGGCAGGCTGGTCCTGGCGACGGGCCGGATCGAGCGTGGACGGGTCCACGAGGGTGATGCGGTGGAGCTCGTCGGCCATGGCGTCGGCGCGACAGCCTGCGTGCTTGCCGTTGACGCAGGCAGCGTGCGCCTCGATGAGGCCGGCGCGGGTATGAACGTGGGACTGTTGCTGCCAGGTACGGTCGTGGCGCGAGGGCAGGTGCTGGCGGCACCCGGCTCGATCCGGGCGCACGTCGCCTTCGCTGCGGACATCGCATTGCTGTCGGAGCAAGAGGGTGGTGCGGAAGTGGCCACCGGTGACATCCTTGAGTTCTACATCCGCGCCAATGGCGTGAGGGGCAAGGTGACGCTGCCCGATGAAGTCGGCACACTTCAGCCGCTTCACATGGCCACGGCGAGTGTCATGCTCGAACAGCCGGTCGCTCTTGAGAATGGCCACTCCTTCGCTTTCCGCCACCACGGCCGCGCCGCCGGCTCAGGGACCGTGACGCAAATCCTGCGCATGTGATCTCATGAGTGTGTTGCTCGTTCTCTCACGCAGTTCTGTCCTCACCACGTTTCGTTGTCCGTTCAAGTGCGGGCAGTCGCGATCGAATTGCAGGTTCGACGGTTCGTGGAAGACTGGGCAATGTAGACTGCAGTGATGCTGGGAGGCTGATATGAGCTCCCGTCGCGATCGGCCTTCAAGAGCCGAACGATCGCTGTTGCCCGTGCGTCGGCCTGGTCCATGGTACGCAGGGACCTTCCTTCTCACTGTCGCACTGGGCACGTATCTCTGGTCTCTCGGACGCTCCGTCGCGGACCACCACCAGGACTGGCCGAAATGGGCACAGGCCGTCTGGGATACCGCGGCAGCGGTCCTCGCCGGGGTGGGACAAGCAGTGACACACAAGGATTCCGGCGCTGCGGTGGGCAGTCGGCTGCTGTGCCTGCTACTGTTGCTCGGCTGTTTCTGGGCACTGCGGCGCGCACTGCTGGCCCGTCTCGCCTACGCCCCTGGCCCGGTCGATGTGCAGCGCCTTGCTGATGCAACTCCGGCAGGAACACCCAAGCCCCCGATCGACGACTTGACTGCTTGCCTGCGTAAGCATCTGTCCGAAACGGCCCTCTATCCACCTGCCACTCTTCCTGCTGAACCCCCCGCTGAAAACTTCATCGATCTGCTCGGGGACGTGAATCTGGAGTCCGGAAAGCTCGGAACCAGTCTGCTCCACATGTTCAGCCGATTGCGCCCCAAGGTCGCGTACCGGGTCACCGGCGTACTTCAACGCGCCACCGGAGGACAGAAAGCCTGCTGTGGTGTGACGGTGACAGTCACGGCCTACACGACTCGCGGCAGCTGCGCTCACACAGTGTGGGAAACAACGTGGGACAAAGCTGTCCACGAGACGGGAAACTGGGTGATGGCCGCGATCCTTCCCGCCACACGCGCCTCGAAGAGCGCTCCGTGGCAGTCATGGCGCAAACGGACGCTACCGCCCCGACTTTTCGCCGCCTACCAGCAAGGCCGGGCCCTGAGCCGTGACCGAAGGTTCGACGAGGCGCTGCGTCAGTTCTACACGGCGGTTCACTTCGACCCGACGAACTTGTACCTGCGGACCCAGATCGCCGGCGTACAGGAGAAGATGGGGCTGCGTCTGGACGCTCTGGAGACGTACCACGGCGCTCTCACCATGGGCTCTCTGACCCCGGAGGAAGACTTCAGGACACTGTGGGGGGCGCCTTGGTCTCTGCGCCGGTTCACCTACGTGTGGCACTGGCGTCATTCGCCCGGAATGCTGCTGGCGCGTTACCGGTATGCCGCGGTTCTGGGCACCGCCGAGAGTCTGGCCCGGCAGTGGTGTCACGACTCTGACGCCGATATCCGGCCGAGCCGGTCACGCACGCGTGACGAAATCCGGAAGGCGCTCACCCCTGCCCTGGCGGACCGGTACTGGCCTGCGGTGATCGAGTTCATTCCACAAAACGACGAAGAAGAAGTAAAGGAGTGGATGAGGGAAACCCTCAACCCCAGGGAGAATGATGAACGACGCGGAGATGAAAGGCGCAAAGAGAACACCAACTGGGTACGCCTGATATTTCAACTGGCCTCACTTCAGGAATTGGATCGCCTCACACAAGACCGCACCGCTGCTGTCTTCTGCCCAAGCATGCGGGCGGACAGAATATTCACTCCGGCCGCTCTGCGGATGACGCGTGACGTCTGGGCCCCTTTGAGACTCGCCCGAGCAGCGGCAGCCCTTGACGTCTGGGCATCCCGCCCGCCCGCGAGTCCGGCGCCTGTCGGCGGTGCCGCGTTGCTCGTACCAGAGGTCGAGAGGGCTCGCGATGGGTTCAGGCCATACGTCGCTCGCGTGATCCGCCCGGTGAATACCATGATTGGGGCACCGTGGAATCTCCAGAGAGCTGTCAGGCGTGCCCGTACACCGCTCTTCCGTGAGCGCCGTCGCGACTGGATGGCACACTACAACGCAGCATGCGTGTATTCCATCGCAATGAACGCGTACATCGAATCGAGTGACCAACGTGACGAACTCGCTAACCTCGCCTATAGGGAATTGGAAGACGCCGTCGCCGGCGCCGAAAGCGAGTTCGTTACGCTCACGCGTTCCTGGGTGCTTTCCGAAGACGCCGATCTTGCAGCACTCCGCGAGAAGGACCAGAGCGAGCGCCTGGCCCGGTTCGAACGTGAGGCGTACCCACACTCGACCCCCGACCGTCGCCGTTTCGACGATCCACCGCCGATCCATATCGAGATGGCATTCGGAAACATGAAACTCTTGGGAGAAGTAGCAGGAGCGATGGAACAGACATGGCACCGACGCAATTCTCTCACCTTTGTCGATGTCCACGATGCGATCAGATGGTTCGAGAACGAATGGTCGATCTGGCACGACCTCTTCTCTGTCACTGGAAGCCAGGCCCGAAGCTGGCTCGATCGTGAAAAGCTGCTCCTGAATGTTCAGCAGAATGTGGCTCCGGATCTCGTCGCGGAGCTTCCGTGCCGGGTGCCGGAGATCACCAGCATTTTGGAAGAACACGATGGCTGGCGCGAATCGCAGGAAGCCAAGGACCGTCTCAAAGAACTGGACGCGGAGCTCACGGCTCTGAGCACACTGGTGTCGTCGGAGCCCACCGCGGATCCGCCCTCGCCCATCGATCGAAGCGCCAGCTGGCTCGCCGCCGCGAAACAGGCGGACGCAACGGGCTGCAAGCTGATGCGCGGCGCCGCCCTCCGGACGGTGTGCGATGGGTACGCAGCGGTGTGGCAGACCCTCCACGACGTGCTTCCCCTCAACGACATGGGGCCGAACCGCAGCAACTCCGAGTTCGAGAACGCTCTGCGAAGACTGCCGAAGCCGACTTCTGGAACTTGGACCGCGCCGTGAGTCCGGAGTGAGTGCTCGATGCGCCGGTCCACCACTGAGCCTCTTCAGCGTTGCCGCTCCAGGGTGAGAATGGCTTTGGCGATTGACGTCATGCGGTTGGGGCTGCAGCGGAACCTGCGGCAGATCCGCCAGGACTTCAGGCAGGCCACGCCGCGCTCAACCGGTGCCCGTGCCGCGGCCAGAGCCCGGTTGACGGTCTTCTCGGTAGGGGTGAGTTCTCGCAGGGGCCTGCGTTTGATGCCCGTGGTCAGCCAGGGGCCACCGCCCTGGTAGGCGAGATCGGCCAGGAGGGGGACGCCCTGGCGACGAGCACCACGCCCGCCAGTTCGCGACCGAGTTCCTCAGCCGTGCCGGGGTCGCGGCCACGATCCGCCGCTACCTGGAGGTCAAGCGGGCCACCGGCCCCCTGCGG
This sequence comes from Streptomyces sp. NPDC048751, assembly GCF_043198595.1. Classification (NCBI taxonomy): domain Bacteria; kingdom Bacillati; phylum Actinomycetota; class Actinomycetes; order Kitasatosporales; family Streptomycetaceae; genus Streptomyces; species Streptomyces sp. NPDC048751. Next base: position 487,589 of record NZ_JBICUX010000009.1, read on the forward strand.
CACATCCCCGGCAACGAGTTGACCCGCGAGCAGTGGCAGGCCATGTGGGACGCGGATGACGAGCTGGGCGACCTCTACCGGCGCCTCGACCGTCCTCTCGTTCACGCGGTGTCAGCCGCTCCAACGGGTCGCTGTGGCGGCGCAGCAGCAACTGGGCGATGACCTCGGGATCCAGCGCCGTGCCGCCGTCCGCGACCCGCCGTACCGCGGCGATGAACTCCTCCACGTCGGCGACACGTTGCTTGAGCAGGTAGCCGACCCCGTTGGTGTGGGCGGTCAGCAGATCGGCCGCGTACCGCTCCTCCACGTACTGCGAGAGCAGAACCACCGCCGTCCGGGGCCACTGGCGGCGGATCGCCAGCGCGGCACGCACTCCCCTCGTCGGTGAAACCCGGTGGCATCCGGACGTCGACCAGGGCGAGTTCGGGCCGGTGCTGCTCGACCGCGGTCAACAGGGCGTCCGCGTCACCCACGTCGGCTGCGATGTCGAAGCCGGCCATCTCGAGCACCTTGACGAGCCCCACGCGCAGCAGCACCGAGTCCTCGGCGATCACAGCTCGCACGGCAGCTCCGCGGTGATGGTGGTCGGGCCCCCGGCGGGACTGCTGACGCGGAACGATCCGTCGACGGAGCCGACGCGTTTGGCCAGTCCGCCGAGCCCGCTGCCGACTGAGGCGTCGGCGCCGCCGGTCCCGTCGTCGGTGACGTTCACACGTAGCACCTTCCCGGTCCGTTCGACGGTCACCTCCACGCGCGTGGCCCGGGCGTGCTTGGTCACGTTGGTCAGCGCCTCGGAGACCACGAAATAGGCGACCGACTCCACGACGGGCGCCGCTCGCTCTCCGATGTCGACGCGCAGGCTTACCGGCAACGGTACCCGGGCGGCCAGGCCGGACAACGCCGCGTCCAGCCCGCGGTCTTCGAGGACCGCGGGGTGCAACCCCCGCACGAGGTCGTTGAGTTCGGCGATGGCCCCCTTCGCCTCCCGGTGCGCCTCGTCGATCACCGTACGGGCATCGTCCGGCAGGTCGGTGAGGGTGGCCTTGGCCAGTCCCAGATTGACCGCGAGGGAGACCAGGCGCTGCTGGGTTCCGTCGTGGAGGTCGCGTTCGATGCGGCGGCGCTCGGTGTCGACGGCTTCGATCAGGTCGATGCGGCTTTCAGCCAGGTGCTCGACACGCTGCCGAAGCCGCTCGTTCCGGCTCGACCCCAGCAGCGCCGACGCGAGCCGGGTCTCGGTCCGGGCCGTCGCCCCGGCCAGCCAGGGCGCGCTGCACAGCAGCACGACGCCGCCAACGGTGTAGAAGAACGCCATCAGGCGTTCCTCCCCCGGCAGCGCCCAGGCCCACCCGGAGGAGGTGGCGCCCGACACCGCCACGGCCCACGCCGCGAGCACCAGCAGTTCCAGCGCCGCCAGCAACGGCCCGAGCAGGAGGTGGTATCCGACCTGCCGCCAGGTCTGGGCCGAGGACAGACACCGCAGGGCACGTCTCGGCCACCATCGTTCCGGCGTCGGCGTCAGCCGGGGGACGTCCACACCGAGTAACACTCGATAACGGTGTCGTTGAGCAACGGTGAGCGCCGGAACGCCGACGACGAACAGCGCGAACGGTATCGGGACCACGGCCCACGCGTTCGCCTTCACGACGATCGTCACGCCCCAGACCCACAGCGAAGTCAGGGCAAGGTGCAGCGGAATCCCGGTTGCCACGAAGCCGGTGTCCCGTCGCGCTCGAAGTAATGCGCGTCGCAGCGTCCGGGAACTCCTCATGACTCGACGGTAGAACGCCTGGTGACGCACAGGCCATGCACCGTGCATCCGGATCGATGGTGAAGCCAGTACCACCCCCAAGTCGGACCTTCGCGTTACCGACGCGCGCACCCGCCGCAGGAAAGCTTGTCCATGTAAGGCACACAAGCCCGCATCCGGGAGGAGACGAGCCCCATGGCCCCCGTCGATTCGGCAGCTTGCGGGGCTGCGGACGCGCTGCCCGCCGCCATCGCGGACGTGCTCTTCTTGTCGCGCACCGCTGGGCTGCGCGAGCAAGGCACCATCGACAGGAGGCGGTGGCCCGGCATGGCGTTGATCGGGTGCGGCCTCGCGCTGCTGCCCTGGCCGCTGGTGCTGGCGGCCGCGCTGCCCGCCACACCCAGCGTCCCGCACTGGTCGGCCGCATGGGTGGGGCTGGATGCACTGGAAGCCCTGGGCCTCACCGCCACCGGAGCACTGCTGCTGCGCCGGGACCCTCGGCACCCGCTCGCCGCGGCGGCAACCGCCGCACTGCTGGTCGTCGACGCCTGGTTCGACATCGTCACCTCTGCCCCCGGAGCCGAACTCGCCGCAGCGATCGCGATGGCCGCCGTCGCCGAACTACCGATGGCGGCCTTGTGCGTCGTGCTGGCCACGGCTTCCTGCCGCCCCGGCTTCCCCGGCCACGATCGTCCGCCCCACCATCGCCGACCCGATGTCACTGCGGGTGCTGCCGCCACGTCCCCGCCCACACCTGTGGAGGAGACCACGATGACCGAGCGACCCCCGAAACCGACGGAGCACCCCAAGCCCGCCGGGCGCCCGCAAGGCCACAGCGAGAACGCGATCGTGGACCGGTTCGTCGAACGGCTCGGGGACCGGATCGACGATCGCGTCGCCGCGTCGTTCGACGAGGTGTGCGCCGAGCGGCTGGCGGAACCCGGCCCTCTTCAGCGAGCCGTGGCCCGCGACCGAAGGGCGGAACTCAGGGTCCTGTTGCTCTCACTGATCGCTCTACGCCGCCTTCTCCTCCGCCTCCCTCCCCAGCGCCAGCTCCTGCAGCATCTCCAACCTCTCCCTCGACTCCCCGTCCACCGGCACATACGTCACCACCCGTGCCCCGAAGTCCGGGTTGAGCCACAGGTCGGTGTGGTGGAGGGTGAGGAGGCCGACGTGGGGGTTCAAGAACTGCTTGGTCTTGCTGCGGGCGACCATGACCTCGTAGCGGTCCCAGTTCTCGCGGAACTCCGGGGATTCCGACGTCAGGCGGTTGAGCAGCATTTTCCAGGCGGGCTCGCCCAGGTGGCCCGCCATGGACGCGCGGAACTTCGCCGCCATGAGGCGTCTGGCCTCGTCGAGGTGGACGATCGAGGAGCGCCAGTGCGGGTCGGTGTGGATGAGGATGAGGCAGTTGCGGTCCTCGGGGGGTACGGCGTCGAGGTCGCCCAACAGGCGGGAGTACGTGCGGTTGTAGGCGAGGATGTCGTACCGGCTGTTCTGGATACAGGCCGGGATGGGCTCCAGTTGGCGCAGCATCTCGCGGAGCGCCGGAGTGACGCTGGGGCATTCGGCGGCGGGTGTGGGGTCGGTGGAGCCCGCGAGTTGGAAGAGGTGGGCGCGTTCGCCGGCGTCGAGGCGGAGGGTGCGGGCGAGGGCGTCCAGGACCTGGACCGAGACCTGGATGTCCCGGGCCTGTTCGAGCCAGGTGTACCAGGTGACGCCGACCGCGGAGAGCTGGGCGACCTCCTCGCGGCGCAGGCCGGGAGTGCGTCGGCGGCGGCCGCGGGGCAGGCCCACCTGCTCGGGGGTGATGCGCTCGCGGCGGCTGCGCAGGAAGGTGGCCAGCTCGTGCCGCCGGATGGCTGTTTCCGAGCGGCGCGGGACCGTCTCCTCGGCCATGGTCGTCATGTCCTCCAGACTGCCGCTGCCCGGACCCTGTCGGGACCCGGTTGCCGGGTACTCCTTCTACCAGGATAAGGAGACTCTGGTACCAGGCTCGGGGTGGGCGGAGGGTCGTCCTCGTGACCGACATCGACACATCCGCCATCGACACACCCGGCATCGACACATCAGTCGTCCCCGTCAACTCGACCTCGACCCCGGTCGGCTCCCCCGCCGCGCCACCCGCGCTCAGCGGCCTCGGCCTGTTCACCGTACTGCTCACCGCCGCCCTGCCCCTGATCGACTTCTTCATCGTCAACGTCGCCCTGCCCACCATCGGCGCGGACCTCGCCGCGAGCGAGGCGGTGCTCGAACTGGTCGTGGCCGGGTACGGCCTCGCGTACGCCGTGCTGCTCGTCCTCGGCGGCCGGCTCGGCGACCTGTTCGGCCGGCGCCGGCTGTTCCTGGGCGGGATGGCGGCCTTCGGCCTGACCTCGCTGGCGTGCGGGCTCGCGCCGGACGCGTGGACACTGGTCGCGGCGCGCGTCGCGCAGGGCGCGTCGGCCGCGGCGATGCTGCCGCAGGTGCTGGCCACCATCCAGGCGACCACGTCCGGGGCGCGCCGCGCCAGGGCGATGGGCCTGTACGGCGCGACGGCCGGGCTCGCCATGGTCGCGGGCCAGATCCTCGGGGGCGTACTGGTCGCCGCCGATGTCGCCGGTACCGGCTGGCGCTCGGTGTTCCTCGTCAACGTGCCCGTCGTCGTGGTCGGGTTGGTGCTCGCCGCCCGGTACGTGCCGGAGACCCGCTCCTCGCACCCCGAGCCGGTGGACGGACTCGGCACGGTGCTGCTCGCCGTGTCGCTGCTGACGCTGCTCGCCCCGCTCACCGAGGGCCGGGCGGCGGGCTGGCCGCTGTGGACGTGGCTGTCACTGGCGGCGTTCCCGTTCGTGGCGGCGGGCTTCTACGCGGTGGAGCGCAGGGCGGACCGGCGGGGCCGTACGCCCCTGGTGCCGCCGAGCCTCTTCGCGTCGGTGTCGCTGCGGCGCGGGCTGGTGCTGCTCGTGCCGTTCGGGATCGGCTTCAGCGGGTTCATGTTCGTGATCGCGGTGGCGTTGCAGCGGGGCGCGGGGCTCGGCCCGGTCGCCGCGGGGCTGGCGCTCGCGCCGATGGCGGTGGCGTTCTTCATCGTCTCGCTCGCCGGTCCTCGGCTGGTCGCCCGGTACGGCACGCGGGTCGTACCCGTGGGCTCCGTGCTCCAGGGCATCGGCGTGGCCCTCATGGCGTGGGCCGCCTGGCGGTCCTGGCCGGACCTGGGCCTCGTCGAACTGCTTCCCGGGGCGGCGGTCGCCGGCGCCGGGCAGGCGCTCCAGCTTCCCGTCGTACTGCGGATCGTCCTGTCCGAGGTGCCCGCCGCCCGTGCCGGCGTCGGCAGTGGCGTGACGATCACCACCCAGCAGTCGGCACTGGCGCTGGGCGTGGCCACCCTGGGCACCCTCTTCCTCTCCCTGATCCCCGGCCTGGGCATGCGTGACGCCCTGGTCACCACGCTCCTGGTGCAGCTGGCGGGCATCGTCGTGACCGGACTGCTGAGTCTGCGGCTGCCCCGTACGACGGGATGAACGGGCTGAGGAGGGACGGAGGAGTCGGCTACGACTTGGTCAACTCGTCATACGGGACGTCCCGTTGATGTTGGTCCTGCCCCACACTGCTCGCATGCCACAGATGACCACGAGCACAGTGAGCCGCTGGGACCAGCACGGCCGCGAGCACGTCGTCCGGATACAGCGCAGGGGCGTACAGCGCACGATCAGATGCGACACCTGCGGCTGGCGCCAGGGCGCCCAGTTCCTGCCCTGGCTGAAGGCCGAGGAACACCTGGCGGAGGCCCACCAGGCGACCGTGAATCCCTCGGAGGGGTCGCGGCAGCGATGAGTCCGGGTGCGTGTCGCGGCAGCGATGAGTTCCGGGTGCGTGCGGAGTCGTAGCCAGGGAGAGTGACGACTCGTACGCACCGCAACGGAAGGCCGGCCCATGAGCGCTCTGCACAAGACCCTGCGACGGTACGTCGACGACGGCACGGTGCCGGGCGCGGTGGGCCTGGTGGCCCGCGGCGACGCGGTGGAGGTGGTGGCCGTCGGCTCGGTCGACGCCGACGGCTCGGCCCCGATGACCCGGGAGTCCCTGTTCCGGATCGCCTCGATCACGAAGCCGATCACGGCGGCGGCGCTGCTGATGCTGGTGGACGACGGGCGGCTGGCACTGGACGCGCCGGTGGCCGAGTGGCTGCCGGAGCTCGCGGATCCGGTCGTGGTCCGTGCGCCGTCCGGTCCCGTCGACGACGTGGTCCCGGCCGTCCGCCCGATCACGGTCGAGGACCTGCTGAGCTCGCGGCCCGGGTGGGGCTTCCCCTCGGACTTCGCCCTCCCGGCGGTCCAGGCCCTGTTCGGGGTGCAGAAGGACGGACGGGCCCCCCAGGAGTATCCCGACCCGGACACCTGGCTCGCGGACCTCGCCCGGGTGCCGCTGCTGTACCAGCCCGGCGAAGCGTGGCTGTACCAGACGGCGTCCGACCTTCAGGGCGTCCTGATCGCGCGGGCTTCGGGGCGTACGCTCCCCGACTTCCTGGCGGAGCGGTTGTTCGAACCGCTGGGCATGAAGGACACGGCGTTCGAGGTGCCGGAGGCGAAGCGGGACCGGTTCACGACCGCGTACCGGCCCGACGGAGCGGGCGCGTTGGAGGTGGCGGACCGCCCGGACGGGCACTGGAGCCGGATCCCGGCCTTCCCGTCGGGTGGTGGAGGCCTGGTCTCGACGGCCGACGACTGGCTGGCCTTCGCCCGGATGCTGCTGGACGGGGGTGGCCGGCTCCTCTCCCCCACCTCGGTGAGCCGTATGACGAGCAATCACCTGAGCGCGGAACAGCGGAAGGTGGGCGAACTCTTCCTGGAGGGCCAGGGCTGGGGCTACGGCGGTCAGGTCGACGTCGATGCCGTGGACCCGTGGAACGTGCCCGGCCGCTACGGCTGGGTCGGCGGCACCGGCACCACCGCACACGTCGTCCCGGCCACGGGGACGGTCACCATCCTGCTGACCCAGGTGGCGATGGAGAACCCGACACCGACTCCGCTGATGCGGGAGTTCTGGCGCTCCACAGCGGCGATCGGCCTGCCCTAGGGCGTGACCGGAAAGGTTCACCGGCTCACCTTTCCGGTCACGGCACTAGGCCGCCCTCAACCCCCGTACGAGCAGGTCCACGACCGCCTCGAACTCCCCCTGCACCCCCGGCTGTTCCCACTCGTGGGCGTGGCACGGATCGTGGAAACGGGCGGTGGCGTGGAAGACGGCGGCGGCGGTGGCCGCGGGGTCGGGGGCGGTGAAGGCACCGGAGCCGATGCCCGCGTGGACGATCCGTTCCAGCTGGCCGGTGAGGTCCTCGAGGTGTGCGGCGACCACGCCGCCGTGGTCGTCGGTCAGCACCGTGTACGTGGCGAACAGCTCGGGGTCGCCGCCCGCCTTGCGGCGCTTGGCGGCGAAGAGGGCGGCGAGCCAGTCGCGCAGGCGGGCCTCCGGCGTGCGGTCCTCGTCGGCGGCGATGCCGGCCAGCGCCTCGGACGTACGGTCCAGCCAGCGCTTCGTCACCGCGGCACGCAGCGCGGCCTTGGTACGGAAGTGCCGGTAGACGCTGCCGTGGCTGACGCCGAGCGCGCGGGCCACGTCCACCACGGTGGCCTTGGCCGGGCCGTAGCGGCGCAGCACCTCCTCGGTGGCTTCGAGGATGCGCTCGGCGGTCAGGGTCCCGCTGGTCGGTGCCATGAGGAGACGGTACCGGGAGGAGGGGTCAGCGCTCGCTGTCGAGGGTTGCCATCGCGGCAGGCGCGTAGCGCTCCCCGGCAGCGGCGTCCGGGGGTACGGCCTCCTCGATGGCCGCGAGGTCGGTCGCGTCCAGCGTGACGTCCAGTGCGCCCAGCGACTCCGCGAGCCGCTCCGGCGTCCGGGCGCCGATGAGCGGCACGATGTCCTCGCCCTGGGAGAGCACCCAGGCGATGGCGATCTGGGCGACGCTGACGCCCTTCTGCTCGGCGATCTTCCGCAGTGCCTCGACGAGGTTCAGGTTGTGCCGGAGGTTCTCGCCCTGGAAGCGGGGCGAGAAGGCGCGGAAGTCGCCCGCGTCGAGCTGCCGGTCGGCGGTGTAGTGGCCGGAGATCAGTCCGCGGGCGAGGACGCCGTACGCCGTGATGGAGATGCCCAGTTCGCGGGTGGTCGGCAGGATCGCCTTCTCGATCCCGCGCGAGATGAGGGAGTACTCGATCTGGAGGTCCGCGATCGGCGCGGTGGCGGCGGCCCGGCGGATCGTGTCGGCGCCGACCTCGCTCAGGCCGACATGGCGGACGTACCCCTTCTCGATCAGTTCCGCGATCGCGCCGACCGTCTCCTCGATCGGTACTGCGGGGTCGAGCCGGGCGATGCGGTACACGTCGATGTGGTCCACGCCGAGGCGCTGGAGCGAGTACGCGGCGAAGTTCTTCACGGCGGCCGGGCGGCCGTCGTAGCCCAGCCATGCGCCGTCCGGGCCGCGCAGCGCGCCGAACTTCACGCTGACCAGGGCCTGTTCGCGGCGGGCGGCGGGGGCGGTGCGCAGGGCCTCGCCGATCAGCAGCTCGTTGTGGCCCATGCCGTAGAAGTCGCCGGTGTCGAGGAGGGTCACGCCCGCCTCCAGAGCGGCGTGGACGGTGGCGATGGACTCGGCCCGGTCCGCCTCGCCGTACAACGCGGACATGCCCATGCAGCCGAGGCCGAGGGCGGAGACCTGGGGGCCGGTGGTTCCGAGGGGACGAGTTCGCAGTGTCATGATGCCAGCCTCACATGACGACTGACAGATTTCAACATCTGTCAGACGACACTTGTCATTCGTCCGGTCGACTGGGCGCGTACTCCGAGGACAATGAGAGATGTCGGCGTGCAGTCACCTCGGCGGCGCCTGCCCGTCGGCCCCGACGGCTCTCTGCGCCGCCGTGGGAGGCGAGCGATGACCATCCGTATCGGCACCTTCAACGCGGAGAACCTCTTCCGCCGCCCCAAGGTCTTCGCGCTCCAGGACGACACCGAGCGCGACAGGATCCTGGAGGACTTCAACGAACTGGTCGCCCTTCTCGAGAAGGACACCTACGCACCCGCGGACAAGGAGCGGATCGCGGAGCTGATCAAGGAGCACCAGGTCCACAACGGTGAGCCCGACAGTCCCCGGCCGTTCTTCATCAACGAGCTCAAGGGAACGGGCGCCAAGCTCTTCACGGTGAGCGGGCCCGTGGACAACCCGACCATCAAGGTCGTGGCCAAGGGGCGCGGCGACTGGCCGGGCTGGGCCGAGCTGGTGCGCGGCGACCTCAGCTGGCAGGCCGTGCAGAACACCGCGCGCGTGGTCGCCGAGGTGAACGCCGACATCCTGCTCACGGTGGAGGTCGAGGACCGTGTCACCCTGGAGCGCTTCAACGAGCACGTCCTCGGCGAGACGCTGGGGCACCAGCCGTACCCCTTCAATCTGCTGATCGACGGCAACGACCCCCGCGGCATCGACGTCGGGATCCTCAGCCGCCACCCCATCACGTCCGTGCGGTCACACCTGTTCGACCCCGGGCAGGGCGGCCGGCGCCTGTTCAGCCGGGACTGCCCCGAGTTCGAGATCGCCGTCAACGGAACGCCCCTGTGGATCCTCGGCAACCACTTCAAGAGCAAGCGGGGCGGCGGCGAGGGCCTGCGCAAGGCCCAGGCCAAGCGGGTCCGCGAGCTCTACGAGGCCGCCCTCCAGCGCTCCGACCACGTCGTCGTCGCCGGCGACCTCAACGACTTCATGGCCAGCCCCCCGGTCAAGACCCTGCTGGACGCGGGCCTCCAGGACGCGATGACCCACCGCACCTACACGGGAGACCCCGGCACCCACGGCCCCGGCACGGGCGAGGACGACAAGCTCGACTACGTGATGTTCTCACCGGCCCTCTGGGACCTGGTCGAGCACGTCGAGGTGGAGCGCCGCGGCATCTGGGCCCCCAGAACCTTCAAGCCCTTCCCCACGGTGACCTCCCACGCCACCCAGGCCTCCGACCACGCGGCCCTCTACGCCGACGTGGACATATAAACGCAGAGTTCCCCGCACCCCCTGAGGGGCGCGGGGAACTGCGCGACAGGCCACATCGGACCCGCAGCCGGCAAACAACCCGAACCAGGCAGACGAGACCCCGAAAAAACGCCTAGCAGCCGACGAGCCGCCCAGCCAGGTATCCCTCGATCTGGTCCAGCGACACGCGCTCCTGCTTCATCGTGTCCCGCTCACGCACCGTCACGGCGTTGTCCTCGAGCGTGTCGAAGTCGACCGTCACGCAGTACGGCGTACCGATCTCGTCCTGACGACGGTAACGACGCCCGATCGCGCCCGCGTCGTCGAACTCGATGTTCCAGTTCTGCCGCAGCGCCTGCGCGAGCCCCTTCGCCTTCGGGGAGAGCTCGGGGTTCCTGGACAGCGGCAGCACCGCGACCTTCACCGGCGCGAGACGGTGGTCGAGGCGCAGCACCGTGCGCTTCTCCAGCTTGCCCTTGGCGTTGGGCGCCTCGTCCTCGACGTACGCGTCCAGCAGGAACGCCAGCATCGCGCGGCCGACACCGGCCGCCGGCTCGATGACGTACGGCGTCCAGCGCTCGCCGGCCTCCTGGTCGAAGTAGGAGAGGTCCTGGCCGGAGGCCTTGGCGTGGGCGCCGAGGTCGTAGTCGGTGCGGTTGGCGACACCCTCCAGCTCGCCCCACTCGTTGCCGCCGAACTGGAAGCGGTACTCGATGTCGGCGGTGCGCTTGGAGTAGTGGGAGAGCTTCTCCTTCGGGTGCTCGTACCACCGCATGTTCTCTTCACGCAGGCCGAGACCGGTGTACCAGTTCCAGCGCTGCTCCATCCAGTACTCCTGCCACTTCTCGTCCTCGCCCGGCTTGACGAAGAACTCCATCTCCATCTGCTCGAACTCGCGGGTGCGGAAGATGAAGTTGCCGGGCGTGATCTCGTTGCGGAAGGACTTGCCCATCTGGGCGATGCCGAACGGCGGCTTGCGGCGCGAAGTGGTCTGCACCTGGGCGAAGTTGGTGAAGATGCCCTGGGCGGTCTCGGGGCGCAGGTAGGCGACGGAGCCGGAGTCCTGCGTGGGGCCGAGGTGCGTCGACAGCAGACCCGAGAACTGCTTGGGCTCGGTGAACTGGCCCTTGTTGCCACAGTTCGGGCAGTTGACGTCCGCGAGGCCGTTCTCCGGCAGGCGCTTGTGCTTGGCCTCGTAGGCCTCCTCCAGGTGGTCCGCGCGGAACCGCTTGTGGCAGGAGGTGCACTCGGTCAGCGGGTCGGTGAAGGTGGCGACGTGGCCGGAGGCGACCCAGACCTCCGAGGCAAGGATCACGGACGAGTCGATACCGACCACGTCCTCGCGCGACGTCACCATGTAGCGCCACCACTGGCGCTTCAGGTTCTCCTTGAGCTCGACACCCAGCGGTCCGTAGTCCCAGGCGGCACGCTGGCCGCCGTAGATCTCACTGCAGGGGAATACAAAGCCTCGGCGCTTGCTCAGGCTGACGATGGTGTCGATCTTGTCGGCGGCCACGGTGCTCTCTTCATTACGACGACGGGCGACGAAGCGAGATGCTTCCAGCGAATGCTTCAGCGTACCGGCGGGGACTCCCCCTCATCCAAATCGGTTCCCTTCACAGGGCCTTTGTTGACAACGGTTTCCATCTTTGTTGAAAATGACTGTCATGAACGTACGACGACTCATACCGGGCACCGCGGTCGCGGCGGCCACGGCCCTCGGCCTCGCCACCCTTTCCGCCTGCTCCACCGAGAGCGCCGCGGCCGGGAACACGGACAAGTTCGACGTCGTCGCGTCGTTCTACCCGATGGCCTTCCTCGCCGAGCAGATCGGCGGTGACCACGTCCACGTCACCAGTCTCACCGAACCCGGCCAGGAACCGCACGACCTGGAGATCAGCGTCAAGCAGACCGTGGCCCTGGAGAAGTCCGACGCGGTCCTGTACCTGAAGAACCTCCAGCCCTCCGTCGACGGCGCCGTCGCCCAGTCCTCGGTCAAGACGAAGATCGACGCCGGCTCCCTCACCTCGCTGGAGAAGCACGGCAACGAGGTCGGCGGTCACGCGGCCGAGCACGACGACCACAAGAACGACGAGCTGGCCGGTCTCGACCCGCACATCTGGCTCGATCCGGTGCGCTACTCCCAGGTCGCCGAGGGCGTCGGCAAAGCCTTCGAGAAGGCCGACCCCGGCCACGCGGCCGACTACGAGAAGAACACCGCGGCCCTGGTGAAGAAGCTCGGCGACCTGAACACCGAGTTCAAGGACGGCCTGGCGAACACCAGGACCAAGGTCTTCATCACCACCCACGCCGCCTTCGGCTACCTCGCCGAGCGCTACGGCCTGACCGAGGAGGCCATCAACGGCCTCGACCCCGAGTCGGAGCCGAGCGCCGCGCGCGTGAAGGACCTTGAGAGGATGGCCAAGGCCGACGGCGTCACGACCGTGTTCTACGAGACGCTCGTCAGCGACAAGACCGCGAAGACCGTCGCCCAGGACGCCGACCTGAAGACGGACGTCCTCGACCCGATCGAGGGCATCACGAAGAAGTCCCGCGGCACGGACTACTTCTCGGTCATGCAGTCCAACCTCAAGGCCCTGCAGACAGCCCTGGGAACCAAGTGATCGTTACGGAGGGCGTCATGGACGCGAAGGCCGAGCCCGTCTTGTCACTGCGCGGTGTCCGCGCCGAGCTGGGCTCGCGCCCCGTCCTGCGCGGCATCGACCTCACCGTGCACCGCGGTGAGGTCGTCGCGCTGCTCGGCGCGAACGGCTCCGGCAAGTCGACGGCCGTGCGCACCGTCATCGGACAGGTGCCGGCGAGCGCCGGGGAGGTGGAACTGTTCGGCACGCCCCGCAAGGCTTTCCGCGCGTGGGCGCGCGTGGGTTACGTACCGCAGCGCACCACGGCCGCGGGTGGCGTGCCGGCGACCGTGACGGAGATCGTCGCCTCGGGGCGGCTGTCCCGGGCCCGCTTCGGCATGCTCCGCAAGGCCGACCACGCGGCCGTACGGCGTGCGCTGGAGCTCGTCCGGATGGCGGACCGGGCCAAGGACTCGGTGAACGCCCTGTCCGGCGGCCAGCACCAGCGCGTGCTGATCGCCCGCGCGCTCGCCGCCGAACCCGAACTGCTGATCATGGACGAGCCGATGGCGGGCGTGGACCTGGCGAGCCAGGAGGTGCTGGCGGCGACCCTGAAGGAGCAGGTCTCCCAGGGCACCACGGTCCTGCTCGTCCTGCACGAACTGGGCCCCCTGGAGCCCCTGATCGACCGGGCCGTCGTCCTGCGCGACGGCTGCGTGACCCACGACGGCCCGCCTCCGCGCGCGGTCGGCCAGCACGCTCTGCCCGGCCACGACCACGTGCACCCGCACGCTCCGGCGGGCGCCGAACCGATCCGCACGGGACTGCTGAGCTGATGGACTTCCTCGACTACGCCTTCATGCAGCGGGCGCTGCTCGCCGCCGTCCTGGTGGGCATCACGGCCCCCGCCGTGGGCATCTACCTCGTCCAGCGCCGCCAGGCCCTGATGGGCGACGGCATCGGCCACGTCGCGATGACGGGCGTCGGCCTGGGCTTCCTGCTGTCGGCGTCCCCGGTGTGGATGGCCACGGCCGTCTCCATCCTCGGCGCGGTGTTGATGGAGCTGATCCGCTGGTACGGGCGCACCCGCGGCGACATCGCCCTCGCGATGCTCTTCTACGGCGGTATGGCGGGCGGTGTGATGTTCATCAACCTCGCGCCGACGGGCTCCAACGCCAACCTCACGTCGTACCTCTTCGGCTCGCTGTCGACCGTCTCCGAGGAGGACGTGACCGCCATCTGCCTGCTCGCGGCCTTCGTCGTCCTCGTCACCCTCGGTCTGCGCCGCCAGCTGTTCGCGGTCAGCCAGGACGAGGAGTTCGCGCGGGTGACGGGCCTGCCGGTGCGCGCCCTGAACCTGCTGACGGCGGTCACGGCGGCGGTGACCGTGACGGTCGCGATGCGCGTGGTCGGGCTGCTCCTCGTCTCCGCCCTGATGGTCGTTCCCGTGGCGGCGGCGCAGCAGCTCACCCGCAGCTTCGCGGCGACCTTCGCGATCGCCGTGGCCATCGGCGTGACGGTGACGATCGGCGGCACCGTCACGTCGTACTACCAGGACGTGCCGCCCGGGGCGACGATCGTGCTGCTGACCATCGCGGCGTTCATCGTGATGACGGCCCTGGCCACGCCGCTGGCCCGGCGCAGGGCGCGCGCGCTGGCCGCCGCGCAGGGCGCCGGGGACCCCGCGGAGTGCACGATTCCAGCCACCCGGGAGCCCGCCGACGGAGTCGGCGTCTGACCGCGCACGGTCCGGGCTGGCACAATGGCCCGGCAGGCGCAGAAGTGTGAGGAGGCAACCGGTGACGACCGCAGGACCGCCCGTGAAGGGCCGCGCCACCCGGCAGCGGGCCGCCGTGGCGGCGGCCCTCGACGAGGTCGACGAGTTCCGCAGCGCGCAGGAACTCCACGACATGCTCAAGCACAAGGGCGACTCCGTCGGTCTGACCACGGTCTACCGCACCCTGCAGTCCCTCGCCGACGCCGGCGAGGTCGACGTCCTGCGCACCTCCGACGGCGAGTCCGTCTACCGCCGCTGCTCCAGCGGCGAACACCACCACCACCTCGTCTGCCGCACCTGCGGCAAGGCCGTCGAGGTCGAGGGCCCGGCCGTGGAGAAGTGGGCCGAGGCCATCGCCGTGGAGCACGGCTACGTCAATGTGGCCCACACAGTGGAGATCTTCGGCACCTGCGAGGAGTGCGCGCAGACCTCCTAGTGACCTGAGTCGGAGATTCGTCGTTGGTTCGGTATGAGTCGTCCGGGTCCGAAGATTCCGCCGCTGTCACTGACTGATACCCAACGGGCTG
>NZ_JBICUX010000010.1:0-347016 GCF_043198595.1 Streptomyces sp. NPDC048751
GAGGACGACGGCGGACACCTCACCCAGCCAGGCCCGCTCCGGCGTCCGTTTCGCTTCCGTGATCAGGCATGTGGACAGCTGCCCGGCCGTCGGGAACGGCTGCCCGGCCTTACGGGCGTCCTCGCGGGCACGCACGGCGTCGTTGAACACGACGCGTGCGCACCCAACGCCCTGGCCAGCGCGGCCTGCTGAGCGGCGTCGGGGTACACCCTGAAGGCGTACCGGAGCTGCATGACGATCACACTAGGCAAGCCGAACCCGCGTCGTCACCGGGAACATGTGGACGATCCGTCACCGTCACGAAGCGGGGTCCGGCTCCGCCGGAAACGAGACCGCGACGCTCCGCGTCGCAGCCACAAGATTCGCTTCACCCCCGGCCTGAAGGCCGGAGCACCGCTAATGATGTCCGGTAGCGAGCACCGGCGCGGTGTTCGGGGTGAGCGCCTCCAGCCGCTTGATCTTCCGCCGCACGATGTACAGCGGCACCGCCCCGAACACCCCGAACGACATGTCGATCACGCTCCACCAGAACGGAATCCCGCGCACCGGCCCACAGACCAGCGCCAGGGGGATGATCCCGGCGCAGGCGATCATCGCGAACTCGACGACCCAGATGTTGCGGACCGGGTCGCGGTACGGCCCGTAGAACGCGACCGCGATCACGAGGTGCGCGAAGGCCAGCCAGTCCGTGCCGTACAGGACGAACGGGTAAGCCGCGTCGGTGTCGTCGAGCCCGCGCCGCACGTACGCGATCCAGTCCATCAGCGCGGGCAGGTGCTCCGGCACGGACAGGGTCCGCAGCAGGTCCTCGGTCCAGCGCAGTTCGTGCACCAGGGGGAAGGCCGTGGCACCGCTGAGCACCAGGCAGACGACGAAGAGGACCAACCATGCGCGGATGCCCTTGAGAAGGGCGGCTCTGTCGCTCATGGGGGAAGCCTACGCCTTGAATTGAACGTGTTCAAAAAAGATTCCAGTGGGAGGACTGCCCCCTGTGGAGCCGCCGTGAACGGCCCGGGACGCGCACCCCGGTCTCACCCGCAACGCGAGGAACCCGCGCGCGGGAGGCGCTGGTACCGGGGGAGGACAACCGCGCGACCCCCAGTGGTACCGCGGTACCACTCGCCCGCCGAAGATTCCCCCGCGGTCCCAGGGTCGCGGCCTGCCGCGCTCCTAGCTTCGAACACAGACACCGCGGCACGTCCGCCGCCGAGTTCGAGGCAGGAAAGGCCCCCTCCCATGATCGAAGCCCGTGAGCTGACCAAGCGGTACGGCGACAAGACGGTCGTCGACAACCTGAGCTTCACCGTCAAGCCCGGCGAGGTGACCGGCTTCCTCGGCCCCAACGGAGCGGGCAAGTCCACGACCATGCGCATGATCGTCGGCCTGGACTCCCCCACCAAGGGCTCGGTCGTCGTGGGCGGTCGCTCCTACGCCAGGCACGCCGCGCCCCTGCAGGAGATCGGCACCCTGCTGGAGGCCAAGTCCGTGCACCCGGGGCGCAGCGCGTTCAACCACCTGATGGCGCTCGCCCACACGCATGGCATTCCGCGCCGCCGGGTGGACGAGGTGATCGAGCTGGCCGGACTGACGAGCGTGGCCGGCAAGCGCGTGGGCGCCTTCTCGCTCGGCATGGGCCAGCGCCTGGGCATCGCCTCGGCCCTGCTGGGCGACCCGGCGATCGTCATGCTCGACGAGCCGGTCAACGGCCTCGACCCCGAGGGCGTGCTGTGGGTGCGCAACCTGCTGCGCGGCCTGGCCGACGAGGGCCGGGCCGTGATGCTCTCCTCCCACCTGATGAGCGAGACGGCACTGATCGCCGACCACCTGGTGATCATCGGCCGGGGCCGGCTGCTCGCCGACACCACCGTCGCCGACTTCACCCGGGAGGCCTCCGGCGGCGGGGTGAAGGTCGCCTCCGCCGACATCGCGAGACTGCGTTCGCTGCTGGCCGGCCCCGACGTCACCATCAGCTCCTCCTCCGACGAGGAACTGCTGGTCACCGGACGTGAGGCCCGGGAGATCGGGGCGATCGCCGCCCAGCACGGGGTGGCGCTGTACGAACTCACCCCGCAGTCCGTCTCCCTGGAGGCGGCGTTCATGGACCTCACCCGCGATGTCGTCGAGTACCAGAGCGCTCCGGCCGACACCGAACGAAAGGCCGCCTGATGACCGTCACCAGCCTCGCCCCCGTTCCTGCCCGCACGACGAACTACAAGGTCACCGGCATCCGGGTGCTGCGCTCGGAGTGGGCCAAGTTCTGGTCGCTGCGCTCCAGTTGGATCACCCTCGGGGTCGCCGTGTTCCTGCTGGTGCTGTTCGGGGCGATCGCCTCCTACACCTACAGTCCCGACGCCGCCGCGACCGGCGGACCGCCCGGCCCGGGCAGCTCCGGAGACAGCGACGCGGTCAGTCTGGCCCTGACGGGCGTGTCCTTCGCGCAGCTCGCCGTCGGCGTGCTCGGGGTGCTGCTGTCTGCGGGTGAGTACAGCACCGGCATGATCCGCTCCACTCTCGCCGCGGTCCCGCGCCGGCTGCCGGTGCTGTGGTCGAAGGCCGCCGTGATCGGGCCGATCGCCCTGGTCCTCACCACCGTGGGCGCGCTGGCCGCCTTCCTGCTGGGCGTCCCCGGCCTGGACGGCGAGAAGATCGCGCTCGGCCTGGGCGACGACGGCGTCCTGCGCGGCCTGGCCGGCGCCGGCGTCTACCTCGGTCTGGTCGCCGTGTTCGGAGTCGCGCTGGGCGTACTGCTGCGCTCCTCCGCCGGGGCCATCGCGGCCCTGGTCGGCGTCCTGCTCATCCTCCCCGGCCTGGCCTCGCTGCTGCCCGACTCGCTGTACGACAGCATCAACCCCTACTTCCCCAGCAACGCGGGATCGGCGGTCTACGCCCTGCACCAGTCCTCCGACGCCCTCTCACCCGGGGCGGGGCTCGCGGTGTTCGCCGGCTGGGTGGCCCTGGCCCTCGCCGGGGCGGCCTACCGGCTCGTCAAGACCGACGCCTGACCTGGGCACGAGGACAATGGTGTCCATGACTGCGCACCGTGCGGCGGCCCCCGCGGACACCGCCCGGGGGACGGCGGCCCTGCCGTCCGCCGGGTTCGACGCCGCGTGGGCACATCCACTCCTGGGCCGTCTGCTGCGCGACCAGAGCCGCCTGAAGCGGCTGGACCGCCGGCATCCGTGGCTGCTCGACACCGCGGTGGTGCTGGCCGTCGCCCTGTTCAGCCTGCCGGTCCTGCTACGGCCCCACGGCGACTCCCCGTTCGGGGACACCGACGTCCGTGACCAACTGCCGTCCGGGGTCCTGTTCGTCTGCGCCGCCGCGCTCGTTGTTCCCCTGTGGTGGCGCCGCAGGGCCCCCGCCGTCACGTACTTCGTGATCACGGCGGTGTCCCTGGCCCAGTGGTCGCTCGGCGTCTGGCTGCCGACCGGCATCGGCGCGCTCATCGCCCTGTACACCCTGGCCCGGAAGGGGTCCCTGCGGGTGCTGGGCTGGGCCGCCGCGCTGTCCGTGGCCGAGGCGGTGCTGGCCGTCTTCGTCCTGGTGCCGACCGAACACCCGCTGCTCGCCGCGTTCTTCCTGGTCGGAACGGCGACGGCGGCCATCACCCTCGGTCTGACGCTCCGCATCCGCCGCATGTACCTGGAGGCGCTGGAGGACCGCGCCAGACGTCTGGAGGTCGAGCAGGACCAACGGGTCCGGCTGACCACCGCCGCCGAGCGCTCCCGGGTCGCCCGCGAGATGCACGACATCGTCGGCCACAACCTCTCCGTCATGGTCAGCGTCGCCGACGGCGCCGCGACCCTCGCCGCCAACCGGGGCGAGCAGTCCACCCAGGCCCTGCGCATCCTCGGTGACACCGGCCGCCAGGCGATGAGCGAACTGCGCCGCGTCCTGGGCGTCCTGCGCGAGGACGAGGACGACGGTCGGATGCTCAGCCCGCAGCCCGGCGTCCGGGACCTGGACGCCCTGCTGTCGCGGGTCCGCGCGGCGGGACTGACGGTGACCTACCGGACCGTGGGCGGGATCGACTCGCTGAGCAGCGGCGTGCAGCTCACCGTGTACCGCGTCGTCCAGGAGTCGCTGACCAACACGCTCAAGCACGCGGGAACCGGCGCGTCCGCCGAGGTCACGATCGCCGTCGAGGAGGGCGAGGTGCGGATCCTGGTCGCCGACACGGGCGTACCGCCGGGTGCGCCGCCGCCGGCGAAGCCGGAGGCGCACGGCGACGGCCCCGGCCACGGTCTCGTCGGCATCCGCCAGCGGGCCGCCATGTACGGCGGCACCGTCGTCGTCGGACCGCGCGACACCGGCCACGGATGGCTCGTGGACGTCGTGCTCGACGTGCCCTCCGCACCCGCCCCGTCGGCCCCAGGAGTACCGGGAGAACAGCTGCCATGACCACCGTGCTGATCGCCGACGACCAGCCCCTTCAACGCATGGGCGTCCGGATGCTCCTGGAGGGCACCCCCGGCCTGACCCCGGTGGGCGAGGCCGAGCACGGCGCCGAGGCCGTCCGCATGACCGCCGAACTCCGCCCCGACGTCGTCCTCATGGACGTCCGTATGCCCGGTATGGACGGCATCGAGGCCACCCGCCGCATCATCGCCACCGGCGGCCGTACCCGCGTGCTCATCGTGACCACCTTCGACCTCGACGAGTACGCCTACGAAGGCCTGCGGGCCGGCGCGAGCGGCTTCCTGCTGAAGGACGCCCGCCCCGAGGAACTCGTCGCGGGCATCCACGCGGTCGCGACCGGCGACGCCGTCGTGGCCCCCCGCCTCACCCGGCGCCTGCTGGACGCCTACGCCCACCAGGTCCTCGCACCGGCCCACCCCCCCGCCCCCGAGGACCCGCGGCTGCACACCCTCAGCGACCGCGAACGCGAGGTGCTGATCGCCATCGGCCGGGGCTGGACCAACACGGAGATCGCCGAACGGCTCGTCCTCACCGAGTCCACGGTGAAGAAGCACGTCGGCCGGGTCCTCGCCAAGATCGGAGCACGCGACCGCATCCAGGCCGTGATCACGGCGTACGACACGGGGCTGGTCAGAGCCAGGTCCTAGGGGGTGTCTTGTGGATCATGCAGGGGTCGCGGGGGCCGGCACGTGCGGGCGGGGGGTCAGGAGGATGCCGGGCGGGGTGCCGGAGGCTGCCAGCCGCCGGTGACTTCCTTGACCGGCTTGTGCGGGAAGCGGCGCCTGGCATATTCCTGCGCATGGGAGCCGGGGAGGACGTACAGGGTTTCCTTCTTGTCCTGAAGCGGGCGCAGCACGGTGTCCATGAAGGTCTTGCGGTCGTCCAGGTAGGGGCCGAGGACGTCCTCGCCGGCGGGGCAGACGGCAAGGCAGTAGCCGGACTTGTAGCCGGGGGGCGAGCTCAGGCTCTGCCACATGGAGGCGCTCTCGGAATCGCTGACCCGGGACCGGTAGTCGGCGGCGTCCTCGCTGTCGGCGAGGGTCTGCGCCCAGTCGGTGAACCCGCTCATGAACTCTCGGTAGTTGTGCGTGGTGCAGGCCAGCGCGTCGAAGGCGCCGTCCTTGGCGATGGCGCCGACCGGGCAGGCGGCGACGCACAACTTGCAGTCGATACAGGGGTTGTAGTCCAGCGCCTGCCCGTACGCGCTCACCTCCGCGTCCACCAGCACGGTGACCAGCAGGACGAAGCTGCCGAACTTCGGGTGGATGACGTTGCGGTGCAGGCCCATCACACCGAGCCCGGCGGCCACCGCGACCGTCTTGTGCGCCACCACCCAGATCCGCTCGCTGGGGAAGCGATCCATCTCCTGAGGGAAACCGACGGAGGGATTGAGGGCGCGGTAACCGGCGTCCTGGAGCGCCTGGGTGACGCCGCGGGCGGCGTGGTTGGCCTGTTCGTCGGCCTGGTGGAACTCCTGGTTTGCCACACTGCGCGCCGGGGAGCGGCAGTTGTCGCGGTTCATCCGGACCGCCATCGCGATCAGGGTGCGAGTGCCGGGCAGTGCGGACTGTACGTGTTCACGCTCGCCGGCCAGGTCGGGGTGGTCCAGGCTGACCGCGGCCGCGTCGTCCGCGCCGGCCGCCAGGCACAGCTCGCGCAGCCAGGCCGCGTCGATCACCGCCGGCGGGCGCGCCGCCGCACCGGCCGCACGTCGAGTGAGGACGGCCTGCACCGACGGGTGCGCAGCCAGTTTCGCCGGAAGCCTCGGACCGACCGACTGGCCCTCGGAGTCATCCCCGGTAGTCATCCACCCCTCCTCGGTGAGCCCAGCATTCGGACTCGCCTTCACGACGAGAAACCGATCAGTTCCACTACCGTAAACCGATCGGTTTCCCCATGCAAGGCTGAGCGACGGACCGCCCCCCACCGACCTCCCGCCTTCGTGATGCCTCAGCGCACGACCATCGCGTCGAGCAGGGCGGTAACCGTCGGAGCGATAAGTCCCGCCGGCGTGTCGGCTCCGATTCCCGCGCGGGCACTGGCGCCGCCGAAGGCCAGGATCAGCTGTCGATCTGATCGACCAGGTACCGACAGCCCTGAAAGTCGGGCACACCGGCCTGAGACGCCAACTGGTCGAACAGGTGCAGGATCCGCCGACGGGTGAGCGATTGTCCGGCGAAGGCAGGAGCGTCGCCACGCAGGCGGCGCATCGCTGCCTACGAGCTCGCGTCCGGGCTGGTGAACAGGGCCGGGTCGGCAGGATCGTCGCCGATGGAAGTCTGGTACCGCGGTTCACCGCCAGCGGCCTGGGTGCGTTCGTCTCCGACGGCACCGACCGGAAGTCGTACAGGGGGCACCGTCCATGCGATGTGACGGTGGTCCGGGGAGTGTCAGTGGCCGGACCGGCTCGAGCGCATCTGCCACTGGGTCACCGCACCGAAGGCCAGAACATTGGCTCGGCGGGTGGTGAAGCGCGAGGTCAGGGTCATCACCCAATTGAATGTGCCGGAGACGACGCTGGGCGGAGGGTTGCGCCGGTCCAGCGTGCGCAGTGCGGTGGTGACCACCTGGCGCGGGGTCTGCAGCCGGACACCGCGGGCCATGTCGTCGGAGCCGGCCGTGTCGAAGAACTCGGTGCGGGTCGGGCCCGGAGAGAGGGCGAGCACGCGCAGCCCGGTTCCTCGCGATTCCTGCCACAGCGCCTCGGTGAAACTCAGCACGAAGGCCTTGGTCGCCCCGTAGACGGCGGCGTTCGGCCACGGCTGGTACCCGAGAGAGCTCGCGACGTTGACCAGGACACCGGTCAGCTGGCCGATGAAGGCCCTGGTGACGTCGACCAGACTGGCCACGTTCAGGCCGATCTCCTGCTGGACCCGTGCCGGGTCCTCCAGGCGGAACGCGCTGTGGGTGCCGAAGCCGGCGTTGTTGACGAGGCTGGTGACGGTGATCCCGCGCCGGGCCACCTCCTTGGCCAGTGCTTCGCCCGCGGCCGGCACGGTGAGGTCGAAAGGCACCACCGTGACGGTGATCCGGTACTTCGCGGACAGCTCGTCGGCCAGGGCCTGAAGCCGGTCCGCGCGGCGGGCGACCAGCACGAGGTTCGAGCCGCGCTCGGCGAACTGGCGGGCGAACTCGGCGCCGAGTCCGGCACTCGCCCCAGTGATCAAGGTGGTCTGGGTGCGGTAGTCGATCTTGTTCATGACGGTCGGGAAGGCGGTGCCCCTGCGGATACCTCTTCCCCTTCTCCTTTCAATCTTTGCGACGGTCGGCGACCGTCATCTGGTCCCGAGCCCGCAGTTGCTGCTTGCACCAGGCGACGGGCTTGGTGCGGCCGGTGGGTGCGTTGGTGGCCATACCCAGAAGCATATACGAAACGAAATGCTTTCGTTTCGTTTGCTTGTATACTGATCGTGTGACCTGTCCCACCGTTACTCAACGTTCCGTACGACAGCCCGACCAACCAGTGCGCTCCGCCGCGGGAGCCGCCCGATGACCGGGGCCCAGGCACGCCGGGGGCGCCCCCGCGACGCCTCCCGCGACCGCGCGCTGCTGGAGGCAACCATGGCCGTCCTGACCGAGAGCGGTTACCGCGCACTCACCACCGCCGCCGTCGCGGCCCGCGCCGGAGTGTCCACCGCCACGCTCTACCGCCGCTGGCCGTCCAAGGAGGTCATGGTTGTCGCCGCGGCCGCCGCCTACGCCCATGAACTCACGACGGAAACCGACACCGGCACGCTCGAAGGCGACCTTCGCGCCCTGCTCCGGGACAAAGCGGCTTCCCTGACCGGGAGGGAAGGAGGGGTGTTGCAGACCCTGATTGGCGAGGCCCGGCACAACACCCCGCTGGCCGAGGCCCTCACGAACGTGTTCGTGCTGCCCATGCGCCGGCGCATGGAGGAGATCACGCAACGCGCGGCGGAGCGAGGCGAGATCCCACCGGTAGAGGACGCCGACCTGCTCGGCGATCTGGTCCTCGGTCCCATGGTCAGCAGGTTCTTCCTCACCCCGCTGCCGCCTGACGAGGTGGACGCGGCAACCGCGGCGGAGACCGCCGACCGCCTCCTGCCCTTCCTCCTGCGCGCCGTCGGGCACAAGGGGCATGCCTGAGCCAGGACGGCTTGCCGAACGTCCAGGAAACCGCACCCATCGTGCTGCCTTTCACGCAGCGACGCCACCAGGGACGCGGCGAGCGGACACGCCGCTGAAGGCGGCCTGGAGCCACACTTGAGATCGGTGCTCGACTGCGCCGGCGGCAAGTCCGTCGCCGAGATCATCGCCGCCGAACCCCGCTAAAGGGTGTTGCACAAGGCTGCGATCCGGGCATTTCCCTTGTATGCGTGGGGTGTTGAGGGCTGAGCCGTTGTGGGTGGAGACGTTCACAGGGCTGCGGATGGACCGGTTTGAGAAGTTGCTGAGGGTGGTGCGGGAGCGGGGCGGGAACGGTCCCGGTGGCGGTCGGCCGTGGTGTCTGCCGCTGGCCGAGCGGGTGCTGCTGGTGGCCGTGTACTACCGCACGAACCTCACGATGCGGCAGCTCGCCCCGCTCTTCGGGATCTCCCCGGCCACGGTATGCCGGGGCATCAAGCGCCTGCGGCCGCTGCTCGCGCTGGAGCCGGCACCGCGGCCGGTCGCGGGGGTGGAGCGGTTGTGGATCGTGGACGGCACGTTGATCCCGGTCCGCGATCGTACGGTCGCAGCCTCGTCCCGTGACTACCGGTTCTCGGCGAACGTGCAGGTCATCATCGACGCCGAGACCCGCCTGGTCGTCGCATCAGCGCGTCCGGCGCCCGGGAACAAGGCCGACGCCCATGTGTGGCGCGAGTCCGATCTGCCCGCGACGGCTGCGGGCACGACCGTGATCGCCGACGGCGCCTACCTGGGCACGGGCCTCATCGTTCCGCATCGCAGACGCGCCGGACGGCCCCTCCTGCGCGGGCAGGAGGAGGACAACGCCGAGCACCGGCGTGTCCGAGCCCGCGTCGAGCACACCTTCGCCCGGATGAAGCACTGGAAGATCCTGCGCGACTGCCGTCAGAAAGGAGACGGCCTCCACCATGCCGTCCAGGCCGTCGCCACCCTGCACAACCTCGCCCTCGCCGGGTGAAACAGCAGGTCAACAACCGCTGAGCCATGCAAACAGCCACACTTGTGCAACACCCTTTAGGGCCTGTTGCGAAAGTGGCGTCGTCGCCCCGGGCGGCCGCGCGGCGTCCGGTGCGTGCTCTCGGCGTGCCGCCCGGAAGCCCTCGTACTGGGCGTACTCGGGCTTTCGGGCGGTGCGGCGAGAGCGCGTGCCGGGCGTCGCGCGGCAGGCGCCACTTTCGCAACAGGCCCTAGCAGCCGCCGACGACGTCGGTGAACCGGCCGACTTCACCCCACGGCCCCTGACCGAGACGGCCCCTTCGCTGCCAGAACCCGGTCATGAACGCCGTACCCCCCGGTAAGTGGTCCTTCAGGTACAGGCGGGAACGGGACCGACGGGGCACTGGACAGCAAGTCCGAGCGCCGACACGATCGCGTTCATGACACCCGAGGACGCCATTGTCGCCACTGCCGACCGGATCGCGGAGCTGCTGCGGGCAGGGGCCGACCCGCACACGCCGCTGCGGGGCGCAGAGTGGACGGTGGGAGAGGCGGCGGCGCACCTCGCGCTGGCAGGGAAGCTGATGGCCGACATCGGGGCGGGCGAGGACCGCCCCTACGGCAATGGGACGCCGAGCGGCCTCGCGGCGGCCAACCGGGCGGCTCTGGCTGTCTTCCCGCAGCGGAATCCGGCAGTCCTCGGCGCGGAGATCGCGGACAGTGCCCGGGCCTTCGTCGCGGCCGCGGCCGGCCGCGGTCCGCGGGAGGCGGTGCTGACGCCGATGGGGCCGATGAACATGGCCACCTTGGGCTCGTACCTGCTCACGCACCTGCTCGGGCACGGATACGACATCGCGGTCGCGCTGCGCGGGGCCCACATGGTCGACCGTGAAGTGGTCGCGTTCACGCTGCCCTTCATGCGACTGGCCATGCCGCGTGTAGTGAACGCCGGCGCGGCCGACCACCATGCGTGCTACCTGTTGCGGATCGGCCGCGACCGCTTCTCCGTCACCTTCGCGGACGGCGTGCCCACCGTCACCGACGCCCCGCCCCGGCGGCCTGACTGCACGATAGCCATCGACCCGGTCGCCTTCCTCCTCCTCGCCCTGGGCCGCTGGACCGCCCCGACCGCCATGGCCCGCGCCAAGGTCGTCGTCTGGGGCCGCAAACCGTGGCTGGGCCTGCGCTTCCCGATGCTCTTCACAGCGCCGTAGACGAGCGAGCAGACTGCCACCGGACGGCCTCTCCGACTCGTCCTCGCGCAAGTTTGGCGCCGTCCGGGGCCCTGAGACGGCTCAGAGGCTCGGCGACGCTCTCGGAGGAAGCAAGACCGTCGCCGAGCCCTGACGGTGTGCACGCCCCTCGTCCCCACGGGGGCGACACACGGGGCCACTCCGCTCAACGGCCCCGCCCTGGGATGCGGGAGGAGTTCCGCTACACCGAGGTGGCGTTCTTCTCGGGCTCCGTCTCGACCGGGATGCGGTGCAGCCCCTTGCGGTCGTACCACCCCAGCACGCCGAATCCGAACAGCACGGCCACCACGAGGCCGGCGGCCATCATCACCCAGCCCCGGGTCAGCCCCGCGTCGCCCTGCGCGTCGTAGTAGAGGATCGAGCGGACACCGCCGGCGATCTGCCGCAGCGGCTCGAACTCCGCGAGGAAGCGGTAGAAGCCGGGCAGCGCCTGGATCGGCGTGGTGGCGTTGGCCGTCGGCACCGCCATCCCGATGAAGACCAGCGTGGCCACCAGCATGCCGGGCGTGCCGAATACGGCGAGGAGGGTGAGCGCGCCGGTCCCGGACACCGCGACGGCGCACACCGAGAACAGCCACAGCAGCGGCAGGTGGGAGGCGTCCATGCCCATGATGCCGACCGCGCCCACCATGACCAGCGTGCCCATCAGGAGGGACAGGGCCGCCATGAGGGTGCTGCTGATGGCGAGGGTCTGCACCCGGGTCGCCCGGATCAGCGGGCGGTGCAGGCGCAGGGGGCCCATGTCGTTGTGGGTGTAGCCCAGGGCGTGGTCCACCTGGCCGCTGATCACGTTGGCGGAGAGCATGCCGCACACCACGAGGGCGAGGGCGTAGTAGAACGCCGTCAGGCCCAAACCGCTGTGCGAGTCGAGCGGATGGCCGTCCTTCACCGTGACGGCGGCCGGGTCGGCGAGCAGGACGCGCGCCGCGGCGGGCAGCTTCGCCCGCTGGGCGCCGATCTGTGCGGTCAGTTCCTTGCCGATGTGGAGCGAGGCGCTCTCGGCCGCCTGCGTCGTGGCGACCCGCGCCAGACTGGAGCCCACGCTGCCGGCGGACTGGTTCGTCAGCACGGTCAGCGTCGGCCGGACCGGGGTTTCCGCGGCCGTGGTGCCGGTCAGGGCGGTGACCGAGGACGTGAAGTCGGCGGGCACGACAAGCGCGCCGTACAGCTTGCCCTTGCCGAGCTCCTCCTTCAGCTCCCGCTCGTCCATCACCTTCCAGTCGATCTTGTCCCCTCCCGCGGTGGACTTTCCGATCGAGTCGGTGATCTGGGCCCCCAGGTTGACCTGCTTGCCGCCGACGGCAGCTCCCTTGTCGGCATTGACCAGGCCGACCGGCAGCTTCTTCATGTGGTCGGCCGGGTCGATGTTGGCGCCGACGTACAGCACGGCGAACAGCAGCGCGAGTGCGCCGGTGATGACGCCGCTGGCGATCCACAGGGGTTTCGCGCGCAGCACGCGGAAGGGATGAATCCCATTCATGACTTACTCCGGCCTGGACACAGCCACATCGAAGGAAGACCGGGCGGCACCGTCGCCAAACCGGGAATCGGCCCGACCGCCCCTCGAACGGAAACCGGCCGGTTTCACCTCATGGTAAACCGATCGGTTTCCACATCCAAATCGAAAGGCTTGCCCCATCGCGGTGGCGGGCCGTCGGCGTCGAGGTGGCCCAGCGGGGCGAGCCGGTCGGCGCCCTTCGGTGTCGTGGTGGATCGGCGTGTGTGAGTCGCTCAGGGGCAGGCGGGGCGCCGGCCGTCGCGGGCTCCTACGCGACCCTCGTATGGCAACGGCCCGAACAGAGGCCGGCATACACATGAGCCTCGCCCGGCAGCAACGATCATCCTCGTCACATCTCCGGCCGGCGGGTTCACAACCCCACGATCGCGTTCCACCGTTTCGCGAACTCCACCCGCTCCGCGCCCGTGATGTCCCGTGCGATCGCGAGGCGTTCCCGCATCGTCGGGTCCGGGAAGATCAGCGGGTTGTCGGCGAGCGCGGCCGTGTCCTCGTCGTCGGAGGCGGCGAGGACCTCGCGGGCCGCCGGGACGGGGCAGACGTAGTTCACCCAGGCGGCGAGTTCGGCCGCGACCTCGGGCTGGTAGTAGTGGTCGACGAGCCGTTCGGCGTTGGCCTTGTGGCGGGCCAGGTCGGGGATCATCAGCGAGTCCGACCACAGCTCCGCGCCCTCCTCGGGCACGACGAAGCGGATGTCGGGGTTGTCCGCCTGGAGCTGGATCACGTCCCCCGAGTACGCCTGGCAGGCCAGCACATCACCGCTGACCAGGTCCTTGGTGTAGTCGTTGCCGGTGAAGCGGCGGATCTGGCCCTTGCTCACCTGCGCGGCCACCTGGTCGCACACGGCGTGGAAGTCGTCGGCCGTCCACCGGGTGACGTCGACCCCGTTGCCCTGCATCAGCAACGCGAACGCCTCGTCCAGACCGGACAGGAGGGAGACCCGGCCCTTCAGGTCGGCCGCCCACAGGTCGGAGACATGGCGTATCTCCCGGCCCAACTTCCGCCGGTTGTAGGCGATCCCGGTGATCCCGGACTGCCACGGCACCGTGAACCGCCGCCCGGGGTCGAAGGCGGGCGAGCGCAGCAGCGGATCGAGGTGCTCGGTGACGTTCGGCTGCCGTGCCCGGTCCATCTCCTGCACCCAGCCCAGCCGCACGAACCGCGCGCACATCCAGTCGCTCATGACGATCAGGTCGTGGCCCGTCGGCTGGTGGTTCATCAGCGCGGGGCTGACCTTGCCGAAGAACTCGTCGTTGTCGTTGATCTCCTCCACATAGTCGACGGATATTCCGGTGCGCCTCTCGAAGGCCTCCAGCGTGGGCCGCGCCTCGGGGTCCTCGTCATCGGTGTCGATGTAGAGAGGCCAGTTGGCCCAGTCGAGCCGCTTCTCGTCACCGGAGTGATCGACAGCGGCCCGCTCCCCCGGCTTCACGTAGGCCGCGGGCACCCCGCAGCCGGCGGTGCCACCGAGCACGACGGCACCACCGAGCGCACGCAGAACGGAGCGACGGGAAACCCCGCGCCCCAGAGGGGCGCGGGGAACTGCGTGACAAGCCACATCGAGTCCGCGGCCGACTACGCGTCCAGGGACGTCATCACATGCTTGATCCGCGTGTAGTCGTCGAACCCGTACCCCGAGAGGTCCTTGCCGTAGCCCGACTTCTTGAACCCACCGTGCGGCATCTCCGCGACCAGCGGAATATGCGTGTTGATCCACACGCACCCGAAGTCCAGCTTCTTGGACATCCGCATCGCACGCCCGTGGTCCTTGGTCCACACCGACGAAGCGAGCGCGTACTCGACACCGTTCGCCCAGGCCACCGCCTGCTCCTCGTCGGAGAAGGACTGGACGGTGATGACCGGCCCGAAGACCTCCTTCTGGATGATCTCGTCGTCCTGCTTGAGGCCGGAGACGACGGTCGGCGCGTAGAAGTAGCCGCGCTCGCCGACCTGGTGGCCGCCCGCCTCGACCTTGGCGTGCGCGGGGAGCCGCTCGATGAAGCCGGAGACCTGCTT
Source organism: Streptomyces sp. NPDC048751 (assembly GCF_043198595.1). Classification (NCBI taxonomy): domain Bacteria; kingdom Bacillati; phylum Actinomycetota; class Actinomycetes; order Kitasatosporales; family Streptomycetaceae; genus Streptomyces; species Streptomyces sp. NPDC048751. The sequence continues at coordinate 14,287 of NZ_JBICUX010000010.1, forward strand.
GAGCTGGTTGGGGTTGTTCAGCGGGCCGAAGAGCACGTCCTCGTCGTCCGGCTGCCCGGTCTTCGTCTCGGACGCGGCCTTCGCCAGCGCCGCGACGAACTCGTCGTGGATGGCCTCCTGGACGAGGACGCGGGTGGCCGCCGTACAGTCCTGGCCGGCGTTGAAGAAGCCCGCCACGGAGATGTCCTCGACGGCCTTGGCGATGTCGGTGTCGTCGAAGACGACGACCGGCGCCTTGCCGCCCAGCTCCAGGTGGACCCGCTTGAGGTCGCGTGAGGCCGACTCTGCGACGGACATGCCCGCGCGCACGGAACCGGTGATGGACGCCATCGCCGGGGTCGGGTGCTCGACCATCAGGCGGCCGGTGTCGCGGTCGCCGGTGATGACGTTGAAGACGCCCTTGGGCAGGATCGAGCCGACGATGTCGGCGATCAGCACGGTGGACGCGGGGGTCGTGTCCGACGGCTTCAGCACGACCGTGTTGCCCGCGGCGATCGCCGGGGCGAACTTCCACACGGCCATCATCATCGGGTAGTTCCACGGCGCGACCTGCGCGCAGACGCCGACCGGCTCACGGCGCACGATCGAGGTCATCCCGTCCATGTACTCACCGGCCGAGCGGCCCTCGAGCATCCGGGCCGCGCCCGCGAAGAAGCGGATCTGGTCGACCATGGGCGGGATCTCCTCGGAGCGGGTCAGGCCGATCGGCTTGCCCGTGTTCTCCACCTCCGCCGCGATGAGTTCCTCGGCGCGCTCCTCGAAGGCGTCCGCGATCTTCAGCAGCGCCTTCTGCCGCTCCGCCGGGGTCGTGTCGCGCCAGCCGGGGAAGGCCGCTGCGGCGGCCGCCATCGCGGCGTCGACGTCCGCCTGCCCGGACAGCGGCGCGGTCGCGTACGCCTCGCCCGTCGCGGGGTTGACCACGTCGGTGGTCCGTCCGTCGGCGGCGTCCCGGAACTCACCGTCGATGTAGTTGCGAAGACGACGCAGCTCGGTGCTCACTGCCGGCCCTCCAAGGTCGGGGATGTGTCCAGTTACTGAGACACCAGCCTAGTCCGTGCCTCGACGTTTTCAACACCCCTGATCGCGCCACCGCTACGGAATCCGCAGAGATGCACGCTCGTAACAACGAATTTCATCGGTCACACCTTGCGGAACCGACGAGACCTCGTGCACAGTGAGGCCGTGGCCAGTCGAAGCGCAGAGCAGAGAGACCCCGGGCGCGAGTCGAAGAACGGCAGCCCCCACCTGGACGCCGTCTCCCTCGCCATCATCGAGCAGCTCCAGGAGGACGGCCGCCGGCCGTACGCCGCGATCGGCAAGGCCGTCGGCCTTTCCGAGGCGGCCGTGCGCCAGCGTGTGCAGAAGCTGCTCGACCAGGGCGTGATGCAGATCGTCGCCGTCACGGACCCGCTCACCGTGGGCTTCCGCAGACAGGCGATGGTCGGCATCAACGTCGAGGGCGACGTGGAGTCGATCGCGGACGCGCTGAGCGACATGGCGGAGGTCGAGTACGTGGTGATGACCGCGGGCTCCTTCGACATCCTCGCCGAGATCGTCTGCGAGGACGACGACCACCTGCTGGACGTCATCAACAAACGCATCCGGGCCCTGCCCGGCGTGCGCTCCACCGAGAGCTTCGTCTACCTCAAGCTCAAGAAGCAGACCTACATGTGGGGAACCCGATAACCGTGAGCACAAAGGACCTCAGCAAGTCCGCGTACGACCACCTGTGGATGCACTTCACCCGCATGTCCTCGTACGAGAACGCACCCGTCCCCACCATCGTCCGGGGCGAAGGCACCCACATCTACGACGACAAGGGCAAGCGCTACCTCGACGGTCTCGCGGGTCTGTTCGTGGTCCAGGCCGGGCACGGCCGCACGGAGCTCGCGGAGACCGCGTTCAAGCAGGCGCAGGAGCTGGCGTTCTTCCCGGTGTGGTCCTACGCCCACCCCAAGGCCGTGGAGCTCGCGGAGCGACTCGCCGACTACGCGCCCGGCGACCTGAACAAGGTCTTCTTCACCACCGGCGGCGGCGAGGCGGTCGAGACCGCCTGGAAGCTCGCCAAGCAGTACTTCAAGCTGGTCGGCAAGCCCACCAAGTACAAGGTCATATCCCGCGCGGTCGCCTACCACGGCACCCCGCAGGGCGCCCTGTCCATCACCGGTCTGCCGGGCCTGAAGGCCCCGTTCGAGCCGCTGGTCCCGGGCGCGCACAAGGTCCCGAACACCAACATCTACCGCGCCCCGATCTTCGGCGACGACCCGGAGGCCTTCGGCCGCTGGGCCGCCGACCAGATCGAGCAGCAGATCCTCTTCGAGGGTCCGGACACCGTCGCCGCGGTCTTCCTGGAGCCCGTGCAGAACGCGGGCGGCTGCTTCCCGCCCCCGCCCGGCTACTTCCAGCGGGTGCGCGAGATCTGCGACCAGTACGACGTCCTGCTCGTCTCGGACGAGGTCATCTGCGCCTTCGGCCGCCTGGGCACGATGTTCGCCTGCGACAAGTTCGACTACGTCCCGGACATGATCACCTGCGCCAAGGGCATGACCTCGGGCTACTCCCCCATAGGCGCCTGCGTCATCTCCGACCGGCTGGCCGAGCCGTTCTACAAGGGCGACAACACCTTCCTGCACGGCTACACCTTCGGCGGCCACCCGGTCTCCGCCGCGGTGGGCCTCGCCAACCTGGACCTGTTCGAGCGCGAGGGCCTGAACCAGCACGTCCTCGACAACGAGTCCGCGTTCCTCTCCACCCTCCAGAAGCTGCACGACCTGCCGATCGTCGGCGACGTCCGCGGCAACGGCTTCTTCTACGGCATCGAGCTCGTCAAGGACAAGGCGACGAAGGAGTCCTTCGACGCGGAGGAGACCGAGCGCGTCCTCTACGGCTTCCTGTCCAAGGCCCTCTTCGACAACGGCCTGTACTGCCGTGCCGACGACCGCGGCGACCCGGTCGTCCAGCTCGCGCCGCCGCTGATCTCCAACCAGGAGACGTTCGACGAGATCGAGCAGATCCTGCGCGCGACGCTGACGGAGGCGTGGACGAAGCTGTGACCGACGCCGGCTGTGTCGCCGAAGCCTCGGTCAACGAAGCTGATCAACTGAATCTGTGATCAACACCGGCCCTGGTGTCGACCGTACGAGTGAGAAACGGCGACCCGGGGCCGTGTGCTGTCCGCATGCCTGTCGTGGGCTGCCTAGCGTGCCAGTGACCGATCGGCCCTGCCTTCGTTCCCCCGCACGGGGGATTTCGCGCATCGCGCACGGCATTTCTGATCTGAACGAGGTGTTTGCCCATGGTGGCCCCGCCGGACAACGACGTGCTCTGGGCACGGTCGCTGCACTTCACCCACGACGACGGCTCCCCCGCGCTCAGCGGCGTCTCGCTCGGCGTCCGCGACGGTGAGATCCTCGCCGTCAGCGGCCCGCGCGGCAGCGGCAAGACGACGCTGCTGCGGTGCCTGTCGGGCCAGGTGCCGGCCCGACGCGGCGAGGTCTGGTTCAACAGCGTCCCCGTGCACACCATGGGCCCCCTCAGCCGTGAGCGGCTGCGCCGCGACCGTTTCGGCTGGGTCGACACGGCGCCCGTGCTGGTGCCGGAGCTGAACGTCTGGGAGAACGCCGCGCTCCCCCTCATGCTGCGCGGCACCAGCCGCCGGCGCGCCAAGGTCGCCGCCCAGGAGTGGCTGGAGCGCCTCGACGTCGGCGACAAGGCCCGTAAGCGGCCGCACGAGCTGACGCAGGCCGAGCGGCAACGGGCCTGCATCGCCCGGGCGCTGGCCCCGGCGCCCTCGGTGCTGTTCGCCGACGAGCCGACGGCTCCGCTGCACCGCGCGGACCGTGCGCACGTCCTGCGCACCCTGACGACGGCGGCCCGCTCGCACGGCATCACGGTGGTGCTCGCGACCCACGACCCGGAGACCGCGGCGCTGGCCGACCGTACGGTGTCCCTGCTCGACGGGCGGCGTGTCAGGACGGTGCACCTGCCGCCGGTCAAGGAGACGGAAGGCCGGGCCTCGTGCTCGCTCTCCGCCTGACCCGCCGCTCCCATCCCGCCGTCCAGCTCCGCCGGCTGCTGGTGGCCGCGGCGTCGGCGGGCACGGGCTTCCTCCTGCTGTGCACCCTCGGCTACGCGATGAGCCACCCCGACGACCCGGACGGCTCGGTGCTCCGCCTGGCCTGGTGCCTGGTCCCGCTCGCCGCCACGGTCCACTTCGCCCTCGCCGTGGCCCGCACCGACCCCGGCACCCGCCCACGGCCCGGCCTCGCGGCGATCGGCCTGGGCCCGGCCCGCCTGATGGCCGTCGCGGCGACGACGACGGTCCTCTCCTGCACCCTGGGCTCGATGCTGGCGCTCCTGGTCTTCCTCCACCTCCGAGGCGACCTCACGGGCATGCCCTTCGACGGCGCCGCCGCGCAGTTCCTGGCCGCGGACAGCCCCCTCCCCCTCCCGGCGGCCCTGACCCTCCTCTCCCTCCTCCCCACCACGGCTTCCCTCACTGTCGCCCTCTCCCTGCGCCCCCGACACCCCGACACCCCCACCCCCCGCCCCACACCCGGCCGCCTCGGCACCCGGAACCGCACACCGGGCCGCGATTCCTTCGGCACCTACGCCAGATTCGGGGCCCACCTGCCCGTACGCCCCCGAGTCAGCCCGACACAAGACACCGCCTCCGAGCCCTACGGCCACCCTGCGGACCCCCACATGGCAGCCGACGGCATCCTCGACCACGCCGAGCCCTCCCGTCTTCCCGCGGCCAGTCGTGCCGGCGGGGCGGCACGGTCGGGCGCGGACGGCACCCGGCAAGCGCCGGGCAGCGTGCCCCACCCCCCGGCCACCGCGGACGACGGCACCCCCGCGGCCTCCGGGCCTTCCCGTCTTCTCTCGGGCCATCGCGCCGCGACCGACGCCGCCCACGCACCCTCCCGCCGTCCCGCGTCCGGCCGCACCGCCGAAGCCGCCCCCACCTCCTCCCGCCGTCGGGCGGGCAGTCGTGCCGCCGGGGCGGCCCCCGTCCCACCGAAGGACGGCACCCCAACGGCGCCGGGCAGCGCGACCCACCCCCCGGCCGCGACCGACAACGCCCCGCAGCCCCCGGGCAACGTGACCCACCCCTCGACCCCGGCCGACGACATCCCGCCGGCGCCGGGCCCCACCCCCACCGGCCTCCCCTGGGGCATCGCCACCCTCGCCGCCGGCCTCGCCGTGGAGGCGTACGGAAACCACACCGGGGCGACCACCCACCTCACGCTCCCCGGCGGCCTGCCCCCCGGCCCCCTCAGCGTCCTCATCGGCTGGACCCTGACCGCCCTGGGCCTCGCGCTCGCGGGCCCCGGCCTCACCCACCTGTGCGGCCGCCTCCTGCAGACCGCCCGCCCCGGCGCCCTCCGCCTCCTCGCGGGCCGTGTCCTCATGGCGGAAGCCACCCGTATCGGCCGCCCCCTGGGCGTGGTCTGCGCGGTCGCGTCCGGTACGTACACGATGGCCGCGCTCTCCACCCCGGGCGACCCCGCGTTCGGCCCGCTGACCACCCTCGGCACGCTGCTCGTGACCGGCTGCACGGTCGCCACGCTGCTCACCGCCGCCGTCGAGGCCCGCCAGGCCCGCGCCGACACCACCGCCGCCCTGCTCCGCCTCGGCGCACCCGCCACGATGCTCCGCAGCGCCGCCGCCCTGCGCGCCGGCAGCCTCCTGGCCCTCTTCGCCCCGCTCACCCTGCTCGTGGCCGAGCTGTCGGCCCTCCCCCTCACCAGCTGACGCGGCGCCCCCAAAAAGCAGCCCGAAAAAGATCCCCGCCCGCCGATGAGTTCCGCCCCACCCCCCGGTCTACCCGAGCGAACAGCACACGCCCCGACGGGAGAGACTCCGATGACCACGACGTACCAGCAGATGATCTTCATCAACCTGCCCGTGAACGACCTCGACGCCTCGAAGAAGTTCTTCACGGAGCTGGGCTACACGCTCAACCCGCAGTTCAGCGACGAGAACGCGGCCTCCGTCGTGATCAGCGACACCATCGTCGCGATGCTGCTCACCAAGCCGTTCTACGCCACCTTCACCGGCAAGGAGATCGCGGACGCCACCAAGACCAGCGAGGTCCTGCTGTGTCTGAGCGCCGAGAGCCGCGAGAAGGTGGACGAGCTGGTCGAGAAGGCCGTCGCCGCAGGCGGCACCGCCTCGGACAAGGTCCAGGAGATGGACTTCATGTACGGCCGTGCCTTCGACGACCTCGACGGCCACACCTGGGAGGTCGTGTGGATGGACCCGGCGGCCGTCCAGGGCTGAGCCCCGCTGTGCCAGCATGGGCGGGTGCAGACGATGCCCGCCCATGCGGCCCACCACGACGACCGTGAGATAGAGACGCTGGAGGAGTTCGACGCGACCGTCTCGGCGCGCGGCACCCTCGCCGGATTCCGTGTCCAGGCCGTGGACCTGACGGACCGTACGCGCGAACTGCTCACCACGGACACCGTGGGCGCCGTCTTCCTCGGCTGCCCGATGCGTGAGGACGCGGCCGCGAAGGTCCGCGCGGACGGCGCCCTGGTCTTCCCGCCGATCCCGGACCTGCCGTTCGATCCGTACCGGGGCCGGGTCTACTCCCCCGACGAGCTGTTCGCGTCCCTGCCGGACGGCTACGAGTCCACCCCCGACGCGCTCGCCTACGCCTGGTTCCAGCGGACGAAGGCGGACCGCGACATCTTCACCTCGATGCTGCGCGCGGTCCACGACGACTCCGTCTCGGACGCCCTCGACGAACTCCTCGTCGGCGCACGGGTGGTGGGCGTCATGGGCGGCCACGCCATGGCACGCGGCACGGAGGCGTACGCCGGTGCGGCCCGTCTCGGCCGCGAACTGGCCCGCGCCGGCTTCACCGTGGCCACGGGCGGCGGCCCGGGCGCGATGGAGGCGGCGAACCTCGGCGCGTACGCGGCCCCGTTCGACGACGGGATGCTCGACGACGCGCTCCGGCTCCTGGCCAAGTCCCCGTCGTTCACGCCGTCCATCTCCGACTGGGCGCGCACCGCCTTCGAGGTGCGCGGGCGTTGGCCGGGCGGCGGTGCCTCGATCGGCATACCGACGTGGTTCTACGGCCATGAGCCGCCGAACCCGTTCGCCACGCACATCGCCAAGTACTTCGCCAACGCGACCCGCGAGGACGGCCTGTTGGCCCGCTCCAACGCGGGTGTCGTCTTCCTGCCGGGCGCCGCCGGCACCGTACAGGAGATCTTCGACAACGCGACGCCCAACTACTACGAGTCGCGGGGCGAGCCCACGCCCATGGTGCTCGTGGACCGGGCGCACTGGACGCAACGGCTGCCCACCTGGCCTTTGTTGCAGGCACTGGCGCGGGAGCGGTCGATGGAGTCCCGCATCGCGTTGGTCGACCGGATCGAGGAGGCGCCGGCCGCGCTGAAACGCCTCGGTGGTTAATGAGATGGCAAAACCGGAGGCTTGAAACGGGCGCTCGGATTGACACTCCTTATGGAACGCTTATAGACCTGAGAGACTCGTGGGGGCGGTGTTGTTCCATCCAGTCGGGGCGTCATCACCCCCTCAGCCCCCCGCAGTTGCGCATCTGTAAAGGACAAACGTGTCCATATCCCGCCGTACCGTCGCACGTTCCGTGCGCATCCTCGGTGTCGCCACCGCCTCGTCCGCTCTCGCGCTCGGCGCCGCCGGCGGCGCGTTCGCGAGCGGCATAGACGAGTTCTCCGCCGAAGCCAAGTGCGACGGCGCGAAGGGCGTCATCACGGTCACCGACGTGGACCCCAAGGGCACCCCGGCCACCGTGTCGGTCTTCCTGGAGAACAACGGCGCCGACGTGAAGAAGGTCGGTGAGGTCAAGGTCAAGGGTTCGGGTGGTGGCACCGTCACCTTCGAGGAGGCCTGGGAGCCCAACGCCATCTACCGTGTCCACGTCAAGATCGGCAAGGACCTCGACGCGGACATCGCCCCCAACCTGACCACGCCGTCCACCGCTTGCAAGGCCGAGGAAAGCGCGAGCCCGACTCCGACTCCGACCCCGACCCCGACTCCGACGCAGTCGGACGCCGGCCCGTCGCCGTCGGACGCGGCCTCGGACACCGCCTCGGCCCCGGCCGCCGAACCGACGGTTCCCCCGTCCCCCGCGGCCCCCGAGGCCGGCAGCTCCGCCCCCGCGGGCACCGTGAGCAGCGCCCCCTCGGCGGCGGCCGGTGAGTCGAACCTCGCCGAGACCGGCGCGAGCTCCCGTACCGGTGTGATCGCCGGCGTCGCGGCCGCCCTGGTCGTGATCGGCGGCGGCGCGATCTTCTTCGGCATGCGCCGCCGCGGGGCCAGCACGCGCTGACCCCGTCCGCCCGTAGGGGCGTCGGCACCCGTCGGCCCCGCGCGTTTCTGTGGCCCGACCCCGCAGGGGGCCGGGCCACAGGCATGTCCGCTCAGCCGAAGGTGACCCTTTCCAGCCAGAGCTCCAGCAGCTCCCGTTCCCCGACGACCTCCAGCCCCGGGGTGTCCAGCGGCTGCCGGCGGTAGAAGGCGAGCAGCACGTCGGTCAGCGGCCCGCGCAGCGCGACCGTCGCCTTCTCGTGCCCACGCCGCCAGCGAACCCCGTCCTCGGCGAGTTCGACGACCCACTCGGCGTTCAGCTCGCCAGGCGTGTCCGTCGCGTGGAGATGGATGCTGCGCCCGTCCCTCGGCAGCTCCCGCGCCGCCTCGTGGGCCCCGGTCCGCTGCACGAACTCCACGAGCTGGAGCCACTCGTCCAGCGCGTCGGCCGCCACCTCCGGCGCGACCTCGTACGGCTGTTTCGCGGCCAGCGCGGCGTCCGCGCCGTGCACGACGAGCTCGTGCGTCATTCGGCGGGCCCAGAAGCGGGTGTCGAGGACCCCGGCCCACCCCCACACCCGCGTGTCGGGTCCTGCCTCCCGCAGCGCGCCGACGAGCATCTCGCCGGTCTCGGCCAGCCAGGCGTCCAGCGCGGCGGGGTCCCCCTCGGCCTCCGGTCCCCGGTACAGCGGGACCTTCTCGATCGGGGCCTGCTCCTGCGCCCGGGTGCGCACGATGAACTCCGTCCAGCGCAGGGCCGCACCCGTGTGCCGTACCAACTGTTCCAGCGACCAGTCGGGACAGGTGGGCACGGTGGCGGACAGGTCGGCGCCGGAGGTCACCACGGACCTCAACCGGCCCACCTGGTGGGCGACTTCGTCGCAGTAGCGGTCATACGGGAGTGGCGTCATACGTAACACCCTAGGGGCATCACGCTCAGTCGAGCACGACGATTTCGGCCGCGTCGAACTCCACTCCGATCTCGTCCCCGACCTCGGGCGCGGTCCGCAGCGCGCACGCCGCCTCCAGGCGGGGTGCCTCCTCCGGCTGGAGGCGCACGGAGACATGGGTGCCCTTGAAGGTGCGGGCGGTCACCGTGCAGCGCAGGCCCGCGTCCGCGGCCACCAGCCTGACCCCGGCGGGCCGTACGAGCAGTGTGCGTGGTCCCTGCGGGGCGTCGTCGGGGACCGGCACCTTGCCCCACGGGGTGTCCGCGGCCTCCCCGGCGACCGTCGCCGGCACCACGTTGTCGAAGCCGAGGAAGCGGGCCACGAACGCGTCGGCGGGCCGCTGCCACACCTCAAGAGGCGTACCGGACTGGGCGATCCGCCCGTCCCGCATCACCACGACCCGGTCCGCGAGCGCGAAGGCCTCGCCCTGGTCGTGGGTGACGGCCAGCACGGTGGTGCCCAACCGCCCGAACAGCTCCCGCAGTTCGACGACGAGCCGCTCCCGCAGCGACCGGTCGAGCTGCCCGAGCGGTTCGTCCAGCATCAGCAGCCGCGGCCGGGGCGCGAGGGCCCGGGCCAGCGCGACGCGCTGCTGCTCACCGCCGGAGAGCGCGGCGACGGCCCGGCCGGCGGCCCCCGGCAGTCCGACGAGGTCCAGCAACTCCCCTACCCGGGAGTCCCGTTCGCCCCGGGAAGCGCCCTGCATCCGCAGCCCGAACGCCACATTGCCGCCCACGTCCCGCTGCGGGAACAGCTGATGGTCCTGGAACATCAGGCCCACCCCGCGCCGGTGCGCGGGCACCCCCGCCTGGTCGCGTCCTTCGAGCAGGACCCGCCCCGCGTCCAGGGGCTGCAGCCCGGCCACCGCCCGAAGCAGCGTCGACTTGCCGCTGCCGCTCGGCCCGAGCACACACACGACCTCGTGCTCGGCGACGCCGAGATCGACGGCGTCGAGCACGGCCCGCCCCCCGAACCGCACGGTCGCGCCCCCAAGACTCAGCAGCATCAGAACTCCCCGGTCCGGTCCGTGCGCAGCCTCTCCAGGATCAGCAGCGCCACCGCGCACACCAGCATCAGAATCGTCGACAGGGCCATCGCCTGTCCGTAGTTGAGGTCACCGGCCCGGCCGAGCAGCTTCGCCACGGCGACCGGCAGCGTCGGGTTGTCGGGCCGCGCGATGAACACCGTCGCCCCGAACTCCCCCAGCGACACCGCGAAGGCGAACCCGGCGGCGACGAGCAGCGCCCGCCGCACCATCGGCAGGTCGACCTCCCGCCACACCTTCCACGGCGACGCCCCGAGCACGGCGGCCGCCTCCCGCAGCCGTACGTCGACCGCCCGCAGCACCGGCAGCATGGTCCGTACGACGAACGGCACCCCCACCAGCGCCTGCGCGAGCGGCACCAGGATCCAGGAGGCACGCAGGTCCAGCGGGGGCTCGTCGAGAGCGATCAGGAACCCGAAGCCGACGGTCACCGCCGAGACGCCGAGCGGCAGCATCAGCAGCGCGTCGAAGCCGCGTACGAACCGGCCCGCGTCCCGCCGGGTCAGCGCGGCGGCGGCGAGTCCGCCGATCACGACCGCGATGGCGGTGGCGGTGACGGCGTACTGCAGCGAGTTGCCGATCGCGTCGATCGGCGGGACGAGGAACACGCCCCCGTCCGCCGACGTCAGCGCCCGGTAGTAGCCGAAGTCCGGCGCGCCCAGCGACCGCTGGACCAGCACGGCGAGCGGCAGCACCAGCAGGACGACGACCGTGAGCAGCACACCGGCCAGCAGCGCCCACTGCCCGGCCCCGCGCGGCCGCCGCGCCGTCACCGACGCGTCCACCAGCCGCAGCGCGGTCTCCCGCCGCCGTACCGTCCAGGCGTGCACGGCGAGGACCGCGCCCACCGCCACGAACTGCACGAGCGTGAGGACGGCGGCGGTGGACAGGTCGAAGATCTCGGAGGTCTGCCGGTAGATCTCCACCTCCAGCGTGGAGAAAGTGGGGCCGCCGAGGATCTGCACCACACCGAAGGAGGTGAAGGTGAACAGGAAGACCATCAGCGCGGCGGCGGCCACGGCGGGCACGAGCGCCGGCAGAGTGACGTTTCGCCAGGCCCTCAGGGGCGACGCGCCCAGCATCCGCGCCGCGTCCTCCTGCCGTGGGTCGAGCTGCGCCCAGAGCCCGCCGACCGTCCGTACGACGACCGCGTAGTTGAAGAAGACATGCGCGAGCAGGATCGCCCACACGGTGGTGTCGAGCCGTACGCCCCACAGCTCGTCGAGCAGTCCGCCGCGTCCGACCAGGGCCAGGAACGCCGTACCGACGACGACCGTCGGCAACACGAAGGGGACGGTGACGACGGCCCGCAGCACCTGTTTGCCGGGGAAGTCGAAGCGGGCGAAGACATAGGCACCCGGCAGGGCGATCAGCAGGGTGAGCGCGGTGGAGGCGAGGGCCTGCCAGGTGGTGAACCACAGGACGTGCCGGATGTCCGACTGCCCGAGTACGTCCAGAAGCCGCCCGAACCGCCAGCCGCCGTCGGTGTCGAGCCCTCGGGCGACGATCGCGGCGACCGGGTAGGCGAAGAACAGCCCGAAGAACGCGACGGGCAGGACCATCAGCCCGAGCCGCGCCGCGCCCCCGCGGGCCTTGCCCCTCACTTGAGTACGAGCGAGGTCCACGACTTGACCCACTGGTCACGGTTGTCGGCGATCTTCGCCGGGTCCATCGTCTCGGGATCCTTGGCGGCGGGCCCGTACTTCGTGAACTCGGCGGGCACCTTCGCCCCGGCGAGCACCGGGTAGACGAACATGTTCAGCGGCATGTCCTCCTGGAACTCCTTCGAGAGAAGGAAGTCGATGAAGGCCTTGCCGCCCTTGGTGTTCTTCGCGTTGTTCAGGAGCCCCGCGAACTCGATCTGCCGGAAGCACGTGCCGGTCGCCACGCCGGTGGGCGCGGTCGTCGGCTTGGGGTCGGCGTAGATCACCTCGGCGGGCGGCGAGGAGGCGTAGGAGACGACGAGCGGCCGGTCGGCCTTGGCCTTCTTGCCGCCGGCGGACCCGGAGAACTCCTCGTTGTAGGCCTGCTCCCAGCCGTCGACGACCTTCACACCGTTGGCCTTGAGCTTCTTCCAGTAGCCCTGCCACTGGTCGTCGCCGTACTTCGCGGCGGTCGCGAGCAGGAAGCCGAGGCCGGGCGAGGAGGTCGAGGCGTTCTCGGTGACGAGGAGGTTCTTGTACGCGGGCTTGGCCAGGTCGTCGAAGGAGGCCGGCGGGGCCAGCTTGTGGTCGGCGAAGTACTTCTTGTCGTAGTTGACGCAGATGTCGCCGTAGTCGACCGGGGTGACCCGGTGCTTGTCCTTGTCGAGCTGGTACTGCTGGTCGATCTGGTCGAGCCCCTTCGCCTCGTACGACTGGAACAGCCCGTTGTCGAGCGCCCGGGACAGCAGGGTGTTGTCGACGCCGAAGAAGACGTCGCCCTGCGGGTTGTCCTTGGTCAGGATCGCCTTGTTGACGGCCTGGCCGGCGTCGCCGTCCTCGAGGACCTTGACCTTGTAGCCGGACTGCTTCTCGAAGTCGGCGAGGACACTCTTGGAGACGGCCCACGAGTTGTGGCTGACGAGGGTGACGGTCTTGGAGTCCGTCGAGCCCCCGCCGTCGGACGACGACCCGCACGCGGACAGCGTGACGAGACCGAGGCCGACGGCAGCGGCCACGAACGTCTTGGTGTGCACTGGTTTTCCTCCTGGGGTTGGCCAGGAAGAGACGCGGCCCCGCCCGGAATCCCCGGGCGGGGCGCAACAGCTTGAGTGGGTGACCGAACTTCCTACCCAGAATGACCTGGGCGAGGTTCAGAGGGTCTGCGGCCCGCTTGCCGCACTCTCAGCGCTGTGGCGCTCCCCTGTCGGAATATGAAGATGTGGTGGGACCGATGGAACCCAGCCAGGTTACCGCTCGGTGGCCGCGAGCTGGCCACAGGCCCCGTCGATCTCCTGCCCACGGGTGTCCCGGATCGTCACCGGCACGCCGTGCGCCGCGATGGCCTCCACGAACGCCTTCTCGTCCTCGGGCCGCGACGCGGTCCACTTCGAGCCCGGGGTCGGGTTCAGCGGGATGAGGTTGACGTGCACGGGCTTGCCCTTGAGCAGCCGGCCGAGCCGGTCACCGCGCCAGGCCTGGTCGTTGATGTCCCGGATCAGCGCGTACTCGATGGACAGCCGGCGCCCCGACTTCTCGACGTAGTCGAAGCCCGCGTCGAGGACCTCGCGCACCTTCCACCGCGTGTTGACGGGGACGAGGGTGTCGCGCAGCTCGTCGTCGGGGGCGTGCAGCGAGATGGCGAGGCGGCACTTGAAGCCCTCGTCGGCGAACCGGTGGATCGCCGGGACGAGCCCGACGGTCGACACGGTGATCCCGCGCTGGGACAGCCCGAGCCCGTCCGGCGCCGGGTCGGTGAGGGCCCGGATGGACTGCACGACCCGCTTGTAGTTGGCGAGGGGCTCGCCCATGCCCATGAAGACGATGTTGGAGAGCCGGGCGGGCCCACCGGGAACCTCGCCGTCCCTGAGCGCCCGCATCCCGTCCACGATCTGGTGCACGATCTCGGCGGTGGACAGATTCCGGTCCAGACCCGCCTGCCCGGTCGCGCAGAACGGGCAGTTCATCCCGCACCCCGCCTGCGAGCTGATGCACATCGTCACCCGGTCCGGGTACCGCATCAGCACGGACTCCACGAGCGTCCCGTCGAACAGCCGCCACAGCGTCTTGCGCGTGGTCCCCTGGTCCGTCGCCAGATGCCGTACGACCGTCATCAGCTCGGGAAGCAGCGCCTCCTGCAGCTTGGGCCGCGCGGCGGCCGGGATGTCGGTCCACTGCTCCGGGTCGTGCGCGTACCGCGCGAAGTAGTGCTGAGCGAGCTGCTTGGCACGAAACGGCTTCTCCCCGACCTCGACCACCGCCTCCTTGCGCTCGGCAGGCGTGAGATCAGCGAGATGCCGCGGCGGCTTCTTGGCTCCGCGGGGGGCGACGAATGTGAGTTCTCCGGGCTTAGGCATGGCTGTACCAGTGTCGCAGATCCACTGGGTGTGCCATGCGGCCGTCCGGTGTGCCCCCGCGGCCGTCGTGCCGGGCGTCGGACGGAGTAGCGCCGGTCGCACGGTCCGGGGCGCGGGCCTAGCGTCGTGGGGGAAGGACTGCGATCACTGCGATCACGCGGAAGGGACGGCCCCGGCATGCCCGTTCTGGGATATCACTACGGCCCCGACTGGACCGAGGAGCTCTACCAGGCGACTCTGGAGCGGATCTTCCCCGACCCCGACGACCTGCCCAGTGGGCTGATCGCCCACTACGCGGCTCCCGCGAAGGGAGGAGGCTGGCAGGTCGTCGACATCTGGGAGTCGGCGGAACAGCACGACCGTTTCATCCAGGAGAAGGTGATGCCGGTCGCCGAGGAGTTCAACGCGCCGCCCTTCGAGGCGAAGGTGACCGAGCTCTACAACGCGCTGGTTCCGGCGAAGGGCTCTTGAGGCGGTTCACGCGGTGGTCTGCTCCAGGTGCTGCTTGAGGAGTTGTTCGTCGTACGGGAGTTCCTTGCGGACCTGTGGGCGTACGACCAGGGGGACGAGAATCTTGCCCACCCCGTGGCTCTCGAAGTCGATCTCCATCGTCACGCGGGAGCGACGGCCGTCGTCGAGCGGGGTGATCTCGCCGTGGACGCGCGGCCGGACGGGGCCTTCCACCGCGCGCAGGCCCCAGGCGTGCGGCGGGTCGCACTCGGTGTACTCCATGAGGAACGGCATGTCGCGGCGCCCGACGTGCCGGGTGATGCGCAGGCGGGAGCCGACGTGGACCGGCCCCTCGTCGAGCTGCTCCACGGCGACGGCGCTCTCCTGCCACTCCGGCAGGTGCTCGGGGTCGATGATGTAGGCCCACACGTCGTCGGGGGTGCGGTCGATGTCGACCACTTCTCGGAAGTCGGACATCGCGTCCGCCTCCTTTCAGGGAGTCTCTTCCCTGTCATGGGCTTCTACCGGAATCGTCCCACTTCACGGCGCCGGGCTCCATCCCACCCGGAACGACCGAGCCCCCGTCCGTATCGGACGGGGGCTCACTCACGGCGCACTGACGTGCCGACCGGTCACCCGGACCCCACGAAGAGCACGAGCAGCAACCACACCACGGGAGCCGTAGGAAGCAGAGAGTCCAACCGGTCCATGCTGTACCCATGTGCCGCTACCGCGGCGTGGCTCCGTGGCCCTTCCTCACCCGGACCCCACAAAAACGACGAGCAGCAACCACACCACCGGAGCCGTGGGAAGCAGCGAGTCCAACCGGTCCATGATGCCGCCGTGGCCCGGCAGCAAGGTGCCCATGTCCTTGATGCCGAGGTCACGCTTGATCATGGACTCGCCGAGGTCGCCCAGCGTGGCGCTGGCCGCGACGGCCAGGCCCAGGACCAGGCCCTGCCACCAGGTGCCGTCGTCGATCAGGAACTGCGCGCAGAGCGCCCCGGCGACCATGGCGAAGGTGACCGCGCCGAGCAGGCCCTCACGGGTCTTGCCGGGGCTGATGCGGGGAGCGAGCTTGTGCTTGCCGAAGCGCCAGCCGACGGCGTACGCGCCGGTGTCGCTGACGACCGTGAGGAGCAGGAACGTCAGGACGCGCCAGGGGCCGTCGTCGGCCGTCAGCATCATCGCGACGAACGTGGCCAGGAACGGGACGTAGAACGCCGCGAAGACACCCGCCGTGACGTCCTTGAGGTAGCCCTCGGGCGGTTGCGTCATACGCCATACGAGGACGGCCAGCGAGGTGAGCGCCATGGCGATCCACGCGCCCTCGGCGCCCCGCGCGTACCCGGCGACGACCATGGCCGCGCCACCGACCGCGAGCGGCACCACGGGCGCCTTGATGCCCTTGCGTTCCTCGAGCCGCTTCGTCAGCTCCCACAGACCCACGACGACGGCGACCGCGATCACGCCGACGAACACGGCCTTGACGACGAACAGGGACGCCACGATGACCGCGCCGAGCCCGACCCCGACCCCTATGGCCGCGCTCAGGTCGCGGCCCGCACTCTTCTTCTGCGGTGCGGGCGCCGGCTGAGGGGCGTCGGGCATGGGCTCCGGATTCTGCGGCACCGCCCCATAGGGCTGTGCCTGCGGCGTGTCGTACGACCCGTTGGGCCGGGCCTGCGGCGTCTCGTTGCGGAACAAGGGGCCGCTCAGCCGAGCGGCCCCCCGGTCGTCATCCTGGTTTCCGCCGTATGCGGGCACGTCGGGCACGATGGGCATGGGGCGAGTGTGCTGCGCCTCAGGCGCATCGTACGCGGGACCCGCCGGGGCAGCCCCCTGGACAGGCCCCTGGTCGGACGGTCCCCAGTACCCGGTGTGTGACCCGGCTTGTGGCGGAGCGCCCCAGGAGGAGTCGTTCATCAGACCTCGAGCAGCTCCGACTCCTTGTGCTTGAGGAGCTCGTCCACCTGGGCGACGTACTTCGCCGTGGTGTCGTCGAGCTCCTTCTCCGCACGACGGCCCTCGTCCTCGCCGACCTCGCCGTCCTTGATCAGCTTGTCGATGGCGTCCTTGGCCTTGCGGCGGACCGAGCGGATGGACACCTTGGCGTCCTCGCCCTTGCCCTTGGCGACCTTGATGTACTCGCGGCGGCGTTCCTCGGTGAGCTCGGGGAACACCACACGGATGATGTTGCCGTCGTTGCTCGGGTTGACGCCCAGGTCGGAGTCGCGGATCGCCTGCTCGATGTTGCGCAGCGCGCTCTTGTCGAACGGGGTCACGACCGCCATGCGCGGCTCCGGCACGGAGAACGAAGCCAGCTGGTTGATCGGCGTCGGCGCGCCGTAGTAGTCGGCCACGATCTTGTTGAACATCGCCGGGTGCGCACGGCCGGTGCGGATCGCGGCGAAGTCCTCCTTGGCGACCACGACGGCCTTCTCCATCTTCTCCTCGGCCTCGAGGAGGGTCTCTTCGATCACCACTTGCTCCTGCGTGTCTTGAGTAGGCCCGGCTGCGGTTCCTTGGCGGTGGCGGCGGCCGGCTGCGTCGCGTCTTCTTTCTGCACGGTTCCCGACCGGCAGGACATTGTCCACCCCTGGTCGGGGTCCATGGTCAGTCCCGGCTGCCTTGGTCACCCACAAGCGTGCCGATCTTCTCACCCTTGACGGCGCGCGCGATATTGCCCTCCGCCAGAAGCTCGAAGACGAGGATGGGCAGCTTGTTGTCGCGGCACAGCGTGACGGCGGTGGCGTCGGCGACCTTGAGGTCCCGCGTGATGACCTCGCCGTAGCCGAGGGAGTCGAACTTGACGGCGTCCGGGTTGGTCTTCGGGTCGGAGTCGTAGACCCCGTCCACGCCGTTCTTGCCCATCAGCAGCGCCTCGGCGTCGATCTCCAGGGCACGCTGGGCGGCGGTGGTGTCGGTGGAGAAGTACGGCATGCCCATGCCGGCGCCGAAGATGACCACGCGCCCCTTCTCCAGGTGGCGCACCGCGCGCAGCGGGATGTACGGCTCGGCGACCTGGCCCATGGTGATGGCGGTCTGGACCCGGCTGTCGATGCCCTCCTTCTCCAGGAAGTCCTGGAGGGCCAGGCAGTTCATCACGGTGCCGAGCATGCCCATGTAGTCCGAGCGGGCGCGGTCCATGCCGCGCTGCTGGAGTTCGGCGCCGCGGAAGAAGTTGCCGCCGCCGATGACGACGGCGATCTCGGCGCCGTCCCGGACGACGGCGGCGATCTCACGAGCGATCTTGTGCACCACGTCGGGGTCCACACCCAGGCCCCCGCCACCGGCGAACGCCTCTCCGGACAGCTTCAGCAGAAACCGGCCGCGTACTTTGCCGTCGTCGCTCTTCTGGGCCTTGGTGGTCATGGGGATCCCGCCTCTTTCACCTGTTGCACATACGAAGAAGGCCATTGCCGGTGGGGTGTCGTTCGCAACCCATGCTCGGCAATGGCCTCCTCGTCAGATCTGCTGTCGTCCGTCGCGCACGCGTGCGTGGCCGCCTGCGCGAGTGACAGGGACGACTGCTGTCGACCCTATCGGGGTCGCGCTTCGATCGCCGTACGGACTCAGATGCCGACCTTGATGCGCGAGAAGCGCTTCAGGGTGACACCGGCCTCGTCCAGGACCTTCTGGACCGACTTCTTGTTGTCGAGCGCGTAGGGCTGACCGAGGAGCGTGGCGTCCTTGAAGAAGCCGTTCAGGCGACCCTCGACGATCTTGGCGATCGCGGCCTCGGGCTTGCCCTCGGCGCGGGTGGTCTCCTCGGCGATACGACGCTCGGACTCGACGACCTCGGCCGGCACCTCGTCCTTGGAGAGGTACTTCGGCGCGAAGGCGGCGATGTGCTGGGCGACGCCCTTGGCGACCTCGGCGTTCGGCTTGTCCAGCTCGACGAGCACACCGATCTGCGGGGGCAGGTCGGGCATCGTGCGGTGCATGTACGCGAGCACGAAGCCGTCGGTGAACTGCGCGAAGCGGTCCAGGACGATCTTCTCGCCGAGGTTGGCGTTGGCCTCGTCCACGAACGCCTGGACGGTCTTGCCGGGCTCGATCTCGGAGGCGAGCAGGGCCTCGAGGTCGGCCGGGGAGGTCTTGGCGACGTGCTCGGCGATGGTGTTGGCCACGGCCTGGAACTTGTCACCCTTGGCGACGAAGTCCGTCTCGCACTTCAGCTCGACGATGACACCGGAGGAGTTGTCGTCGGCGATGACCGAGACCACGGCGCCGTTCTCGGCGGAGCGGCCCTCGCGCTTGGCGACGCCCTTCTGGCCCTTGATGCGAAGCGCCTCGACGGCCTTCTCGACGCTGCCCTCGGCCTCGTCCAGCGCCTTCTTGCAGTCCATCATGCCGGCGCCCGTGAGCTCACGGAGCTTCTTGACGTCGGCGGCGGTGTAGTTCGCCATGAGTCTGTGAATCTTTCTCGAAGTCTGGAAGATCGAAGATCTACGGGGTCTGCAGCTCCCATGGAATAGCGGGGGCCGCCGACTCTCCGCTGACCTACGGGTGAACGGCGGGAGCGGTTTTCACCGCGCCGGGGGCGCTGGTGCGTGCAGTACCGCTCCCGCCGTCACCACGGACGCTGACGGGTCAGGCCTGCTCGGCCTCAGCGGCCGGGGCCTCCGTGGCGGGGGCCTCCGTGGCGGGGGCCTCAGCAGCGGGGGCCTCCTCGGCAGCGGCCTCGGCCGGCTTCTCGCCCTCGGCGGCCTCAGCGGCGGGAGCCTCGTCGGCCTTCTTCTCACCCTCGAGCAGGTCGCGCTCCCACTCGGCGAGCGGCTCGCCCGCGGCCTTCTCGCCCTTGTCGCCGGTGGCGACGCGGGAGCGGGAGATGAGACCCTCGGCGACCGCGTCGGCGATCACACGGGTGAGCAGGGTGACGGAGCGGATGGCGTCGTCGTTGCCCGGGATCTTGTAGTCGACCTCGTCGGGGTCGCAGTTGGTGTCGAGGATCGCGACGACCGGGATGTTGAGCTTCCGGGCCTCACCGACCGCGATGTGCTCCTTCTTGGTGTCCACGATCCAGACGGCGCTGGGAACCTTGGACATCTCGCGGATACCGCCGAGGGTCTTCTCCAGCTTGGCCTTCTCGCGCGAGAGCACGAGAAGCTCCTTCTTGGTCAGACCGGACGCGGCGACGTCCTCGAAGTCGATCTGCTCGAGCTCCTTGAGGCGCTGCAGACGCTTGTAGACGGTCGAGAAGTTGGTGAGCATGCCGCCCAGCCAGCGCTGGTTGACGTAGGGCATGCCGACGCGGGTGGCCTGCTCGGCGATGGCCTCCTGCGCCTGCTTCTTCGTGCCGACGAACATGACCGTGCCGCCGTGGGCGACGGTCTCCTTGACGAACTCGTAGGCGCGGTCGATGTACGACAGCGACTGGAGCAGGTCGATGATGTAGATGCCGTTGCGCTCGGTGAAGATGAAGCGCTTCATCTTCGGGTTCCAGCGACGGGTCTGGTGACCGAAGTGGACGCCGCTCTCCAGCAGCTCCCGCATCGTGACGACGGCCATGGCCGTATCTCCTTGATTTTCTCGGTTGTGCCGCGGATGCCGGACGGCTCCCGCGCCTGACGCCCACGACGCGCCGTGCCACGAAGGACCGAGGGGCGCTTGATATGTACGGGCCGTTGCCGGCCGTCTCATATCGGGGCGTGCGAAGTCGACCCGGTGACCCGGATCGCCAGAAGAAGTGTACGGGACCCGGGAGGTACCGGGTGACGCCGCTCTCCACAACCGGCGAGTTGTCCACAGATCCGGCCATGATCGGCGGGCCTGCGCAAGGCTCCTCACCATGCGAGCGAACCGACACCCGCGAGCGGCCTGGGCGTTGCTGCTGGGCCTGACCTTCGCGTTTCTGGCCCCCACGGCCTGGGCGGACGACCCGCCGCCACCACCCGCCCCCGCGCCCACACCATCGGTACCGGCCATCGGCCGCGCCTGGCCGGTGGGAACGCGCCCCGTGATCCTGCGCGGCTGGGAACCCCCGGCGACGGTGTACGCCCGCGGCCACCGGGGCGTGGACCTGGCGGCCCCACCGGGGACACCGGTACGCGCGGTGGCGGCGGGCCGGGTGTCCTTCGCCGGCCGGGTGGCGGGCAAGCCGGTCGTCTCGGTGGAACTGCCCGACACGGGCGCCCCACCCCTGCGGACGACGTACGAACCGGTACGCCCGGCCGTGACGAAGGGCGAGGAGGTCGAGGCGGGCCAGGTGATCGGCTCGGCGGAGCCGACCGGCTCCCACTGTTCGGCACCGTGCGTGCACTGGGGCCTGCTGAGGGGCGACACCTACCTGGACCCACTCACCCTGCTGCCGCCGTGGCTGCTCCACCGGGGGCCTTCACGCCTGCTGCCGGTGCTGGGGGTGCCACTGCCGTAGCTCCCCCAGCCGACTGCTGGGGTAGTTGCGGGCAGTCGTGCCGCTGGGGCGATGGGGGTCCGCCTGCTCGAGCGAAGTCGAGAGTGGGGGAGGGTGGGCGCAGCGGCACCCCCGCGAGCGCGGGCGAGCGAACCATCCCCCACCACGGGGGCAGCCGAACCTCAGCCCTGGACCCCCCGCAACGCCATGGACACCGCCGCATCGGTGATCGCCACGGGGTCCTCCGCCGCACCGAGCTCGATCCTCCGCACCGCCGCGTCCACAACGCCCTGCAGCAACATCGCCGCCAACCGAGGCTCCGCGTGCCCCATCTCCCCCAACGCCTCCACGATCATCGCCACGAGCCCCCCGTGCGCCGCCCGGATCTTCTCCCGGGCCCCCGCGTCGAGCTCACTCGCCGAGATCGCCACGACGGCCCGGTGCCGCCGGTCTCCCACCAGCGCCAGCTGCTGCCGCACATAGGCCTCGACCTTGGCCTCGGGCTCGTCCGCCGCGGCCATCGCCGCCGAGACCTCGGCCGCCCAGACGGGGAAGTCGACCTCGCACAACTCCTCGACGACGGCCGCCCGCGACCGGAAGTACTCGTAGACGGACGACCGCGCCAGCCCCGTCCGCTCGGCGAGGGCCGGGAAGGTCAACGCCTCCGTCCCACCCTCGGACAACAAAGAACGCGCCGCGTCCAGCAGGGCGGCACGCTGCATCGACCGGTGCTCGGCCACGGAGGCCGCTCTAATCCTTGGCACGTCGACCACTTTACGGACGTGCCACCCCCGACGGGAGTGACTCCCGCCGACCTGCCCCCGGACGGCCGCTTCGACGGCCTCAACGCGGCTTCAAGGGCTTTAAGGGCTTCAACGGCCGAAGCTCGCCAGTTTCGCGCGCAGTTGCAGCACGGACTTGGTGTGGATCTGACTGACCCGGCTCTCGGTCACACCCAGCACGTTGCCGATCTCGGCCAGCGTCAGCCCTTCGTAGTAGTAGAGCGTGACCACGGTCTTCTCCCGCTCGGGCAGCGTGTTGATCGCCCGCGCCAGGAAGCGCCGCAGCTCCCGGTCCTCAGCCACCTCCACGGGGTTGTCCGCGGCGGTGTCCTCCAGCGTGTCCATGACGCTCAGGCCGTCCCCGCTCTCGCCCCCGACGTGCAGCAGCTCCTCCAGGGCCACCACGTTGGCCAGGGACAACTGGCTGAACACGGCGTGCAGCTCGTCCACCGCGATGCCGAGTTCGGCGGCCACCTCACCCTCCGTGGGCGTGCGCCGCAGCCGCGCCTCCAGCGTCGCGTACGCCCGCTCCACGTTCCGCGCCTTCTGCCGCACGGACCTCGGGATCCAGTCCAGCGCGCGCAGCTCGTCGATCATGGCGCCGCGGATACGGGTGATCGCGTACGTCTCGAACTTGATCTCCCGGTCGATGTCGAACTTCTCGATCGCGTCGATGAGCCCGAAGACGCCCGAGGACACGAAGTCGGCCTGCTCCACGTTCGGCGGCAGGCCGACACTCACGCGTCCCGCCACGTATTTCACGAGCGGTGAGTAGTGCAGGATCAGCTGCTCCCGCAGCCTGTCGTCCCCCGTCGCCTTGTAGGACCGCCACAGCTCGTCGAGCGTCGAGGGAGCGGGCGGCCGCACGCTGCCACCGTCGCGGGCGGCTGGGGGGACAGCCGCCCGGTCGGACCCGGAGGTGTGCTGGGGCATTCGTCGCCTTGTGCCGTTCTGCCGTGAAGTACGTGAGGTGTCGGTCTGGTGTCGAGTTGCCGGACTGTGCCCGGATCCTCGTGAGCGTAGCGTGACTGAAGTGTTGCGGTGCGCGAAGAGCGAGGCCTTACCCGTAAGCGGCACGGTGTCGCCGGGTGCTTGGCAGGGTCGGGACGGTTGCTCTCGGTGACGGCCGATGGGCCCCAACTCCGGGGAAACCCCAAGGGCTTCGGGGTTCCCCCGGACGGCCGAACACGCTCGGTCAACGTTCGTCGCGGCCCTCGTAGGCGGAGAGCATCGCCTGGCGTGTCAACTTCCAGCCATCGCCGTGTCGTTCGACGTAACCAAGTGCTCTAAGTTCGTACAGTCTCGCGATCGCGTCGTCCTCGGCCGTCTGAGCGCCCCTCGCGATCTCTCCGACGCTCGCCGCTCGCCTCGCCGGCAGTGCGGCGAGGACACGCCGGGCTCCCGGTTCCAGCAGGTCACGGGGCAGTACGGGGCCGCGCCGGTCCGGAGCCAGCTCCCCGATGTCGCCCACCTGTTCGACGACCTCAGCGGCGTCGGTGACGAGCACCGCCTCGCCGCGCAGCAGTTCGTGCACCCCCGCGGAGAGGCCGCTGGTGGCGGGCCCCGGCACGCCCATGGTGTGCCGGCCGAGGCGCTGCGCCGCCCGCGCCGTCACAAGTGAGCCGCTGCGGTACGCCGCCTCGACCACCACCGTGCCGCGGGTGAGCGCGGCGATCACCCGGTTCCGCAGGACGAACCGGCTCGGCGTCGGATGATCACCGGGTGCCAGCTCGCCGATCACGAGCCCCTGTTCCGCGATCCTGGTGATCAGCTCGGTGTGCCCGCGCGGGTAGGGCCGGTCGACTCCGCAGGCGAGGACGGCGACGGTCGCTCCGCCCGCACCGAGGGCGCCCCGGTGGGCGGCGCCGTCGACCCCGTAGGCCCCGCCGGAGACCACCACCCAGCCGCGCTCGGCAAGGCCCGCGGCGAGGGTTGCGGCCATGTGGGCGCCGTACTCGGTGCAGGCGCGGGCACCGACGAGGGCGACCGACCGCAGCGCCCACATCCGCAGGCTGGGCCGCCCGCGCACCCACAGCCCCAGGGGCCGGGCGTCCCCGAGATCGTCGAGCACTCCTGGCCACTCGACCCCACCAGGAGACACGAACCGCACTCCGGCCTCCCGCGCGACGATCAGATCCCGCTCGGGCTCCGCCGTCCCGGCCCGCGCGACCAGCCCCGCCCACCGGGTGTCACTCGCCCCGGGCAGGGCGACCCCGCCACCGCGCAACCGCCGCGCCACCCCCACCGCCCCGATCTCCCGCACCCACCGCCCGGCGACCTCGTCGCCGGGCTCGATGACACGGGTGAGGAAGACACGGGCGAGCATCTCGGCGTCCGGATCGTCGCCTCCCTTCATGTCAGCGCCCCGATGGCCATCGGCACACCGCGCGGCACGCCGGTGCGCAGTTGCAGCGCCAGGGCGACGTCCGTGGCGTCGGGCCGGTCGTGACCGACGAGGTCGGCGACGGTCCAGGCGACACGCAGGACGCGATCGAGGCCACGCGCGGTCAGCACACCGCGTTCCAGGCTCCGCTCGGCCTCGTCCATCGCCCCGGGGGCGGCGTGCCAGCGGCTGCGCAGTTCCCGGCCCGGGACTTCGCTGTTGGTCCGCCACGGTGTGCCCGCGAGCCGCACGGCGGCCCGTTCCCGGGCGGCCCGCACCCGGGCGGCCACCGTCTCCGTGGACTCGCCCGAGGCTCCGCGTTGCGTGAGCTCGGCCCTGCCGACCGGGTCGACCTCGACGCGCAGGTCGACCCGGTCGAGCAGCGGTCCGGAGAGCCTCGCCTGGTAACGGCGGACCGCCGACGGCGGGCACTCGCAGAGGTTGTCCCTGAGCGAGAACCGCCCGCAGGGGCATGGATTGGCCGCCAGCACCATCAGGAACCTCGCCGGGAACCGCACCACCCCCGCACTCCGCGCGATCACCACATGGCCCGCTTCCAGGGGCTGCCGCAGGGCGTCGAGCGCGTGGCTGCTGAACTCCGGCGTCTCGTCGAGGAAGAGCACTCCGCGGTGAGCGAGCGACACCGCCCCGGGCCGGGCGACGCCCGGGCCGCCGCCGACGAGCGACTGCATCGTGGCCGAGTGGTGCGGCGCGCAGTACGGCGGGAGGTCGATCATCGGCTTCCCTGGCGGCAGCAGCCCCGCCACCGAGTGCACCGCCGTGACCTCCAGCGACTCCTCCCGGGCGAGGCGGGGCAGGACAGCCGGCAACCGCTCCGCGAGCATCGTCTTGCCGGCCCCTGGCGGGCCCTCGAGGAACAGGTGGTGACCACCGGCCGCGGACACCTCGACCGCGGTGCGCGCCGAGATCTGGCCGACGACGTCGGCGAGGTCGTGCCCCTGGTCGTGCTGGGCCGCGCCGGCGCTGTGCATGCCGGTGGCCGCGCCCGTGCCGGGCATACGCAGGCCCGCGAGGAGGGGATCGGGGCGCCCCGGGTCCTCAGGTTCCTCCTCGGGCACGGGCTCGTCCGTCAGTACGGCGATCAACTGGCGCAGGCTGCGGATGCCGAGCACGGAGATCCCCGGCACCAGGGAGGCCTCGGCGACGGCGCACTCCGGAACGACCACCTGCTCGTACCCGGCGTCCGCCGCGGCGAGCACCGCCGGGAGGATGCCCCGGACGGGTCGCACCCGCCCGTCCAGGCCCAGCTCTCCGATCATCACGATGTCGCAGAGCACCCGGGGGTCGATGCGCTCGGCGGCGCCCAGCACGGCGCAGGCGACCGCCAGGTCGAAGCCGCTGCCCGCTTTCGGCACCGATGCCGGGCTGAGGCCCACCGTGAGCTTCTTCTGCGGCCACTCGCCTCCCGAATTGACCACCGCAGCCCGGACCCGGTCCCGGCTCTCCGTCAGGCTCTTGTCCGGCAGCCCCACCAGCGTGAACGCCGCCACGCCCGGCTCCAGGTCGGCCTGGACCTCGACGACGACGCCCTCGACGCCTACGAGGGCCACGGCGCACGTACGCGCGAACCCCATCTCAGGCCACCCCCCGCACGTGCTCGACCACGGGCGCGCCCCGCTGGGGCAGGAGGACCCCGACGACGTCGATGCGGACGCCTCCGGGTGGGGCTCCGCCGTGTTCCTGGGTCCAGCGTTGCGCGAGGCCCCGCAGGCGGTCCGCCTTGACGGGCGTGATCGCGGCCATGGGGTGCTGGAAGGGCCCCGCCCTGCGGGTCTTCACCTCGCAGACGACCAGGACGTCACCGTCCCGCGCCACGATGTCGATCTCCCCGGTCCTGCCGCAGCGCCAGTTGCGCTCCAGGACCGTCATTCCGGCCTCGGCCAGCCGCCGCGCGGCCAGCGTCTCGCCGTACCTGCCGAGTGCACTGCGTGCCCGATGTGCGTTCATGTCGGCACCACCTCCGGCGCCAACGGTCACGCATCCGCCTCCACGCAGTGGATCTTGGTGGAGAACTCAGCGGTTGTGGACAACTCCGTCACCCACTCGGGTTCCGTGGACCCGCCCCTCAGCCGCTCGGGAGCTCCAGGTCGCTCTTGTTGAGCTCCTCGATGTTCACGTCCTTGAACGTGAGGACACGCACCTGCTTGACGAACCGCGCGGGCCGATACATGTCCCACACCCAGGCGTCCGCCATGGACACTTCGAAGAACACCTCACCCTGGACCGAGTGCACCTGCATCTCGTAGTCGTTGGTCAGGTAGAAACGCCGCTCGGTCTCGATCACGTATTTGAACAGACCGACGACATCGCGGTACTCCCGGTAGAGCTTCAGCTCCATCTCGGTCTCGTACTTCTCGAGGTCCTCGGCGCTCATGGCATGTTCCCCTTCAGCCGTGCGATCCCACCATTGTGCGCCAGTCCCGTGAGCCTCTAGACGATTTCCGTGTCAAGGATCTCGGGCCTGGCCGGGGGACCGTCGTCGAGCAGCCTGCGCAGCAGCTCGGCGAGTCTGGTCGGATACACCGTCTCATGTGCCCGGCTCAGTTCCTGACACGTCCACCAGCGCGCTCCGGCGACACTGCGCCGTTCCAGCTCGGTGAGGGCCGCGGCCCGGGTGGCCGTCTGGGTCGTACGGGCCAGGTAGTACCACTCGTCCTGGTCCCAGCGTCGGCCCGCGAACGGGAAGGAGCACACCCGGCGCCACAGCACCGGGCCGAGTTCGACCTCGGTGATGCCGGTCTCCTCGGCGAGTTCCCTGAGCGCGGCCTCCTCACGACTCTCGTCGCCCTCCAGGCCGCCTCCGGGGGTGAACCACCAGTCGTCGGCCGGATCGTCGGGCTCGTGGCCGTGCAGCAGGAGGATGCGGTCCTGGGGGTCGAGCAGGACCACCCTGGCGACCTTGCGCAGGCCGCCCTCGTACGGATCCGTGTCCGTGTCCGTCGAGTCCGTGCCCGGCTCCGCGTCCGTCTTCTCAGCGGACACCGGCAGGCTCCGTGCGCGTACCGCCCCGGCCGCCGCCCAGCCGCTTGGCGATGGGACCGTAGGCCCCGCCGCCCAGGACCAGCACCGCACCCGCGACGATCATGAGGCCGATCGTGCCGAGCGGTCCGGGCGAGGAGATGGCGCCGAGCGCCTCGAAGCCGGTGGGACGCTTCAGCATGCCGTTCATGGGCCACACGACGGCGTCCACGCGGGCCCGCACGGCCTTCACGGCCACCGTGCCACTGGCCGCGTCCGTGAGGTGTGCGGAGGAGTCCAGGGAACTGTGCCGCTCGTCGCCGAGGAGGAAGAGTCGCCCCTTGGGAACCTCCACCGTCGGGATCTTCTTCTCCTCGGCCGGGCTGCCCGGAGCGAGATACGGCTCGTCGATCTGCTTGCCGTTGACGGTCAACTTGCCGTCGGTGCAGCAGGCGACCGTGTCCCCGCCGACGGCGACGACACGCTTGACCACGGGAGCGTTGGCCCATTCGGTGTCCTGGAAGACGACGACGTCACCGCGGCGCACCTCGTCGCTGTCGATTCGCTCCGCCAGCACGCGGTTGCCCACACCGATCGTCGGCGTCATGGAGCCGGTCGGAACGGTGTACGGCCGGTAGACCAGCGCTCCCCAGCCGAAACCGCCCAGGAACAGCAGCAGGCCCAGTGCGACGGCCAGCCCGGACAGTCTCTGTCCGGTCCGGCTGCCCACGGGGCCCTTGCCCGCGCCACCGCTGCGCGGGACCGTACGTGTCGCGCTCTCGCCACTCATGGACCCGCACCCTACCCGGGGGTACGGGCCCGGGTCAGCCCATGGTCGAGATCATGACCGGCCCTTGAGCCGGCGCTGCTGCGCGGGCTCGGCCGGGGTCAGCCGCCTGCGCCGCCACAGCGCCACCGGCACCACGCCGGCGAGGGCGAGACCCTGCGGGGCGACCGTGAGGCCGGCGGCCGCCGACGACTGGTCGTTCAGGCCGTCCTGGTCGAAGGTGTCCGGGACGGGCAGTGTGCCCCAGCGGTTGATCGGCCAGGCCTTGACGATGGCGCGTCCGACGACCTCGTCGACGGGGACCATGCCGTGGTTCTTGTCCGACTGGTTGTAGCGCGAGTCGCGCGAGTTCTGGCGGTGGTCGCCCATGACCCAGATGTAGCCCTTGGGCACCTTGACCTTGAACTGTCCGCCCTGGTCGTCCATGGTGCACGGGGTGTTGCCCGGGTAGACGTACGGCTCGTTCAGCGCCTTGCCATTGACCCGCAGCGGGCCGGTGCTCTTGCACTCGACGGTGTCGCCGCCGACGCCGATGACCCGCTTGATGAGGTCCTTCTCCTCCGCGGACGGCATCAGGCCGATCCAGCTGAGGAACGTCTGCAGGGCGTTCGGGTCGGGGGTCGGCTCACCCGCCAGCCACTGGGCGGGGTCGTGGAAGACGACGACCTCGCCCCGCTCCGGCTCGGAGCCGAACCACGGGGTCAGCTTGTCGACGAGGACGCGGTCACCCTGCTGGAGAGTGTTCTGCATCGAGTCCGAGGGGATCGAGAACGCCTGCACCAGGAACGTCTTGATCAGCAGCGCCAGCACGAGCGCGATACCGATCAGGATGGGCAGCTCCTTCCAGAAGGAGCGGGGTTTCTTCTGCTTGGGCCCAGGGGCTCCGGGCCCCTCGCCGCCACCCTGGGTCACCATGTCCACCGGCCTGCCGTCCTCAGTCGCTCCGGAGTCACTCCCGGAGGTCACGGCGCTGTCCGCGGCCGGGACGGCAGCTTCCACGGGACGCCCGCGGTGCTCCTCGCCGTCGTGTCCGGACCGTGCGCCAACCGCCACATCCCCCACGCCAACTCCTAACTCTGTGCCGCCGCCTGCCCCCTACGCGGCGCAGGCCCACCACTCCCATAACGAGCGGGAGTTCCGCAGGGCTCGGGAGCTGGATCGTTCCGTTCGAATCGTCCGGGGCAACCCTATGCGACAGCCGGGGGGCAGCGGTCGACCCGGCCACCGAGTCGGACACGGAAGCGTAGGTGCCGGGCTCGTCGAGGGTGGTCATGTGGTTGAAGGGCCACGCGATCACCATGGCCCGCCCCACGACCTCCTCCTCGGAGACCGTGCCCCCGTAGTCGGTGTCCTGGTGGAAGCGGGAGTCCGCGGAGTTGGCCCGGTGGTCGCCCATCACCCACAGCCGTCCCTGGGGGACGGTGATGTCGAACGGCGTGTCGGACGGCGCGTTCCCGGGATACAGGTAGTCCTCGCTCAGCGGGACGCCGTTGACGGTGACCCGCCCCTGCACGTCACAGCACTTCACCCGGTCCCCGCCGACCCCCACGACCCGCTTGATGAGGTCCTTCTCGTCGTCGGAGGGCAGCAGGCCGATGAAGGTGAGCGCCTCCTTGGCCTGCTTGATGACGACCGGGTCGTTCCTCTTCGTGGTCGTCTGCTCGTCCTTCAGCCAGCCGCCGGGGTCCTTGAACACGACGACGTCCCCGCGCTGCGGCTTGGAGCCGAACCACGGGGTGAACTTGTCGACCAGGACGCGGTCGCCGATCTGGATCGTCTGCTCCATGGAGCCCGACGGGATCACGAACGCCTGCACGAGGAAGGTCTTCAGCACCAGCGCTATGAGCACCGCGACGCCGACGAGGAGGGGTATCTCCTTGACCGCCGAGCGCCTGCGGCGGCGCTTGACCTTGCGCTGGAGCTTGCGCCGCTCGGCACGGCTGCGGCCGGCGGACGGGCCGGGGCCGGCCCGGCGGGAGCCGGTGGGCAGCAGGCTGTCGGCGGGACTGCTCCCCGCGCCGCGTGGTTTGCCGCGGTTACCCATGGGCGCCCTCCGCGGCGGGCACGCGCGCGTAGGCGTCGGGCCGTTGCAGGTGGGTGAGATGGGCGAAGGGCCAGGCGATCCAGTCGGCGCGCCCGATCACCTCACCGACGGGGATCATGCCGCCGCCCGGTGACCCGAGGTGGTCGCGGGAGTCGCTGGAGTCGCTGCGGTGGTCGCCGAGGACGAAGAGGGTGCCGTCCGGCACGACGACGTCGAAGGGCACCGAGGACGGACTGTCGCCGGGGTACAGAAACCCCGACTCGTCGACCGACCGGCCGTTCACCCGGATCCTCCCCTCCTTGTCGCAGCAGACCACGTGGTCTCCCGCCACACCCACAACGCGCTTGACGTAGTCGGCGTCCCCGAAATACCCAGTGCCGTCGAACACAATCACGTCGCCCCGCCGCGGCTCGGCCCCGAAACGGTACGCCAACTTATTTACGAGAACGCGGTCCCCGATCCTCAATCCCTGTTCCATGGATCCGCTCGGAATCTGGAACGGTTGCACCACGAACCTGTTGAGGATCAGCAAAAACAGCAGGCAGACGAGCAGGGTCAGACTGATCCAGCCGCCCGGAAGCCAGTCGGTGATCCGCGACACCAACGAGAAACGCGACCGTCCCTCCTGCCCCCCTGTGTCCGAGATCGCCTCGGATTCGGAGGGGCGGGAGGAGCGGTCGCGCTCCGTCGGCTGTGCTTCGGTGTCCATCGAGGCCAGATGCTATCCGGCCTCGCTGTGAACCCCGGGAAGCGCTCAGTTGTCGCGCTTCTCCTTGATCTTCGCGGCCTTGCCGCGCAGCTCGCGCAGGTAGTACAGCTTGGCGCGACGCACGTCACCGCGGGTGACGAGCTCGATCTTCTCGACGATCGGGGTGTGCACCGGGAAGGTGCGCTCGACGCCGACGGAGAACGAGACCTTGCGGACCGTGAAGGTCTCACGGACACCGGCGCCCTGGCGACGGATCACAACGCCCTTGAACTGCTGCACACGGGAGCGGTTGCCCTCGATGACGCGGACGTGGACGTTGACGGTGTCACCCGGGCGGAAGGCCGGGATGTCGCTGCGCAGCGACGCGGAGTCGACGGAGTCGAGCAGGTGAGACATTTCGTCTGCTTTCTTCGCTGATGCCACAGGTCATCAACGGGAACTAGAGGTTCTGGATGAGAGCCGTGCGCGTCGGGGCGGGCGTCGTGTCCCCCTGTGGCAGGGGCGCACACCGGACGGCGCACAACAGCGACCTATTGTTCCATGCCCTCTGTCCTGCGCCAAAATCGCCCGTGGGGCTCACCCTCCGGGTCGGGTGCCCAGCCCAGGATGGAGAGCATCTCGCGGTCCTTCTTGTCGAAGGCCTTGGGGTCGCAACGCTCGATGAGGTCCGGGCGGTTGGCCGTCGTACGCCGTAGTGCCTCGTCGCGGCGCCAGCGGGCGATCTTCCCGTGGTGGCCGCTGAGCAGCACCTCCGGGATCGCGCGGCCGCGCCACTCGGGCGGCTTGGTGTAGACGGGCCCCTCCAGGAGGTTGGCCATGGCGCCGGGCGCGAAGGAGTCGTCCCGGTGGGACTCGGCGTTGCCCAGGACGCCGGGAAGCAGCCGCGCCACGGCCTCGGTGACGACGAGTACGGCCGCCTCGCCGCCGGCGAGGACGTAGTCGCCGATGGACACCTCGTATACGGGCATCCGGGTCGCGTACTCGTCGATGACCCGGCGGTCGATGCCCTCGTAGCGCGCCGGTGTGAAGATCAGCCAGGGGCGCTCGGAGAGTTCGACGGCGAGTTCCTGTGTGAAGGGGCGGCCGCTGGGGGTCGGCACGATCAGGGCCGGCGCGCGGGAGCCGGTTTCGTAGCCGTCGGCGAGGACGGAGTCCAGGGCGTCGCCCCAGGGGTCGGTCTTCATGACCATGCCGGGGCCGCCGCCGTAGGGCGTGTCGTCGACCGTGTTGTGGCGGTCGTACGTCCAGGAGCGCAGGTCGTGCACATGGACGTTGAGTTGTCCACGCGCGCGTGCCTTGCCGACGAGGGAGACGTTCAGGGGTTCCAGATATTCGGGGAAGATCGTGACGACGTCGAGGCGCATCAGGACTCTTCCCGTGACGAGGCGGTCTCGGCTCGGTCGTCGATGAGCCCGGGCGGCGGGGTGATGACGGCCCGCTGTTCCTCCAGGTCGATCTCGGTGACGATCTCCTCGACGAACGGGATCATGACCTCGGTGCCGTCCGGCCGCTCGACGATGAACAGGTCCTGCGAGGGCAGGTGCGAGATCTCGGTGATCCGGCCGACCTCCACGCCGTCCGCGGTCACCACGTCGAGGTCCATGAGCTGGTGGTCGTAGTACTCGTCCTCGTCCTCGGGCAGCTCGTTCGGGTCGACCTCGGCGATCAGGACGATGTTGCGCAGCGCCTCGGCGGCGGTGCGGTCGCGCACGCCCTCGAAGCGCAGCAGGAGGCGGCCGCTGTGGACGCGGCCCGTCTCGATGGTCAGCGGGCCGGCCGAGGCCGGGTCGGTGGCCAGGACGGCGCCCGGCGCGAGCCTCAGCTCCGGCTCGTCGGTGCGTACCTCCACGGTGACCTCGCCCTTGATGCCGTGGGCGCGGCCGACGCGAGCGACTACCAGCTGCACTTGTGTACGTCTCCTGTCGTACGACTACGGGCCGGGGACGGCCCAGTGGCCCTCCCCGGCCCGAGCCGGTCCGGCGAATCCCGCCGGTTGCGATAAGCGTCAGCGGACGTGGTCCACGTCGACGAGGTCGACGCGGACACCGCGGCCGCCGATGGCGCCCACGACGGTGCGCAGGGCGCGTGCGGTGCGGCCGTTGCGGCCGATCACCTTGCCGAGGTCGTCCGGGTGGACCCGGACCTCGAGCACACGCCCGCGACGCAGGTTGCGTGAGGCGACCTGCACATCGTCAGGGTTGTCGACGATGCCCTTCACGAGGTGCTCGAGAGCCTCCTCGAGCATGCTCAGGCCTCGGTCGACTCGGACTCAGCCGCAGCCTCGTCCTTCTTCTCAGCCTTCTTCTTCTGGGTGATCGCCTCACCCTTGCCCTCGTCGTCGCCGCCGAGGGACTCGAACGACACGCGCGTGGACTTCGGCTCGGCGACGAGCAGCGGCGCCGGGGCGGGCTCGCCCTTGAACTTCTGCCAGTCGCCGGTCTTCTTCAGGATGGCGAGCACGGGCTCGGTCGGCTGGGCGCCGACACCGAGCCAGTACGCGACGCGCTCGGCGTCCACCTCGATGACCGAGGGGTGGTACGTCGGGTGGTACTTGCCGATCTCCTCGATCGCACGGCCGTCACGACGGGTACGGGAGTCGGCGACGACGATGCGGTAGTGAGGCGAACGGATCTTGCCCAGACGCTTCAGCTTGATCTTGACTGCCACGGGAGTGGGTTCTCCTGGATTTGACGTGGTTGGGCACGGCGAGATGGCCGCGTGGGGTTGCGGTACCCGAGTGCCCGATGGACGCGTCAGCCGGAGGAGAGAGGGGTCCTGTGCGGCTGTCGAGTACAGCTAGCCATTGTGCCACACCCTGCGGGTCGCCTTGAGCCGCGGGTGTGCGCGGGCACGCCTGAGGGGCACCCGGCGCGAAGGGTGCCCTCACGGTCGGTCGCGCAACCCGGCGCCCTACGGGGTGCCGCTGCGCCCACCCGTGCCGCCCAAGCGGCACGACTGCCCGCAGCTCAGCAGGACAGCACCACCCCGCACCGCACACCGAACCGGCAGCCACGAGATGCCGGTGTCGCGTCGGGCGGCCCTTATGCCGCGCCCATGACCTCCGGGATGCGGAACGGCTTTCCGCAACCGCCGCAGACGATCGGGGCCTGGGCCAGGACCGACGGGACGACGCGGACGTTGCGGCCGCAGTCGCACACCGCCTTGACGCGGACCCCGCCGCCGGAGGAGCCGTGCCGGGCGGCGGGACCACGGAAGGCGCGGGTGGTCTCGGCGGTGGTGGCCGCCGTGTGCGCCTTCAGGGCGCGCTGCAGGCGCTCGATGGTCGGCCGGTAGCGGCGCTTCGCCTCGGGGTTGAGCGTGACCAGCGAGAATCCGCTGCTGGGATGCGGCTCCTCGGGGTGGTCCAGACCCAGCTCCTCGGCGATCGCGAGGAATCTGCGGTTGTGGTAGCGGCCGGCGCGGGAGGTGTCGCGAACCCCGCGGGCGGCCGCGATGCCGTGGACTGCCTCGTGAAGCAGTCGCTCGAAGGAGAGCTCGTGACCGCACGCGGACGACGACTCCCCGATCAGGGACTCTGGCGCGGCGAGATCCGGCAGCTCGGGGTGGTACCGCTGAATATCGGCCCACGCCTGTGCCAGCTCTGCGGCGAGAACAGGTGGTGTCTGTGTCGTGCTCACGTAATGACAACGAGCCAGGGTGCCCGTGTGTTCCGATTCCGGGCCATCCCAAATAATTTGCACGTACCCGTCAGTTGCGAATGATGCGCCCTGACGAGGGCGGGTGCGTCGATCTGTGGAGAAGCCTCACAGCTCATACCAAGCTGGTGCGTAGTTCCCCCTACGCCCCGGCGCGTAGACGGTGTCCGCGCGCCGGGGCATATGAGGTTCACAGGCGCGCAAGGGGCGTTTCGGTCGCTCTCGCGCGCGGAGGGCTTCACCTCAGTAAGCGCGTGCAACGATCGCGACGTTACCCGGCGCGTCGCCGTCCTCCGGGACCGACCCGTCCTCGGCGACCAGACACCGTACGGTCATCGCGTGGTCGGCGAGCTTGTTCTCGCCCTCCTCGCCGAGGGTCGCCCACGGGATGCGCGCCCAGTTGCCGGCGGTGACGGCCTCGACGGCCTCCTCGATCGAGGACACGTTCGTCGTACGGGAGACCCGGCGCTCCCGGGACTGCTCCAGCAGCAGCGCCTGGTCCTCTTCGAGGACGGTGGGCAGCAGCTCGGCCAGGGCGTCCAGGGACACCGCTTCCTTGCCTCCGGGGATGCGGCGGGCCAGCATCGCGGTGCCGTTCTCCAGGTCGCGGGGACCGATCTCGACGCGGACCGGAACGCCCTTGAGTTCCCAGTCGACGGCGCGGCGGCCGAAGGGGGTGTCGGTGCGGTCGTCGACCTGGACGCGGACGCCGGCCGCCTTCAGCCGGTCGCCGATCTCGCGGACCTTGGCCAGAACCGCCTCGTCGCCCTTGATCGCGAGGACGACGGCCTGGATCTGCGCCAGGCGCGGCGGGACCCGCAGGCCGTCGTCGTCGCCGTGCATCATCACCAGGGCGCCGATCATGCGGGTGGTCGAGCCCCAGGAGGTCTGCCAGACCAGTTCCTGGGTGCCGTCCTTCGACAGGTACGAGGTGTTGAAGGCCTTGGCGAAGTTCTGCCCCAGCTCATGACTGGTGACCATCTGGAGGGCCTTGCCGTCGCCCATCATGCTCTCGAGCGTGAGCGTGTTGATGGCGCCCGCGAAGCGCTCCTTCACCGTCTTGCGACCGGAGACGAAGTCGACGGCGAGGACGTTCTCCAGGAAGTCGCCGTAGACGTGCCGCTGGATGCGCGCGGCGAAGTCGCGGGCCTCCTCGTACGTGGCGTGCGCGGTGTGGCCCTCCTGCCACAGGAACTCCGACGTCCGCAGGAAGAGCCGGGGCCGCAGTTCCCAACGGACCACGTTGGCCCACTGGTTGATCAGCAGCGGCAGGTCGCGGTAGCTCTGCACCCACTTGGAGAAGTACTCGTTGATGATGGTCTCGGAGGTGGGCCGGACCACCGCCGGCTCCTCCAGCTCCTTGCCGCCGCCGTGCGTGACCACGGCGAGTTCGGGCGCGAAACCCTCGACGTGGTCGGCCTCACGCGTGAGGTACGACTGCGGGATCAGCAGCGGGAAGTAGGCGTTCTGGGTGCCCGTCTCCTTGATCCGGGCGTCCATCTCGGCCTGCATGCGCTCCCACAGCCCGTACCCGTACGGTCGGATCACCATGGTGCCGCGCACCGGCCCGTTGTCGGCCAGCTCGGCCTTGGTGATCAGATCCTGGTACCAGCGCGGGAAGTCGTCCGCCCTGGGCGTGAGAACGGGTGCTTTTGCCATGGCGAAATGGTACGGGCCCACGTTGCCGGAATGTGAATTCTCGCCACAGGCGCCGAAAAGCCCCAAGCCGGACTCCACAACCCCTGGACGCCGCCGCGAGCCGGGAGTTTCCTGGCATACGGGGGAAGCGCGAGCGCGCACCACGGGGGCCTCGGACACGACGAGCACACATCTGACAACTCTCGGCGGATTGGGGCGCTTTCATATGACACCTACGCTCGTGCGGCAGCACTTGCCCCACGCGGGACCCGAATCCCGCGTGGACCGCGGTGCACGCGCGCGTGACTGGTCCGAGATTCAGGAGCGGATGCTGGTCCCGCTCTACGAGGCCGTCCACGAGCGGCTCGACGTGGGCCCGGCCACCCGGCTGCTGGGCCTGGGCTGCGGCTCGGGGCTCTCCCTGCTGATGGCGGCCTCGAGAGGCGCCGCCGTCACCGGTGTCGAATCCCGCTGCCCGGAGCGCCTGGCGTTGGCGCGGGAGCGGTTGCTGCCGGAGTCGTGGGGCACTCGCACGCGTGCGGCCACCCGGCTCGTCGACGGCGGGCCCGCGGACGCGGCCGACGCGGAGACACCCCCGTACAACCTGGTGACCGCCTTCGAGCCCATCGGGTGCCTCGCGGGCGACTCGGAGGGGCTGAGCGAGCTGCTCACGGCGGCGGCGCCGCTCGCCGAGCGCGGGGCGCCCGTGGTGCTGGCGGGCTGGGGTCCGCCCGAGCGGTGCGACACCTCGTCCGTGCTGCGGGTGGCCACGAAGCTGGCCGATCCGATGCGCCCCTCGGGCGGTTGGCGTCCCGCCCAGCGCGACGACCTGGAGGAGGTCGCCCAGCGGGCCGGCCTCAGGCCGGACGGCTCGGGACGGGTCTCCTGCCCCTTCGGCTACGCCGACCTCGACAGCGCGGTGCGTGGACTGCTGTCGACGGGGCTGTTCGACGCGGCCATCGCCGCGACGGACCAGGAACAGGTCGACAAGGAGCTGGCCGAGGCGCTGCATCCGCACCAGCGTCCGGACGGGACGGTGTGGATGCCGAACGTGTTCCGGTACCTGGTGGCCCGGACGCCCTGACCTCGATCTGGCCGAAAAAGCACCGGGGGCGTCCCTCTCACGAGGAGCGCCCCCAGCGACGTACGCGTCGCCGTGCCGTACGAGCCGTGTCAGCCCATGAACTTCTTGAACTCGTCGGGCAGTTCGAAGTCCTGGCCGGCCTGCTGGCCCGGCACGCCGAAGGCGTTGCCGCCCTGTGCGGCGGCGGCCCGGCGGGCGGCCTCCTCCTGCTCCTGCTGCCTGCGCTTCATCGGGTTGCCGGAGCGCTGCTTGCCCTTGGCCTTCTTCGGCTGCTTCTTGGTGCGGCCGGGTCCGCCGCCCATGCCGGGCATCCCCGGCATGCCCGGCATACCGCCGCCCTGGGCCATGCGGGACATCATCTTGCGGGCCTCGAAGAACCGCTCGACGAGGTTCTTCACCGCGCTGACCTCGACACCGGAACCCTTGGCGATACGGGCGCGACGGGAGCCGTTGATGATCGTCGGCTCCTGGCGCTCGGCCGGGGTCATCGACTTGATGATCGCGGCCGTGCGGTCGACGTCCCGCTCGTCGAGGTTGTTGATCTGGTCCTTGATCTGCCCCATGCCGGGCAGCATGCCGAGCAGCTTGGAGATGGAGCCCATCTTCCTGACCTGCTCCATCTGGGCCAGGAAGTCGTCGAGGGTGAAGTCCTGGCCCTTCTTGGAGGCCAGCTTCTCGGCCATCTTCTGGGCTTCGGCCTGGTCGAACGTCTTCTCCGCCTGCTCGATCAGGGTGAGCAGGTCACCCATGTCGAGAATGCGGGAGGCCATCCGGTCCGGGTGGAAGGCGTCGAAGTCCTCGAGCTTCTCACCGTTCGACGCGAACATGATCGGCTTGCCGGTGACCGAGGCGATGGAGAGAGCCGCACCACCGCGGGCGTCACCGTCGAGCTTGGAGAGCACCACACCGTCGAAGCCGACACCGTCGCGGAACGCCTCGGCGGTGTTGACGGCGTCCTGACCGATCATCGCGTCGACGACGAAGAGGATCTCGTCGGGGCTGACGGCGTCGCGGATGTCCGCGGCCTGCTGCATCAGCTCCTGGTCGATACCGAGGCGGCCCGCGGTGTCCACGATCACGATGTCGTGGACCTTGGTCCTGGCGTGCTCGATGGAGTCCTGGGCGACCTGGACCGGATTGCCCACGCCGTTGCCCGGCTCGGGCGCGAAGACCGCGACGCCGGCGCGCTCGGCGACGACGCTCAGCTGGTTGACGGCGTTGGGACGCTGGAGGTCGCACGCCACGAGCAGCGGCGAGTGTCCCTGCTCCTTGAGCCACCGGCCGAGCTTGCCCGC
Source organism: Streptomyces sp. NPDC048751 (assembly GCF_043198595.1). Taxonomy (NCBI): domain Bacteria; kingdom Bacillati; phylum Actinomycetota; class Actinomycetes; order Kitasatosporales; family Streptomycetaceae; genus Streptomyces; species Streptomyces sp. NPDC048751. Next base: position 52,751 of record NZ_JBICUX010000010.1, read on the forward strand.
GAGGGTGGTCTTACCGGCACCCTGCAGACCGGCCAGCATGATCACGGTCGGCGGCTGCTTGGCGAACCTCAGGCGCCGGGTCTCGCCGCCGAGGATCGTGACGAGTTCGTCGTTGACGATCTTCAGGACCTGCTGGGCGGGGTTGAGCGCCCGCGAGACCTCGGCTCCGAGTGCGCGTTCCTTGACGTTCTTGATGAACGTGCGGACGACAGGCAGGGCGACGTCGGCTTCGAGGAGGGCGATGCGGATGTCGCGCGCCGTGGCGTCGATGTCCGCTTCGCTCAAGCGCCCCTTGCCGCGCAAGTTCTTGAAGGTCGCTGAGAGGCGATCGGAAAGAGTATCGAACACGGCGGCGTCGGTCCTCGGGGTCGGGGGCGGTCTGAGCGTCTTCCAGGGTATCTGGCCGCGCAAGACATTCGTCCCCGCCTGCCGCATTCAGCAGGCGGGGACGAACGCGTGACGTGACCGCACGGTCACGCCCGCAACGTCTCCTCCAGCTTCCGGGCCAGCCCCGCCGCCTCGTCGGCCGGCAGCGGATCGCCCTTCGGGCCGGTGACGTAGAACGCGTCGACCGCGTTGGCACCCAGGGTGCTGACGTGGGCGCTGCGGACGTGGACCGCGGCGTCCTCCAGGGCGCGGCCGATGCGGAAGAGCAGGCCGGGGGCGTCCTGGGCACGGACCTCGATCACGGTGGCCAGGCGGGAGGCGGCGGAGGCCACCTTCACGTGGGCCGCGGGTGCCACGACGCCCCGGCGGCGCGGGTAGGCGGCGTCACGTTCGGCGAGGCGGGAGGCGATGTCCAGGGAGCCGTCCAGGGCCCGTACGAGATCGGCGCGCAGCCGGGCGGCCTGGGGCAGGGAGCCGTACTCGGCGGCGACCCGCCAGTTCAGCAGCAGGACGGAGCCCTCGTCGACGCCGTCGGGCAGGCCGAGGGAGCGCAGTTCCGCGGTGCGGACGGTGAGGCGGTGCATGGCGAGGACACCGGCGACCGCGGGCAGCACGCCCGGCTGGTCGGGTACGGCGATGAGCAGCTCCACACCCAGTGGCTCGGGGTCGCCGGACGGTTCGCCGTCGGAGGGCGGCTCGGTCTGCGCGCGCAGCGCCAGCACCGGGCCGCCCGTGCGGTGTGCCTCCACGGCGAGCCGCTCCTGCTCGGCGGTGGGCGCGGTGTCCTCGGGTTCCTCGGGGTCGTCCCCGGCGAGCACGGCCGAGACCCGCTTGACGAGGTCGGCGACGAGGGAGCCCCGCCAGGACGACCAGGCGGCCGGGCCGGTCGCGAGCGCGTCCGCCTCGGTGAGCGCGTGCAGCAGCTCCAGCGTGCCCTGCGAGCCGACCGCCTCGGCGACGGAGCGGACGGTGGCCGGGTCCTCCAGGTCGCGCCGGGTGGCCGTCTCGATCAGCAGCAGGTGATGGCGTACGAGCGAGGAGACAACCGTCACGTCCGCGCGGTCGAAGCCGATGCGGGTGGCCACGTCCTTCGCGATGATCTCGCCCGCGACGGAGTGGTCGCCGGGCCAGCCCTTGCCGATGTCGTGCAGCAGCGCGGCCACGAGCAGCAGGTCGGGGCGGCTGACGCGGCGGGTGAACTCGGAGGCGCGGACGGCGGTCTCGATCAGGTGCCGGTCGACGGTCCACAGGTGGACGGCGTTGCGCTGGGGGCGGCAGCGCACCCGCTCCCAGTCCGGCAGCAGCCGGGTGATCAGGCCCTCGGCCTCCAGTGCCTCCCAGACGTCGATGGTGGGCTGTCCGGAGCCGAGCAGGGTCACGAGTTGTTCGCGCGCCTCGGCGGGCCAGGGAGTGGGCAGGGGGCGGGTGGCGGCCGCCATGCGCCGCACGGCGTGCAGGGAGAGCGGCAGGCCGGCCTGCGCGGCGGCGGCCGCGGCACGCAGCGGGAGTACGGGGTCGCGTTCGGGGCGTGCGGCGCGCGCGAGCACCACTTCGCCGTCCTGCTCGACGACGCCCTCAGCGAGAGGTGACCGTTCGGGGGCCGGCTTCCCGGCGCCCAGCATGGCGCGCAGACGCGGCCGTACGGCGCGCGAGCGCAGCACGCGCCCCACTTCGCGCCAGGTGACATCGCTCGCATACGAGATGACCCGCGCCGCCTCGTACACCTGCCGCAGCAGTGTGTCGGCGTCGAGCATCCCGAGCTCGGCGGCGACCTGGTCCTGCTCCTGGAGCGCGAGCCGGTCGGTCGCCCGCCCGGTGGTGAGGTGGAGGGCGTCGCGCACGTCGAGCAGGCGGCGCCGGGCGTCGGCGAGGCCCTCGCGCGGGGCGTCGGCCAGCCAGGAGGCGGCGACGGCGCGCAGCGCGGTGGCGTCCCTGAGCCCGCCCCGGGCCTCCTTCAGGTCCGGCTCGAGGAGGTACTGGAGCTCGCCCTGCCGTTCGGCGCGCTCGGCGCACAGCTCCTGGAGTTCGGGGAGGCGTTTGGGTGCCTGGTTGCGCCAGTCGGCGAGGACCGCCGTACGCAGGCCGGCGGTGAGGCCGAGGTCGCCCGCGAGGTGGCGGGCGTCGAGCAGGCCGAGCTGGACCTTGAGGTCCTCGCCCGCGGTCCCGCGGGCCTCCGCCGGGGTCCGTACGGAGTGGTCGAGGGCCAGGCCGAGGTCCCACACGGGGTACCAGAGTCGGTCGGCCAGGGCGGCGACGGCCTTGGGGTCCTGCCCGTCGTGCAGCAGGAGCAGGTCGAGGTCGCTGCGCGGGGACAGCTCGCCCCGGCCGTAGCCGCCGACCGCGACCAGGGAGACACCGCGCAGTTCCTCGCTGCCCGCGTCGAAGAGGCCGGAGAGCCATTCGTCGGTCAGTTCGGCGAGGGCGGCACGGCGCGGCGGCCCGGACCGCGCCCCCTCCTGGAGGAGGCGCAGCCGGGCCGCCGCGTAGCCGCTGGGTCCCGAGTCCTCTGCTTCCGTGCGCATCTCCGTACCCGTCACCCAGCGACTCCTGCCTGTATTCAGGTGGTTCTTTCTTTACAGCGCGTCCGGACCGCGCTCGCCGGTGCGGACCCGGACGGCCGTCTCGACCGGCAGGGACCAGACCTTGCCGTCACCGATCTTGCCGGTGCGGGCGGCCTTGACGATGACCTCGATCAGCTGCTCGGCGTCGTCGTCCTCGGCCAGGACCTCGATGCGGATCTTGGGCACCAGGTCGACGGTGTACTCGGCACCGCGGTAGACCTCGGTGTGTCCCCTCTGACGACCGTAGCCGCTCGCCTCGGTGACCGTCAGACCGTGTACCCCGAAGGCCTGCAGGGCCTCCTTGATCTCGTCGAGCCGGTGGGGCTTCACGACGGCGGTGATGAGCTTCATGCGTCCACCTTCTTGCTCGCGGCCGGGGCCACCGGGGCCGTGGCGGCGGTCCGGGCGGCACCGCCGCCGGCACCGCTGAAGTCGTATGCGGTCTCGGCGTGCTCGGCCTGGTCGATGCCGGCCACCTCCTCGTCCTCCGTGACGCGCATGCCGATCGTCTTGTCGAGGAGGAAGGCGAGGATCGCGGAGACCACCAGCGAGTAGGCGAGGACCGCGAAGACACCGGCGCACTGCTTCCAGAACTGGGTCAGACCGCCGCCGTAGAAGAGGCCTTCGACGTCGGACTGGCCGTGGCCACTGGCGAAGAGGCCGATCAGCAGGGAGCCGATGACACCGCCGACGAGGTGGACGCCGACGACGTCGAGGGAGTCGTCGTAGCCGAACTTGTACTTCAGGCCGACGGCCATGGCGCACAGGACACCGGCGATGGCGCCGACGGCGATCGCGCCGAGCGGGGAGACCGCGCCACCGGACGGGGTGATGGCGACCAGACCGGCGACCGCGCCGGAGGCGGCGCCCAGCGTGGTGAACGCGCCGTGGCGGATCTTCTCGTAGATGAGCCAGGCCAGCATGGCGGCGGCGGTGGCGACCTGCGTGTTGACGAACATCAGCGCGCCGACGCCGTCGTCGTTGCCGAGCCACGAGCCGGCGTTGAAGCCGAACCAGCCGAACCACAGCAGACCGGCGCCGAGCATGACCAGCGGGAGGCTGTGCGGGCGCATCGGGTCCTTCTTGAAGCCGACGCGCTTGCCGATGACGAGGATCACGCCGAGGGCCCCGGCACCGGCGTTGATGTGGACCGCCGTACCACCGGCGAAGTCGATCACGCCCAGCTCGTAGGCCCAGCCGCCGGCGCCCCAGACCCAGTGCGCGACCGGGAAGTAGACGACCGTGGCCCACAGGGCGACGAACAGGGCCCACGCGGTGAACTTCACGCGGTCCGCGAGAGCGCCGCTTATCAGGGCGGGAGTGATGATGGCGAACATCATCTGGAAGATCATGAAGACGAAGATCGGGATCGTGTAGCCGTCCCACAGCTGCGTCAGGCCGATGTTGCTGAGGCCGAGCCAGTCGGAGTTCCAGCCGATGACGCTGCCGGAGTCCGTACCGAAGGCCATGGAGAAGCCGTACAGCACCCAGAGGATGGTGACGATCCCGATGCTGATGAAGCTCATCATCAGCATGTTCAGGGTGCTCTTGACCCGGACCATGCCTCCGTAGAAGAAGGCCAGACCCGGAGTCATGATCAGCACCAGGGCGGAACAGATGAGCATGAAGCCCGTGTTGGCGGCAGACAGCTTGGGTGCTTCTGCGGCGAGCGTGATGGCTGGTGCCATCGGCGTCTCCTCGTCATTGGTACGGCCCCGTGCGGGCGAAGCCTGAGCGGATTGAGGGGTGGGCCGGTTATGCGCCATGAGATTGGCGCAGCGCGGTTTCGGTGGAAGCCCCTCGTTGTTTCGCCGCCGTGACGAAGGCGCCGTGCGTGTTACGCGTCGATGAACTGCCGGAGGCGCGCCGCGTGGATCGTTATCGTGGCGCAACCTTCATTCGAAGGATCGAAGAACCGGCCGCGGCGGCCTCCGACGACCTGGCACGGGGGAGCCGAGTCGGGCAGTTCGGGAGGGCCGGCCGCGGCCGGGGCTCAGGGGTTCAGACGGCTGCTTCGACCGCCTCGGGCAGCTCGGTCGCCAGCCGTTCGGTGAGGTCCACGACCTCGGTGAGGTCCCCGAAGTCGCGTACGGCCGTGTCCACGGTCTTTCGGATACGGGTGTTGACGCGTTCGGAGCGCACCTTCTTGGCGATCTGCATGGCCAGCACGGTCGGTCCGGTGCTCTGCTCGGGCTCGCGCTGGAGCAGGTGGACCGTGGCCATCCCGATCAGGTTCAGTGCGTACGACCGCTGGTGCTCGGTGTCCTCGGCGAACAGCGCGACGGCCCGCCGCATGAGGGGCTCGGCCAGGGAGGCGTAGGTGGGGCTGCGGCCGGCGACATAGGCGAGGTCGCGGAAGGAGTGGCTGTTCTCGCCGTGCAGCTCGGCCTCGGAGAAGAAGCGGATCCAGTCGGGGTCCGGCTCGTCCCAGTCGTCGGCGTCGGCGAAGGAGTCCTCCGCCATCCGCACGGCCCGCTTGCACTTTCCGGGCTGCCCCATGTTGGCGTAGGCGCGGGCCTCCATCGCATACAGCATCGACTGGGTGCGCGGGCTCGCGCAGTCACGGCTTCCGTACTGTGCGAGGTGGATCAGTTCCAGGGCGTCCTCGGGCCGGCCGAGGTGGATCATCTGGCGGCTCATGCTGGACAGGACGTAGGAGCCGAGGGGCTTGTCGCCGGCTTCCTTGGCGGCGTGCAGGGCGAGGACGAAGTACTTCTGCGCGGTGGGCTGCAGCCCCACGTCGTAGCTCATCCAGCCGGCCAGTTCGGCGAGCTCGGCGGCGACCTTGAACAGCTTCTTCGTGGTGGCCTCGGGCTGGGGCTCCTGGAGGAGGTCGGTGACCTCGTGCAGCTGGCCGACGACGGCCTTGCGGCGCAGGCCGCCGCCGCACTGGGCGTCCCACTGCCGGAACATCGCGGTGGTGGACTCCAGCAGTTCCAGTTCGGGCTTGGAGAGGCGGCCGCGCGCGCGGCTGCTGGGGATCGGCTCGGCGTCGGTGCGCGAGGCGGGCGGCGTGGGGACGAGCCAGCGCTGCATGGGCTCGATGAGGGACGGGCCCGCGGACAGGGCCAGCGAGCTCCCGAGGAAGCCGCGCCTCGCCAGCATCAGGTCGCTGCGCGAGAACTCGCCGAGCAGGGCCACGGTCTGCGGGCCCGTCCAGGGCAGGTCCACGCCGGACACGGACGGTGACTGGCGGACCGCGCGCAGTCCGAGGTCCTCGACGGAGACGACACAGCCGAACCGCTCGGAGAACAGCTCGGACAGGATCCTGGGAATGGGCTCGCGGGGGTTCTCGCCGTCGAGCCAGCGGCGCACGCGCGAGGTGTCCGTGGAGATGTGGTTGGCGCCCAACTGGCGGGCCCGGCGGTTGACCTGGCGCGCGAGCTCGCCCTTGGACCAGCCGCTGCGCACGAACCACGACCCGAGCAGCGCGTTGGGGCGCTTGTCAGCGTTCGTCCCGCCTCCGCCGTTGCCGCCCACTGGAACGCCCCCATCCCTGGAACCACTTGTCGCCGAGTGCGCCAAGCCCTATCAGAATGCCGCCAATCGCCGCCTCCCGTACGACGGTTGCCACCCTTCGAACGGGAAGTCACCTTGCCTCCGGCATACCCAACTGTGCATGTGCCCCCAGGATTCATGCACTCAACGTAATCCCACGATCACGCTTCCAGCCATGGCGAACAGGGAAACGCCACCATTCGCCACCCCTTCGAATGAACTAACGGTCGTCCACTCGCGATTGACTTGACAGAGGACAGCCGAGAGCGAGCGGAACGATGCACGCGGGGGCGCGTGTTGACGCCTGCACCACCCCATGCACTTCCAAGCGCCGGTTCAATGACCGCCGAACACGGAAGTTGATAACTCAAAGTAACATTCCGGGCGCTTCTCGTAACCATCGGTGCGTCGGACCCGTTGGAGGGGGCATGGGCTTCACGATCGGCAGCAGTCGGGGGATGCGCGACCTCCGGTCCACTTCACGCCGCCGCGGCCGCTCGTCCGAGTGCACGGCCGTGGCCGAGTTCACCGGCCTGTGGGGCTGGGACGTCGTCCCGGGCGCACGGGCCGCCGCGGGCGCGTGCTCCTGTGGTCGCTCCGGCTGCCGGGCGCCGGGCGCGCATCCGCTGGACTTCGCGCCGGAGATCCCCGCGGGGGCCACGCTTGACGAGGTGACCGAGGCGTGGGGCGAGGTCCCGGGGGCCGCGGTGATGCTGTCGGTGGGGCGGGCGTTCGAGGTGATCGAGGTGGCCGAGGCCGCCGGCCGGCGGGCGCTGGTCCGGCTGGAGCGGATGGGCCTCCCCCTGGGTCCGGTGACCGTGACCCCCGAGGGCCGCGTCCACTTCTTCGTCGCCCCCGGCGCGGTCGCGGACCTGACCGCGCTGCTCTACCGCATGGGCTGGGACGACCCGTCCTCCCTGGACCTGCGCGGCCTCGGCCCCGGTACGCACATCACGGCGCCCCCCTCCGACCGCGGCGGCCTCGGCCCGGTCCGCTGGCTGCGCCCGCCCGAGCTGGACACGGCCACGAAGCCACCGGCGGCCCGGCTGCTGCTGGGCACGCTCGCCTACGTGGCCCACCGCTCGCGCGCGTAGAGCCGGTCCGGCCACACCGCTCGGGCCCGCACGATCAGGCGGACACAGCGAAGCGCCCGTCCCCCGACTGTCTCGGGGACGGGCGCTTCCTCGCGGGGACGGGCTTCACTCACCGATCAGCGCGTCCACGAAAGCCTCCGGCTCGAAGGGCGCCAGGTCGTCCGCGCCCTCACCGAGTCCGACCAGCTTGACGGGCACGCCCAGCTCGCGCTGGACCGCGACGACGATGCCGCCCTTGGCCGTACCGTCCAGCTTGGTCAGCACGATGCCGGTGATGTCGACGACCTCGGCGAACACCCGGGCCTGGACGAGACCGTTCTGCCCGGTGGTGGCGTCGAGGACGAGCAGCACCTCGTCGAGCGGGGCGTGCTTCTCGACGACCCGCTTGACCTTGCCGAGCTCGTCCATGAGCCCGGTCTTGGTGTGCAGGCGGCCCGCGGTGTCGATGAGGACGACGTCGACCCCCATCTCCTTGCCCTCCTTGACCGCGTCGAACGCGACGGAGGCGGGGTCGCCGGCCTCCGGCCCGCGGACGGTGTGGGCGCCCACGCGCTCACCCCAGGTCTGCAGCTGGTCGGCGGCGGCGGCACGGAAGGTGTCGGCGGCACCGAGCACGACGCTGCGGCCGTCCGCCACGAGCACGCGCGCGAGCTTGCCGGTGGTGGTGGTCTTGCCGGTGCCGTTGACGCCGACGACCATCACGATGCCCGGCTTGCGGTCGGCGGGCTCGGTCTTCACGGCGCGGTCGAAGTCGGTACCGACCAGCTTGAGCAGCTCCGCGCGCAGCAGGCCGCGCAGCTCCTGGGGGGTGCGGGTGCCGAGCACCTTCACCCGGGCGCGCAGCGCCTCGACCAGTTCCTGGGTGGGCTGCACACCGACGTCGGCGGTCAGCAGGGTGTCCTCGATCTCCTCCCAGGTGTCCTCGTCGAGGTGCTCGCGCGACAGCAGCGTGAGCAGCCCCTGGCCCAGGGCGTTCTGGGAACGGGAGAGACGGGCGCGGAGGCGGACGAGCCGCCCCTCGGTGGGCTCCGGGATCTCGATCGGGGGAGCCTCGATGGTGGGCGGTTCCTCGACGGCGACGCCGGTCGAGCCGCCGTCCGGGAGGTCCACCTCCTCTATCGTGCGGCGCGGTTCGTCGCGCGGCGTCTCGGCCTCGTCGCCGACGTGCGGTTCGGCTGGAGGCGCGGTGATGTCGGGCGCGGCGGGCGGCGGCGGGGGCTGCGGCTTCCTGCGCCGGCTGCCGACGATGAGTCCGCCGATGGCGCCGAGCACGAGCACGGCGATGATGACAGCAAGGATGACGATGTCCATAACGCGTCCAGTATCAGCCATGGGCCTGCGCCGGACCCAGCTTGTGCTTTCCTCCAAGTGAGAAAGTCGCCGGGTTGCCGGACACCTCCGGCCGTCCTCTGGTTGTCTGACGCACCGTCAGCTACGGTCCCCCTCCGACACACGAAGGGGGCCCGCCATGCCCGTCACGGTCGTCCGTTTCAATCTCGTCGAGCCCGGCGCCACGCCCGCGTCGCTGAGCGCCCGCTACCGCACGGCCCTGGAGATGGCGGCGTACGCCGACGAGCACGGGGTCGCCACCGTGCAGACCGAGGAGCACCACGGGGCCGCCAACAACTGGCTGCCCTCGCCGTTCGTCTTCGCGGGCGCGGTCCTCGGGGCGACCCGGCGCCTGGCGGTCACCGTCTCGGCGGTCATCGGCCCACTGCACGACCCGCTGCGGCTGGCCGAGGACATCGCCGTGCTGGATCTGCTGAGCGGCGGCCGGCTCGTCACCGTCGCGGGGATCGGCTACCGGCCCGAGGAGTACGACCACTTCGGCGTGGACTTCGGGCAGCGCGGGCGGCTCCAGGACGAGCTGCTGGAGACGGTGCTGAAGGCGTGGACCGGCGAGGAGTTCACCTACCGGGGCCGTACGGTACGGGTCACCCCGCGCCCTTGCTCCGACCCGCACCCCCTGCTGCTGGTCGGCGGCTCCTCCAGGGCCGCCGCCCGCCGGGCCGCCCGGCTCGGCCTGCCCTTCTTCCCCAGCGCCCACCTGCCGGAGCTGGAGGCGTACTACAAGGAGCGGCTCGTGGAGTACGGCACCGAGGGCTGGACGATGATGCCGGGCGCCGTGACCCCGCTGCTGCACGTGGCCGAAGATCCGGAGCGGACGTGGGAGCGGTACGGCGAGCACTTCCTCCATGAGGCGCGGACCTACGCCTCCTGGCAGTCCGGCTCCGTCCGCTCGGCGGTGAAGTCGGCGGCCACGAGCGTGGCGGAGCTGCGCGCCGAGGGCGTGTACCGGGTGCTGACCCCGGACGCGTGCGTGGCGCTGGGCCTGGACAGTCTCGTCCTGCATCCGCTGGTCGGCGGGATGCCGCTGGAGGAGGGGTGGCGCAGCCTGCGCCTGTTCTGCGAAGACGTACTGCCCCGGCTCGGGGGGTGAGCCGGGGCAGTACGTCGGACGGATACGGGGAGAGGGGCAGCGGGGACTTGGCCCTTCTCCCCGAACTCGGGGGGACGGGGTGAGGGGTCAGCCCATCTCCTCCAGCGCCTTGCCCTTGGTCTCCTTGACGAACTTCAGGACGAACGGGACGGAGAGGGCGGCGAACACGGTGTAGATCACGTAGGTCGCGGAGAGGTTCCAGTCGGCCAGCGACGGGAAGCTCGCGGTGATCGCCCAGTTGGCGATCCACTGCGCGGCGGCGGCCACACCCAGGGCGGCGGCGCGCAGCCGGTTCGGGAACATCTCGCCGAGCATGACCCAGACGACCACACCCCAGGACAGGGCGAAGAAGAGGACGAAGACATGCGCGGCGATCAGGGCGGTCCAGCCCTGCGCGCTGGGCAGCTTGCCGCCGACCAGGTCGTACGAGAACGCCCAGGCCTCCAGCGCCAGGCCGACGACCATGCCGATCGAGCCGATGATGGCGAGCGGGCGGCGGCCGACGCGGTCGACGAAGATCATCGCGATCACGGTGCCGACGATGTTGATGATCGACGTCGTGAAGGAGTAGAAGAACGAGTCCGTCGGGTCGACGCCGACCGACTGCCACAGTGTCGAGGAGTAGTAGAACGCGACGTTGATGCCGACGAACTGCTGGAAGACCGACAGGCCGATGCCGACCCAGACGATCGGCTTGAAGAAGAAGCCGCCGCCGAGCAGGTCCTTGAAGGTGGACCTGTGCTCGCTCTTCATGGCCTGCTCGATCTCGGCGACCCGGGCGTCCAGATCGACGTGGGTGCCCTCGACCTCTTCCAGGATCTCGCGGGCGCGCTCGCGCTTGCCGACGGAGATCAGGAAGCGGGGGGACTCGGGGATGGCGAAGGAGAGCAGGCCGTAGAGGACGGCCGGGACGACCATGACGCCCAGCATGACCTGCCAGGCCTCCAGGCCCATCAGCTTGCCGCGCTGGTCGCCGCCGGCGGCGTTCAGCAGACCCCAGTTGACCAGCTGCGAGATGGCGATGCCGACGACGATCGCGGCCTGCTGGAACGAGCCGAGACGGCCACGGTAGGCGGGCGGGGCGACCTCGGCGATGTAGGCCGGGCCGATGACCGAGGCCATGCCGATGGCGAAGCCGCCGACGACGCGCCAGAAGGCGAGGTCCCACAGCGCGAAGGGCAGCGCCGAGCCGACGGCGCTGACGGTGAACAGCACGGCGGCGATCTGCATGCACCGGATGCGGCCGATGCGGTCGGCTATGCGGCCGGCGGTCGCTGCGCCGATGGCGCAGCCGATCAGGGCGATGGCGATGACCTGGGCCAGCGCCGCGGAGCCCACGTCGTACCGGTCACGGATCGCCTCGACGGCGCCGTTGATCACGGAGCTGTCGTAGCCGAAGAGGAAACCGCCCATCGCGGCCGCCGCCGCGATGAAGATGACGTGCCCGAGATGATCGGGATGAGCCGTCCTGGCTCCTGACTGTGATGCCTGCGCTGTGCTGGTCACGTGTACTCCTCGGGCCACCGGCAACGCTGCCGGGTGGGGGGCGACCCTTCTGGTAGGTGGTACCTGAAGGTAAAAGTAACGCTGCAGAGACTATGCCTTCAAGTTTCGAAGTCAAGAGGGCCTGGATGTGAGATACGAGGCCGTAATCGGGGGGCATGATGCGGCCCGTAAGGGGAATGTGTTCAAGTCTTGAAGAAATGGAGACCGATCAGCGCAGATCCATCAGCGCAGACGCTGGCTGATGACCTTCGACACCCCGTCGCCCTGCATCGATACGCCGTAGAGGGCGTCGGCGACCTCCATCGTCCGCTTCTGGTGCGTGATGACGATGAGCTGGGAGGCTTCCTGGAGCTCCTGCATGATGCGGATCAGCCGCTGGAGGTTGGTGTCGTCGAGGGCGGCCTCGACCTCGTCCATGACGTAGAACGGGCTGGGGCGCGCCTTGAAGATCGACACCAGCAGGGCGACCGCGGTCAGTGACCGCTCGCCGCCCGAGAGCAGGCTGAGCCGCTTGACCTTCTTGCCCGGCGGCCGTGCCTCGACGTCCACGCCCGTGGTGAGCATGTTGTCGGGGTCGGTCAGGATCAGACGCCCGTCACCACCCGGGAACAGCCGGCTGAAGACCCCCTCGAACTCCCGGGCGGTGTCCCGGTAGGCCTCGGTGAAGACCTGCTCGACGCGCTCGTCGACCTCCTTGACGACCTGGAGCAGGTCGGCGCGCGTCTTCTTCAGGTCCTCCAGCTGCTCGCTGAGGAACTGGTGGCGCTCCTCCAGCGCCGCGAACTCCTCCAGGGCCAGCGGGTTCACCTTGCCCAGCTGCTGGTACGCCCGCTCGGCGGCCCTCAGCCGCTTCTCCTGCTCGGCCCGCACGAACGGCCTGGGCTGGTTGCGCGGGTGCTCCGGGTCCTCCGGCAGCTGCTCCCCCTCGGCGGGGGGCGAGGGCGGCACCAAGTGGTGCGGGCCGTACTCCGACACGAGCCCCGCCGGTTCCACACCGAGTTCCTCCAGCGCCTTCGTCTCCAGCTGCTCGATCCGCAGCCGTTTCTCGGCGCCGAGTACCTCGCCCCGGTGGACTGAATCCGTCAACTTGTCGAGCTCGGCCTTGAGATCGCGTCCCGCGCCCCGCGCGGTGGTGAGTTCCTGCTCCCGCCGGGCCTTCGCGGCCTCGGCCGCGGCCCGCTCCTCCTCGGCTCGGCCGACCGACACCTCGACGTGGGCGAGCAGTTGCCGGGCACCGGAGGCCACGGCCTCGGCGACGGCCGCCTCGTGCCTGAGACGTGCCCGCCGCTGCTCGGCACGCGCGCGTGCCTCGCGCTCCGCGCGGGCGCCCCGGTCCAGCGAGTCGGCCCGCCCGGCGAGTCCCTTGACCCGTTCCTCGTGCGTACGGACCTGGAGGCGCGCCTCCATCTCGGTCTGCCGCGCGTTGGCCCCGTCGGCGGCGAGCCGGTCCCGTACCGAGGTGTCGGGCTCCTCCTCGACCGGCAGCTCCTCGGCGACGGCGAGCCGTTCGGCCAGCTCCTCGACCTCCTGGAGTGCCTTGTCCAGCGCCTCCTGCGCCCGCGCGGCCGCCGACGCCGACCGCTCCGCCTCACCCGCGGCACCGCGCGCCTGCCCGGACAGCCGCCCGAGCTGCTGGGCGACCGACGACTTCTCCCGGTCGGCGGCCCGGCGCCGCTCCCCCAGCTCCTCCACGAGGACGGCACACTCCTTGCGCCGCTCACCGGCCGCGTGCTGCGCCTCCGTCAGCTCCTCGCACCGCACCGCCAGCTCCTCCAGCTCGGCGGCGGCCTCGTCCACGGACGCCTGCACCTCGAGCAGGCTGGGCGCGCCCGCGGACCCGCCGTGCGCGAAGTGCGCCCCCAGCAGGTCGCCTTCGGCGGTGACGGCCGTGAGGTCGGGGTGCGCGCGGACGACGTCCTCGGCGTCCTCGAGGGTGTCGACCACGACGATGTCCCGCAGGAGGCGCCGGACGGCGGGGAGGAGGTCGGAGGGGCCGCGGACGAAGCGCTCCGCAGGAGGGGCGGGGGAAGGCCGTCGTTCGTCTGCGGGCCCGTCCCCGGTCGCGCCCCGCTGCGGAGCCGCATCTCCATACAGTCCCGCGCCCCTCGGGGGAGCCGCCGTACCGGTCGGAGTCGGCTCCTCTTGCTCCCCTGCCAGCAGCAACGCGGCTCGGCCACCGTCCTGTTTGCGCAGCAGCCGGATCGCTTCGGCCGCGGCGGACGGTGAGGTCACGGCGATCGCGTCCGCGGCCGCTCCGAACGCGGCCGCGAGCGGCACTTCGTAGCCCGGGGTCACCGTCAGCAGCTCCGCCGCGGGGCCCAGTAGACCGCTCAGCCGATCCTTCGCCCCGAGGAGCGCGCCCGTGCCGTCCTTGCGGCGCAGGCCCAACGCCAGGGTCTCGTGGCGGGCCTGGGTCGCGGCGCGTTTGCGTTCCGTCGCGGTGGCGGCCTCGCGGGCGGCGCTCAGGGCGGTCTCCGCCTCGGCCAGCTGTCGCTTGGCCGCCTCGTGCTGTTCGGCGAGTTCCGCGTCGTCGGCGTCGAGGCCGTCGACCTCCGCCTTCAGTGCCTCGTACTCCTCCTGGGCCCGGACCGCGCGCTCCTGTGCCTCGTCGCGGGCGGCGGCGAGGCGGTCGATCTCGGCCTGGGCGGACGCGGCGCGGGAGCGGGCCGCGTTGACCTGCCCGTTGAGCCGTGCCAGGCCTTCGCGGCGGTCGGCGATGGCCCGGGCGACGTCCTTCAGTCGGCGTTCCTCCACGGCCAGTTCGCGCTCCAGGTCGGCGCGGTGGGCGACCGTGTCCTCCAGGGCCCGCTCGGCGGCCTCCAGAGCCGCCTCCAGCTCGGCCTCCTGCTCCCGGATGCGGGCGGCCTCGCGCTCCATGTCCTCCGGGTCACGGCCGCGCCGCTCCTCGGGCGGCACGGAGGTGGCGCTCTTCACGCGCGCGTCGGCCAGCGAGATCGTGCCGCGCACCCGCTCGGCGAGCTGCGACAGCTCGTACCAGGTCTGCTGGGCGCGCTGGAGGCGCGGGGTGAGCTGTCGTACCTCGTCCTCCAGGAGCGCCTCGCGCTGGAGCGCCTTGCGCAGCTCCTCCTCGGCCGCCTCCTTGCGTTCCTTGAGGGCGGCCTCGTCGGCGACCTCGGTCCGGAGCGCCTCCCGCATCCGTACGAGATCGTCGGCGAGCAGACGCAGGCGCGCGTCACGCAGGTCGGCCTGGATGACGGCGGCGCGGCGGGCGACCGCGGCCTGACGGCCGAGCGGTTTGAGCTGGCGCCGGAGCTCGTCGGTCAGGTCCTGCACGCGCGCGAGGTTGGCCTGCATCGCGTCCAGCTTCCGCAGCGCCTTCTCCTTGCGCTTGCGGTGCTTGAGGACGCCCGCCGCCTCCTCGATGAAGGCGCGACGGCCCATGGGGTCGGCGTGCAGGACGGAGTCGAGCTGGCCCTGGCCGACGATGACGTGCATCTCGCGGCCGATGCCGGAGTCGGACAGCAGTTCCTGGATGTCGAGGAGACGGCAGGTGTCGCCATTGATCTGGTACTCGCTGCCGCCGTTGCGGAACATGATCCGCGTGATGGTGACCTCGGCGTACTCGATGGGCAGGGCCCCGTCGGAGTTGTCGATGGTCAGGGAGACCTCGGCGCGGCCCAGCGGCGGACGGCCGGTGGTGCCGGCGAAGATGACGTCCTCCATCTTGCCGCCGCGCAGCGACTTGGCACCCTGCTCACCCATGACCCAGCTGAGCGCGTCCACCACATTGGACTTGCCCGAGCCGTTCGGACCGACGACACAGGTGATGCCCGGCTCGAACCGGAGCGTGGTCGCGGAGGCGAACGACTTGAAGCCGCGGAGGGTCAGGGCCTTGAGGTGCACGCCGCCGGACTCTACCCCCCGGTGTTGTCTCACTCCATGAACCCGCGGTTTCGCCCATGAACGCGCAGGGCACACCAAACGTTAAAGACAGTGAAAGGATGCGTGGGGAAAGTACACGACATACACAAAAGCGGTATTCGGGGGCGACGGGGGAAAAGAAAGAAGGGACGCCGAAGCGTCCCTTGCAAACTCTGACAACTTAGCGGTTGATACGGGCAGCCCAACCGATGCGTGTGCTGTCGTGGAGCGATGCAGCGATCAGGTGAGCGCAGGCTCCGCCTGGTGTGCGTCGATGCTCTCCATGATCCTGTCGTGAGAAGCGGCAGCCGTCAGCGAGTCGTTTTCAGCCTGGATCCGTACGAGCTCGGATTCAAGGTCCTGTACGCGCTGCTGGAGCCGTCGCATCTCGGCGAGGAGTCGAGGGTCGGAGCCGCCGACGTAACCGAGAAGCGCCTTTGCCATGATGGATGGTCCTCCACACTGAGTGACCGACCGAAGCGGTGTGGGTCGTGAGGGATTCGCACCCGCGGTGCTTGACACTCTTGAGTTCTTGCTGCCGTTCTTCCATGCCAAACAGCTAAGGTGCGCGGGGTGCTTTCAGCGTCTCACCAAAAAGTTTGACGGTCAACACGATCACGCCCCGTATTGGTGGGCATCCCGGGGGCACGCGGCCTTGAACGGCGACGCGGCGACTCCTGCGGGCCCCTCGGGGCGTGGCGATCATCCTTGCCTGCGGAGCCTGCCACCGCAAGCGCTTCTTGGCAACCACCTGCTTCTTTCTGCTTGGGGCAGGTGCCCGTGGCATGCCCCTCCGCTTCCGCCGGAGCCGGTTACGGGCGCGGGGTCAGCGGACGGCGAAGCCGTCGTAGCCCCCGCGCGGTGTGTCCCAGATCTCGGTGACGCCGTCCACGCGTCCGGGCGTGTCGTCACTCTGGAGCCACCGCAGGAGCCCCTCACACCCCTCGGGTGCCCCCTCGGCGACCACCTGCACCCGACCGTCGGCCAAATTGAGAGCAAAACCACTCAGCCCGCCGATCTCGAGCGCCTTGGCCCGTGTGAACCAGCGGAAACCCACACCTTGGACACGTCCCCGCACCCAGGCGACCAGCCGTACATCCTCGCTCATGGGTGCAACCTAACCGGCCAAAGTCACTCGGGACACTTCCGCCCCGAGCGCCATGCGGTACCGTCCCCACCCAAACCCATCTCATATGAAACTCACTCGATCAGGTGAGTCAGGTTGACCACAAGATCGTATGGGTGGGGTTGACCGCTAGGACGAGGAAGGCCAGGACATGGGACGCCACCGACGCCACGCCGCCGGCCGCGCCGCCACGGGCCGCGCCACGGGGGTCACGGAGACCGACGGCCCCTCCACGAGGGGCCGCGGCCGGCAGGACGCGTACGAGGGCGAGCACGCCACGATGGGCATCGCGCCCTATCTGCGCCCCGAGGAATACGCCGAGAGCTACACGAAGAGCCAGGAGTACCTCTTCGCGACCGACGACTACGCCCACTCCACCGGCACCACCGCCTTCCCGGCGGACGGCTACACGCCCTCCGGCGGCAGCGCGCGCGACCGGCGCCGGAAGCGGAAGGCCGCGACTCCGGTCCGCGCGGGTCTGCTCGGCGTCTCCGCCGCGGTCGCCCTCGGCACCGTCGCGGTCGCCTCGGGCGTGGTGCCCGGCCTCGAGAGCTACAAGCTCGGCGGCGGCAGTGGCGGCGAGGCGACGCAGGCCGTCGACACGCCCACCAACTCGGACGCCCAGCAGGGCGGCGCCTCGGGTCCCGCCGCCACCTCCGAGGAAAGCCGCGCCGGCGGTACGACGACCAGCCGCGACGCAGAGCGGTCCGCCTCGCCTTCACCCTCTCCCTCGACCTCGTCCGCCACCCCGTCGGCCACGCCGACCGAGAAGCCGTCCGAGAAGCCGACGACGGCGACCCCGTCGAAGAAGCCGCAGCCCACGCCGTCGCGCAAGGCGACGAAGGAGCCGCAGCGCAGCAGCGCCCCGGGCGCGGTCTCCGCGGAGGCCGCCGCCGAGGCGGAGGTGCTCAAGCTGGTCAACGAGGAGCGGGCGAAGGTGGGCTGCAGCGCCGTGGCCGCCAACAGCTCGCTCACCGAGCTGGCCGAGGCCTTCAGCGAGGACATGGCCGCGCGGGGCTTCTTCGACCACACCGACCCCGACGGAGCCTCCCCCTGGGACCGGGCCGCGAAGGCGGGCATCACCAACCTCGGCGGCGAGAACATAGCCCGGGGCCAAGCCGACGCGGCAGCGGTCATGGAGGCCTGGATGAACAGCCCCGGCCACCGCGCCAACATCCTGAACTGCGACTTCAAGACGCTGGGCGTCGGTGTGCACTACGGGTCCGGCGGGCCCTGGTGGACCCAGGACTTCGGGTACTGATCGCCGCCTGCCGATCACACGGGAGCACTAACTTCCGGTTAGTGCAACCTGTTGGTTAGCGCTGCCTTCGAGTACGCTCCACACATGAACATCATTCAGCGCGCGGACGAGACGGAGGGGCAGGACCTCCCCTTCAACGTCTTCGCCAAGGCTTGCCCCTCGCGCGGCACGCTGGAGCACATCACGGGACGCTGGGGCGGTCTCACCCTCGGCGCGCTGCACGAGGGCTCGCTGCGCTTCAACGAGCTGCGCCGCCGCGTCGACGGCGTCAGCGAGAAGATGCTCTCCCAGACCCTGCACGCACTGGAGCGCGACGGCCTGGTGCACCGCGAGGCCCAGCCGACCAACCCGCCCCGGGTCGACTACGAGCTGACCCCGCTGGGGCACGAGGTGGCCGAGCGCCTGCTGTCCCTCATCCACTTCGTCGAGGGCAACATGGACGAGGTCCTCCGGTCGCGCCTGCGTTACGACGAGACGCGCGGCGCCCGCTGACACTTCGGGCAGAAGTAACTGGACCGGTTCATCCAGGGGCGCCTGCGCATCGGCGTGGCGCACCTCTTGCAGGGCAGCCCCTCGCGGCCGTACGCGTCCAGCGACCGGTCGAAGTAGCCCGACTCGCCGTTGACGTTGACGTACAGGCTGTCGAAGCTCGTACCGCCGACGGCGAGGGCCGCGGTCATCACGTCCCGTACGTGGCCGAGGAGTTCGGCCGTGCGGGGGCGGGTGAAGCCGGCGGTCGGGCGTTCGTAGTGGACGCGGGCGCGCCAAAGGGCCTCGTCCGCGTAGATGTTGCCGACGCCGCTGATCAACGACTGGTCGAGCAGTGCCCGTTTGATGGTGCTGCGCTTGCGGCGCAGCGCCTGGTGGAACGCCTCGTCGTCGAAGAGCGGGTCGAGGGGGTCGCGGGCGATGTGCGCGATGACGTCGGGCAGACCGTCGGGGGTGTTGTCGTGCAACGACAGCCCGCCGAAGGTGCGTTGGTCGACGAAGCGGAGCTCGGTCGCCTGGGCGTCGGCGAACCGGACCCGGATGCGCAGGTGCTTCTCGTCGGGTGACCCCTGCGGCTGCACCAGCAGCTGACCGCTCATCCCGAGGTGCGCCAGGATGGACTGGTTCGTGTCCTCCAGCGGCAGCCACAGGTACTTGCCGCGACGGCTCGGAACGCCGATGCGGTGGCCCTTGAGACGGTGCGCGAAGTCGTCGGCCCCGGCGATGTGCCGGCGTACCGCGCGCGGGTGCAGGACCTCGGCGTCGGCGACGACCCGGTGCGCGACCCACCGCTCCAGACCACGCCGGACGACCTCGACCTCGGGCAGCTCAGGCACGGGGCTCCTTCGACAGGTGTGCGGGCAACCGCAGCGTAACGCGCCGTCCACGGCGGCCGTCAGCCGGTCACGATCCGGGCGCCCGTCCCCTGGCAGGGGACGGGCGCCCGGATCGCGCTGTTCGTCTGTGCGACTCAGCAGTGCTGAGTGCCGACTGCGTGTTATGCGGAGGCGGACTCGGGGTCCGGAGTGCCGTCGGCCGGCTGGGCGGCCTGGGCCGTCCTCGCCGCCTTGGCTCGCTCGTCCGCGGCGGCGCGGATGGAGCGCCACGCGGACTCGGCGGCCTGTTGCTCCGCCTCCTTCTTGCTGCGGCCGGTGCCGGTGCCGTACGAGACGCCTCCGACGCGGGCGGCAGCAGTGAAGGTCTTCTCGTGGTCGGGGCCGGTCTCCGTGACCAGGTACTCGGGCACGCCGAGGCCTTCGGTCGCGGTGAGCTCCTGGAGACTGGTCTTCCAGTCCAGGCCGGCACCGAGGTTCGAGGACTTCTCGATCAGCGGGTCGAACAGGCGGTGCACCAGTTCGGAGGCCGCGTCGAGGCCCTGGTCGAGATAGACCGCGCCGATCACCGCTTCGAGGGTGTCGGCGAGGATGGATGCCTTGTCCCGGCCGCCCGTGCCCTCTTCACCGCGGCCGAGCCGGATGAAGGAGCCCAGGTCGAGGCCGCGGCCGACCTCCGCCAGCGCACGCGAGTTGACCACCGCGGCCCGAAGCTTGGCCAACTGGCCCTCGGGGAGATCGGGGTGGGTGCGGTACAGCGTGTCCGTGACGACGAGGCCGAGCACGGAGTCCCCGAGGAACTCCAGCCGCTCGTTCGTCGGCAGACCGCCGTTCTCGTACGCGTACGAACGGTGGGTCAGCGCACGCACCAGAAGGGCGGACTCGAGCTTGTACCCGAGCCGCCCTTCCAGAAGCGTGTGGGACGAGGCCGTGTGGTCCGCAGAGTTTTTCTTCGGCGTGGACACAGTGCCTCTCACCAGCCGCTCAGACCTCGAGGACCTGGCGCTTGTTGTAGGTGCCGCAAGACGGGCACGCGATGTGCTGCTGCTTGGGCTCGTGGCAGCGCTCGCACGCAACCAGGGTGGGGACCGCAGCCTTCCACTGCGACCGGCGGTGGCGCGTGTTGCTGCGCGACATCTTCCGCTTCGGAACAGCCACGGCTACTTCTCCTGCTTCTCGTCGGGGCGTGCCGATCGAGGCGCGCCGCCGCTCATCTCGTCCTTCTCGCCGTCCGTCATGGTTTCGGCGAGTCCCTGCAGTGCCGCCCAACGGATGTCGACGGCGTCATGGTGGTGGTCCGGGTCGTCCGCAAGGCGTGCACCGCACTCGGCGCACAGACCTGGGCAGTCTTCCTGGCACACCGGCTGCATCGGCAGTGCGAGCACCACCGCGTCACGCAGCACGGGCTCGAGGTCGAACAGGCCGTCCTCGAGAAAGAGCCTGTCCTCGTCTTCCTCGGCGTCGTCGGCCGGTTCCGCTTTCACACGGCCACGGTCGTCGGCGTCAGGGTACGAGAACATCTCCTGGAAGTCCGCTTCGAGTTCGAGCTCGAGCGGCTCCAGACACCTTACGCACTCCCCCTCGGCCTGTGCACGGGCGGTGCCTGTGACGAGCACCCCTTCCATGACCGACTCGAGCCGGAGTTCGAGCTCGACCGGGGCACCTTCCGGTACTCCGATGACTCCCTGGATACCGAAGTCCTTGGGAGCGTCGATCGTGCGGGTCAGGCGCTGCAGCGCACCAGGACGCCGCCCCAGCTCGTGCGTGTCGAACACGAGAGGGTTGCGGTGGTCGAGGCGGGCGTTCAGGGCCATTCCTGCTTTCGATCTTTCCGAGCTCGGGGATGCCGCCCTCGGTGTTCATGGGCAGCTTTGATCGCGGGCGTATACGAAATCAGCGAAGCGCACACGCGACCGAAGAGCCAGGATACTGGACCATTCGCTCATAGCCCAATCCGCGCCTGGCGCCCCCGTTGTTACAGGCCGCGGCCCTGTTCGTAGGCCCGCAACTGCTCCGCGCTGATCATGCCGGTGTCGAAGAGGCTGGTCTCGTCGAGGGCGTAACCCTGCTGGGCGTGCTGAGCCTGTTGATCGTGCTGGGGCTGCTGGGCCTGCTGTGCGCTCTGGTGCGGGTCGTAGGCGGCCTGCTGGGGGTCGTAGCCCTGGTACGCGTACGGGTCGGCCTGCTGCTGGTAGCCGTACGGGTCCGCCTGCTGGCCGTAGCCCTGCTGCTGGTAGCCGTAGGGGTCGGCCTGCTGCTGTTGGTAGCCGTACGCCGGCTGCTGGTCGTACTGCCGCTGTGCCTGCTGCTCGGCCGCCGCCG
The DNA here is from genome assembly GCF_043198595.1 of Streptomyces sp. NPDC048751. Lineage (NCBI taxonomy): Bacteria > Bacillati > Actinomycetota > Actinomycetes > Kitasatosporales > Streptomycetaceae > Streptomyces > Streptomyces sp. NPDC048751. The sequence goes on from NZ_JBICUX010000010.1 coordinate 74,150, forward strand.
CGGTGTCCGCCTCCGCGAGCGCGGCGAGGTCGGCCAGGTAGTCGGCGTCGCTGGAGTGCTGGACCGTCGTGAGGTCGTCGGCGAGGGCGCCGAGGTCGTCGCTGGCGATGCGACCGTGCAGTTTCTGGCGGCCGCGGCCGACGGCCTCCAGGGTCTTGGCGAGGACCGCCTCGAAGGCACCGAGCTTGACGTCGACGTATGCATCGGCGTTGCGGCGCAGGGTCTCCGGGTCGTGGCTGCGCTCGGGGGCGTCCTCGTCCTCGTAGCCCTGCTCGTCGACGCCCGGGCCGGTGCCGAGGAGCTTCTCGCGGCCGCGGCCGACGGAGCCGAGGGTCTTGGTGAGGACGACCTCGAAGTTGGCGAGCTTGGAGTCGACGTACTCGTCGGCCTCGGCTCGGACCTCCTCGGCCTCCTTGCGGGCCTCGGCGAGGATGCGGTCGGCCTCGGCCTGGGAGCGGCGGGCCACCTCGGTGTCGGAGATCAGGGAGCCGCGCTCGGCGTGGGCGGTCTCGATGATCCGCTCGGCCTCCTGGCGGGCCTGCTCGACCATCTGCTCGCGGTCGCCGATCAGCTCCTGGGCCTGGGCGAGGGAGTCGGGCAGCGCCGCCCGCACCTCCTCCAGCATCGAGAGCAGGTCGGCGCGGTTGACCACGCACGAGGCCGACATGGGCATGGACCGGGCGCCTGAGACCGCGGCGACGATCTCGTCGAGCTTCTTCTGCACGTCCACCGTGTGCTCGCCACTCTCTACAGATGCGTTGGAGACGGACGGGACGACTGTACGGCCATGAGGTGGCCGCCGGACACCGGGTGACGGGCCGTCAGCGGGTCAGTCCTGCCGCAGGCGCCGGGTGAGCGCCTCCAGGACCAGGGGCGGCACCAGGTGGGAGACGTCTCCGCCCCAGGTCGCGACCTCCTTGACCAGGGAGGACGAAAGGAAGCTGTAGGTGGGGTTGGTGGGCACGAAGAGGGTCTCCACGCCCGAGAGGCCGTTGTTCATCTGGGCCATCTGCAGCTCGTAGTCGAAGTCGCTGACCGCGCGCAGGCCCTTGACGATGGCCGGGATGTCCCGCTCCTTGCAGAAGTCGACGAGCAGGCCGTGGAAGGCCTCGACCCGGACGTTGCCGTACTCGGCGGTGACCTGGCGGATCAGGTCGATCCGCTCGTCGATCTCGAAGAGGCCCTTCTTGGACTTGTTGATCATCACCGCGACGTAGACCTCGTCGTACAGACGGGAGGCGCGGGAAATGATGTCGAGATGTCCGTTGGTGATCGGGTCGAACGACCCGGGACAGACGGCGCGGCGCACTAGTGATCCCTCGCTCTCCGGTCCGGTCATCGTGCGTCTTCGCACGTAGAGGCGGCGCGACCGTACCAAAACGTTCCCTCGCCGTAGCGACGGGACCGGACCGCCTCGAAGCCGTCCGGCCAGTGGAATGTGCCGCCTCTGGTGCTGCGCTCCACGGTGACGAGGGCGTCGTCCGCGAGCCAGCCCCCTGAGCGGAGTGTGAGCAGAATCTCGCGAAGATCGTGATCTGTGACTCGGTAAGGGGGGTCCAGGAACGCGAGGTCGTACGGCTCCTCGGGCGCCGAGGTACGGATGATCTGTTCCGCTTTGCCCGCGCGGACCTCGGCGCCGGGCAGGCCGAGGTTCTTCACGTTCTCCCGGACGATGCGGGCCGCTCGCGCGTCGGCCTCCACGAGGAGGGTGTGGCCGGCGCCGCGGGAGAGGGCTTCGAGGCCGACCGCGCCTGATCCGGCGTAGAGGTCGAGGACCCGTTCGCCGTCCAGGGGGCCGCCCAGAAGAGACTGCCAGGTGGAGAAGAGACCTTCGCGCGCACGGTCGGAGGTAGGACGGGTGCCGGTCCCTGGCGGGACGGCCAGGCGACGTCCACCGGCTGCGCCGGCGATCACGCGGGTCATCTTTGGTCCTTGCTTGTGAGCGGCCTTACGTTCAGTGTGGCTGGTCGCGCCCCCGCGACGGTAGCCGCATGGGCAATGCAGCCCCGCGCCCCTCAGGGATTCTCCCTCACCCCTTCTCCAAGTACTGCTCCCTTTCCTCGTCCAGGAGGGCGTCCAGAGCGGTCCGTAGGCCCGGAAGTCCCGTCAGCTCCGGATCCGCCGCCACCAGGGTCACGGCCTCCTCCCGCGCTTCCGTGATGATCTCCTCGTCCTCGATCACCGCCAGGACACGCAACGAGGTACGGGCCCCCGACTGGGCCTGGCCAAGAACGTCGCCCTCGCGGCGCTGCTCCAGGTCGATGCGGGAAAGCTCGAAGCCGTCCAACGTCGACGCGACCGCGTTCAGGCGCTGGCGGGCGGCGCTCGCCTCCGGCATCTCGGTGACCAGGAGGCACAGACCGGCCGCCGAGCCACGGCCGACCCGGCCGCGGAGCTGGTGGAGCTGGGAGACTCCGAAGCGGTCGGCGTCCATGATGACCATCGCGGTGGCGTTGGGGACGTTGACGCCGACCTCGATGACGGTCGTGGCGACCAGGACGTGGGTCTCGCCGGCGGCGAAGCGGCGCATGACCGCGTCCTTGTCGTCGGGGTGCATACGGCCGTGCAGGACCTCGACCCGGAGCCCCTGGAGGGGGCCCTTGGTGAGCTGGTCGGCCACGTCGAGGACGGCGAGCGGGGGCCGTTTCTCGGCCTCGTCCTCGGCGGACTTCTTCTGCTTCTTCGGGTCGTCCTCCTCGTCGCCGATGCGGGGGCAGACGACGTAGGCCTGGTGGCCGTTCTCGACCTCCTCGCGGACCCGTTCCCAGGCGCGGGCCAGGAAATGGGGCTTGTCGGCGGCCGGGACGACATGGCTGGCGATCGGTGAGCGGCCGGCCGGGAGCTGGTCGAGGACGGAGGTCTCCAGGTCGCCGAAGACCGTCATGGCGACCGTGCGCGGAATGGGGGTGGCCGTCATGACCAGCAGGTGCGGGGGCTGCTTGCCCTTGCCGCGCAGGGCGTCGCGCTGTTCGACGCCGAAGCGGTGCTGTTCGTCGACCACGACCAGGCCGAGGTCGTGGAACTGCACCTTGTCCTCGATCAGCGCGTGCGTGCCGATCACGATGCCGGCCTCTCCGGTGACCAGGTCGAGCAGGGCCTGGCGGCGGGCCGCCGCTCCCATGGATCCGGTGAGCAGCACCACCTTGGTGGCGTGCTCGGATCCGCCGAGCATCCCGCCCTCGGCCAGTTCGCCCATCATCTCCACGATCGAGCGGTGGTGCTGCTGGGCGAGCACTTCGGTGGGAGCCAGCATGGCGGCCTGTCCCCCGGCATCCACGACGGCGAGCATCGCGCGCAGGGCCACCATCGTCTTTCCGCTGCCCACTTCCCCCTGCAGCAGCCGGTGCATCGGATGCTCCGTCGCCAGGTCGTCGAAGATCTCCTTCGAGACCTTCTGCTGGCCGTCGGTGAGGGTGAACGGGAGGCGGGCGTCGAAGGCCGTGAGGAGGCCGTCGGGGGCCGGTCTCCTCGGTACCGCCGGGAGTTGGGCGTCGGCGTGGCGGCGGCGGGCGAGGGCGACCTGGAGGACGAAGGCCTCGTCCCACTTGAGGCGGGAGTGGGCGTCGGCGATGTCGGCCTTGGTGTGGGGGCGGTGGATCTTGAGGAGGGCCTCGGGGAGGGGGACCAGGCCGCGGCCCTCGCGGAGGGAGTCGGGGAGGGGGTCGACGGCCTCCTGGGCGCTGGGCAGGACCGTCTGGACCGCCTTGCCGATCTTCCAGGACTCCAGCTTGGCGGTGGCCGGGTAGATCGGGATGAGGGCGCCGGCCCAGGTCTCGACGGACTCGGCGGCACCGTCCGGATCGCCTCGCAGCAACTCGTACGCCGGGTGAGCGAGTTGGAGGCGGCGGTTGAAGAGGGAGACCTTGCCCGCGAACATCGCGCGTGTGCCCGGCAGGAGTTCCTTGTGGGGCTTGTGGACGCCGTTGCCGAAGAAGACGAGTTGGAGGCGGCCGCTGCCGTCCGTGATCGTGACTTCCAGGCGCTGCCCCTTGCCGCGGGGGGCCTTGGCCGAGGCGAAGGTGTGCAGGCGGGCGTCGGCGACCTGGGCGACCACCGTGACGTGCTCGTCCATGGGGAGGTCGGCGAGGTGGGTGAGCTGTCCCCGCTCCTCGTATCTGCGCGGATAGTGGTGCAGGAGGTCGCCGACGGAGTGCAGGCCGAGATGCTCGGCCATCACCTTCGCGGTGGCGGGGCCGAGCACCTTCTTCAGTGGTTCTTCCAGTGCGGGCACGAGATCCATTGCACACCACGCCACTGACATTGCCGTATACATACCGGGAAACCCCTGGTCAGGCCGCTCGTTCGGGCCCTAGGATGGCGTGCTCCGGCCATCCCTCCCCGCGGTCACCGCCTCACCGGGACCGCCCGACCCCGCGCCGTCGCGAACTCCCCCCACCGGCGCAGCGACGATGGACTCCCAGACCTCACAGCCGTCCCAGGCATCACAGTCACCTCATACGTTCCAGGTCGACCTGCGTGGTCTGGTGGACCTGCTGTCCCATCACCTCTACTCCAGTCCCAAGGTCTACCTGCGCGAACTGCTGCAGAACGCGGTGGACGCGATCACCGCCCGGCATGCCGAGGAGCCCGAGGCCCCGGCGCGGGTGCGGCTGTACACGGAGGGCGGTGCCCTGCGGGTGGAGGACTCCGGTGTCGGGCTCACCGAGTCCGACGTGCACAGTCTGCTGGCGACCATCGGGCGCAGCTCCAAGCGCGCCGAGGGGCTTCAGGCGACCCGCTCCGACTTCCTCGGGCAGTTCGGCATCGGGCTGCTGGCGTGTTTCGTGGTCGCCGAGCGGATCCGGGTCGTCAGCCGCAGCGCCCGCACGCCCGGAGCGCCTCCGGTGGAGTGGACGGCCCGCGACGACGGCTCGTACACCGTGCGGACGCTGCCGGACGCGGAGCGCCCCGAACCGGGCACCACCGTGCACCTGGTGGCGCGGGCCGGCGCCGCGGAGTGGCTCACGCCGCAGCGGGTGCGCGCGCTGGCGCGGGACTTCGGGTCGCTGCTGCCGTACGACGTCCAGGTCGACGGCGAGGCGGTCACCGACCTCCCGGCGCCCTGGGACCGGTCGTACGCCTCGCCCGCGGGCCGGCGGGTGGCCCTGGCGCGGCACTGCCACGACCAGTTCGGGTTCACCCCGCTGGACTCGATCGACCTGGACGTGCCGCTCGCCGGGATCCGCGGGGTGGCGTACGTGTTGCCGTCGGCGGTCAGTCCGGCCCAGCGCGCGGGTCATCGTGTGCACCTCAAGGGCATGCTGCTGACCGAGCGCGCCGAACAGCTGCTGCCGGACTGGGCGTTCTTCGTGCGCTGCGTCCTGGACACGGACAGTCTGCGGCCCACGGCCTCGCGCGAGTCGCTGTACGAGGACGAGACGCTGGCGGCCGTTCGCGAGGCGCTGGGCGAAAGGATTCGGTCGTGGCTCACCGGCCTCGCGGCGGGTGATCCGGAACGGCTCGCGGCCTTCCTGTCCGTGCACCACCTGGGCGTGAAGTCGCTGGCGCGGCACGACAAGGAGATGCTGCGCACGATGTTGCCGTGGCTGCCCTTCGAGACGTCGGACGGACGGCTGTCCCTGGAGGAGTTCGCGCAGCGGCACCCGGTCGTGCACTTCACGCGGACCGTCGAGGAGTACCGGCAGGTCGCGCCGATCGCGTCCGCGCAGGGCGTCGGGGTGATCAACGGCGGTTACACCTACGACAGCGAACTGGTCGAGGCGCTGCCCTCGGTGCGGCCGGGGACGGTCGTCGCCGAGTTGGACGCCGACACCGTGACCGCCCATCTGGACGCGGTGGATCCGGCCGTGGAGCTGGCGCTGTCGGGCTTTCTGGCGGCCGCGCGGGCGAAGCTGGACCCGCTCGGCTGCGATGTCGTCCTGCGGGCCTTCCATCCGCTGTCCGTGCCCGCGCTGCACCTGGACGACCGGGCGGCCCGGCACGAGCAGGCCCGCGCGGAGGCCGAGGCGCAGGCCGACGACCTGTGGGCCGGCATTCTCGGCTCGCTGCGCGGCAGTGCCCCGCGCGCGCGGCTGGTGCTCAACCATCTCAACCCGCTGATCCGCAGGATCAGTTCCCTGCACGACCCGGAGCTGATCGGTACCGCGAGCGAGTCGCTGTACGGGCAGGCGCTGCTGATGGCGCAGCGCCCGCTGCGGCCCGCCGACTCGGCGCTGCTGAACCGGGCGTTCATCGGCCTGCTGGAATGGGCCACGCACGGTGAGGACGGCCACTGATGAGTGAGATCACGGACTTCGACTCCCTGCGCCGGGCGATGGCGGAGAACTCCGAGCAGCCGGAGGGGCCGGCCCGCAACGCGCGCGCGGAGCAGTTGCTCGTCGAGGCGGAGAAACTGGACGTCCCGCTCGCGGTGATCGAGGCGCTCGGACACCAGCTGAAGGTCTACAACTACAGCTCCGAGAAGGACAAGATGTTCGTCCCCTTCGCGCGCCTGCTGCGCCTGTGGGACGAGCGGCCCGAGGACTTCGACGAGTACGAGACGCACTCGCTGCACTGGGTCTTCAAGTGGATGTCGTCCGGCATGCTCGACCAGCCGCACGTCCCGCTGGCGTCCATCGAGAAGTGGCTCGGTGAGATGGAGCACCGCTACCGGCTGGCCGGGCACTCCGAGCGGGCGGTGCGCAGCGCCGAGTTCAGCGTGGCCGCACATGTCGGGGACGTGGCGCGGGCCGAGCGGGCGTTCGAGGCCTGGCTGGCCGCGGACCGCGACAGCATGGCCGACTGCCACGCGTGCGAACTGCACGGGCAGGGCTGGTGGCAGGCGGAGCGGGGCCGTAGCGCGGAGGCGTTGGAGGTGTGGGGTCCGGTGCTGGACGGCGAGTTCGGCTGCGCCCACGAGCCGCACACCGTCCTCGCGTCCTCCCTGGTGCCCCTGTTGCGGCTGGGCCGCCTGGAGGAGGCGCGCGGCAACCATCTGCGGGGTTTCCGGCTGGTGCGGCCCATGGAGAGCATGCGCGGCGCCTACGCGGACCACGTGGAGTTCTGCGCACTGACCGGCAACGAGGCGCGCGGCCTGGAGTTGCTGGCGGAGCGGCCCGCGTACTTCACCGACGACGGGCATCCGCGCAGCAAGCTGGACTTCCTGAGCGTGGTGGTCCTGCTCATGGACCGCCTGTCCGCGCTCGGGATGGGCGAGCAGCAGGTGTCCGGCCCGGCGGGCCGCACCTGGACGGCGCGGGAACTCGCCGAGCACGCGCGCGGGGAGGCCCTCGCGCTGGCCGGGCGCTTCGACGCCCGCAACGGCACGTCGTACGTCAGTGAACGGGCACGCGCGCGGATGGCGCAGGAGCCCCTGGTGGAGCGGCTGCCGCTGGGCGTGCGCGCGGCGCGGCCGACCGCCCCGGTGGCGGTCGTGCCGCCTCCCCCGCCTCCGGAGGAGGCCGCCGAACCGGACCTGCCCGCCCTGATCGCGGAGGCACGCCGCCGGTCGGACACCCTGCAGCCGAACGCCGTCGAGGCGTGGGCGGCGGTCGCGCGGGCCGCGCAGGGCGTGGAGCTGGAGGCACGCGACCGCGCGGAGATCGCCGATCACCGGGCGATGGACCTCGGCCCGGAGGGCACCGAGCTGTTCGAGCGCGCCGCGGAGCTGTACGCGGAGGCGGGCGACCCCGGGGAGGCGCTGGCGGCACACGCGCGTGCGGCCTACGTCCGCGCTCTGGCCGGCGATGTCGACGGGGCGCTGGCGGCGATCGTGGAACCGTACGACCAGGTGCTCGCGCTCTACGCCGATGAGGGCACGGGCGTACGGCAGACGGCGTCGGTGCTGATGGCGCGGGCACGGATCGTGATGCGGCGGGTGCACGAGGCCGAGGGTCCGGCGGCGGAGAGCGTCCTGGCCGAGGCGCGCGGGGCCGCGCGTGAGGTGCTGGCGCTGGTCGACGGGCGGGCCGGGGGCGACGTACGGCTCACCGCGCGGGTCGCGGAGGCGCAGGCGATGCTCGCGGAGATCGCGGCGCACGAGGGGGACGCGCAGACGGGCGCGGAGCTGTTCGCGCGGGCCGCGTCGGGGTTCGTCGAGGCCGGGCTGCCGTGGTTCGCGGTGGAGTACGAGGCCCGGCTGGCCGGTCTGGCACACCACCTCGGCGACACGGTGCAGGCGGAGCGGGCGCTGCGGGCGGCCCTGGAGCACGGCGGGCCGCACCTGGAGGCGATAGGGCGGGCCCAGCTGCATCTCCAGCTCGCCGAGGTCGTGGGCGGCCTGGGCCGGGCGGACGAGGCGGCGGAGCACGCCCTGGAGGCGGCGCACTGGGCCGACGAGGCGGGCGAGGGGCCGACGCTGGGCGCGTGGGCCCGGCAGCAGCTCGGTGGGCTCCTGCTGCGCCTGGGGCGGTTCGCCGAGGCCGCGGAGGTGCTGGAGTCGGCTTTGGCCGACCTGAGCGCCGAGACGCACGGCGACGGCGCGGTGGTCCAGACGCAGTGGTGGCTGGGTGACTGCCTGAGCGAGCTCGGCGAGCACCGCGCGTCCGCGGAGCGCCGGCTCCAGGCCGCCGAGATCGCCCGGCACTGGCCCGAGCAGCACGACCACGCGACCCTCGCGCACCTGGCCGCCGAGTCACTGGGGCAGGCGGGGCTGCACACCGAGGCGGACCAGGCGTACGCGCGCGCGGGTCACCTGTGGCACTCGCTCGGCAACGTCCACGGCCTGGTCCGCTCCCTGCGCGCCCGCGCGTGGCTGGCGCTGCGCACGGAGCACGGGCTGGACGGGGCACGGGAGTTGATGACGGCCGCGGTCCACGCGTGCGTGGCCGCGCGGGACGCGACGGACGACGAGGAGGCCCGGCAGCGGCTCACCGACGAACTGGGTCACACCCACCGCCAGTTCGGCGACCTGCTGGCCCGTTCCGTCGCCGAGGACGCCGAGGACGGCTCGATCCAGGACGCGTTCCAGGAGGGCCTGGCGCGGCTGGCGGAGGCCATAGACGTCTTCGCCTCCCTCGGGGACGGGGCGCTCGACAGCCGCACCGGCGCCGAACTCGCCGCGGGCTGGCTGGAGGCCGACCTTGGCCACCCGGCACGGGCGGAGGCACACGCGCGTGCGGTACTGGCGGCGTACGCGGCGGTGGCCGACGCGGACGACGCGGACGGGACGGCGGTGGCGCGGCGCGCGGAGGCCGAGCAACTGCTGCAGGTGGTGGCGGAGCAGGCGGTCGAGTAGGTGACGGGGGCGGGCTCGCTCAGGCCCGGACTTGAGCAGGACCCACTCGACGCCGATGCCGAGAAGGACTCACTCGACGCCGATGAGGAGCAGCGCCCCCTGCCGTCCACCCCGGTACACCACCGTGTCGACGGCCAGGTACGCCTCCCGCACCCGTGCCTCCAGGTGCTCGGCGACGCCGTCGGGCGCCTCGTCGCCTAGGACGAGGGTGACGAGCTCTCCTCCGGCCGCGAGCATGCGGTCCAGGACGCTCGCCGCGGTGGCGGTGACGTCCGAGCCGATCACGGCCACGTCACCGTCGACGAGGCCGAGGACGTCTCCGGCCTGGCAGATGCCCGCCATGGTCCAGGACTGGCGTTCGGCGACGGCGACCTCGGCGTAGCGGGTGGCACCGGCCGCGGAGGTCATCGCCACGACGTCCTCGTCGAAGCGGCGGTCCGGTTGGTGGACGGCGAGCGCGGCGATGCCCTGGACCGCGGAGCGGGTGGGGATCAGGGCGACGCGGACGCCGTCCGCGCGGGCCTGCTCGGCCGCGGCGGCCGCGGTGTGGCGCAGTTCGGCGTCGTTGGGCAGCAGCACGACCTCGCGCGCGTGGGCACGCCGCACGGCCTCGACGAGCTCCCCGCTCGCGGGTGCCTCCCCCGGGCGCGCGAGCACGGTGGTCGCGCCCGCCTCGGTGTACAGCCCGGCCAGGCCCTCCCCGGGCACGACGGCGACGACGGCCCGCTGGGTCCGCTCCCGGGGCGGCCGCTCGCCACCGCGCGTGTGCACGTCTCCCTGCCCGAAGTGCGTGATCCGGATCCGGTGCGGCCGCCCGGCCTCGACGCCCGCCTCCACGGCGGCTCCCGCGTCGTTCACGTGCACATGGACGTTCCACAGCCCGTCGCCGCCGACCACGACCAGTGAGTCCCCCAGGTCGTCGAGCCGCTGCCGCAGCCGCACCACGGCCGTGTCCTCGGCCTCCAGGAGGTAGATCACCTCGAAGGCGGGCCCGCCCTCCTCCAGCTCGGCCGGGCCGTCCGAGCACTCTCCGACGGCTTCGAGGGACGCGGCGCGGGGCTCCGTCAGGTCCTCGTGATCCCCCTGCACGCGCGCGTGCCCCGTGAAGCCCGCCGTGGCCACCGCCGCCGGCGCCTCCCCTGTGAACGTCTCGACCAGCGCCCCGAGGACCGCCACCAGTCCCCGCCCGCCCGCGTCGACCACACCGGCCCGCTCCAGGACGGTCAGCTGGGCGGGGGTCGCGGCCAGGGCCGTGCGGGCCCCCTCGTAGGCCGCCCGCGCGACCGTCGCGCAGTCGCCCTCCGCTTCCTGGGCCGCGTCGGCGGCGGCCGAGGCGACCGACAGGACCGTGCCCTCCACGGGGTGGGCCACGGCCTGCCGGGCGGAGTCGGCGGCCTGCCGCAGGGCCAGCCGCAGCCCCGCTCCGTCGGTGTGCGCGGTGTCCTCGTCGGCGGCGAGCACCTGGGCCATGCCGCGCAGCAGCTGCGCGAGGATCGTCCCGGAGTTCCCGCGCGCGCCTATGAGCGCGCCGTGCGCCATCGCGCGCACCGTGTCGGCCAACAGGGGCCAGTCGTCACCGGAGCCGTCACCGAAACCGGCGCCGGGGCGCGCCCCGTGCCCCGCGAACACCGCCTCGACCGCGGTCACCGCCGACTCGACGGTCAGGTAGAGGTTCGTGCCGGTGTCCCCGTCCGCGACCGGATACACGTTGATCGCGTCGATCTCCTCGCGCGCCCGCCCCAACGCCCCGAGCGCCAGACCGCACCAGGTGCGCACCGCGAGAGCATCGAAGAACGTCTGCGGCACCCGCGCCACCCGCGCCTCCCTGAGCTGCTGGACTGGACGCAGCGTAGACCCCGGGCCGGTCTCCGCCGGAAGAGGGCCGGGAGTGGGCACCGGACCGGTCATGGTAGTTTCGTTGTACTGGCGCAGTCGTTGTATGCTGCTCCGGTTGCCCGATCCCGATCGGGCCATTCCCCTGGCAGCGCCACTCAGATCCTCGATCCTGATCCCGGCATGCCGGGATCAACCGTAAGTGCATCTGAAGTCTTTGGAGTGACCCGTGGCTGCCAACTGCGACGTCTGCGGCAAGGGGCCGGGCTTCGGCAACAACATCTCGCACTCGCACCGCCGTACGCCCCGTCGCTGGAACCCGAACATCCAGCGTGTGCGTACCGTGGTGGGCGGGACGCCGAAGCGCGTGAACGCTTGCACCTCGTGCATCAAGGCCGGCAAGGTCTCGCGCTGACGCCAACAGCTGAGCGCGCGGCCACTGCTGGTTCGCTGCACAGAGCCGGTCCACCTCGGTGGACCGGCTTTTTGCCGTGCGCTTTGCCGCACACCCACGTCGCTGAGCTGCCAGAATCTGGCGAATGCGCTTCGCCATCCTGGGTCCGCTGGACATACGCACCGACGACGGCGCCCCCGTGGACCCCGGCGGCCCCCGCCCCCGTGCCCTGCTCACACTCCTGCTCCTCGACGTCGGCCGCACCGTCTCCACCGACCGCCTGACAGCCGGCCTGTACGGCGCCCAGCCGCCCGCAGGAGCCGCCAACGCCCTCCAGTCGCAGATCTCCCGCCTCCGCAGGCGTCTGGCGCCGCACACGGAGATCGAGGCCACTCCGGCCGGTTACCGCATCACCGTCTCCCCCGAGGCCGTGGACGCCCATCAATTCGAACGCATGTCCAAGGAAGGGCGTACCGCGCTCTCCACCGGAGACCACACGCGCGCGGCGGCCCGGCTGCGAGAGGCGCTCGCCCTGTGGCGCGGACCCGCGCTGCCCGACCTCCCCGAGGCACACGCCGAGAGGACACGGCTCGAGGAGCTGCGGCTGGCCGCCGCACAGGACCGGATCGAGGCGGAGCTGGCGCTCGGCGGCGGGCCCGGGCTCGTCGCGGAGCTGCGGGCGCTGCTGTCGACGCATCCGCTGAGCGAGCGGCTGTACGGGCAGCTGATGAGGGCGCTGCACGCGGACGGACGGCCCGCCGAGGCGCTCACCGTGTACGAGGAGGCCCGGCGCACCCTCGCCGACGAGCTGGGCACCGACCCCTCGCCCGAGCTGTCCGCGCTCCACCTGGAGTTGCTGCGGGGCGGCGGCACGAGCGCACCCGCGCGGCCGCGCGTCCCGGTCCAGCTCACCCCGTTCGTCGGCCGTGACACCGAGCTGGCGCGGATCGCGCGGGGCCTGTCCGAGTCCCGCCTGGTCACGCTCACGGGCCCGGGCGGCGTCGGCAAGACCCGGCTGGCGATCGAGGCGGCCCGCACCCGGGCCGTCTCCCAGGCCGTCTCCCGCTCCGACGCGTGCTTCGTCGAGCTGGCCCCCCTCAGCGACGGCACCCGGATCCCGTACGCCGTCCTCGCCGCCCTCGGTGTGCGTGAAGGTTTCCGCACGCCCGCCACGGACACCACGGACCGGCTGCTGGCCGCCCTGGAGGAGCGTGAGCTGCTGCTGGTGCTCGACAACTGCGAGCACCTGGTGGAGGAGGCGGCGCGGCTGTCGGCGCTGCTCCTCGGCGCCTGCCCGGGCGTCCGGGTCCTCGCCACCAGCCGGGAGTCCCTCGGCATCACCGGTGAGGTCCTGGTCCCCGTGCCACCGCTGCCGCCGGAGCCCGCGGTGCGGCTCTTCCTCGATCGCGCGCGGGCCGTACGCCCCGACTTCGACCACCACGCGCGCGTGGCCGACATCTGCCGGGCTCTCGACGGGCTGCCGCTGGCGATCGAGCTGGCCGCGGCCCGGCTGCGCACCCTCACCCCGGACGAGCTCGCCGACCGCCTGGACGACCGGTTCCGGCTGCTGACCCGGGGCGACCGCTCCAAGGCGCCTCGGCACCGCACCCTGCGCGCGGTCGTGGAGTGGAGCTGGGACCTGCTGGACGACGAGGAGCGCGAACTGGCAGCGGAGCTGACCGTCTTCCCGGGCGGGGCGACCCTCGACGCCGTGGAGGCCGTGTGCGCGACGGCCCACCCGGAGGACCTGCTGGCCTCGCTGGTCGAGAAGTCGTTCCTGGAGGTGTCCGAGGGGCGCTACCGGATGCTGGAGACGATCCGGGCGTTCGCCGCAGAGCGACTCACCGGCGCGGACCGGCCCAGGGACGCCCACGCGGGGTACTTCCTGCGGCTGGCCGAGGGTGCGGAGCCGTATCTCAGGGGCGGCGGCCAACTGCCCTGGCTGGCCCGGCTCACCGCCGAACACGGCAACCTGGACGCGGCGCTGCGGCACCTCGTGCGCACGGCTCCCACGGACGCCCTGCGCCTCATGGCGCACCTCTCCTGGTTCTGGCGGCTGCGCGGTCCGCACGACGAACACGCCACGCTCGCCCGCGCACTGCTGACGACGATCGGCGACGAGGCGCCCGCGGGGCTGGAGGAGGAGTACGCCCTGTGCGCGATGAACACGGTCACCGGGCGGGGTGACGACCCGGCCGAACCCGACCGCATCGCGCGCGTGGCCGACGTTCTGCGCGCCCTGGAGAAGTCGCTGCGGCTGCCGTTCACGATGGTCCTCTGGTCGCTCACCGGCGGCCCGCTGCTCGCCTCGGACCAGGAGCTGCGGGCCGTCCAGGTCGGCGACGACCCGTGGGGGCGGGCACTGCTGGACCTGGGGCTCGGCTACCAGGCGCAGTTCAGCGGCCGTCCCGCCGAGTCGGAGGCCGCCTTCGCCCGCTCCCTGACCGCCTTCCGGGTGACCGGGGACCGTTGGGGCATGGCCAACTGCCTGGATCCGCTGGGCGGCTTCGCGGCCCGGCGCGGCGCCTACGACGAGGCCCTGGAACTGCTCGACGAGGGCCTGCCGTACGTACGGGAGCTGGAGGCCCCCGAGGAGACCGCGGACCTGCTGCGCACGCGCGGGACCGTGCTGCTGCACCGGGGCGACACCGAGGCGGCGGCCGTCCACTACGAACAGTCGGCCGCCCTCGCGCGCGGCGCGGGCGCCTCGGACAAGGTCGCGGCCGCCCGGCGGGGCCTCGGTGACGCGGCCCGGCTCTCCGGAGACACCGCGCACGCACGCGTGCACTACGAAAACGCCCTGGAGGCGTGCGCGGCGAACTGGTTCAGCGTCGGCGAGACGGTACGGATCCTCATCGGCCTGGGCCGCACGGCGGCGGCGGAGGGCGACACCGACAAGGCTCGCGACTGGTTCGCCCAGGCCCACGCGCACGCCCGGGAGTCACCGGACGTCCTCACCCTGGCCGACACCGCCGACGCCCTCGCCTCGGTCGCCCCGGCTCCCGCGCGGGCGGCCGAACTCCTGGGCGCCGCCGTGGGGCTGCGGGGGGAACCGCTCGACGGCGACCCCGACGTCGTACGCACGCGGGACGACGTACGGGCCAGGCTGTCCGCGCAGGCGTACGACGAGGCGTTCGAACGGGGGCGGAGCCGGCGGTCAGCGGCGGTCAGCGAACGGTAGGGAGACGGTCAGCGCCTGCCCGCAGGCTCATGGCCATGACGAACACACACCACCTCGGTCACCTGAACGTCCTGGTCTCCGGCGCCAGCGTCGCCGGCCCCGCCCTCGCCCTGAACCTCGCCCGGCGCGGCGCCCGCGTCACGGTCGTCGAGAAGGCCCCGGCGCTGCGCGGGGGCGGCTTCGCGGTCGACTTCCGGGGCCAGGTCCACCGCAAGGTCCTGACGGCGATGGGCCTCTGGGACGAGATCCACGCCCGCCAGACCCACATGGGCCGGCAGAGCGTCGTCGACGCCGACGGGCACGCGCGCGTGGACCTGCCCTCGGAGATGATGAGCGGCGACGTGGAGATCTTCCGCGGCGAACTCGCGAAGATCATGTACGAGCGCACCAGGGACCGCGTCGAGTACGTCTTCGACGACTCGATCGCCACGCTCACCGACGACGGCGCCGGCGTGGACGTCACCTTCGAACGGAGCACGCCCCGCCGCTTCGACCTCGTCGTCGGCGCCGACGGTCTGCACTCGAACACCCGGCGGCTGGTCTTCGGCGACGAGTCCCGCTACCTGCGCTTCTTCGACCACTACGTGGCCGGCTTCGGCGTCCCCAACGACCTGGGCCTGAACCGCACCGGCCGCCTCTACAGCGAGCCCGGCCGCGCTCTCGCCCTCGGCAACTACGACGGCGACCCCGACCGCGCGGGTGCCCTGCTGGTCTTCCGCTCCGAGCGGCTGACGTACGACCGCCGGGACGTCGCCGGGCAGAAGCGGATCCTCGCCGAACGGTTCGCGGGGATGGGCTGGGAGACCCCGAACGTGCTCAAGGCCCTGGAGCAGGCCGACGACCTGTACTTCGACGCGATCGCCCAGATCCACGTCGACCGGCTCACCAAGGGCCGCGTGGTGCTCCTCGGGGACGCCGGCTACGGGGCCACCATGGGCGGCATGGGCACGGGCGTGGCGATCGTCGGCGCGTGGGTCCTGGCCGGTGAACTGGCCCTCGCGGGCGGCGACCACCGCACCGCGTTCGCCGAGTACGAGACGCGGATCCGGGACTTCGCCAAGGGCTGCCAGAAGATCTCCGGCAACGCGGGCCCGTTCTTCGCCCCGCCCACCGAGCGCGGGATCCGCAGCCGCGACCGCATGTACCGCCTGCTGAGCTCACGCCTGCTGGCCGGCTTCTTCAAGCGGCTGACCGAGAAGGCCGCGCAGGACATCAAGCTCCGGGAGTACCCCGTGTGAGCGCCCACCCGTGGTCCACCGGCCCGATGCCGCCGCCCAGGGCGAACCCGGCCGCGACCGCCCCGGTGACGTACTCCTTCGCCGCCGTCACCGCCTCCGGCACGGACTGCCCCTTCGCCAGGTGCGACGCGATCGCCGAGGCGAGGGTGCAACCCGTGCCGTGCGTGTGCCGGTTGTCGTGGCGGGGTGCGCGCAGCCAGTGCTCGGCGGCCCCGTCGGTCAGCAGGTCGACGGCGTCGCCGGGGAGATGGCCGCCCTTGATGAGCACCCAGCGCGGCCCGAACGCGAGCACCGCCGCCGCGGCCTCCCGCATCCCGGCCTCCGACTCGACCCGTACACCGGTGAGTTGGGCCACCTCGTCGAGGTTCGGCGTGGCGACGGTGGCGGCCGGCAGCAGTTTCGTGCGCACGGAGTCCAGGGCGGAGGCCGCCAGCAGTGGGTCCCCGTGCTTGGAGACGCCGACCGGGTCGATCACGGCCGGCGCGTCCGTCGCCGCGATCAACTCGGCCACCGCCTCGACGAGTTCGGCGGAGGCCAGCATCCCGGTCTTCACGGCCTGTACGCCGATATCGTCGACCACGCTGCGGTACTGGGCCCGCACCGCCTCCACCGGAAGCTCCCAAGCACCCTGCACGCCCAGGGAGTTCTGCGCGGTGACCGCCGTGACGACGCTCATGCCGTGCACACCGAGCGCGAGCATGGTCTTCAGGTCGGCCTGAACGCCCGCGCCGCCACCGGAGTCGGAGCCGGCCACGGTGAGCACCCTGGGCGGGCCTTCGACGGCGCTCACGACTCGATGTCCCCGAAGTGGTCCCAGCCGCCCTTGCTGGTCCACGGGGCCCCGTCGACCGTGACCTGGGGCAGCGCGGAGGGGTTGAGCACCTCGCCGATCACCTTCCAGCGGGCCGGGAGTTTCACGTCCGGCGGGAAGGTCGCCACGATCGCGTGGTCCTCTCCCCCGGTCAGCACCCACTGCATCGGGTCGACGCCGACCGCCTGCCCGATGTCGTTCATCTGGGTGGGGATGTCGATCGCGCCGGAACGGATGTCGATACGGACCTTGCTGGCCTCCGCGATGTGCCCGAGGTCGGCGATCAGCCCGTCGCTGACGTCGCACATCGCGGTCGCGCCGAGACCGGCGGCGGCCGGACCCGCGTGGTACGGCGGCTCGGGGCGCCGGTGCGCCTCGACGAAGGCGCGCGGCGAGCGGAAGCCGCGCGAGAGCACCGCGTACCCGGCGGCCGACCAGCCCAGCCAGCCGGTCACCGCGACGAGGTCGCCGGGCTGGGCGCCGGCCCGGGTGATCGGCTCCTGGTTGCGCAGGTCGCCGAGCGCGGTGATCGACACCATGATGGTGTCGCCCCGTACGACGTCACCGCCGACCACGGAGGCGCCCGCGACCTGGCACTCGTCGCGCAGGCCGTCCATCAGCTCGGTCGGCCAGGTCACCGGCAGTTCGGCGGGGACGACCAGGCCGAGCAGCAGCGCGGTCGGCACGGCGCCCATGGCGGCGATGTCCGCGAGGTTCTGAGCGGCCGCCTTGCGGCCGACGTCGTAGGCCGTGGACCAGTCGCGGCGGAAGTGCCGGCCCTCCAGCAGGATGTCGGTGCTGGCCACGACCCGCCGGTCGGGCGCGGCGACCACCGCGGCGTCGTCGCCGGGGCCGACCCGGACCGCCGGGGTGGTGGTGAGACGGGAGGTGAGCTCCCTGATGAGCCCGAACTCCCCGAGCTCACCAACAGTGCCCTTCATTGCCCTTTCTCCCCTTCTTGTCCCTGTCCGTGCCCGGTCGCGCGCGACCAGTGTCCTCGATACGGTCGAAGTGACCGTCAACTTCTGTCATGCCCGCACCCCGGCGCGTGGGTCCCGGTCCCCGCAGGTCTCCCCGCGGCGAGCGGCGACGCGATACCGTGGCGTTCCTTTTCCCCACATGATCCTCGTGGCCGCC
Source organism: Streptomyces sp. NPDC048751 (assembly GCF_043198595.1). Lineage (NCBI taxonomy): Bacteria > Bacillati > Actinomycetota > Actinomycetes > Kitasatosporales > Streptomycetaceae > Streptomyces > Streptomyces sp. NPDC048751. Next base: position 91,919 of record NZ_JBICUX010000010.1, read on the forward strand.
CTGGAGGTTCCGTGGTACAGGCGTACATCCTGATCCAGACGGAGGTCGGCAAAGCGTCGACCGTCGCCGAGACGATCAGCAAGATTCCTGGAGTCGTCCAGGCCGAGGACGTGACGGGGCCGTACGACGTCATCGTGCGGGCCCAGGCCGACACCGTCGACGACCTCGGCCGCATGGTGGTCGCGAAGGTCCAGCAAGTGGACGGCATCACCCGCACCCTGACCTGCCCGGTCGTGCATCTGTAGCCCCCGTCTACCCTTGGCCGGTGCGAACCTTCCTCCGTCACCGGCCTTTCGGACTGCCCGCGCTCGCTCTGTTGATCGCTGCGGCGGGCTGCTCCTCAGCAGACGACAGTGCGTCGACGGCGGTTCCCAGTCCGTCCGCGAGGACCGTGAAGCTGTGCCGGACCCTGGACGAGGCGCTGCCGTCCAAGGTCGACGGTCAGGGTCGCCGGGACCCCGAGCCCGAGTCCGCGCTGACCGCGGGTTGGGGGAACCCGCCGATCATACTGCGCTGCGGTGTTCCGCGACCGCCGAAGATGATCGACCCGAAGGTGGCCGAGGGGCACGACCCGGACGCGGTCGCGGGCGGCGTGAACGGGGTCGACTGGCTCATGGAGCAGCAGGGCGACGGGGCGTACCGCTACACCACGGCCAGCCGCCAGGCGTACGTCGAGGTCACCGTGCCGAAGGGGCGGGACAGCTCGGCTGCGCTGATCGACCTGGCGTCAGCCCTCAAGAAGGCGATCCCCGAAGGGATCGCCGACTGAACGATACTGCTGAACGGTTCGGCCCTACCGGAGCCCGGTGGACCGCCTCAGTGCCGCCTGCACCAGCCTGTCCACCAGCTCCGGGTAGCTGATCCCGCTCGCCTGCCACATCTGCGGGTACATGGAGATCGGCGTGAAGCCGGGCATCGTGTTGATCTCGTTGATCACGAACTCGCCGTCCTCGGTGAGGAAGAAGTCCGCGCGGACCAGGCCCTCGCAGGAGGCCGCCTCGAAGGCGTCGACCGCGAGGCGCTGGACCTCGGCCGTCTCCTCCGGCGTCAGGGGCGCCGGGACGATCCCCGGGGTCGAGTCGATGTACTTGGCCTCGAAGTCGTAGTAGGCGTGGGCGTCCGGCGGCGGGATCTCCGCGGGGGCCGAGGCCCTCGGGCCGTCCTCGAACTCCAGCACCCCGCACTCGATCTCGCGGCCGCGCAGCGCCGCCTCCACGAGGATCTTCGGGTCGTGCCGCTGGGCCTCGGCGATCGCCTCGTCCAGGCCGGAGAGGTCGTCGACCTTGGTGATGCCGATCGAGGAACCCGCGCGCGCGGGCTTCACGAACAGAGGCCAGCCGTGCTCGCCTGCGAGGTCGATGATCTTCTTGCGGGCGGCCGGCTCGTCCTGCTCCCACTCGCGCGGCCGGATCACCACGTACGGCCCGACCTTGAGGCCGAACGAGGTGAACACCCGCTTCATGTACTCCTTGTCCTGGCCGACGGCCGAGGCGAGCACACCCGAGCCCACGTACGGGACACCGGAGAGCTCCAGCATGCCCTGGAGGGTGCCGTCCTCGCCGTACGGGCCGTGCAGGACGGGGAAGACCACGTCGACCTCGCCGAGCGCCTTGGGCACGGAGCCCGGCTCGGTGTAGACGACCTCGCGGTTCGCGGGGTCGACCGGGAGGACCACGCCGCCCCCGCCCGACTCGACCAGTTCCTCGACCTCGGGCGTACGGCGCTCGGTGATCGCCATCCGCTCCGGATCGTCGGCGGTGAGCACCCAACGCCCCTCGCGCGTGATACCGATCGGCAGGACCTCGTACTTGGTCCGGTCGATGGCCCGCAGGACGGCGCCGGCGGTGACCATGGAGATCCCGTGTTCGGAGCTGCGTCCGCCGAACACGACGGCCACCCGCGGCTTGCGGGACGACGGCTGCTCAGGGCTCTGGGGCAGGTTCTCGGTGCTCATATCGCGTTGAGGGTACCCGGTGGTAGGGCCCCGAGGCAGCGTGCCCCGGCCGGGTTCGCTCAGCGTCGTTCCGGTTTCGCGCTGCGCGACATGAGCTCCTTCAGCGCCACCACCGGAGGCTTGCCCTCGTGCACGATGCCGACGACCGTCTCGGTGATGGGCATGTCGACGCCGTGCCGGCGGGCCAGATCCAGCACGGACTCGCAGGACTTGACGCCCTCGGCGGTCTGCTTGGTGACCGCGATCGTCTCCTGGAGCGTCATGCCCTTGCCGAGGTTGGTGCCGAAGGTGTGGTTGCGCGACAGCGGCGAGGAGCAGGTCGCCACCAGGTCGCCCAGGCCCGCGAGTCCGGAGAACGTCAGCGGGTCGGCGCCCATCGCCAGGCCCAGGCGGGTGGTCTCGGCGAGGCCGCGCGTGATGAGCGAGCCCTTGGCGTTGTCGCCGAGGCCCATGCCGTCCGCGATGCCGACGGCGAGACCGATGACGTTCTTGACGGCGCCGCCGAGTTCACAGCCGACCACGTCGGTGTTGGTGTACGGGCGGAAGTACGGCGTGTGGCAGGCGGCCTGGAGCCGCTGGGCGACGCCCTCGTCGGTGCAGGCGACCACGGCGGCGGCCGGCATCCGGGCGGCGATCTCCCGGGCCAGGTTGGGGCCGGTGACCACGGCGACGCGTTCGGCGGGGACCTTGGCGACGTCCTCGACGACCTCGCTCATCCGCATGGTCGTACCGAGTTCGACGCCCTTCATCAGCGACACCAGGACGGTGTTCCGCGCCAGCAGCGGCGCCCACTCGGCGAGGTTGGCGCGCAGCGTCTGCGAGGGGACGGACAGGACCGTGAAGTCGGCGCCCGCGGTGGCCTCGGCCGCGTCCGTGGTGGCCCGCATGTTCCGCGGCAGCTCGACACCGGGGAAGTAGTCGGGGTTCGCACGGGCGGAGTTGATCGCTTCGACGACCTCCGCCCGCCGGGCCCACAGGGTGACCTCGCACCCCGCGTCGGCGAGCACCATGCCGAACGCGGTGCCCCACGAACCGGCGCTGAGGACCGCCGCCTTGACCGGGTTGCTCACGTGCCCTGCCCTTCCACCTGCGTACCCGGGGACTGCGCCTGTGCTTGCGTGTGTGTCTGTGCCTGCGCAGTCTGCGCCTGGGTGCGACGCCGCTGCTCGATCCGCTCCCGGCGCGGGTCGTAGGGCGTCTCGGGGGCCTTCTCGCCGCGGATCTCCTCCAGCTGGGCGGTGATCGCGGCCATGATGACCTCGGTCGCCTCCTTGAGGACGTCCGCGGTCATCTCCCTGCCGTAGAAGCGCGAGAGGTCCACGGGCGGCCCCGCCAGTACGCGGTGGGTCTTGCGCGGGAAGAGCTGGGGCTTCTTGGCGTACGGCGGCAGCAGCTCGTTGCAGCCCCACTGGGCCACGGGGATCACCGGGCACTTGGTCTGCAGGGCCACGCGCGCGGCGCCCGTCTTGGCGGTCATGGGCCAGCCGTTGGGGTCGCGGGTGAGGGTGCCCTCGGGGTAGAAGGCGACGCACTCGCCGCGCTCCACGGCGTCGATCGCGGCCCGGAAGGCACTGAGCGCGTCCGTGCTCTCGCGGTAGACGGGGATCTGCCCGGTGCCGCGCATGGCGGCGCCGACGAATCCCTTGCGGAAAAGGGCGCTCTTCGCCAGGAATCGCGGAACCCGTCCGGTGTTGTACTGGTAGTGCGCGTATGCGAAGGGATCCACGTACGAATTGTGGTTCACCGCGGTGATAAATCCGCCCTCGGCCGGAATGTGCTCCATTCCGCGCCAGTCCCGCTTGATCAGAGCCACCAGCGGCGGTTTGCAGATCACCGCGGCGAAGCGGTACCAGAAGCCGATTCTGCGGCGGGGCACGCGAACACCTTCCTCTTGGGCCTGGGGGGCCGCACAAGTGTCGCCCCAGGCCGCCGGTCTGTCGAGAACACCGTACGCCCCGACCCCCGCGCGCCCCGATGGCCCGGGGGACAATGTCCGCGACGAGAGAGGGACGGTACGTCGGTGCAGTGGACCTTGGTCATACCCCTGAAGCCTCTGGCGCGAGCCAAGAGCAGGCTCTCGGACACCGCTTCCGACGGGCTGCGCCCGGGGCTGGCCCTCGCCTTCGCCCAGGACACGGTGGCGGCCGCCCTGGCCGCGCCTCCTGTGGCGGATGTGGCAGTCGTCACGAACGACGCCCTGGCGCGTCGCGAGCTGGCGGCGCTGGGCGCCCGGATCATCCCCGACGAGCCGAGCGACGGCCTGAACGCCGCCCTGGCGCACGCGGCGGCCGTCGTCCGCGGTTCACGCCCCGAAAGCCCGCTGGCGGCCCTCAACGCCGATCTGCCCGCCCTGCGCCCGCTGGAATTGGCCCGGGTCCTGGACGCGGCCGCGGAATTCCCCCGGGCTTTTCTCCCCGATGCGGCCGCAATCGGCACCACTCTGCTGGCCGCCGGCCCGGGCCGCGAATTGCTCCCGGCATTCGGCACCGATTCCCGGGCCCGCCACCGCGCGTCCGGGGCGGTGGAACTCCGTCTGGACGTGGTGGATTCGGTACGGCAGGACGTGGACACCGGGGACGACCTGCGTGCGGCGCTGGCGCTGGGGGTGGGTCCCCGGACGGCGGCGGCGACCGCGCGCCTGTTGATCCCGGGGCAGTAGGCTGCAGCCATGCAGGCCACCGCATACACGTACGACCCCGAAACCCGCAGCGGGCAGGTGCTGCTGGACGACGGCACCCCGGTGCCCTTCGACGCGCCGGCGTTCGACGCGGGCGGCCTGCGGCTGCTGCGGCCCGGGCAGCGGGTGCGCATCGAGGTGGAGGGCGCGAAGGACGACCCGCGCATCACCTTGGTGACGCTACAGACACTCTGAGTGACCGACCCCGGACACGCCGCGGGCCGGGCTCCCGGAGGAGTCCGGCCCGGCGCGTGAGTGCCCTTGTGGCCCTGCGCCCTTACGACTTGCGGGCGGTGGCCTTCTTGGCGGTGGCGGTCTTGCGAGCCGTCGACCGCTTGGCCGGGGCCTTCTTGGCCGTCGTCTTCTTCGCCGGGGCGCTCTTGGCCGTGGTCTTCTTCGCCGCCGTGGTCTTCGCCGCGGAGGTCTTCTTGGCGGCCGCTCCGGTGGTCTTCTTCGCGGTCGCCTTCTTCGCCGTGGTCTTCTTCGCCGCGGCGGCCCCGGTCGTCTTCTTGGCCGTGGTCTTCTTCGCCGTCGTCTTCTTCGCGGCCGCGGCCCCCCTCGCCGGGGCGGCCTTCTTCGCGGCGGCCTTCTTGACCGTCGCGGAAGCACCGCCGGTCAGGCTGCCCTTGGGCGCCTTCTTGACGGCGACCTCGCCGCCGCGCGGGAGCTTCTTCGAGCCGCTGACCAGGTCCTTGAAGCCCTGGCCCGCACGGAAGCGCGGCACCGAGGTCTTCTTGACCCGAACCCGCTCGCCCGTCTGCGGGTTGCGGGCGTAGCGGGCCGGGCGGTCGACCTTCTCGAACGAACCGAAGCCGGTGACCGAGACCCTCTCCCCCGCGACGGTCGCGCGGACGATGGCATCCAGGACCGCGTCGACAGCATCGGCGGCCTGCTGACGGCCGCCCATCTTGTCGGCAATCGCTTCTACGAGCTGCGCCTTGTTCACGTCTTCCCCTTCGGAGACATCGCCAGAACGAAAGTGTTCAAGCTTTTTCGCACGTTAGGCAGATATATACCGCAAATCAAACACGAAACGGGCTAATCACCCGTTGTGCCCCTGCGGACTCGACTGTCCTGGTCCGTTCAGCGTTCCTCGTCGGGGATTCGTCCCTCGTCCAGGTCCTTCATGAACCGCTCCAGACGCCTTGTCGCATCGGCGAGATCGTGCTTGGCCGCGGCCGTAATGACCAGCAGCTTCCGGGTCAGCGCCATCCGTACGCCCTCCGGGACTTGCAGTGCGCGCACCCTTGCGTGCGCTTCCTTGAGTTGGACCGCGACTGCCGCATAGAGCTCGAGTTGGCCGTCGTGTTCCATGCACAGATTGTGCCATCTGGGGCGAGTTGTCGCCCGCTCAGGGTGCAACTCCTGCCTCTAACGGCCCTTTCAGCGCTGTCGGAAGTCACGTCCTCAACACTCGCGTACCCCGGCAACAAGGCCCTTAACGTGGGAAGTTGGCAGAGCACGCGCGGGCGGGCGGGGCCGTTCGGGTGCAGAAACAGCTGTACCCCCGATCGGGCTGATCAGGGGTACAGCGGGGGTGTTGAGGTGGCCGAATCTCGACTTGCGCGGAGCGATCAAGCCTGCCGCTCACGCCGGTCGGATCATGCCTGGAGCGTCCGCGGCTTGCAGGACGGGCGCTTGGCCTCGTACGCGGCGATGTGGTCCTCGTTCTGGAGCGTGATGGAGATGTCGTCCAGCCCGTTCAGCAGCCGCCAGCGGGAGTTCTCGTCGAGCTCGAAGGAGGCGGTGACGCCCTCGGCCAGCACCTCGCGACTCTCCAGGTCGACCGTGATCACGGCCTGCGGGTCCCGCTCGGTGAGCTCCCACAGCGCGTCCACGATCTTCTGCTCGAGAACCACCGTGAGCAGGCCGTTCTTGAGCGAGTTGCCGCGGAAGATGTCGGCGAAGCGGGAGGAGATGACCGCCTTGAAGCCGTAGTTCTGCAGCGCCCAGACGGCGTGCTCACGGGAGGAGCCGGTGCCGAAGTCGGGGCCGGCGACCAGGACGGTCGCACCCTCGCGCTCGGGCCGGTTGAGGACGAAGTTCTCGTCCTTGCGCCAGGCCTCGAACAGCCCGTCCTCGAACCCGTCCCGCGTGACCTTCTTGAGCCAGTGAGCAGGGATGATCTGGTCGGTGTCGACGTTGCTGCGGCGCAGCGGGACGGCCCGGCCGGTGTGCTTGGTGAATGCTTCCATGACTGATCAGACTCCAGCGGGCGTACGGGTGGCGGCGTCGGACAGGTCGGCCGGGGAGGCCAGGTGACCCAGGACCGCCGTCGCGGCGGCGACCTGCGGCGACACCAGGTGCGTACGACCGCCCTTGCCCTGCCGGCCCTCGAAGTTGCGGTTGGAGGTGGACGCGGAGCGCTCACCCGGGGCCAGCTGGTCGGGGTTCATGCCCAGACACATCGAGCAGCCCGCGTGCCGCCACTCGGCGCCGGCCTCCTTGAAGACGACGTCCAGGCCCTCGGAGACGGCCTGCAGACCGACCCGCGCGGAGCCGGGCACGACCAGCATCCGTACGCCGTCGGCGACTTTGCGGCCCTTGAGCAGCTCGGCGGCGGCGCGCAGGTCCTCGATGCGGCCGTTGGTGCAGGAACCTACGAAGACCGTGTCCACGTTGATGGAGCGCAGCGGCTGTCCGGCCTCCAACCCCATGTACTCCAGGGCCTTTTCGGCGGCGTAGCGCTCCGAAGCGTCTTCGTACGAAGCCGGGTCGGGGACGGACGCCGAAAGCGGCGCGCCCTGGCCGGGGTTGGTGCCCCAGGTGACGAACGGCGACAGTTCGGCGGCCTCGATGACGACCTCGGCGTCGAACTCGGCGTCCTCGTCCGTCCTCAGCGTCTTCCAGTACGCGACGGCGGCGTCCCAGTCCTCGCCCTGCGGGGCGTGGACGCGGCCCTTGAGGTACGCGAAGGTGGTCTCGTCGGGGGCGATCATGCCCGCGCGGGCGCCGGCCTCGATCGACATGTTGCAGATGGTCATCCGGGCCTCCATCGAGAGCTTCTCGATGGCCGCGCCGCGGTACTCCAGGACGTAGCCCTGACCACCGCCCGTACCGATCTTCGCGATGATCGCCAGGATCAGGTCCTTGGCGGTGACTCCCTCGGGCAGTTCGCCGTTGACGGTGATGGCCATGGTCTTGGGCCGGGTCATCGGCAGCGTCTGCGTGGCCAGCACGTGCTCGACCTGAGAGGTGCCGATGCCGAAGGCCAGACCGCCGAAGGCGCCGTGCGTGGAGGTGTGGGAGTCGCCGCACACGACGGTCATGCCGGGCTGGGTCAGACCCAGCTGCGGTCCCACGACGTGGACGACGCCCTGCTCGACGTCGCCCAGCGGGTGCAGGCGGACGCCGAACTCGGCGCAGTTCTTGCGCAGCGTCTCCAGCTGGACGCGGGAGACCGGGTCGGCGATCGGCTTGTCGATGTCGAGGGTCGGGGTGTTGTGGTCCTCGGTCGCGATGGTGAGGTCGAGGCGGCGGACCCGGCGACCGTTCTGGCGCAGACCGTCGAAGGCCTGCGGGCTGGTCACCTCGTGCAGCAGGTGCAGATCGATGAAGAGGAGGTCGGGCTCGCCCTCGGCGCGCCGGACGACGTGGTCGTCCCAGACCTTCTCCGCGAGTGTCCTACCCATCGCTTTCCCTCCGGCCGGAAAAGGTGCACCGGCCACAACTAGAGATCTTGAGGAGACGGTTCCGCCCGCGCCCCAGTTATCGGGCGTCCGCCACCGCGCCCGTCGGTCTGCGGGCCGCTGTGTATTCCAGGGTGGCGTGTTCCACGGAAAATTGAACTTGCGTTTCACAGAGTGAGACGTGAGTATCGTTTCATGGACAACAGTAGCGGCGTCGGCGTTCTGGACAAGGCGGCCCTCGTCCTGAGCGCTCTGGAGTCCGGTCCGGCCACCCTCGCGGGCCTGGTCGCGGCCACCGGACTGGCACGACCCACGGCCCACCGCCTGGCCGTGGCACTGGAACACCACCGTATGGTGGCGCGCGACATGCAGGGCCGTTTCATTCTCGGCCCGCGGCTGGCCGAGCTGGCCGCGGCCGCCGGCGAGGACCGTCTCCTCGCGACCGCGGGACCGGTGCTCACCCATCTCCGCGACATCACCGGCGAGAGCGCGCAGCTCTACCGCCGCCAGGGCGACATGCGCATCTGTGTCGCCGCGGCGGAGCGGCTGTCCGGACTTCGGGACACGGTCCCGGTCGGCTCGACGCTGACGATGAAGGCGGGCTCCTCGGCGCAGATCCTCATGGCCTGGGAGGAGCCCGAGCGCCTGCACCGGGGCCTGCAGGGCGCCCGCTTCACGGCGACGGCCCTGTCGGGCGTACGGCGCCGCGGCTGGGCCCAGTCCATCGGCGAGCGCGAGCCGGGCGTCGCCTCCGTCTCCGCCCCCGTCCGCGGCCCCTCCAACCGCGTGGTGGCCGCCGTCTCGGTCTCCGGCCCCATCGAACGCCTGACCCGCCACCCGGGCCGCATGCACGCCCAGGCAGTCATCGACGCCGCGGCCCGCCTGTCGGAGGCGCTGCGCCGCACGGGCTGACGGTCACGACGAAAACCGTCGGAAAGAGGCGGCCTCAACGCCGCGGCAGCCTCTTCCCGACGGCTCGGTGACCCACCCAGGGGCGCGGGCTGTATCGGTGTGCGGCTCCGCCGCGTGGGCGCGCCAAGTCACCCACATCTCGCACCCGCCACCCAACGCGCGCCCCCCGGCGATCAGGCGCCCCGCCGAAAAGCGAACCGCTCCCTCGCCCGCCGCCCCCGACTCTCGACCGGCAACACCCCCGTGGCTGCCGCGAGGCCGAAGGGCGGCATGTCGATGTAGATCGCCTCGTAGGACCCCTCGGGCACGACATACGTCTCGTGCCACAGCCCCACGTGCCCGCGCACCTTCCCCGCCCGCTCCTTGCGGTTGATGATCGACCACGCCCGGTGATGGAACATGTCGGGCGAGGCCGCGTACGCGTACAGCTTCTCCTTGGACTCCCAGTACTGGACGACGTAGTACGTCCGCGGTGAGGCCGTCAGCAGTACGCGCCCCAGCAGCCCCCGGCCCGGGTCCCGCGCGAGCTCCGTCAGCATGCGGAGCATCGCCAGGAAGACCGGCACCCACTGGTGCACCGCCCAGAAGTGGTTGACGCGCATCCCGATCAGCAGGACCACCACATCCCCTTCGGCAGCGGCGGTCGTACGGCCCAGCACCGGTTTCCCGAACATGCCCGTCCCCCTGTTCCCGATCGGATAGCGGAACTATCCCCCGAGGCGATGCTTGGATAGTGGCACTGCCCAAGGAGAGGCGCAAGAGATGCGGCTGGCGGAGCTGAGTGAGCGCAGCGGAGTGTCCACGGCGACGATCAAGTACTACCTGCGCGAGGGGTTGTTGGCGCCCGGCCGCCAGATCAACACGACCACCGCCGAGTACGACGAGGAGCATCTGCGCCGGCTCCGTCTGGTGCGCGCGATGATCCAGGTCGGCCGGGTGCCGGTGGCGACGGTCCGCGAGGTGCTCGGGCACGTCGACGACGACTCCCTGGGCCGCACCGTCCGCCTGGGCGCCGCGCTGTGGGCGCTGCCGCAGATTCCGGAGCCGGACGCGGAGGACGAGTACGTCCGGGCCGCGCACGAGGAGACGGAGGAGCTGCTGGGGGCGCTGGGCTGGTCGAACGCCAAGGCGCTGGTCACCATCTCGCCCGCCTACCGCTCGCTGGTGGTGGCGGTGGCCGCGATGCGCCGGCTCGGCTACGACTGGAGTCCCGAACTCCTCTCCTCCTACGCCCGGTTGATGCACCAGGCGGCCGTTCTCGACCTGGACTTCCTGGAGACGTTTCCGACGGAGGCGGAGAAGGTCGAGATCGCGGTTCTGGGAGCGGTCCTCGTCCAGCCGATGCTTCAGTCGCTGCACCGGCTGGCGCAGGAGGAGGAGTCGGCGCGGAGATACGGCTTCGAGTAACGGCGAAGGCCCTCCACCGAAGTGGAGGGCCTTCCCTGTGACGTACCCCCGACCGGATTCGAACCGGCGCTACCGCCTTGAGAGGGCGGCGTGCTAGGCCGCTACACAACGGGGGCGTGGACTCTGCGTTTCCGCAGGTCCGAGCTGGTCTACCTGGACTCGAACCAAGACTAACTGAACCAGAATCAGTCGTGCTGCCAATTACACCATAGACCAATGTGGTTTAGACCAGTCAGTACCCCCGACCGGATTCGAACCGGCGCTACCGCCTTGAGAGGGCGGCGTGCTAGGCCGCTACACAACGGGGGCCCTAGCGATCCCGAGTTGATCGAGATCAGTACCCCCGACCGGATTCGAACCGGCGCTACTGCCTTGAGAGGGCAGCGTGCTAGGCCGCTACACAACGGGGGCGGGTGCAGATGAGCTCTGCGAGCTGGCCTACCTGGACTCGAACCAAGACTAACTGAACCAGAATCAGTCGTGCTGCCAATTACACCATAGGCCACTGGAACGCAAGCCCCTGAGGGGATCTTGTTCTAGCTTGCACCCCCGGGTTTCCGGCCTTTCGGCCCGCTCTCCGGCGGCGCAGGAAGAACATTACCCGAAGGTGGACGGGGCTCCAAAACGACTATCCGTGCCGAGGATCGCGGGAAGTTCGGCGAGGGTGGCGATCCGGTGCCGCCCCGAGGGCAGTTCGACGGTGGCCGTACCGCCGAAGCGGTCGATCCACACGGAGAGCAGACCGGCGTCCGCGGAGCCCTGCCCGTCGATCTCCGGGTGGTCACCGACGTACGCCACCTGGTGCGGGGGCAGGTCGAGGGCCTCGCACGCGGCGAGGAAGGCGGCGGCCTGCGGTTTGGAGACGCCGAGCTCGGCCGCGCACAGGATCGCCTCGAAGCGGTCGTGCACGCCCAGGACGCGCAGCTTGCGGTCCTGGACGTGGATGCTGGAGTTGGAGAGCACCGCGTGGCGGTGGCTGGCGGCGAGCGCGTCCAGGACGGGCAGGACGTCCGGGAAGAGGGCCCAGGCGGCCTCGTAGTGGCCGATGTAGCGCTCGAACCAGTCGTCGGCCTCGGCGTCGGTCATCCGCCGGTCCAGGAAGACCCGTACCCGGTCACGGCGCTGCTCCTCCCACGTGAGCTCTCCGGCGGAGAAACGCGCCCACTGCTGGTCGGTGACCTCCCGCCACAGGGTGAGCGCCGCCTCCGGGGTGCCGTACCCGTCCAGCAGGCCCTCGGAGGCCAGGTGGCTGCGCATGCCCTCGCGGTCCGCGGTCGTGTAGTCGAAAAGGGTGTCGTCGACGTCCCAGACCACGGCACGGATGCTCATGGGTCGACGGTAACCCGCCGACCCGGAGGCTGTCCGTCAGTTGACCGTGGTCGTGCCGGTCGCGGTGAGGGCGGGACCCTCGTTGTCGCGCGGCTCGGCGGTGAGTTTCCAGGTGTACGTGCCGGTGACGCGGCGGCCGTCGTCCCCGTAGCCGTCCCAGGTGGGGCGGACCGCGGCGCCCTTGGTGCTGCCGGTGACGGTGCGGACCACCGTGCCGCTGCTGTTGCTCAGGGTGAGCGTCCAGGTGGCGGGCTTGTTGAGCTGCCAGACGGGCTGCCAGGGGTTCGCCTTCGTCGGCCCGCCCGGCACCGCGTCGGCCTGGGTCTCCATCTGCGCCAGCGTCGACGCGGGGACGCCGCTGGGGACGATCGAGACCTCTCCGTACGTGCCGTTGAGGTAGGCGATGTGGCCGCCGAAGCGGTCGACGGCCCAGCGGCCGTTGCTGCCTCCGGTGTTCTGGTCCGCGCTGGGCAGCTTGACCAGCGTGCGGGTGGTCGCCGTTCCGGTGTGGAAGTCGGTGAGCAGCAGTTCGTGGGTGGTGCGGTTCTCGCGGACCAGGAAGCCGTCGGCGAGGCGGGCCGGGCCCAGGTCGGCCGGGACCGTGATCCTGCGGTTGGTCGCCCGGTCGTAGACGCCCGCGGTGGAGCCGCAGGACCAGTACAGCCAGGTGTTGACGGCCTGGATGTCGGTGGGGGTGCACGCGGCGCCCGTGGCGATGGTGGCGACCGTCTGGCCGGTGTTGAGGCGCGTTCCGACGACGGAGCCCTGGGCGGTGCCCGGGGTCCAGAGCACCTGGCCCCAGACGGCGGCGGCGGTACGGGCGCGGCTGAGGGCGGTCTGGCCGTTGGTCGTGCCGCTCGGGAAGTCGATGACCTTCTGGGTGCCGGAGCCGCCGTTGTAGAGCACGTAACGGCCGGTGCCGCCGGGGATGCGGCCGTGGGCGTCGCCGCCCGTGGGCGCGTTGCGGACGGTCGTGGTGTCGAGGCCGACGTCGAGGACGGATTCCTGGCCTTCCGCGCTGGTCCACAGGGAGGAGACGCGGCCGTCGCCCAGGGCCTCCAGCTGGGGGCAGGCGGCGTCGCCGGTGAGGCAGGTGGCACCACTCAGCGCCGGGCCGCGGGGGGTCTGCTGACCGGTGGGCCGACCCGTGGCGTCCAGCTGGAAGCTGCTGAAGCGGTAGGAGCCGGCTGCGTCGGGTGTCGCGCCGTACAGGAACAACTCGCCACCGGCGACGGCCAGTCCCTCGACGCCGACCGCGGTGGCCGGGACCTGGGCGACCTTCTCGGTGGCGGCCCCGCCGTCCTGGGTGGGCGTGATCCGGTGGACGTTCCAGTCGAGGCTGGAGGGGCCGGCGGTGGCGAGGGCACCGCCGTCCAGGGTCGGACCGATTCCGCCGAACGACGAGCTGAGCAGGGTGGTGTCGGCGCCGGTCACGAGGGAGCGGGCGGTCAGGGAGGGCTGGGTGCCGGCCTGGACGAAGTCCGGGTTGCCGATCAGGAGTTGATCACCGACCACCGCTTCGAGCTGGGCGCCCAGTCGGGTGTGGGCCGTGGGCTGGGTGCCGGGCTCGGCGTCGATGCGGATCGACTTCCAGTCGGCGACGAGCCAACGGTCGTTGAAGACGACCTGCGGGTCTTCTTCGGTCACGCCGGTGACGTAGGTACGGAAGGCGCCGTCCTCGAGGTCGACGAGTCCGACAGACGTCTTCCCGTCCAGCTTGTAGACGACCGCGAGCCGGCGGACCGAGCCGCCGAGGACGTAGCCGGTGGGCTCGGCGCCCGTCGGGAGGCCGGAGACCGGCAGATCCGCGGTGCTGCCGTCAGGAGCGGCGCGCAGCACGTGCAGGGCACCGCTGGGGTCCCGGGTGAGCACGCTCCAGCCCGCGGCGGACCGGTAGGTCTGGCCGGACGGGATCGCGAGGGTGGCGGTCACGCCCGTGGACTGGTGCTTCTGCGTGACGGTGGAACCGCTGACGGTGGTGACGACGTCGGTACCGGTGGCCAGGTCGTCCGGCCCGGGGTGCGCGGGCGGGACGAAGTCCGGGTAGCCGACCCAGGTGCTGGTACCGCCGGAGGCCCCCGTGTACCGGAATCCGGACGCGCCCGCCCACGTGTACCTGATCTCCTGCCGCTTCTCCGAGCTGAGCCGGACCGTGCCCACAGACGGTCCCGCGGCCTGCGCGGGCGTGATCGGCAGGGCGCACGTCAGGGCCACTGCCCCGATGAGCGCCGCCTTGGCAAGTCTTCCGGAACGAGTCACGTTCCCCTCCCCCTGCAACACAGGGTGCACACGCGCTTCATGTGCACAGGGAACAGCCAACTTGCGCTCAGTGAGCGGTAGTTGACCTGAAGGGTGAACTCCGGGTGACGGATGGGTGGACGCGCGAAGGGCGGCGCCCGAACCGGACGCCGCCCTTGTGTGAACGCGCTACGCGGCCAGCTTCGCCACCGCCGCGTCGATGCGGGCCAGCGACTTCTCCTTGCCAAGCACCTCGAGGGACTCGAAGAGCGGCAGGCCGACCGTGCGGCCGGTGACGGCGACACGGACCGGGGCCTGGGCCTTGCCGAGCTTGAGGCCGTGGGCCTCGCCGGCGGCCAGGACGGCCTCCTTGAGGGACTCCGGGGAGGCCCAGTCGGCCGTGTCGAGCTTCTCGCGGGCCGTGCGCAGCAGGGCGTCGCTGCCCTCCTTCATGGCCTTCGTCCAGCTCGCCTCGTCGAAGACCGGCTCCGGCAGGAACAGGAAGTCGACGTTCTCCGTGATCTCGGCGAGGACCTTCAGGCGGGTCTGGGCGTGCGGGGCGATCGCCTGCCACTTGGTCTCGTCGAAGTCCTCCGGCGCCCAGGTGGCGAACGGGGCCTTCAGCCACGGGCGGCAGCGCTCCGTGAAGTCCTTCACATCGAGCAGGCGGATGTGGTCGGCGTTGATCGCCTCGCACTTCTTCAGGTCGAAGCGGGCCGGGTTGGGGTTGACGTCCTTGATGTCGAAGGCCGCGACCATCTCGTCCATCGTGAAGATGTCCTGGTCGGCGGAGAGCGACCAGCCGAGGAGCGAGAGGTAGTTGAGCAGGCCCTCCGGCAGGAAGCCGCGCTCCCGGTAGAGGTTCAGCGACGACTGCGGGTCGCGCTTGGACAGCTTCTTGTTGCCCTCGCCCATCACGTACGGCAGGTGCCCGAACCGCGGGGTCTGCTTGGCGATGCCCAGCTCGGTCAGCGCCTTGTACAGGGCGATCTGGCGGGGGGTGGAGGAGAGCAGGTCCTCGCCGCGCAGGACGTGGGTGATCTCCATCAGGGCGTCGTCGACCGGGTTGACGAGCGTGTAGAGGGGGGCGCCGTTGGCACGGACGATGCCGTAGTCCGGAACGTTCTCCGGGGTGAAGGTGAGCTCGCCGCGGACCAGGTCCGTGAAGGTGATCGTCTCGTCGGGCATGCGGAACCGGACGATGGGCGTGCGGCCCTGGGCCCGGTAGTCCTCGACCTGCTCGGCACTCAGGTCGCGGCAGTGGCCGTCGTAGCCGGAGGGCTTGCCGGCGGCGCGGGCGGCCTCGCGGCGGGTGTCCAGCTCCTCCTGGGAGCAGTAGCAGTGGTAGGCGTACCCGCCGTCCAGGAGCTTGGCGGCGACGTCCTTGTAGAGGTCCATGCGCTGCGACTGGCGGTAGGGGGCGTGGGGGCCGTCGACCTCGGGGCCCTCGTCCCAGTCGAAGCCCAGCCAGCGCATCGCGTCGAGCAGCTGCCCGTAGGACTCCTCGGAGTCGCGGGCCGCGTCGGTGTCCTCGATGCGGAAGACCAGAGTGCCCTGGTGGTGCTTGGCGAACGCCCAGTTGAACAGGGCGGTGCGGACCAGGCCCACATGGGGGTTACCGGTGGGCGACGGGCAGAAACGGACGCGTACGGGGGAGCCGGGTGCGCTAGCCACGCTTGACAACCTTGTTGGTGAGAGTGCCGATGCCTTCGATGGTGACGGCGACCTCGTCGCCGACGTTGAGGGGGCCGACCCCTGCCGGGGTGCCCGTGAGGATCACGTCGCCGGGGAGCAGCGTCATGGCCTCGGTGATGTTGACGATCAGGTCCTCGATGGAGTGGATCATCTCGCTGGTGCGGCCGAGCTGCCGCTGCTGACCGTTGACCGTGAGCTGGATGGTCAGGTCGGCGGGGTCCAGGTCGGTCTCCACCCAGGGGCCGAGGGGGCAGGAGGTGTCGAAGCCCTTGGCCCTGGCCCACTGCTTCTCGCGCTTCTGGACGTCGCGGGCGGTGATGTCGTTGGCGCAGGTGTAGCCGAAGATCACGTCCTTGACGCGCTCGCGTGGGACCTCGCGGCACATGCGGCCGATGACCACGGCCAGCTCGGCCTCGTGGTGGAGTTCCTCGGAGAAGGACGGGTACTGGATCTCGTCGCCGGGGCCGATGACCGAGGTCGCGGGCTTGAAGAAGGCGAACGGGGCGTCGGGCACCTCGTTGCCCAGCTCGCGCGCGTGCTCGGCGTAGTTGCGGCCGAAGGCGACGACCTTGTTGGGGAGCACCGGCGGCAGGAGCCTGACCTTGCTCAGCGGGACCTTCGTACCGGAGAGCTCGTGGTCCGTGAACGGGATGCCCTTGATGATGTCGAGGACGAGTTCGTCCTGCTTTTCGCCCTCGACCGCGCCGAAGGCGACGTTCCCGTCGATGGAGAACCTGGCGATGCGCACGGGTTGTTTGGCCCCTTGACTGAGCTGGCTGGAGTCTGACGCTCCAGGCTAACGCGGCAGGAGGGCCGTGCCCCGCGCATTACGCGGGGCGTCTCCCCGGCGGGAGGGCGTGCCCGGGACGGAGGAAGGGCGCCCCCGCGGTCGGGGGCGCCCTTGATCTCCGTGTCGGGCCGCCTTGAGCGTTCGGCGGCCCGGGTGCGTACTACTGCGCGGAGGCGGCCGCGACCGGGGCCTCCATGAGGACGGTGCGCCTGGGATTGGCGGTCTGGGAGGGGAGGTCGACGGAGTGCTCCGGCTGTTCCGGCGTCTGCAGCGCGTCGGCGTCCTCGAGGTGGGCCAGCGTCGTGCGTCGCGGGTTGGCTATGGTGCGGAACATCGTCGTCGTCTTCACGGTTGTACTGACCCTGTCGTGTTCGGGCGCGTGGCGGGTCCAGGGACCTTCGCTTCAGCGCGGGTTGTCGGATTTGCCATCTCTGTAAAGCGTCAGGCTAAACATGCGATTCCCCGGGAAGACGTGAAGGGCTCATGATCAGCGTGTGAGTTTGCTCACGAATCTTCAACCAAAGCGGTCAATTCAGGCCCTCAACCGACCGCTACGAAACGGACATTGACGCCCTGAAGGCATCATTCCGCTCCTGATCATGGCGACTGGGACACGTGCCGGGTCGAGTCAGTATGCTGCCATACGTCCTTTATGGATGAGATCGGCTTCTACGGCTCGTAACGTACCCCTCACGCGGTGTCATGGATGTCACAGCCTGGCCAACTGGCCTTGTTGGAGATCCTGCACTGTGCTGGAATCTCACGGACCGCCGCAGGATCGAGCCGGCGCACAGGGGGCGCTCAGCAGCGCCGAGTGGCGGCGGGATAGGGGGAGCCAGCGCCGGTCACTCAAGACCACCCGGGGAGCGCATTCAGGGCGCCCCCCAATACGCCGACACCCGTCCTTCCGTTCACGCGGAGGGGCGCCTGGTCCAGAGGTTGCGACGCTAGTGCAGGGACGTTTCAAGAGGGATGGCAGTGCTTCGGCGGAGCCGGAGCCGCATGGCGGGACTGGCCCCAATGCCGGCAGTTCCTCGCCCCAGCACGCCCAGGGTCCGGCCCCGACCGGTGACAGCGGCGAGCGCAAGGGTCGCCCCGGCGCGCCCACGGCACCGACCCCCTCGGTACCGACGGTCAAGCCGCCCGTGGGCCCGACCGGCCCCGGCTCGCGAATAGCTCTGCGCAACTGGCGCATCTCCACGCGTCTGGTGGCGCTGCTCACGCTGCCCGTGGTCGCGGCGACCACCCTGGGCGCGATCCGTATCAACCAGTCCATGGACGACATCCAGCAGCTCGACAACATGAAGCTGCTGACGGACATGACCAAGCAGGCCACCGCACTGGCCACCGCGCTCCAGGAGGAGCGCGACCAGTCCGCCGGTCCGCTGGCGCACGGCTCGACGTCGACGAAGTACACGATCAAGGGCTACCGGGACAAGACCGACCGGGCCGCCGACAACTTCATCAACGCCTCCGAGGAGATCGACGCCTCCAGCAAGGACGGCAATCTCCAGGGCGTCCGCGAGAGCCTCGTCGGCCTCGTCGGTGAGATCGGCGACATCGCGAAGTTCCGCAACACCGCCTACCAGGCCAGGGGCAACTCCACGCAGACGGTCGAGGCCTACCACCGCCTCATCACCCACCTGCTGGAGCTCTCCCAGGACATGGCCGAGGCGACCAGCAACCCGGAGATGATCAGCCGCACCCGTGCCCTGGCCGCGTTCTCCTCCGCCAAGGAGTACGCCTCCATCCAGCGCGCGGTCCTCGCGGCGGCGCTCCCCGCCAGCAACACCACCTACGGCGACCTCTCCGACAACGACCGGCTCTACGCCGAGTCGGCCCTGGAGAGCGAGGAGTCCGAACTCTCCAGCTTCCGCAGCATCTACGGCGACGACGGCGCCGAGGAACTGCTCAAGCCCATCGAGGACGGCAACCCCACGATCGAGGCCGCCGACACCTACGCGACCCGCGCCTTCGCCCAGGGCGGTCTGCAGTCGCTGGACAAGCGGTCGTACAAGGACTGGGTCGACGACGCCTCGACCAAGATCGAGGAGATGCAGAAGATCGAGCACACGCTGCTCGACGACATGGAGCAGAAGGCGCGCGAGCTGCGCAGCGAGTCGGAGCGCGAAGCGATCATCTCCGGTGCGCTGATCCTGCTCGTGCTCGGTGTCTCGCTGGTCGGCGCGTTCGTCGTGGCCCGCTCCATGATCCGCTCGCTGCGCCGCCTCCAGGAGACCGCCACCAAGGTCGCCCAGGACCGCCTGCCCGAGCTGGTCAAGCAGCTGTCGGAGTCGGACCCGCAGGACGTGGACACCTCCGTCGAGTCCGTCGGTGTGCACTCCCGGGACGAGATCGGCCAGGTGGCCGCGGCCTTCGACGACGTGCACCGCGAGGCGGTCCGCCTCGCCGCCGAGCAGGCCCTCCTGCGGGGCAACGTCAACGCGATGTTCACCAACCTCTCGCGCCGCTCCCAGGGCCTCATCCAGCGTCAGCTGTCGCTGATCTCCGAACTGGAGTCCCGCGAGGCCGACCCGGACCAGCTGTCCTCGCTGTTCAAGCTCGACCACCTCGCCACCCGCATGCGCCGTAACGGTGAGAACCTCCTCGTTCTCGCCGGTGAAGAGCCCGGCCGTCGCTGGACCCGACCGGTCCCGCTGGTCGACGTGCTCCGCGCCGCCGCGTCCGAGGTGGAGCAGTACGAGCGCATCGAGCTGGCCGCCGTGCCGACCACCGAAGTGGCCGGCCGCGTGGTCAACGACCTCGTGCACCTCCTCGCCGAGCTGCTCGAGAACGCCACCTCGTTCTCCTCGCTGCAGACCAAGGTCAAGGTCACCGGTCACGCGCTGCCCGACGGCCGCGTCCTGATCGAGATCCACGACACCGGTATCGGCCTCTCCCCCGAGGACCTCGCGGCGATCAACGAGCGGCTCGCCTCGCCGCCCACCGTGGACGTCTCCGTCTCCCGACGCATGGGCCTCTTCGTGGTCGGTCGTCTGTCGCAGCGCCACGGCATCCGCATCCAGCTGCGCCCCTCCGACTCCGGTGGTACGACCGCGCTGGTCATGCTGCCCGTCGACGTCGCCCAGGGCGGCAAGAAGCCGCAGCCCAAGCCCGGCCAGGGCGGCTCGTCCGGCGGTCCCGCCGCCGCGCAGGCCGCCGCCGGTGCGGCCGCTGCCCGTCGCCAGGCCGGTCAGGCCGGTGGTGGCGCCCTCGGCGGCGGTGCCTTCGGCTCAGGTGCGCCGGGCGGTGCCCTCGGTGGCGCTCCCGCCTCCGGCGGTGGCCTTCTCGGCGCCGGTCAGGGCCCGCGGGCCGCGCTGCCCGGTGCGGGCCAGGGCGGCCGTCCGGGTGCGCCGGGCGCCCCGCGCGGACCCCAGACCCCGCCGCAGCAGGGCCGTCCGGCCCCGGCCGGCGCGGGTGGCTTCGGCCAGGCGCCGGGTGCGCCGCAGGGCCTGCAGGCCGCCGGTACCGGTGGGCCGGGCCAGGACGCCTTCGCGCCCCGCAACCCCGTCTCCCCGCAGCGCCCCGGCAACGACGGCGAGCAGCAGCAGGGCGGCCGTACGCGCCGTCGGCCGCAGCTCCCCGGCCGCGGTGGTGCGCGCGCCGAACTGCCGGGCGGCAACCAGCAGCAGCCTCGCACGCCCAGCTGGGGCGACGAGAACGCCCAGCCGCCGGTGCCGCGTGCCTCGCTGGACGCCCCGCGCGGCCACGAGGAGCCGGACGTCTCGCAGACCGCGCCGATGCCCCGCATCGACGACCGGCAGGGCCCGGGCTCGACCTCCGAGTTCCCGGCGGTCCCCCGGCTCGACGACCGGCAGGGCCCCGACGCCCGCCAGGACTTCAACCGCCCGGGTGCGAACGCGCCGCAGGGCACGGGCCAGTTCCCGCGCCCCGACGCCGACGCCCCGCGTCCGGCCGTGAACGGTTCGCAGGACAGCAACCAGTACGTCCGCAACGACATCTTCGGGACGCCGGGCGGCACGGGCCAGTTCCCGGCTCCGCAGGGCTACGACAACGGCTCCACGGGCCAGTTCCCCGCGCCGGGCCGCGACAGCTCGTCCATGGGTCAGCAGCAGGCGACGGGCTACGACGCCTCCGCCACCGGCCGCCAGAACCCCGCCTCCACCGGGCAGTTCGAGCGGCCCCAGGTCAACGGCTCCCGCGGTGGCTACGGCTACCCGCAGCCGCCGGCGCCGCAGCAGCGGCCCGCCGCCCGCCCCGAGCCGGAGGCGCTGCCGCCGGCCTCCGGTCCGGGTGACGGCCGTACGCCGCTGTACGACACGCTGGAGACCAACTGGTTCCGCGGCCAGCAGCAGGCGGACAACGGCAACGGCTCGGCGCAGGCCCCGCAGCCGCCCGCCCCGGCCGCTCCGGCTCCGGCACCCGCCGCACCTCAGCGTCCCGCCACACCCTCCGGCTGGCGGACATCGCCGAACGATGAACTCGTCCGGCAGGCCGAACGCGTCCGGCAGCCCGCCGCAGGTGGCATCACCACCTCCGGCCTGCCGCGTCGGGTACCCCGGGCCAACCTCGTCCCGGGCACGGCTCAGCAACAACAGCACCAAACCGGTCCGCAGGTCTCGCGTGCGCCTGACGACGTTCGCGGCCGGCTGACCAATCTCCGTCGGGGTATCGCGCAGGGTCGCCAGGCCGGCAACGGCCAGACCGGCAGCTTCCCGAGCCCCACTCACCAGCAGGAGCGTTAGTTGAGCCAGATGAGCCAAGCGGCACAGAACCTCAACTGGTTGATCACCAACTTCGTGGACAACACCCCGGGTGTGTCCCACACCGTCGTCGTGTCCGCCGACGGTCTCCTTCTGGCGATGTCCGAAGGTTTCCCGCGCGACCGCGCGGACCAGCTCGCCGCGGTGGCGTCCGGGCTGACCTCCCTGACCGCCGGGGCTTCCCGGATCTTCGAGGGCGGCAGCGTGGCGCAGACGGTCGTCGAGATGGAACGCGGGTTCCTCTTCCTGATGTCCGTCTCGGACGGTTCGTCGCTGGCCGTCCTCGCCCACCCCGAGTGCGACATCGGCCTCGTCGGCTACGAGATGGCGCTCCTGGTCGACCGCGCGGGCGCCGTACTCACGCCCGACCTGCGCGCCGAGCTCCAGGGCAGTCTGCTCCACTGATCGGTTCTGGCACCACCCACCTCACCAAAACACCGTCCGGCCGCCACAATCCCCCCACCGGCCTCGTCAGACGGCTTGACTGACCCACTTGCTGTCCCGCCCGGAGGATTCATGACCCCGCCCACCGCCTCTCATGATCCGTACGCGGAGCCGTACGGGGACGAGGGCGACCAGCCGCTGGTACGTCCGTACGCGATGACCGGCGGGCGGACCCGGCCGCGCTACCAGCTCGCCATCGAGGCGCTGATCAGCACCACGGCCGACCCGGCAGCGCTCATGGGGCTGCTTCCCGAGCACCAGCGGATCTGCCACCTGTGCCGTGAGGTGAAGTCGGTCGCCGAGGTCTCGGCGCTGCTCGCCATGCCGCTCGGTGTGGCACGGATCCTGGTCGCCGACCTCGCCGAGGCCGGCCTGGTCGCCATCCACCAGCCGGGTGGCGACGAGAACAACGGCGGTGCACCGGACGTGACACTGCTCGAAAGGGTGCTCAGTGGACTTCGCAAGCTCTGACGCGGGCCGGGCGACCACCTCCGCGAAGATCGTGGTGGCGGGCGGCTTCGGCGTGGGCAAGACCACGTTCGTCGGCGCCGTCTCCGAGATCAACCCGCTGCGCACGGAGGCCGTCATGACGTCCGCGAGCGCGGGCATCGACGACCTCACCCACACCGGAGACAAGACCACCACCACGGTCGCCATGGACTTCGGCCGCATCACGCTCGACCAGGACCTGATCCTGTACCTCTTCGGTACGCCGGGCCAGGATCGCTTCTGGTTCATGTGGGACGACCTGGTCCGCGGCGCCATCGGCGCGGTGGTCCTGGTGGACACCCGCCGTCTCGCCGACTGCTTCCCGGCCGTCGACTACTTCGAGAACAGCGGCCTGCCGTTCGTCGTCGCCCTCAACGGCTTCGACGGGCAGCAGCCCTACGCGCCGGAGGAGGTGCGCGAGGCCCTCCAGATCGGGCCCGACACCCCGATCATCACGACGGACGCCCGCCACCGCGCGGACGCCAAGAGTGCGCTGATCACGCTGGTGGAACACGCCCTCATGGCGCGACTGAGATAGCTTTCAAGTGATCAGACCGGTACGGCAGTTGTCGTAGACGTTCCGGAGTCGGCTGTGGCCTTTGACACGGTCGGCTCCGGTGTTCATAACGTTTCGGCAGAGGAATCGGGTGGTATCGACACGCGTCGCGTTCAACCGGTCTCACTGCGTCCACATAGGCCCCGTCATTTGACGGGGCTCGCTCTTTTTGACCGTTTTATCTGGGGCTTACATCACTCGGAACCATCTCTTTCCCATGTTTGGAAGAGCGCATGCCGTCGTGCTGGAATGCCTGAACTGCCCAATAGTCAAAGACGTACTTGTACTAGGTACTGGTTGGTCGATGGCGGACCGGGCTCTGAGACACTGCGGCACGACGAAGGTGCCGACCGCCGAGAGGTTGTTGGTCGAGTGAGGCGAAGCAAGAACAGTCCCGAGCCGGCGGCGCGGGGCAACTTCACCCCGCCGCCGCGCGGAGCGGCGCCCGCCCCTGTGCCCGGTCCGGAGCCGACGGCCGCACCTCCCAAGAGCGGTGGCCGTCTCTCCCCGCGCAACTGGCGGGTGCCCACCCGGCTGAACGCGATCCTGCTCATACCCGTGCTGGTCGGCCTGGTCATGGGCGGCTTCCAGGTGAAGAACTCGATCGACACCTGGCAGGAGGCCCGCGACGCCGAGAAGGTCGCGAAGATCGTGGCCGCCGCCGGTGACTACGCCGAGGCCCTCCTCAACGAGCGGGACATCTCCGCCCAGCCCCTCCTCAGCGGCGACCGCAACAGCCAGGTCGTCAAGGACGCCCGCGCCCTCACCGACGAGAAGGCCGCCGCCTTCCACAAGGAAGTCGTCGGCATGCCGGCCGGGCAGGGCCTGGAGCGCCGGCTGAACCTGGTGGAGAAGGCCGAGCCCGCCCTGGAGCGGATCCGCCAGGCCGCCTACACCGAGTCCCAGGACCCGACGCAGACCGAAGAGGGCTACGTCGCGGTCGAGCACCTGCTCATGGAGTTCTCCAACGAGCTCGGCCTCGGCACCGGCAACATCACCGCCTACGGCCGCACGGTGTACGCGGTCGCCCTCGCCAAGGGCGCCGAGTCGCTGCAGCGCTCCATCGGCATGCACCTCCTCGTCCGCCCCAGCACCGACCAGAAGATCTACCGGCAGCAGGTCACCGCCTTCACCTCGTACGCCTACCTGGAGAACGTCGCCGTCCAGGAGTACGTCTCCGGTGGCACCACGCAGGACGCCGCCCGGCTCACCGAGGTCATGAAGCAGAAGACCGAGGAGGCCAAGAAGCAGTTCGCGTCGGCCCAGGCCAAGGAGGAGGCCGCGGGCAAGACGGTCGTGACGCCGCCCGACCTGAACGGCATGATCACCGCGATCGGCAGTGGCCAGAAGCCCTCCCAGCTGGAACAGCAGGGCATCACCCCCTCCACCTGGATGGCGGCCTCGACCGCGAAGTTCGAGGGCTACAGCCAGGTCGAGACCGAGCTCATCAACCGGGCCGTGACCGACGCCGGCCAGATCGCCTCCGACGCCCAGCGCGACGCCTACATCAACGGCGCCATCGTCGTCGTCGCCCTGCTCGCCGCGTTCATCATCGCCGGTCTCATGGCCCGCCAGATGAGCCGCGCGATGCGCCAGCTGCGCAACGCCGCCTTCGGCATCGCCGAGCAGCGCCTGCCGATGCTGGTCGACCAGCTCTCCCGCACCGACCCCGGGCGCGTCGACACCCGCGTCCAGGCCATCCCGATCACCACCACGGACGAGATCGGCGAGGTCGCCCGCGCCTTCGACCAGGTCCACCGTGAGGCCGTCCGGCTCGCCTCCGAGCAGGCGCTGCTGCGGGGCAACATCAACGCGATCTTCACCAACCTCTCGCGCCGCAACCAGTCGCTGATCGAGGGCCAGCTGACCCTGATCACCGACCTGGAGAACAACGAGGCCGACCCGGACCAGCTGGAGAACCTCTTCAAGCTGGACCACCTCGCGACCCGTATGCGCCGCAACGGCGAGAACCTCCTCGTCCTCGCCGGCGAGGAGCCCGGCCGCCGTTGGGACCAGCCGGTCCCGCTGGTCGACGTGCTGCGCGCCGCCTCCTCCGAGGTGGAGCAGTACGAGCGCATCGAGCTCTCCGGCGTCCCGGAGGCCGAGATCCACGGCCGCGCCGTGACCGACCTCGTGCACCTGCTCGCCGAGCTCCTGGAGAACGCCACCACGTTCTCCTCCCCGCAGACCAAGGTCCGCGTGACCGCGACCCGTCTCCCCGACGGCCGCATCATGATCGAGATCCACGACAAGGGCATCGGCCTCACGGCCGAGGACTTCGCGGACATCAACCACAAGCTGGCCAACCCGCCGACCGTGGACGCCGCGATCTCCCAGCGCATGGGCCTCTTCGTGGTCGGCCGGCTGTCCGACCGGCACGGTATCCGGGTCCAGCTGCGCCCCTCGGGCGAGCAGGCCGGAACCACCTCGCTGGTCATGCTGCCGGACGCGATCACGCACGGCGGTGGCGGCGAGACCGCGCTGGGCTCCGACGAGTTCACCGTCTCGCAGATCATCCCGGAGCAGCAGCAGTCCTTCCAGGGCGAGAGCTTCAACCAGCTGCCGCCCATGCGCACGGCAGCGGAGCTCGGCTTCGACGACAGCCGCTACGCCGAGGTCCCGGACGACATCCGGGAGCTGGACCCCGTGGGCCGCTCCCTGATGCGCGAGGAGCGCCGCGCGGCCCTGGAGGCCCAGACACAGGGCCAGCAGCCCGGCCAGCAGTCTCCCGAGACACCCGGATACCCCGACCAGTTCGAGGCTCAGCAGCCCGCCTACGACAACGGCCACGGCGGCTACCCGGAGCAGACGACCGCGTACGGCCAGCAGACGGCGTACGACGAGCAGCAGCAGGCGGCGTACGAGGAGCAGCAGCGCCCGTCGTACGACGAGCAGTACTTCGCGCCGAACGGCGGTCTGCCGCAGCGCAACGACACCTTCGCGCCCAACGGTGGCGAGTCCTTCTCGTCGAACGGCGGCTACCCTGAGCCCTCCTATGCGGAGCCGGCCCAGGAGGAGCCCGCGTCGGCCCGCGCCTCCGCGCCGGAGGGCTACCAGGCCTACGAGGAGCAGCCCTACCAGGACGACTGGCCCCAGCAGCCGCAGCAGAACGGTTTCCAGAACGGCTACCCGGACCAGTACGCTCCGGAAGCGGAATCCACGCAGGCCGCTGACGCGGGTGAGCAGGAACGCGTAGGCTTCGACCGTCCGGAACCGGCCCCCTCCGCCGGTCACCAGCTGACCGACTCCGGGCTTCCTCGCCGCGGCTCCTTCGCGGGCGGTTCGAACACGAACGGTTCGAACGGCACGCAGCCCACGCGACAGGAGGCCTCGGCCCCCACGTCGGAGAGCAACGGCGACTGGCGTTCGGCGAACGACGCTCGCTGGCAGCAGGCCTCGCAGCTCCGGAAGCCCAAGGCAGGCGGGGTCACCTCGTCCGGTCTGCCGCGGCGGGTGCCCAAGGCCAACCTGGTCGAGGGAGCCGCCGAGACCACCCCCCAGGGAGGTCCCCAGATCTCCCGCGCCCCGGAGGACGTCCGGGGCAGGCTGAGCAACCTGCGTCGGGGCGTCCAGCGCGGACGCAGCGCAGGCAGTGAAACGAACGGCCAGGGCTTCGGTCCTGACAGCACCTACAACCAGGAGCGTTAGTGTGAGCCCGATGAGCCAGGCGGCACAGAACCTGAACTGGTTGATCACCAACTTCGTGGACAACACCCCGGGGGTGTCCCACACGGTGGTGGTCTCCGCCGACGGCCTCCTTCTGGCGATGTCCGAAGGTTTCCCCCGCGACCGCGCCGACCAGCTCGCGGCCGTCGCCTCCGGTCTGACGTCACTGACGGCAGGCGCCTCCCGGATCTTCGAGGGCGGCCACGTGAATCAGACAGTTGTGGAGATGGAGCGGGGATTCCTCTTCCTCATGTCCATCTCCGACGGTTCCTCCCTCGCGGTGCTGGCCCACCCCGAAGCGGACATCGGTCTCATTGGGTACGAGATGGCCCTTCTGGTGGACCGCGCCGGCACGGTCCTGACGCCCGACCTTCGTGCGGAGCTCCAGGGGAGCCTGCTCAACTAACAATCGGACGGTGCGTTTTGGCGTCCCGTGGCCGTAAAGTTTCGGGACGCGGCTTCCACAGCGATGGGTGCCCGGCACAGTCGGAGGAGGAGAGAAAGTGGCAACACCCCCAGGCGGTTCGTCTTCGGGCAACTGGTCGTACGGCCCTGGCCAGGGCGACGGCTCGGCGAACCGGTACAACTTCCCCTCCGCACCCAGCCACGGGCGGCAGCCGTACGCGCCCCAGGGTCCCCAGGGCCCCGGGCCGTCGCCGTACGACCAGCCGCCGGCGCCGCGTATCCAGCCCGTGCAGCCGCACCGCCGAGGCCCCGAGCCCGCGCCCGCCGGGGCGTCGAACAACCCTCTGGTGCGCCCGTACGCCATGACGGGCGGCCGCACCAGGCCGCGGTACCAGCTCGCCATCGAGGCGCTGGTGCACACCACCGCGCAGCCGCACCAGATGCAGGGCCAACTGCCCGAGCATCAGCGGATCTGCAACCTGTGCCGCGAGATCAAGTCGGTGGCCGAGATCTCGGCACTCCTGACGATCCCTCTCGGCGTGGCCAGGATCCTCGTCGCCGACTTGGCGGAGGCGGGCCTGGTCGCCATCCATCAGCCCGGCGGCGACGAGAACGCCGGCGGCCAGCCAGACGTGACACTGCTCGAAAGGGTGCTCAGTGGACTTCGCAAGCTCTAGCGGCGGTCCTTCCCGCTCCACCACCTCAGCGAAGATCGTGGTGGCGGGTGGCTTCGGCGTGGGCAAGACCACGTTCGTCGGGGCCGTCTCGGAGATCAACCCGCTGCGTACCGAGGCCGTCATGACGTCCGCGAGCGCGGGCATCGACGACCTCACCCACACCGGAGACAAGACCACCACCACGGTGGCCATGGACTTCGGCCGCATCACGCTGGACCAGGACCTGATCCTGTACCTCTTCGGTACGCCGGGTCAGGACCGCTTCTGGTTCATGTGGGACGACCTGGTGCGCGGCGCCATCGGCGCGATCGTCCTCGTGGACACCCGCCGCCTTGCCGACTGCTTCCCGGCCGTCGACTACTTCGAGAACAGCGGCCTTCCCTTCGTGATCGCCCTCAACGGCTTCGACGGCAACCAGCCGTACAACCCTGACGAGGTCCGCGAAGCGCTCCAGATCGGCCCGGACACGCCGATCATCACGACGGACGCGCGCCACCGCGCGGACGCGAAGTCGGCGCTGATCACTCTCGTGGAGCACGCGCTGATGGCGCGGCTCCGGTAGGAGTATTCCCTCCCCGCCGCCGCGGCGAGAAACCACGACGGCGGGGACCGGCGGTGCCGAACCGACCGGAGCCTGTCGCACACACGAAGAAGGGGCCCCTCCTCGACGGAGGGGCCCCTTCTCGGCGTAGAGGCGGCTGAAGCGGCGCAGCCCTAGCGCCAGCTGTGCGGCGCCCGGAAGCCCGGCTCGCGCTCAAGGCGGCGCCAGCCGGCCTTCGCGCGGCCGCGGTGCGTCGGGGTGGGCTCGGAGGTGCGGGCCGCGGCACGGGCCAGGAGGATCGCCGTGATGGCGGCGACTTCCTCGGGCTCGGCGTGGCCCTTCTCGACGCGGATGTCAGGGGTTTCCATGGCTGTCAGTCTCCGTGAGAGAGGTTTCCGCGGAAGTACCGGGAAAGGTCCGCCGGGTTACTGCGGGGGGTTGCCGTGCTTGCGGGAGGGCAGGTCGGCGTGCTTGGTGTGCAGCATCGCCAGGGACTTGATGAGCACCTCACGGGTCTCCGCCGGGTCGATGACGTCGTCGACGAGGCCGCGCTCGGCCGCGTAGTACGGGTGCATCAGTTCGGCCTTGTACTCCTTGACCATCTTCTGACGCATGGCCTCGGAGTCCTCGGCGTCGGCGATCTGGCGGCGGAAGATGACGTTGGCGGCACCCTCCGCGCCCATCACGGCGATCTCGTTGGTCGGCCAGGCGTAGGTGAGGTCCGCGCCGATGGACTGGCTGTCCATGACGATGTAGGCGCCTCCGTAGGCCTTGCGCAGGATCAGCGAGATCCGCGGCACGGTGGCGTTGCAGTAGGCGTACAGCAGCTTGGCGCCGTGCCGGATGATGCCGCCGTGCTCCTGGTCGACACCGGGGAGGAACCCGGGGACGTCCAGGAAGGTGACGATCGGGATGTTGAAGGCGTCGCACATCTGGACGAAGCGTGCCGCCTTCTCCGACGCCTCGATGTCCAGTACGCCCGCCAGCACCTGGGGCTGGTTGGCGATGATGCCGACGACCTGGCCGTCGAGGCGGGCCAGCGCGCAGATGATGTTGCGCGCCCAGCGCTCGTGGACCTCCAGGTACTCGCCGTCGTCGACGATCTCCTCGATCACCTTGACCATGTCGTACGGCCGGTTGCCGTCCGCCGGGACCAGGTCGAGCAGCACGTCACCGCGGCGGTCGGCCGGGTCGGAGGACTCCACGCGCGGCGGGTTCTCGCGGTTGTTCTGCGGGAGGAGCGAGAGGAGGTAGCGCACCTCGGCGATGCACGTCTCCTCGTCGTCGTAGGCGAAGTGACAGACGCCGGAGGTCTCGGCGTGCACGTCGGCGCCGCCGAGGCCGTTCTGGGTGATCTCCTCGCCGGTGACCGCCTTGACGACGTCCGGGCCGGTGATGAACATCTGCGAGGTCTCGCGGACCATGAACACGAAGTCGGTCAGGGCGGGGCTGTAGGCCGCGCCGCCCGCACACGGGCCGAGCATCACCGAGATCTGCGGGATGACACCGGACGCCTTGGTGTTGCGCTGGAAGATGCCGCCGTACCCGGCGAGCGCGGAGACGCCCTCCTGGATGCGGGCGCCGGCACCGTCGTTCAGGGACACCAGCGGGGCACCGGCCGCGATGGCCATGTCCATGATCTTGTGGATCTTGGTGGCGTGGGCCTCGCCCAGCGCACCGCCGAAGATGCGGAAGTCATGGGCGTAGACGAAGACCGTACGGCCCTCCACCGTGCCCCAGCCGGTGATGACACCGTCGGTGTACGGCTTCTTGGCCTCCAGACCGAACCCGGTCGCCCGGTGCCGGCGCAGCTGTTCGACCTCCTGGAAGGATCCGGCGTCGAGCAGCAGCTCGATCCGCTCCCGGGCGGTCAGCTTGCCCTTGGCGTGCTGCGCCTGGGTCGCCTTCTCGCTCGGCCCGGCCAGCGCCTGCTCACGAATCCCGTGCAGCTCGGCGACACGGCCGCGAGCGTCCGTCGGCTCCTGTGTCGGCCCGTCGGTCGACTCACCCGTCGTCTCTTCCAAAACGGTCATGTAGCGACCATACGAAGACAAGCAAGGAAAGCGGGCCGTCGACTCCTCACAGTCTCCGGCGCGTTTTCCTGGTACCACTGAACAGAACCACACCACCATGCAGCCCTTCTGACTGCTCGGAGGGCCCGCCCGTTGTAGGAGTCACACAAAGTCAGGGGCTGAGAGGCAGCTCACAGACACATGGGACGCATACCGCCCCCGGAGTGACACGGAGTCCCGTACGGCGGCTCGTCGAGAGTACGCCGACCCCCGCGTCCGCCCGCACCACCCCCACCAAGGGGGCCTGCACCGCATCACGGTGAGCGACGTAAATGAACAGAGTGTAGTTTCCTCAATACGCTGCGGATGATGTTGAATCTTGAACAGAATGGGGCTATGGTCGTCACTGTTGAATCTGATTGAAGATTCAACAACACCTGAACTCATCCCCCAGGAGCACGTCATGGGCATCTTCGGCCGCAAGAACACCACCGACACGACCGCCGCCGAGACCACCGCCGCGGCCGTGAACCCCGACCTGGCCGCGCTGACCGGCGACTACACGATCGACGCCGCCCACTCCACGCTCGGCTTCGTGGCACGCCACGCGATGGTCACCAACGTCAAGGGCAAGTTCCTCGACTTCAGCGGTTCGCTGCATCTGGACGGCACTGACCCGTCCGCGTCCACCGCCTCCATCGACGCCACGATGGAGAGCATCGACACGGGCTCCGCCGACCGCGACGGTCACCTCAAGAGCTCGGACTTCTTCAACACGGAGGAGTTCCCGACGATGACCTTCCGCTCGACCTCGGCGCAGGCGCTCGGCGGCGACGACTACCGCATCACCGGCGACCTCACCATCCTGGGCGTCACCAAGCCCCTCACCATCGACCTCGAGTTCAACGGCTCCGCGAAGGACCCCTTCGGCAACGAGCGCGTCGGCTTCGAGGGCAAGGCGGAGATCCTGCGTTCCGAGTGGGGCCTGACCTGGAACGCCGCGCTGGAGACGGGCGGTGTCCTGGTCTCCGACAAGATCAAGCTGAACTTCGACATCTCGGCGATCCGCAACGCGTGAGGCCCCGTCCTCCACGGCGGTCTCCTGATCGCCCTCCCCTGAGCGCGCCCGCCCTCCACTCCCCCGCCTTGGGGAGGGCGGGCGCTCGGCGTGTGGCCGGATCCCGCCCCTTGTGCGGGGGCTCGGGGCGTTCTCATAATCCAGCAGCGGAATTTGACCAGACCATGTCACTGCACGATCAAATCTTTACGGTCGCAGCTTGACATGAACAGGTCATTACGAGGTCACCACCTTCATGTCTGCCCCCCACGGAAGGCATCACGTTGAAGAAACTCCTCACGGCCCTCAAGAGATGCGCCGCCATCGGCGCCGCCGCCCTCGCGATCGCCAGCCTTCAGCCCGTTTCCGCCGCGCAGGCGGCCCCCTCGCCCGTGGTCGGCGGAACCCGCGCCGCGCAGGGCGAGTTCCCGTTCATGGTCCGGCTCTCCATGGGCTGTGGCGGGGCGCTCTACACCCAGCAGATCGTGCTGACGGCCGCGCACTGTGTGGACGGCTCCGGCGCCAACACCAGCATCACGGCGACCGCCGGGGTCGTGGACCTCCAGTCCAGCAGCGGCCGTGTCCAGGTCCGCTCCACCAAGGTCCTGCAGGCACCCGGTTACAACGGCACCGGCAAGGACTGGGCGCTCATCAAGCTCGCCCAGCCGATCAACCTGCCGACGCTGAAGATCGCCACCACCACGCAGTACAACACCGGTGACTTCACCGTCGCCGGGTGGGGAGCGGCCCGCGAGGGCGGTGCCCAGCAGCGCTACATGCTCAAGGCCACGGTGCCGTTCATCAGTGACGCCACCTGCAAGGCGTACGGCGGCCTCTACAACGGCCTCGTCGCCAGCCAGGAGATCTGCGCCGGCTTCGCCGCGGGCGGCGTCGACACCTGTCAGGGCGACTCCGGCGGCCCGATGTTCCGCAAGGACAGCGCCGGTGCCTGGATCCAGGTCGGCATAGTCAGCTGGGGCGACGGCTGCGCCCGGCCCAACGCCCCCGGCGTCTACACCGAGGTCTCCACGTTCGCCTCGGCCATCGCCTCGGCGGCGTCCACCCTCTGACGCGCCCGCCGCACCGGCTCATCCGTACGACGTCCACGGGCCCGGCGCTCCCCGCGCCGGGCCCGTGCCTCGCGCAGAGATCAGAACCCTCCCCCGAAGTCCCCGCCGCCCCCTCCGAAGTCCCCTCCCCCGCCGAACCCGCCGAAGTCGCCCGCGTCGAAGTCCGCGCCGGAGACGTCGCCGCCCTCGTAGCCGCCGCCCCCGAAGTCGCCGTAACCGGAGCCGTAGTCGGTGGCGTAGGACGGGGTCGCCATCATGCTGCCGAGCAGGGTGCCGACGAGCAGGCCGGGCAGGAGGCCGCCGCCGAAGTAGCCGCCGGCCCAGGGGCCGTAGGCCGGGCCGGCGTCCCAGTACGGGCGGCGGCCGTAGTCGGTGTCCACCTCGCGGATGACGGGGTCGCGGCCGTCGGCCAGGCGGGTGCGGTCGGCCGCGCAGACCGGGACCTCCCGGGAGGCGCCGCCGGGCGGCGTCCAGGTGGCGTCGGCCACCGACGGGCCGTGGCGGGGGTCGAAGAAGCAGGGCGGACGGCGTTCCGGCATAGGGCGGTGCTCACGGCGGGCGGCCAGCTGCGTGAGCGAGAAACGGCCGTCCTCCACGGCCTCGGTGACCGCGCGGACATCCTCCGGTCTGCGGGCCTGCGCCATGTACGTCTTCGCCTTGTCGTAGGCGTCCAGCGCACGTTCGTAGTCCGCGCGCATCGCGTCGTCGGCGCCCGCCTCGGCCGGATGGAAGTCCAGGCGGTCCAGTTCCTCGCCGAAGGCCGTGATGTCCTCGTCCACGACCACGCGCAGTCGCTCCAGGGCGGCCCGCTGTTCGTTCTCGTGGCGGCGGCGGTTGCGGCGTACGAGGGTGTACGCACCCGCGCTGCCGGCGACCAGGACCGCGCCCGCGGTGATCAGGCCGGCGGCCGACACCCCGCCGTCACCGCCGGTGGAGCCCCAGCTGTTCGGGGCCGAGCCGCCCATGTTGACCAGGGCGCGGTCGGTGAAGTCGTCCAGCTGGATCCTGGCGTTCGGCTCGTCGCTGACGCTGGTGACGAGGTTGCGTACGGCCGCGTTGGACATGACGGCGGAGTCGGCGCGGGCACTGAACTCGTCGCCGAGGCGGATCGCGTACAGGCCGGTGACGCCGGTGGCCGCGCGCAGGTCCGTGAAGAGGTCCTGCTTCGGGTAGCCCTCGGGCAGCACCGCGATGAACAGCGGTTTGTCCGCGTCCTTGATCTGCTTCTCCAGGGCGTTCGCGTCCGCCCGCGACAGCTGGCCGGAGGCGGCGGGGTCGACGTAGACCGGGCTCTCACGGAGGGCCGCGGCGATCGTCGACACACTGGTGACGGCACCGGCACGCGGGGCGCCCGCCGACAGCAGGGTCAGGGCGGCGAGCGCCAGCGCGATCAGCAGTCCGGCGAGGCCTCGGGTCGGTGTCACGACCTTCATACTGTGAAGCTACCCAAAGTGTCTCAATGCCAGACATACGCGACGATTCTTCGTCGGTCACTCCGCCGGCGTCACACCCGCCCGCAGCAGCCCGTACGTGTACGCGTCCTCCAGGGCCTGCCACGACGCCGCGATGACGTTCTCGGCGACGCCCACCGTGGACCACTCGCCCGAGCCGTCGGTGGTGGAGATCAGGACGCGGGTCGTGGACTGGGTGCCGTGGACGCCCTCCAGGATGCGGACCTTGTAGTCGACCAGGTCGAGCTTGGCCAGCTGCGGGTAGATCTTCTCCAGGCCGACGCGCAGGGCGCGGTCGAGGGCGTTGACCGGGCCGTTGCCCTCCGCGGTGGCGACGATGCGCTCGCCCTTGGCCCAGAGCTTGACCGTGGCCTCGTTGGCGTGGGTGCCGTCGGGGCGGTCCTCGACGATGGCGCGCCAGGACTCGACGTCGAAGTACTTGAACGGCCCGCCGTCGACCTCCGTGCGCAGGAGCAGTTCGAAGCTCGCGTCGGCCGCCTCGTACGTGTAGCCCTTGAGCTCGCGTTCCTTGACCCGCTCGACGACCCGGCCGACCAGTTCGCGGTCGCCGCCGAGGTCGATGCCGAGTTCCTTGCCCTTGAGCTCGATGGAGGCGCGGCCGGCCATGTCGGAGACCAGCATCCGCATGGTGTTGCCGACGAGTTCGGGGTCGATGTGCTGGTACAGGTCGGGGTCGACCTTGATGGCGGAGGCGTGCAGGCCGGCCTTGTGGGCGAAGGCGGAGACGCCGACGTAGGGCTGGTGGGTGGAGGGGGTGAGGTTGACGACCTCGGCGATGGCGTGGGAGATGCGGGTCATCTCGCGCAGGCGGCCGTCGGGGAGGACCTTCTTGCCGTACTTGAGCTCCAGGGCGGCGACGACCGGGAAGAGGTTGGCGTTGCCGACGCGCTCGCCGTAGCCGTTGGCGGTGCACTGCACGTGGGTCGCGCCGGCGTCCACGGCGGCCAGGGTGTTGGCGACCGCGCAGCCCGTGTCGTCCTGGGCGTGGATGCCGAGGCGGGCGCCGGTGTCGGCCAGGACCGTGGAGACGACGGCCTGGATCTGCGCGGGGAGCATGCCGCCGTTGGTGTCGCAGAGGACGACGACGTCCGCGCCGGCCTCGGAGGCGGTGCGGACGACCGCCTTCGCGTACTCGGGGTTGGCGCGGTAGCCGTCGAAGAAGTGCTCGCAGTCGACGAAGACCCGGCGGCCCTGCTCGCGCAGGAACGAGACGGTGTCGCGGACCATCTCCAGGTTCTCGTCGAGCGTGGTGCGCAGGGCCAGTTCCACGTGCCGGTCGTGGGACTTGGCGACCAGGGTGATCACCGGGGCTCCGGAGTCCAGGAGCGCCTTGACCTGCGGGTCCTCCGACGCCTTGGCGCCGGCGCGGCGGGTGGAGCCGAACGCCACGAGCTGGGCGTGCCGGAACTCGATCTCCTGCTGGGCGCGGGCGAAGAACTCGGTGTCGCGGGGGTTGGCGCCGGGCCAGCCGCCCTCGATGAAGCCCACGCCGAAGTCGTCCAGGTGCCGTGCGATGGCCAGCTTGTCGGCGACGGTGAGGTTGATGCCCTCACGCTGGGCGCCGTCGCGGAGGGTGGTGTCGAAGACGTGGAACGAGTCGTCGAGCTCGCTGGATTCCGTCATGGTGTCAAGGCTCCTGTATGAAAACTCGGTCTACCGGAATGACCGGCTCCACCGTCCCCCCATGGTCCCTCGCGCTCTCTTCCCGGCTGAAGGTGGGCCAGGAAAACGAAAAACCTCTCGCGGGTGCGAGAGGTCTGCGCGCGGGTCGAGGACACGATGGCCGCCCGTACCTGGTCGTACGTGGCGGTCACTGCGGACCGGCGCGCCTGCTGCCAATAATCGTGGCGAACGAGAGCACGGAGGCAGTCTGGCACAGCCCTGCCGCCGTCTCACGTGTGTCTCAGGATGCGAGCAGTCTGCGCCGGGTCACGCAGCCGCTTCCACGCGGACGGGCGTCCGGGACGAGCCGCGTCTCGTAGCCGCCCGAGCAGTCGCCGGCCTGGATGGCGATCTCCGCCCCGCAGGAACAGACCCGGTTGATGCCGCGATGGGGGGAGGCACCGCAGCAGCCGCCCCAGCGCGAGGTGTCCGGGTGGAAGTCGAGGTCCACGACGTCGTCCGGATGGAGGACGTACGTGCCGCGCGGCCCGGCCGAGACGAGCAGACCCCGCTCGTCGGACATCCACATGCCGCCGGGCACGATGCCGTCGTAATCGTCCTCCGCGTCCTCCGAGACCGGCTCGAACGGCGCCCCGAAGGGCAGCGGATCGACGACGTACGTACCGGGACGCTCGGTGGGCCGTCCGGGCCGGGGAGGCCGTCCCAGCCGGGGTGCGGGGGCATCTCGTCGAGCTGCCGGACGGGTTGGGTCAGCCGGCGTCCGCAAGAGGCACAGCGCAATACGTTCACTCGTACGTTCTAGCTGGTCGCCCGTCCGGGCCGCTGCTGATTTCACGCCGGCGCACCAGCAGCGGCCCGTGTGGCGTCGTTCAGCCCAGCTCGTGCATCCAGCCGTGCTTGTCCTCGGCCGTTCCGCGCTGGATGTCCAGCAGGGCCCGGCGCAGTTCGAGGGTGACCTTGCCGGGCTCACCGCCCGACTGCTGCCACTCGGCGCCGGTACGCTTGACGGTGCCGACGGGGGTGATGACGGCGGCGGTGCCGCAGGCGAAGACCTCGGTCAGCGTGCCGTCGGCCGAGTCCTGCTGCCACTGGTCGACGGAGACGCGGCCCTCCTCGGCCTCGTAGCCGAGGTCGCGGGCGACGGCGAGGAGGCTGTCGCGGGTGACGCCCTCCAGGATGGAGCCGGTGAGGGACGGCGTGATGATCTTGTTTCCGTAGACGAAGTACAGGTTCATGCCGCCGAGTTCCTCGACCCACTTGCGCTCGACCGCGTCGAGGTAGCAGACCTGGGCGCAGCCCTGCGCGGCGGCCTCGGCCTGGGCGAGCAGGGAGGCGGCGTAGTTGCCGCCGGTCTTGGCGTCGCCCATGCCGCCGGGGACGGCGCGGACGTGGTCCTCGGAGACCCAGATGGAGACGGGCTGGACGCCGCCGGGGAAGTAGGCGCCGGCCGGGGAGGCGATGACGATGAAGAGGTACTCGTTGGCCGGCTTCACACCCAGGCCGACCTCGGTCGCGATCATGAAGGGGCGCAGGTAGAGGGACTCCTCGCCGCCGTGGGCGGGGACCCAGTCCTTGTCCTGGCTCACCAGGACGTCGCACGCCTCGATGAACGTCTCGACGGGCAGCTCGGGCATGGCCAGGCGCCGGGCGGAGGCCTGGAAGCGCTTGGCGTTCTTGTCGGGGCGGAAGGTGGCGACGGAGCCGTCGGGGCGACGGTAGGCCTTCAGGCCCTCGAAGATCTCCTGGGCGTAGTGCAGGACGTTGGTCGCCGGGTCGAGCGGGATCGGCGCGTACGGAACGAGCTGGCCGTCGTGCCAGCCGCGGCCCTCGGTCCACTTGATCGTCACCATGTGGTCGGTGAAGTGGCGGCCGAAGCCGGGGTCGGCCAGGATCGCCTCGCGCTCCGCGGCGGAGAGCGGGTGGGCGGACGGCTTGAGCTCGATCGTGGGCGTCGTCATGAGTGGTTGTCCTTCACCGGTTGTAGTGACGGGCCGCGCTCACGCCTGTACTGCCAGTCGTCAGTGCTAGGACGTCCGAGCACTTCCTCGCACCGCGGCTCCGCGTTCGATTATCTCGCGAGCCTGACGGCGGAAGAAAACAGGGTGAATTCGGGCCCGGGATGATGGTGGCACCCGGCGAGGCATACGAAAAGCCGCCGGGTGCGGATGCGACCCGGCGGCTGCGTAAGAGAGGAGCAGCCCGGGTCAGCCGGCTACTCGTACGGCGAGGGCGTCGCCGATCTCCGAGGTGGAGCGGGCGGGCTGGCCGGTGCGCTCGGCGAGGTCGGTGGAGACGGCCTCGTCGATGCGGGCGGCCTCGGTGTCGTAGCCGAGGTGGCGCAGCAGGAGGGCGACGGACAGGACCGTGGCGGTGGGGTCGGCCTTGCCCTGGCCGGCGATGTCCGGGGCCGAGCCGTGGACGGGCTCGAACATGGACGGGAACTCACCGGACGGGTTGATGTTGCCGGAGGCCGCGACGCCGATGCCGCCGGAGACGGCCGCGGCGAGGTCGGTGATGATGTCGCCGAACAGGTTGTCGGTGACGATGACGTCGAAGCGCTCGGGCTGGGTCACCAGGTAGATGGTGGCCGCGTCGACGTGCATGTACTCGGTGGTGACGTCGGGGAACTCCGCGGCCACCTTGTTGAAGGTGTTGGTCCACAGGTGACCGGCGAAGGTCAGCACGTTGTTCTTGTGGATCAGTGCGAGCTTCTTGCGCGGGCGGGCCTGGGCGCGGGCGAAGGCGTCACGGACCACGCGCTCGACACCGAAGGCCGTGTTGACGGAGACCTCGGTGGCGACCTCGTGCTCGGTGCCCTTGCGGATGGTGCCGCCGTTGCCGGTGTACGGGCCCTCGGTGCCCTCGCGGACCACGACGAAGTCGATGTTCGGCTCGCCGGCCAGCGGGGTGGCGACCCCGGGCAGGAGCTTC
Organism: Streptomyces sp. NPDC048751; assembly: GCF_043198595.1. Lineage (NCBI taxonomy): Bacteria > Bacillati > Actinomycetota > Actinomycetes > Kitasatosporales > Streptomycetaceae > Streptomyces > Streptomyces sp. NPDC048751. The sequence continues at coordinate 130,217 of NZ_JBICUX010000010.1, forward strand.
GACGGGCGCAGGTTGACGTGGTGGTCGAAGGCGAAGCGGAGCTTGAGCAGGAAGCCGCGCTCCAGGACGCCGGACGGCACCGACGGGTCACCGATGGCGCCCAGCAGGATGGCGTCGTGCTGCTTCAGCGCGTCGAGGTCGGCGTCGGTGAGGGTCTCACCGGTGGCGTGGTAGCGCCGGGCACCGAAGTCGTACTCCTTGGTCTCCAGCTTCACATCCTGCGGAAGGACGGCGGAGAGCACCTTCAGACCTTCGGCCACGACTTCCTGGCCGATGCCGTCACCGGGGATCACTGCGAGATTGAGGCTGCGAGACATGCGGGCACCCTACTCCTCGTCCCATGGGATGACATGAACCGTCCGCCATCCGGACACGCCCAGGGGTGACGGCTTCATTCCGTCGGGTGGCGTTCACCCGTACGTTGGACGGGCGTTGGGGTTTGCTGGGAAGTTCACCGTCATGGAGATCCCGGACTTCGGCATCCCGCCCAGGCTCGCGAGCCGGATGAGCATGGCGGAACAGTACGAGTACCTGCGCACCAGGCTGTCCCGGCGCCGCACGCTGGTGACGGCGGGCGCGGTGGCGGGCGGGCTGCTGACCGGCTGCTCGGGAGGGTCGAAACCGTCCGCCGGGGCGACCCCCACCCTCTCGGCCTCGTCCCTCGACAAGGCCCCCGGCTCCTCCGTCACCCCCTTCGGCCGCCATCTGGCGTTCGGCGCCGACCCCAGGACGCAGATGCGGATCTCCTGGCAGGTGCCGTCCACGGTCAGGAAGCCCTACGTGCGCGTCGGGGCGCGGCCGGACGACCTGGGCCGCAGGATCGCGGCGGAGGTGCGCGATCTGCACACCCCTGGGGTCGAGGGCGTACGGCCCGCCGTCGAGCAGTACTACCTGCACGCGGCCCTGGACGACCTGCTGCCCGGCACGACGTACTACTACGGCGTCGGCCACGACGGCTTCGACCCGGCCGCCCCGGAGCACCGCTCCACCATCGCCTCGTTCCGTACGGCGCCCGCGAACCCGGAGACGTTCGTGTTCACCGCGTTCGGCGACCAGGGCGTCGGGAAGGCGGCGGCCGCCAACGACCATGTGCTGCTGCGCGAGAAGCCCGCCTTCCATCTGCACGCGGGCGACATCTGCTATGCCGACACCAACGGAACCGGCAAGGAGTCGGACGGCTACGACGCCCGCTTCTGGGACCTGTTCCTGAAGCAGACCGAGCCGGTGGCCAGGTCGGTGCCGTGGATGGTGACGACCGGCAACCACGACATGGAGGCCTGGTACTCGCCCGACGGCTACGGCGGCCAGCTGGCCCGCTTCTCCCTCCCGGACAGCGGCTTCGACCCGCGCACGGCGCCGGGGGTCTACGCGTTCACGTACGGCAACGTCGGTGTCGTGGCGCTGGACGCGAACGACGTGTCGTACGAGATCCCAGCCAACTTCGGCTACTCGGAGGGCAAGCAGACGGCGTGGCTGGACACCAAGCTGGGTGAGCTGCGGGCGGCGAAGGGGGTCGACTTCGTCGTGGTCTTCTTCCACCACTGCGCCTACTCGACGTCCGCCCACGCCTCCGACGGCGGTGTCCGCGCGGAGTGGCTGCCGCTGTTCGCCCGGCACCAGGTGGACCTGGTGATCAACGGGCACAACCACGTCTACGAGCGGACCGACGCCGTGAAGAACGGCGAGGTGGGCAGGCCGGTGCCGATCGGCGGGTCCACGGATCCGACCCGGGACGGGATCGTGTACGTCACGGCCGGCGGGGGCGGCAAGGACCTCTACGGCTTCCCGGCCGGCGTGCGGGAGAGCTACGAGGGGCACGCCGGCGAGCGGGAGTCCGTCGACACCTTCCACTGGACGAAGTCACGGCAGAACAGTCCGGAGACGGTGGAGTGGTCACGGGTGCGCTACCGGGGCTTCTCGCTGCTGTCGGTTCGGGCGCGGGCCGGGTCCGACCCGCGCCTGACGGTGTCGGCGTTCACCGACACCGGTCGGCGTGTGGACCACTTCGAGGTGCGGCGCGGCCGGTGAGGCTTCTCAGTGGCCGGTCTCGCCGCCGTTGTCGCGGCGGTCGAGGGCGCGCTGAAGGGCGGCGGCGGCGTTCTTGCGGTCGGAATCGCTCGTACGGGAGATGTGACGGACTCGGCGGCGGACGGTCGTCTCGGCCATGGGGGATCGACTCCTTCGAAAACCCTGGAGGCGGACAAGAGACGCCGGAAGGGGCGGGGAGCGTCGGGCCGCAGGGGTTGCCTGCGCGGTGCCCGGCTCACGACCGCCATTCGCTTGGTCGAGCGAGACGTTCGGCTTCTACAAAAGTAAGTGAGGACAGCGCGCCTGTCTCCACAATTACTTGGGCTTCCTACTATCTGAGACGGTGAATCGAGTCACACGCCGCTGACCTGGCCTTTCGTCATCGCCCTCCACTCCCTCACCAGTGCCCGTACAGCCGCGGTCGAGGTGGGTTCCGGAGTGGTCACGTGACCCACGTGACCCACGTGACGTCAGAGGACGTCCCCGTCGCGCCAGTCGAAGACCAGCTCGGCCTCGGGGTCGTCCACGTCGGCCGGTCCGGGCCACACGAAGGTCGTGCCCTCCTCCTCGGGCAGCCGGACCACGCCGTCGGGGCCGAGCGCGTGGATCCGCCCCGCCCAGGTCCGCCAGCCGCGGGAGGTGTACAGCCGGGCGCCCTCGTCGCTCGCCGAGAGCGCTCCGAAGGCGTACGCACGGGTGACGACTCCTTCGAGGGCGCCCATGATCCGGCCGCCGACCCCGGTGCGTCGCACGTCCCGGCGGACGGCGACCCCCTCGACGTAGCCGACGCGCAGCCATCGTGTCCGGTACCGCACGCGCCGCATGACGACCGCGCCGTGCCCGGCGAGCCCGCGCTCGTCGTACGCGAGGGCGTGGACGCCGCCCAGGGTGTGATCCCAGTCCTCGTCGCCGAAGTCGGCGTCGAAGGCGTCGTACAACAGGCCTCGCACGGAGCGGAGTTCGGCGGGGGTGAGGTCGGCGGTGTGGGCGGTGCGCAGGTCGAGAGCCATGGTGGGAAGTATCACCGGCCCCGTCTGCACCACGGCTGTTATTCGGTCACAGCGCGTCCGTCACCGCTCGGCGGAACCCCTCGGGGTCCTCGACCCAGGGCAGGTGTCCGGCGTCCGGCAGGATCACCCGCCGCCCCCGGGGCAGGGCCTGCTCCAGCGAGTCCACCGCCGAGCGCGGGCGGATGTCGTGGGCGCCGTCGACGATCAGCACGGGCACGTCGAGGGCCTGGCAGACGGCGTACAGCTCGGGGGTGCCCCAGGCTCGCCGGCGCTCGGCGTTCAGGGCCCTGTTGCACTCGGCGTTGATGCCGAGCCAGGGGTCGGCCATACGGGCGGCGTGGTCCAGGGCCCGTTCCCGGTCCTCGAACTCGAGGGACCACTGGAGGACCGCGCGTTCCCGTTCCTCGGGCTCGGTCAGCACGGGACGGTCGGTCAACTCCTGCCAGCGGGCCAGGCGTTCGGGGTGTTCGCCGAGCCGGGCGCGGAAGTTCGCGTGGTAGGCGGGGTTCCAGTCGGCGTCCGGGCCGATGCCGGTCCCGGAGACGTAGATGAGCGTGTCGACCCGCTCGGGGTGGGCCAGCGTGTAGCTCAACGCCAGTTGTGCGCCCCAGGAGTGGCCGAGCAGGGTCATGCGTTCCAGGCCGAAGTGGTCGCGTACGGCGTCGAGATCGGCGACGAACCGCTCGCTCGTCCACGGACCGGCGCACCGTTCGGAGCGGCCGCAGCCGCGCTGGTCCCAGCGGATCGCCGTGGCCCGGTCGGCGAGCAGCGCGGCGACGTCGGTGAACATGTCCCACAGGCCGGGGCCGCCGTGGCACAGCACCAGGGGGGTGCCCTCGCCCGACCGGGACGCCCACAGGCGCACACCGTCATCCGCCCGCACGTGCTCCGTCCGTGTCATGCGGCCAGTCTGCCCGCCCCGGACGCGCGAACGGGCCGGGTCGACGAAGACCTGGCCCGTTCGCGTGCGGGGCTGTCAGCCCATGTGCGGGTAGGCGTAGTCGGTCGGCGGGACCAGCGTCTCCTTGATGGCGCGGGTCAGGGTCCAGCGCATCAGGTTCTGCGGGGCGCCGGCCTTGTCGTTGGTGCCGGAGGCGCGGCCGCCGCCGAAGGGCTGCTGGCCGACGACGGCGCCGGTCGACTTGTCGTTGATGTAGAAGTTGCCTGCGGCGTAGCGCAGCTTCTCCATCGTGTACGCGGCGGCCGCGCGGTCGCCGGAGATGACCGAGCCGGTGAGCGCGTAGGCGGAGACCGACTCCATCTGGGTCAGCATCTCGTCGTACTTCTCGTCGTCGTAGACGTGGACGGCGAGGATCGGGCCGAAGTACTCGGTGGTGAAGACCTCGTTCTCCGGGTCGTCGCACTCGATGACGGTCGGGCGGACGAAGTAGCCGACCGAGTCGTCGTAGCTGCCGCCCGCGACGATCGTGCAGGCCGGGTCCGTCTTCGCGCGGTCGATGGCGGCCTTGTTCTTGGCGAAGGCACGCTCGTCGATGACGGCGCCGATGAAGTGGGACAGGTCGGTGACGTCACCCATGGTGATGCCGTCGACCTCGGCGGCGAACTCCTCCTTGAAGCCGGAGTTCCAGAGGGAGGCCGGGACGTACGCCCGCGAGGTCGCCGAACACTTCTGGCCCTGGTACTCGAAGGCGCCGCGGGTCAGGGCGGTCTTGAGGATCGCCCGGTCGGCGCTCGGGTGGGCGACGACGAAGTCCTTGCCGCCGGTCTCGCCGACCAGACGCGGGTAGGAGCGGTACTTCTCGATGTTGTTGCCGACCGTCTTCCACAGGTACTGGAAGGTCTTCGTCGAGCCGGTGAAGTGGATGCCGGCGAGGTCGCGGTGGTTGAGGGCGACCTCGGAGACCTCGATGCCGTCGCCGGTGACGAGGTTGATGACGCCCTTGGGCAGCCCGGCCTCCTCCAGGAGCCGCATGAGCAGCACGGCCGCGTGGGTCTGCGTCGGGGAGGGCTTCCAGACGACGACGTTGCCCATCAGCGCGGGGGCGGTGGGCAGGTTGCCCGCGATGGCCGTGAAGTTGAACGGCGTGATCGCGTAGACGAAGCCCTCCAGCGGGCGGTGGTCGAGGCGGTTCCAGACGCCCGGGGAGTTCGCCGGGGGCTGCTCGGCGAGCAGGTCACGGGCGTACTTGACGTTGAAGCGCCAGAAGTCGATCAGCTCGCAGGGCGTGTCGATCTCGGCCTGCTGGGCGGTCTTCGACTGGCCGAGCATGGTGGAGGCGGCGAGCGTCTCGCGCCAGGGGCCGGACAGCAGTTCGGCGGCGCGCAGGATGATCGCGGCGCGGTCGTCGAAGGACATCGCGCGCCAGGCGGGCGCGGCGGCGAGGGCCGCGTCGACGGCGTCCTGGGCATCCTGCCGGGTGGCGTTGCCGTAGGTGCCGAGCACGGACTTGTGGTTGTGCGGCTGTACGACGTCGAAGCGCTCGCCGCCGCCCAGCCGCTTGACCCCGCCGATCGTGCAGGGCAGGTCGATCGGGTTCTCGGCCAGCTCCTTCAGCTTGGCCTCCAGCCGGGCGCGCTCGGGCGAGCCGGGGGCGTAGCCGTGCACCGGCTCGTTGACGGGGGTGGGGACCTGGGTCACAGCGTCCATGGGTTCCGTAACTCCTTACTGAGCGGTGTTGCTGCGAGCGGGGGCGGGGCTCAGCCCTTTGTGATCATGCTTCGTGCGAAGAACCGCAGGTTGGCGGGCTTCTCAGCGAGACGCCTCATGAAGTAGCCGTACCAGTCGGTGCCGTAGGCGGTGTAGACGCGCATGCGGTGGCCCTCGGCGGCGAGGCGGAGGTGTTCGTCGCTGCGGATGCCGTAGAGCATCTGGAACTCGTACTCGTCGAGTTTGCGTCCCGCGCGGTGGGCGAGTTCCTGGGCGATAGAGATCAGGCGCGGGTCGTGGGAGCCGACCATCGGGTAGCCCTCGCCCTCCATGAGGGTCCGCAGGATCCTCACGTACGCCTTGTCGATCTCGTGCTTGTCCTGGTACGCGACCTCGGCCGGCTCCTTGTACGCGCCCTTGACCAGACGCACGCGGCTGCCGTTCCCGGCGAGCCGGCGGGCGTCGGCCTCGGTGCGGAAGAGGTAGGCCTGGATCACGCAGCCTGTCTGCGGGAAGTCCTTGCGCAGTTCCTCGTGGATGGCGAACATCGAGTCGAGGGTGGTGTGGTCCTCCGCGTCCAGCGTGACCGTCGTACCGATGGCGGCGGCGGCCTCGACGACCGGGCGGACGTTCTTCAGCGCCAGCTCGTGGCCGTCCGCCAGCGCCTGGCCGAACATCGACAGCTTCACGGACATCTCCGCGCGGGTGCCGAGCTCCAGCTCCTCGAGCCGTTCGACGAGCTTCAGGTAGGCGTCCCGGGCGGCGGCGGCCTGCTCGGGGCGGGTGATGTCCTCGCCGACGACGTCCATCGTCAGCTCCAGGCCCCGGTCGGTCAGGTTCCGCACGATCGGGACGATCTCGTCCACGGTCTCGCCCGGGATGAAGCGGTCGACGACCTGCTTGGTCACCGGTGCCGCCGAGATCAGACGTCGCATCCGGTCGCTGCGCGACGCGGCGAGAATCACGGGACCCAGCACGGGGCACCTCCATACCAACGCATACGAGGCCGATGCCCGAAGATCCGGGAACGGCACGGAGAACCACCGTGAAACCTAAGGATCCCTCCGATCGTCGGCCATCGACAGCTGTCACGCATCCGTGCCCCAGATCTCAGACAGATGTATGAAGGGCCCGCGACCATGGGGGAGAATGCCCGGGTGACCGCCGATTCCGCGTCTTCCCACCACGCAGGTGACTACCAGGAGCTGGTCGACGAGATCTCCGAGCTGCTCGGCGCGCCGGCGACCCTGGAGAACCGCGACTTCGAGCTGATCGCCTTCGGGGCCTACGACAGCGAGGGCGAGCTCGACGCGTCCGCGCTGGACCCGGTGCGGACCCGCTCGATCCTGACCCGGCGCTCCACGGCGGCCGTGCGCACCTGGTTCGAGGGGTTCGGCATCACCCGGGCCACGGGCCCGGTCCGCATCCCGCCGACCCCCGAGGCGGGGGTGTACCGGGGGCGCGTCTGTCTGCCGGTACGTCATCGGGGCGTCGTCCTCGGCTACGTCTGGCTGCTGGCCGACGATCCGGGGCCCTCCGAGCGGCAGTTGGCGGCGGCGATGGAGGTGACGGCCCGCATCGGCGCGCTCCTCGCGGACGAGGCACAGCACGGGGCGGATCTCACCCGGGAACTGCGGGCGGTCCTCACCGCCGAGCCCGGCTGGCCGCGCGACATGGCGATCGCCGAGCTCCGTACGGCCCTGGGCTCCCGCGCGGACGCCCCCCACACCATGGTCTGCGTGGCCCCCTGGCCCTCCGCCGCCCCGGAGGGCACCCCCTCCGTCCGTACGGTGCCGGGGGCCACCGCCCTGTGCACGGTGCCGTGGGGAGCGCAGGGCCACTCCCTCGCCCTCCTGGTACGGCTCCGCTCGTCGGACGTGCTGACACCGGCGACGTCGGCGGCGGGGAGGCTGCTGGAGCGGGCGGGGGTGGGCTCGGGGTCCGGGGGGCCCGGGAGTGGGCCGGTCGCCGGTGTCGCCGGGGCGCGTCCGGGGCTCGGGGAGTTGGGGGCCGCCTGGTGGGAGGCGGCCGGTGCGGCGCGGGCGGCGCTGGCGGAGCCGCGGCTCGGTCCGGTCGCCGAGTGGGCGTCGATCGGGCCGTACCGCCTGCTCACCGCCCTGCCCCCGGAGGCGGCCCACGACCCGGTGACCGGCCCCCTCCTCTCCCCCGCCCACCGCGAACTCGCCCGTACCGCCGAGATCTACCTGGACTGCGCCGGCCAGGCCGGCCGCACCGCTGCCGAGCTCGGCATCCACCGCCAGACGCTGTACTACCGGCTGTCCCGCGTGGAGCAGTTGACGGGCCTGGACCTGGACGACGGCGAGGACCGGCTGCTGCTGCACATGGCTCTCAAGGCGCATCGGCTCTGAGTCGGTGCCGGGCGGGTCGGGGCGGTTCAGCCCTTGGTGGCGCCCTCGATGACCCGGCGCAGTCCCTCGGTGAGCTGTTCGGCGTCCGTCGCGGTGTCGGGGTCGAAGAGCCACTGGACCATGAGCCCGTTGAGGAGGGTCACGTAGAAACGCCCCTCCGTGTCGACGGTCTCCTTGTCGAGCTCGGCCTCCGGAACCCCGCTGAACAGGGGCACGAGTCCCGAGCGGCCCTGTTCCTGCGCCTCGGCGAGCAGTTTGCGCACCTCCTGCAGCCGGTCCGCGTGGACGACGACCTCCAGGCTCAGCATCCAGATCGCCCGCGCCTCGGGCACTGAGCGGATGATGGTCGCCCACACCTCCTGGAAGCGCTCCAGCGACCCCGGGGGCGATGCGGCCCCGGCCTCGCCCCAGCCGGGGTCGAAGGTGTCGCCGAGCCCCTGGAGCAGCGAGATGTACGCCTGCACCAGCAGCGCGTCCTTCGAGCCGTAGTGGTAGCCGATCGAGGCCAGGTTGGTCCCCGACTCCTTGACGATGTCACGCGCGGTCGTGCGCACGAACCCCTGGCCCAGCAGGCAGCGCTTGGCGCCTTCGAGTAGATCCTCGCGATGTCCCATGCGGACCACCCTAGCGCCAATCCATACAAACGTCCTAGACGCATGGCTTATACATTCGTTCTAGACAAGCGTTTAAGACGTTCGTATATTTCTCGGCATGACGAACTCGACGAGCACGACCACCTCCCGTGCCGGCCGGCGCGAATGGACCGCCCTCGGCGTCCTGATGCTTCCGCTGCTGCTGGTCTCGATGGATGTCTCGGTCCTCTACTTCGCGATCCCGGCGATCAGCGCCGACCTCGAACCGAGCGGCACCCAGCAGCTGTGGATCTTCGACATCTACGCGTTCGTGCTGGCCGGTCTGCTGATGACGATGGGTTCGATCGGCGACCGCATCGGCCGCCGCAGGCTCCTGCTGATCGGCGCGGCCGCCTTCGGCACGGCGTCGCTGATCGCGGCCTACGCCAACAGCGCCGAGACCCTGATAGCGGCCCGCGCCGTCCTCGGCATCGGCGGCGCGACCCTGATGCCCTCGACGATGGCCCTGACCCGCACGATGTTCACCGACCCCGCCCAGCGCGCGAAGGCGATCGGCCTGTGGTCCGGCGTGATGACGGCGGGCGTCGCGCTCGGCTCGGTGATGAGCGGTGTCCTGGTCGAGTCCTTCTGGTGGGGCTCGGTCTTCCTGGTCAACCTGCCGGCGATGGCGCTGCTCCTGGTCCTCGGCCCGGTCCTGCTGCCCGAGTCGCGCGACCCCGCGCCCGGCCGCTTCGACTGGCTGAGCGTCCCGCTGTCGATGGCCGCCGTGCTCCCCGTGATCTACGGCCTCAAGGAGATCCCCTCCGAGGGCTGGCACCCCGAGTACGTCGTCTCGATCACCGTCGGCCTGCTCTTCGCCGCCCTCTTCGTCCACCGTCAGCGCACGGCGGCCTCGCCGATGATCTCCCCGGCGCTGTTCCGCGGCCACGGCTTCACGCCCGCCGTGGTCCTCAACCTCGTCTCCTCGTTCGGGATGATGGGTTCGGCCTTCTTCACCATGCAGTACCTCCAGTCGGTCCTCGGCAAGAGCGCGCTGGAGGCGGCCCTGTGGGCGCTGCTGCCCTCGGTGCCGATCGGGATGGCCGCCCCGCTGGCCACCTCCCTGGTCCAGAAGGGCGTCAACCGGGCCTACGTCGTGACGGCGGGCTTCGCGACCGCCGCGGCCGGCTACGCCCTGCTGGCCCTCGCCGGCACCGACTCGATGTGGCTCGTGCTGGCCGCCTGCGGCGTGCTCGCCTCCGGGATCGTCATGGTCCTCTCCCAGATGACCGACCTGGCCATGGGCGCCGCCCCGGTCGAACGGGCGGGCTCCGCCTCCTCCCTCCTGGAGACCGGGGCCGAGTTCGGCGGCGCCCTCGGCATGGCGGTCCTCGGCTCCATCGGTACGGCCATCTACCGCCACGAGATCCCGGCCTCGGCACCTGCTCAGGCCCAGGAGACACTGGGCGGCGCCCTGGCGGTCGCGGACCGGCTCCCGGGGCGCGCGGGAGACGCCCTGGCCACGGCCGCGCGGGAAGCCTTCACCAGCGGGATGCAGGGGGCGGCGATCGCGGGGGCGGTGCTGCTCGCGGGGGCGGCGGTGGCGGCGTCGGTGACGCTGCGGAGGATCCGCGTGAAGTAACGGGACACGGAAAAGGCGCCGGGGACTGGAGTGATCCAGCCCCCGGCGCCTTTTCAGCTGGGGTCCGCCGCTTCAGCCCGTCCGGCGATTGAGGACAAGGCCGTTCAGGCCGAAAGCGGGGGTCTGGGGGCGGAGCCCCAGTTGGTGCGGTGAACCTCAGACCAGGTTCACCGCGCGAGCGGACGTCGCCCCGATCTCATCAGCGACCTCCGCCAACACCCCGGAGGGCACCGTGTCGTCGACGGTCAGGACGGCCAGCGCCTCCCCGCCCGCCGCCGCGCGGGCGACCTGCATACCGGCGATGTTGATGCCCGCCTCGCCGAGGATCCGGCCGACCGTGCCGACGACGCCGGGACGGTCCTCGTACTTCAGGACGACCATGTGGTCGGCGAGCGCGAGGTCGACGTCGTACTCGCCGACCGCGACGATCTTCTGGAGGTGCTTCGGACCGGCCAGCGTGCCGGAGACCGACACCTCCTCGCCGTCCGAGAGCGTGCCGCGCACGGTGACGACGTTGCGGTGGTCGGCCGACTCCGAGCTGGTGGTCAGCCGCACCTCGACGCCGCGCTCCTGGGCGAACAGCGGGGCGTTGACGTACGAGACGGTCTCGTCGACGACGTCCTCGAACACACCCTTCAGGGCGGACAGCTCCAGCACCTTCACGTCGTGCTGGGTGATCTCGCCGTACACCTCGACGTCGAGACGGACCGCGACCTCGCCCGCGAGGGCGGTGAAGATGCGGCCGAGGCGCTCGGCGAGGGGCAGTCCGGGCTTGACGTCCTCGGCGATGACACCGCCCTGGACGTTCACGGCGTCGGGCACGAGCTCACCGGCGAGCGCGAGGCGCACGGACCTCGCGACGGCGATACCGGCCTTCTCCTGCGCCTCGTCGGTGGAGGCACCGAGGTGCGGGGTGGAGACCACCTGGTCGAACTCGAACAGCGGGGAGTCCGTGCAGGGCTCCTTCGCGTACACGTCGAGACCGGCACCGGCGACCCGGCCCTCCTTGAGGGCGGAGTACAGCGCCTCCTCGTCGACGATCCCGCCGCGCGCGGCGTTGACGATGCGCACGCTCGGCTTGACCTTGCGCAGCGCCTCGTCGCCGATCAGGCCGACCGTCTCGGGGGTCTTGGGCAGGTGGACGGTGATGAAGTCGGAGACCTCGAGCAGCTCGTCCAGCGACAGCACCTTGACGCCCATCTGGGCGGCGCGGGCGGGCTGGATGTAGGGGTCGTAGGCGACGACCTTCATGCCGAAGGCGGACATGCGCTGCGCGACGAGCGCGCCGATGCGGCCGAGGCCGACGACGCCGAGGGTCTTCTCGGCGAGCTCCACGCCCGTGTACTTGCTGCGCTTCCACTCGCCGTTCTTCAGCGCGGCGTTGGCCTGCGGGATGTGGCGGGCGGTGGCGAGGAGGAGACCGCAGGCCAGTTCGGCGGCGGTCACGATGTTGGAGGTGGGGGCGTTGACGACCATCACGCCGGCCTTGGTGGCGGCGGAGACGTCGACGTTGTCCAGGCCGACGCCGGCGCGGGCGACGACCTTCAGCTTGTGCGCGGCGGCGACCGCCTCGGCGTCCACCTTGGTCGCCGAGCGGATCAGGATCGCGTCGACGTCGGCGATGGCCGGGAGCAGTTCGGCTCGGTCCGCTCCGTTGCAGTGCCGGATCTCGAAGTCCGGACCAAGCGCGTCCACGGTCGCGGGCGACAGCTCTTCAGCGATGAGTACGACAGGTTTCGAGCTCACGTGAGTCCTCACAAGTCCAAAGCGTGCGGACGGCCGTCCCGACGGCCGCAGGCGGAGGAGGGGCTAGCCGCGTGGAAGACGCACGACGCTGTGGGCCTGAACGCGTATACAACAGCAGTGTAGTGCTGCGACGGAGGTCGCCTCATGCCTCCGTGGAAGGATCACCCGTCCGTGGCGGGACGGGGATGGCCAAGAGGGCCGGAGCAGTGCCCCGACCCCCTGGCATGAGGCTTACGCCTCTTCGTTCACCCAGCTCATCAGCTTGCGCAGCTGCTTGCCGGTGGTCTCCAGCAGGTGCTCGGAGTCCTGGTCCTTGTACTCGTTGTACTTCTTCAGACCGCCGTGGTACTCGTCCATCCAGTTCTGGGCGAAGGTGCCGTCCTGGATCTCGGCGAGGACCTGCTTCATCTCGGCCTTGGTGGCGTCCGTGATGATGCGCGGGCCGGTGACGTAGTCGCCCCACTCGGCGGTCTCGGAGACGGACCAGCGCATCTTCTCCAGGCCGCCCTCGTACATGAGGTCGACGATCAGCTTCAGCTCGTGCAGGCACTCGAAGTAGGCGATCTCCGGCTGGTAGCCGGCCTCGACCAGGGTCTCGAAGCCCGCCTTGACCAGCGCGGCCGTACCACCGCAGAGGACGGCCTGCTCACCGAACAGGTCGGTCTCGGTCTCCTCGGTGAAGGTCGTCTTGATGACACCGGCACGCGTGCCGCCGATGGCCTTGGCGTACGACAGGGCCAGGTCGAAGGCGTTGCCCGTGGCGTCCTGCTCGACCGCGGCGATCGCGGGGACACCGCGACCCTCCTCGTACTGGCGGCGCACCAGGTGACCCGGGCCCTTGGGGGCGACCAGGGCGACGTCGACACCGGCCGGGGCCTTGATGAAGCCGAAGCGGACGTTGAAGCCGTGGGCGAAGAACAGCGCGTCGCCGTCGTTCAGGTTCGGCGCGATGGACTCCTCGTAGACCTGGGCCTGGATCGGGTCCGGGATGAGGATCATGATGACGTCGGCCTCGGCGGCGGCCTCCGACGGCGTCACCACGCGCAGGCCCTGCTCCTCGGCCTTGGCCTTGGACTTGGAGCCCTCGTGCAGACCGACACGCACGTCGACACCGGAGTCACGCAGCGACAGGGCGTGGGCGTGGCCCTGGCTGCCGTAGCCGATGACCGCGACCTTGCGGCCCTGGATGATGGACAGGTCGGCGTCAGCGTCGTAGAACAGCTCGGCCACTTTGGGTTCTCTCCTTGAATGCAGGTGTTGCGTCCACCGTATGACGGGGAGCGAGAGGGAGGTTTCGGGGTCTCGGTATACGGGCGGCCGGTGTCACCCGATCGCCCGTCTACGGTCGTGACAAGGCTTACGCCGAACGGTCCAGAGCGCGCAGGGACCGGTCGGTGATCGAACGCGCGCCGCGTCCGATCGCGATGGTGCCGGACTGGACGAGTTCCTTGATGCCGAAGGGCTCCAGCATCTTGAGCATCGCGGACAGCTTCTCGCTGCTGCCGGTGGCCTCGATGGTGACGGCCTCCGGGGAGACGTCGACGGTCTTGGCGCGGAACAGCTGGACGATCTCGACGATCTGGGAGCGCGTCTCGTTGTCGGCGCGCACCTTCACCAGAACGAGTTCGCGCTGCACGGCCTGCGACGGCTCCAGCTCGACGATCTTCAGCACGTTGACGAGCTTGTTGAGCTGCTTGGTCACCTGCTCGAGCGGCAGCTCCTCCACGCCCACGACGATGGTGATGCGGGAGATGTCGGGGTGCTCGGTGACGCCGACCGCGAGCGAGTCGATGTTGAAGCCGCGGCGGGAGAACAGGGCGGCGATCCGGGCGAGGATGCCGGGGGTGTTCTCCACCAGGACGGAGAGCGTGTGCTTGGACATGATCTGCTTCCTCTGCTTGAAAGTCCTGACGGCTCTCAGTCGTCTTCGTTGTCGCCGAAGTCGGGGCGGACGTCCCGGGCGGCCATGATCTCGTCGTTGGAGGTGCCGGCGGCGACCATCGGCCACACCATCGCGTCCTCGTGGACGATGAAGTCGACGACGACCGGGCGGTCGTTGATCGAGTTCGCCTCCTCGATGACCTTGTCGAGGTCGTCCGGGGACTCGCAGCGGATGGCGTAGCAGCCCATGGCCTCCGACAGCTTGACGAAGTCGGGGACGCGGGTGCCGCGGGCGTCCGGGTTGACGTCGTTCGGGCCGCTGTGCAGCACGGTGTTGGAGTAGCGCTGGTTGTAGAACAGGGTCTGCCACTGGCGGACCATCCCGAGGGCGCCGTTGTTGATGATGGCGACCTTGATCGGGATGTTGTTCAGGGCGCAGGTGGTGAGCTCCTGGTTGGTCATCTGGAAGCAGCCGTCGCCGTCGATCGCCCAGACGGCCTTGCCGGGGGCGCCGGCCTTGGCGCCCATGGCGGCGGGGACGGCGTAGCCCATGGTTCCGGCGCCGCCGGAGTTCAGCCAGGTGGCGGGCTTGTCGTACTGGATGAAGTGCGCGGCCCACATCTGGTGCTGGCCGACGCCGGCCGCGAAGATCGTGCCCTCGGGGGCGAGTTGTCCGATGCGCTCGATGACCTGCTGCGGGGAGAGCGAGCCGTCGCCGGGCTGGTCGTAGCCGAGCGGGTAGGTCTCGCGCCAGCGGTTGAGGTCGGTCCACCAGGCGGTGTAGTCGCCCGCGCCGCCCTCGCTGTGCTCCTTCTGCACGGCCTGGATCAGGTCGGCGATGACCTCGCGGGCGTCACCGACGATCGGCACGTCGGCGGCACGGTTCTTGCCGATCTCCGCCGGGTCGATGTCGGCGTGGACGATCTTGGCGTACGGGGCGAAGCTGTCGAGCTTGCCGGTGACGCGGTCGTCGAAGCGGGCGCCGAGGGCGACGATCAGGTCGGCCTTCTGCAGGCCCGTGACGGCGGCCACCGACCCGTGCATGCCCGGCATGCCGAGGTGCTGCGGGTGACTGTCGGGGAACGCTCCCAGCGCCATCAGGGTGGTGGTGACGGGGGCGCCGGTCAGCTCGGCGAGGACCTTCAGCTCGGCGGTGGCGCCGGCCTTGAGGACGCCGCCGCCGACGTAGAGGATCGGCCGCTTGGCGGCGGTGATCAGCTTGGCGGCCTCGCGGATCTGCTTGGCGTGCGGCTTGGTCACCGGGCGGTAGCCGGGCAGGTCCATGGTGGGCGGCCAGGTGAAGGTGGTCTTCGCCTGGAGTGCGTCCTTGGCGATGTCGACCAGGACGGGGCCGGGGCGGCCGGTGGAGGCGATGTGGAACGCCTGCGCGATGACCCGGGGGATGTCCTCGGCCTTGGTGACCAGGAAGTTGTGCTTGGTGACCGGCATGGTGATGCCGACGATGTCCGCCTCCTGGAAGGCGTCCGTGCCGATGGCCGAGGAGGCGACCTGACCGGTGATCGCGACCAGCGGCACGGAGTCCATGTGCGCGTCGGCGATCGGGGTGACCAGGTTGGTGGCGCCCGGTCCGGAGGTGGCCATGCAGACGCCGACCTTGCCGGTGGCCTGCGCGTAGCCGGTGGCCGCGTGGCCCGCGCCCTGCTCGTGACGGACCAGGACGTGGCGCACCCGGGTCGAGTCCATCAGCGGGTCGTAGGCGGGAAGGATCGCACCGCCGGGAATGCCGAATACCGTGTCGGCCCCGACCTCCTCGAGAGAGCGGATGAGGGACTTCGCACCCGTGACGTGCTCAATGGGCGCGGAGTGCGTTCCTCCGGATCGGGGCCGCGGCTGCGGATGATTGGCCCCGGTGGCCTGCTCGGTCATCGGCATTCTCTTCTCGATGCTGAGGGTTTGTGCGAGGTTTGTACGACGTTGGGCTCGTGCCCGGACGGAGTTCGACTCGCGCCCGTGCAACAAAAAACCCCTCGTGCCGCAAGGCAAGCGAGGGGAGCGCGCCGGGTGTGGTCGCTGGGGGTTCCGGATCGTCCGGTGCGTCCCAGCTCAGCCGACGCGCTGTCCAAGTACGAGAATTCGGGTGCGCATGGCTCTGACCCTCCCCCCGGCACGCACCGACTGTCAAGTGGGTGGGACGGGAGTCTCATTATGTGGGCGCAGCGCACTTCCGCCTCCGAGAACGGCGGTGACACCACTGGTGTACACCCCCGTGCCCCCGACGCGCCCCTGTGGTTCCCGCACGCCGCCCGCGAACGCCGGTTCGGCCGGCCCGTGCGGCACCGGACAGTGGCCGGAACCCAGCGCTCGGCGCAGCCGGTACTCGTCCAGCGGCCCGGAGAACGCCATGCCCTGCCCGTGCGTGCAGCCCATCGCGCGCAGGGCGACGACCTGCTCGGGGAGGTCCACGCCGTCGGCGACGGACTGGAGCCCGAGGTCGGTGGCGATGCGCAGCAGCCCGCTGGTGATCTTGTGCAGCCGCGCCGACTCCACGACTCCCTCGACGAGCGTGCGGTCGAGCTTCATCACGTCGACGGGGAGTCGCCGCAGGGCTGTGATCGCGCCGTAGCCGCTGCCGAACCCGTCGAGCGCGATCCGGACTCCGACTCGCCTCAGCGCGCTCAGTCGGCGTTCCAGCTCGTCCAGCGGGACCCGCGGGTCCGTGTCGGACAGCTCGATCACCAGCGACCCGGACGGCAGCCCGTGCCGGGTCAGCAGGGCCTCCACGGTGCCCAGCGGCATCGACCGGTCGAGGAGGCGCCGGGCGCTCGTCCGGACCACCACCGGTACGTCGATGCCGTTCGCCGCGCGCTCGGCGGCCTGTTCGACGGCCTCCTGGAGCACCCAGCGGCCGAGCTCCGCGGTCTTGTCGCTGTCCTCCGCCACCCGCAGGAACTCGGCGGGTGTGAACAGCACGCCCTGCGAGGAGCGCCAGCGGGCCTGGGCGGCGACCGAGGTGATCCGGCCGTCCTCCAGGCACACCACGGGCTGGTGCAGCAGCGCGAACTCGCCGTCGTGCAGCGCGGCCCGCAGACGTGTGGCCAGCTCCGCCTTGCGTACGACGTCCTGCTGCATCTGCGGCTTGTACAGCTCGACCCGGCCCTTGCCGCCCGCCTTGGCGCGGTACATGGCGAGGTCGGCGTTGCGCAGCAGTTCTCCCGCGCCCAGGCCGGGCTCGGCGAAGGCGACGCCGATGGAGGCGGCGACACGGACGTCGTTGCCGTCGATGAGGTACGGCTGGGAGAGCGTGAGCCTGAGGCGGTCGGCGAGTTCCACGATGTGGCGTTCCCGGGCGGCGCGGTCGCGGGTGCCGTCGCCGATGATCAGCGCCGCGAACTCGTCGCCGCCCAGCCGGGACGCCGTGTCCCCGTGCCGGACCGCTTCCTGGAGTCTGCGGGCGGCCTGGACGAGCAGTTGGTCCCCGGCCTGGTGACCGATCGTGTCGTTGACGGCCTTGAAGCCGTCGAGGTCGATGAAGAGGACGGCCGTGCCGCGCAGGATGGCGCCGCGGTCGGTGGCGCGGCGGCCGGACACGGCCTGCTGGACGCGCTGGGTGAACAGCGCGCGGTTGGGCAGGTCGGTGAGCGGGTCGTGCTCGGCGTTGTGCTGGAGCTGCGCCTGCAGCCGCACGCGTTCGGTGACGTCCCGGCTGTTGAAGATGAGGCCGCCGTGGTGGCGGTTGACGGTCGACTCGACGTTGAGCCAGCCTCCCCCACCGCCCGAGCGGAAGCGGCACTCGATGCGGGTGGTGGGTTCCTCGAGCGGGCTGGCGGCGAGGAAGCGGCGCACCTCGTGCACCACGCAGCCCAGGTCCTCCGGGTGGATGAGGTTGGCCAGTTCGGTGCCGACGAGTTCCTCGGCGGGCCGGCCGTAGACCCCGGCGGCGGCCGGGGAGACGTAGCGCAGGATGCCGTTGGGCGCGGCGATCATGATGACGTCGCTGGAGCCCTGGACCAGGGAGCGGAAGTGGTTCTCCTTCTGCGCAAGTTCCTGGGTGAGGGTGATGTTGTCGAGCAGCATGATGCCCTGGCGCATCACGAGGGCGAGCACGACGGTGCCGCCGGTCAGGAGGACGACGCGGTCGACGCTGCGGCCGTTGAGGACGTTGTAGAGGATCCCCAGGGTGCAGACCGCGGCGGCCAGGTAGGGCGTGAGGGCGGCCAGGGAGCCGGTGATGGGCCGGGTGGCCGGGTACCGGCTGTGATCGCCTCCCTGCGGGGGTGCGTGGTGGTGGTCGGCGGCGCGTCGGCCGGGCAGGTGTTCGTGGACCACGCGCGTGTGTCCGTCCGGGACGTGCCGGTCCGGGTGGCGCCGGCCGGCCTCGGGCTGCCCGTGCCGGGGCACGGCCCAGGGGGCGTACGCCAGGAGCAGCGAGCCGGCGAACCAGCCCGCGTCGAGGAGCTGGCCCGAGCGGTAGCTGTGGTGCAGCAGGGGTGAGGTGAACAGGGCGTCGCACATCACGGTCAGGGCGAGCGCGCCGATCGCGGTGTTGACCGCGGTGCGGTTGACCGCCGAGCGCCGGAAGTGCAGCGCCAGCACCATGCTGACCAGGGCGATGTCGAGCAGCGGGTAGGCCAGCGACAGGGCGGTGTGCGAGACGCTGGAGCCCTCGGTCCTGGCCGCCTGGGCGAGCGCCAGGCTCCACGACAGGGTGAGCAGCGAGCCGCCGATCAGCGAGGCGTCCAGGCCGAGGCACACCCAGCCGGCCTTGGTCACGGGCCGCTTGGCCAGCACGAGCAGGCCGACGATGGCGGGGGGCGCGAAGCACAGGAAGAACCCGTCGGCGTAACTGGGACTGGGCACGGGCTGTGCGAGGACGACCTCGTACCACCCCCAGACCAGGTTGCCCAGGGACGCCATCGCCGAGGAGAGGGAGAACAGCAGCCAGGCGGATCGAAAGCGGACGCGGCGGGTGCGCGCGTAGAGCAAGCAGGAGACCGCTGCGGTGCCCGCCGCGGCGCTCAGCCCGAAGTCGCCCATGATCAGCGCGAGTTCGTCGGAGCCCCAGCCGAGCGCGGAACCGACGGCGTATCCCGCGCAGACCAGGGCCAGTACGAGTTGACGGACCAGGCTCGTCCCGTCGCGGGGGGCCGGTGGCCGGGCGGGCGGCGCCGCTGTCGGGGGCTGTGCCCGCAGCGCTCCGTCGAGTGTGGTCGCGGGAGGCGGGGGCGAACTCACCGGTCCCTCCCGGCCCGTGTCGCTCCCGGGTCCCGGAGGCCGCGGTGCGCCGGCGGGGCGTGCCTGCGGCGGTTGTCGCGGTGGGGGTGGTAGTGACTGTGGTGGCCGTTGTCGCTGCCGTGGCGGCCGCGCCTGCGCGCGGTCGGGTCGCAGGGTCGCCGTCGGCGGCCCCGCCGCGTCGGATCGTTCGTCCATAGGCCGTGCATCGCCCGTCGCCCCCCTCACAAGTCTGAAATGTCCATCCCCGGCGCCGAACGGTACGCGGCGCAGCCCCTGTCGGGACGATACACCAGTCTCGTCACTCAGGGACATAGTTCCTCTACGCTCCGTGACGACCAGCGGCGATGCGAGTACGGACCGCTTTCACGGGACTGCGGAGGGTGCTCGAACCGGGCTAGACGTCTGTGGCGCCCGTCGTAAGGATCACGTTGCCGAGCGGCTCCCGGTTCACGAAACGGTTCAACTGATCCACCAGCAGTCGCTTCGCCCGGGGCAGGAACGCGGACGTCGGGCCGCCGACGTGGGGGCTGATCAGCACACCCGGCGCACGCCACAGGGGATGCGCGAGGGGCAGCGGCTCGGGTTCGGTGACATCGAGGGCGGCGGTGATGCGGCCGCTGTCCAGCTCGGCGAGCAGGGCCTTGGTGTCGACGACGGGGCCGCGGGCCACGTTCACCAGGAGCGCGCCGTCCTTCATCCGGGCGAGGAAGTCGGCGTTGACGAGGCCGCGCGTGCTCTCCGTCAGGGGCGTCGAGAGGATCACCACGTCCGCCTCGGGGAGCAGGGCGGGCAGGTCGGTGAGCGGATGCACCGGCCCGCGCGCCGTGGTGCGCTCGGAGCGCGCAACGCGCGCCACCCGCGCGACCTCGAACGGAACGAGCCGGTCCTCGATCGCCGACCCGATCGATCCGTACCCCACGATGAGCACGTTCTTGTCGGCGAGCGCGGGCCGGAATCCGCCGAGCCACTCGCCCCTGTCCTGCGCCCGCACGAAGTCGGGGATCCCGCGCAGCGAGGCGAGGACGAGGGTCAGCGTGAGCTCGGCGGTGCTCGCCTCGTGCACTCCGCGCGCGTTGCACAGCCGCACCCCGGGAGGCAGGTGCCTCAGGGCGGGCTCGACGTGGTCGATGCCGGCGGAGAGGGTCTGGACGACCTGGACGGAGCTCATCCCGGGCAGCGGGCGTTGTCCGACCTGGGGCGGCTTCATGTACGGGACGACGTAGAAGACGCAGTCGGCCGGGTCGGCGGGGAACTCGGGCTCGCCGTCCCAGAAGCGGTAGGCGAGCCCCTCGGGGAGTCCCTCGATCTCGTCCGGCGGGATGGGCAGCCACACGTCAGCAGTCATGCTCAGGAGGCTATGTCAGGTACGCGCGGGCGCAGAGGTTAGGTTGGGGGCCGGGAAAGGGAGGGTCACGACCAGGTGGAGCGCAGGACGATCGGCGCGGCGGCGCTCGCGGTGGGGGCCGTCGGACTCGGGTGCATGCCGATGAGCTGGGCGTACAACGGGTCGCGGCAGCGGGGCGACGAGTCGCTCAGGGCCGTGCACCGGGCGCTCGATCTGGGCTCGACGCTGCTTGACACGGCCGACATGTACGGCCCCTTCACCAACGAGCTGTTGGTGGGGCGGGCGTTGAAGGAGCGGCGGCAGGACGCCTTCGTGTCGACGAAGGTCGGGCTGCTGGTGGGTGAGCAGCACATCGTGGCCAACGGCCGTCCCGGCTACGTGAGACGGGCCTGCGACGCGTCGCTGCGACGCCTCCAGACGGATGTGATCGACCTCTACCAGCTGCACCGCGCCGACCCCGAGGTCCCGGTCGAGGAGACCTGGGGTGCGATGGCGGACCTCGTGCGGGCCGGCAAGGTACGGGCGTTGGGGCTGTGCGCGGTGGGGGCGCGGGGCGGCCGGCGGTCCGGGGGGCGGCTGCACGACGCGACGATCCGGCAGCTGGAGCGGGTGCAGCAGGTCTTCCCGGTGAGCGCGGTGGAGGCGGAGCTTTCGGTGTGGTCGCCGGAGGCGCTGGACACGCTGCTGCCGTGGTGCGAGACGCGCGGGATCGGCTTCCTGGCGGCGATGCCGCTCGGCAACGGCTTCCTGACCGGCACACTGACCCCCGGCGAGGGTTTCGAACCCGACGACCTGCGCGCCCGCCACCCCCGCTTCACCGCGGAGATGATGGCCGCGAACCAGCCCATCGTCGTCGGCCTGCGCCGCGTCGCCCGCCGCCACGGCGAGGGCGTGACACCGGCCCAGGTGGCGCTGGCGTGGGTGCTGGCCCAGGGGCGGCACGTGGTGCCCGTACCGGGGTCGAAGCAGGAGCGCTGGGTGACGGAGAACGCGGCGGCGGCCGGTCTGCGGCTCACCGAGCTGGACCTGGCGGAGGTGGCGGGGCTGCCCAGGGCGCTGGGGTCGTGGGACTGAGGGGGCGGGTCCGGCGGGTCCCACGGGTCTGGCGGGTCTGGCGGGTCTGGCGGGTCCGACCGAGGCGCGCGTCACCCGTTCTGCTTGCAGTGGCCGTGATCGGGAACCCGGGACGCGCGAGGTGCGTATGACAGGGAGAACCGGCCGTGTCGAAGGGGGACGATGATGGTGCAACGCCGAGCGGTGTCGGCCGTGTTGGCCGCCACCGCGCTCCTGGTGACGGCCGGCTGCTCCTCCGACGACGGTGGGTCGACGGGCGCCGCGGGCGGTGCGACACCGCACACGACCCCGAGTCGCACGGGTTCCCAGTCGCCGTCGCAGACGTCCGAGGAGACCCCGCCCGCGAAGGGCACGGTGAAGGTGGTCCGCACGGTCGCCGGTGACCTCGACTCGCCCTGGGGCCTCGCCCCGCTCCCCGACGGCGGTCTGCTCGTCTCCTCCCGCGACGAGGGCACGATCACCCGGGTCGACGAGCAGACCGGGAAGAAGACCGAGCTCGGCGAGGTGCCCGGGGTGTCGGCGGCGGGCGAGGGCGGCCTGCTGGGCATCGCGCTCTCCCCCGACTACGCCTCGGACCACATGGTCTACGCGTACTTCACCTCGGCCTCGGACAACCGCATCGTCCGCATGCTGTACGACGAGAAGAAGCCCGACGGTGAGCAGCTGGGCGCCCCCGACACGATCTTCAAGGGCATCCCCAAGGGCGTGATCCACAACGGCGGCCGGATCGCCTTCGGCCCGGACCGGATGCTGTACGCCGGCACGGGCGAGAGCGGTGACCGGGGCCTGGCGCAGGACCGGAAGTCCCTGGGCGGCAAGATCCTGCGCCTGAACCCGGAGGGCGAACCCGCCCCCGGCAACCCGTTCCCCGACTCCCCCGTCTACTCCTACGGCCACCGCAACGTACAGGGGTTGGCCTGGGACTCCCGGCAGCGCCTGTTCGCCTCGGAGTTCGGCCAGAACACCTGGGACGAGCTGAACGCGATCAAGCCCGGCGACAACTACGGCTGGCCGCGGGCGGAGGGCGAGTCGAACGACTCCGGGTACGTGAACCCGATAGCCCAGTGGCACACCGACGAGGCCTCCCCCAGCGGCATCGCCTACGCCGAGGGCTCCGTGTGGATGGCGGGCCTGCGCGGGCAGCGCCTGTGGCGCGTCCCCCTGAAGGGCACGGAGGCCTCGGCAGCTCCGCAGGCGTTCCTGAAGGGCGACTACGGCCGCCTGCGTACGGTCGTGTCGGCGGGCGGCGACAAGCTGTGGCTGGTCACGAGCGAGACGGACGGCCGCGGCTCGCCGCGGAGCGGGGACGACAAGATCCTCGAACTGCGGGTGAGCTGAGCCCTCTCCCCCGTCGCCTCCCCCTCCCCGCGTTTCAGTCCTCCCCCTCGACCGTCTTCGCGCCGTCGTCCGTCTCCGCCGGGTGCTCGGGACGGCGTACGACGACCTTTCCCGAGGCGAGGTCTATCGGTCCGCGCCCGGGATCGGCGTCCCCGACGTCCACCCGGGTCAGCTCCAGCCGGTTCTGCTCGTCGCGGGTGTGTTTGCGGCCGGGTGCGAACAGTTCCTCGAACATGTTGAACACGACGCCTCCTGCCGGTTTTCTTCAGCGTACGCCTCAGCCCGTCAGCGATGCCGTGCGAGCGTCGGGCGGGAACAGTCCCAGCCGGTGTGCCACGGCCGCCGCCTCTCCTCGGCCCGAGACGTTGAGCTTGGCCAGGATGTTGGAGACGTGGACGCTGGCCGTCTTGGGGGAGATGAAGAGTTCCTCGGCGATCTGGCGGTTGGTGCGGCCCGCGGAGACCAGGCGCAGGACGTCACGTTCCCGGCCGGTGAGGCCGAGGGCCTCGACGGGGTCGGCCGCCGGGCACGGGGCACGGGTCAGGGACAGGCGGGCCCGCTGGGCGAGGAGCGTGACGGCGTCGGCCAGCGGGCGGGCCCGGAGGTGGTCGGCGACGGCACGGGCGAGGCGCAGCAGCTCCGTGGCGCGGGCGCGCTCGTCGTCGCCGCCGACCGTGAGGAGGGCCTCGGCCAGGCGCAGGCGCAGGCGGGCGAGGTCGTAGGGGCGCTCCAGCAACTCGAAGGCGGTGACCACGTCGGTCCAGGTGTCGGCGGTGTCCCGGTGCTCGGCGCGCAGGAGTTCGGCGCGGACCCACTTCTCGTGGGCGTACCAGACCGGGGCGTTCGTGGTGAGTTTCCTGGCCGTCTCGAAGAGGCGTTCCAGGGCCTCGGTGCGCCCCTGCTGGGCGGCGGGGCTGCGGGCCTCGGCCTCCGCGGTGGCGGCGGCCAGCAGCAGGGGCCAGGCGTAGCGCTGGGTTCCCGGCGGGAGGCCCGGAGCCAGGGCGCGTTCGAGATGGGCCCGGGCGTCCGGGAGGCGGCCCTCGGCGGCGGCGACGCCGACTTCGAGGCGGACCAAGGGCAGTTCGTGCTGAGGTGCGTCCTCGTGGTCACCGAAGTGGGCTCGCGCGGCGGCCAGTTGGTCGGCTGTCTCAGCCAGGTCGCCCCGTACGAGGGCGAGTTCGGCGCGCAGGGTGGCGTGGAAGCCGCGGGTCTTGGCGCTGCGGCCGAGCCGGCGTGCGGTGGCTCCGGCCCGGCCCGCCTCGTCCCAGCGGCCCAGGGAGAAGAGGGACTCGGCGAGGTTGCCCCACATCCATGCCTCGGTGTCGGGCAGCCCGTGCCGCCTGGCGAAGGCGAGGCCCTCCTCCACGATGACAACGGCCTCCCGGGAGCGGCCGACCGCCTCGAGTTCGGCCGGCAGGTTCACGTAGACGTTCAGCGCGACGTGGGGGATGTTCTCCGCGAGCGCCTGCTCCTTGATCTCGCGCAGTTCCCCGAGGCCGTCCTCGATGTGGCCGGCGTCGACCTTGAGGACGCCCAGGACCTGGCGGGCGTCGAGTTCGGTCTCGCGGGCGCCGACCAGGCGGGCGTACTCCACCGCCTGCTCGGCGGCCGCGTAGGCCTCGGGCCCGGGGGCGTGGATCATGGTCCAGCAGGCGACGTGCACGAGCACCTCGGCGTGCACCTCGCTGGGCGGCAGACCGCGCACCAGGTCCTCCGCGGCGGCCAGGTCCTCCCGGCCGTCGCCCCGGGACAGGGCGTGGACCAGGCGGGAGCGTTGCAGCAGGAACCAGGCGGTGCGCAGGGGGTCGTGCTCGTCCTCCAGCAGGTGCAGGGCCCGCTTGGTGATCTTCAAGGCGCGTTCGCGTTCGCCGCAGAGGCGTCCCGCGACGGCGGCCTCGGCCATCAGGTCCAGGTAGCGCAGTGGCGTGGTGGCCGGGTCGCAGCCGCAGGGAGGGTAGAACTCGGCGTGGTCGACGGGGCGCAGGGTGGCCCGTACGGCCTCGGGGGTGGTGTCCCACAGCTCCATCGCACGTTCAAGGAGCCGGAGTTGTTCGGCGTAGGCGTGCCGGCGGCGGGCGGTGACGGAGGCGTCGAGGACGGCGGGGAGGGCCTTGGCCGGGTCGTTGGCCTGGTACCAGTAGCTGGCCAGGCGTGTGACGCGTTCGTCGGCGGGGACGAGCGACGGGTCGGCCTCCAGGGCCTCGGCGTAGCGGCGGTTGAGGCGGGAGCGCTCGCCGGGCAGCAGGTCGTCGCTGACGGCCTCGCGGACCAGGGAGTGGCGGAAGCGGTAGCCGTCACCGCTGGGCGTGGCGAGCAGGAGGTTGGCGTTCACGGCGGCGCGCAGCGCCTCGATGAGATCGTCCTCGGCGAGCCGGGCTACGGCGGCGAGCAGCCGGTACTCGACGGTGGAGCCGCCCTCGGCGACGATCCGGGCGATGCGCTGGGCGGTCTCGGGCAGCCGTTCGACACGGACGAGGAGCAGGTCGCGCAGGGAGGCGGTGAGGCCGGTGCGGCAGCCGTCGGCGGCGGCGGCCACGGCGAGTTCCTCGACGAAGAAGGCGTTGCCGTCGGAGCGGGCGAAGATCTTGTCGACCTGGTCGGGGGCGGGCTCGGTGCCGAGGATGCCGGCGATCTGGCGGCCGACCTCCTCGCGGGTGAGGCGGGCGAGTTCGAGGCGGCGGACGGAGCGCAGCCGGTCGAGTTCGGCGAGCAGGGGGCGCAGGGGGTGGCGGCGGTGGATGTCGTCGGCGCGGTAGGTGGCGAGGACGACGAGGCGGCCGGTGCGCAGGGTGCGATGGAGGTAGGTGAGGAGGTGACGGGTGGAGGTGTCGGCCCAGTGCAGGTCCTCCAGGGCGACGACGACCGTGCGGTCGGCGGCGACGCGTTCCAGCAGGCGGGCGGTGAGTTCGAAGAGGCGGGCGGTGCCCTCCTCGTCGTGCCTGCCCGAGGGGGCTTCGCCGAGTTCGGGCAGCAGCCGGGCGAGTTCCTCCTCCTGGCCCGCCGCGGCGGCGGCCAGGTCGTCCGGAAGTGCCTGGCGCAGGGCGCGCAGGGCGGTGGAGAAGGGGGCGAAGGGCAGCCCGTCGGCGCCGATCTCGACACAGCCGCCGATCGCGACGACGGCGCCCCTGCGGGCGGCCGCCGCCGCGAACTCCTCGACCAGCCGGGTCTTGCCGACCCCCGCCTCCCCGCCGATCACCCATGCCTGCGGCTCGCCCTCGGCGGCCCGGTCGAGCGCCTCGTGCAGCGCGCTCAACTCGTCGGCCCGGCCGACGAACACGGGGCTGACGCATCTGTTCTCCACGGGCTCGAGCATCGCACGCGGGAGCGATGGCACGGGTCCGGTTTTCGGGAGGGAGAGGGAGCGCTCGTCGAGGGAGGAGGTGGTGAGGGGGGTGGCAAGGCGGGTGGCGAGGGAGGGCTCCGGGTCGGCCGTCGCCGGGTTCACGCGACGCGGGCGGGCCAGGGCCGCCACCGGCGGTCGGTATGGGAGTCGTGCTCGGCGGTGCGTCGGGCCGCTTCGCGGCGGGCGGCGCGGCGGCCGCGGGCGGCCTCGCGGACCAGCCGTTCGTGCTCGGCCTGACGCATGAGTTCGGCGAACCGGGCGCGCTGGAGGTCGTGCTCGTACATGGTGTGTCCCTTGAGAGAGGTGGGTTGTGGTGCGTCGCTCGTTGCGATGCCTCAACCTTCGTCTCCCAGGGGGGTCCGCCACATCGGGAGAGTTCCGCATCTTCGGCCGGCGAGGGGGCCTTAGACGCGTGTGAGGGGTCTTAGGCGTGCCGTAGATGTCGTACGGCGAACCTAAGACCCCTCGTGGGCCGCGGTGATGTGGGCCAGTGATCAGCCGGCCGACGGCAGGCCGAGCAGGACGTCCGTGTACTTGAGGACGGCGAGGAACAGGCCGAGGACGCCGAGCGAGACGCCCGCCCAGGCGACCGACTTGATCCACGGGGCCTGCGGGCGGCCCGGGGCGCCGAACGCGGGCCGGGCCAGGACGAAGACGCCGACGACCAGCGCGACCAGGGCGAACACGCCGCCCCACAGCGCGGTGGCCTGCCAGGCGTCGCCGTAGCCTTCCTTGATCATCTTGGCCACGCTGGAGGACTGCGAGTTCTGCAGCTGGCCGATGAGGGACTCCCGCGCGGAGGCCACCGTGCCGACCCAGCTACCGGTCAGGGACACGATGCCCAGCCCGGCGGAGACGACGGCGCCGGCACCCTGGCCGACCCCGGTCGGGCCCTCGTCCTGCGCCGCGCCCTCCGCTGCCGCGAGGTCGGCCGCCTCGATCTCGTCCGTCTCGGTCACCCCGGTCGCCTCGGGGGCGTCGGTGGTCTTGTCGGTGACGACCGCCGTCTCGTCGTCGTGCTTCGCCTCGGCCGTGCCGGCCTCGTCAGTCTTGGTTCCCATGCCTCGCACCGTACGGACGCTCTCTGAGAGGTCTCTTAATGATCGTTGTGTGCGGCACGCGCGCGTGCCTCGCGCCACTCGGGGGCGAGCACCGACCAGATCTCGGTGTTCTGCCGTACGCCTCGGTACGGGTAGTCCTCGCGGAGCACCCCGTCGCGGCTCATGCCGAGCCGTCGCGCCACGCTGATGCTCGCCGTGTTCGCGGACGACGCATGCCACTCCACACGGTGCATGGCGCGTTCGTCAAACGCCCAGTCGATGAGCACGCGCGCGCCGCGCGTGACGAGGCCCCGTCCGGTCGCGGCGGGCTCCAGCCAGCAGCCGATCTCGCAGCTGCCGGTGGCCGCGTCGAAGACACGGAAGAGGAGGCCGCCCACCAGCTTCCCCTCCAGCCACAGCCCGTGCAGGGAGCCGGTGTCGGCGGCGCGCTTGTCGGCGTAGTTCTGCAGGACCGCGCGCGCGGAGGCGACGTCCGTGGCGTGGGCCCCGAAGGGAATGTGCTGGGTGATGAACGCGCGTCCCCGGTCGAGATGGCCGAGGAATTCCTCGGCGTGCCAGGGCTCCAGGGGGCGCAGCTCGGCTCCGTCACCCAGGGATATCGCGTACATCCTGTTGCCGCTCCTTCTCCATGACCTCCACGACGTCCGTGAGCCTCTCATGGGCGGCACGGCTCTCGGGCGGTTCGATGCTGATGCGCGGCATACGGCGGTCCAGCCACCGGGGCAGCCACCAGTTGGCGCCGCCGAGCATGTGCATGAGGGCGGGGACCAGGAGGGTGCGCAGGACGAAGGCGTCCAGGGCGACGGCCGAGGCGAGCGCGATGCCGAACATGGCGATCACGCGATCGCCGCTGAGGACGAAGGCGAGGAACACCGAGATCATGATGACGGCAGCGGAGTTGATCACGCGGCTGGTCTCGGCGAGACCGACCCGCACCGCGCGCCGGTTGTCGCCGGTCTCCAGCCACTCCTCGTACATCCGGCTGACCAGGAAGACCTGGTAGTCCATGGAAAGGCCGAACAGGACCGACACCATGATCACGGGGAGGAAGGGTTCGATGGGCCCCGCGCGGCCGAGGCCGAGGAGTTCGCTGCCCCAGCCCCACTGGAAGACCGCGACCACGATGCCGAAGGCGGCGGCGACGGCGGCGATGTTCATCACGGCGGCCTTCAGCGGGATGCCGAGGGAGCGGAACGCGAGCAGGAGCAGCACGCAGCCGAGCCCGACGACGACCCCGACGAACAGCGGCAGCTTGCCGACGATGACCGCGGCGAAGTCGTCGTAGGAGGCCGTCACACCGCCGACGTGCACATCGAGCGAGGTGCCCGTCTCGGCACGCGGCAGCACCTCGGTGCGCAGTCGGTCCACGAGGTCGCTGGTCTTCTGGGACTGCGGCGCGGACTCCGGGACGATCGTGAAGTACGCGGTGTCGCCGCCGGTGTCGTACGTCACCGGTGTCACCGAGGCGACGCCCTCGGTGGTGCGGATGGTGGCGTCGAGGTTGTCGAGGGCGAGCTTGTCCTCGGCGCCGTCGACAGGGGTGACGAGGGTGAGGGGCCCGTTGACGCCGGGGCCGAAGCCGTCGGCGAGGAGGTCGTAGGCCTGGCGCGTGGTCGACGACCGCGGGTTGTTGCCCTGGTCGGAGCTGCCCAGGCGCAGGGAGAACGTGGGCAGGGCGAGCACGGCGATGACGACGACGGCGACGGCCCCGAGCACCTTGGGGTGGCGCTCCACGAACGCCGACCAGCGGGCGGCGAACCCGGTCGGCAGCTCCGGCTCGGGTCCGTGCTCCTCCAGACGGCGCCGTTCGCGGCGGCTGAGGGCGCGCATGCCGATGAAGGACAGCAGCGCGGGCAACAGGGTCACGGAGGCGCCGACGGTCAGCACCACGGTCAGGGACGCGGCGATCGCGACGCCGTTGAGGAAGTTCAGTCGCAGGATCAGCATGCCCAGGAGGGCTATGCACACCGTCGCACCCGCGAAGACGACCGCGCGTCCGGTGGTGGCGACGGCGTTGGTGACGGCCTCGGCGACCGGCAGCCCCCGTTTCAGTCCGCGTCTGTGCCGGGTGACGATGAACAGCGCGTAGTCGATGCCCACGCCGAGCCCGATGAGCATGCCGAGCATGGGCGCGAAGTCGGCGACGGTCATGGCGTGGCCGAGCAGCACGATCCCGGCGTACGCGGTGCCGACGCTCACCAGGGCGGTCGCGATGGGCAGCAGCGAGGCCGCGAGTGATCCGAAGGCGAGGAACAGCACGACCGCGGCGACGGCCACGCCGACGACCTCGGCGAGGTGCCCGCCGGACGACTCGGTGAGCCCGATCGCGGTGCCGCCCAGCTCGACCTGGAGCCCGTCCGTCTCGGCGGCCTCGGCGGTCGTGACCACGGCCCGCGCCTCGGACCGGTCGATGTCCTGCGCCGGGTCGTCGAAGGTGACGGTGGCGTACGCGGTGTGGCCGTTCTCACTGATCTGCCCGGCGCCCTGGTCGTCGTAGGGGCTGGTCACCGCGGCCACACCGGGCAGGTCGGCGATCTTCTCCAGGGTGTTGGTCATCGTCTGTTCGACGTCGGCGGCACGGACGGTGCCGGACGTGGTGTGCCAGACGACGGTGTCGCTGTCGCCGCCGAGTCCCCGGAAGCCGTCCTCCAGCAGCTGGGTGGCGCGGCCCGACTCGGTGCCGGGGACGTCGTAGTCGTTGGAGTACGCGGAGCCCGTGGCGGTGGCGGCCGCGGCAACCCCGCCGAAGGCGAGGAGCCACAGCAGAACGGCGACGAGGCGGCGTTCGACACACCAGCGTGCAAGGGCTGCCACGGATCGTGCTCCCGGAGTCAAATTGTGGATCTTTGGCCGGGAATCGTCGTCCATGAACTGAACAGCCCGCAAAGAACGCATGAGCAATGCGAAGCCACTCTTGCAGGCAGAAGTGATCGTTTGCGTCGCTCGTGGGGTTATTCACAGGAATGGGAGGCAGATCACAGGACAGTAACGTTCACTCTGTCGCCTCTGTCATCCCCGTCGCCCGCCTCAGTCGAACTGGTCCCCCAGCGCCATCACCATCACCCCGAGGATCAGCAGCCACAGGGCCCGCCGGGTGCGTCCCCGGGACCCGAGGACGGAGGCGAGCGCGCACACGGCGGCACCGACGGCGTAGGCGACCGGGACGAGCGTCGGGGCGGAGCCGGTGAGACGGAGGGCCGAGGCGGCCAGCCCCGCGAGGGCCAGCAGCACCCCGGTCCCGGCCGCCGTCCAGCGGGCACGCCGGGCGTCCTCCGCCGGATCCTCGAGGTCCGGATCCTCCGCAGCCGCCCCGTCGGGTATCTCGGAATCACCGCTTCCACTCATGGCGGGCGAGCGTAGCGCCTCCGGCCGGGAAATCGGATGCGGGGCAGCACGGCGCACTGCTACGGTCCCGCCGTCCGTCGTCTCCGGCTCATCGCCGCCGACCGAAGCAGGTGCATTGTTTGAAGGTCCGACCGAGCTCCTACGCATCTCTTTCCCCTACGAAGGACTCAAGGAGCCCGTTCACCGATGTCCGACACCACGACCGACATCACATCGACGACCTCGAACGACGAACTCACTAGCCGGCTGACCCACCCGCGCTACCCGCGCAGCAGCCGTTACGACGCCCGCTGGACCACCGAGAACCAGATGGGTCCCCACGCGCTGTGGCTGCTGGAGTGGCTGGCCCCCGCCCTCGGCCTCGACGCTCTGCGCCCCGGCGCGCGCGTGCTCGACCTGGGCTGCGGCCGCGCCATGACGTCCGTGTTCCTCGCCAGGGAGTACGACGTCCAGGTCGTCGCCGCCGACCTGTGGGTGAAGCCCGACGAGAACGCGCCGCGCATCGCCGAGGCGGGCGTCGCCGACCGTGTCCTGCCCGTGTTCGCCGAGGCGCACGACCTGCCGTTCGGCGAGGGCACCTTCGACGCGATCGTGAGCATCGACGCGTACCAGTACTTCGGCACCAACGACCTCTACCTGCCCACCCTGACCCGGTTGCTGAAGCCGGGCGGGCGGATCGGGGTCGTGATGCCGGCGCTGCGGGAGGAGCCGGAGGGCGACGAGCCGCCCGCGCACCTGAAGGAGTACTGGAAGCAGGATCCCGGATTCTGGGCGTTCCACTCCCCCGCCTGGTGGCGGCGGCTGTGGACGCGGAGCGGGGCCGTGGAGGTCGAGACGGCCGACTGGCTCGACGACGGCTGGCGCGACTGGCTGCTGTGGAGCGAGGTGTGCGCCGAGGAGAGCTCCAGCGAGTTCATGGCGGAGATGGCCCGCTGGTCGGTCGAGCTGATGCACGCCGACGTGGAGCACCTCCTGGGCTTCGCCCGGGTCGTCGGTCGCCGCGTGTAAGTGCCTGGTGCCGCGTACTGGGGGGATGCATCGGGTTCGATGCATCCCCCCAGGGTTTCACCGCCGAGGGCTCAGCCCTCGCTGACGCCCAGCTTCTCCAGGATCAGTTCCTTGACGCGGGCCGCGTCCGCCTGGCCACGGGTGGCCTTCATGACCGCGCCGACCAGGGCGCCGGCCGCGGCCACCTTGCCACCGCGGATCTTGTCCGCGACGCCCGGGTTGCCGGCGATGGCCTCCTCGACGGCGGCGGTGAGCGCGCCCTCGTCGGAGACGACCTTCAGACCGCGCTTGTCGACGACCTCGTCCGGAGTGCCCTCGCCCGCGAGGACGCCCTCGATGACCTGTCGGGCCAGCTTGTCGTTCAGGTCACCCTTCGAGACGAGCTCCGTGACCCGGGCGACCTGCGCCGGGGTGATCGCCAGCTCGTCCAGGGCCTTGCCCGACTCGTTGGCGGCGCGGGCCAGCTCGCCCATCCACCACTTGCGGGCGGAGGCCGCGTCGGCACCGGCGTCGATCGTGGCGACGATCAGGTCCAGGGCACCGGCGTTGGTGATCGACTGCATGTCGACGGCGCTGATGCCCCACTCCGCGAGCAGCCGGTTGCGGCGGGCCAGCGGCAGCTCCGGCAGCGCGGAACGGATCTCCTCGACCCACTCGCGGGACGGGGCGACCGGGACGAGGTCGGGCTCCGGGAAGTACCGGTAGTCCTCGGCCTCCTCCTTCACGCGGCCCGGGGTCGTCGACCCGGTGTCCTCGTGGAAGTGGCGGGTCTCCTGGACGATCAGGCCACCGCTCTGGAGCACGGCGGCGTGCCGCTGGATCTCGAAGCGGGCCGCGCGCTCCACGGACCGCAGCGAGTTCACGTTCTTCGTCTCGGAACGCGTGCCGAACTTCTCGGCGCCCTTCGGCATCAGCGACAGGTTCACGTCGCAGCGCATCTGGCCCATCTCCATACGGGCCTCGGAGACGCCGAGCGCCTTGATGACCTCGCGCAGCTCACGAACGTAGGCGCGCGCGACCTCGGGGGCGCGCTCGCCGGCGCCGACGATCGGCTTGGTGACGATCTCGATGAGCGGGATGCCGGCGCGGTTGTAGTCCAGCAGGGAGTGGGACGCGCCGTGGATACGGCCGGTGGCGCCGCCGACGTGGGTCGACTTGCCGGTGTCCTCCTCCATGTGGGCGCGCTCGATCTCCACGCGGAAGGTCTCGCCGTCCTCCAGCTGGACGTCGAGGTAGCCGTTGAAGGCGATCGGCTCGTCGTACTGGGAGGTCTGGAAGTTCTTCGGCATGTCCGGATAGAAGTAGTTCTTCCGGGCGAAGCGGCACCACTCGGCGATCTCGCAGTTCAGCGCGAGACCGATCTTGATCGCGGACTCGACGCCGGTCGCGTTGACGACCGGGAGCGCGCCGGGCAGGCCGAGACAGACCGGGCAGGTCTGCGTGTTGGCGTCCTGACCGAGAGCGGTCGAACAGCCGCAGAACATCTTGGTCTTGGTGCCGAGTTCGACATGGACCTCGAGGCCCATGACGGGGTCGTACGACGCCAGCGCGTCCTCGTACGACACCAGGTCGGTCGTGGTGGTCACGGTGTAACTTCCCTCTCAGCCCAGCAGGACGTCGTCGTCGCCCAGCCGCTTCAGCTCGCGGTAGAGGATGGCGAGGCCGGTGACGATCGCGGCGGCGGACACGGTGGCGTCGATCAGGACGAGCGTGTCCTTCTCGGCGCGGGCCTTCTTCAGCCGCTTGGCGACACCCAACGCGCCGAACGCCGTGGCGGCCATGGACAGGTACGTACCGGACTTGGACTTCTTGAAGCCCTTGGCCTTGTTCAGTGCACTCACAGCGACGGAGCCTCCTCGATCAGCGGGTGCCCCCACTTTTCCACGAAGGCGGCCTCGACGGCGGCGCCGACCTTGTAGAGGCGCTCGTCCTTCATCACCGGGGCGATGATCTGCAGGCCGACCGGGAGGTTGTCCTCCGGGGCGAGGCCGCACGGCAGGGACATGGCCGCGTTGCCCGCCAGGTTGGTCGGGATGGTGCACAGGTCGGCGAGGTACATCGCCATCGGGTCGTCGGCGCGCTCGCCGATCGCGAAGGCGGTGGTCGGGGTCGTCGGGGAGACGATCACGTCGACCTGCTCGAACGCCTTGTCGAAGTCCTGCTTGATCAGCGTACGGACCTTCTGGGCGCTGCCGTAGTAGGCGTCGTAGTAGCCGCTGGACAGGGCGTACGTGCCCAGGATGATCCGGCGCTTGACCTCGGGGCCGAAGCCCGCCTCACGGGTGAGGGAGGTGACCTCCTCGGCCGAGTGGTTGCCGTCGTCGCCGGTCCGCAGGCCGTAGCGCAGGCCGTCGAAGCGGGCGAGGTTGGACGAGCACTCGGAGGGGGCGATCAGGTAGTACGCCGACAGGGCCAGGTCGAAGGACGGGCAGTCCAGCTCGACGATCTCGGCGCCGAGCTCCTTCAGCAGGGCGACGGACTCGTCGAAGCGCTGGATGACACCGGCCTGGTAGCCCTCGCCGCGGAACTGCTTGACCACACCGACGCGCATGCCTTCGACGCTGCCGTTGCGGGCGGCCTCGACGACCGGCGGGACCGGGGCGTCGATGGAGGTGGAGTCGAGCGGGTCGTGGCCGGCGATCACCTCGTGCAGGAGGGCCGCGTCCAGGACCGTACGGGCGCAGGGCCCGCCCTGGTCCAGGGAGCTGGAGAAGGCCACCATGCCGAAGCGGGAGACCGCGCCGTACGTCGGCTTGACGCCGACCGTGCCGGTGACGGCGGCCGGCTGGCGGATGGAGCCGCCGGTGTCGGTGCCGATGGCGAGGGGGGCCTGGAAGGAGGCGAGCGCGGCGGACGAGCCGCCGCCGGAGCCGCCGGGGATCTTGGTGAGGTCCCACGGGTTGCCGGTCGGGCCGTAGGCGCTGTTCTCGGTGGAGGACCCCATGGCGAACTCGTCCATGTTGGTCTTGCCGAGGATGACGACGTCGGCGGCCTTGAGACGCTTGGTGAGGGTGGCGTCGTACGGCGGGATCCAGCCCTCGAGGATCTTCGAGCCGACGGTCGTCGGAACGCCCTCGGTGGTGAAGATGTCCTTGAGCGCGAGGGGGACGCCGGCCAGGGGGCCGAGCTTCTCGCCGCGCTCGCGCTTGGCGTCGACGGCGCGGGCCTGAGCGAGGGCGCCCTCGCGGTCGACGTGCAGGAAGGCGTGCACCTTCTCGTCGACGGCCTCGATCCGGGCGAGGTGGGCCTCGGTGACCTCGACCGCGGTGAGCTCGCCGGAAGCGATCTTCGCGGCGGTCTCGGCGGCGGTGAGCTTGATGATCTCGGTCATGTCAGTCCTCCCCCAGGATCTGCGGCACCTTGAAACGCTGCTGCTCCTGGGCGGGGGCGCCGGAGAGCGCCTGCTCGGGGGTGAGCGAGGGACGGACCTCGTCCGCGCGCATGACGTTCGTCAGCGGGAGCGGGTGCGAGGTCGGTGGTACGTCTTGGTCGGCGACCTCGCTGACGCGTGCGACCGCGCCGATGATGTCGTCGAGCTGGCCTGCGAAGTGGTCGAGCTCTTCGGGCTTCAGCTCCAGACGCGCCAGCCGGGCGAGGTGGGCGACCTCCTCGCGCGTGATGCCAGGCATGCAGCGATCCTCTGGGGTGAGTGTGTGGTGTTTGGGCCCAATCCTAGGGTGCGGCGCCCTGTGCCCGTGAAACGGTTTGCCGCTAGCGCCTTCCTTCCCAGGCCGCGCTCTCTAGAAAGTGGTTGTCGTACAGCTCCTGCACGTCGAGGAGGCTCTCCGGGGTGGCCTCGCCCAGAGCGATGCGCTGGAGGTGGCGGAAGTACTCGAAGCGTTCGACGCCGGGTGTGATGACGATGAGGAGGTCGGCGTCGGCCCCGGGGACGGCGGCGAAGGCGTGCGGCTTGCCCGGCGGGACGATGACGAGGTCGCCCGGGCCGGCGGTGACGACGTCCTCGCCGGAGAGGATCTCCGCGGCGCCGTCGAGCAGGAAGAACATCTCGGCGGAGTTGTCGTGCCAGTGCGGCTTGGCGCCGTCGGCGCCCCCTTTGAGGGTGACGCGCTGGGTGGACAGGGCGCCGCCGGTCTGGCTGCTGTCGGCCAGCAGGCGGATGGTGGTGGGCGCGCGGCCGACGACTTCGGCCTCGGCCTCGCGCACGATCACGGACTCGTCGAACTCCGGAACGAACAGCGACATGTCGGAAACCCCCGGTCGATGTGGTTGACGTGGTCAGACGATGAAGAGCAGGGCGGCGCTGATCAGTACGAGGACCGCGGTGGCGAAGTGGATCCCGAACGCCGCGGCCTTCGTGCCGCCGTGCCGCAGGACTATCCGTGTGTCGACGAGCGGCACGAGTGCCACGCAGAGCATGAACCAGGCCTCGGCGCGCGCCCCCACGAAGGCCAGCAGCGCCAGACCCACGATGCCGAACGTGCCGTCCCTGAGGCCCTTGATGGTGAGGTAGGCGCCGGTGTCGCCGGAGGGATTCGCCGGGACGCCGTAACCGGCGGCGGCGGGGGCGGGCTGGAACAGGAACCGGTAGCCGATGAGCAGGCAGAGCAGGTTGAGCACGATGGCCAGGGTGTAGGCGGCGACGGTCATGTCTCTTCTCCTTACTAGCAGCGCTAGGGACAAGAGCGAAGCTATCAGAGCATCGACAGAATGGCTAGTGGCGCTAGAATCCTGGCATGTCGATTCAGAGGCGCCGAGAGCGCGAACGAGCGGAGCGCGAGAAGCTGATCGTCACGGCCGCGCGCGGGTTGGCGGAGGCCGAAGGCTGGGGAGCGGTGACGACCCGCCGCCTCGCGGCGGAGATCGAGTACAGCCAGCCCGTCCTCTACAGCCACTTCAAGGGCAAGGACGCGATCATGGCGGCGGTCGCGGTGGAGGGCTGCGCCGAGCTGGCGGCGGTGCTGCGGGCCGCGCGGCCGGCGGCCGAGGGCGCGCGCGACGGGCTGGCGGCGGTGGGTGAGGCGTACACGGCGTTCGCGCGGCGGCGGCCCGCCCTCTACGACGCGATGTTCACGCACGCCGTGGACCTGCCGTTCGCCACCCCGGAGGCCCCCGCGGCCCTGCGGGACGCCTTCGACGAGCTGGTCGAGGCGGTGGAACCGGCGGTGACCGAGGGCGACGACCCGGGCCTGCTGACGGAAACGTACTGGGCGAGCCTCCACGGCCTGGTCACCCTGACGCACAGCGGCCGCCTGCCGGCGGGCGCGCACAGCAGGCGCCTGGAGCTGCTGATCGGGCACTTCGCGGCGGGGTGAGCCGAGGCGCGGGGGCCACCGACGGGGTGAGCTGAGGCGTGGGGCCCACCGGCGGCTTTGCTGAGGGAGCAGCCGACGCGTGGAGGGCCGCCGGCGGCGGCGGGCGGCTCCACGGGGAACGTCCGCTTGGCCGCCGACGTGGACGGGCTGGCCGGTGGCCCTGCGGGCCATTCGTCGGTGACCGCCGACGTGGACAGTTCAGCCGGTGGCCCTGCGCGCGATTCGTCGGTGACCGACGACGTGACGGGAGGGCCGGTGGCCCTGCGCGCTACTCGTCGGTGGCCGCTGCCGGGAGGGCGGCCGCGGGACGCTGCCAGCCGCGGGAGCCGCGGGCCCGCAGCCAGGCCGTGGTCTCCTCGGGCGGCATCGCGGCCGCGACCAGCCAGCCCTGTACGGCGTCACAGCCGAGGTCGCGCAGCCGCTCCCAGGTCTCGTCGTCCTCGACGCCCTCGGCGACGACGAGCAGGCCGAGCGAATGGGCGAGGTCGACCGTGCAGCGCACGATCTCGGCGTCCTCGGTGTCGACGGCGAGCCGCGCCACGAAGGAGCGGTCGATCTTGAGCTCGCTGACGGGGAGCCGTTTCAGGTGCACGAGGGAGGAGTAGCCGGTACCGAAGTCGTCCAGGGACATCTTCACGCCGTGCCCGGTCAGCCCGTGGAGGGTGTCGGCGGCCCGCTGCGGGTCCTCCAGCAGGACGTGTTCGGTTATCTCCAGTTGGAGCGCTCCCGCGGGGACGCCATGGCGCGCGAGCCGGGCGGCGACGGACCCCGCGAAGCCGGGGGTGTGCACGTCGCGCGGGGAGACGTTGACGGCGACCGGCACAAACAGGCCCTGGGCCCGCCAGGCGGCGACCTGGCCGAGCGCGGTCTCCAGCACGTACTCCGTCAGGTGGGGCATCAGCCCCGAGGACTCGGCGATGGCTATGAACTCGTCCGGCGGCACCTTGCCGCGCTCGGGGTGCACCCAGCGGACCAGGGCCTCCAGGCCGGCCACCTGTCCGTCGAAGCGGACCTTCGGCTGGTAGTGCAGCTGCACCTCGTGGGCGTCGAGGGCGCGGCGCAGATCGCCCAGGAGGCCCAGCCGGTCGGGGGTGTTGGAGTCCCGCTTGGACTCGTAGACCTCCACGCCCGTACGGTCGCGTTTCGCCTGGTACATCGCGACGTCCGCGCGACGCAGCAGGCCCTCGGCGTCGAGGGCGTGGTCGGGGAAGACGGCGACGCCCGCGCTGGCCTCCAGCACGAGCGTGAGGCCGTCGAGGTCCAGCGGGGAGCTGAGGGCCGCGACCAGGCCACGGGCAACGCGGGTCGCGGAGGTGGTGGAGTCCGCGACGGGCAGTAAGACCGCGAACTCGTCGCCCCCGAGCCGCGCCGCCTCCGCCCCGCGCGGGAGGGCGAGCCGCAGCCGGTCGGCTATCTGGAGCAGCAGCCGGTCACCGGCGAGATGACCGAGGGTGTCGTTCACCGAGCGGAAGCGATCGAGGTCGATCAGCATCAGGGCGGCGCGGGCGTCGATGCGTTCGGCGTCGTCGAGGGCGGTCCAGATGCGTTCCAGGAGCCACTGGCGGTTGGGCAGCCCGGTCAGCGGGTCACGCAGTTGTTCCTCGGCGCGGGCCCGGGCTATCCACAGGGTGGAGTCGAGCGCGATGAGCGGGATGGCGAACAGCGGCAGCAGGATCGGCTTGGCGACGGCGACCACGCACACCAGCGGCGCGATACCCAGCAGCGCGACCGCGACCAGGCCCTGCCTGACCAGGGCGG
Organism: Streptomyces sp. NPDC048751; assembly: GCF_043198595.1. Lineage (NCBI taxonomy): Bacteria > Bacillati > Actinomycetota > Actinomycetes > Kitasatosporales > Streptomycetaceae > Streptomyces > Streptomyces sp. NPDC048751. Next base: position 168,811 of record NZ_JBICUX010000010.1, read on the forward strand.
TACGGGCGACCGTGGGCAGACCGGCGCGCGGGGCGTGCAGATACCAGAGCAGGACGCGGGTGACCGCGAGGTAGGTGACCGCGACCAGCGCCAGTTGGGGGCCGGTGTAGAGCGTCCAGCTGTCCGGGGTCCAGGGGGCCTCGACGGACGGTACGGGCCCGAAGGCGCTGAGGACGAGGGCGCCCGCGCCGATGCCGAGGATGTCCACCGCGCCGTGCAGGACGCCCTGGCGCCAGCGGTTGCGCCGGGCTATGCCGACCAGCACGACGACGGTGAGGCTCACCATGCCGGCGGACACCCAGCCGTACAGCAGCAGGACGGCGAGGGTGAGGGCGGCGCCGGAGCCGGTGCCGCCCCACCAGCGGGCGCGGCCCAGCATGACCAGGTGGCCGACGATGATGCCGGTGAGCACGGCCAGCGACCAACCGACGGTGCCGGACGGGAAGAGGGCCTGGCTGCCGGTGAAGCCGCGGTAGAAGCCCGCGCCGAGGACGAACCCGGCCGCCGCGACGACCGCCGCGGGCAACGCGGGCCAGGACAGGTGCCGTTCGTGCTCCGCGTCGTGCAGTCCGGGGGCGGCGGTGAGTCCGGCGTGGCCGGGCCCGGCCACGGGGGTGTACTGTCCGGCCACGCGCCCCTCCGCGCCGGGGCGCTCCGCGGACCGCGTCAGCCACCGGCTCCCCCGCCAGGCGCCGGTGAACCGGCGCCCGTGCAGCCGTGAGCCCGGGGCGGCGCTCTCGGTCGGTTCCATTCCCGTCCCTCTCACAGCCGGCGGTGCCCGCGCCACGCGGCCCGGTGCCCGACATCCGTCAACGGCGCCGCGTCGGAAAGCCCTTACCGTGTCCGTCACGAACACGGAGATGCCCCGACCGCAGCTGGGCACGGCCGGCGCACATCTCAACAGTAGGCCGCGGAAGGCTTCCACGGGCAGCGGTCGTCGACGGTTGCCCGAATGCGCCCCGGCCACCCGTATGCATCTGGTATGCGCCGATCGGGTGGCCTTCAACCGCCCCTTCGCGCTACTCCTGGGCCGGGAGGGCCACTTCGGCCGCCGCCTCCGCTCCCTGTTCCAGCAGGACGTCGAAGCCGTCCTCGTCCAGGACGGGCACCTTGAGCTGCATCGCCTTGTCGTGCTTGGAGCCCGGGTTGTCGCCGACGACGACGAAGGACGTCTTCTTCGAAACCGAGCCGGTCACCTTGGCTCCGCGGCTCTGCAGGGCCTCCTTCGCGCCGTCGCGCGTGAAGCGTTCGAGGGTGCCGGTGACCACGACGGTGAGGCCTTCGAGGGGGCGCGGGCCCTCGTCCTCGCCGGAGCCCTCCTCCTCCATGCGGACGCCGGCCGCCTTCCACTTGCGGAGGATCTCCTGGTGCCACTCCTCGGCGAACCACTCCTTCAGGGAGGCGGCGATGATCGATCCGACGCCGTCGGTGCTCGCCAACTCCTCTTCGGTGGCCTGCTCGATGCGCTCGATCGAGCGGAATTCACGGGCCAGCGCCTCGGCGGCGACCGGTCCGACATGACGGATCGACAGCCCGGTCAGGACACGCGCGAGCGGGCGCTCCTTGGCGGCGGCGATGTTCTCCAGCATGGCGAGCGCGTTTTTCCTGGGCTCCCCCTGCTGGTTGGCGAAGATCGTGACGATCTTCTCCTCGCCGGTCTTCGGGTCGCGCTTGGGCAGGCCGCTGTCCTGGTCGAGGACGTACGCCTTGATGGGCAGCAACTGTTCGATGGTGAGGTCGAACAGGTCGCCCTCGTCGACCAGCGGCGGCTGCTCGGGCTCCAGCGGCTTGGTCAGGGCGGCCGCGGCGACATAGCCGAAGTGCTCGATGTCCAGCGCCTTGCGGCCGGCGAGGTAGAACAGGCGCTCGCGCAACTGGGCGGGACAGGTGCGGGCGTTGGGGCAGCGGAGGTCGACGTCGCCCTCCTTCATGGGCCGCAGCGCCGTACCGCACTCGGGGCACTCGGCCGGCATCACGAACTCGCGCTCGCTGCCGTCACGCAGGTCGACGACCGGGCCGAGGATCTCCGGGATGACGTCACCGGCCTTGCGCAGCACGACCGTGTCGCCGATGAGGACGCCCTTGAGCTTGACCACGTCCTGGTTGTGCAGCGTCGCGAACTCGACCTCCGAGCCCGCGACGGTGACCGGCTCGACCTGTGCGTACGGCGTCACCCGGCCCGTACGGCCCACGCCCACACGGATGTTGATGAGCTTGGTGTTGACCTCCTCCGGCGCGTACTTGTACGCGATCGCCCAGCGCGGGGCGCGGGCGGTGGAGCCGAGGCGGCCCTGCAGCCGGATCTCGTCGAGCTTGACGACGACGCCGTCGATCTCGTGCTCCACGGAGTGGCGGTTCTCGCCGTAGTGCGCGATGAACTCCCGTACGCCGTCGAGGTCGTCGACGACCTTGTTGTGCCGGGAGGTGGGCAGGCCCCAGGTCTTGAGGAGGTCGTAGGCCTCGGAGAGGCGGGTGAGGCCGTCGAAGCCCTTGAGGGCGCCGATGCCGTGGACGACCATGTGGAGGGGGCGGGTGGCGGTGACGCGCGGGTCCTTCTGGCGGAGGGAACCGGCGGCGGCGTTGCGCGGGTTGGCGAAGGGCTTGTCCCCGGCCTCGACCAGGCGGGCGTTGAGCTCCTCGAACTTCTCCATCGGGAAGTAGACCTCACCGCGGATCTCGACGAGGTCCGGGACGCGGTCGCCCTTCAGACGGTCGGGGATCTCGGCGATGGTCCGGACGTTGGGCGTGATGTCCTCGCCGGTGCGGCCGTCGCCGCGGGTGGCCGCGCGGGTGAGTCGGCCGTGTTCGTAGGTGAGGTTGACGGCCAGGCCGTCGACCTTGAGCTCGCAGAGGAAGTGGTGGTCGGAGGTGCCGACTTCCTTGGCGACCCGTTCGGCCCAGGCGGCGAGCTCCTCGGCGTCGAACGCGTTGTCGAGCGACAGCATGCGTTCGCGGTGCTGGACGGCCGTGAACTCCGTCTCGTACGCCCCGGCGACCTTCTGGGTCGGGGAGTCCGGGGTGCGCAGTTCGGCGTACTCCTCCTCCAGTGCCTCCAGGGTGCGCAGGAGTTTGTCGAACTCCGCGTCGCTGATGACGGGAGCGTCCTTCACGTAGTACCGGAAGCGGTGCTCCTCGATCTGCTCAGCGAGCTGCGCGTGCTTGTCGCGTGCCTCCGCGGGCACCGTCGTCTCCGCTTGCTTGTCGCCGGCCACCGTGTTGTCCTCCCGTTACTCTGGGTTGTCCGCGAGGGATCTCGCCGCCCGGACGCAGTGGGCGAGCGCCCTGCGCGCGTACTCGGGGGAGGCTCCCGCGAGTCCGCACGCCGGAGTGACGGTGACCGCCTCCGTGAGAAGTCCCGGTTGCAGCCCCAGCCTGCGCCACAGCGTTCTGACACCCATGACGCTACCGGCAGGGTCTGACAATGGGCCGTCCGTGGTCGGCACGACACCGGCGAAGAGGCGGGTCCCTGCTTCGACGGCCTCCCCGATCGCGTCGTCGTCACGCTCGGTGAGCAGCGAGAAGTCGAAGGAGATCGCCGCGGCGCCCGCCCTGCGCAGCAGGGCGAAGGGGACGTCCGGCGCGCACGAGTGGACGACGACGGCGCCGGTGTCGTGGACCCCGACGACGTCGCGGAGCGTGGCCTCGACGAGCTGGCGGTCGACGGCGCGGTGGGTGCGGTAGCCGCTGGCGGTCTTCACATGTCCGGTCAGCACGGCGACGAGGGAGGGCTCGTCGAGCTGGAGGACGATGCGGGCGCCGGGGATGCGGCGCCGCACCTCGGCGAGGTGCAGGCGCAGTCCCTCGATGAGGGAGGCGGCGAGGTCGCGGCAGGCTCCGGGGTCGGAGAGGGCGGCCTCGCCGTTCTTCAGCTCGAGGTGCGCGGCGAGCGTCCAGGGCCCCACGGCCTGCACCTTCAGCGGGCCCTCGTAGTCCTGCGTGAACTCCTCCAGCGCGTCGAGGTCCTCACCCAGCCAGGAACGCGCCCGCTTGGTGTCCCGGCCCGGACGGTCACCGATACGCCATCCGCTGGGCTCCACGCGCGCGTACAGCTCTACGAGCATCCCCGCGGTGCGGCCGATCATGTCGGCGCCGGGGCCTCTGGCCGGGAGCTCTGGGAGGAAGGGGAAGTCCTCGAAGCTTCCGGTGGCCGTCCTGGCGGCTTCCCGGGCGTCGGTGCCGGGGAGGGAGCCGATGCCGGTGGCGGGGCCGAAGCGAAAGTTGTCGTTCACGGGTGGAAGCCTACGTAGGTCGTGGGGTGGACGGTGTTGGTGCGGGCCCGCCAGGGGGCTCCGCCCCCTGGACCCCCGATCGGCCTGAACGGCCTCGTCCTCGAATGCCGGACGGGCTGAGAACAGCTGGGCTGTGCCTCACGGGTGCGTCAGCGGCCCGGGCGGACCGTCAGGTCGTTGATCTCCGCGTCCCTCGGGAGGTCCAGCGCCGTGAGGATCGTCGTGGCGACGGACTCGGGGTCGATCCACTTCGCGGGGTCGTAGTCCTTGCCCTCCTGCTGGTGGACCTTCGCCTGCATGGGGCTGGCCGTGCGGCCGGGGTAGACGGTCGTGACGCGGACGCCGTTCGCGTGCTCCTCGTGGCGCAGGGAGTCGGCCAGGGCCTTCAGGCCGTGCTTGGAGGCCGCGTAGGCGGACCAGCCGGCACTGGCGTTCAGACCCGCGCCGGAGTTGACGAAGACCACGTGGCCGCGGGCCGCGCGGAGTTGGGGCAGGAAGTGGCGGGTCAGCTCGGCCGGCGCGATGAGGTTGACGTTGAGCTGGTGGCGCCAGGTCTTGGGGGTCAGGTCGCCGACGGGGCCGAGGTCGACGACTCCGGCGATGTGCAGCAGGGAGTCCACGCGGTCGGGGAGCGTCTGGTGCGAGAACGCCCAGGACAGCTTGTCGGGGTCCGCCAGGTCGCCCACGAGCGTCTTCGCGCCGGGGAACTCCGCCGCCAGCTCCTTCGCGCGGCCCGCGTCGCGCACGTGGAGCACGAGGTCGTCCCCGCGCGCGTGCAGACGGCGGGCGACGGCCGCGCCGATGCCGGAACCCGCTCCGGTGATCACATGAGTAGCCATGCCCGCCATGCTCGCATCACCGCGGGCCTACACGATGCCCTGGCTCTCCTCCAGGTAGGCCAGCGCGCCCACCGGCTCCTGCGCGAAGAACAGCAGGTCGGTGAGGGGACGGGGCAGGAACCCCTCGTCCTCCATGCGCCGGAACTGCTCCTTGAGCCCGTCGTAGAAGCCCGCGGTGTTCAACAGCACGACCGGCTTGTCGGTGTGGCCGTGCTTCTTCAGTTCCAGGATCTCGGTGGCCTCGTCCAACGTGCCGGTCCCGCCGACCATGATGACGACCGCGTCCGACTTCTCCAGGAGCAGCCTCTTGCGCTCGGCGAGGTCGCGCGCGACGACCATCTCGTCCACCCCGGCCCGCGCCTTGGCCGCGAGGAAGTCCACCGACACCCCGCACAGCCGGCCACCGGCCTTTTCCACGCCGTCGGCGACCACCTTCATCAGGCCCACGTCGGAACCACCCCAGACGAGCGTGTGACCGCCCTTGCCGAGCAGTTCCGCGAACTCGCGCGCGGGGCGGGTGTAACGGTCGTCGAGGTCGGCGGCGGACAGGAAAACACAGATACGCATGCCGCCACCGTACGCGTCCGCCTGTGAAGGGAAAGTGTCGTAGACCGATGAGGCGCACGCCGTGCGGCAGTCTGGACAGACATGGACAAGAAGATGATTTCCCGTGACGGCACCGAACTCGCCTACGCGCGCGCCGGGAAGGGGCCCGCGGTCATCCTGGTGAGCGGGGCGATGTCGACGGGCGGCACGGTGGCGCCCCTGGCCGGGCTCCTCACGGACCGCTTCACCGCCCTGTGGTACGACCGCCGGGGCCGGGGCGAGAGCGGGGACACGGCGCCCTACTCGGTGGAGCGGGAGGTGGAGGACCTCGCCGCGCTCATCGACGTGGTGGGCGGGGAGGCGGCGCTGTACGGCATCTCGTCGGGCGGCGCGCTGGTGCTCGAGGCGGCGGCCCGGGGGCTGCCCGTGCGCCGGGTGGCCGTGTACGAGACGCCGTTCGCGCTCGACGCGGAGGGCGCGAAGGAACGCGCCGAGTACACCGCGAACCTCACCGAGGCGCTCGCTCAGGGGCGGCGCGGGGACGCGGTCGCGCTGTTCCTGCGGCTGACGGGACTGGCCGAGGAGATGATCGAGGGGGCACGTCGGTCGCCGATGTGGGCCGCGATGGAGGCGATCGCACCGACTCTCGCGTACGACGACGCCGTCATGGGCGACGGCCTCCTCCCCCGCGACCGCCTGGCCTCGCTCGACGTGCCCGTGCTGGCCGTCGCGGGCGGGGAGAGCCCCGACTGGCTGCAACAGGCCACCCGCGCGGTCGCCGACGCGGCTCCCGAGGGCACGTACCGCGTCCTGGAGGGCCAGACCCACATGGTGGACCCGAACGCGCTCGCACCGGTGCTCACGGAGTTCCTCGCGCCCTAGTGCTGTGACCGGAAAGGTTCACCGGCTCGCGACGCCCGGCACGGCCCCTCGCCGCGTTGTCGCATCACCCGAGTACATCCAGTACGCGGGTCATGCTCCGCCTTGCGAGGCACCGCACCGGACGCCGCGAGCTTCCGGCAAACCTTTCCGGTCACAGCACTAGCGAGCGCCCCCCGGGCGCCACTTCCTGGCAGGCGCGCACCCCGGCGCGCTCTCCTGGCGTGCGCCGCGGCGCCGCTTACGCGACCGCCGTCCTCGCGCGCGTGGTCGAAGCGATCGTCGCCGAGCCCACCACACGGGTGCCGTCGTACAGGACGACCGCCTGGCCGGGGGCCACGCCGCGGACCGGCTCCCCGAACAGCACCCGCAGCTCGCCGTCCACCAGCTCCGCCGTCACCTCGGTCTCGCCGCCGTGGGCGCGGAGCTGGGCGGTGTAGGTGCCGGGGCCGGTGGGAGCGGCGCCGCACCAGCGGGGCTTGACGGCCGACAGCCCGGTCACGTCCAGGGCGTCGGCGGGACCGACCGTCACCGTGTTGTTCACCGGCGAGATGTCGAGGACGTAGCGCGGCTTGCCGTCGGCGGCGGGGGTGCCGATGCGCAGGCCCTTGCGCTGGCCGATGGTGAAGCCGTACGCGCCGTCGTGCGTGCCGAGCTTGGTGCCGGTCTCGTCGACGATGTCGCCCTCGGCCTTGCCCAGCCTCTTCGCCAGGAAGCCCTGGGTGTCGCCGTCGGCGATGAAGCAGATGTCGTGCGAGTCGGGCTTCTTGGCGACGGACAGGCCCCGGCGCTCGGCCTCCGCGCGGATCTCGTCCTTGGTCGTCACCGTGTCACCCAGCGGGAAGAGCGCGTGGGCGAGCTGCTTCTCGTCCAGGACACCCAGGACGTACGACTGGTCCTTGGCCATGTCGGAGGCGCGGTGCAGTTCGCGGGTGCCGTCCTCGCGGACGATCACCTGCGCGTAGTGGCCGGTGCACACCGCGTCGAAGCCGAGCGCGAGTGCCTTGTCGAGGAGCGCGGCGAACTTGATCTTCTCGTTGCAGCGCAGGCAGGGGTTGGGGGTGCGGCCGGCCTCGTACTCGGCGACGAAGTCCTCGACGACGTCCTCGCGGAAGCGGTCGGCGAGGTCCCACACGTAGAAGGGGATGCCGATGACGTCCGCCGCGCGGCGCGCGTCGCGCGAGTCCTCGATGGTGCAACAGCCCCGGGCGCCGGTGCGGAACGACTGCGGGTTCGCGGAGAGCGCGAGGTGGACGCCGGTCACGTCGTGGCCGGCTTCCGCGGCACGGGCGGCGGCGACGGCGGAGTCGACCCCGCCGGACATGGCGGCGAGGACACGGAGGGGGCGGGGGTGCTGCGAGGTGTCAGTCATAGCCCTTCAAGAGTACGGGGGGACGGGAACCGGAGCCCGCGGGTATCCGTTGTCGATCTCAAGGGGACGAGGAAGGGTCACATGGGGGCGAGCGAGAAGGACACGGACCGGCGGATCGGGAGGCGTGCCCTGCTCGTGGGCGGGGTCGCGGCGGCCGTCGGTACGGCCGTGCTGGCGCGCGACGAGCTGACGCACCTGTGGTGGCGGCTGCCCGGTGTGGAGAAGCCGCGGGTCGAGGGCGCGGTCGACTACCGGGGCGCGCGCTGGGTGGCGGCCTCCACGGCGAACTGGCGCCGCGCGGACCGGCCGGACGACTACGACGTCGACATGGTGGTCATCCATGTCACCCAGGGCGACTACGCCAGCGCGGTGGAGGCCTTCCAGGACCCCGAGCACCGGGCCGCCGCCCACTACATCGTCCGCACGGACGGACGCGTCACCCAGATGATCCGCGAGCTGGACGTGGCGTTCCACGCGGGCAACCGGGAGTACAACGAGCGCAGCATCGGCATCGAGCACGAGGGGTTCGTGGAGCGCGCGTCCTCGTTCACGGACGCGATGTACGCGGCCTCCGCGCGCCTGACGGCGGGGATCTGCGCGCGCTACGACATACCCGTCGATCGGGAGCACATCATCGGGCACGTGGAGGTGCCGGGGACGGACCACACCGACCCCGGGAAGCTCTGGGACTGGGACCGGTACATGCGGCTGGTGCGGGAGGCCGGTGCCGCCACGCGCGCCTGAGGCGGACGGCCGGTCACGTCAGTCCAGCGGCCCGGGCCCGTTCCACCGCGGGGCCGATGGCCTTGCCGACCGCTTCGACGTCGGCCTCCGTGGAGGTGTGGCCGAGGGAGAAGCGCAGGGTGCCGCGGGCCAGTTCGGGGTCGGTGCCGGTGGCGAGGAGGACGTGGCTGGGCTGGGCGACGCCGGCGGTGCAGGCGGAGCCGGTGGAGCACTCGATGCCCTGGGCGTCGAGCAGGAGCAGCAGGGAGTCGCCCTCGCAGCCCGGGAAGGTGAAGTGGGCGTTGGCCGGGAGGCGGTCCACGGGGTCGCCGCCGAGGATCGCGTCCGGGACGGCCGTACGGACCGCGGTGACCAGGGCGTCGCGCAGGGCGCCGATCTCGCGGGCGAACCAGTCGCGCTGCTGGGCCGCGAGCCGGCCGGCGACCGCGAAGGAGGCGATCGCGGGGACGTCCAGGGTGCCGGAGCGGACGTGGCGCTCCTGGCCGCCGCCGTGCAGCACGGGTACGGGGGTGTGCTCGCGGCCCAGGATCAGGGCGCCGATGCCGTAGGGGCCGCCGATCTTGTGGCCGGAGACGGTCATCGCGGCGAGGCCGGAGGCGGCGAAGTCGACGGGGATCTGGCCGAAGGCCTGGACGGCGTCGGCGTGCAGTGGGACGCCGAACTCGTTCGCCACGTCGACGAGTTCACGGACCGGGGTGATCGTGCCGATCTCGTTGTTCGCCCACATGACCGTGGCCAGGGCGACGTCGTCGGGGTCGCGGGTGATCGCCTCGCGCAGCGCGTCCGGGTGGACGCGGCCGTAGGGGTCGACCGGGAGGTACTCGATCGTGGCGCCCTCGTGTTCGCCGAGCCAGTGGACCGCGTCGAGGACCGCGTGGTGTTCGACGGGGCTGGCGAGGACGCGGGTGCGGCGCGGGTCGGCGGCGCGGCGGGACCAGTACAGGCCCTTGACGGCGAGGTTGTCGGCCTCGGTGCCGCCGGAGGTGAAGACGACCTCGCTGGGGCGGGCGCCGAGTGCTTCCGCGAGGGTTTCGCGGGACTCCTCGACGGTTCGCCTCGCGCGGCGGCCGGATGCGTGGAGGGAGGAGGCGTTGCCTGTGGCGTTGAGGTGCGCGGTGAGCGCCTCGACTGCCTCGGGGAGCATCGGGGTGGTCGCGGCGTGGTCGAGGTATGCCATGGTGGCCACGATTCTACGGGGCGGTGTGGAAGGGCCTCGTGTCAAGGTGGGCCTGGGATGGGGCGGGAGCGGCCCCCGCGCACCAAACCTCTCAGAAGCTCCACGAGATCGTGCTGTCCGCCTGCATGAACGCGACCAGGACCACGAGGTCGGCGATGCCCAGGACGAGGCCGAGGTAGGCGCGGCCGGGGCGGGCCGTGCGGCGCCACAGGGCCGCGGCGGCCAGGGCGATGGCGATGGGGCCGAGGAAGACGTTGAGGACGAGGAGGCCGACGAGGCCGAGGATGAAGGCGGCGACGGCCATGCCGTCGGCGTCGCGGATGCCGGTGCGGCGCGTGGCCGGGGCGGTGAGGTGCATGGTGGTCAGCTCCAGACGGTCAGAAGCGGGTGTCAGTGGGTCGAGGTGTGCCGGCGTCCGTGGCGCTCGCGGAGCGCGAAGATGCCGAGCCACGCGGCGATGACGGCGGCGGCGACGACGGTGAAGGTGAACGGCGCGTGGGCGACGGTGCCCAGGACGGCGCCGAACAGCAGCAGGGCGGCGACGAGGAACAGCATGGGATGAATCCCTCTCCGGTCTCGTGACGTTTCGGTGAACGGTTGTGGTTACAATTGTTCACTGACTCTCGAGTCTAGCGTCCCTCACGGCTTTCCAATTACAGAGAACAGTTGTTAACTGCATGGTATGAGTCACACCTTCGGCATCCGGCAGGCCCAGAAGCAGAAGACCCGGCAGGCGCTCCTGGACGCGGCCCTGGTCCTGCTGGAGGAGCAGAGCCTGAGCAGCCTGGGCCTGCGCGAGGTCACCCGCGCCGTCGGCGTCGCCCCCACCGCCTTCTACCGGCACTTCCGTTCCACCGCGGACCTCGGCGTCGCCCTGGTCGAGGAGGCGCTGGGCAGCCTGCACCCGATGATCCGCACGACGGTGACCACCTCGGAGAACAGCGAGGAACGGATCACGCGCGCCGTCCAGCTGATCTCCCGTCACGTGACCGCGTACCCCGCACACGTCCGTTTCATCGCCCGTGAACGACACGGCGGCGTCCAGCCGGTACGCGAGGCCATACGGGCCCAACTGGTCCGGTTCGCCGAGGAGGTGAAGGCGGAGCTCGCCAAGGACCCGGAGGCCGAGGGCTGGAACGACGACGACCTGCTGATGCTCGCCCATCTCTACGTCGACCAGATGCTCATCACCGCCTCGCTGTTCCTGGAGGCCCTGGAGGCGCCGGAGGACGAGCGGGAACGGGTCACCCAGGTGGCCACCCGCCAGATGCGGCTCATCAGCATCGGGCGCCACCACTGGCTCGACTGAGCACACGAGAGGGGAGACGCACCGACAAGGTGGTGCGCCGCCCCTCTCGTACGGCAGCCGGGTCAGCCCTGCTGCTGTGCCTGCTGCCCCTGACCCCCGCCCGGGCCGCCGCAGCCACCGCCCTGGCCGCCGCCACCTGGGCCGCCCTGGCCCCCCTGACCGCCACCGGGGCCGCCGCTCGGCATGCCGGACGGGGCGCCGGAGGGACGGGCGGTCGGCGCGCCCGAGGGGGCCGCCGTGGCCGCTCCGGAGGGCGCACCCGACGGGGCGCCGCTGGGTCGGCCGGAGGCGTTGCCCGTCGGCATGCCGGACGGCGCCTGACAGGCCTGCCGGCCGGAGCTGCCACTGTTCGAGGACGAGGAGTCGCCGGAGCCGCAGGCCACCAGGGCGAGGGGCGAGAGTGCCAGCAGGGCCACCGCGGGAACGAGACGCGCACGCATCATGAGAAACAACTCCAAAGAAGCCGAAGAAGGATGAGGGGGTCCTGAGGCGGGCACTCAACCAACGGCGCTTAGGGCTTCCTTGAGCCTCTGCTGTACGCCTCCTGTCAGCGGAGTAAAGGCCGAACCAAGTCACCTCGCCGACCTGCGGGTTCAGTCGGAGGGGCCGCTCACGCGCTGGTACAGGTCCGTGACAGAGGCGGCGGCCGCGCGCAGTTCCTCGCGCACCTCGGGCGGGGAGAGGACCTCCACCCGGTCCGAGAACGCGAGCAGTTGGCGGGCCTCGCGGACGAAGCCGTACGACAGCCGGGCGGTCACCCACTCGCTCTCGCCGTCGTCCTCGGGGAGTTCGGCCAGCGCGGAGGCGTTCAGGCGCAGGAACATGTCGAGGCGGTCGCGCCGGACGCGGACGGTGACGTCGAGGCCGCCGGGGCGCTCCTCGACCTGGCGGCGCAGCACCTCCCACACGTCGGTGAGTTCGACGCCGGGCCGCCGCCGGACGGGGTCGTCGAGCGTCTTCGCCGAGTGCACGCGGTCGGCGCGGAAGAGCTGGGGTCTCGCCCGGCGGTCGGCGACCAGGTACCAGACGCCCGCCTTGGAGACGAGGCCGTAGGGGTCGACGGTGTAGGTGCGGGGCTCGCGGTCGCCGCTGTGGCGGTAGCGCAGGCGCAGCCGTCGGTCCGCGAAGACGGCGTCCTGGAGGGTGTCGAGGTCGACGGCGGGCCGGGGGCCGCCCTTCCAGCGGGTGGCGTCGACCAGGATGCGCCGGCTGGTGACCTCGGCGGCCGGGCGGTGCGGTGCCGGAAGCGCGGCCATCACCTTGCGCAGGGCGGAGCCGAGCGCCACGTCCAGGCCGAGCGCCGCGTGCGCGCCCTGCGCGGCCAGGATGAACAGCGCCCGGGACTCGTCGGCGGTCAGTCCCGTCACGTCCGTACGGAAGCCCGCGAGCAGCTCGATGCCGCCGTGGCGCCCGCGTTCGGCGTAGACCGGGACACCGGAGGCGGAGAGGGCCTCGATGTCGCGGTAGATGGTGCGGACCGACACCTCCAGGCGGGTGGCGAGTTCGTGGGCCGGGACGCGACCACGGGTCTGCAGGAGCAGCAGGATCGACAGCAGGCGGTCGGACTTCACGGTCTCAGGATCCCGCCGCGCACGGCCCCGGGCAAATGTTGACGGCAGCTGTCAGGTTATCCGGGGAGTCTTGGGTGAACCGACCCGCAGAGAGGCCCAGCATGATGAACGCCGTCGACCCCCGCCCCTTCTACTCCCGCGCCACCGAACAGGCCGCCTCGCTCATCAAGACCGTACGGCCGGAGCAGTTGACCGGTCCCACCCCGTGCGGCGACTTCGACGTCCGCACGCTGCTCTCCCACATCGTGGGCGGCACCCTGCGGATCGCGGTCGTCGGGGAGGGCGGCGACGGGCTCGCCGTCCGGCCCTTCGCCGAGGGGGTCGGGGACGACGGTTGGACAGCCGCGTACGAGGAGGTGCGGGAGCGGGTGCTGGCCGCTTGGGAGGGCGACGAGCGGATGGCGGCGCCGGTCCGGGTGCCGTGGGGCGAGGTGCCGGGGCACGCGGCCCTGTCCGGATACGTGATGGAACTCGTGACCCACACCTGGGACCTCTCCGAGTCCGTGGGCCGCCCCCTGGAACTCGACCCCGAACTGGCCGAGTTCGCCCTCGCGACCGCCCGGCGCACCCTGCCCGACGCACAACGCGACGAGCGGACGCCCTTCGACTCGGCCCTGCCGGCGCCCGAAGGGGCCGACATCTACGAGCAGTTGGCGGCATGGCTGGGCCGCAGGCCGCTCAGCCGGGCCTAAGGGCCCTCGCACCATGCCCGTCCGGGTCGGACGCTCACAGCGCAAGGGCCCCTGACACCGCTCGGTGCTCGGGCTCAGCCCAGCCTCGCCCGCGCCAACTGCCGCGACTGCGCCACCAGTCGGTCCGTGCTGTCCCAGACCTCCGCGTCCTCCTCCAGGAAGCCGCCGGCGAGGTTGCGGGTGGTGATGGAGACGCGCAGGGGGCCCGGGGCCGGGCGGGAGCGGACGTGGACGGTCAGCTCGACCGTGGGCACCCAGCCGCTGAGGCCGATCTCGAAGGCGGTGGGCGGCAGCGCGTCCACCGCCAGGAGCAGCGAGAGCGGGTCGTGGTCGCGGCCGTCGGCGAGCCCGAACCAGGCGCGCATCTCGCCCTTGCCGGAGGGCTTCCCGAGCGCCCAGCCCAGGGTGGACGGGTCGAGCTTGAGCATCAGGCGGTCCGTGATGGCAGAGCTGCCCTCCACGGGGGCGGGTCCGTCCTCGGGGCCGAAGCAGTGCTCCAGGGGCGGGATCGCGGGCGGCTTCGCCGTGGTGCGGACGTCGTCCGGGAGGGCGTCCAGGTCGCCGTAGGAGGCCAGCACACGGATGCGCTCGACCTCGCGGCCCTCGTCGTCGTACTGGAAGAGGGACGCCTGCCCGGTGGAGAGGGTGCGCCCGGTGCGTACGACGTCCGTGCGGACGACCGCCGGGCCCGGCCGGGAGGCGGTCAGGTAGTGCGCGGAGATCGTGAACGGGTCGGGGTGCGGCAGGGCGTCGGCGAGGGCGCGGCCCAGGACGGCCAGCAGGTAGCCACCGTTGACGGCACTGATGATCGTCCAGCCGGCCGAGAGGTCGATGTCGTAGACGCCGGGTTCACGCCGGATCAGCGCGGTGTCGCGGTCGAACTCGCTGTCGCCGATGGTGGCGCGCAGGGTCCCGGTAGCTGCTTCTGGCATGGCTGAACCGTACAACACCTGATTACTAAGCGGTAGCTTTGGCCGCCCACGAAGGAATGCGGCGAAGGTGAGATGTGGTCAATTTCTCGGTAAGTGCCCGCAAGGTCCGTCAACCTTGGGCCCCCACTTCGCCTCTTTAGGGGCATGAGCCTCACCGGGACTGCATTCCTCTACACCCTGATCGCGCTGGCCGTCGTCGCGCTCGCACTGCCACTCGTCCTGTGGTCGCGGATGCGCGGGCCGAAGGTCGTGCGGGCCGCGGCGCGGGTGCTGATGCTGCTGTTCGCGCAGGGCACGGCCGTCTCCCTGGTCTTCGTCCTGGTCAACAACTCCAACAACCTGTACGACAACTGGGGCGACCTCCTCGGCACGGCCAACCATGTGCAGCAGGCCGCCGACCTCGGCGCCAGCGGCACCGGCGGTATCGCGCTGGAGCGGCTGCCCAGGGTCGAGCAGAAGTTCAAGGCCGCGCACGGACCGGGCATGCGCAAGGCCGGCGGAGTCCGCGTCACCCAGCTCAAGGGCCGCGTGTCCGGCGTGAACGCCGAGGTCTACGTATGGCTGCCGCCGCAGTACGACCAACCCGCCTACCGGCACCACAAGTTCCCCGTCGTCGAGCTGCTGCCCGGCTATCCGGGTTCGGCGAAGGCCTGGTTCGGGTCGATGAAGGCGCACGAGCAGTTGCTGCCGCTGATGCGCGACGGCCGCGTCGCGCCGTTCATCCTGGTCTCGCCGCGCACCTCCCTGCTCCCCGGAGTCGACACCGGCTGCGCCAACGTCCCCGGCACGGTCAACGCGGACACCTGGCTGAGCGTCGACGTGCCGAGGATGGTCATGGACAACTTCCGGGCCCAGCCGGCGCCGCGCGGCTGGGCGGTCGCCGGGTACTCGGCCGGCGGGCACTGCGCGACGAAACTGGCGGTCGCCCACCCCGACCGCTACGGGGCGGCGGTGAGCATGTCCGGCTACAACGACCCGATCGCCGAACGCAACTCGCTGGCCGCCGAGACCCCGGCCCTGCGCGCCGAGAACAACCCCTACCTGCTGCTGGGCAAGAAGGCCGTCCCGCCCCGGATCGCCCTCTACCTCTCCGGCCAGCCGCGCGACGGCTACGAGGCCGCCATGGCCCTGGAGAAGATCGCGAAGGCACCGACCGCCGTGCACGTCGTGTACGTCCCGAAGAGCGCGGGCGGCCACACCATGGCCCTGTGGCGGCCGCAGGTGGTCCCGGCGTTCCTGTGGCTGACGCAGGAGATGGGCGAGCAGCCCGTCGCCCGGCACTCCCGCGGGGGCGCCGGGGGCACTACTCCTCCCGCACCGTCGAACGACGGTTCCACGCGCGCGGAGCTCGCCAGTGGTACCGCATCGCGAGCAGGCGCAGAGCGAAAGCCGTGACGGCGGCCAGAGCGCTGGTCAGCGGGGTCAGGGCGTCGTAGCGGATGCACAGCACGACCATCGTGGCGCCGACCATCGCCGGGACCGCGTAGAGGTCGCGGTCCCAGCGCAGCAGCGAGGGCACCTCGTTGGCCAGCACGTCGCGCAGCACACCGCCGCCGACGGCGGTGGCGAGGCCGAGGGCCGCCGACGCGGTGAGGCCGAGCCCGTAGTCGTACGCCTTGGTCGTGCCCGTGACGCAGAACAGGCCCAGGCCCGCCGCGTCGAAGACGTTGACGCCGACCTGGATGCGCTCCACCTGCGGGTGGAGGAAGACGACCAGGAGGGCGGCGAGCAGGGGCGTGAGGAAGTACCCCAGGTCGGTGAAGGCGGCGGGCGGCACCGCGCCGATCACCACGTCCCTGAACAGCCCGCCGCCCAGCGCGGTGGCCTCGGCGAGCATGGCGATGCCGAAGACGTCGAAGTTCTTGCGGACGGCCAGCAGCGCGCCGGAGATGGCGAAGACGAAGATGCCGACCACGTCGAGCGTGTGCTGGACGGACGGGGTGAAGAGTTGCAGGAGCACCCTTCCATTCTGACGCAGCACTGAGCCCCTGCCTTACATTGCAAGGCAGGGGCTCAGGTTTGATTACTTCTCGGTGGTTTCGGTGGAGTCTGTACCGGCAGGCGTCTCCTTGGCGACCTCCGCCGCCACCGCCGCCGACGTCTCCGCCGACTCCGCCAGCACCTCGTCGGCCACCAGCTCGGCCGCCTCCTTCGCGGCGCTCAGCAGGACGGTGTCCTGCGGGGCCTGGTCCGCGAAGTTCTCCGGGTGGTGGCAGGCGACCTGCTGGCCGGGACGCAGCTCGATCAGCGGCGGCTCGGTCGTCTTGCAGATCTCCGTCGCCTTCCAGCACCGGGTGTGGAAGCGGCAGCCGCTCGGCGGGGAGATCGGCGAGGGCACGTCACCCTTGAGCAGGATCCGCTCGCTCTTGGCGTTCTTGCGCCTCGGGTCCGGGATCGGCACCGCCGACATCAGCGCCTTGGTGTACGGGTGCATCGGCGTCCGGTAGAGCAGGTCGCGGTCGGCCAGCTCCACGATCTTGCCGAGGTACATCACCGCGATCCGGTCCGAGACGTGCCGGACGACCGAGAGGTCGTGCGCGATGATCACGTACGTCAGGCCGAGCTCCTCCTGGAGGTCGTCGAGGAGGTTCACCACCTGCGCCTGGATCGACACGTCCAGCGCGGACACCGGCTCGTCCGCCACGACCAGCTTCGGGTTGAGCGCGAGCGCACGGGCGATGCCGATGCGCTGGCGCTGACCGCCGGAGAATTCGTGCGGGTAGCGGTTGTAGTGCTCGGGGTTGAGGCCGACCACCGACAGCAGCCGCTGGACCTCCTTCTTGATGCCGCCCTCGGGCTCGACGCCCTGGAGCTTGAAGGGGGCGCCGACGATCGTGCCGATGGTGTGGCGCGGGTTCAACGACGAGTACGGGTCCTGGAAGATCATCTGCACATCGCGGCGCAGCGGACGCATGCCCGCCACACCGAGGTGCGTGATGTCCTTGCCCTCGAACTCGACCTTGCCGCCGGTCGGTTCGAGCAGCCGGGTGATCAGCCGACCCATCGTGGACTTGCCGCAGCCCGACTCGCCCACGACACCCAGGGTCTCGCCGGCCTTGACCTCGAAGTCGATCCCGTCGACCGCGTGCACCGCCCCGACCTGCCGCTGGAGCAGGCCCTTCTTGATCGGGAAGTGCTTCTTGAGCCCGGTCACCTTCAGCAGGGTCTCGCCGGGGGCGGCGTCCTTGGTGAGGGTGGCGCCGGCTGCCTGCGCGGACTTGGTCACTGCTTTCTCGTCACTCACAGCTTCGGCGCAATCTCTTCGGTCCAGATACGCTCCCGCTGCTCCTGGCTCAGGTGGCAGGCGGCCCAGTGCCGGCTGCCGACCTCGGCAAGCTCCGGGCGGACCGTGCGGGTGACGTTGTCCTTCGGGAGGTCCGCGTACGGGCAGCGCGGGTTGAACGCGCAGCCGGACGGGATGTTGATCAGCGAGGGCGGGGAGCCCTTGACCGGGATCAGGCGCTCCTGCTGCTCGCGGTCGAGACGCGGCATCGAGCCGAGCAGGCCCCAGGTGTAGGGGTGGCGGGGCTCGTAGAACACCTTCTCGGCGGGGCCGCGCTCCACGCAGCGGCCGCCGTACATCACCAGGAGGTCGTCGGCCAGTTCGGCGACGACGCCCAGGTCGTGGGTGATGACGATGACCGCGGAGCCGAACTCCTTCTGCAGGTCCCGGATCAGGTCGAGGATCTGCGCCTGGACGGTCACGTCGAGGGCGGTCGTCGGCTCGTCCGCGATGAGCAGTTCGGGGTTGTTCACCAGCGACATCGCGATCATCGCGCGCTGGCGCATACCGCCGGAGAACTCGTGCGGGTAGCTGTCGACGCGCTTGTCCGGCTGCGGGATGCCCACCCGGTCGAGCATCTCGACCGCGCGACGCTTGGCGGTCTTCTTGTCGACGTTGTGGTGGATCCGGTACGCCTCCACGATCTGCTGGCCGATCGTGTAGTACGGGTGCAGCGCGGACAGCGGGTCCTGGAAGATCATCGCCATCTGACGGCCACGCAGCTTGCGCACGTGGTCGGGGTCGGCGGACAGCAGCTCGGTGCCGTCCAGCCAGATCTCGCCGGAGATCTGCGCCTTGCGCTTGCCGTACTGGCCGGCGGTGTGCAGGCCCATGATGCCGAGCGAGGTCACCGACTTGCCGGAGCCGGACTCGCCCACGATGCCGAGGGTCTTGCCCTTCTCCAGCTGGAAGCTGAGCCCGTCGACGGACTTGACCAGGCCGTCGTCGGTCGGGAAGTGGACCTTCAGGTCGCGCACTTCGAGGAAGGCGCTCGGGGCCTGCGAGTTGCTCGTGGGTTCGCCCACGGCAGCTCCGGTCTTGCTCAGTTCGGTCATGACAGCCTCACTCGGGGGTCGATCACGGCGTACAGGACGTCCACCACGAGGTTGGCGATGAGCACCGCGAGGGAGGTGATCAGGACGACGCCCAGAATGATGGGCAGGTCCTGGGTCCTGATGGCGTTCAGCACGGCCTGGCCGAGTCCGGGCAGGCTGAACGTGGTCTCGGTCAGGATCGCACCGCCGATGAGGGCGCCGAGGTCCATGCCGAGCATCGTCAGGATGGGCGTCATGGTGGAGCGCATGGCGTGCTTGCCGATGACCGTCTGCTCACGCAGGCCCTTGGCGCGGGCGGTACGGATGTAGTCCTCGCCGAGCACCTCCAGCATGGTGGCGCGGGTGATGCGGGCGTACATCGCGGCGTAGAGGAAGGCCAGGGTGATCCAGGGCAGGATCATGCCGCCGAACCAGCCGGTGAAGCTGTCCTCCAGCGGCACGTAGTCGCCCTTGAACCAGTTCAGGCCGAAGACGAAGACCGCCAGCGAGAGCATGCCGGTGAAGTAGATGGGGAGAGAGACACCCGCGAGCGCGACGACCATCGCGCTGCGGTCCCACAGGGTGCCGCGCTTGAGCGCGGAGAGCACGCCCGCCGCGACACCGAAGATCAGCCACAGCACGGCGGCACCGAGCGCGAGCCCCAGGGTCACCGGGAGACGGTCGGTCAGCACCGGCCAGACGGCCTGCTCACTGCGGAAGGAGTAGCCGAAGCACGGCGCGGAGCAGTGGGTGACGTCACCGCCGCCCGAGTAGGTGCGGCCCGCGAAGATGCCCTTGAAGAACTCCCAGGCCTGGACGTAGATCGGTTCGCCCAGTCCGAGCTTCTGCCGGACCCCCTCGACGGCGGCCGGGTCGGCCTGCTTGCCGACGAAGCTCAGGGCCACGTCGACGCCCGCCCACTTGGGGAAGAGGAAGAAGATGCTGAAGACCACCAGGACGATGACGACCAGCATCACTGCGGCGGCGAACAGCCGCCTGATGAGGTAAGCGAGCACAGCTCTCGGCCCGCCGCGGACGCGGGCCACCGGAGGTCATCCGGTGGCCCGCCTCACGCGTCGCCGGCCTTCACCTGCCTTTCGTGCCGTTCGGCGGGTGTGCCGGGTTTACTTCGCGGACTTCAGGCCGAGGTTGACGAAGTCGTACATACCGCTGTAGCCGTCGGTCGTGTAGACGTTCGCCAGGCGGCTGGAGCGCCAGTTGATGAACTTCTCGAAGACGAAGGGCAGGTAGTAACCGCCCTCCATCACCTTGTGGTTGATCTCCGTGGCGATCTTGGCCTTGCCGGAGTCGTCCAGCGTGTTGACGTACTGGTCGAACAGGCCGTCGATGGTCTTGTCCTTGATGAGCGCGAAGTTGTTGTTGGCGCTCTCAAGGATGTACTTGCTGTTCCACAGCGGCAGACCGAAGCCCTGGACGGACGGGAAGTCCGGGCCCCAGCCCATGATGATGATGCCGTAGCCCTTCTTCTTCACGTTCGAGGGGCTGCCGATGACGCTGGAGCTCTGCGAGCCGTCGTACTGGTCGATGTCGACGGTGACGCCGATCTTCTTCAGCGACGCCTGCAGGGACTGGGCGGTGGCCACCTCGACCGGCTTGTTGTTGCGGACGGCGATGGTGGTCTTGAAGCCGCTCGGCTTGCCGCAGGCCTTCAGCTCTTCCTTGGCCTTGGCGACGTTGCCGTTCTTGTTGGCGCCGTTGAGCTCGAACGGGTCGTACTTCTGGCCCTCGGCGCCCGCGACGGACGGCGGGAGCATGTTCGTGCCGATGTCACCACCGGCGACGGGGCCACCGCGCGCGGTCTGCAGCGACACGTGGTCGGCGCCGTAGATGACGGCGTTGCGGCAGTGGATGTTGTCGAACGGCTTCACGCTCTGCGGGAACGTCGCGTAGCGGATGTAGCCGGAGACCGGGTTGTCCAGGTTGGCCTTGTGCTGCTTCAGGGCGATGGTGCGGCCCTGCGGCGACATGCCGGTCTGGTTGAGGTCCAGGTCCAGGTCACCGCTGATCAGGCGCTGGTCCAGGTCGTTGGCGTTGGTGAAGAACTTGATCGAGATCTTGTCCGGGTACGCCTTGCGGATCGGGTCCGAGGCCTGCTTCCAGCCCTCGTTGCGGACCAGCGTGAGGTCCTTGCCCGGGTTGTACGACTGGAACTTGTACGGACCGGAGGAGAACGGCTTCAGCTGGTACTTGGACTTGGTGTCCATGTCCTGGCGGACCGGGGAGGCCGAGATCAGGCCCAGCATCTCCTCGAAGTCCGAGTTGGCCTTCGGGAGCTTGAAGATGATGGTCTTGTCGTCCGGCGTCTCGATGGCCTTCAGACCCAGCTTGTCCTTCGAGGTGTCCTTGTACGGGCCCTTGTACTCGCCCTTGGGGTCGAGGACTTCCTTGAGGTAGGTCGGGCCGCCGGACAGCACGTCCTGCGCCCAGACGCGCTCGATGCCGTACTTGACGTCCTTGGAGGTGATCGGCTTGCCGTCCTCCCAGGTGATGCCGTCACGCAGGGTGTACGTGTAGGTCTTGCCGTCGTCGGTGATCTTGGCGAGACCGGTGGCGAGGTCCGGGGTCAGCTCCGCGCCGGCCTTGCCGGGCTCCGTCTTGTTCGTGACGAGCTGACGGCTGTAGTAGCGCGCGAAGTTCCACATCATGCCGTAGTAACCACGCGTGGTGTCCCACGAGTCGGCGTCCTGGGCGGCGCCGAACTTGAGCTCGCCGCCCTTCTTCGCCGCGGACGCCTGGGCGACCTTGTTGTTGGCGGCGTCGAAGCCGGCCGCACCGTTCTTGGAGCCACCGTCGCCGTCGTCGTCTCCGCCGCCGCACGCCGCCGTGGTCAGCAGCGCCGCGACCACGGCGGCAGCGGCCATGGCCTGCTTGCGCCGCCCTGAGGTGCGTTGGGTAGTCACGATCTCGGATCCTCCGGATTTGATGAGAGACCCCGTAGTCGGTGCCACGGGACGCTTGGGGTACGGCAGTTCAGCGGGAGCCCTTCGGGTCCAGCGCGTCACGCACGCCGTCGCCGAAGAGGTTGAAGGCAAGGACGGTGATGAAGATCGCCACACCCGGGACCACCATGTACATGGGGTCCGAGTCGTAGTAGTCGATCGCGCTCGAGAGCATCTGCCCCCAGGAGGCCGTGGGCGGCTTGACGCCCACGCCCAGGAAGCTGAGGGCCGCCTCGGTGAGGATGTTGGTGGGGATCATCATCGTCGTGTACACGATGATGGGCGCCACGAGGTTGGGCAGCAGTTCCTTGAACAGGATGTACAGCCGCCCGGCGCCCAGCGATCGGGCGGCCTCGACGTACTCGCGCTCACGCAGCGAGAGCGTCTGGCCGCGCACCACGCGTCCGATGTAGGGCCACCCGAAGAAGCCGATGACCAGGATCATCACGAAGATGCGCACGCCCGTGCCGGTCAGCCCCAGCATCTGGTTGGGCATGACGGAGACCAGCGCGATGATGAACAGCAGCTGAGGGAAGGCCAGCAGGCCGTCCATGATCCGGCTGATGAGCGAGTCGACCCAGCCGCCGAAGAAGCCGGCGAGGATGCCCAGGACGGTGCCGAGGATCACGGCGACCACCGCGGACAGGAAGCCGACGAGCAGTGAGATCCGGGCTCCGTAGAGGATGCGGGCAAAGATGTCGCGGCCGTTGACCGGCTCGACGCCCAGCAGGTGATCGCCGCTGATGCCGCCCAGCGACCCCGTGGGGGTGCCGAACAGCGGGTCGATCAGCTTCTCGTGATACTCGTTCGGGTCCTGCCCGAGCAGACCGGTGATCACCGGCGCGAGCAGCGCTATCGCGATGAGCACGAGCACCACGACGCCGCCCGTCAGGGCGAGCTTGTCCCGCTTCAGGCGCTCCCAGGCGATCCGGCCCAGGGAACGACCCTGTACGGCCTTCGCGCCGACGCCGCCAACTGCCGCTTCCTCGGCCGCGCTCGGGGCCGCTTCCGCGGTCGGCTCGTGCAATGGTGCCGTCATCTGGCAGGGACCCCTCTCAACCGGCGGTTGGCCGGCCCGCACTTGCCGCTGTGGCGGCATTGACTCAGTCCGTCGTACACAGGGGCGAAACACCCCTGGTGCGGGAGTCTTCAACGCTTTGGCGATCTGTTGCCAGACTTAAGGGTGAAAGGATGCGTAAACGTGATGCTGTCTGGGGGGTTCCGTTATCCGGACAGCAGGTAACGGCGGCCGGACGAGGGCGAATTAGGACAGACAGGACCGAAACGTGATTTTCCGGCTTGATCTACGCGCGAAGATAAAGCTCCGCTACCATTTCGGCGATGCCGGAGCACCGTCGACGGTCAGTATCTTCCGGACGCCGGCGGATACCCGTACCCACCCGCAGGAGCCGGCGCGGGGGCCGCGTGGGCCTCGCGGTCGTAGAAGGGGCGCGCCTGGCCGCGCAGCCACATCACCACCGGGTCGTACTCGTCGGTCATGGCGACGGTCGACACCGGCAGCCCGTCCGGTACCGCCCCTATCGACTGCTGCATCATCGCCCGCACCGAGTCGACGGCGGTCGGCGAGGTCTCGTACACGTCGAGACCGATGGCGAGATACGGCGCGCCGAGCGCCGGTTGGACCCAGGCGCGGCGCAACGAGCGGACGGCCGGGGTGCGGTGGGCGTTCTGCGCGAGGAGGGCGTAGAACTGCGGGATCTCGATACCGGGTTCGGACAGCCGCAGGGGTCCGGCCGGCTGGCGGTCCAGGCCGGTCGCGATCCGCCGCAGGTCTAGCCAGGGGATGCCGACGCCGCCGCCCGGGGCGTGCGGGTTCAGCCAGAGGCCGTAGTGGTCCGGGTAGAGGGTGCGGGCCACGTCCAGGCCGTCGACCACCTCGTACGACCGATTCCAGCCGCTCGCGGAGAGTTCCTGGGCGGAGGTGACGCAGGGGGCGTAGCCGTGGCCGTCGACCTCCATGTTCCCGTACTGGGCGTCGGGGGAGCCGGCCTGGCCGTGCCACAGCAGCATCCAGACCTGGCCGGAGGAGGGGGTGGCGAGCGCGCGCAGGAGTGCCTCGTAGGCGTCGTAACGCCCGGGCGTCACCTGGCGCAGCATGTGCTCGACCTGTCCGGTCGCGGCGGTGCCGCTCGCGCTCACCTTTACCGCCCTTCGTGAGTTGAGTGGGCCTCGTGTATGAAACCAGCTTAGGTGGACCGACCGGCAAGAGCCGCGCCAGCAGGTGGGAGTGGTCGAACGGTGGCGGGTGCGGGTCGTGGGGGTTGTCGCGCCCACGCGACGGAGCCGCATATCGATACAGCCCCGCGCCCCTGGAGGTCGCTACAGGTCCCGTATGTAGAAGGGGCGGACCTTCTCTCGCATCCACTCCGCCACCGGGTCGCCCTGGGCCACGTCCAGCAGGACCAGGTTGACCGGCCAGGGGGTGGGGGCCTGGCCGAGGGCTCGGCCGAGGGCGTCGAGGGGGAGGACTCGGAGGTCGCCCTCCAGGTGGGAGAGTTCCACGCCGACGAACATGACCGGGTCGGCCGTTTCGATGGTGGCGAGGCAGCGGCGGGCGGTGCTGACGACGCCGGTGGCGGCGAACTCCGTGGAGGCGGCGGCGAGGAAGTCGATCGGGTCGTCCTGCCAGTCGGGCTCGAAGAGGCGGACGCGGCCGCCGCTCGTGGGGTCGTCCAGCGGGGTGCGGCCGGAGCGGCACAGCTCGGCCACGGCCGGCGGCGGCAGCGGGACGCCGACCAGGCCGTCCGGGTTGACCATGATGCCGACCTGCGGGGGCAGGCCCCGGGCGAACTCGACGGCCGGGGCGATCGTGAACGACATGTGGGAGCCGACCACCTGGCGGAACTGCTCCTCGGAGCTGAAGACGGGCACATAGGCCTGGCCCTCGATCTCCAGGGTGGGCAGGTCCAGCGGGCCGCTGTGCGGGCCGCCGCCGTTGGGCAGCGGCACCCAGACGAAGCTACGGCCGAGGACCTCGACGATCCGGCCGCCGGCGCCCGGCACGCCGAGGGAGGCGGAGAGCACCTCCTCCAGTTCGTTGCCTGGCCAGCCGCCGTGCGAGTGGGGGTGTGCCTGTGCCGGGAAGTCCGCGGGAAAATCCGCCGGGAAGTCCATCTCTCTCAACCGTCTGCCGGGAACCACTGCTGTGGCGGAAAGGCTATCGGGTACCGGCCGCCCCGTTCCCCGTCGTGCTCGGCCCGTGACCAGACTCGGCCGACGGGGCCGGCTCAGCCCGTGAAGCCGATGCGGCGCAGGGTGTCCGCCGCGGCCCGGTCGATCAGCACCGCCGAGCCGCAGCCCTGGGGCAGTTCGCCCCGCTCCACGGAGCGCAGCAGGTGGGCGGCGGCCGTGCGGTGGCGCAGGAACGCGTACCGGGAGACGCCCCGGCCGCGTTCGCGCTGGCCGGCCAGGGCGGTGTCCGCGGTGACGTCGAGAAGGAGCAGGTGCAGGGTGCCGCCCCGGCGGTGGGCCTCGCGGGCCAGCCAGCGGCGCACCCAGGCCTGCGTACCGCAGTCGTGCACGACGACGCCCGCGCCGGAGCGCAGGGCGCGGCGCAGTCCGGCGTAGTGGGCGAGGCGGACGAGGGGGCGGTAGACGGCGTAGGGCAGGAGGCGGGGCATGCGGGCGTCCCAGCGGTCGCGGGTGTCCTGGGAGTCGATGCCGACGCCCTTCACCGCGCGCCGCATCAGGGTGGACTTGCCGCTGCCGGGCAGACCGGTGACCACGACCACGTCGCGGGGGCCGAAGAGCAGGGCGTGGGGGCTGTGGCCCGCGCGCTCGCGCAGGTCGCGGACGACGGGCTGCGGGCCGTACGCCTCCCGGGCCGGGGCGACCGGCTGTGCGGGCAGCGCGACGGCCGAGCCGGTCGCGTACGCGGTGGTCCTGTTCACCGTGATCGTCCTCCCCTGGAGTGGTTCACGACTGTCCCTCCCCGCCGAGTGTAAAGAGAAGGTAATACGAGGTGCCTCGTCATTTCGTTCGCTTCCTGCCACAAGCCGGTTACAGATGCGGCCTGCCGCGCGGGGGTGCGGGCGTGCAATGATGAGGCCGCCAACTGCATACCGGCCGTTTGAATCCGCGCGGGAGAGTTCCCAGCAGCAGCTGTCGCTGGGGCGCCGAAGGAGCAAGTCCCTCCCTTGAATCTCTCAGGCCCCGTTACCGCGCGGGCGAGGCACATCTGAAAAGCGGGCCGCTGTCGCAGTGGCTCCACCCAAGGTGCAAGCCAGGACCCCTGTGCGGTCATGGCGAACCTCTCAGGTTCCGATGACAGATGGGGAGGAACGCCCTCGCCCGTCCTGTCATGCCATGGGAGACGACCGACCGATGAGCAGTACCGAACCCCGCCGTACCGCGCTCGATGCCGTGCATCGCGGGCTCGGCGCGACGATGACCGACTTCGCCGGCTGGGACATGCCCCTGCGCTACGGCTCCGAGCGCGACGAGCACCTCGCGGTGCGCACCCGGGCCGGCCTGTTCGACCTCTCCCACATGGGCGAGATCACCGTGGCCGGGCCGCAGGCGGCCGCGCTCCTCGACCACGCCCTGGTGGGCAACATCGGGGGCGTCAAGGTGGGCCGGGCCCGCTACACGATGATCTGCCGGGCCGACGGCGGCATCCTCGACGACCTGATCGTCTACCGGCTCGAAGAGACCGTGTACCTGGTCGTCGCCAACGCCTCCAACGCCCAGGTGGTGCTGGACGCGCTCACCGAGCGGTCCGCCGGGTTCGACGCCGAGGTGCGCGACGACCGCGACGCGTACGCGCTGATCGCCGTGCAGGGCCCCGAGTCGCCCGGCATCCTCGCCTCCGTCACCGACGCCGACCTCGACGGGCTGAAGTACTACGCGGGCCTGCCCGGGACGGTCGCCGGTGTCCCGGCGCTGATCGCGCGCACCGGCTACACCGGTGAGGACGGCTTCGAGCTGTTCGTGAAGCCGGAGCATGCCGTCGAGCTGTGGCAGGCGCTGACCAAGGCGGGCGAGGGCGTCGGACTGGTCCCCTGCGGTCTGTCCTGCCGGGACACGCTGCGCCTGGAGGCGGGCATGCCGCTGTACGGGCACGAGCTGAGCACCTCCCTGACGCCCTTCGACGCCGGGCTCGGCCGGGTGGTGAAGTTCGAGAAGGAGGGCGACTTCGTGGGCCGCGAGGCGCTGTCCGCGGCGGCCTCGCGGGCCCAGGAGAACCCGCCGCGCGTCCTCGTCGGCCTGGTCGCCGAGGGCCGTCGCGTCCCGCGCGCCGGGTACGCCGTCGTCGCGGGCGGCGAGGTGGTCGGCGAGGTCACCTCCGGCGCCCCCTCCCCCACGCTGGGCAGGCCCATCGCCATGGCGTACGTCGACGCGGCGCACGCGGAGCCGGGCACGAAGGGCGTCGGCGTCGACATCCGGGGCACTCACGAGCCGTACGAGGTCGTGGCGCTGCCCTTCTACAAGCGCCAGAAGTAGACACTGGGCGCGGCGCCTCGCCTCCCGGCGTGACCCCGCGCACATTTCGCTGCTCATCAGCGGTTTCAGCAGTCACTCATTCACCAGCACTCCCCCGCGTACAGGAGAATTCAGGCCATGAGCAACCCCCAGCAGCTGCGCTACAGCAAGGAGCACGAGTGGCTGTCGGCCGCCGAGGACGGCGTCGCGACGGTCGGCATCACGGAGTTCGCGGCCAACGCGCTCGGTGACGTCGTCTACGCCCAGCTCCCGGACGTCGGCTCCACGGTCGCCGCGGGCGAGACCTGTGGCGAACTGGAGTCCACCAAGTCCGTCAGCGACCTGTACTCCCCGGTCTCCGGCGAGGTCACCGAGATCAACGAGGACGTGGTGAACGACCCGTCGCTGGTGAACTCAGCCCCCTTCGAGGGTGGCTGGCTGTTCAAGGTGCGGGTCTCGGAGGAGCCCTCCGACCTGCTCACCGCCGACGAGTACGCCGCCCACTCCGCCGGCTGAGGAGCCTCAAGCCCCATGTCTGTTCTGAACACGCCCCTGCACGAGCTCGACCCGGACGTGGCCGCCGCGGTCGACGCCGAGCTGAACCGCCAGCAG
Organism: Streptomyces sp. NPDC048751; assembly: GCF_043198595.1. Taxonomy (NCBI): domain Bacteria; kingdom Bacillati; phylum Actinomycetota; class Actinomycetes; order Kitasatosporales; family Streptomycetaceae; genus Streptomyces; species Streptomyces sp. NPDC048751. The sequence goes on from NZ_JBICUX010000010.1 coordinate 196,432, forward strand.
TCCACGCTCGAGATGATCGCCTCGGAGAACTTCGCTCCGCTCGCGGTCATGGAGGCGCAGGGCTCGGTCCTGACCAACAAGTACGCCGAGGGGTACCCGGGCCGCCGTTACTACGGCGGTTGTGAGCACGTCGACGTCGCCGAGCAGATCGCGATCGACCGGGTCAAGGAGCTGTTCGGCGCCGAGTACGCCAACGTGCAGCCGCACTCGGGCGCCTCCGCCAACCAGGCCGCCCTGTTCGCGCTGGCCCAGCCCGGCGACACGATTCTGGGCCTGGACCTGGCGCACGGCGGCCACCTGACCCACGGGATGCGGCTGAACTTCTCCGGCAAGCAGTTCAACGTGGTCGCGTACCACGTGGACGACGCCGGTCTGGTCGACATGGCCGAGGTCGAGCGGCTCGCCAAGGAGCACCGCCCGAAGGTGATCATCGCGGGCTGGTCGGCGTACCCGCGGCAGCTGGACTTCGCGGAGTTCCGCCGGATCGCCGACGAGGTCGAGGCGTACCTGTGGGTCGACATGGCGCACTTCGCCGGTCTGGTCGCGGCGGGCCTGCACCCGAACCCCGTCGAGCACGCGGACGTGGTCACCTCCACGACCCACAAGACGCTGGGCGGCCCGCGCGGCGGCATCATCCTGGCGAAGAAGGACTTCGCGAAGAAGCTGAACTCGTCCGTCTTCCCGGGCTTCCAGGGCGGTCCCCTGGAGCACGTGATCGCGGCGAAGGCGGTCTCCTTCAAGGTCGCCGCCTCGGAGGACTTCAAGGAGCGCCAGCGGCGTACGGTGGAGGGCGCGCGGATCCTCGCCGAGCGGCTGACGTCAGCCGACGCCCGGGAGGCCGGGGTCAACGTGCTGTCCGGTGGCACGGACGTGCACCTGATCCTGGTGGACCTGCGGGAGTCCGAGCTGGACGGCCAGCAGGCCGAGGACCGTCTCCACGAGGTCGGCATCACCGTCAACCGCAACGCGGTCCCGAACGACCCGCGTCCGCCGATGGTGACGTCGGGTCTGCGGATCGGTACGCCCGCGCTGGCCACCCGCGGCTTCACGGCCGAAGACTTCGCCGAGGTCGCGGACGTCATCGCCGAGACGCTGAAGCCGTCGTTCGACGCGGAGGGTCTGAAGGCGAGGGTGAAGGCCCTGGCCGACAAGCACCCGCTGTACCCGGGCCTGAACAAGTAATCACGTGCCGGCGGGGCACCCGACCTGAGTGCCGGGTGCCCCACCCCCTCGCACCACCCCTGTATTGAGGAGTCACCGTGGCCATCTCGGTCTTCGACCTGTTCTCGATCGGCATCGGCCCGTCCAGCTCCCACACGGTGGGCCCGATGCGCGCGGCGGGCCTGTTCGCCCGCCGGCTGCGCAACGAGGGCCTGCTGGACTCCGTCGCCTCCGTACGCTCCGAGCTGTACGGCTCGCTGGGCGCCACCGGCCACGGCCACGGCACCCCGAAGGCGGTGCTGCTCGGCCTGGAGGGCGACTCACCGCGCACGGTGGACGTCGAGACGGCGGACGAGCGAGTGGAGGAGATCAAGGCCTCCGGGCGCCTCCGCCTCCTCGGCGACCACGAGATCCCGTTCTCCTTCGACGACGACATGGTCCTGCACCGCCGCAAGGCCCTGCCGTACCACGCGAACGGCATGACGCTGTGGGCGTACGACGCGTCCGGCGCCGAGCTGCTGTCCAAGACCTACTACTCGGTGGGCGGCGGGTTCGTCGTCGACGAGGACGCGGTCGGCGCGGACCGCATCAAGCTCGACGACACGGTCCTCAAGTACCCCTTCCGCACGGGCGACGAGCTGCTGCGCCTGACGAAGGAGACGGGCCTGTCGATCTCCGCGCTGATGCTGGAGAACGAGCGCGCCTGGCGCACCGAGGACGAGATCCGCGCGGGTCTGCTGGAGATCTGGCGGGTGATGCGGGAGTGCGTCTCGCGCGGCATGTCCCGCGAGGGCATCCTGCCGGGCGGTCTGAAGGTACGCCGCCGGGCCGCGAACACCGCGCGCAAGCTGCGCTCCGAGGGTGACCCGCTGGCCCTGGCCATGGAGTGGATCACGCTCTACGCGATGGCGGTGAACGAGGAGAACGCGGCCGGGGGCCGGGTGGTGACCGCCCCCACCAACGGCGCGGCCGGCATCATCCCCGCGGTCCTGCACTACTACGTCAACTTCGTGCCGGGCGCCGACGAGGAGGGCGTGGTCCGCTTCCTGCTCGCCGCGGGCGCGATCGGCATGCTGTTCAAGGAGAACGCCTCCATCTCCGGCGCCGAGGTCGGCTGCCAGGGCGAGGTCGGCTCGGCCTGCTCGATGGCGGCGGGCGCACTGGCGGAGGTCCTCGGCGGCTCCCCGGAACAGGTCGAGAACGCGGCCGAGATCGGCATGGAGCACAACCTCGGCCTCACCTGCGACCCCGTCGGCGGCCTCGTCCAGATCCCCTGCATCGAGCGCAACGGCATGGCCGCGGTCAAGGCGGTCACGGCCGCCCGCATGGCGATGCGGGGCGACGGCTCCCACAAGGTGTCCCTCGACAAGGTCATCAAGACCATGAAGGACACGGGGGCAGACATGAGCGTGAAGTACAAGGAGACGGCGCGGGGTGGGCTGGCGGTGAACATCATCGAGTGCTGAGCACTGTGCCCTCACCGGGTCCGGTAGTGCCGCAGCCGTGCCAAGTCCCACTCGACGGTGTCCAGGACATCATCTGCGTACCCCTTGGCGAGTCGCCGTCCACCTCGCCCGCGACGAACCCGAGGAGCAGCCTCAGGATCTCCTTCTCCTGCGGCAGGGCCATGCCGTCGGCCAGATGCGCCATGACCACCGCGCAGACCGCGGGCGCCGGGGGCATCAAAATGGACTGGACGAACACGTGGTCATCCAGGCTCCGGACGGCCCCGGCGGAATTCCCCCCGATGGTGGACTCCAGGGTGTCGAGCAGATGCAGAGCAGACTGACCGCACCCGCACGGGATCGCATTCCAGTCATGCCTTTCCAATTCTGCACGAGCGAGACTCACCTGCCAAAAGCTTCCGCTACCGGCACCGGCCTCAGAACCCAGTCGGCCCGTGACGCTTCGCCTGCTTCTCGATACGGCCGATCAGTTTGGCGTCGAAGTACGCGAAACGCTCCGAATCGTTGTCCACTCCTTCGAGGATGTAGCGGGCCAGCATCGCGTGGCCGGTGGCGTATTCCTGATAGAGCGTCCAGATACCCTCCCGCGCCGCGATCTGGCAGTCGATCTCGATCTCGGGCGAACCTGCCTCAACCTCGGTCCAGTGGGACTCCCCCGCCACGCAGGTGAGCAGATGATCGAGCAATTCCAAGCGCACAGGCTCGGAGAGGTCCTCCTGCAGGGCCGCGACAATCATCGCCGTCACCGGCACTGCCACCTCGAACAGAAGTGACTGGATGTTGATGTGCCCCTCAAGCGTCGCCTCCGCGATCTCATCCGGTGTCCCAGCCTCCAGCAGCCTGGCAAAGATCTCGGGCAGATGCGTGCCCGTCTTGCCACAGCCGCACCGCAGGGAAGCCCAAGGGACCCGTTCGGCCTGAATCAACGACGGTCTGATACTCACACCGGCTCTCCGGGGACTGCGGGTGTTGATATTTTGCAGTTGAGTTTACGTGCCACGGTGATCACCTTTCATCCCACGGCCCTGGGTGTTCGTACCAGGCCCCGGGCTCGACGTCGTCGGGGGTGAGGAAGGTCTGGCAGTTCGCACAGATTTCCTTCTCGTCCCAGCCGCCTACCCTCGGATTCCAGTAGAGGGCCCGTGTCAGCATTACCCGGTTGGCGTCGCCGCCCAAGGCGTTGATGACGTTTCCTTCCGCACAGTAGCCACACCCGGAAGACGCAGCCGCGATCTCGCCCGTCTCCGCGTTGTAGCCCGCGGTCCACGTCTTCTTCAGCACATGCCTGTTTACGGGGATCGCGTTCCTATTGGGGAACAGCGTACGGCTCGCCAGCCGATCGCGGAGATTGCGCGCACCGGCGAGGCCGTCCTCAATGGGCGTTCCCCTGGGCGCCTTGGTCTTGGTGACCGTTGACACTTGATGTGCCTTGGTTCCCACGTCGCCGTTCCGCACCGGCGGCCGTGAGTCCCGGGCCGACGGCCTGGTCCCAGAGGCACCGACCGCCGGTGAACTCGGCGCGGCCGACGCCCCATCCGCTGCCTCCGCTCGCACCTGAGCGTTCGCCCGCTTGATGGCAACCAGATCCGCTGCGTCGGCCGCTGCTTCCTCGACCGCCCTGGCGCCCGCGCCGGCCGCCGCGGCCGCGTCGCCTTCGACGGCTCCCTCGGCCGCGCCTTCGAGGTCACCGGCCAACCCGCGCCCCGCGGCTCCGGCGACACCGCCCTCCAGTCCGCCACCCGAGACGACACCACCTGCGATCTCGCAGGACTGGTCGTGGCCGGCACCGCTGCCAGAGAGCCAGAACGTGCAGTTCGCCATATGGAACGGCGCCGTGAGGATGGAATCCAGCACCGCGGTGACGCCGTGCGGATCGATCTTCTCGTTGAGGTTCGCGTGCGGCAGGGACTGCGCGGCCGGCACCATGGAGGACGACGAACCCGAGCCACCGCTGGAGGTGTCGGTGGGAGCAGGCCCCGGCGACGGACTCGGCGACCCTCCACTGCCGCCGCCCCCTGTGCCGCCGCCGGACGTGGTGGTCGGTGTCGTCCCGGTGTGCTGTCCGTACCCGTCGCAGATGTCCTTGGGGCACAGCCCCGACGGGTCGGACCGCGTCGCCGGGTTGTCGCCGGCGTAGCTGTAGCCACCCATCTGGTTGGGGTCGCCCGCCTCGAAGAGCGGGTCGGGGGTGAGGAAGCGGCCCAGCGTCGGGTCGTAGTTGCGTGCGCCCAGCAGGTCCAGGCCCGTGACCGAGTCACTGGGCTTGCCCAGGAAGCCGTGGTTCTCGTCCGGCGCCACCCACGTCGACGGCTCAGTACCGCGCGGGTTCCCGTACGGGTCGTAGTAGCGACGGGTGACGGCCAGAGTTGAGGCATCCACCGCCGTGGTCGCCGTGCCCTGGGACGTGGCCACCTGGTACGTGACGTCGCCGGCGCTGGAGCGGGTGATCCGCGTGCCGTCCGGGCCCGCGTAGTACCGCAACGCCGTGCACGTCTTCGTCGCCACATCCAGCGTCAGCTGCTCCGCGCCGCCGAAGAGGTACAGGATCCGCGTCTTGTCCGCTCCACCGACCGATGCGGTCTGCTCCAGCAAGTTGCCGTCGGCGTCGTACAGGTACTTGCTTGTGCGGGTCGTCGTGCCGGACGGCGTCGACACCGTCGCCGTGCGGCCCTCCGCGTCGTAGGTGAACGTCTGTGTCTGGCCCGCCGGCAACGCACCCGTCGTGATCGTGGACCAGGTCTGGCCCTTGCCGCCGCACGTGGCGGCGGTCAGTTGGGTGCCCTTCGTCGCGCTGGCGCCCGGGTCGGTCAGGCACAGGGTGCTCTTGGCGGCGTTGACCAGGGTGCCGGTCGACGTCACCCGCCACTTCTGGGTGGCGTCGGTCGAGCAGGTATCGGCGATGACGCCCGTGCCGGAGGTCGTCGCGTTGGAGGCCGTGTCCAGGCAGAACCCGCCCGCCTTGACCGTGCCGTCGGTGCCTATCGTCCAATTCTGGGCAACGGCGGAACTACATCCGCTGACCTCGACCTTGGCGCCCGAACCGGTCTCCTCCAGGCATAGTTTGCCGCCGCCGGAGAGCGTGAAGCCGGTGGTGATCGGGCCCGTCGTCCTCGTCGCGCGGCTGACCGTGTTGCCCGCGTTCTTGCCGCTCGTCGCGTCCGTGTACGACGGCGTCTGCGTCGCCGTACCCGTGCCGGGGTTGGTGGTCGTGGTCGCGCCCGCCTGGTCCGGACGCGCCGCCGGGGTCGTACCGTCGACACCCGGGTACGTCGTCGCCTGGGTGGTGTCGGCGAGGGCGTTTCCGGTGGTGTCGTGGTCGACCGTGCCCGTGCGGTCGCCCAGCAGGTCGTAGGTGTACGTCTGCCAGTACGGCGCCGGGCCCCCGACCGTCTTCGTCTTCACGGGGGCCGCGCTGGTCTGCACGGACGCCGTCGCACATCCGCCGACAGCACCCACCGGCGCGGTTCCGGAACCGCTGATCCCTGCGGTGTCCGTCCAGGCGGCGGTCAGCCGTTGGAAGGAGTCGTAGGAGAAACACTGCGTGTCGTGCGTGGTGTTGTTCTGAAGGTCGTCCGCCGCCGTGAGCTGACCGGTCCGGTCGTAGCGGTAGTTGACGACGTCCAGGGCTGTCGTCGAGGTCTGCAGCATGCTGGACGTCTGTGTGGTGCGGCCGGTCGTCGCGTCGTACTGGGCGAAGGTCGCGAGTTCCTTGCCGGTGGGGCCGTAATTGGCCTGGAGCACCCGGCCGAAGGGGTCGTGGACCGTGCCGTCCAGATACGACGGTGTGTTGGCGGGGCTGATGTCCCCGCCGAAACCGTCCAGTTCGCCCTGCACCGTGTAGCCGAAGCCGATGCGCTCGGCCGGCAGGCCGCCGTCCGCCTGGTACTGGGTCGTCGCCAACAGGCCGACGTTGGGGGTATAGGTGGACGTCCGGGTGTAGGTGATCGTGCCGCTGTCCTTGCCGGCCTTGCCCGGGAAACCGTCGGCTGCGGGCATCGTCAGCGTCGAACCCAGCGGCTGGTAAGCCGTGTTGTAGCCGGTGACCGCCTCGGTGTACGCCTTGCCGCTCGCCCCGCCCACGTACCGGGTGGAGGACGTCGGGTAGCCCTTGGCGAGCGTGTCGTAGACGCGGGCGGTCTGCTGCTTGGTTGGGTCGGGCGTCGCCGACCAGGGCCCCGCGTAACTTGCCGTGGGCCGGTTGTCCCAGTCGTAGGCGTACGACATCACCTGGCCGCGCGCGTCGGTGGCCTGGAGCAGGTTGCCGAGGACGTCGTACTTGTCGAAAGAGGCCGTACCGGTGTTGGGGTCGGTCTGGGCCGTGGGCTCGCCGAGAAGGTCGTAGGTGTACGACCAGGTGTTGCCCGCGCTGTCCTTGACCGTGTCGATCCGTCCGGCGGGGGTGTACGTGTAGCGGGTGGTGGCGTCGGCGGGCGGGATCGCACCCGCGGTGCCCTGCTTCCACGGCACGGCCTTGCCGTCGCTCGCGACCACCGCGAGCGTGGAGTCGGCCCGTACCTGGAGGGTGGCGCCGGTGGTGGCGGTCAGGCCGGTGCTCCACTTGGAGGCGCCCGCAGCGGTGTACACGGCGAGGTTGCCATCGGTGCCGAACTGGGCGTAGGCTCCCGCGTTCCCGCTCGTCCCGCTGGACCAGACGGTCTTGCCGCTCGCCAGGGCGGTCAGCACCAGGTTGCCGTCGGCCTGCATGGTCAGCCGCACACTGCTGGAGGTCAGCGAGGTGCCGGACGGGATGATGCTGCCGCCTTTGAGCGTGACCGTGGCGCCCGTGTTCCTCACCACCGACTTCACGGTCTGACCGAGGGCGTTGGTGAAGACGGCCGTAGACGATCCGCCCGCCGGTGGGGTGGCGTCCGTCTCGTCGGCGCCCGGGTAGGCCCTGGTGCTGCTCCACTGCTTGACGGCTTGGTGCCACAGGGTGCTCGCGGTGGCGCGGCCCTGGCCGTCGTACGTCGTGGTGGTCTCGGCCGGGATCTCGTTCTCGTTGGCCGCGTACAGGGTGGCGGACGGACCGTGGTCCGGCTCCGAGTACGGGGCGTAAGAGGCGCTCGGCCAGCCGTGGGAGTCGTAGAACGTGTCGGAGATGATCCGGCCCGAGTCCGTGTCGCCATCGGCGGTCGTCTGGACCTGCCGGGGCTGGAGCATCCCGTCGTAGATGCTGATCGACGTCGCGTACGTGCCGTCCTCGCGCAGGGTGCGGGTAGTGACCGAGGTCGGGTCGCCGGGCTGGGTGATGGTGCCGCCGGGTGCTGGGACCGCTCCGTGGTTGACGGAGTACGCGAACGTCAGGTCCGCGCTCTGGGTCGCCTTGTCGCGTCCAGGCAGCCAGACCGCGGTGCGGCGGCCGAGGGCGTCATACGTGATGTCGGTGACGCGGTCATTCGCGTCCACATTGCGCAGGGGCAGGCCGCGCAGCGCATCGAGCGTGGAAGTGACCTTCCACTGCTTCTGATTGGTGGAGACGATGCTGGTGGGGTTGGTGTTGCCGCCCGTGCTGCTCCACTTGGGCAGGTAGTCGGTGTGCGTGCCCTTGCCGGTGGTGTCGAGGGCGTCGGTGACGCGGCCCGCATCGTCGTAGGCGATGCCGCTGGTGGTACGCCAGGTCTCGGTGCCGTCGTCGGCGACGGCGGTGGCGACCTGGGTAGCGGTGACGTGCGGGTGGGTGACCGTGCCGTAGGAGCCGAGGGCGGTGACGGAGCCGTCGCCGTCATAGTAGATCTTCTTGTCGGAGAGCAGGGTGTCAGCGTCGGCCTTCGTGCCGCAGGGCCCGGAGACCTCGGTGATCCGGTCCGGATAGGCGAGCAGCATGCTGTTGCCGGCCGAAGACGGCGGCTTCGCGTAGTCGGTGGTGCTGCACTTCTCCTGCGCGGCCACGGAGACGTCGCCGTGCGCGTCCACCGACTGCACGCGGCCCTCGTCGTCGTACGCCGTGTCGGTGCGGGTGTGCCGCCAGGTGCCGTCGGCGAGCCGGGCGTAGCCGTGCGTCTGGGTCGAACTGACCCTGCGGGCGGTGAGGTCGGGCAGGGTGGCCTTGTCCGGCTTGGTCTCACCCGGGTGGTCCTCCTGGGTCCAGGCGGTCCACGAGGTGCGGTCGGTGTGCGCGGTGGTGGTAAAGGTGAACGGGCCGTTGACGGTGGAGGCGTTCACCGTTCCGCCGGAGACGGTGTAGGTGTCCGCCTGAAGGGCGGCTCCCGCCAGTTGGTCGGCGTCGGTGACGGATTCGACGTTCTTGCCGCCGACCGTGGCGTCCACGCTGACCGAGCGGCGACTGCCGTCTGCTTTGTAGTCGCCGTCCATGCCCTGGAGGTAGGTGGTGGTCTGCTGGGTGACCGGCTCGGGCGCCTTTCCGGTCCGCACGGTGACGGTCCGGAAGCCGCGGAACTGATCCCAGGTGCGGTACTGGTCGTCCGTGAGGTCGGAGTCGTCGCGGTGCCAGGCGGGACCCGAGTAGGCGTAGGTGTAGGTGTGGGCCTCGGAGCCGGCAGGGATCTTGGAAGCGTCCGGGTTGTACTGCGCGGCGATCGTCAGGTCGGCCGCGGTGACGCTGTGGACGGTGACCTTGTTGAACCAGTCGGCGATCGGCTTGGAGGCACCCGGGACTGTCCAGTACACGGGGTAGCAGGAATTGGTGTTGGCGTCGGCCTGCTTGAAGTCGAGCGTCTTGCCCGCGCACGGGGTCTGGTTGTACTCGACCGTGATCGACTCGCCTGTCTCCGTCTGGATGTTGGAGATGCGAGGCCGGTACAGCGGAGGGGCGGACGGCGATTCGTCGTTCACCCGGTTGTCGATCTCGGTGCCGGTGAAGGAGACCTGGTTGAGGGCCAGGTCGCTGTTGCCGTTGCCGTAGGTGTCCCTGCCGGTGTGGCGGATGGACTGGAGCCACATCACGGCCGGAGGGAGCCCGCGTCCTTCGGGTCGACGGTGGTGCCGGTGACCGGGTCGACTGTGCCGCCCGCGTCCGAGTACACCTGCCCGAGGGCGTAGGAGTCGACCGGGAGCAGCTTGTCGGTGTCGCCGTCCTTGACGTGCACCTTGGTGGTGATGCCGTCGAGGCGGGTGGTGGACCAGAAGGTCGGCGACGACACGATGCACACGTCGGTGGGCACCTTGGTGGCGTCGTCGGGCAGCTTGGTCTTGTCGGTCGCGTCGCAGTGCAGGTCCCAGGGGACGTCCGGCCAGTGCGGGGCCGTGTTGTCGTCCAGGTTCCCGGCGGAGCAGTCGGTGAAGGAGGACGTGGTCTGGCAGCGCTGCTTGGAGGAGAAGACCACCTGCGCGGCCGGGGTGCGGCCGGCCCGCTCGTCGGCCAGCGTGTAGCCGTAGGAGATTGCGGTGAGCGTGCCGCCGCGGGTGTACGAGGCGAGGGTGCCGGTGTCGTCCTTGTCGTCGGTCGCCGCGGCCTGGCCGCCGCCGAGGTCGTAGTAGCCGGTCTCGGTCGTGTAGTCGTAGCGCTGCACGAAGCCGGTGGGCGAGACGACGAAGTCCAGGTTCCAGCGCCAGCCCTCGGGCTTGTCGCAGCGGGACTTCTTGCCGTCGGCGTCGGTGTGGCAGGGGTCGGAGGAGCGCGGGTGCAGCACCGGCAGGCCCCAGGCTGCGTGCGTGGAGTCGTCGCCGGAGTCGATTGCCCCGGGCGACGTCACGGGCGACGGCAGCCCTGATCTGCTCGCCACCACCAGCACCGGAGACCTCGAACTGATCCCGGGCGACCGCGACCCCGCCCAGGCCCCCGCCCCCGCCCAGGACGGGCCGGTCAGCGGCACCCCGTCGGCGATCACCGGCCCGGTCATCGTCTCGACCGCCGCCGGAGCACCCACCGGCACTTGGAGCGACTACCTGGTCGCCCACCGCGGCAACCTGCACGGCGACACCCACGACGACCTGCTCGCGTACAACCGCAAAACCCACCAGATGTACGTGGTGAAGAACGACCTCGACCCGAAGGACGACGGCGCCTCCCCCCGCACCCCCTACTCCGCCTTCCCCGGCTTCGTCGGCCGCCGCTACGACGTGGTGACCAAGGACGACTGCGAGGCCACGGACATCGTCCCGAGGGACCGCTGCGCGGGTGCGGGCTACGACCCGGCAAAGCCCTGGGACCTCTCACAACTCGTCGTCGACGGAGACGTCTACGGAAACGCCGACCACCCCGCCGTGATCACGGTCGAGAACGACAAGCTCTGGCTGTACCAGACGTACGGCGTCAACCACCTGGGCCACCCGCGCCTGCTCGGCGACGGCGACTGGTCGGGGCTGACCCTGATCGCGCCCGGCCGGGTCGGCGGCGCCTTCTCGGCAGACGACGGCAACGGCAAGGTCACCGGCGGCACTCCCACTCTGTGGGCCCGCGACGACGCCTCGGGCACCGTCTACACGTTCCCGATCGACATCGACGGTGGCACCCTCCTGCCCAAGCTGCTGCACGCCCCGGTCCACACGGGGCTGGTCTCCGCGGTGAAGACCTCCTCGGGCGGCACGATCTGCTTGGACGACGCCGGTTCACGCGCCGCCGACCACACCAAGATTCAGATATACACCTGCAACGACAGCGCAGCCCAGCAGTGGACCCTGCACGACGACGGCTCCCTGCGCGTCCTCGGCAAGTGTCTGGACGTCACGGGCGGCGGCACGGACAACGGCACCCTGCTCCAGTTGTACCAATGCAACGGCACCGGCTCCCAGAAATGGACCACAGGCAGCGCCGGCAGCCTCGTCAATCCGCAGTCCGGGAAGTGCCTGGACGACCCAGGTGCGAGCACCACGAACGGCACCCAGGTCCGCCTCTACACCTGCAACGGATCCGCCGCCCAGAACTGGACGAGCAGCGCCGCCGCGGGCTGGAACGCGCACCCCGCCACCGGCCTGTCCATGGTGCTGCGCGCCCACGAATACCCCACCGTCGCCTCCCCCGGCGACGTCAACAGCGCCACCGGAGGCCCGGACGGCAAGCCCGACCTGTACGCCACCGACACCGCGGGGCAGCTCACCGAGTACCCCGGCGCCACCCCGTCCGGTACCACTGCCGCCTTCTCCGCCCCCGTCTCCCTGGGCACGGTCACCGACACCGCCGCACACCGTTGGAGCCTCGCCGACGGCACCGGCACCACCGCGGCCGACGCCACGGGCAACGCCCCCGCCGCGCTGACCGGCGGGGCCGCATGGATCACCGATACCGACCGCGGCGCAGCACTGAGCCTGAACGGCACGTCCGCCTACGCCGCCACCGCCGGTCCCGGTGTGGACACCAGCGGCAGCTTCACCGTTTCCGCCTGGGTCAAGCTGAACTCCCTCTCAGGAGACAACTCGACGTTCATGTCCCAGTCCGATGCCCCGTCAGTCGGCGCCGCCAACGGCTTCCAGCTCTACTACTCCTCCGGCGCCCGCGTCTGGGCCTTCGGCCGCCACAACGACGACACCACCAGCACGGCCTTCACCGCGGCCTACGGCGCCAAGGCCGTGGCGGGCAAGTGGACCCACCTCGTCGGTGTCTACGACGCCGAAGCCGGCCGACTGCTCCTGTACGTCAATGGCCGCCTGTCCGCCGCCAAGGTCTACAGCGGAACCGACTGGAACGCCACCGGTCCTGTCCAGTTCGGCCGACGACTCTTCCAGGGCACGTACGGCGAGTACGCCGCCGGCCGCCTCAGCGACGTCCGCCTGTACTCGACGGCCCTCCCCCCGGCGGACGCGACGGCGATCGGCGGCAGCCCGGCCCTCACCCAGCTCGGCTGACCCTCCGGAACCATGGAAGCATGAGAAAGGAAGGCAGCCAGAACGCCTCACTCCGCGCTTCGAAGGCAGAGGCCAAGAGGCCCTCGTCGGCGAAGTCATGAGCTGTTTGGCTCAGAAGCCCTCGCCGAGGAGGCGTTCGACCAGTTGGAGTTGGCACTCGGTCAGTCCGGGGTCGGTGAACTCGATCGGGGGCTGGTCGTCCACGGTGAGGGTGTAGTGGTAGGCGTCGGGCATGCCCGTTCCGGCCGGGGGCCGGTTGGGCGGCTCGGTGAGGGCCTGGTGTGCGAGCTGTTCCAGGTCCGCCCCGTCGGGTCGGTCGGAGGTGTCCACGTCGGCCCGGCGGGGCATGCCGAGCAGACCCCCGCTCCTGATCAGCCGTAGGCGCATGGCGTGGGGCTCACAGGACGCCGACCGTACGCCACGCGTTCTCCACCGCGGCCAGCTCACTCGCCGAGTTGTAGAGCCGCTTCGCGGTGGTCGTCGTGGCCTCCGCGAACTCCTTGAAGGTGGCGTTCGGGGAGAGCTGCCCGGAGGTCATCGTCTCGTACCAGATGCGTCCCGCCTTCTCCCAGGCGAAGCCGCCGATGGCGATCGCGGCCAGGTAGAAGGCGTGGTTGGGGATGCCCGAGTTGTAGTGCACACCGCCGTTGTCGAGTCTGGTGTGGACGTAGTCGGTCATGTGCTTCGGCTGGGGGTCCTTGCCGTCCATCTTCGGGTCGTCGAACGCCGAACCCGGGTCCCTCATGGACCGCAGGGCCTGGCCGCGCACCGCAGGGGTGAACAGGCCCGCCCCGATCAGCCAGTCGGCCTGATCGGCGGTCTGGTGCCGGTCGTACTGCTTCACGAGCGAGCCGAAGACATCCGAGACCGACTCGTTGAGAGCGCCGGACTCGTCCTGGTAGACGAGGCCGGCGGTGTACTGCGTGACCCCGTGCGAGAGTTCGTGGGCGATGATGTCGTGGGAGAGGGTGAAGTCGTTGAATACGAGACCGTCGCCGTCTCCGAAGATCATTTGGCTGCTGTCCCAGAGGGCGTTGTTGAACCGGCGACGATAGTGGACCGTCGCGTCCAGAGGCAGGTTGGCGTCGTCGATGGAGTGGCGCCCGTAGACGTTCTGGAAGAACGTGAAGGTGAGACCGAGGCTGTCGTAGGCACGGTTGACCGTGCCGTCCAGTGTGGGCGGGGCGCTTTCCGCCCTGATCTCGTTGCCGGGCAACGCCATGCTGTGGTTGGTGTCGTAGATCGTCCGCGTCAGGACGAACTGTGTGGGCGCGGCCGGTGCCGCCAGGCTCGGCGCGTTGATCCGGTTCTGCCGGAAGTCGGCACCCACGGCGAGTGTGTCCTGGGCGGCCTCGCGGATGTCGGGATGTTCCGCCTCGGCCAGCTTTTCGAGGATGTACGGCGGGAGGATGCCGCAGACGGGGCGCATGGGTGTCCCTCCTTGGAAGAGGGCCGTTTGAGGAGAGTCACGAGTCCCCTGCGCCGGGGACTCGGATCCGGGGGCCGCGTGTTCACGCAGGCCTAGCGAGTCCCATGTCTCTTATTCTGCGCCGGTGGCGGCAGTTGCGCCACCGGCGCAGCGCGTGCGGGATCAGCCGTCCCGCTTGACCGCGAGGAAGCCGGCCGTCTGGCCGGCCGGAGCCAGGTCGGGACCGCTGCCGTGGTCCGCCGCGCGCAGCACGGTCCCGGCCAGGGTCTGCCGCTGGTTCACCCCCGCCGGCCAGTGCGGCAGGATGATGCCGTCGTACTCGTAGTGGAAGTCCGAAATGGGCGTGTCCGGCTGTCCTTTGCCGGTCAGGGTGAAGTGCACGAGGGACCCGTTCGTGGCCTTCCCGGTGATGTCCATCGCGAGGAAGTCGTCGGGTGCGTCGGAGAAGACCAGCGCCCCGCTGATCGCCCCGCCGGACTCCACCGACAACCTGAGCTCCAGCTGGGCGAACCGAAGTCGGTTGAAGTCGTCAACCGGTTGGGGCAGGTCGAGGAAGCTTCGGTAGGTATAGGTCCCGGTCAGGTCTGCTGTGTCCATTCCGGCCTCCGTGCCTCGGTCAGGTGGTGGTGAGGGAGACGCTGCCGATGCGGGGACGCGACTCGGGCGGTGGCGTCGGGGCGGCCGCGCGGAAGGCCGCTTGCGCCTCGGCGCCGGGCGGCGGAGGGCCGAGCGGGGCCGGCGTCACGACGACGGACGGAATGCCCTCGCCGTTCCAGATGCCCAGCTGGCGCAGCTCGGTCAGATGCTCGGTGATGTCGAACTTGAAGGTGAGCCCCTCACCGCCGTGATGCTCGGTGTTGGCCCCGACCGCGCCGAAGAAGTGCAGGTGGCCGATGAAGTAAGGGCCTTCCGGGTCGAGGTCCTCCTCGTGGTCAGGGCGTGCGCCGACGAAGACGCGGTAGTTCGTCTGGGGCGGCGCGTCGGCGCGTACCCCGTCCACGGTGAGGATGGCGCGGGCCTCGGTGTCCGGCGAGGCGGCCTCGGGCAGAGCCCCGGCGCGGGCGCTGGGTTCAGGGTTGAGCGGGACGGTGAGGGCCTCCGGGCCCAGGTCGGTCGGGCCCGAGGTCGACGCCACCTGCTCCACCGGGGCGTCGCCGTCGCCGCCGGCCGCCACCAGGGCTACCAGGCGCTCGGGCGGCTTCAGACCGATTCCGTCCGTCACCGACTCGTAGACGTAGCCGAGCGCCTCCTCGGACTGCAGTTTCTCGGAGGTGAACCCCACCTTGTTGCCCTGCGCGTCGCGGAAGGTGTGGGTGAATCCGAGCCAGTCCTGGTCCGTCGGGTTCTTGTGCCCGGAGTTGCTCGCGATCCACGCGGCCCAGAGACGGTCGATGTTGGCGTGGTGCAGCCAGAAGATGGGGTCACGGGGCGAGAAGAACTGTGACATCACCCCTCCCACGTAACCGTGGAGGAGGTTGTGCGGCTGCATCTCCAGCAGACCGGACTGCCCGTTGCTGTGGACCAGATGGCTGCCGGTGTACTCGCTGCCGAACTGGGGCACGCCGGTGAAGCGCGGTGCCTGCATGGCCTTGTGCGGGTTGACCTCGGTCCACCCGACGGGTGCTCCCAGGGCGGCACCCGGGCTGCGGTCGGGCTCCGCCAGGTACAGCGGGTTGTCGCCGTCGTCGTCGGGCCAGGTCGGGCTGCGGAACGCGCGCGGCAGGCGACGGCATTCCAGGGATTCCGGGCTGTCCGGGTCGCCGTTCGTCACCCGGGTGTAGTTCCAGTACGGCAGCGCCCAGTCGTCGGGTCCGTCCAGCTCGTTCTGGATGACGTCGCGCACGATCTCCTCGAAGCAGAGGATGTAGGCGCGGTGCCACGGCAGGAAGAACCAGCCGCCGTGCGGACAGTTGTTCCATTCCGGGTTGGGGCCGGGGGCTTCCGCCTTCTCGCCGTGGATGTTGGCCTGCCAGAGCCAGCTGGACGGATCCGATTCCCGCTTGCTCTGCATCCGCCGTACCGCTCGGGCGTACCAGAGGAGCTGGGGGTCCCAGGTGTCTGTCATCTTCGTCGTGTCACGACGCACTCGAGCCGCTTGGGCCATGACTCTGCCCTTCCGGTGAGGTGATGGTGCTGCCGCGCGCCACTCGGGGTGACCATGCGCGGCGGGAAGGCGCGGCGGTGGATGACGGACATGCCGCGCGTACCCCGACTGGGGCAACCATCTCCAGCATCGCATCGGGTGACGGGCACGCAACTCAACGGGCGGGGTTCAGCGCAGGACCAGCACGGCGGCCGTGGTGACGACGGCAGCGGACCCGAGCACCAGCAGTACAGGTGCCCCCGCCAGTTCCCCGGTCAGGTGTCGGCGCCGGGCCAGTGCCAGAGCCGTGGCGGCGTTCCGCAGCAGCACACCCGCGACGGCGGAGAGCAACAGCACGTGCGTCCACCCCGGCACGGGGGCCACCGCGGTGATCCAGCCGCCCACGAGCGGGCTCACGCAGACGGCGATCAGCCACGGCGCCAGGGGACTTCGGCCACGCGCGTCGAGGACCGCCGTCAACGCGAGCCCCTCGCTGACGGAGTGCACGGTCAGCGCCGCCACCACGGGAACCGAGGCCAGCAGGGCCACCGTCATGCCCTCGACCAGCCGGTGCAGCACGAGGGCGACGGCCGTTCCGGCGCCCAGAAGCCGCCCCGGCTCCCCCCGTCTACGCAGGAGGTGTCCGGTCGAGACGAGGGCGAAGGCGGCGGCGACGACCGGCACGATCCAGCCCGCGAGTCCCTGCTCCTCCGCTTCGTGCAGGGCGTGCGGCACGATGTCGGCACCGGCCACCGCCAGCAGCACCCCGGACGCGGCGCCGAGCATCATCGTCGAGCGGTGCGACCACCGGCGGCCCAGCCAGGCGCCGACCAGCGTCCCCACCGCGATCAGGGTCAGCCCCAGGTACTGGCCGAGGCTGAATTGCCCCCAGGACAGCGCGAATCGAGCCCCCTTCTCGGCAACCGCAGCAACCACCGTCGGCCCTTCATGAGCAGCGGGGAACGAGATCGGTTGCTCATGACGCTTCCACAGCTCCCGCCCGGCCGCATGTGTCCGGGCCCGCTCCCTGGGCCGTCGGTGTGAAGGTGCCGCCCGTGATCAGTGCGCCGGCCCACGCGACGGCGGGGCCTCCCGCGTCGAGTGCTCGGGCAGCAGGCGGGCCGCGATCGTGCTGACCAGGTCGTCGTGCTGGTCGACCAGGTAGAAGTGGCCGCCGGGCAGCACGTCCAGGTGGAATCCCTCGGGCGCGACGGCGTGCCAGTCCGCCATCTCCGCTGTCGAGGTGGCCGGGTCCTGGTCGCCGATGTACGCGTACACGGGGCAGGCGACCGGGTCGGCGTCGCGGGGGCCGTAGGTGCCGACGATCGTGAAGTCGGCGCGGATCGCGGGCAGGACGATCTCCCGGAGATCGGGGTCGGTGAGCAGCGACTCGTCGGTGCCGCCGAGCCGTCGGACCTCCTCGATCAGTGCTTCGTCGCCCTGTGTGTGCAGCTCTCGCGGAGTCAGCAGGTGCGGGGGCCTGCGGCTCGACACATGGAGCGCCGCCGGGGCGACCCCGTGCCGGCGGTGCAGGCGCAGCGCCACCTCGTGGGCGAGGGAGGCCCCCATGCTGTGCCCGAAGAGCGTCACCGGTACGTCGAGGAAGGGCAGGAGCGCCGCGGTCACCTGGTCCGCGAGCTCCTCCATGGTCTCGATGCAGGGGTCGGCCAGCCGGTCGTGCCGGCCTGGGTAGCGCGCGACCAGTACCTCGGTGCGGCTGTCGAAGGCGGTGCCCCAGGAGTGGAAGAAGCTGGCCGAACCGCCCGCGTGCGGCAGGACGAGCAGCCTGCGGCGGGGGCGTGCCGTCGCCGGGTACCGGCGGAACCACCGGTCGGTGCCGACGGCTGCTGACGGTACGGTGCCGTGGGCGCCGACGCTCGTGCTCATCCTGTCATCCTCCGGGATGTCGTGTGCTGGGCGAGCGGGGGGCGGGCGATGGGCGCCACGCGCGGCAGGGCCATCGCCACATAGTCGTCCGTGGCCAGGGCCACCGACCGGTCGAGTCGGGCCGCGTTGAAGAAGATCTCGTCGTGGACCAGCATGTCCGGGTCGACCACCAGGTCGAGCTCGGGGTGGCGTGCGAAGGGCACCACCGAACCGCTGACGCTGCCCGCCAGCCGCTCGGCCACGTCACGTGCCGCGAACGACGCCTCCGTTCCCGCGTACATGGCTCGGAGCTCGTCGAGGTCGACCTTGCGGTCGCCGGGCACGACCGCGAGGACGTACCGCCGGGAGCGGCGGCCGGTGGCGACGCGTACCACCAGGCACTTGGCCGCCTGCGCGAGGGCGTGGTCGCGCAGGATGCTCGCGGGTTCCGTGCGGCCCTCCGGGGCGTGGTCGATGAGCCGGAAACGCGCCTGCCTGCGCTCCAGTTGGCCCATCAGCCATTCATAGGTGCTCATCCCGTCCGCTCCAGGCTCCAGCCACGGGTGGCGTCGATCGCGGCGGACGCGTCGTCGAGGACCGTCTGGGCGACCCGTCCGCCCAGTCCGACCGCGACGAGGGCCGCCTCCCGCGCCCCGGCGCCCCGGACGATCCGCAGGGACTCCACGGGGGTCCCGGCCTGCCCTAGGACCTCGCTGACCGCGCCGATCACTCCGGGTGCGTCGGGGGCGAGAAAGAAAGCCAGGTCACCGTCGAGCTCGACATCGACCTCGTAGCCGCAGATCTCCACCAGCCGCGCGCCGGAGCGGAGCCCGGACAGGGTGCCGGTCACCGAGACCGGTTCACCGGACGGCAGTGTCCCGTCGACCCGGACCACACTGCGGTGGACGGGGCTGTCGGGGCCGGAGTGCACCTCGACGCCCAGGCCGCGCTCCTGGGCGATCAGCGGGGCGTTGACATAGCTGACACCGCCGTCGACGACCTGGCCCAACACGCCCTTGAGGGAGGCCAGTTCGAGGGCCACGACGTCATGGCGGGCGATCTCTCCGGACACGGTCACCCGCAACTGCCCGGGCAGCCCCCCGGCGGTCGCCGTGAACAGCCGGCCGAGGCGCTCGGCCAGGGGCAGCCACGGGTCGAGCTCGGCGTCGACCTCGCCCATCCGCACGTTGACCGCCTCCGGCACGAACCGCCCGGACAGCGCCTCGCGGACCGACCTGGCGACCGAGACGCCGGCCCGCTCCTGTGCCTCGGCGGTGCTCGCGCCCAGATGCGGGGTGACGACCACGTTGTCGAGCTCGAACAGCGGGGAGCCGGTGCAGGGTTCGGTGGCGAACACGTCGATGGCCGCGCCCGCGACGCGGCCCTCCTTCAGCGCCGCGTACAGCTCCGCCTCGTCGACGATCCCGCCGCGGGACGCGTTGACGATCCGTACGCCGGGCTTGACCCGGTGCAGCGCGTCGAAGCCGATCAGGCCCGCGGTCTCCGGAGTCCTCGGCAGATGGACGGTCAGGAAGTCGGCCTCGTCGAGGAGGGTGTCGAGCGCGACCGCGCGCACCCCCGTCCGCTCGGCGTACCCGGCCTGGACGTACGGGTCGTACGCGAGCAGTTTCATCCCGAAGGCCGCCATGCGGCGGGCCACCAGGGAGCCGATGCGGCCCAGTCCGATGATGCCGAGCGTCTTGTCGGCCAGCTCGACGCCGGTGAAGCGGCTGCGCTGCCAGTGGCCGGCTTTGAGCGCCGCGTCGGCCTGCGGGATGTTCCTGGCCACCGCGAGCAGCAGCCCGACGGTGTGCTCGGCCGCGCTGACGATGTTGGAGGTGGGGGCGTTGACCACCATGACGCCGGCCCGGGACGCGGCGGTCACGTCCACGTTGTCCAGGCCGACCCCGGCCCGGCCGATCACCTTGAGCCGGGTGGCCGCCTCGATGGCTTCCGCGTCCATGCGGGTGGCGCTGCGTACGAGTACCGCGTCGGCCCCGGGCAGCGCGTCGAGCAGCGCGGCGCGGTCGGCGCCCGCGCAGTGCCGGATCTCGAAGTCCGGTCCCAGGGCGTCGACGGTGGCGGGAGAGAGTTCCTCGGCGATCAGTACGACTGGCTTGTCCACGACGCGATTCCTTGTCTTGTGAGGGCTCGTGAAGGCTCGTAAGGGCTCGTGAGGGCGTGCGGTCGGGCGGAGTCGGCTCAGCCGGCGCTGGTGACCAGTTGGGGCAGTTCGGCCGAGGCCTCCGGGACCGCCGTGTCCCAGGTGTGCGGGGCGCCGAAGTGCCGCTCCACCCACTCGGGGTCGTACACCGTGTCGAGGTAGCGGTCGCCCTGGTCCGGGGAGAGCGCGACCGCTGTGAGCCGTTCTCCCCGGGGGCGCCCGGCCAGCCAGCGCAGCGCGCCGCTGACGACGGTGCCGGTGGAGCCGCCGAACAGGAAGCCCCGCTGGGCCAGCGCGTGGCAGCTCTCCAGGGTGTCCCTCTCGGGCACCATCACGACCTCGTCGACGAGCCCGTCGTCGAGCAGCTGCGGTCGTACGCCCGCGCCCAGGCCGGGGATGTGCCGGGTGCGGGCGGGGCCGCCGAAGGTCACGGAGCCCACGCTGTCGACGGCAACGATCCGCACGGGCCGCCGCTGCTCCTTGAAGTAGCGGGCGCAGCCCATCAGGGTGCCGGTGGTTCCCGCGCCGACGAAGAGCACGTCCAGCTCGGGGAACTGGGCGGCCACGGCGGGGCCGGTGGAGCGGTAGTGGGACAGCCAGTTGTGCGGGTTCACGTACTGGTTGAGCCAGACGTAGTTGGGGTCGAAGTCGACCAGCCGCTGCACGTAGTCGATCCGGGCGCCCAGCAGGCCGCGTTCCTTGTCGGGACGGGAGATGACCAGGACGCGGGCGCCGAAGGACTCCATGAGCCGACGGCTCGCCGGATTGCAGCGCGAGTCGGTGACGCAGACGAAGCCGTATCCCCGGTGGGCGGCGATCATGCTGAGCGCCACACCGAGATTGCCGGACGAGGACTCCACGAGCACGTCGCCCGGGGTCAGGGTGCCGTCGCGCTCGGCGGCGAGCACCATTCCGAGTGCCGCCTTCAGTTTGACGGAGCCGGCGAGGTTGATCCCCTCGTATTTGAGGAAGAGAGGGACGTCGAAGACGGGCTCCAGATCCACGAAGACGTCGTCGACGTTGATCTCGTACGGGGCGGATATGACCGTCACTTCATCACCTTCGTTCGGGTGCCGCCTGGGCGCTGTCGCGGCCGTAGCGGTCGAGCTCGTGGAAGAAGCCGTCGACGACGCCGAGTCGGCCCGTGTCGCGCAGTTGGTCGTGGACGTAGCGGCCGAGGGCGATGTCCAGGACACCGAGGCCGAACGGAGAGAAGACGACGGGGCGGTCCTCGGGGAGTTCGACCCGGCCCTCGAGCACGTCGAAGAGGGTGCCGTCGATGAAGTCGCGGCTGCCGGTGAGCTGTTCGGTGAGATGGGGTGAGGTGTCCGCCTTGAGGCAGTGCTCGACGTCGTCGAGGATGTTGGCGGACGCGAGCAGGATCTCCGGCGCCAGGTCCCGCAGGGACACGTTGAGGACCAGCGGGTTGTGGGCGAACCAGGCCGGATCGTGGATGTGCGGGCCGCCCGCGACGGTGGCGAGGACCACCAGGTCGCTCTCCCGGATCAGTTCCTCGGAGCTGTCGTGCACCACCACGGTGCGGTCGCCGGGGCGGCCGCCGAGGTAGTCGGCGAACGCCGTGGCGTGTTCCTGGGACAGGTCGTGCACCCCGACCGCGTCGAAGGTCCAGCCGGTGGCCTCCAGGTAGTGGTGGATGTAGCGGGCGATGAGGCCGGTGCCGATGAAGCCGATGCGGCGGGGGCGTTCGCCCCTGCTGAGGCGGTCGGCGGCAAGGGCGGCCGACGCGGCGGTCCTGGAGGCGCTGATGATGGAACTCTCCAGGCAGGCGAAGGGATAGCCCGTCCGGTGGTCGTTGAGGATCAGGACCGCGGAGGCCCGCGGGATGCCGGCCTCGACGTTCTCGGGGAAGCTGGAGATCCACTTCAGGCCGTCGGTGGGGTGGGCGCCGCCGACCGAGGCGGGCAGCGCGATGATCCGGGCACTCGGGCGGTCGGGGAAGCGCAGGAAGTACGAGGGCGGGTTGACCGAGTCGCCCCGGCCGTGGGTCCGGTAGATGTCTTCGACCAGGTTCACGACCTGCTTCTCGCTGCCGGTGAGAACCTGTGCCACCTGCGCGCCGGTGATGACGGCGAAGGGCGGCACGAGCGGCTGGCGGGACATGGTTGCTCCGTCCATGGGCTGGGGGGAGGGACTGGTCAGGGGTGGGTGGGAACGGTGACCGGGTCGCCGAGGACGACCGCGATCCGCCGCTCCCCCTCGTAGGGCTCCCGGCTGTGCGCCATTCGCAGGTTGTCCACGATCAGCAGGTCGCCGGACCGCCACGGCTCGCGCAGGGTGTGCTTCTCGTACACCCCGTTGATCGTGAGCACCGTTTCCTCGTCGAGGGCGGCGCCGCTGCCGTAGCGGCTGTTGAAGGGCAGCCCGGTCTCGCCGAACTCGAACTTCAGGTACTCCCGGACGACGGGGTCCAGGGTCCATTCGTTGAGGAAGGCGATCTGGTTGAACCAGCCGCGCCGTCCGGTGACCGGGTGGGTCAGCACGGCCGCGGCGCGCTGCCGGGTGCGCAGGTCGCCGTTGGGCTCCCAGCGGCACTGGATGGCGCGGGCCGCGCAGTAGGCCTCGATGGCCGCGCGGTCGGTGGTGCCGAAGGCGTCCGTGAGGCCGACGCCGACGGTGTTGGTGTAGTTGCGGTCGACGAGCCAGCCCTCGGCCTCGAAGCGGGCGACCAGGTCGGCGGGGAGCGCCCGCAGCACCTCGTGGGAGTCGGAGACACCGGTGATCCCGCCCGACTCGGGTGCGGTGAGGCACGCGAAGAGCAGGGTGCCGGGCACCTCACGGGCGTAACTCAGCTCGTGGTGCATGCACATGGGCTGGTCGACGGGCCACTCCGAGGAGGAGTGGACGCCGTCCGCGAGCGGTTTGCGCGGTGCGAAGCCCTCGCGTTCGGTCATCACCTGGTGCAGGAGCTCGCGGCCGACGCGGGCGACGGTGTCCGCGTCCCGCAGGCCGAGTCCTCGTACGAGCAGCGCGCCGTGCTCCGCGACGGTGGCCCGCACCCGGCCGACGTGCTCCGCGGCCCATGCCGCCGGGTCGTCGGGGACGGGGCCGTCGAGGGTGAGCACGGCGGGCCGGCCCTCGGTCCTGATCACCTCGAAGGGGGTGGCCTCCCACGCGGTGCGGGGCGCCGTGACGGGGGCCTCGGCGTGCGCCGCGGCCGCGGTGGTGTCGCCCGGGTCTCCGGAGGTGGTGCCGTCCTGGGCGTGGGCCCGTGGATCGTCGAGGAACGCGGCGAGTGCGTCGAGCCTCGGGCGCAGCACGACGTCGCGCAGGGTGAAGGCACGTTCCATCCGTACGACGAGGCGCACCGCGGAGAGGGACGTGCCGCCCAGGTCGAAGAAGTCGGCGGTGCGGCCGACCCGTTCGAGGGGCAGTTTCAGTACGGCGGCCCAGGCCTCGGCGAGCCGCCGTTCGGTGTCGGTACGGGGAGCCTCGTGCTCCTCGGTGCCCTCCCGCTCGGCGAGTTCGGCGGCGAGCGCGCGCAGGGCACGCTTGTCCGTCTTGCCGTTGGGGGTGAGGGGCAGCGTGTCGAGGTGTTCGATCCGGTCCGGCACCATGTACGCGGGCAGGGCCTGCCTCAGCCGGTCGCGCAGGGCCTCGGCCGGTTCGGGCGAGCCGGTCCGGAAGGCGACCAGATGGCGTCCCCGGTCGGCGGACTCGACCACGACGACGGCGCCGTCGCGGACCCCGGGCAGCCGCAGCAGCTGGTTCTCGATCTCACCGATCTCGATCCGGAAGCCACGGATCTTGATCTGGGCGTCGCGCCGGCCCAGGAACTCCACGGAGCCGCCGGGCAGCCGGCGCCCGAAGTCGCCCGAGCGGTAGAGGCGTTGTCCCGGCCGGTGCGGGTCGTCGACGAAGGCCTGGGCGGTGCGCTCGGGGTCGTTGACGTATCCGCGTCCCACGCAGACGCCGGAGAAGACGATCTCGCCGGGAGCGCCGAGCGGCACCGGCCGCAGGCGCTCGTCGACGACGTACACGGAGACGTTGGCGACCGCGCGCCCCAGCGGGACCGAGTCCCACACCGGGACCGAGGTCATGACCTCGTGGTTGGTGTCGTCCGAGGTCTCCGTCAGTCCGTAGGCGTTCATCAGGGCGATGTGCGGGAAGCGCGCGAACCAGCGGACGGTGAGCTCCTTCTTGAGCGCCTCACCGGTGACCGAGACACAGCGCAGGGCCGGCAGCTCGCGGGGGCGCTCCTCCAGGCGGCTGAGCACCACCTCCAGGTAGGAGGGGACGGCCTGGAGCACGGAGACCTCGCCGTGCTCGACGGTGTCGAGGTAGCGGTCGACGTCGAGGATCGCCTCCTGTTCGACGATCAGCGTGCGCCCGCCCACGAGCAGGGCCGCCACCAGCTGCCACAGGGAGATGTCGAAGGACTGCGGCGCGGTCTGGGCGACCACGTGGCCGGCGCCGATCCCCTGGTCGTCGATCTTGGCGTACAGGTGGTTGAGGAATCCGGCGTGCTCGCACATCGCGCCCTTGGGCTCACCGGTGGAGCCGGAGGTGAAGTACAGGTAGGCGAGCTGGTCGGGGGCGACGGGCACACGCGGATCGTGGCCGGGGTGTCCTTCGGCGTACGCGGCGGCGACCTCGAGGAGCTCCACGCCGGAGGGCGCGGCCCGCTCCAGATGGCCGGGGCCGCCGTCCTCGGTGAGCACCAGGCGGCAGCCGCTGCGGACCAGGGTGCGGGCCATGCGGTCCGCGGGGGCGTGCGGCTCGACGGGCAGGTAGGCGGCGCCGGCCTTGAGGATGCCGATGACCGAGGCGAGCCAGTCCAGGTTGCGCTCGGTGACGACGGCCACCACGGCCTCGGCTCCCAGGTTCCGGGCGAGGAGCGCGTGGGCGATCCGGTTGGCCCGGGCGTTGAGTTCCTCGTACGTCCAGGTGCGGGCGCCGTGCACGGCGGCGATGTCCGCGGGCCGTCGGGCGGCCTGCTCCTCGAACAGCTCGTGGAAGCGCCGGTCCGGCAACGGTCGGTGCGGTCCGGCGAGTCCGGTGATCTGGTGGTGGTACTCGGCGGCGGACAGCAGGCTCCTGCCGCGGGCCGGCGCGTCCGGCTCCTCGGTCAGCTGTTCAAGAGCCGTCAGGTAGTACCCGGCGATCCGGTCGGCCGCGTCGGCGTCCAGCACGTCGGTGCGGTGACCGATCAGCAGGGCGGGTCCCTTCGGGCCGTACCGCAGCGTGGTGGTGAGCACGGTCTCCGGGTGCGGCTCGTCGAGGTCGCCCTCGGTGTGTCCGAGGTCCAGTACGGTCTCGTGGGCGCCCTCGGCGGGTGCGGTGGAGGCCCGTTCGGCGGCGGCCAGCAGGGCGCGCCAGGTCTCGTCGTCGAGTCCGAGTGCCACGGGCCGGGCTTCGGCGGCGCCGGGTGCGAGGTAGCCGCTCACGACCGCGCGTTCACCGCTGAGCGCGGTGAGGACGGCGGTGTGGGCGGCGAGCAGCACCGCCTCCCAGCCCGTGCCCGAGCGCCGGGCCAGCAGCCGGGCCCGGGCGGCGAGGCGGAGCGGGACCGGGCGGATCAGCTCCGCCCGTCCGATGCGTGGTGACTGTCCGGCGGGGGGCGGGGGTACCCAGCGCGGGACGGTCCGCTGGGGTGTTCCGTTGGTCGTCATCGCTGTCTCCTGTCAGGCCGGGTGGCTGCCGTCCGAGGCGGCGGTGAACGGGGTGGCGTCGAAGGGGGCGTCGCTGATGCCGTCCCAGGCCTCGCCGCGCACGGCGGCCACGAACGCCCCGACCCGCTCGGCACCCCAGAACGCCTCGCGGCCGTGCATGAAGAAGGGGACCCCGAAGGCGTCGTCGTGGTAGGCCGCGATCAGGCACTCCACGCCCTTGATCCGCAGATCCGGGTCGTCGACCGAGTCGGCGATCGCCGGGTCGAGGCCGAGCTCGCCCGCGATGCCCACGATGGTCTCGCGCTCCGCGAGGTCCAGGCCCCGGTTCCAGCGGGCCCGGTAGGCGAGGTCGACGAACTGCCGTCCCAGGCCCTGCTCCTCGGCCGCGAGGTAGGCGAGGTGGGAGACCTCCCAGTGCGGCGCGCGGTCGACCGGCCAGGTCACCTGCCAGCCGCGGGCATGCGCCCAGCGGCGCGCGTCCCGCAGGATGTAGAAGTTCTTGGTGCGGTGCATGGGCATCACCGGCAGGGTGACGCCGGCGTCCTCGAGCAGCCGGGTGGACTCGTCGTCCGGCTCCCAGTAGGGGATCCACTCGATCCGGTCGAGTACGTCCGCGTACTTCTCACTGAGGTCGCGGTAGGCGAACCACGAGTACGGGCTGCGCAGCGAGAAGTACCACCTGGGGTGCTTCTTCCTGCGGTGGGCGGTGCTCACAGGGCGATCCCCCCGTCGATCTGGAACACGGATCCGGTGATGTAGCTCGCGCGCCCGGAGGCGAGGAAGGCGACGAGTTCGGCGACCTCGTCGGGGGTGCCCATCCGGCCGAGCGCGACGGCGGCGAGTGCCTCGTCACGGACCCGCTCGGTGACGGCGGCCACCATGTCGGTGTCGACGAAGCCGGGCGCCACCGTGTTGACGCGGATGCCGTAGCGGCCGACCTCCTTGGCGAGGGAGCGCGAGAAGCCGATGATCCCGGCCTTGGAGGCGGCGTAGTTGGTCTGGGTGGCGTTGCCGTGAACCCCGGCCACCGAGGAGATGTTGACGATGCTGCCGCGACGGCGCTTCATCATGGCGAAGGTGACCGCGCGGCAGACGTGGAAGACGCCGTCGAGGTTGGTGGACAGGACGGACGTCCACTCGTCGTCGGACATCATCACCAGCGCCTTGTCGCGGGTGATGCCGGCCGAGGTGACGGCGGTCTCGACGGGGCCGAGGTCCTTCTCGGTCGCGTTGACCCAGTCGCGCACCGCGGCCGCCTCGCTCACGTCCACGCGGTGGTGCAGCACCCGGGCGCCGAGCGCCTCGGCCTCCTTGGCGAGGAGCTGCGCGGCCTCCGCCTGCGAGTGGAAGCAGAAGCTGATGTCGTAGCCGTCCGCCGCGAGCTTCAGTACGGCGGCCCGGCCGATGCCCCGCGAGCCCCCGCTGATCAGGGCCACGGGCCTGGTGTCGGTCATCGGATGGCCTCTCTTCCGGGTGCTGCGGACGGTGGGGTGGGGGTCGGGGCGGCGGTGTCGTCGGGGCGGAGCAGGTCCGCCGGGCGGAAGGCCATCACCATCCGCGTCACGGTCATCACGGTCTCGTCGCCGCGATGGCTGCTGCCCTCGAAGACCACCGAGTCGGTGAGGGCCCGGGAGATGCGGACCCGGTGCTCGATCACGTCGCCGGGGAGTACGGGCAGGTGGAACTCGGCGTCGGCCACCGAGCCGAACAGCATCACCTGGCCCGGCGTGGGGGCCTCCGCGATCGCCGAGGCGAGGAGTCCCGCCGACTGGCCCCAGGACTCGACGAGCAGGGACGGCGGGTAGTCGAGGGCCTTGTCGGGTGAGATCCCCGCGTACCAGGGCTCGTTGAGGGTGATCGCCTTGACCGTGCGGATGCGCTCACCGGGGACAAGTTCGGTCACCCGGTCCACCAGCAGCATCGGATAGCGGTGCGGGAGCAGATCGGTGACCCGTGGGAGGGCCGGTGCGGGTGCGGTCATCGCGCACCTCCCGCGCAGGCGTAGCGCAGCCGTACGGTGGCGGCCCTGCCCCGTTCGGTGGCGGCGGTGGCGTCGCAGCGCAGACTGGTGCCGGTGCGGCGCCACTTGAGCGTCAGACGGAGGGTGTCCCCGGGGTAGACGGCTCCGGCGAACCGCGCCGACTCCACGGCGGCGAGCTCGGTGGGGTCCGGAGCGGTGTCCCCGTCGGTGGCCGCGCGCTGCACGCACTCCAGCACGCAGACCCCGGGGAAGATCGGGAAGTCGGGGTAGTGGCCGGCGAACACCGGCTCGCTGTGCCGGATGTCGGCGCGGGCGGCGGCCGTCAGGCCGTCCTCCGTGCGGGCCTCCACCCGTACCTCGGCGGCGACGGGACTCACGTGGACACGCGGCGCGGCGGTCATCGGCGGTCCAGCAGCTTCAGCACCGCGCAGGCGAGGGAGCCGTCGCGATCGGCGGAGGTGATCAGGGCGACCCGCTCGGCCGCCGAGGGCGTACCGGCGGCGGTGGCGAGGACCATGGCGATCTGGAACGAGCCGGAGGCGGCGGAGACGTCACCGAGGCGGCCGACGGCCGGCACCCGCTCCAGCGCCTCGGTGCCGCAGATCTCGCCGAGTACCTCGCGCTCCAGGTGGCCGAGGAGGCCCGGCGCGTCCGAGGGGCTCGCCGCCCACACGTCGTCGCCGGTCACCCCGGCGGCCTCCAGGGCGGAGCGTACGCAGGCCTGAAGGGCGGGGCGCGCCCGGTTGCCGGTGGCCACCCGGGTGCGGACCGCGAGCACCTCGGCGAGCGCGGGGCGTTCGGGGGTGACCGCGGCGGCGGGCTGGACCAGGAGCACCGCCGCGCCCTCGCCGAGCGCGACACCGGGGGCCTCGGGGCCCCTGCTGTGCCGTTCCAGCCAGTAGCGGGCGGCCGAGTACTCCTCGGCGGCGGCACACAGCACGGTGTCCGCGCGGCCCGTGGACAGCAGCCGTGTCGCGTAGTTGAGGGAGAGCAGGCCGGCCGCGCGGCCGCCGGCGAGTGTGGTGTTGGGGCCCTTGATGCCGTACCAGATGGCGCACTGGCCGGCCGCGCAGTTCATGACGGCGTTGGGCATCACGGCCGGGTCGACGTCGTAGGGCCGGGCGCCTTCGAGCGAGCTGCGGGTGAAGTCCATCATGCTGGCGGCGCTGCCCGTGGTGGTGGCGAGCACCAGGGCGGCGCGTTCGCCGGTCTCCGACTCCCGTACCGCACCGGGCCGGTCGAGCAGGGAGCCCACGGCGGCCACGGCGAGGCCGGTGACCCGGTCCATGGAGCGGGTGCCCTTCTTGCCGAGCACCTCGCGGGTCTCGAAGCCGGGGACCAGATGGGCCCGGGAGGCGGGCACCTTCCAGCGTGCGGTGTCGACGGGCGCGGCCGTGGACCGCTGGGTGCGCAGCCCTTCGGCGAGGGCGTCGGCGCCGATGCCGTGCGGGGACACCGCCGACCAACCGGTGATCACCGGCCGGGTGGTCACCGCGGTACTCATGCCGCCGCCTTGCGGGGCGTGGTGAGCGCGGTGACGGTGGACTCGTCGAACTCGGCCATCTCCCACTGGTTGGGCGCCACTTCGTGGAGGTAGCCGTGGGTGATGGTGCCGGTGGCGGTCTTCACCAGCTGCCCGTCGCGCAGGACGTAGCAGTCCATGCGGGTGGTGTAGAGCAGGGTCTTGAAGACGTTCTCGACGGTGTAGACGGTGTAGAGCTCCTCCTCCATGACGGTCTCGTCGAGGAGTTCGATGCGGGACTGGGTGACCACGGGGATCCAGCCGCGAGTGTCGAGGACCTCCTTGATGGCCAGGCCCCGGTCGGCGAGGAAGAGGTCCTCCACCTCTTCCATCACCCGCAGGAATCCGGACATCTGGACGCGCTCGTTGAAGTGGCAGTAGAAGTAGCCCATCCGCCAGCGCCAGCCGAACGCGTTGGTCTCGCCGATGAGTTCGGTGAGGACCGGGTCGGCGGTGGTGCCGCGGCCCGCGGTGAACTCGCCGTACGGCCGCGGGGTGGCGGCGATCTCCACGCGGTCCCCGGTGCCCAGGCGGGCGGTGGTGAAGGGTTCGAGGCCGTCCGGCCAGGGCTCCTCGGCCTTGATGTGGTCGTCGACGCGCAGCGCCACCAGGATCGTGGAGCCCGCGCACTTGACGCGCTTGCCGTCGCGCTCGACGAACAGGTCGACCTTGAAGCGGAGCCGGTCCGCGCCGTCCTTGGTGGCCGGGGTGACCACCGCCTCCACCTCGTCGTCGACGGCGAGGAGGGCGCCGAGCCGGGAGTGGATGTCGACCACGTCGAACCCGAGCCCGTAGCGCCGGTAGAGGTCGCCGACGGGCAGCCCCGCCTCCCTGAAGTGGTTCAGGACCGCTGCCTCGGCAACGTAGTTGATGTGCTTGAAGCCGATGGCGAAGCTGATGTTGTTGCCTTCGAAGAGGGGGCGCAGCCGCCCCGTCGTCGGGGTCTCCAGCAGCGCCGTGACAGCAGGATGGGGCGTCGGGCCCATCACGGACTCCTTTTGTGTCGGGACGTGTCGGGACGTGTCGTGTCGGGTCGGACGGAACCGGCGTGCCGGGGTCAGGCGCCCGCCAGGGGCCGGGCGCGGTCCGGGATCCGCTCGAGGAACGTGTGCACGGCGCCGGTGAACCAGGCGGGGCGTTCGAGCATCGGGAAGTGACCGCAGTCGGGCACGGTCAGCGCCCGGCCGGCGGGCAGCCGGGCGGCGAGGTGGCCGGCCTGCTCCGCGGGTGCGGACCGGTCGGCCGCGCAGCCGATCACCAGGGCGGGGGTCTCGACGAGGTCCACCCGGAACAGCGGGGTGCGCAGATAGGTGTCGAAGAACCGGAGCCAGCCGTAGGGGCCGATCCACTCGGTCATGCGCCGGGCCATGTCCGCGAGGCGTTCCTCCTCGATGGGGTGGCCGGACGTCCGCAGCCTGATGGACTCGGCCATGGTGCGCGGGAAGTCGTCCAGGATCGGGGCGATCATGTTCCAGTGGAAGGCGTCCGCGTCGCTGCGGTAGAAGGGGTTGACAAGGACGACGGCCGGTACGTCCAGCGGGTCGGCGGCGGCCGCCCGGCGGCTGAGCAGTTCGAGGAGCACCACCGAGCTGAACGAGTGGGCGACCACCACACCGGGGCCGCCGGGGACCGCGTCGAGCACGTCCTGGAGGCGGGCCGCCGAGTCCGTCTCGTGGCGCCAGTCGGCGATTCCGCCGCTGTGCCAGGGCAGTCGGGGCGCGTGGACCTCGAGGTCAGCCGGCCAGTGCCCGTCGAGCGCCGACCAGATGGCCTCGTTGTTGGCGAGCCCGTGGAGCAGTACGACGTTGGTCATGGGGTGCGCTCCGGGGGGAACAGGACCGCTCCGGCCGTGCCGGCCAGGGCGTAGGCGGGGCCGTCGTGCCCCTGGGCGAACCAGCCGGCCGCGGCGGCGCACTGCGCGACGCCGAGGGCGCCGGAGAGTTCGCCCCAGCCGGTCAGCGCGATCCGTCGTGCGTGCCCGGGCACGACGTGGTCCTCCTCGCTGAGCCAGAGCTCGCCGCCGGGGGCGCGCCGGGTCAGCTCGTCGGCGGTGTCGGCGGACCGGGCGGTGCGCAGCACCGGACCGAGCAGTGCCCTGGCACGGGTGGTGGTGCGGCTGAGGACGACGGCGGCGCCGCCGTCCGCCACCGGTCCGTCGACGAGCCGGCGGGTCACCTCGTTGTCCGGTTCGACGCCGGTGACCAGGATGTGGTCGGCGCGGCCGCTGCGGAGCATCAGGGCGGCCCAGCGGATCGCGTCCAGGCCCGAGGAACGCCCGTTGCACACCGTCAGGTTGGGGCCGCGCAGGCCGTACCGGATGGCCGTCTCGGAGGCGATGATGTTGCTGGAGGCGTTGGGGGTGTCCATCGGGCTGAGGGCGCCGGTGGACTCCTTGGCTATGGTCTCCACGGCTCGGCACACGGTGTCCGCGTTGCCGAGGTTGGAGCTGACCACGGTGCCCAGCCGGTCTCCGGGGACGGTCGGTTCGCCGTCCTGGAGGAGCCCGGCGTCGGTGAGCGCCGCGTGGGCGAGGTGCAGTCCCAGCTGGGTGGCCCGGTCCTTGAAGCGCAGGCCCTTCCTGCCGATCAGGGCCGTGGGGTCGACCGGTTCCGCCGCGGGTGGTGCGGGGCGCAGCAGCGCGGGTGCGTCGGCGGCGCCGGGCAGGGCCACGGCGGTCCCGGTGACGGCGAGGGTCATGCGGCACCTCCCACGACGGCGACGGCGTTGACGCCGCCGAATCCGAAGCTGTTGACCTGGGCCAGCCGCAGCGGTGCGACCAGGGGTTCGCCGGCCACCAGCCGCAGCTCCGCGCCCTCGGGCAGGGGGTCGGTCAGGCCCGCGATGGGCGGGACGACTCCGCTCTCCAGGGAGCGCAGGGCCATGATCAGGCCGAGCAGTCCGGCCGAGCCGGAGGTGTGTCCGGTCAGCGACTTGATGCCGGTGAGGGCGGGGCCGTGGCCGCCGAAGATCTGGGCGGTCACGGTGGCTTCCGTGCGGTCGTTGAGCGGTGTGCCGGTGGCGTGGAGCATCACCAGGTCGATCTCGGCGGGGGTGACGTCGGCCTGTTCGTGGGCCAGGCGGACGGCGTCCTCGACGCCGGCCGCGTCGGGGGCGGTCTGGTGGTGGGCGTCGCAGTTGACGGCCACCGAGCGCAGCCGGCCACGGGGGCGTCGGCCCACGGTCGCGGAACGGCTCAGGACGACGGCGGCGGCGCCCTCACCGAGGATCGTGCCCTGGCGGTCCTGGTCGAAGGGGCGTACCGAGGGCGGCGGATCGAACTGGACCCGGTCGGCCTGCCCGAACATGCTCTCCGTCACCACGTCGCAGCCGGCCACGACGACCGTCTCCGCCTCCCCGAGTTCGAGCAGGTCCCAGGCGAGCGCGAGGGCGTAGAGGGAGGCCGAGCAGGCGCCCGCGAAGGTGTGGGTGTCGACGGCGCCGAAGCGGCGCCTCAGCGCGTTCTCGAAGTGCAGGCCGTCGGCGTCGAAGGGGGTTCCGTCGCGCCACCACAGTTCGAGGGAGCGCAGTTCGCGCAGGCCGGTGCCGACGAGCACCGGGATTCCCGCGAGGTCCTCGGGCAGTCCGGCGTCCTCGGCCGCCTGCCGGATCGCTTCGACGAGGAAGCGGGTGGCCCGGCCCGGCTCGTCGATGCCGTCGGTCTGCCGGTCGTCGATCTCAAAGAGCTGCTGGGCGTTGAAACGGGCGCGGTCGAAGGCGCGCAGCGGCGCGAGTCCGCTGCGGCCGGCGCAGAGGCTGTCGAAGATGGCGTCCGGATCGGAGCCGATGCTCGCGACCGCCCCGGTTCCGATGATCGGGTACGTCATCGGAGGTCACCGTCCCGGTCGTACTTGCCCAGGATCACGATGGCGTTGTTGCCGCCGAAGGCGAGCCCGTTGTTCTGGACGATCCGCAGGTCGGCGTCGACGGCCTGGTTGGGCACGCAGTCGATCTCGCACTCCGGGTCGGTCCGGTGGTGGTTGATGGTGGGCGGGATGAAGCCGTGGGTGAGGGCGAGTCCGCAGGCGATCGCACCGAGCGCGCTCGCGGCGCCCATGGTGTGGCCGAGCATCGACTTCAGGGAGATCGTGCGCGGGGTCGCGGCGCCGAACACGCTGCGGATGGCCTTGGCCTCGGTGATGTCGTTGGCCTTGGTGCCGGTGCCGTGGGCGGAGATCAGGTCGACCTCCTCGGGCTTCACCCCGGCGTTCTTCAGGGCGATGCTCATGCACTGCGCGACGCTGTCGCCGTTGGGCGCGACCTGGTGGTACGCGTCGCAGTTGAGGCCGTAGCCGAGCACTTCGGCGTAGATGGTGGCGCCGCGGGCCAGTGCGGAGTCCAGGCTCTCCAGGACCAGGACGCCGGCTCCCTCGCCGGTGAGGATGCCCTTGCGGTCGGCGTCGAAGGGCTGGCAGTGCTCGGGGGCGATGGTGCCGAGGCGGTAGAAGCCGGTGAAGGTCTTGCGGCACATCGCGTCGGCGCCGCCGCACAGCGCGTACTCCACCTCTCCCGAGCTCACCGCGTCGAAGCCGTACCCGATGGCGTAGTTGCCCGCGGAGCAGGCGGTCGCGATGGTGGGGGCCTCGACGTCGGTGAGTTCCAGCTCCTGGGCGATGGCGGTGGAGAGTCTGGCCGCCGAGACTCGCCGGACGACCTCGGGATCCATGTTCTGAGGACCGTCGGCGAGTTCGGCGGCCACCAGCTGGTCCAGCTCGTAGGACTCGCCGTCCGTGGTGCCGACGGAGATCAGTCCCCGTCGGCCGGCGAGTTCCACGAGGTCCAGACCGGCGTCCTGCACCGCCATCCGCGCCGCCGCGACGGCGAAGCCGCTGGCACGCCCCAGCTCCCGCACGGGGGTGCGGGAGATCCACTGCTCGGGATCGAACCCCTTGACCTCGCAGCCGTTGACATGCGCGAAGCCTTCGACGTCGAACACCGAGATCGGGCTGACACCGCTACGGCCCGCCCGCAGACTGCCGGTGAACTCCTCGGCCCCGATACCGATACTGGAGATCACTCCGAAGCCGGTGAGAACCACCCGGCGTTTCCCGGTTCCGGCGCCGGGGCTTGCTGAGGACATGCTGTTTCCCCTTCAGATCTTCAGACCTTGGGATCGGCAGAGCTGCTGGGCAGGGTCAGCGGGTGGGCGCTTCGGCGACCACCTTGTAGACGGCCTCGAGGTTGATCATCTGGGCCAGTTCGGACTGGTCGATCGTGATGCCGAACTCCTTCTCCAGGGAGGCCAGGATCTCGATGGCGCGCAGGGAGTCGGCGCCGTGGTCGTCGATGAAGAGGCTGGTGTCCGTCACCTCGTCCTCCTCGAGTTCAAGGATGTCGCAGACGATTTCCTTGATGGCCGAGCGGCGGTCGCTGGTGATGGTCGGCATTTTCTTCTTTTCCCCTCGATGGTTCGGTCGTGATGTGGCGGGTTCTTTTTTTCAGGCCGCGTGGGCGGCCATGGCGTCGGCGAGGCTGCGCGGACGCATATCGGTCCAGTGCTCGTTCACGTAGTCGAGGCAGTCCTGCCGGGCGGCCGCACCGTGCACCGCTTTCCAGCCCTCCGGGATCTCGGCGAAAACGGGCCAGATCGAATGCTGGTTCTCGTCGTTCACGAGCACGTAGTACTCGGCGTTGTCATCCTCGAACGGATTCGCCATCGAGCTCTCCCCTTCCTGACGCTGTCACCGAATTAGGCTCGACCCTAAGCTGCCGGGAATCGCACCAACAAGCCCTTCCGGCAACCACTTCGACCCGGCGTTAGAGAGTTTTCAATGAGAAGAATTGAATAATGCGTTGCGTTGCTTTCGGCCACTCTCCCGTCGGACCGGAAGTGCCGGGAGATGGGGGCATGTGATGCCCCGGCGACAGGATTCCGCCACCGACGGTCACTCTTGCGGTGCGAGCGGTCGCCGAGGGTCACTTGGGGGCATCGAAGACTTTGTTGGCCCCCCACGGCGCGGTCCCGCCGTCGCCGGTACGTTCCCCGTGTCACGACCGGCGCTCGAAAGGAGTCCGCATGTCCGCGCCACTGCTTCGGCCGCTGCCCCGGCCGCACGCCGAGCGGACGCTGTTCTGTCTCAGCTTCTGCGGGGGCGGCACGGCGCCCTTCCGGCCCTGGGCCGCGGCCCTGCCCGAGGACACCGAACTGGTGCTGTACTGCTATCCGGGCCGGGAAGGGCGCTACAGCTCCCCGTTCGCCCGGGACTGGGAGGAACTGCTCGGCGGGGCACTGACCGCGCTGCGGGGCGTCGCGACGCGCCCCTACGTCCTGGCGGGCCACAGCATGGGCGCCTGGGTCGCCTTCGATCTCGCGCTGCGTGCCGAGCGGGCCGAAGTCGCCCCGCCGCAGGCGCTGGTCGTCTCGGCCGCGCACGCCCCCGACAGCCGGCGGACCGATCCGGACGCGCCGCCCCACGTGGGGAACACCGACGAGGAGCTCCTCGACTGGATGTTCACGGTCGGCCAGATGCCCGAGGCGGTACGGGCCGAGCCCGAACTGCGGCAGATGGCCGTGGAGGTGCTGCGCGCCGACCTGCGGGCCATGGACACCTACCGGTACCACCCGGGTGACCGGGTGCGCGC
This sequence comes from Streptomyces sp. NPDC048751, assembly GCF_043198595.1. Taxonomy (NCBI): domain Bacteria; kingdom Bacillati; phylum Actinomycetota; class Actinomycetes; order Kitasatosporales; family Streptomycetaceae; genus Streptomyces; species Streptomyces sp. NPDC048751. The sequence continues at coordinate 232,054 of NZ_JBICUX010000010.1, forward strand.
ACCGCTCCAGCTGCTGCACGGCGAGGACGACGACCTGGACGCGGAGGCCCTGGCGCGCTGGCGCCCGCTGACCACGGGCCGGTTCGAGTCGACGCCGCTCCCCGGCGGGCACTTCTACACGCCGCCGGTGTGGCAGCGACTGCCCGCGCACATGACGGCGCTCCGCCCCGAGCGGGCCGGGCGGAGCGTCGAACGCAGCGGGTCAGGCCGGTGACATCTCGCGCAGCACTCGGGCACGGATCGCGCGGAGCATGGACGTACGGGTCAGTCCGCTGCCGAACCTGATGCAGAACCAGTAGGGCGCGAACCTGCGGCGGGTCCGCTCGTCCGTGGCGAGGACACGGGTCTCCGTGGTGAGCATGCCGCCCGCGTGACGGACATTCATCCCGATCTTCAGAATTCCCGGCTCCTCGCATCCGGTCACGATCTCGGAAACGGTGCCCGGGGGCCGGGGAACGTCACCGGTCCCCTGCACCGCGGCGAGCAGGAACTCGTCGTCCCCGGTGGGGATCACTTCTCCCATCTCCCGCAGGAAGTCGGAGACGATACGCCGCCGCGCCGAGATGTCGGCCCCGGTGATCGCGACCAGTGCGCGGGCCATCGGCGCCTCCGCCCAGGTCGTCGCGTGCGCGGCGCGCATCACCTCCGCGGCGGTGCCGGGCACCCGAATGCGATGCACTTCTCTGAAATGCCATTCCGGTAACATCCGTTCCAGCGCGGACTCGCTCTCGTCAGGCAACTCGGCCTCCTCATCGGCCTCTCACCGACCCCGTTCCCCCGGGCATCCTAGAGAGGATTTCGAAGCGAACTCGCACCGATATCCCCGATGGCAGCTAAATGACAGGACGGAGTTCACGAGACGTCCGTCCGCCCTCGGCCACCGAGGCGGTCATCAGGAAGCTGCCAGGGGGGAACCGGTCCCATCGATAGGATCGCCGGAATGGTCACCAACACCAGGACCCAGGTCCAGAGCCGTCTCGGGAGCCATGTCACCAGGCCGGTCTGCGCGGTCCTGGCGGCCGGGGCGGTGACGGCGGGGCTTCTCGTCGGCCCGTCGGCCGGCTGGCGAGCGGCCCTCCCCATGACGGTCGCGGTCCTCGGCACCCTCACCGTGATCGGAGTGCACGCCAAGGGCCGCGTCCTCACGACGGCCGCCGCCGTGGTGGCCGTGAGCTCCGCGCTGGGCACCGCCCTCGGCGACCCGCCGGTGCGGGAGCAGGCGACCGGCGTGGTCACGCTGGTGGAGATCGCGGCCATCCTGCTGCTGATCTGCCTCGTCGCCCGGTACGCCGAGACCCGGCGGGCCGTCACGCTGTGCACCGTGCTCGGGGTTCTGGCGTCGACCCTGCTCCTGCGCCTCCAGGTTCCCCCGACCGCGCTGGAGGCCGCCGCGCAGAGCGCGTTCTTCGCACTCGGCGCCATAGCCGCGGCCGCCGTGGGGGGTTGTCTGCGTGCCCTGGAGTCGCGCAGGGTCCGGTCCGTGCACGAGGCCCGCCGCAACCAGCGGCTCCAACTGGCCCGCGACCTGCACGACTTCGTCGCCCACGACGTGTCGGGCATCGTGGTGCTCGCACAGGCGGCGCAGGTGGTCGGCGCGGAGCAGCCGGAGAAGGTCCTGCCGATCCTGAAGCAGATCGAGGCCTCCGGCCTCCAGGCCCTCGGTTCCATGGACCGTACCGTCCACATGCTCGACACGTCCGACGAGACGGCCTCGGACTCTCGAGGCAGGACGGGCGAAGGGCAGTCGCAGGCCTACGGGCTCCCCGACATCGTGGACGTCATCGGCCGGTTCCGCGACGCCGGACGGGCCGAGGTGAGCCTGGACATCGACCTGTCGCCGGAGCAGGTCGCCCGGGTGCCCCGCGAGGTGGCGAGCACCTCCCACCGGGTGGTGGTGGAAGCGCTGACCAATGTCCGGCGGCATGCCGCGACCACACCCTGGGTGCGCGTGTCCGTACTGCCCGACCTGTCCGGCCGGGTGCCGGTGCTCGCCGTGTCCGTGACCAACGGTGCTCCGTCCATCAGCGAGGCGGGCACGGGGTATCTCGGCGAGCGCGGCCGTCGCGGCGGGACGGGCCTGGAAGGACTCGCCGAACGCGTCAAGGCGCTCGGGGGAACCCTCGACTTCGGCGGTCACGGGGAAGGCGGCTGGCGGGTCACCGCCGTCCTGCCCGTCGACTGAACGGGATTCCCTCCTCTCGCGCTTCTCGCGCTTCTCGCGCTTCTCGTGCTTCTCGCGCTTCTCGCGCTTCTCGCGCTTCTCGCGCTTCTCGGGTTCTCGGAGTTGCTCGGGGTCACTGGTTCGCCGGAATTCCGCAATGCCAGTTCAAGAGTTCTGATCGACCCTCGGGAATTCCCGGTACCACGGATACCGTACGTCTGTAGGTGACGGCCCACGTGGTCCCTTTCGGTCATCCCTGAAAACGCCCGACGACCGGTGGTGGGCTTCCGGAATCGAGCGAGGGGCATCCCATGGACACGATGATGATCGAAGTCTCCGACGTGACGAAGTCGTTCGGGTCGACGAAAGCGCTCGACGGTGTGAGCCTCACGGTGCCCCAGGGCACCGTCCTGGGGCTGCTCGGGCACAACGGCGCCGGCAAGACGACTCTCGTCGGCATCCTGAGCACCCTCTCGCTCCCGACGGCGGGGCGGGCCCGGGTGGCGGGACTCGACGTCACCGAGAACGCCGAGGAGGTCCGCCGCCGCATCGGCCTCACCGGCCAGTACGCGGCCGTGGACGAGACGCTCTCCGGGCACGCCAACCTGGTGCTGATCGCACGGCTGCTCGGCGCCTCGCGCGCCGAGGCGGCGGCCCGCGCCGGGGAACTGCTGGAGCTCTTCTCCCTCACGGACGCGGCGGGCCGCAAGGCGAAGGAGTACTCGGGCGGCATGCGCAGGCGTCTGGACCTGGCGGCCAGCCTGGTCGGACAGCCCGAGGTGATCTTCCTCGACGAGCCCACCACCGGGCTCGACCCGTCGGCCCGCCGGGCCCTGTGGGCGGTGGTCCAGCGTCTCGTGCGGGAGGGCACCACGGTTCTGCTGACCACTCAGTACCTGGAGGAGGCCGACTTCCTGGCGGACTCGATCACGGTGCTCGCGGCCGGCCGGGTCATCGCCGCGGGCACCACGGACGAGCTGAAGAACAGGATCGGACACCGCTCCGTGTCCGTCACCCTGCGCGGCGCCGACGACCGCCCCCGGGCCATGCAGGCGCTGCGGGCGGCCGGCCTCGCTCCCGGGCACGAGGAGGACGGTCTGGTGCTCACGATGCCCGCCAGGGACTCCACCGCGCTGGCCCGCGTCGTCCGGGCGGCCGACGAAGCGGGCGTGGACCTCGCGGGACTCGCGTTCTCCGAGCCCTCACTGGACGACGTGTACCTGGCCCTGAACCACTCCACCGGCCGCCAGGACCTGCTGGACCGTGTCCCGGCGGACAGACCCTAGGCAGGGATGTTCGATGACCATCACCACCCACCCCGAGGCCCGGCCCGCTTCCCCGGGCCTCCTCCCGCCCCCGCGGTTCGGCGGGACCGGAGTGCTCCGGCAGATCTCCGTCCTGTCCGGCCGGTCGCTGCGGGTGCTGCGCGAACCCGCCATGGTCCTGCCGGGCGTTCTCGAACCCATCCTGATGCTGACCGTGTTCAGCCAGGTGTTCAAGAGCGTCTCGCAGACCTCCGCCTTCCCCGCGGGCGTCAGCTACATCGACTACCTGTTGCCGGCGTTCCTCGTCACCGGCTCGATCAGCGCGGGGCTCAAGTCCGGGGTGGCGCTGACGACGGAGATGAACAACGGGATCGTCGCCCGCTTCAAGGCGATGCCGATCCACACCGGTTCGGTCCTGATCGGGCGGAGCATCGCGGACACCGTGCTCAACGTCGTCAACATGCTCGTCATGCTGGTGGCGGCCACCGTGGTGTTCGGGTTCGGCCCGGACGGCGGGGTGCTCGGCTCGCTCGGCGCGGCGCTGGTCGCGGTGGTGCTCGGCTGGTCCCTGGGCTGGCTGTTCATGGCGCTCTCCGCCTGGGTGCGCCGTCCGGAAGCGCTGCAGCCCATCGGCGGCATGGTCAACATGGTGCTGCTCTTCGCCTCGAACGCCTTCGTGCCCGCCGAGGGCCTCCCCGGCTGGCTGAAGGGATTCGCCGAGGTCAACCCCATGTCGTACGCGATCACGGCGGCCCGCGACCTGGCGCTCGGTGATCCGCGGCTCAGCACGGTCCTGGCGACGCTGGGCGCCTGTGTGGTGCTCGTGGCCGTCACCGCTCCCCTGGCGATCCGGAGCTTCCGCCGGGCGACCTGAACCTCCCGCGCCCCGAACGCGTCTCGGCCCGGAACCAGGTGACTGGTTCCGGGCCGAGACGCGTTCCCGGTGTGCCTCGGCGACACCGGTCAGTCGCCGCCGCGGTGGCTCAACAGGGGATGAGCCCCACATAGGTTTCGGCGTACCAGACGGGTTCCCAGGTGTTGACCGTGCTGCCCGGCGTGACCGTATGGCACTTGTTGGGAATGTACGTCACGCCACCCTTGCTGTACTTGACGTTCACCTGCTGGGTGGTGGCGCAGTTGTTGGTGATTGAGGCGCCGATCGTGACCATGTAGATCGGCTTACCCACCACGCAACTGGGCACGGACTCTGCCGCCTGCGCACTGCTCTGCGCGGCACCGATCAGCGCGAGCCCGGCCACGCCGGCTCCGATCGCGTGGGCGAACTTCCTCATATGAATACCTCCTGTTGGGTGGAATCCCATTCAATAAAGACTGTTCCTGGCACCTCAACGCCATATCGACAGCTTCGAAACAAGGATTCCGACCGCCAACCGAAAAGGGGCCGGAACCGATTTCTCGGTTCCGGCCCCTTCGTCGTGCGCTCATCCCCTGGCGCAGCGCTTGCACACGCCCCGCCGGCGGAAGTAGTAGGCGAGAGTCGCGGCCGCCAGGGCGACGCCCCACACCGGCCAGACCATTTCCGGGACCGTGGCGCCCCAGTCGTCCTTCGGGTTGTCGAAGGAGCCCTGGAACAGCAGTCGGATGTACATGACGCCGGCGATGGTCACCATGACGGAGACGAAGGCGGCCGGGACAATGGCCAGGGCCGGCGGTACCCGCTTGCCCCTGAGGCCCACCATCCAGCGCGGGAAGATCTCGCCCCAGCGCTGCACCAGGCCCAGGGTGAGGAGCGAGCCGAGGGCGCCCATGGTGGCGAGGGCCGCACCGAAGATCCACAGGTGGTCCTGCTTGCCCTCCTCCCAGAGCTTGTCGGAGATGCCGAGCGGGTAGCCCAGGGCCCAGGCCCAGCGGGTGCTGGCGTACAGCAGGGGGACGACGACCGCCGTGTACACGGCCTTCCTGCCCCAGCGGGCGGCGGCCTCCGGTGAGGTCCACCCGGCGCCCGAGTCGGTGCGTCCGCAGCTGGTGCAGGCGCCGGAGGTACGGCGCTGGTAGGCGATCGCGGACGTGACCATCAGGCCGACCGAGACGACCGCGAACACCTGGTTGATCACCGTCCAGTTGATGGCGCCGAACCTCAGCATGAAGACGTAGGCGAGGTTGCCGAGGATGCGGAAGTCGGCGAGGGTGCAGAACACCGCGGCGGCGGAGAGGCCCGTGGCACCGAGCAGGACCGGGGTGGGGATCCGGCGGCGGCCGGGCAGCGCGAGCAGCAGGGCCACGCCGGCACTGAGCAGGAAGCCGGCCGCGAGCCACGGTGCCAGCTGGGCGCGGCCGACGTGCTCGAAGGCCGAGTACTCCGGGTTGGCGTCGTCGGCACCGAAGGGGAAGCCGTCCCCGCCGAAGGCCCAGTAGGTGTGGGCGAGCCCGTAGAGAAGCAGTGCCAGGAAGGCCGCGTAGCCGATCCGGTCCGGCCAGTTGAACCGGCGGCGCACCGGACCCGCTGCGCGGTCCGCCCGCCGTAATGACGCGTTCTCGGTCACCTGTGTCATGGCGCTTCCTCCTTGGGTGTTCTGGTGTTCAGCATTCCTGGCCGCGCCCTTCGGCACATCTGCCGAACGGCAGATCTCGCGGGGCCGGACCGCGCGGCGCGACGGCCCGGGCAGCGCGACGGCCCGGCGCCGTCCGCGGAAGACGGACGGCGCCGGGCCCGGGTGGTGCTCCTCGGACCGCCCCGGTCAGTCGTGGTCGCCGCGGAGCGTGTCCTGAAGGACGCGGCCGACCTCGGCGACCGGTCCCGCCTGGAGCAGTTGCCGGTGCTCGCAGTCGATCTCCTGGACCCGCACGTTCCCGGTGACGTACCGCTGGAGCGTGGCGACCGAGCGCTCGGTCTTCCCCTCGGCGCCGTCCTCGTCCCGGGTGGCGACGAACAGCAGGACGTCTCCGTCGAACACGTCCGGTTCGTGACCGATCGTCAGGGACCAGTTGTTGTTGTTGACCTCGCCCACCCGCAGGATGTGCTCGTCGTCGAAGGTGGCGAGCGCGCTGCCCGCCTCGCGCAGCACCTCCATCACCTTGTCGTGCTCCAGGGGGGCGTCCCCGAACATCCCGGGGTCGCGCCCCACGAAGTCGAGGAGGGCGGCGAGCACGTTCTGGTCGTCGGCGGCGACGTACTCACCGTCCAGTTCCTCCGCCCTGATGGGCACCTGGTCGAGGTTGGCGAGCAGGCCGACCTCCTCCCCCAGGCGCTGGAGCCGGACCGCCACCTCGTGGGCGAGGATCGAGCCCATGGACCAGCCGAGCAGGTGGTACGGGCCGGATGGCTGGACCTCCCGGATCCGCTCGACGTAGTCGTCCACCATCTCCGCCATCGAGCGGGGCAGTGGCTCCTTCCTGGCGAGGCCCCTGGCCTGGATGCCGTAGATCGGACGGTCGCCGTCGACGTACCGCATCAGACCGGAGTACATCCAGCTGACACCGCCGACGGGGTGCAGACAGAACAGCGGGGGCGCCGCTCCACCCGCGCGCAGCGGGAGAACCACGTCGAAGGAGTCCTCGCGCTGGCCGCCGGCGCCCATGAGCTCCATCAGCGCCGCCACCGTGGGGGCCTGGAAGACCGCCCGGTTGGACAGCTCGACCCCGAAGACGGAGCGGATCCGGCTGGTGAGCTGGATGGAGATGATGCTGTCGCCGCCGAGTTCGAAGAAGTTGTCGTCGATACCCACCCGGTCCAGCTTGAGGAGTTCGGCCAGGAGCGTGCAGAGCAGTTCCTCGCGCGGGTCGCGCGGTCCGCGCCCGCCGTCGGCGGGGCCGAAGTCCGGGGTGGGCAGGGCGTTTCGGTCGACCTTCCCGTTCTGGTTGACGGGCAGGTCGGGCAGGAACACGAACGCGGCGGGGACCATGTAGTCCGGGAGCCGTCGTGCCACCTGGTCCCGCAGGCCCGTGGTGTCCGCTCCGGGCACCGGGACGACGTACGCCACGAGTCTCTTGTCGCCGGGCCGGTCCTCCCGGACGGTCACCAGGGTCCGGGAGACCTGCGGCTGGTCCTGGAGCGCGGTCTCGATCTCGCCGAGCTCGATCCGCAGGCCGCGGATCTTGACCTGGTGGTCCGCCCGTCCGACGAACTCGATCCGCCCCTCGGCGTCCCGGCGCACCACGTCGCCGGTCCGGTACATCCGCTCCCCCGCCGGCCCGAACGGGTCGGCGACGAACCGCTCGGCGGTCATGCCCGGCAGCCGGACGTAGCCGCGGGCCGTGCCGGCACCCGCCAGGTACAGCTCGCCCGCCACCCCGAGGGGAACGGGCCGCAGCCGGTCGTCCAGGACGTACGCCCGCGTGTTGTCCATCGGGTTCCCGATCGGCACGTTGCGGCCGGTGCGGTACGGAGCGCGCAGCGGGACGCAGGTGGCGTACACCGTGGTCTCGGTCGGGCCGTAGACGTGGACCACCGTGGTGTCCGCGCAGGCGTCGAGCACGCGCTGGAAGGCGGCCGGGGAGACCTGTTCGCCGCCGGTCCAGATCTCGCTGAGCCCGGCGAAGCAGCCGGGGTCCTCCTCGGCGAGGAGGTTGAACAGGGCCGTGGTCATGAAGACCGCGGTGAGTCCCTCCTCGCCGGTGAGCCGCCGCAGGCCGCCCGCGTCCAGCTGGCCGGGCGGTGCCACCACGAGCAGTCCGCCGCCCAGCAGGGTGGCCCAGATCTCGTACGTCGACGCGTCGAAGGCGTGCGGCGAGTGCAGCAGCACCCGCTCGTGCCCGGACCGCCATCGGGTGTCCGTCGCGAGCGCGACGACATTGGTGTGCGTGATGCCGATGCCCTTCGGCTTACCGGTCGATCCGGAGGTGTACATGATGTACGCCAACTGGTCAGGGTGCGTGCGGAGTTCGAGCGGCCCGGGATCGTGTGCGGCCACATCCGCCGCGTCCTGCTCCGCGTCGACCACGATGACCTCCGCGGTGTGGCCGAACTCCACCCCGGCCAGGGCGCGGTCGGCCAGGAGCACCCCGCATCCCGTCTCCTCGACGATGAGTTCGAGGCGGGGTGCCGGGTAGCGGACGTCGAGCGGGACGTACACCGCGCCGGCCTTCAGGACGGCCAGCGTGGAGACGATCAGGTCGACCGAGCGTTCCTGGAGGATCGCCACCCGGTCGCCGGGGACGACTCCCGCGCCGGCGAGCCTGCGGGCCAGCCGGTTGGTCCGGGCGTCCAGCTCGGCGTAGCTGAGCGTCACGCCCCCGCCGGTGACGGCCGGTGCCCCGGGCGTGGCGGCCGCCCGCGCCGCGAACAGGGAGGCGACCGTGCCCGCCGGGATGTCCCGTGCGGTGTCGTTGCTCTCGTTCAGCAGCGCGTGCTCGTGCGGTGAGAGCAGATCGATGTCCGCGACGGGGCGGTCGGGATCGGCCACGGCCGCCCCGAGCAGCCGCACCAGCCGCTCGGCGAGCGCTTCGACCGTGGCGCGGTCGAACAGGCCGGTGTTGTACTCCAGTTGGCCGCCGACAGTCGGCGTCGTTGTCGTCGGTGCGCCGTCCTGGTGCGCCTCGGCGAAGTGGAACGAGAGGTCGAACTTGGCGACGTCCGTCGTGGTCGGCTGCGGGGCCAGGGTCAGGCCCGGCAGCTCCAGGTCCGCCTCCTCGTTGTTCTCCAGGCTGATCGCCACCTGGAAGAGGGGATTGCGGGAGAGGGCCCGGACCGGGTTGAGCTCCTCGACCAGCCGCTCGAACGGAACGTCCTGGTGGGTGAAGGCCTCCAGGTCCACGGTCCGTACCCGGTCGACCAGTTCGCGGAAGCCCGGGGTGCCGGAGAGGTCCGTGCGCAGCACCAGGGTGTTGACGAAGAAGCCCACGAGTTCGTCGAGCGCCTCGTCACCGCGGCCGGCGACCGCCGTCCCCAGCGGGATGTCCGTACCGCCGCCGAGGCGGTGCAGCAGTGCCGCGACCGCGGCGTGCAGCACCATGAACAGGCTCGCGCCGCTCTCCTCGGCCAGCCGGTGCACACCCCGCGCGATCTCGTCGGGGAGGCTCAGCTCGACCTGTCCGCCCCGGTGGCCGGTCTCGGCCGAGCGCGGCCGGTCGGTCGGCAGGTCCAGTTCCTCCGGCAGCCCGGCCAGCGCGCCGCGCCAGTACTCCAGTTGCCGACCGATGGGGCTGTCCGGGTCGTGTTCGTCCCCGAGGGTGCGCCGCTGCCACAGGACGTAGTCCGCGTACTGCACGGGCAGCGGCGGGAACTCGGGCGCCCGGCCGGCCACCCGGGCCGCGTAGGCGGTGCCGAGATCCCGGGCGAGCGGTGCCAGCGAGGAGCCGTCGCCCGCGATGTGGTGCAGCACGAGGACCAGCACGTGCTCGCGCGGGGCCAGCCGCAGCAGCTCGGCCCGCAGCGGGATGTCCGCCGCCAGGTCGAAGTCGGTGGCGGCCAGCTCGCCGAGGACACCGTCCAGTGCGTCCTCGGGCACCGTGCGGACGGGCAGCGAGAGGGTGTACTCGCCCGCGCCGAGGATCCTTTGGCGCGGGGCGCCGCCCTCGGCGGGGAAGACGGTGCGCAGGCTCTCGTGGCGGTCCACCACGTCCGCGAGCGCCGACTCCAGCGCCGCGGGGGCCGGTTCGCCGAGGAGCCGCACGGCCAGCTGGATGTTGTACGAACCCGCGGTGTCGTCGACCGAGTCGATGAACCACAGCCTGCGCTGGGCGTGCGAGAGCGGGATCACCGCCGGCCGTTCGACCGGGGCGAGCCGCTGCCGGGCCACCTCCGCGTCGGTCAGCCGGTCCTTGAGGGCGGCGACCGAGGGCGCCTCGAAGACGGCACGCACCGGCACCTCGGCCCCGAACGCGCCGCGGATCCGGTTGACCAGCCGGGTCGCGAGCAGGGAGTGGCCGCCCAGCTCGAAGAAGCTGTCGTCGATGCCGACCTCCGGTACGCCGAGGATCTCGGCGTACAGGGCGCACAGGGTCTTCTCCCGTTCGTCGCGCGGGGCACGCCGCTCGGCGGCGCTTCCGTACTCGGGCACGGGCAGGGCCCTGCGGTCGAGCTTGCCGTTCGCGGTCAGCGGCAGGGCGTCGACGGTGAGCAGTGCCGACGGCACCATGTAGTCCGGCAGTTCTCCGCTCAGGTACTCCCTGAGCTCCGCCGTCCCGACGGGTTCGGCCGCGACCACGTAGCCGGCCAGTCGCTTGTCGCCGGGCCGGTCCTCGCGCACGATCACCGCGGCCTGGGCGACCGCCGGGTGGCGGGCCAGCCGGTCCTCGATCTCGCCGAGTTCGATCCGGAAGCCCCGCAGCTTGACCTGCTCGTCGGCCCGGCCGACGAACTCCACCACGCCGTCCGCGGTCCACCGGGCGAGGTCACCGGTGCGGTACATCCTGGTTCCCGAGGGACCGAACGGGTCCGCCACGAAGCGTCCGGCGGTCGGCGCCGGCTGCCGGGCGTAACCGCGGGCGAGACCGGCACCCGCGATGTACAGCTCACCCGCGACACCGACCGGTGCCGGGCGCAGGCCGCCGTCCAGGACGTACACGCGCATGTTGTCGAGCGGCCGGCCGATGGGCACCCGGGCGGGTACCGGCTCGTCGGCCCGCATCGCGTGGCTGAGGGCGAACGTGGTCGCCTCGGTGGGCCCGTAGCCGTCGGCCACGACGGTGCCGGGGCAGGCCTCCAGGACCCGGCGCACCGCGGCGGCCGGGACCACGTCGCCCCCCGTCCACACCTCGCGCACGCCCGCCAGGGCCCCCGGCGCCTCCTCGGCCACCAGCCGGAAGAGACCGGCGGTGAGCCAGAGCCCGGTGATGGCGTGTTCGGCGAGCTCCCGTTCGAGTACCGCCACGGAAAGCTCCCGCGGCGGCGCGACGACGACCGTTCCTCCCTTGAGGAGCGGCACCCAGAGCTCGTAGGTGGAGGCGTCGAAGGCGGTCGGCGAGTGCAGCAGCACCCGCTGGTGGGCGTCGCCCCGCCAGCGCCGGTCCGAGGCCAGCTCGACGATGTCGCGTTGGGTGATCTCCACGCCCTTGGGCAGGCCGGTGGAACCGGAGGTGTACATCACGTAGGCGAGCTGGTCCGGGAGGACCGTGACGTCCGGTGCCGCGGCCGGGGAGTCCTCGTGCGCGTCGAGCACCGTGACGCCCAGCTCCCGGGCGCGGTCCGCCAGTTCCGCGTCGGTGACCACGACCGGGGCGCCGGTGTCGTCCAGGACGTGCCGCAGCCGGGCGACCGGGTCGGTGTCCCGCAGCGGCACGTACGCGCCGCCCGCCTTCAGGACGGCGAGGAGCGCCACGGGGAGGTCGGCGGAGCGCTCCATCAGGACGGCCACCGGAGTCTCCGGGCCGACGCCGAGCCCGGCCAGCCGGCCGGCGAGACGGTCCGAGCGCTCGTCGAGTTCCCGGTAGTCGAGGGTGACGCCGGCGAAGACGACGGCCGGGGCGTCGGGGGTCCGCAGGGCCTGCGCCCGGAACAGCTCGGGCACGGAGGCCGACGGCACCTCGGCGGCCGTGTCGTTCCACTCCGCCAGCAGGGTGTGCCGCTCGGCGGCGGACAGCAGGTCCAGGGAGTCGGCACGGCGGTCCGGATCGGCGGCGAACTCCTCCAGGACCGTCCTGAGCCGTCCGCCGATGGCCCGCACCGTCTCGTCGTCGAACAGGTCGGGCCGGTAGTCGATCTTGAGCGAGAGGGTCTGTCCGTCCGAGGCGCCCAGGGCCAGCGGGTAGTGGGTGCCGTCCTGGAGCTGGGCGTCGACGATCCCGATCCCCTCGGCCGTCTGCTCCAGGCTCTCGGAGTCGACCGGGTAGTTGCTGAACTCGGTGGAGGTGTCGAACAGCGCTCCGGTCCCGGTGATCCGCTGGATGTCGGTCAGACCGAGGTACTTGTGCGGCAGGAGCGCGAACTGCTGCTCCTGCAACCGGGTCACCACGTCGAGCAGCGAGTCGCCGCGTGCGGTGCGCACCCGTACGGGCAGGGTGTTGATGAACAGGCCCACCATGGTCTCGACGCCCGGGAGTTCGGCGGGGCGGCCGTTGACCGTCTCGCCGAAGGTCACGTCGTCGCGGCCGGTGAGCCCGCACAGCACGAGCCCCCAAGCGGCCTGGACCACGGTGTTCTTGGTGACGCCGTGCCGGCGCGCCCGCGCGGTGAGGGCGGCCGTGGCCTCGGCGGACAGCTCCAGCCGGTGGACGCGGGGCCGCAGCGGCGCACGGGCCGGGTCGGCGGGCGCGACCAGGGTCGGCTCGTCCACGCCGTCCAGCGCCTGACGCCAGGCCTCCTCGGCGGCGGGGCGGTCCTGGCCGGCGAGCCAGGCCAGATAGTCCTTGTACGGGGTCACCCGCGGCAGCGCCGCGTCGTCGCCGCCGGTCCGGTAGAGCTCGAAGAGCTCGGTGGACAGGACCGGTCCCGACCAGCCGTCGAAGAGGATGTGGTGGCTGGCCAGCATCAGCCGGTGTGCCTCGGCGCCCACCTTCACCAGGGTGAAGCGCAGCAGCGGCGCCCGGCGCGGGTCGAAGCGCTCGGCCAGTGCCTCGGCCGTCAGCCGGTCGAGTTCCCGCGCGCGCCGCTCCTCGTCGAAGCCGCTCAGGTCCACCTCGCGCCACGGCACGTCGACCGTGCGCGGGATCACCTGGAGCGACTGCCCGGCGGCGCCGGGCCGGAAGGCGGCCCGCAGGTTCGGGTGACGGCGCAGCAGCGCGGCGGCCGCCTCCCGCAGCGCGGGGGCGTCCAGTGCGCCGCGCAGGTCGAAGGCGAGGAGCGTGGTGTAGACGTCGGCGCCGCGCTCGTCGTACAGGGCGTGGAAGAGCAGGCCTTCCTGGAGCGGGGAGAGGGGCAGTACGTCGGCGACTGACTGCCGGCCGGCCTCGAGGCGGTCGATCTCGTCCTGCCCGAGCGTGACCAGCGTGAGGTCGGAGGGGCTCAGGCCGCCCGCGCCCTCCGGCCGTTCGGCGTGCCGGACCAGCGCCTCCAGGGCCCGGAACCAGCTCTGCGCGAGGTCGCGGACGTCGTCGTCCGAGAACAGCTCGCCGGCCCAGATCCAATGGGCGACCAGACGCGGGCCGTCGGGGTAGGTGACGGCCGTGGCGGTGAGGTCCAGGGCGTGCGGCAGGGCCATGCCGGCCTCGGCCAGGCCCGAGAGGTCGCGGTTCACCTCCGGCTGGACGGTGTCGGCGCTGTCGTCGGCCTCGCCCAGCCGGCCGAGGTAGTTGAAGCCGATCTGGGACTGCGGGTACCGGCCGAGGACCTGGGCGGTCTGCGGGTTGAGGTGGCGCAGCAGGCCGAAGCCGATCCCGTTGTCGGGCAGGGCCCGCAGCTGCTCCTTGATCCGCTTGACCGCGCGGCCGATCTCCGGTCCGCCCGCCCACAGCTCCTCGGACGGCGTCTCGCCCGGGGCGAGACGCAACGGGTACAGGCTGGTGAACCAGCCGACGGTGCGGGAGAGGTCCACGCCGTCGGCGATCTCCTCGCGGCCGTGGCCCTCGAGGTCGATGAGGACGTCCGGCCCGGTGCCCCGCCCGGTGCGCTCCCGCCAGTCGATGACGGCGAGCGCGAGCGCGGTCAGCAGCACGTCGTTGATCCCGGCGTTGAACAGGGCGGGGATGCGTCCGAGCAGGGGCTGGGTGAGTTCCGTGGGAAGCCGCACGCTCAGCTGGGCGGCCGTGCCGAAGGTGTCTCTCCTGGTGTCCAGCGGGCGAGAGGTCAGTGGCAGGTCGGGGCCGTCGAGGATCTCCCGCCAGAGCGGGAGTTCCCGCATCCGCTCCGGTGCGGCGGCGAGTTCGGTCAGCCGCCGGGCCCAGCCGCGGAAGGAGGTGCCCACGGGTTCGAGGGCGACGGACCGGCCGGCCATCAGGGTCTCGAGGGCGGACTGCAGGTCGGGCAGCAGGATGCGCCAGGACACGCCGTCGACGACCAGGTGGTGGGCGACGACGGTGAGCCGGCCCGGGGCCTCGGGCCCCGCGTCGAACCAGACGCAGCGCACCATCGCCCCGGCCTCCGGGTCCAGGCGTGACTGGGCGGCGGCGACCTCGTCGGCCGCGCGGGCGTCGAGGTCCGCGTCGGTCAGGCCCGCGGCGATCAGGGCCGCCGCGTCGACGCGGTGGACACAGTCCTCGGCGCGCACCGCGCCGGGGGCGGCGGTCTCCAGCGACCAGCCGAAGTCCTCCCCCAGCCGGGCGAGGGTCATCCGCAGCGCGTCGTGATGGTCGAGCACGGCCTGCAGGGCCGCCGTCACCACGCCGAGGTCCGCGCCGGCCGGGACCGGCAGCGACATCGTCTGGTTGAACTGGTCGATGCTGCCGCCGCGTTCGCGTACCCAGTGGACGATCGGCGTCAGCGGCACGTCGCCGACCCCGTCGGTCCGCGCCGCGGCCGGGGCGGACGCGGGCGTCTCCTGGTCGGCCCGGACGGCCGCCGCGAGGGCCTCCGGTGTCCGGTGCGCGAAGACGTCGCGCGGGCTGAACCGCAGCCCGGCGCGGCGGGCCCGGCTCACCAACTGGATCGAGCTGATGCTGTCGCCGCCGGCGGCGAAGAAGCTCTCCGCCACGCCGACCCGCTCGATGCCGAGGACCTCGGCGAACAGCTCGCACAGCAGTGCCTCGGTGGGGTTGCCCGGCGCCCTGGACGGCTCGCCGCCGTCGAACTCCGGCTCGGGCAGCGCCTTGCGGTCGACCTTGCCGCTCGGGGTCAGCGGCAGCTTGTCGAGGATCACGTACGCGGACGGCACCATGTAGCCGGGCAGCGCGGTGGCGACGTGCTCGCGCAGGCCGGCCGGGTCGGCGGTGCGGCCGTCGGCCGGCATCACGTGGGCGACCAGGCGCCGGTCGCCGGGGCGGCCCTCGTGGACGCCGACGACGGCGCGACCGACGTCGGCGTGACCGTTCAGCACCTCCTCGATCTCGCCGAGTTCGATGCGGAACCCGCGCAGCTTCACCTGGAAGTCGGTGCGGCCGAGGTAGTCGACGTGTCCTTCGTCGGTCCAGCGCACCAGGTCGCCGGTGCGGTACATCCGGGACCCGGCCGGTCCGTAGGGGTCGGCCACGAACCGTTCGGCGGACAGCGCGGGGCGGCGGTGGTAGCCACGGGTGACACCGGCTCCGGCGATGTAGAGCTCACCGGGCACGCCGGGCAGCACCGGGCGCAGGGCCGAGTCGAGGACGTACACCTGGGTGCCCGCGACGGGAGAGCCGATGGTGACCGGCGCGACACCGTCGATGCCGGTGCCGGTGGAGTAGACGGTGGTCTCGGTGGGCCCGTACAGGTTGGTCAGGGTGCCGCCGAGCGCGACGAGCCGCTGGGCCAGGTCGGCGGCCAGCGCCTCACCGGCGGTCACCTTGTGCAGCCCGCGCAGCGCCTCGGGCACCGCCTCCTCCAGGACGTGCCACAGGCTCGGTGCCGCCTCCATCACGGTCGTGCCGGTCCGGGAGAGCAGCGCGGCGAGCCGGTCCGGGTCCTTGACGGTGTCCGAGCCGGCGAGCACGAGGGTGGCGCCGCTGATCAGCGGCAGGAAGATCTCCATGACGGAGACGTCGAAACCGACCGTGGCCACGGCGGCGAGCCGGTCGTCCGGGGTGAGCCGCAGTCGCGCCTGGACCGCCTCCAGCAGGTTCACCATCCCGCCGCCGGGTACGACGACGCCCTTCGGCCGGCCCGTGGAGCCCGAGGTGTAGATGACGTACGCGGCCTGCCCGGGCAGCCGGGTCAGGCCCAGGTCGGTGGACGGGTGGCCGGCGCGTTCCGCGGCGGCCGTCTCCTCCTCGGTGAGGGTGAGGACGGGGTCGGCGTCCCGCAGGACGTACGCGATCCGGTCCGCGGGGAGCGTGGGGTCGACCGGGACGTAGGCCGCACCGGTCTTGAGGACCGCGAGCAGGGCCACCACCAGGTCGGCGGTGCGGGGCAGCCGGACGGCCACGAACCGCTCCGGCCCGGCGCCGCGTTCGCGCAGCCAGTGGGCCAGCCGGTTGGCACGGGCGTTCAGTTCGGCGTACGACAGCTCCTGGTCCTCGGCGATCAGGGCGGTGGCCCGCGGGGTCGCGGCCGCCCGTGCCTCGAAGCGCTCCGTCACCGAGTCCGCGGTGACCGCGGCGGCGGTGTCGTTCCACTCGACGAGCACCCGGCGCCGCTCGGCGGGGGTGAGCAGGTCCAGTCCGGCGACCGGGCGGGCCGGGTCCGCCACGAACGCGTGCAGGACGGACAGGAAGCGCTCGGCGATGTCACGGAGCCGGTCTTGGTCGAGCAGGTCCGGCCGGTAGGACCAGTCCACGGTGAGCCGGTCGCCGCGCTGGGCCGCCAGCAGGGCCAGCGGATAGTGGACGGCGTCCCGGACCTCGGCGTCGACGACACCGAGTTCCTGGGCGGACTCGCGCAGCGGCTCCGCCTGCACGGGGTAGTTCTCGAACACCACGAGCGTGTCGAAGAGTTCGCCGGTCCCGGCCAGCCGCTGTACGTCGGCCAGGCCGAGGTACTGGTGCGCCATCAGCCGCGACTGGCGCTGCTGGAGCCGCTGGAACAGCCCGGCGAGCGAGAGGCCGTGGTCGATGTCCATGCGGACCGGGAGCGTGTTGATGAAGAGGCCGATCATGTCCTCGACGCCGGGAAGCTCCGGCGGGCGGCCGGAGACCGTGGCGCCGAACACGACGTCGTCACGGCCGGTCAGCGTGGAGAGCACCAGGCCCCAGGCGCCCTGCACCAGGGTGTTGACCGTCAGCCCGTGCTCCCTGGCCGCGGCCGTCAGCGAGGCGGTCAGCTCGTCCGGGACGGCGGTGCTCCAGCGTTCGGGGACGGCCGGGGTGCCGCCCGCGCCGGCCGGGGCGATGTGGGTCACCTCGTCGATGCCGTCGAGCGCCTCGCGCCAGGCCGCCTCGGAGGCGGTGCGGTCCTGGCCGGCCAGCCAGCCGAGGTACCGCTTGTACGGTGCGGCGGGCGGCAGCGCGGACTCGTCGCCACCGCGCCGGTGGTGCCCGTACAGCTCGAAGAGGTCCCGTACGAGCAGCGGCATCGACCAGCCGTCGATCGCGATGTGATGGACGGTCAGGACGAAGCGGTGCTCCCGCTCGCCGAGCCGGACCAGTGTGCAGCGCACCAGGGGCGGCCGCGTCAGGTCGAACCGCAGCCCGCGGTCGGCCGTGAGCAGTCGCTCCAGCTCCGCCTCCCGGTCGGCACCTGAGAGGTGGCTCAAGTCGTGCTCGGCCCAAGGGACTTCGGCGTGCTCGGGGATGGCCTGGAGCGGCTGCCCCGCGGTCCCGGTGACGAAGAAGGCGCGCAGGTTGTCGTGTCGGCGCAGCAGGGCCCGGGCGGCCTCGTGCAGGACGGCTGCCTCCACCGGGCCCCGCAGTTCGAGGACCGACTGGATGGTGTAGACGTCGGACTCGGACTCGTCGTACAGCCCGTGGAAGTGCAGGCCCTGCTGGAGCGGCGAGAGCGGCAACACGTCGCGGATCCCGCCGGGGGTCGTCGTCTCCAGTCTGTCGATCTCGGACTGGGAGACGGTCACCAGGGGCAGGTCCGAGGGGGTGCGGCCGCCGGCGTCCGGGCGCTCCGCGTGCGCGACCAGAGCGCCCAGCGCCTCGAACCACAGCCGGGCGATCTCCCTGACCTCGTCCTCGGCGAGCAGCTCGCGGGACCAGGTCCAGGACGCCACCAGGCGCTGTCCGTCGGGGTGGCCCACGGTCGCCGCGTCGAGTTCCAGGGTGTACGCGAGCGGCATGGTCGCGTCGCCGGTGCCCGTGAGATCACGCACCCGTGCGGTGTCGGGGTCCGCGCCGGGGTCGGCGGTGCCCAGCCGGCCCAGGTAGTTGAAGCCGATCTGCGGTGCGGCGTGCGCGGCCAGCTCCGGGCCCGTGACGGGGTTGAGGTGGCGCAGCAATCCGTAGCCGATGCCCTTGTCGGGGATGGCCCGCAGCTGCTCCTTCACCGTCTTGAACGCGGTGCCGAGGGCGGGCCCGCCGGACCACAGTTCGTCCGCCGGGGCGGTGCCCGGGTCGACGGCGACCGGGTACAGGCTGGTGAACCAGCCGACGGTACGGGACAGGTCGACCCCGTCCACGATCTCCTCGCGGCCGTGGCCCTCCAGGCCCACCAGGACCGCGCTGCCCGCACCGCGTCCGCGCTCCCGCCGCCAGCGGGCCACCGCGAGCGCGAGAGCGGTGAGCATGGCCTCGTCGGGGCCGGCGTGGAAGAGGGCGGGCACCGTGCCGAGGAGCGGCTCGGTCACCGCGGCGGGCAGCGTCACGGTCAGCCGGCGGGCCACCGCGACCACGTCGCGTGCCGGGTCCGTGCGGCGGTCCGCCAGCAGCGGATCGGGGGTGGCGAGCACCGAGCTCCACAGGTCCAGCTCCGCGACGCGGCGTTCGGTCAGGGCCTCCTTCGCCAGCTCCCGCGACCATCGGCGCAGTGACGTGCCGACCGGGTCGAGGCGGATCCCGGTGCCGGACCGCAGCGCGGTGAACGCGGCCTCCAGGTCCGGCAGCAGGATGCGCCAGGACACACCGTCGACGGCCAGGTGGTGGACGACCAGGGCCAGTCGGCCGTCGGTGCCCGGCCCCGCGTCGAACCAGACGGCCTGGACCATCCGGCCGTCGGCGGGGGCGAGCCGCTCCACGGCCGCGAGCACCTGCTCGTCGTACGCCTGCTGTGCCGGCTCTTCGTGTGCCTGCTCCGCGATGACCTCGCGGCGGCGTACGCAGTCCTCGGCGCGCACCGTGCCGCGGGCCGTGACCTCCAGCGTCCAGTCGCCGTCCGGGGTGTGGCCGAGGCGCAGGCGCAGCGCGTCGTGGTGGTCGAGCAGCGCCTGGAGGGCGGCGTGGACCTGGTCCTCGTCGAGGCCGGCCGGGACGGGCACGGTCAGCGTCTGGTTGAAGGCGTCGATCCGGCCGCCCTGGCTCCGCTGCCAGTGCATGACCGGGGTGAGCGGCACGGGGCCGACCCCGTCGTCGGTGGCGGCCGGCACCGGCCGCTCCGCCTCGGCCGCGCCGGCGAGCGCGGCGAGCCGGGCCACGGTCCGGTGCTCGAAGATCTCCCGCAGGCTCAGCACGACGCCCTCCTTGCGCGCGCGGTGGGCCAGTTGGATGGAGCTGATCGAGTCGCCGCCCCGCTCGAAGAAGCTGTCGTGGACGGAGACCGAGTCGACCCCGAGCACCTCGGCGAAGAGGCGGCACAGCAGTGCCTCACGGTCGTCCCCGGGCTCCGTGCCCTCGGCCGGGCCCGACGCCGGGGCCGTGGGGGCGGCGTCCGCCGCGCCGGCCCGCGGGATCAGCAGGCGGGCCCGGTCGGCGGGGGTGAACAGCGCTACCGAGCCGACGGGCCGGTCCGGGTCGGCGGCGAAGGCCGCCAGGACCGCGAGCAGCCGGTCGAGGATCTCGCGTCCGGCGCCCTCGGCGAACAGGTCCGTGCGGTGGTCGAGGCGGACCGTCATGCGCTCGCCGCGGACGGTGCCCTCCAGGTTGAGGGCGTAGTGCGTGGCGTCCACGGCGGAGGCCGAGACCGCGCCGATGTCCTCGGCGGAGTCCTGGAGGGTGTCGGTGTCGATCGGGTAGTTGGCGAAGATCGTGATGGCGTCGAAGAGCTGTCCGCCGCCGTGCAGTTGCTGGATCTCGGCGAGCCCGAGGTGCTTGTGGGCGAGGAGGTCGGCCTGCGCCTCCTGGAGGCGGCGGACCTGGTCGCCGAGGGAGAGCGCGGCGTCCAGGCGCAGCCGTACCGGCAGGGTGTTGATGAACAGGCCGACCATGCGCTCGACCCCGGGAAGCTCCGGCGGCCGGCCCGAGACGGTCTCGCCGAAGACGACGTCGTCCCGGCCGGTCAGTGAGCCGAGGACCAGTCCCCAGGCGGTCTGGACGACGCTGTTGAGGGTCAGACCGAGGGAGCGGGCCCGCTCGACCAGCGCGGCCGACAGCCGCGGGTCGACGTCCTCGACCAGGGTCGTGGGCAGCGAGGCACCGGTGCCGGGGCCGGCCACCAGGGTGGGCTCGACCCCCACGAGCGCGCGCTTCCAGGCGAGTTCGGCCTCGGACCGGTCCTGCCGGGCGAGCCAGCCCAGGTAGTCCTTGTACGGGGCGACCGGCGGCAGCGCCGCGGTGTCACCGCCGTTGTTGTACAGGGCCAGCAGCTCGCCGAGCACCAGCGGCATGGACCAGCCGTCGAGCAGGATGTGGTGAGCGGTGAAGACGAACCGGTACTCCTGGTCGGCCAGCTTGATCAGGGAGAACCGCAGCGGCGGGCGGGTCAGGTCGAACCGGCGGGTGCGGTCCTGCTCGAGCAGCCGCCGCAGTTCGGCCTCGCGGTCCGCCGCGGCGACGCCGCTGATGTCGGTCTCGGACCAGTCCGGCTCGACCTCGCGCAGAATGGCCTGGACCGGCTCGCCGGACTTGCGGTTGCGGAAGGACGCCCGCAGGTTCTCGTGGCGGCCGAGCACACCTGCCACGGCGCCGCGCAGGGCGGCCACGTCCAGCTCGCGCCGCAGGTCGACGGCCAGCTGGATGACGTACACGTCCGCGCCCTGCTCGTCGTACAGGGCGTGGAAGAGCATGCCCTTCTGGAGCGGGGACAACGGCCAGATGTCGACGAATCCAGGCTTCGACACTTTGCTGTTTCCTTCCATCAGCTCAGATCCCTCTCGAATTCGTCGATCTCGTCCTGTGACAGCTGCAGCAGGGACACGTCGGACGGGGTGAGGCCGCCGGCCTCGGGCCGGACCGCGAACTCGGCCAGGGCCTGAAGCGCCTGGACCCACAGGTCCGCGAGCTCCTGGACCTCCGGCTCGTCGAAGAGGGCCTCGGGCCAGGACCAGACGGCCACCAGCCGGACCCCGTCGGGCCGGTCCTGCGCCACCGCGCTGAGCCCGAGGGCGTGGGCCGGCCAGGTGGCCTCCGCTCCGCCCGCGCCCAGCGTCTCGGTCGCCTCGGGCGGTGCCGCCCAGTCCTCGGCCCGGGTGGCACTCTCGTCGACGGCGGCGAAGCGGCCCAGGTAGTTGAAGCCGATCTGCGGTGCGGGGTGCGCGGCCAGCTCCGGACCCGTGACGGGGTTGAGGTGGCGCAGCATGCCGTAGCCGATGCCCTTGTCGGGGATGGCCCGCAGCTGCTCCTTGACCCGCTTCAGCGCGGTGCCGAGCGCCGGGCCGTCCACGCCGAACCCGGGCCCGGCGGGCGCGCCCGGGTCGACGGCGACCGGGTACAGGCTGGTGAACCAGCCGACGGTACGGGACAGGTCGGCCCCGTCCACGATCTCCTCGCGGCCGTGGCCCTCCAGGCCCAGCAGAACCGCGCTCCCCTCACCCCGGCCGCGCTCCCGCCGCCAGCGGGCCACCGCGAGCGCGAGACCGGTCAGCAGCACCTCGTCGACCGCCGCGTTGAACGCCGCGGGCACCGTGCCGAGCAGCGGCGCGGCCACCGCGTCCGGCAGGGTGACCGTCAGACGGCGTGCCGTGCGGGCCACGTCGACGGCGGGGTCGAGGGGCCGGTGCGAGAGCAGCGGGTCGGGCGTCGTGAGCACCGAGCGCCACAGGTCGAGCTCTTGGGCCCTGGCCGGTCCGGTCGCCTGCTCGGTGAGCTGCGAGGACCAGTTCCGGAACGACGTGCCGACGGCTGCGAGGGCGGGTTCCCGGCCCTCGGTGACCGCCGCCCAGGCCTGCGCGAGGTCCTCCCGCAGCACCCGCCAGGACACGCCGTCCACGGCCAGGTGGTGGACCAGGATCAGCAGCCGTCCCGGCCGGCCGGGGCCGGCGTCGAACCAGACGGCCCGGACCATCTCGCCCTCGGCGGGCGCCAGTTCGGCCTGCGCCCGGCGCTGCGCCTCGGTCACGGCACCGATCAGCTCGCCCTGCGGCACGGCGGCGACCTCGGTCCGGGCGAGCAGCGCGGAGGCCTCGACGGAGCCACGCGGGCGGACCTCCAGCCGCAGGCCCGCGGGGCCCGTCACGATCCGCGAACGCAGGACGTCGTGGTGGTCGAGGACGGCCTGCAGGGTCGCCGCGAGACGCCGTTCGTCCGCGTCCGCCGGGACCTGGAGGAGGGCCGCCTGGTGGACGGCGTCCGTCGGCCCGCCCCGCTCGTACAGGTCGAGCATGACCGGGGTGAGCGGCAGTTCACCGATGGCGTCCTCGGGCGCCTCGCCCGCCGCCGGGCCCCCGTCCTCCTGGGCGATCCTGGCCAGTGCCCGGACCGTCTTGTACTTGAAGACGTCCCGCACGCCGATCAGCAGGCCCGCCTTGCGGGCCCGGCCGGCCAGCTGGATGGAGACGATGCTGTCCCCACCGCGCTCGAAGAAGTCATCGTCCGGACCGACCTCGGCGACGCCGAGCAGCTCGGAGAAGAGGCCGGCGAGCACGGTCTCCCGGGAGAGGGCGGCCGACTCCTCGACGGGGTCCGCCGTTCCGCCGCCGTCGGCCGTGTCATGCGCCTCGTCGCCGCCCACGGCAGGGGCGGCGGCCGACTGGTCCAGCCGCTGTCCGAGCCGGGCGCGCACCTCGCTCCACCACTCGGTCAGCGGGTCGTCGGCCGGCCGCTCGACCGGCCGCTCCGTCTCCGCCGCGAAGGTCTCCAGAACCTCCCGCAGCCCGTCGGCGATCGTCTCCACCTCGGCCTTGGTGAACAGGTCGGGGCGGTATCCGAACCGACAGTGCAGCTGGTCCCCGGAGAGCCCGGCGTCGAGGGTGACCGGATAGTGGGCGGCGGAGTTCATCTCCAGGTCGACCGCCCGGACCCGGTCGCCGTCACCGCCGAAGCCGGCACCGTCGGCGGGGATGTTCTGGAACACCAGCAGGGTGTCGAACAGTTCGCCCTTGCCGGTCCGGCGTTGCAGGTCGACGAGGCGGATGTGCTGGTGTGCCGTCAGCCGAAGCTGCTGGTCCCAGAGCCGGGACAGCGCGGCGCCGATCGGCTCGCCGGGGCGGAAACTCGCCCGCACCGGCAGGGCGTTGATGAAGAGACCGACCATCCGCTCGATGCCGGGCACCTCGGGAGGCCGCCCCGAGAGGGTCGCTCCGAACACCACGTCGTCGCGTCCGGTGAGCCGGGCGAGCAGCAGTCCCCAGGCGGCCTGGACGACCGTGTTCATCGTGGTGCCGTGCCGGCCGGCCAGCGCGCCGAGCCCGGCGACCAGGTCGCCGCCGAAGGTGACCGAGAGCTTCTCGGTCTCGACGGACACCCGGTCCGGATCGGCGGGCGCCAGCAGGGTGGGCTCCACCGACGGGTCGAGCACCTCCAGCCAGGCGCGCTCCGAGGCCGCCCGGTCCTGGCGGCCCAGCCAGGACAGATAGGTGCGGTACGGACGGACCTCGGGCAGTCCGGCGGGGTCGCCGCCGGCCGCGTACAGGCGCATGAGCTCGTCCAGCAGGACCGGTGCGGACCAGCCGTCCATCAGGAGGTGATGGAGCGTCAGGACCAGTCGGGCGTGTCCGCCGCCGAGACGGAGCAGCGTGCAGCGCAGCAGCGGGGGCCGGTCGACGTCGAACTTCTCCGCCCGCGCCTCCCGCATCACCCGCTCGACCGCGGTGGCGCGCCCGGCGTCGTCGAGATGGCTCAGATCCGTCTCCGTCCAGGGGAGTTCGGTCTCCGCCGGGATGAACTGCACCGGCTGGGACAGGCCCTCATGGGCGAATCCGGCGCGCAGGTTCTCGTGCCGTTCCAGCAGCGCCCGTACCGCGGCGCGCAGCACCGGGGTCTGCGGGTCGCCGTCCAGGTCGAGTCCGAACTGGACGGTGTACACGTCGATGTCACGCTGGTCGTAGAGGGAGTGGAAGAGCAGTCCCTCCTGCAGCGGCGCCAGCGGCAGCACGTCGGACAGCCTCCGGCCGCCCTCTTCGAGGTGGTCGATGTCCCGCTGTTCCAGGCGGACCAGCGGGAAGTCCGACGGGGTGCGCCCACCGGTGCGCGCGGTGTCGGCGAGGAGCGCGCGCACCGCGCGCTGCCAGCACGCGGCGAGTTCCGCGGGGTCGGCCTCCGCGAACAGCGCCTCGGGCCATGCCCAGCGGGCCGTCAGCCGCACTCCGTCGGGCCCGTCGTACGCCCAGGTCTCCATGTCGAGCGCGGACGTCACCGGCATGTCCGGGTCCTCCGCGGGGGTCGCCCGTACGGCGCCCGCCGAGTGAAGCGGCACCGAGCCGTCAGCGAGCGGCGCCTGGAAGACGCCCCGGTGGGCGAACCTCAGCCGCGGGGTCGCGGCGGCGGCGAGCAGGGGCACGGTCTGGGGGTTGAGGTAGCGGAGCAGCCCGTGGCCACCGCCGTCCCCGGGAACCGCCGTCAGCAGTTCCTTGACCCGCTTCACGTGGTCGGCCGGGTGCGGGGCCGCCGCCCCGTCGGCGCCGAGGCGCACCGGGTGGGTGTGGGTGAGCCGGCCGAGGGTGCGGGTGAGCCCGGCCTCGCCGGTCCGGCCGTCCCGCTCCACGGCGACCAGGAATCCGGTGCCCGCGGGCAGGCCCTTCCTGGTCCGCCAGTCCTCCACGGCGGCGGCGATCGTGCCGAGCAGGACCTCCTCGGTGCCGGTGGCGAAGCTCTCCGGCAGGTCGGTGAGCAGGGCCGCCGACTCGGTGGCGGACAGGGTGACTTCCAGGTGCCGGACGGTGGCCTCGGTGTCGCGGGACGGGTCCGGAGGGCCCGCGACCGGCGGCGCGGTCTCGGTGAGGAGGTCGGACCAGACCTGGAGTTCGTCGACGAGTTCCGGGGCGGCGGCCGCGGTGGCCCTGCCCTCGGCCCATGCCTTGTAGGGGGTGGCCACGGCCGGCAGCTGCGCCGGCGTTCCGGCCGTCAGCGCCTCCCAGGCGGTGCGCAGGTCGGCGACGAGGATCCGCCAGGCGGCCGGGTCGGCGGCCAGGGTGTGCACCACGAGCAGCAGCCGGTGCTCGCCCGCCGGCCCGCCGTCGAACCAGACGGCCCGGAACACGACGCCGTCCTCCGGCGCCAGGGTGGAGCGGATTTCGTCCGTCTGCCGTGCCACCTCGGCGGCCAGCGCGGCGGGGTCCGCCCCCGTCACCTCGATCCGGGTGAGCACATCCGCGGCCCCGATCTCCTCGCGCGGCCGGACCTCGAGGTTCCACACCAGGTTCCCGGCCCGGCGGTTGAGCCGCAGCCGCAGGGTGTCGTGGTGGTCGAGCAGCGCCTGGAGCACGGCGTGCAGCCGACGCTCGTCCGTGTCGCCGGGCAGCGCCAGGACGGCGGTGGCCGCCGAGTGGGCGACCGGGCCGCCCCGTTCGCGCAGCGCGTGCACGGCCGGGCTCAGCGGGATCTCGCCGATGCCGCCGTCGTCGGTCGCGGGGGCCGAGGTGGAGGTCGCGGACGCGTGGTCCGGCTCGTCGGCTCCCGTGGCCGCGGCAGCCAGCTCCTCGACGGTGGCGTGGCGCAGCACGTCCGCCGCGGTGAACTCCAGGCCTGCTTCGAGTGCCCGGCTGACCAGCTGGATCGAGACGATGCTGTCGCCGCCGAGGGCGAAGAAGCTGTCGTCGATGCTCACCCGCTCGACTCCGAGGAGGTCGCGGATCAGCTCGCAGAGCAGTGTCTCCTTGGCGTCGCGCGGAGCCCGGCCCCCGTCCTGCGAGCCGAAGTCCGGCTCCGGCAGCGCCTTGCGGTCGACCTTGCCGTTGGCGTTCAGCGGCAGCGCGTCCACCGCGGTGTACGCGGCGGGCACCATGTACTCCGGCAGCAGCTCGGCGAGATGCCGGCGCAGCGCCTCGGCGGTGACCTCGGCTCCGGCGGCCGGGACGGTGTAGGCGACCAACTGCCGGCGGTCGTCGTGCCCCTGGTGGAGCAGCACGGCCGCGCGGGCGATGCCGGGGTGGGCCGTGAGCGCCGCTTCGATCTCGCCGAGCTCGACGCGGAACCCGCGTATCTTCACCTGGTCGTCGGCGCGTCCGGCGAACTCCAGCTGGCCGTCGGCGTTCCAGCGCACCAGGTCACCCGTGCGGTAGAACCGCTCGCCCGGCGCCCCGAAGGGGTTGGCGACGAAGCGCTCCGAGGTCAGCGCGGGCCGGCCCAGGTAGCCGCGGGCGAGGCCGTCGCCGGCGATGTAGAGCTCCCCGGTGCCGCCGACGGGCACCGGCATCAGGGAGGCGTCCAGCACGTACACCCGGGTGTTCCACAGCGGGGCGCCGATCGGCGGGTGCACCGCGCCGGACTGCGGGCGGCTCATGGTGGAGCAGACGGTCGCCTCGCTGGGTCCGTACACGTTGAGCAGGCGGCGGCCCGCGGACCAGTACGCCACCTGGTCGGGCGGGCAGGCCTCGCCGCCGACCGCGAGGGTGCGCAGGCCGGGCAGCGGGATGTGCGGCACGGTGGCGAGCACACCGGCGGTGACCTGAAGGTGGGTGACGCCGTGGTCGTCGAGGAGCGTGGCCAGTTCCTGGCCGGCCGGCGACTGGTGTCCCTCCGGCAGCACCAGCGTGGCGCCGCTGAGCAGCGTCATCGACAGGTCCGCCATCGAGACGTCGAAGCTCGGCGACACGGCCTGCAGGACGCGGCTGTCCGCGTCGATGGCGAAGTTCTCCGCGTGCGCTCCCGCCATGCCCGCGATGCCCCGGTGGGTGACCAGGACACCCTTGGGCCGGCCGGTCGACCCCGAGGTGTAGATGACGTACGCGGGGTGGTGCAGGGCGAGCGGACAAACGCGGTCGGTGTCGGTGGGGTCGGTGACGGGGGCGGCGGCCACGGCGGCCCGCACGTCCTCGGCGTCGGCGCGGTGCACGGCGGCGCCGGACAGGGCCGGGCTCCCGGCCGTCTCCCCGGTGGCGACCACGAGCGCGGGGCGCGCGTCCTCGACGATGTACGCGATGCGCTCGGCCGGGTAGCCGGGGTCGACCGGCAGATGGGCGGCGCCCGCCTTGAGGACGCCGAGGGTGATCGCGAGCCAGTCCGTCGAGCGTGGCACGACGATCGCTACGCGCTGCTCGGGGCCGACCCCCTGTCCGATGAGGTAGTGCGCCCACTGGTTGGCCCGGGCGTTCAGTTCGCCGTAGGTCAGCCGGGTGGGGCCGGCGATGACCGCCGGGTGGTCGGGAGTGGCCGCCGCCCGCTGCTCGAACAGGGTCGGGAAGGTCGCCGCCGGCACCTCGCGGGCGGTGTCGTTCCAGGTGGTGAGGACCTGCTCGCGCTCCGTCCCGGACAGCAGGCCGATCCGGCTGACCGGCAGCCGCGGGTCGCCGGCGACCGCGTCGAGCAGGGCGGTGAACCGGGCCGCGACCGACTCGACCGTGGCGCGGTCGAACAGATCGGTGCGGTAGCTGATCAGGCCCCGCAGGCCGGCGGGACTGCCGTCGCCGCCGAAGGTCTCGCGCAGTTCCACGCCGAGGTCGGTCTTGGCCGACGTCAGCTCGATGTCCTCGGGCTCGACCGTGAGGCCGGGCAGTTCCAGACGTGCCGCCGCGTTGTTCTGGAAGGCGAGGAACACCTGGAACAGCGGGGTGTGGGCCAGCGACCGCGCGTCGGGGCCGAGGTGGTCGACCAGCCGCTCGAAGGGCAGGTCCTGGTGGGCGTAGGCGGCCAGGTCCGCGGCCCGGACCCGGCTCAGCAGTTCACCGAAGGACGGGTCGCCCGAGGTGTCGGTGCGCAGCACCAGGGTGTTGACGAAGAAGCCGACGAGGTCTTCGAGGGCTTCGTCCGGGCGGCCGGCGGTCGCGGTGCCGAGGGGGATGTCCGTACCGGAGCCGAGCCGGGTCAGCAGCGCCGCGAGGCCCGCCTGGGCCACCATGAAGAGACTCACCTGGTGGGTGCGGGCGAGCGCGACGAGGCGGGTGTGCAACTCGGCGTCGCAGGAGAACTCGACGGTGGCGCCGTCGCCGGTCATCTCGGCCGGGCGGGGCCGGTCGGTGGGCAGCGCGAGTTCCGCCGGGGCACCGGCCAGGGTCTCCTCCCAGAAGGCCAGCTGGCGCGCGGCCAGGCCGGCCGGGTCGTTCTCGTCGCCGAGGAGCTCGCGCTGCCAGAGGGTGTAGTCGGTGTACTGCACGGGCAGCGGCGCGAAGTCGGGCGTCCGCCCGCCGTGCCGGGCCGCGTAGGCGGTGGACAGATCGCCGGCCAGCGGGGCGTTGGACCAGCCGTCGGAGGCGATGTGATGGACGTTCAGGAGCAGGACGTGCTCCGTGCCGGAGATGCGGAACAGGGTGACGCGCAGCGGGAGTTCGGCCGCCAGGTCGAAGCCGTGGGCGGCGGCGTCGCGCAGTGCCCGCCCGATGGTCTCCGGTGCCGCCTCGACGATCTCGACGGGCACGTGGGCGTCGGCGGGAGCGAGAACGGCCTGCCGGGGCCTGCCTCCGGTGTCGGGGAACACGGTCCGCAGGCTCTCGTGGCGGGCCACGACGTCGGCGACGGCCGCGCGCAGGGCGTCCAGGTCGAGCGCGCCCCGGAGCCGGACCCCGATCGGGATGTTGTACGCCCCCGACGGGCCCTCGAGCCGGTTGAGGAACCACAGCCGGCGCTGCGCGAACGACAGCGGGATCTCCTCCGGTCGCCGGCGTACCGCGAGCTCGGGCCGGGCGGAGCCGCCGGGGGCGACCAGGGTGGCGAGCCGTGCCGGGGTGCGTGCCTCGAAGACCGCCCGGACGTCGACCTCGGCCCCGAAGGCGGAGCGGACCCGGCTGAGCAGGCGGACCGCGCTCAGCGAGTTGCCGCCGAGTTCGAAGAAGTCGTCGTCCACGCCCACCTCGGGCAGGTCGAGCACCTGGCCGAAGAGACCGCACAGGATCTCCTCCTGCGGGGTGCGCGGGGCCCGTACGGTGGCGGCCGCGGTGAACTCGGGCTCGGGCAGCGCCTTGCGGTCCAGCTTGCCGTTGACGGTGACCGGCAGCTCGTCGAGGACGACGACGGCCTCCGGGACCATGTAGTCGGGCAGGCCGGCCGCGAGCCGCTCGCGCAGCTCCGCACCCGTGAGGGCGTGCTCGGCCGCGGGCACGGCGTACGCGATCAGCCGGCCGCCGTCCGCGCCGTCCCTGACCACCACCGCCTGGGCGGCGACGCCGGGCAGGGCGGCGACCGCGGCGGAGACCTCGCCGAGTTCGACGCGGTGACCGCGGATCTTCACCTGGTCGTCGGCGCGGCCGACGAACACCAGGTTCCCGTCGGCGAGCCGGCGCGCCACGTCGCCGGTGCGGTACATCCGGGAGCCGACCGGTCCGTACGGGTCGGCGGTGAACCGCTCCGAGGTCAGCGCGGGCCGGCCGAGGTAGCCGCGGGCCAGGCAGGGGCCCGCCAGGTACAGCTCGCCCGCCACGCCGGCCGGGACGGGACGCAGTGCCGAGTCCAGGACGTAGGCCCGGACGTTGGCCTGCGGCCGGCCCATCGGGACCGGCCCGGGAGCGAGTTCGGCGCCCGGCTCGATCCGGAACTCGGTGACGTTGACGGTCGCCTCGGTGGGCCCGTACACGTTGCGGACGACGGCGTCCGGGTGGCGCTCCCGCCACGCGGTGAGCGCCTCGCCGAGCAGGGCCTCGCCGCCGAGGAGGAGTTCGGTGGCGGGTGAGTAGGCGGCGGGCAGGGCGCCGAGGAGCGGAAGGTGGCTGGGGGTCGCCTTCATGAAGGTGACCGGGGTCGTGGCCAGCCGTGCGGAGATCCCGGGGTTCTCCTCCAGGGCGGTGATCAGCACGGTGCCGCCGACGGTGAGCGGGGTGAACAGTGCCGTGACCGTCAGGTCGAAGGAGACCGGCGAGTGCAGCAGCGCGAGTCCGGCGGCGCCCGGGTAGGCGAGCGCGGTCCAGCCGAGGTAGTCGACGACCGAGCGGTGCTCGACCACCACGCCCTTGGGGCGTCCCGTGGAGCCGGAGGTGTAGATCACGTACGCCGGGTGGCCGGGGGTCAGCGGGGCCGTCCGGTCGGCGTCCGACGGGTCGTGGGACGGGCGTCCGGCGATCTCGGCCGCTGTCCCGGCGTCGTCGACGACCAGGGCCTCGACGGCGTGCTCGGGCAGCGCGGGGGCCGTGGCCCGGGTGGTGAGGAGGATCCGCGGCCGGGCGTCGTCGAGCAGGTGGGTGATGCGCCCGGCCGGGTGGGCCGGGTCGACCGGCACGTACGCGGCACCGGACTTGAGGACCGCGAGCAGCGCCACGACCAGGTCGGCCGAGCGTTCCATGGCGACCGCGACCAGCTGCTCGGGGCCCGCGCCCCGGGCGATCAGGGCGTGGGCGAGGCGGTTGGCCCGCTCGTCGAGCTCGGCGTACGTGAGTTCCGTGCCGCCGTCGATCAGCGCGGTCGCGTCCGGGGTGCGGGCGGCCTGAGCCTCGATCAGCTCACCGACCACGGCCTCGGACAGCGGTACGGCGGGGCCGGCGGCGCCCGTTGTCAGCTGCCGGGTCTCCTCCTCGTCGAGGAGTCCGAGCCGGCCCACGGGGGTGTCGGGTGCCGACGCGACGGCTTCGAGGACCCTGCGCAGCTGCCGGGTCGCGGACGTCACCAGCTCCTCGTCGAGGAGGTCGGGGCGGTAGTACCAGTTGAGCACCATCCGCCGGTCGTCCTGCATCACGACCATGCCGAGGGGATAGTGGTTGTCGCCCTTGGTGTCGACCTCGCTCAGCGCGAGGCCGTGCACGGTCTCCTGGGCGCCGGGGTCCGCGGGGAAGTTCTCGAAGACGACGGCCGTGTCGAACAGCGTGCCCAGGCCGGTCAGCCGTTGGAGGTCGGCGAGGCCCAGGTAGTGGTGGGCGAGGAGTTCGACGCGCCGCGCCTGGACCCGGGAGAGGGTGTCGACGAGGGAGACGGCCGGGTCGACCCGGACCCGTACCGGCACGGTGTTGCTGAACAGGCCGACCATCGACTCGACGCCGGGCAGCTCCGGCGGCCGGCCGGAGACCGTCTCGCCGAACAGCACGTCGTCGCGGCCGGTGAGACCGGCGAGCACCAGGCCCCAGGCGCCCTGCACCACGGCGTTCATGGTGAGGCCGTGGGCCCGGGCCGCCGCGGTGAGCGCGGCGGTCAGGTCGGCCGGGAGCTCGTCGACGATCCGGCCCGGCAGGGCCGCGGTGTGACCGGCGGCGCCCGGGGCGACCAGCGTCGGCTCGTCGATCCCGGCGAGCGCGGTGCGCCAGGCGGCCTCGGCGGAGTCGCGGTCCTGGGCGGCGAGCCAGGTCAGGTACTCCTTGTACGGGACGACGGGCGGCAGCGCCGAGGCGTCGCCGCGCTGCCCGTACAGCGCGAAGAGCTCACCGGCGAGGACCGGCGCCGACCAGCCGTCGAGCAGCAGGTGGTGGGCGGCGAACAGCAGCCGGTGGAGGCCCGGTGCCAGCCTGATCAGGGTGAAGCGCAGCAGGGGCGGACGCTCCGGGTCGAAGCGCCGGGACCGTTCCTGGACCAGCAGCCGGTCCAGTTCGGCACGCTGCTCCGGCTCACCGAGGGCGCTCAGGTCGATCTCGTTCCAGGGCGGTTCGACCTCCCCCGGGATCAGCTGCACGGGCACGCCCTGCGCGGTGCGGTGGAAGGAGGCGCGCAGGCTGGCGTGCCGGGCGAGCAGTCCGGCGACGGCGGCGCGCAGCGCCCCGGTGTCGAGCTCCCCGCGCACGTCCAGGGCGAGCCGGGTGATGTAGACGTCCTCGGCCTGCTGGTCGTACTCGGTGTGGAAGAGGAGCCCCTCCTGGAGGGGCGAGAGCGGCAGCACGTCGGTGAGGCGGGGCTGGGCCGCTTCCAGACGGGCGATCTCGTCCTGGGTCAGGTCGACGAGGGTCAGGTCGGACGGGACGAGCCCGCCGGCGCCCTCGGGCCGGTCGGCGCGGTCCACCAGGGCGCGCAGGGCGTCGAACCACGCCTCGGCGAGCTGCCGTACGTCGTCCTCGGCGAGCAGTCCGCCCGGCCAGGTCCAGGTCGCGGTGAGGCGCGGCCCGTCGCTGTGGGTCTCGGTGACCGCGTTGGCGGTGAGGGTGTACGGCAGCGGGGTGGCGGCGTCCGCTCCGCCTCCCAGGCCGTCCGTCGCCCCTTCCCCGGCGGCATCGGTGTCGGACGAACCACCGATGCGTCCCAGGTAGTTGAAGCCGATCTGCGGCTCGGCGAACTTGGCCAGGGTCACCGCGGTGCGCGGGTTGAGATGGCGCAGCAGGCCGAAGCCGATGCCGTTGTCGGGGATCGCCCGCAGCTGTTCCTTGACGGCCTTGAGCGCGGTGACGAGGGCCTCGCCGCCCGGGGCGAGCGCGTCGGCCCCGGCCACGCCCGGGTCGAGCCGTACGGGGTAGAGGCTGGTGAACCAGCCCACCGTGCGGGAGAGGTCGGCGCCTTCGACGATCTCCTCGCGGCCGTGGCCCTCCAGGCCCACCAGGACGGAGGAGGTGTCGCCGCGGCCCTGGCGGCGGCGCCAGTCGGCCACGGCCACGGCGAGCGCGGTGAGCAGTACGTCGTTGATCTGTGCGTTGAAGGCGGCCGGTACCTGGCCGAGCAGCGGCTCGGTGACGTCGGCGGGCAGCCGCAGGGTGAGGTGCCCGGCGGTGGCGAGGGTGTCCGTCGTCGGGTCGAGCGGGCGGTCGGTGAGCAGCGGGTCGGGTCCGGAGAGGATCGAGCGCCACAGGGGGAGTTCGCGGATGCGGTCGGGTTCACCGGCGGCCGCGGTCAGCTGCTGGGCCCAGCGGCGGAAGGAGGTTCCCACCGGTTCGGGGGTGAAGGCGGTGCCCGCGGCGGCCGCCTCGAGCGCGGCGGAGATCTCGGGCAGCAGGATGCGCCAGGACACCCCGTCCACCGAGAGGTGGTGGATCACCAGCAGCAGCCGGCCGGGCCGGTCGGCTCCGGCGTCGAACCAGACGGCCTGCACCATGCGCCCCTGCTCGGGGGCGAGCCGGGACTGGGCGGCGGCGAACTCCCGCTCGGTGACGGCACGCAGCTCGTCCGCGTCGAGGCCCGCGGCGTCGACCCGGTACAGCGACTCGGCGGCCGCCACGGTGCCGGGCGGGGTGACCTCCAGGGTCCACTCGCCGATGTCCTCGATCCGGGTGAGCCTGAGCCGCAGCGCGTCGTGGTGGTCGAGGAAGGTCTGCAGCACTTGGGTGACCCGGTCGGTGTCCAGCCCGGCGGGCACCGGCAGCGGCATCGCCTGGTTGAACGGGTCGACAGGACCGCTGTGTTCGCTGAACCAGTGGATGATCGGGGTCAGCGGGACGCCGCCCACGCCGTCGGACGGGGCGCGGCGGCGCGCGGGGGCGGCGCCCTCGGTGGCCACGGCGGCGAGCGCCTCGACGGTCTTGTGGGTGAACACGTCGCGCGGGGTGAAGCGCAGTCCGGCCTTGCGGGCGCGGCTGATCAGCTGGATGGAGCCGATGCTGTCGCCGCCGAGCTCGAAGAAGCTCTGGTCCACCCCCACCTTCTCCACGCCGAGCACCTCGGCGTAGAGGGTGCAGAGCAGCTCCTCGCGCGCGGTGGCGGGGGCGCGGCCCTCGGCGGCGGTGAACGCGGGGGCGGGCAGGGCCTTGCGGTCCAGCTTGCCGTTGACCATCAGCGGCAGGGTGTCGAGGGCGACGACGAACGCGGGCACCATGTACTCCGGCAGCAGCCCCGCGACATGGGTCCGCAGGGTCTCGGCGTCGACGGGGTCCGGACCGGCCGGGACCACGTAGGCGACTAGCTGCTTCACCCCCGGCTGGGCCTCGTGCACCACCACGGCGGCCCGGTCCACGCTCTCGTGGCGGGCCAGGACGCTCTCGATCTCGCCGAGCTCGATCCGGAAGCCGCGGACCTTCACCTGGTCGTCGGCGCGCCCCACGAACTCCAACTGGCCGTCCTCGCCCAGTCGTACCACGTCGCCGGTGCGGTACATCCGCTCACCGGGGCCGCCGAAGGGGTCGGCGACGAAGCGCTCCGAGGTCAGCGCGGGGCGCCGCAGGTAGCCGCGGGCGAGACCGGCGCCCGCCACGTACAGCTCGCCCTCGGTGCCCTGGGGCACCCGGCGCAGGGCGGCGTCGAGGACGTAGGCGCGGGTGTCGCGCACCGGGGTGCCGATCGGCGGGACGGTGCCGGTGGCCTCCAGGGGGGCGCTCATGGACACGGCGACGGTCGACTCGGTGGGGCCGTAGGCGTTGACCATGCGCCGGCCGGGGGCCCAGCGCGCCACCAGTTCGGGCGTGCAGGCGTCTCCGCCGACGACCAGGCAGGTGAAGCCGGGGAGGTCCACGGCGGGGACGCTGGCCAGCGCGGCCGGCGGGATCAGGGCGTGGGTAACCCGGCGTCCGGCGATCACCTCGGCGAGCGGCTCGCCGGCGAGCGGGCCCGGGTCGGGCACCACCAGGGCGGCACCGGACGTCAGCGTCATGCACAGTTCCAGCACGGAGGCGTCGAAGCTGGGCGAGGAGAACTGCAGGACGCGGCTGGTGCCGTCCACCGCGAACCGTTCCCGCTCGGTCGCGGCGAAGGCGGCGAGACCGGCGTGGCTGACCACGACACCCTTGGGCGTGCCGGTCGAGCCCGAGGTGTAGATCACGTACGCGGGCGAGGCCACCGGGACGGGTCCCGCGGGCCGGCGGCCGGCACCGTCCCGGTGCGGCTCCGCCTCGTCGAGTGCGTCGAGAACGACGACGGGAGTGCCGCCCGTGCGGGGCACCGCGTGCTCGTACGCCGTGGTGGTGAGCACCGCAGCCGGTCGCGCGTCGTCGAACATGAAGGCGATGCGCTCGGCCGGGTAGTCGGGGTCCACCGGCAGATAGGCGGCGCCCGCCTTCATCACGGCGAGGGACCCGACGACGGACTCCACGGAACGGCCGAGGACGAGGGCCACGACCTGTTCGGGCCCGACGCCGCCGGCCGCGAGGCGATCGGCGAGCGCGTCGGTACGCGCGTCCAGTTCGGCGTAGGTCAGGGAGAGCGCCGCGGACTCCACCGCGACGGCGTCCGGGGTGCGCGCGGCCTGGGCCGCGAAAAGCTCGGGGAAGGTGGCCTGCGCGACCGTGTGCCCGGCGGCGCTCTCGGCCCCGACCAGCGCCTCCCGCTCGCCGTCGGCCAGCAGGTCGAGCCCGGCCACGGTCTGCGCGAGGTCGTCGGTCAGGGCCTGGAGGATCCGCACCAGCCGACCGCCGATGACCTCGACCTGCTCGGGGCGGAAGAGGTCGGGCCGGTAGTTGAGCAGCAGCCGCAGCCTGCCCTCGTACACGTGCGAGACCAGGCAGAGCGGGTAGTGGTTGGCGTCCAGGACGTCGAAGCCGTCGATGGTCAGGTCGTCGACGAGGTCGCGCAGGGCCTGCAGGTCGAACGGGAAGTTCTCGAACGCCACGTAGGTGTCGAAGAGTTCGGCGTGGCCGGAGAGCCGGTGGATGTCCCGCATCCCGGTGTACTGGTGGGCCATCATCTCCAGGTGCTCGCCCTGGAGCCCGGCGAGGACGCTGCCGAGCGAGTCGCCGCCGCCCAGGCGGACCCGGACCGGCAGGGTGTTGATGAGCATGCCGACCATGCGCTCGACGCCGGGCACCTCGGGCGGCCGGCCCGAGACGACCGTGCCGAACACCACGTCCTGGCGGCCGGTGAGCACCGACAGCAGCAGCGCCCAGGAACCGTGCACGGCGCTGGAGAAGGTGAGGCCGTTCGCGCGCAGCCGCGCCGAGAGGGCCTCGGTGGCGTCGGCCGACAGTTCGAGGACCAACTGCTCGGGGTGGACGACCTCGCGGGCCGGGTCCGAGGGCACGAGGCGGGTGGGTGCGTCGATGCCGGCGAGCGCCCGGCGCCAGGCCTCCTCGGAGGCCTGCTGGTCCTGCCGGGCCAGGTGCGCGAGGTGGTCGCGGAACGGAGTGACCCGCGGCAGCGCGGAGGCGTCGCCCCCGTCGGCGTACACCGCGAGCAGCTCACCGAGGAGCACGGACGTCGACCAGCCGTCGAGCAGGATGTGGTGGAAGGTGCACAGCAGGCGGTACGCGTCGTCGGCGAGCCGCACCAGGCGGTAGCGCATCAGCGGCGGCCGCGCGAGGTCGAAGGAGTGGGCCTTCTCCTCGGCCTGGATCCGCCGCAGCTCCGCGGCCCTCCGCGTCTCGTCGAGTTCCCTGAGGTCGTTCTCGGACCAGGGGACCTCGACGGTGCGCGAGACGACCTGCACCGGACGGCTCTGCTTGGGGTGGAGGAAGCCCACCCGCAGGTTGGCGTGCCGGTCCAGCAGCGCCTGCGCGGCCGCCCTGAGCGTGGCGGCGTCCAGGGAGCCGCCCAGGTCGAGCACCACCTGCACGGTGTAGACGTCGTTCCCCGACTCGTCGTACAACGCGTGGAAGAGAAGCCCCTCCTGAAGCGGGGACAACGGAAGGATGTCCTCAGGACCCGACTTCTTCATCACAGCGTCCTCCACTCGGCTTCGAGCCCGTCGATCTCGTCTTGGGATAGCTCCACCAGCGCCAGGTCCGATGGGGTGTGGCCGCCCGCGTCGGGGCGTTCTGCGTACTCGGTCAGCGCGCGCACCGCGCGGAACCAGGTGTCCGTGAGTTCACGGACGTCGGCGTCGGACAGCAGTCGGCCCGGCCAGGTCCAGACGGCCGTCAGGCGAGGCCCGTCCGGCTCCTGCCGGACGACCGCGTCGACCTCCAGCGGATGGGACAGCGGCAGGTCGGCGCCTTCGGCCAGGACCACGTCGGACTCGGCCGCCGCGGTCCAGTCGCCGCCGGGGGCCTCGGCACGCCCCAGGTAGTTGAAGAGCAGGGGTGCGGTGGCCAGCCCGGCGAGCCGGGGTCCGGCGTCCGGGTCGAGGTGGCGCAGCAGCCCGTATCCGATGCCTTCGTCGGGTACGTCCCTGAGCTGTTCCTTGACCGTGCGCAGCACGCGGCCCGCCTCGGGGCCGCCCGCCCACAGGTCGTCCCAGTGCTCGACTCCGGGGTCGAGGCGGGCCGGGCGGATGGTGGTGAACCAGCCGACCGTACGGGACAGGTCGAGCCCGTCGGCGATCTCCTGCCGGCCGTGGCCCTCCACGTCGATGAGGGCTCCGGCGGCCCCGCCGGGGTCCCGGTGGCGGCGCCAGTGCTCCACCGCCACGGTGAGCGCGGTGATCAGCACCTCGTGCACGCTCGCGTTCAGCGCCCCGGGCACCCGGTCGAGCAGGGCGGTGGTGGCGTCGGCGGCGAGTGCGCGGGTGAGCTTGCGGGCGGCTCCCGCGGTGTCCCTGGCCGGGTCGAGCGGCCGCTCGGTCAGGGCGGGCGCGGGCAGCGCGAGCGTACGCGCCCAGTGGTCCTCCTCTGCGGCCCGGGCGGCGGTCTGCGCCCCGAGCAGCTCGGCCCAGCGGCGCAACGGCGTTCCCACCGGGGCGAGTTCGGGCTCCTTGCCGACGGCCGCGGCCTCCCACGCGGCCCGCAGGTCGGGCAGCAGGACGGACCAGGAGACGCCGTCCACCACCAGGTGGTGGGCGGCGAAGAGCAGCCGTCCCGGCTCGTCGGGGCCGGCGTCGAACCAGACAAGCTGGACCATCACGCCGGCCTGGGGGGCCAGCCGGTCCCAGGCCGCGCGCGCCTCCCGCCCGATCGTCGTGCGCAACGCCTCACCGGAGAGCCCGGCGGTGTCGACCCGGCGGACCAGTCCGGCCGCCGCGACGCTGCCGCGTCCGGTGATCTCGTACGTCCAGCGGCCGTCGGAGCCGGTCCGGTCCTGCCGGGTGCGCAGGGCGTCGTGCCGGTCGAGCACCGCCTGCAGCGCGGTGGCCAGTTCGCTCTCGCCGAGCCCGGCCGGCACCTGGACGAGGGCGCTCTGGTGGAAGGCGTCGACCGGGCCGCCGCGCTCCTCCAGCCACCGCATGATCGGGGTCGCGGGGAGCGGGCCGACGCCGGCGTTCTCGTCGGCCCCCGCGGGGGCGGCCGCCTCGGTGGTCTGGGCGGCGAGCGCCGCCACCGTCTTGAGCTCGAAGACCTCCTTCGGGGAGAACATCAGGCCCTTGCGGCGGGCTCTGGCCACCAACTGGATGGAGACGATGCTGTCGCCGCCCAGTTCGAAGAAGCTCTGGTGCAGTCCGACGCTCTCGCGGCCGAGCACCTCGGCGAAGAGCCCGGCGAGGGTCTCCTCCAGCGGGGTGCGCGGCACGTCGGTGCCGCTGTCGACGGCCTGCCGCGGTGCGGGCAGGGCCTTGCGGTCGAGCTTGCCGTTCGGGGTGAGGGGCAGGGTGTCGAGGACGACGACGGCGGCCGGGACCATGTAGGCGGGCAGCGGCCCCGCCGCCCAGGTGAGGATCTCGGCCGGGTCCACGGTCGCGTCCGCCGCGGGGACGACGTAGCCGACGAGCTGGCGGTGGCCCGGGGTGTCCTCGCGCACCGTGGCGGCGGACCGCGCGACCCGCGGATGCCGGGCCAGTACGGCCTCGATCTCGCCCAGTTCGATGCGGAAGCCGTTCAGCTTGATCTGGTCGTCGACGCGCCCGAGGTATTCGAGGTGGCCGTCGGCGCGCCAGCGGCCCACGTCGCCGGTGCGGTACATGCGGGCGCCCGCCGGTCCGTAGGGGTCGGCGACGAACCGCTCCGCGGTCAGACCGGGCCGGTTCAGGTAGCCGCGGGCGAGCTGTCCGCCGCCGATGTAGATCTCGCCCGAGGCGCCGGGCGGTACGGGGTTGAGGACGGGGTCGAGGACGCGGATCACCGAGTTCCACATCGGCCGGCCGATCGGCACCGGGCCCCCGGGAACGCTGTCGTCCGGGCCGATCCTGAACCCGACGCAGCCGACGGTGGCCTCGGTCGGCCCGTACTCGTTGACGACCGTGATCCCCGGCCGGTGCCGGCGCAGTTCGTCGACGGTCTCGCCGAGCAGCATCTCGCCGCCCACGACCAGTTCGCGGGTGGGCGAGAACTCCTCGGGCAGCACACCGAGCAGGGCCAGATGGGCGGGGGTCGCCTTCAGGAAGGCCGGCCGCGGGGAGCCGTCGCCGGGGCCCTCGAGGGCGGTGACGCGCACCGGACCACCCGAGATCAGCGGGGCGTACAGCGAGGTGACGGTCAGGTCGAACGAGACCGGCGAGTGCAGCAGGGTGCCGTCGGCGACGGAGGGGTAGTACTCGCGTGCGTACTCCAGGTACACCGCGACGGACCGGTGGGTCACGGCGACGCCCTTGGGGCGGCCGGTGGAGCCGGAGGTGTAGATGACGTAGGCGGGGTGGGCGGGGTCCAGCGGCCGCACCCGGTCGGTGTCGGTCGGGTCGCCCGGGTCCGCCGACGGCCCGTCGTGCTCCTCGGTGACGTCTAGGACCGGCACCTCGGTGGGCGGCACCGCGTCCCGGGTCCGCGGGTCGGCCAGGACCAGGGCCGGGGCCGCGTCCTGGAGCATGTAGGCGATCCGCTCTTCGGGGTACTCCGGGTCGACCGGGACGTAGGCGGCACCGGACTTGAGGACCGCGAGGAGCGCGATCACCAGCTCCGCCGAGCGGGGCAGCAGGACCGCGATCCGCTGCTCGGGACCGGCGCCGGCGGCGATCAGGGTGCGCGCCAAGCGGTTGGCGCGGGCGTTGAGTTCGGCGTACGTGCAGGTGCGGTCCTGCTCGGTCAGGGCCGGCGCCGCCGGGGTGCGGGCGGCCTGGCGCTCGAAGAGCGTGGGCAGCAGCAGCTCCGGCTCGACCACCGGGGACTGGCCGAACTCGCCCAGGACCAGGTGCCGTTCGTGTTCGGTGAGGATGTCGATGTCGGCGACGCGCTGCCCGGGGTCGGCCGTGAAGGCGTCGAGGACCCGCAGCAGGCGGGCGCTCATGGCCTCGACGGTGGCGCGGTCGAACAGGTCGGTGCTGTATTCGAGCCGGCCGCTGATCCCGGCGGCGGCCTCGTGGCCCGCCGAGCGCTCGTCGAGCCCGAAGAGCAGGTCGATCTTGGTGACTCCGGGGTCGACCTGCTGCGGGGTGGTGGTCAGGCCCGGCAGTTCGAGGTGGGACTCGACCGGTGTCTGCACGTCCATCATGACCTGGAACAGCGGGTTCCTGGCGAGCGAGCGCTCCGGGTTGAGTGCCTCGACCAGGCGCTCGAAGGGCACGTCCTGGTGGGCGTGGGCGGACAGCGACATCTCCCGCGTCCGCTCGATGAGCTGGCTGACGCTCGGGTTGCCGGAGACGTCGTTGCGGAACACCAGGGTGTTCACGAAGCAGCCCACGAGGTCGTCGAGCCGGGCGTCGCCACGTCCGGCCACGGCGCTGCCCAGCGGGATGTCCTCACCCGCGCCGAGCTTGCTCAGGAGCACCGCGACCGCGCTCTGCAACACCATGAAGAGGCTGGCCCGGTGGGTCCTGCCCAGTTCGATCAGGCGACGGTGCAGGGCCGCCCCGACCTCGAAGCGCACGATGTCGCCGCGCTGGCTCAGCTCGCCGGGCCGGGGCCGGTCGGTGGGCAGTTCCAGTTCCTCGGGGAGTCCGGCCAGGGCCTTCGTCCAGTGCGCGAGCTGCCGGGCCAGCGGGCTGTCCGGGTCGTTCTCGTCGCCGAGCACCGACTGCTGCCACAGGGTGTAGTCGGCGTACTGGACCGGCAGCGGTGCGAAGGCCGGAGGTTCGGCTGCCGCGCGGGCGGTGTAGGCGAGGCCCAGGTCACGGGCGAGGGGCGCGAGGGACAGACCGTCGGCGACGATGTGGTGCAGCACGACGAGCAGTACGTGGTCGTCGGGACCGAGGAGGAGCAGCCGGGGCCGTACGGCGAGTCCCTCGGTGAGGTCGAAGCCCTCGGCGACCACCTCGGCGACGGTCGCGTCCAGGGTGGCGGCGTCGGCCGTCCGCTCGGTGAGCGTCACCTCCAGGGCGGCCTCGGCCGGGGACAGGATGCGCTGGCGCGGCTTCCCGTCCGTCTCCGGGAAGGTGGTGCGCAGGCTCTCGTGGCGGGCCAGGACGTCGTGGAACGCCTCGGCGAGCGCGCCGCGGTCCAGCCGGCCGGTGAGCCTGAGGGCGAGGCCCATGTTGTACGCGCCGCTGGGGCCCTGGAGCCGGTTCACCAGCCAGAGCCGCTGCTGGGTGAGGGAGAGCGGGAGTTCGGCGGGGCGGGCCATCGGCTCCAGGGCGCGGCGGTGGCCGACGGTCCCGTCGAGGTGGCCGGCGAGGGCGGCGACGGTCGGCGTCTCGAAGACGGTCCGGATGGAGAGTTCCGCCCCGAAGGTCTCACGGATCCGGCCGAGGAGCCGGATCACGGCGAGCGAGTGTCCGCCGAGCTGGAAGAAGTCGTCGTCGACGCCCACCCGTTCGACCTTGAGGACCTGGGCGACCAGCGCGCACAGCGCTTCCTCCCGCGGGGTGGCCGGGGCGCGGTAGGCGGCCGGGGCTCCGGTGTCCTGGGCGTCCACGGCGGCCGGCGGGACCCAGCCGGCGGGCACGGCCGGTTCGAGGGAGTCGAGGCGGGCGTCCGGTCCCGCGGCGGCCAGCGCGGCGAGGAAGCCGGTGAGCGCCGTGCGGTGGCCGGTCAGCGTCTCCTCGGTGTAGAGGTCGGCGTTGGCGTGGAAGTCGATGAGGAAACCGGCGTCCGGCGTCCGGTTGTCGACGATCAGGGAGAGGTCTTCCTCGGGGCCGACGGAGAACCCGCGTA
This sequence comes from Streptomyces sp. NPDC048751, assembly GCF_043198595.1. Taxonomy (NCBI): domain Bacteria; kingdom Bacillati; phylum Actinomycetota; class Actinomycetes; order Kitasatosporales; family Streptomycetaceae; genus Streptomyces; species Streptomyces sp. NPDC048751. Next base: position 273,753 of record NZ_JBICUX010000010.1, read on the forward strand.
CGGCCGCGCCGTGCCCGGCGAAGCTGAGCTGTTCGCCGTACATGATGAGGTTGATCTCGGGGCCCCACAGCCGTTTGCGGTCGCCGACGCGGCCGAGGTCGCGGTGGATGTCCTCGTAGCGGTAGCGCTGGTGGCGCAGCGCGTGGTGGAGCTCGTCGCTGACCGAGCGCAGGAGGTCCGCCACGGTGTCGGCGGGCCGGGGCCGGACGCGGACGGGGAGGGCGTTGGAGACCATGCCCGGGGTGCGCTTGGCGGCCGTGGCCGGCCTGCCCGCCACGGCCAGACCGAGCACGAGGTCGTCGGCGCCGGTCAGGCGGTGCAGATGGGCGGCGATGCCCGCGACGACCACGGCGGGCCAGCCGACCCGGGCCTCCCTGGCGAGGTCGCGCAGTGCTTCGGCGTACTCCGGTGTGACCCGGCTCGCCTGCCGGACGTGGTCGGTGGGGACACGGGTCGGGCGCCCGGCCAGGGTGACCGGTTCGGCGGCTCCGGCGAGGCGCTCGGACCAGTGCGCGGCGTCGGCGGCGAACTGCTCGGACCGCCGGTAGTCGGCGTCCAGTTCGACGAGTTCCCCGAGTGTCCCGAACGCGGCGGGCTGCGGTTCCTCGCCGGCCACCAGGGCCGAGTAGACGGCGGCGACCCGGGAGACGATCAGGGACCAGCTGTATCCGTCGACGATGGTGTGGTGCACCCGGCTGAACCAGGTGTACCGGTCGGTGGCCAGCTTGAGCAGCCCGAAGGTGAACAGCGGTCCGGCGTCGAGGTTCACCGGCGTCCTCACCCGGGCGAGCATCCACTCCTCGGCGGCGGCGAACGGGTCGACGGCGTCGCTGACATCGACGGTGTGCAACCGCCAGTCCAGGTCCGGCACCACCGCCTGCACCGGCCCCTCGGGACGCCGCAGGAACCGGACGCGCAGGGCCTCGGCCTCGTGGACCACCCGGCGCAGCGCGGCCTCGAAGGAGGCGGCGTCGACCTCGCCCGATATCTCGACGCACTCGGCGATGCTGTACATCGGGTTTTCCGGATTCACCTGCTGCGCCAGCCACATTCCGTACTGAGCGGCCGTCAGCGGCAATTGGAGTCCATTCCGATCGGCCATTGCCATTCACTCCGATTGAGTAGACGCGTCGACCCGGCCCACCCTATGAATCAAAAGCAGGCGGGCCATCGACTCATGGAAAACTTCGATGCACCGAGATCCGTGTATCGAAAAATGCTCATCGGCCTTTACGTAAGGGACTTTCGGCGGGGCCGGGTGGTCTTCGGTCCGCGGGAACATGACGAGTGCCCCGCTCCAGGGGAGAGCGGGGCACTCGTTTTCGCACGGCTCGCAGGACGGGGGTTTCCTACGGAGCCGGACGCAGGGAGACGGGCAGACTGCTGTACCCGTGCAGGAAGTTGGAGTGGATGGGGCGGGCCGGGGCGGTCGGCACCACCTCCGCCACATGGGTGCGCAGCGCCGTCAGCAGGGCGTGGATCTCGGCCCGGCCCAGATGGGCGCCGAGGCAGAAGTGCGGCCCGTAGCCGAACGACACGTGTTTGTTGGGCGTTCTGCCCAGGTCGAAGACCTCGGGCCGGTGGAACACCTCTTCGTCGTAATTGGCCGAGCTGTTCCAGAGGGTGACCACGTCTCCCTCGCGGAGGGTCCGGCCGCCGATCTCCACGTCGGTCACCGCCCTGCGGCCGAAGTGCATGGCGGGGGTTACCCAGCGCAGTACTTCCTCGACCGCGCTCTCGACCGCGACCTCGCCCGACTTGAGCCGGCGCCATTGTTCTGGGTGCGCGATCAGCTCGTTCACCGCGCTGATCATCGAGAGCCGGCTGGTCTCGTCGCCGCCGATGATGACGCTGTAGCAGTTGAAGACGATCTCCTGCTCGGTGAGCGGTTCGCCGTCGATGGTGGCCGTGGCCAGCACGCTCACCACGTCGTCGCGCGGGTCCCCGCGGCGCTCCTCCGCCAGGTCGGAGAAGTAGAGGAGCAGTTCGTTGCGGGCGACCAGGGCCTCCTCGTCCGACTGCTCGGCCTCCTCCGCGCTGAGGGCCTGCTTGGTGAGGGAGAGCAGATAGTCCCGGTCGGCGGCGGGGACGCCGAGCAGATCGGCGATGGTCGCCATCGGGATGTGCTCGGCCACGTCCTGCGCGAAGTCGCACGCGCCGCGGGCGACGGCCTCCCGTACCAGTCGGTCGGCCCTGCGGCGCACCCCGTCGACGACGGATTCGAGGACGCGCGGTGCGAAGGCCTTGAGCAGCAGGTTGCGCAGCTCCCGGTGGCGCCGGCCGTCCGTGACGGCGAGCATCTGCCCGGCGGCCGAGTCGCCGCCCTCCAGGAGGGTGGCGAGGACGTTGCCCCGCTCGGAGGTGAACCGCTTGTTGTCCCGGTAGACCTCCATGACGTCCTGGTAGCGCGAGAGGACCCAGAAGCCGGGCACCTCACGTCCCTCGACCGGATGCCAGTGGACCGGGCTCTCGGTTCTGAACCGCCGCCACAGGGCGATCAGTTCGTCCCCGCGGCCGAGGAAGGTCCGTGGTTCGGTGAGGTCGACGGCGCTCAGCGTCGTGGTGGCCGTGGTCATGCCCCGTCCGCCTCGCGCGTGGTCATGGCCACCAGGACCTTGCGGTCGCCGGTGAAGGGACGGCGGCCGTGGGAGGTGAGCAGGTTGTCGATCATCAGCAGGTCACCGGTGCGCCAGGGATGGGCCAGCGTGGTCTCGTCGTACACGCCGAGGACGGTCGCGATCTCGTCGGCGGTGATGGGCGTGCCGTCGCCGTAGTAGGCGTTGCGGGGCAGCCCGTCCTCGCCGCAGATCTCCAGCAGGCCCTCACGGACCGCCTCCGGCAGGGCGTGCACGTGGAACAGGTGCGCCTGGTTGAACCAGACCTTCTGCCCGGTGACGGGGTGCGTGGCCACCGCGGGACGGCGCTGCCGGGTGCGCAGCACGTCGCCGTCCCAGTCGGTCTCGATGCCGTGGTCGGCGCAGTAACTCTCCACGTGGCCCTTGTCGTCGCTCTGGAACCCCTCCTGCCAGGACAGGCCCATCCCGGTGCGGTACGTGCGGGTGTAGAGCACGCCCTTCTCCTCGAACCGGCGGACCAGGTCGCCGGGGAGCCGGCCGAGCACGGCGGTGCTGTCGGCGACCGGGGTCTCGCCGCCGCTGCGCGCGGCGAGCGCGCAGAAGAAGAAGACGTTGTGCGGCCAGTTCTCGGAGTAGGCGCTCTCGTTGTGCTGCGGGATGCTCTGGTCCTGCGGGTACTCGGTGGAGGTGTAGACCTTGCCGGTGACGCGGCTGCGCGGTGTGGAGCGCTCGTTGTACTCCAGGGTGCGGCCGCCGATCTCCTCGGCGAGCTCGGCGAGTTCGGCGTGCTGGACGATGCCGCTCTCCTCCACCATGACCGCCGCGTGCTCGTACATCGCCGAGCGCAGCGCCTCCCGGTTGACCGCGAACCAGGCGCGGTGGTCACCGCCCGCGGAGGGCCGCACCCGCACCAGACGGGTGCCGTGGTGTTCCAGGATCTCGGTGTCGGCGTCGGTAAAGGGCGTCTTCATCATTCCTTCTCCACGTCCAGGTCGTAGCCGTTGATGCTCGTGTGGTTGATCGGGTCACCGGCCGCGTACTCGTAGGGGTTGAGGAAGGGGCCGGCCGCGACCGGGGCGGAGAACCGGCCGAGGGCGGGGTTCAGCACGCGGGTGTCGAGCACCACGCTGTACAGCGATCCCTGGTGCTCGGTGCCCACCTGGTACTGGCCGAGCCATCCGTAGTCGAAGTCGCCGGGCAGGTTGTCCGGCACGTGGCGGGCGTCGACCGTGCCGTCCGACCGGAGCGACTCGCCGTACAGGCCGTACTGGTACAGGTCGCCCTGCTGCCGGCCGGTGTCCCCGGCGACGAGGAAGAGGTCGCCGCGGACCGTCGGAAGGCTCCATGTCGTCCGCCCGCCGCGGTAGGCCTCGGCCTTGACGGACAGGACGACACCGCCCGGCAGTCCGATCACCCGGGACAGCAGCCGCTTGTCCGCGCCCATCACCAGGTCGGGGACCGAGTCCGCCATGTCGGTGTGGCTGTAGCGGAGGTGCTCGGTGCCGCGCGCGGTGGTGGCGTCGCGCGCCATGAGGTGGTCGGCGATGTCCTTGGTGTACGTGACGTCCGCCGCGTCGGGGCCGGTCACGGCGGAGCCGAGGTGGCGTTCGACGGCGTCCTGACGCTGCGTCTGCTCGGTCGCGCCGACGTCGTACCCGAGCAGGTGGCCGTTGAGGGCGTACCTCGCGCCCGTGACGGCGTTCTCGCCGGTGGTCGCGAGCAGCCGGTCGGCGTCGTCGTAGCAGTAGCCGGTGACGGTGGTGCCGTGGGCCGTGCGGTCGGTCAGGCGGACGAGGTTGCCGTTGGCGCCGGCGTCGGCGCGGGCGCCGCTCGGGCAGTCGGCCGGTGCCCGCGCGGTGAAGTCACGGTCGTACTCGTGGCCGGTGACCCAGGCCCGCACGAGCCGGCCCGCCGCGTCGTAGCGGTAGTTCGGTCCGCCGGGCCGGGCGTCCTGGCCGGCCACCGATTCGTCCACGACGGTTCCCGACTGCGACCGGGTGACCTTGGTGGGCCGCTCGGTCCCGTCGGCGAGGACCCAGTTCTTGGCGGTGATCCGTCCGGCCTCGTCGCGGTCCACGGAGAGCCGGACGCCGTTGGCGTAGCGCACGGTCCGTACGGCGCCGGCGGCGTCGTGGTCGGCTGTGGCGAGCTGCCTGCCGTCGAGGACGACCGCCAGGACCCGGCCCGCGGCGTCGTACCGCGTCCGCTCGATCTGCGGGGCGTCGGCGGCGGACGGCGGGGTGACGCGCTGGAGCACGGCCCGGCCCGCCCGGTCGTAGTCGGTCCGCGTACGGGTGCCCTGGCCGTCGGTGTAGCTCACGGCGCGGCCCAGCAGGTCGACGGTGTTGGTCATGGAGTGGTCGTGCTGGGTGGCCTTCATGGTGAGCGGGTCGCCGCCGTACGCGCTGTCGTAGGCGACGCTCCACGCGGGGAGGGTGGAGTTGCCCGGCATGGACATCCGGCTGATCCGGCCGCGTGCGTCGTAGGCGACGCAGGTCCAGTCGGGCCCGCCGAAGTTCACCGCGACCGGCAGGCCGCGTGCGCCGAAGACGTACTTCTCGACCCGTGCGGACCCGTCGGCGGAGGCGGGCAGCGCGATGGACTTGGGCAGTCCGCGCTGGGGGGCCGGGTCGTTCTCCTCCGTGCACGGGTTGTCGGCGCTCTCCGTGGCCCCGTAGTACCGGTAGGTCTTGCGGGCGCCGTTCGGGAGGATCTCGGCGGCCGGGCGGAAGAATTCGTCGAACTCGTAACGTGTGGTCAGGGCGAGGCCCTCGGGGTCGGTCACCAGCGCGGCCGGGAGCCCCAGTTCGTCGAAGCGCGTCCGGGTGGACAGCGGCGGCACTCCGTCGGTGTCCGCGCGCTCGGTCGTCAGGCCCTCCGGACCGAGCACGCTCGTCGTGGCCGGGATCCTGGCGCAGCCTTGGGGGGCGGGGGTGAGCGGGCGCAGGTCCGTGCCGAAGCACGCGCGGGGGCCCGGTCCGTAGGTGCCGGTGGTCGTCCCGGACGCGTCGGAGACCGTCGTGGTCATCCGGCCCGCCGGGTCCGTGCGGGTGAGCGGCTGGTCGGCGGCCGTCCAGGTGAACCGGGTGGTGCGTCGGGTGCCGTCGGTGTCGGTCTCGAGGCGGCCCGCGGTGTCGTAGGTGACCCTGCGCGTCCAGCCCTGCCCGGTGCTCACCCCGGCGACCTCGACCTCTGTCGCTCCCGGGGCGCGGGTGTAGGTGCGCTGCGGCCGCCGGTCGGTACGGGACGGGGAGCCGGCCGGGTCCGGTCCGGTCACCCGGGCCACCGGGGCGGAGTCGCGCCGGTAGTCGACGCGGTACTGGGCGGCCTCGGTGTCGCGCCCGGCGCCCGCGGCGATCCAGTCCATGACGAGGGGCGGACGTACGGTGGTGAGCCGGTGGTCGGCCGTGTAGCCGAAGTCGGTCGTCTCCGCGCCGGGGTTGACGACGCGGCTGAGCTTGCCGTTGCGGTAGTACAGCCGGGTGGTGCCCGCGCCGGGCACGCGGACGGCGCACACGTAGCCCGCCGGTGCCGCGCTGTCGGCGCACTCCGCACTGCCCGCGTAGAAGAACCTGAGCCCCTCGTCCTCGGCGGCCTCGATGCCGGCTGCCGGGTCCTCGGGGGCGGCGGCGCGCCGGCCCGGGCCCGCCGCGGCCGCGGCCTTGCGCCGCGCCTCGACGCCGGGTGCGACGGTGCCCGTAGCCGCGAGTGCCTCGGCGGCGGGCGTCTTCGACAGTCCTACGGCGGCCTGGGAGGACGGCGTCGAGCCCTGCTCCGGTGCCGCGTTGGCGGCGCTGTCGGTGTCCGGTCCGACGGCGGCGGGGGTGACCGTCCAGCCGGGCGGGAGCACCGCGCCGGCCGGTCGCAGCCAGGACGCCGGCACGGGCGCGGCGTGCCCGGCGCCCGCGGCCCACAGCGCGACCTGGCCGTCCCCCGCCTGCCGGCGGTACTCGACCTCGATGGCGTAGGCGCGGCCCGCCTTCAGCGCGAGTCCGCCGCCGTACACCGGGCGGTCGCCGGTGGCGTCGGTGCCCCGCCAGTCGTCGAGGACCGGCTTGCCGTCGACCAGGATCCGCAGCCCGCCGTCATAGGCGCCGCCGAGGCGGTAGGTCCCGTCGGCGGGTACGGCCAGCTGTCCGGCCCATGCGACACGGAAGGCCGCGTCGGGTTCGGCGTCCGGGTAGGGCTGACCGCCCCAGCGGAAGTCGACGCGTGCGTCGGTCCGTACCGTCCTGGGCTTCTCGGCCGCGGCGATCCCGGACTCGGCGTCACCGGCGTAGTACGAGCCGGTCAGCCCGGCCTCCGTGCCCACGGCCTGGGAGTTGTAGGTGAAGGTGGCCCCCAGGGGGGCCGAACCGGTCGGGACCTGGGCGGTGTTGACGGAGGCGGTCGCGTTGCCGGTCGCCAGGTTGACGGTGACGGGGCCCAGGGTGTCCGTGGGGACCGGGCCGCCGTCCTGCTGCGCTCCCAGCCGCTGGTTCACCGCGAAGGTGCGGGCGGCGGCGTCCTTTCCGACCCGGCCGGTGCGGTCCTTGGTCCGCACGGTCCAGGTGTACCGACCGCCGTCCTTCAGCAGTCCCGCAGGAACCTGCCAGCGGGGCGACTTGACCCAGCCGGAGGACGTGACCTGCCCGGTGCGCGGGGTGTCGCCGGAGGCGATCACGAACTCATGGGCCACCGCGCCGTGTTGGCGTTCCGCGACCAGTTCCGGCCGCGTCCCGGTCAGGGTCGCGCCGTCGGCGGGCCCGGACACGGACGGGGCGTTCGCGGCGCCCCCGGCGGGGGTCGTGGCCTGGCCGAACGCCCCGGCCGGCCAGGTCGGCCGGTTCGCGGCCCCGGCCGCGGTGGGCAGCAGCGGCACCCGCGTGGCATCGCCCGGCGCCGCGGCCCGGGCCGCCGTCGGCGCCTGCGCTCCGAGCAGCGTGAAGGACAGCGCCACCGCCGCCGCGACCGCGGCCGGCGCTCTGAGTCTTCTGGTGTGAGCCATGCCCAGTCACCGCTCCAAAAGGGAATTGGGGAGAACGCACCGCGCGGCGGCGCCGAAGGTCCGACGGACTAGATGCTGCCAGCGGCTGAATCCCGACCGAAGTCCGCAGAGAATCTTTGAATACGGATCCGGTGGCTGAAGGAGACGGCCGCCAACTACGGTGCTGACGTGACCACTCGTATACTTCTCGCCGACGACCAGGAATCCGTGCGCGTCGGATTCCGCCTCATCCTGGATTCCCAGCCGGACATGGAAGTCGTCGGCGAGGCCACCGACGGTCTTCAGGCCGTCGAACTGGCCGCGCGGCTCGAACCGGACGTCGTTCTCGCCGACATCCGCATGCCGCGCATGGACGGCCTCGAAGTCACCCGGCGGCTCGCCGGACCCGAGGCCGTGAACCCGGTGCGGGTGGTGGTCGTGACGACGTTCGGACTCGACGAATACGTCCATACGGCGCTGCACAACGGGGCCTGCGGCTTCCTGCTGAAGCGGTCGGGCCCCACGTTGCTGGTGGAGGCCGTGCGGGCCGCGATGGCCGGCGACACCCTGATCAGCCCCTCGCTCACCGTCAGCCTGCTGCAGCACCTGCGGGACGCCGACAAGCCCAAGGCCGCGCCGCCCGCGGAAGCGCTGACGGAGCGTGAGACGGAGATCGCCCAGCTGGTCGCCAGGGGGCTGACCAACGCGGAGATCGGGGCCGAGCTGTTCATCTCGGCCGGCACCGCCAAGACGCACGTCGCCAACGTCCAGCGCAAACTGGACGTCCGCAACAGGGTCGGCATCGCGGCGTGGGTGTGGGGCAGCGGCCTGGCCCGGTGACCGGTACCGGGCCCCGGCTCCGGACCGGGTGGGTCTCGGGCCCGGAGCCAGTGGGGTCACGCCGGTGTGCAGACACCTTTCATACTGTCGATCAGGGCGAGTACGGCACGGGCGGACGGCAATATCATGCGCCCCTCCCGGGTGAGTCTCGCCCCGGTGGAGTCACGGGTGAAGAGTTTGGCGCCCAGCATCTGTTCCAGACACTTGATCTGATAGCTGATGGCGGGTTGCGAATATCCGAGTTCTTTCGCGGCCTGATCCATGCGCCCGATCTCGGCCACGGACACAAATGCCCGGAACTCACGCTCGTGCATCACTCCCCCTGTCCTCGGTGAACACAACGAGTTCGAACAGTTCCGGCTCCCTACCGCCGGAACCGTTTGAATTCCACTCCATAGCAACTCACCTGGACTGGGACGGCAATGGAAGATGCAGGAACCTGCACACCCGCGGTCCTGGTGCCGCCCGGACACGGCGAAGGCGCCTTCGAGAAGCTCTCGAAGGCGCCTTTCGGCCATGGTGCGGCGATGCCGGGTCAGCCGTGGCTGATGGCCGCGAGGACGTTGAGGCGGGACCCGCGCCGGGCGGGGGCGATCGAGGCGATGACCCCGACGACCGCGGCGCCCAGCAGGTAGGCGAGCATCTGCCCCCAGGGGAGGGAGAGCCGGCTGACGCCCTGGTCCTCCATGGCCCGGGCGACGGCGAGGCCGAGCGCGCCGCCGACCACGATCCCGAGCACCGCGCCGAAGAGCGAGATCACCACCGACTCGGTCATGATCATGCGCACGGTCTGGCCCCTGCTGAGGCCGATCGCCCGCAGCGTGCCCATCTCCCGCGTCCGTTCCAGGATCGACAGGGCGAGGGTGTTCACGATGCCGAGGACCGCGATGAGCATCGCCACGGCGAGGAGCGCCTGGACGACCATGAGCATCATGGCGAACCCGCCGCTGAACATCTCGATCACATCGTCACGGGTCTGCACGCTGACCTCGGGGCTGTCCTTGAGCAGCGTCTCGATCTGCGCCCGGGCCCGGGACTCGTCCGCGCCCGACGCCAGCTGGAAGAACGCCTGCGAGGGCTGCTTGGAACGGAAGCCGGCCTCGGCGTCGGTCCAGGGCACGACGATGCCGTTCGAGAGCGTGGAGTCCGCGAAGACGCCGGACACCCGGTAGGTGTGCGCGTCGCCGCGCTGGAACTGGAGGGCGATCCGGTCGCCGACCTTCACCCCGCGGCTCTCGGCGGTGCCCTCGTTCATGATCACGGTGCCGGGGGCCAGTGTGTCGATGCTTCCCTTCGCCGCCTTGAGACCGAGCACCTCGCGGGCCTTCGTCCAGTCCTGCCAGGAGGCGACCGACTGGTCCGCCGTGCCGACCGTGGCCGTGTCCATGGTGACGGCCGCGACCCGCTCGACCCCCGGCACCTCGGCGATCCTGGCCAGCGCGGCCGGGTCGATGGCGGCGGAGGACGCCGAGCCCGCCTCGCCCATGGCCACCAGGTCGGCCTTCAGGTCCCGCCTGATGTCCCCGCTGACGCTGTCCTCGGCGGAGGCGGCCACCGTGCTGATGGCGGTGACCAGCGCCACCCCGATCATCATCGCCGAGGCGGTGATGGCCGTACGGCGCGGGTTGCGGGCCGAGTTGCGGCGGCCGAGGGCTCCGGGCGTCGACCGGGCGAACACCGCCCCGAGCACCTGCACCGACGGCTTGCTGATCAGCGGGGTGAGCAGGGAGACGCCGACGAACGCCAGCAGGACACCGCTGATGATCGTCGAGGCGCCGCCGGACCTGAAGAGCCCGAGACCGAGGAGCACGACGCCGAGGCCGAGCAGGGCGGTGCCGGTCCAGGTCTGCTTGCGGTGCCTGCCCTGCTGGGTGGCCGTCGCCCGGATCACCGCGACGGGGGCGACCTTGGAGGCCCGTACGGCCGGGAGCAGCGCGGACAGCATCGTCACCAGGATGCCCACCGCGAACGAGGTGACCACCGCGCCGGCGGGCACCTGCAACGCGGCGACCTGGAGCCCGTCGGTCGACGAGGCCAGCATGTCGGCGCCGAGTGCCCCGATGCCGCACCCGGCGGCCAGACCCAGGGTCGAGGAGACCAGGCCCACCACGAACGACTCCACGAGCACCGAGCCGATCATCTGCTTGCGACTGGCGCCCAGGGCCCGCAGCAGGGCGAGTTCACGCATCCGCTGGGCGATGATGATCGAGAACGTGTTGATGATGAGGAAGACGCCGACGAACACCGCGACCCCCGCGAAGCCGAGGAGCAGCGTGCCCATCATGTCCAGGATGCCGCGCGACTTGTCGGAGGCCTTGCGGGCCAGTTCCTCGCCGGTCAGCACGTCGTAGCCCGGGCCGAGTTCCTTGGTGAGGGCGGAGCGGACGGTGTCGGCGGAGGCGCCGTCGGCGAGGGTGACCCTGATGCCGGACCAGCCGTCGGCCCGGCCGAGCATCAGCCGCTGGGCGACCGGTTCGGTGAAGGCCACCGTCTGCTCGCCGCCGATGGAGTCCCGGTCCCCGGAGTAGCCGAAGACGCCGGCCACGACGAAGTCCTTCCTGGGCTCGTTCGTCAGCACACCGACCGGGTCGCCCACCTTGAGGCCGGCCTTCTCGGCGAGGCCGGCGTTGACGGCCACCTCGTTGTCGCGGCGCGGCTCGTGCCCGGAGCGCAGCGAGATCAGCTCGCTCTCCGGGCGCCAGCTCTCGCCGTAGCGGGGGCCACCGGTGCCGGGCACCACCTTGCCGTCCTTGCCGATGACCCGGGCGCCCTCGGCGAGGACCATCCCGCTCGCCTCGGCGACACCGGCGACGTCGGCCGCCCGGTCGACGGCCGCCCGGTCCACGGGCGGGACCACCGCCGCGTCGCCGTCGGCCGCGGACTTCACCTTGGGCTTGAGCGCCACATGCAGGTCGATGTCGGCGTAGGCACCGGTGAACTGGGCGTCGATGGACCGGTTCAGGGTGTCCTTGATGACCATGGCACCGGAGACGAACATCACCGCGAGGACGACCGCGAGGCCCGACAGGACCAGTCGGAGCTTGCGGGACAGCAGGCTCTTGAGGGTGAACTTCAGCATCACGACACCCGCGCACTGCTGTCGAGGGAGCGCATCGTGTCGATGACGGCGTCCGCGGTCGGCTCCCTCAGCTCGGTCACGATCCGGCCGTCGGCAAGGAAGATGACGCGGTCGGCGTAGGACGCGGCCCGCGGGTCGTGCGTGACCATGACGATGGTCTGCCCGAGGGTGCGCACCGAGTCCCGCAGGAACTCCAGCACCTCGGTCCCGGAGACGGAGTCCAGGTTGCCGGTCGGCTCGTCGGCGAAGATCACCTCCGGCTGGGAGACCAGCGCGCGGGCGCAGGCCACCCGCTGCTGCTGGCCGCCGGAGAGTTCGGTGGGCCGGTGGCCCAGCCGCTGCGCCAGGCCCACGGTGTCGACCACGCGGTCGAACCAGTCCTTGGACGGCTTGCGTCCCGCGATCGACAGCGGCAGCAGGATGTTCTCCTCCGCCGTCAGCGTCGGGAGCAGGTTGAACTGCTGGAAGATGAACCCGATCCGGTCGCGGCGCAGCTGGGTCAGCTCCTTGTCGGACATGTCGCTCACCCGGGCGTCGCCGATGAACACCTCACCGTCCGTGAGGGTGTCCAGACCGGCCAGCGTGTGCATGAGCGTCGACTTCCCCGAGCCGGACGGCCCCATGATGGCAGTGAACTCACCGGCGGTGAATTCCACGTCCACGCCCCGCAGTGCCGCAACTTGCGCCTCTCCCTTGCCGTACAGCTTCGTCACACCGACAGCACGGGCGACGACCTGACGCTTCGTCGACGTCGGAATGGTCGCGGTCATGACTCACACTCCCCACACGGGTTGGTTCGAACGGTCCATGACCGGAGCACTGTGCACCGTGTCCGGCGGATGCGATGGAGCCTAGAAGCCGACCTGAGGCGGCCACATCTCCCAAACGGCATAGATGTTCCTCCCCCTGACCCCCTCGGTCCGAGCGCAGATAGAACTCTTGAAAGCAGGCCTGCGCCGAACGGCAGAGCGCGCCTAACGTGCCGACCGAATGGGGCTCTCCCGGCGTGACAGCACGGAGGACGGACATGACCGGCACACGGACTCTTTCCAAGTACTGGATGCTCACCAACGAATTCACCCAGAACCCCTATCCGGTGCTCGAACACGTGCGGCGCGAGAGCCCGGTGCGCGAACTGTCGTTCCCGGACGGCGGACGCGCCTGGGTGGTGACGCGCTACGAGGACGCCAAGGCCGCGCTCGCCGACCCGCGTCTCAGCCGGGACATCCACGTCCACTACCGCCTGATGTCCGAACGCACCGGACGCACCATGACGCCCCCGCCGGAGGAGGCGAACCACCTCGCCAACCTGGAGCCGCCGCGGCACACCCCGCTGCGCAGGGCCATCAGCTTCGCGTTCACCCCGCGCCGGGCCGAGGCGCTGCGTCCGAAGGTGGAGCAGATAGCCGACGATCTCCTCGACCGCCTCGGCGAGGGGTCGGAGGCCGAGCTGATCGCCGGGTACGCCGACCCGCTGCCCGTGATCACCATCGCCGAGCTGATGGGTGTGCCGGCCGAGGCCTGGCCCGACTTCCTGCGCTGGTCGACCGCGCTGCGCACCTACTCCCCCACGGACGGCTCCGGGGTCCTCGACCGCAACATCCAGGAACTGTCCGCCTACATGGCCGACCTCATCGCACGCAAGGAACGCGAGCCCGGCGAGGACCTGCTGTCCGCGCTGATCCACGCCGCCCCGGAGAACCGGCTCACCAGCACCGAGATCCTCTCCACCGGCTTCGCCCTGATGACGGGGGGCAACGACACCACCGCCAGCCTGGTCGGCGGGGTGATCGCCGCTCTGCTGACCCACCCGGCGGAGCGGGCGCGGCTCCTGGCGGAGCCCGGCCGCTGGGGCAAGTCGATGGACGAGCTGATCCGTTACGTGAGCCCCATCAGCAACGCGCTGCAGCGCGTCACCACCGAGCCGGTCGAGCTGGGCGGAGTGACCATCCCGGCCGGCGAGGTCGTCGTCGTCTGCGTGATGTCGACCAACCGGGACACGGACCAGTTCCCCGCCCACCCCGACGAGCTGGACCTGGACCGGCACAAGCCGGCCCACCTCAGTTTCGGGTTCGGCATCCACTACTGCTCGGGCGCGCACCTGGCGAAGGTCATCACGGAGATCGCGGCCCGTCGGCTCTTCGAGCGCTTCCCGTCCGCCCGCCTCGCGGTGGCCCCGACGGAGCTGCGCTACCAGCGCAGCGTGGTCGTACGCCCGCTGGAGGCCCTGCCGGTCCTGCTGCGCGGGTGAGAGCGAGGCTCCCCGCGGGGCGCCCTTTGCGCCCCGCGGTCATGTGGTGCGGCGCATCGCGGTGTAGAGGGCCCTCAGCATGAGGATGGCGCTGAGGGCGAGCACGTGGTAGCCGAGCAGCGGGTACAGCTCCAGCTGCCGTGACACCCTGGGGCCCTTGCCCGTGCCGAACACCACCAGCATCACGCCCATCAGCCCGCTGCACGCGGCCATCAGGGTGACCGTCACCTGGTGGATCAGGCCGGAGACGAACCGCCGCTCCCGCTCGTCCGCGAGCCATCTCACCCGTACGCCCAGCCTGCCCTCCTCCAGCGAGGCGCTGATGCGCTCGGCCCGCCGGGGCAGCCTGCGCAGCATCGGCAGCACCGACAGCAGCTCCTGGGCCGCCGCGTGGGTCACGGCCGAGAAGGCCGGGGGGACGAGACCTCCGGCGGAGGTGGCGTTCTTCTGGCCGTCCTCCTTCGGCCTGCGGTACCCGAACCGGTCGGCGAGCAGGCCCACGGCGAACCCCCGTGCCTCCTCCAGCAGGTTGAAGCCCGGGGCGAGCTGGGTGAGGGTCCCCTCGATGGTGGCCAGGGCCCGGAACACCGCGGCGACCTCGGGCGGCACCGCGAGACCGAACCGGGCGAACATACGGAACAGCGCGGTGAACGTCTCCGTGTCGGGCTGCGCCGCCATCCCCAGGTGCCGGGCCATGAAGCGGCCCAACTCCCGCTCCAGCAGCAGCTGGTCGGGCACCATCTCCTCGTGCGTGGTGGCCCGGGTGCCGAGCAGGGTGATCAGGGCGTCGTGCAGCCCGGCCGGGTCGCCGCGGTCCACCGCCACCAGCAGTTCCTGGATGGCGATCTGCACCGACGGGTCGATGCGGCCGACCGAGCCGAAGTCGATGAGGCCGATCCGCCCGTCGTCCAGGAGCAGCATGTTGCCCGGGTGGGGGTCGGCGTGGAAGACGCCCACCCGCAGGATCTGGTGGAGCATCGCGCCGACGGCGGTGCGGGCCAGCGCCTCCCGGTCCAGGCCGGCTCCGTCGGCGGCCGCGCCGGCCCGGTCGAAGGTGACGCCCTCCATCCACTCCTGCACCAGGACCCGCGCCGAGGTGAACTCGTAGTACACCCGCGGAATGCGCACGGGGGCGTCGGAGTCGAGCCCGCCGGTGGCCTTCGCCACGGCGCTGGCGTTGCGCGCCTCGATACGGAAGTCGAGCTCCTCCCGCACCGACTCGGCGAACCCGTCGCCCAGTTCACGCAGACCGAGCGCCTGGGCGGAGCGGAGCCTGCTCTGCAGGCTGCGGCTGACGGCGAGCACGATGTCCAGGTCCCGCTCGACGGTGTCACGGATGCCGGGGCGCTGGACCTTCACGACCACGGTGGGGCCGCCGTGCAGCCGGGCCCGGTGCACCTGGGCGATGGACGCGGCGGCCAGCGGCACGTGCTCGATCCACTCGAAGACCTCGGAGACCGGTTTGCCCAGCTCCTTGTGGAGCACCGCCTCCACCTCCGGCCAGGGCGCCGGTGGTACGTCGCTCTGCAGCCGGCTCAGTTCGTCGATGAAGTGCGCGGGCAGCAGATCGCGTCGGGTGGAGAGCACCTGGCCGAGCTTGATGAGGGCGCCCCCGCACTCCTCCAGGGCCAACCGCGCCGACCTGGCGCACTGCTCGCCGTACGGCCCGGGCCGCATCGCCCGCTGCCAGCCGGTCCGTCCCCTGAGCAGCCGGCCCAGTCCGTGCCGTACGAAGATCCTGCTGATCCGGGAGTAGCGGCGGGCCCGGCGCAGCCGGTCGCCGAGACCCCGCACCGCCTGCAGCGGTCTGGCCCAGCTGCCGTACGGGAGAAAGACCTCCGCGATCGCCAGGGTGACCATTGCGGCGAACAGCGCGAGGGGGATCTGCATGGTGGAGAGCGCGCCCAGGTCCTCCTCGCTGTGCTGCATCGCCTGCCCGTAGACGGCCACGGCGGCCACCCCCACCAGGCCGGCGCCGAGCGCGCGCAGCGGGCCGACCCGGATGCCCAGGAGCCGACGGGAGGCTGTCGAGACGCCCAGGGCGAGAAGGCCGAGCAGGACGGTGGCGGTCAGGGCGATGAGGAGGGTGAGGGGGACGCCGTCGATGACTCCGTTGGCCTGTGCTGCCATGAAACCGCTCCCTCGGTAGGTCGCGGGCCACCCTAGGCGCAGCCGGGCCGAACTCGGACAGAAGTGGCAGCTTCATGCAACCGCGGGCCGGTGCAGCCGACGCAGGTAGGCGTGTGCGCTCGGCAGCGTCTCCAGCAGGATGCGCTGCTGGCGCCGCACCCGGGTGAAGTACTCGCCGGCCGCGCGCCGGGCGTCGGGGCGGTGGCCGATCGAGGCCCGCGGCGCGGGCCGTCCCGCTTGCAGGGCCGCGAGCAGACCGTAGTGCTCGGCCTCACCGGTGTCCGAGGCCAGCCCCGCGCGGTAGGCCTGTACGCACTCCTCCAGCGCGCCGGAGAGGGGCAGTTCGCGCTGGGCCCGCCAGAAACCGGGGTCGGTGCGGGGCGCGGCCGCGTAGTGCAGCTGCACCAGGTCGAGGGCTCGCGCCTGCCGGGCCGCGACGGCCCGGTTGAATCGGGCCGCGGGGACGTCCCTGGCGTCCCGGGAGGGAAAGTCGCGGATCAGCCGGTCGACGGTGTCCAGTGCTTCGGTCAGCGCGTCGCCCCCCAGCGGTTCCACGGAGAAGGCGGACGCCCCCGCCGCGACACAGTTGCCCACCCAGGCGCGGCGGCTGCGCCCGAAGCGGTGGCGCACCTGACGGACCTCGCCGCGGTCCGGGTCGATCCCCCACAGTGCGCACAGCGCGCGGGCCGCCTCGTCCGGGGTCGTCAGGTGTCGGGCGTACACGTGTCCGGCGACGAAGCGGCCGGGCAGCGGCATCTTCCAGGACCAGCCGTGCGGCGACGCCGTCGCGGTGGCGTACGGCTCGATGCCGTGGGTGTCGTCGTCGTGCGGGACGGTGACGGTGACGGCGCTGTCGCACAGCAGCCGGTCGTGCGCGTCCTCGAACGGCTCCCCAAGTGCTGCTGTCAGCAACAGCCCCTGCTGTCCGGTGCAGTCCAGAAAGAAATCGCCGGTGACCGTGCGCCCCTGTTCCGTGTGCAGTGCGGTGAGCATTCCGTTCGCGTCGCGCGAGGTGTCGCGCAGGCGATCACAGAGGACGCCTACTCCGAGCCGCCGTACGGCGATGTCCCGGAGGAACTCGGCGAACAGCCGGGTGTCGGCGTGCCATCCGTAGGAAAGGGCCGCCCGGCCGTCCAGCCAGCGCGGTGATTTCCTCGCGTCCATCAGCGGCGGCTCACGAAAACACGCGTAGTCGTACGGCTCCACGGTTTCCCCGTGAAAGCGCCGGGTCTGCCAGTAGTCGGAGAGCGGGTTCTTCTCACATTCCGGCATATCGGCGTAGGGGCGGTAGAAGTGATCCACGCCGCCGTTCGGGAGGGTGTGCGCCACCGCTTCCGCCGCGCCCGTGGTGCGCCAGTTG
Source organism: Streptomyces sp. NPDC048751 (assembly GCF_043198595.1). NCBI lineage: Bacteria > Bacillati > Actinomycetota > Actinomycetes > Kitasatosporales > Streptomycetaceae > Streptomyces > Streptomyces sp. NPDC048751. The sequence continues at coordinate 290,955 of NZ_JBICUX010000010.1, forward strand.
ACATGGCGGACGGCCGTCCTGAACGAGGCCCGGCAGGCCCTCATCCATGCGCTCTCGGCGACGCCCAACTGGTCGAACAGCACCCGCTGGATTTCCGGCGGGACGGCCGTGACCTGCTCTGTCTCCATCCCGTCCGCGAGCGTCGCCGGCGTCTGGAGGACGGTGACGGAGACCGTCCCGCCGAAGGCGTGCGCCAGCCGGACCGCGACGGTCCAGCCGACGACCGAGCCGCCGACGACGACGATTCTCCTGATGCTGCGCTCCATGACGAAATGCTTTCCGGACCGTCTGTACGGAACCTGTATCGCGCCACGCGAAAACCTGTACGGGGGCGTGGAGAACGAGGCAGGGATTCGTACAGGGAACCGGCCGACTCTGTTTGTGCGGGACCTCGAGGGGCCCGGTCGTCAACAGAGGAGGAAGCATGCGTGAAGACCAGAACGCCCCTGTCCAGGTCCAGCACCCGCTGGAATTCCTCGAATACATCGAGAACCAGGCGGCAAGGGAGCGGGAGGAGCTGCTGCGGGACAGCCCCAGGCCGTGGGCCGAACTTCTCGCGGAATATGTCGACGCACTGAGCGAACTCATCGCACAGGGACACAAGTTCAACAGCCCTCCCGAGATGTACACCCTGGACGAAGGCCACGCGGGCGGCTGCGGCTGATCCCGCGCCGGACGCCACTTCGGGGCCTCCCCCCAAGACCGGGGGAAGGCCCCGAAGGACCGGAGCGGGAGAAGCGGGCGGCGAGAAGCCGTGGGACGTCAGACGCCGACGAGGGCCGTCTCGCTCCGCTCGCGGGCGAAGAGCCGGACGAGCGGCGGGACGCGATAGCGCGCCCAGGTGTCCCCGTCGGCGCTCCAGCCCTCCATCAGACGGGCGTCGGCGAGCTGTTCCAGGAGGTCCTCGGCGTCGTCGGTCGCGGTCCCGAGGACGGCGGCCGCGTCGGGGGCGCTGAGCTGCGGCGGGCCGGACGCGGCCAGGGCGACGAAGGCACCGGCGACGCGGGGCGGCAGTTCGTCGAGGACGCGGCGCAGTCCCGCCGCGACGTCCAGGCTGCCGAGCCGCAGTTCGCCCAGCCGTCGTTCCTGACGCTCCAGGCGCGCGGCCAGCCGGGTCGCGGTCAACTGCGGGCGGGCGGCGAGCCGGGCCCCGGCGATCCGCAGCGCGAGCGGCAGCCGGTCACAGCACTCGGCGATGCGGACGACGGCCTCGGCGTCGTCCCCGATGCGGCCGGCACCCGCGACGGCGGCGAGCAGCCGCACGGCGTCGCCCGGCTCCAGCGGACCGAGCCGCATCAGGCGGGTCCCTTCGAGCGAGGCCAGCGGGGCGCGTACCCCCGTGACGACGATGCGGCTCTCCCCGCAGCCCGGGAGCAGCGGGCGCACCTGGGCGTCGTCGGTCGCGTTGTCGAGGACGATCAGCATCCGCCGGCCGGTCAGCAACGTCCGGTAGAGCTGGGCGCGCTCGTCGAGGGTCGCGGGCAGCCGGTCGGGATCGGCGCCCAGGGCGCGCAGGAACCAGCCGAGGACCTCGCCGGGTTCGCGCGCGCCACCCTCGGTGCGCAGGTCGGCGTAGAGCTGGCCGTCGGGGAAGGCGTCGCGGCAGCGTTCGGCGCAGTGCAGGGCCAGGGCCGAGGTACCGGTCCCCGGCGCGCCGGTGACCACGACGTCCTGCCCTGCGTGCAGCGCGTCGAGCAGCCACTCCACCTCGGCGTCGCGGCCGGTGAAGTCGCGGGGGGCGGCGGGGAGAAGCGTCGGCACCAGGGCGCGCTCCGAGAGTCCCGTCGTCCGCGCGACGGGCGGGCCCTGCCGTACGCCGTCCGCAGGGCAGGCGGCGAGCCGGGCCGGCGCGGGGGCCTCGTCATGGACGGTTTCGGGGTTCCCGCTCCCGCGGGGGCCGCGGTCGGCGCTCTCGGCTTCGTTCCTGTGAGCCGCAGTGCCGGCCGCGCGCTCCGGTGCGGCCGGTGCGGCGAGTGTGCCCCTGAGGATCTCCTCGTACAGCGTGCGCAGTGCCGGACCCGGGTCGATGCCCAGCTCCTCGGCGAGGACGTGGCGTCCCTCCTCGTACAGCGCGAGCGCGTCGGCCTGTCGGCCGCAGCGGTACAGGGCGGTCATCAGCTGGCCCCGCAGCCGCTCCCGCACCGGGTGCAGGGCCACCTGGCGGGTCAGGCCGGGCACGGTCTCGGTGTGGCGGCCCAGGGCGAGCGCGGCCTCCGTGTGGTGCTCCACGGCGCAGAGCCGGGCCTCTTCCATCCGGGTGCCCTCGGCCTCGGCGAGCTGCTCGGTGACGCCCGTGAGGGCCGGGCCGTTCCAGAGGGCGAGGGCCCTCGCCAGCCGGCGCTCGGCGTCGGCGTACCTCCCGGCCCGCAGGTCCGCGCCGCCCGACTCGGCCAGCGCCCGGAAGGTCTCCCAGTCGAACGTGGCGTCGCCGATGTCCATCCGGTAGCCGGGGCCGCTGCGTCGCAGGCCGATCCCGGGGGCCAGGCGGGTGCGCAGTCTCGACACATAGGTGTAGAGCTGGTTGGTGCTGGTCGCCGGCGGGTCGAATCCCCACACCAGCGTGGTGAGCCGCTCGTCGGTCATGACCTTGCCGTGGGCCAGCAGCAGGGCGGCGAGCACCGTGCGCTGCTTGCTGCCGTCGAGGGGGACCGCACGTCCCTGGGACTCGGCCGACACCGAGCCGAGGATCTTGAAATCCATGGCGTCCTCCTCGCTGCGCGGGCCCGCTCCACGCACGGGGCCACCTGCCGCGAAAAGCTACTGAGCTGGTCTTTTTCACCGGTGTCGGAGCGATTTCGTGGCCGCGAAAGCGAGACGAAACCGCCGGAAAAAGCGGTCCTCGTAGCTTTTTCCCCATACCGCGGGGCAACCGCCCAGAGCGGGGTCCGCATCGTGCAGCAACCCTCAGGAGAGTGTCATGCAGCGCTTCGTCATCACCTCGGCCAAGGCAGCCGTCACGACCGGCCTGGTCCTGCTCCTCTCGGCGGCCGGTGCGGGTGCCGGCGCCGCTCAGCTCACCGGATCGCAGACGGACCGGACGGTCGCCGGGACCGTGGTGGACGACCCGTGGACCACCGCGCCGGCCGGGGCCGACATCGACGACCCGTGGACGTGACCCGACCCGATCCGCTCCCGGCCTCTCAGGGCCGCACCAGCTCGAACAGTCCCGCCGGCTCGACGCGCTCCTCCTCACCGAGCACCGTCAGCAGCCGGGTCGTCCGTTCCCGCCAGGACGGCGCGCCGACCTCGGAGAAGAGGTCACCCGCCGTCTTGAAGCAGGCCGCGGCCCCGGCGCGTTCCCCGAGCAGGGCACGCACACAGCCGAGCAGCACCCCGGCCCGCGCCTCCAGGAAACGGTCCGGCACCTTGCCGGCGACCGACAGCGCCAGCTCGAGCACCGCTTCGGCCTCCTCGTTCTTGTCCTGGCGCCACAACGCCTCGCCCAGGGCCCGCAGGGCATGCGCCTCACCACGCCGGTCACCACTGCTGCGTACCAGTTCCAGCGCCCGACGGCAGGCGTCCTCCGCCCGCTCGCCCTCCCCCTCGTGGATCAACGCCTCGGCGAGACGGACCGTGCTCTGCGCCTCCCCCCGTACGCTTCCCAGTCCGCGGCTTCTGGCGACCGCCTCGGAGGACAGCACCAGGCTCGCCTGCGGCCGGCCCCGCTCCAGCTCGATCTGGGCCAGCAGACCGAGCACATGAGCCTCCGCGTAGTGGTCTCCGACCGTGCGGAAGATCTCCAGCGAGCGGTGTCCCAGTTCCCGCGCCGCGCCCAGGTCCCCGCGATGGCGTGCGCACAGCGCCAGGTTGCGCAGCACCAGGGCCCGCCCCTTCGCCCGGTTCTCCCCCTGTTCGTCCTCCAGCGCCTCGAACAGGCGCAGCGCCACGTCGAGATGACCATGGGCGGCCTCGTACTCCCAGCGCACGATCTCCAGCGTGCCGAGCGAGTGCAGCATCACGGCCTCGCCAAGCCGGTCGCCGACCGCCCGCGCGGCGGCCAGCGCCCGGTCGCCGCAGAAACGCCAGTCCTCCAGGTAGTTGCGGTTCTGGAAGAGGGTGACGCTGGTGATCGCCAGGTCCCAGGCGTACGCGGCCTCGCCCTCCCGGGCGGCCTGGTCCACCAGGCCGGTGATCGAGGCGCGTTCGCTCTCGAACCACTCCATCGGGTCCTCGAGCATGCTCTCCGCCAGATGGCCGGGCAGCGGCCGCAGCGGGGCCTGCCCGTGGATGATGGTGTAGTCGCCGCCGTACACCTTGCGGTGGGCCTCGGCGGCGAGCCCCAGCCACGCCCCGCAGGCGCGCCGCAGGGCGGCGCGCCGCTCGTCCTCCGTGTCCTCGGCGAGCGCCAGCTCACGGGCGAACAGCCGGGGCAGGTCCTGGAAGCGGTAGCGGACAGGGCCGGTGGCCGAGGAGAGCGGTACCAGCATCTGGGCGTCGACCAGTTCCTCGATGAGGTCCTCGGCGTCGAACGGATCGATGTCGAGGAGCGCGGCCCCGGCCCAGGAGGCGAAGTCGGGCACGTTCAGATGGCCGAGCAGCCGGAACATACGGGCGGTGGCGGGCGGCAGGTCTCGGTAGCTGAGCCGCAGACCGGCCCGCACACCGCGCTCGTCCGGGCTGAGTTCGTCGAGCCTGCGGTGCTGGTCCTCCAGGCGGGAGACCAGGGTCCGCACCGACCAGTGGGGCTTGGCGGCGAGCCGGGCGGCCGCGATGCGCAGCGCGAGCGGCAGCCGGTCGCACAGGGCGCTGAGCCGGGCGGCGGCCACCGGGTCGGCGCTCAGCCTGCCGTCCGCGGCGACCTTGGACAGCAGCGCGATCGACTCGTCCTGCCCGAGCGCCTCGAGGTTCAGCGGTACGAAGGCGTAGTCACCGGCGAGCGCGCCGCCCATCGGGTCACGGCTGGTGACCAGGACGCAGCAGCGTCCGGAACCGGGCAGCAGGGGCCGTATCTGCCGGAAGGAGCGGGCGTTGTCGAGGACGATCAGGACACGCCGGCCGTCCAGGACGCTGCGGAAGAGCGCGGTGCGCTCGTTGGGGTCGGCGGGGATCTGGGGTCCGGGCACACCGAGGGCGCGCAGGAACCGGTCGAGTACGGCGCCGGGGAGGCTCGGTGCCTCCTCGTCGTAGCCACGCATGTCGGCGAAGAGCTGGCCGTCGGGGAACCGGCCGGCGACCTGGTGGGCCCAGCGCACGGCGAGGGCGGTCTTGCCCACGCCTCCGATGCCGGTGATCGACCCGACGGGCAGCGCCGGTCCGTCCAGGAGGTCCAGCAGCCGGTCCAGGGTGGCGAGTTCGGGGTTGCGTCCGGTGAACGAGGCGACGCTGGAGGGCAGATGGGCGGGCACGGTCGCCGACGGGACCGGTGTCACCGGCTCCACGGGGAGGTTGAGCCGGGGGGAGTCGGCGAGGATCTGCTCGTGCAGTTCCTGGAGCGCGGGCCCGGGGTCGATGCCGAGGTCGTCGGCGAGCACCTTGCGGCCCTCGCGGTAGGTCTCCATCGCCTCGGCGCGCCGCCCCGAGCGGTACTGGGCGAGCATCAGGTGGGCCGTGGCCTGCTCCCGCAGCGGGTGTTCGCGCACGAAGGCGGCGAGTTCGCCGATGATCTCGCGGTGCTGGCCCAGTTCCAGCCGCAGCCCCATGTACTCCTCGTACACGTCGAGCCGCATCTCGGTCAGCCGGGCCGCCTCGGCCTCGACCCGTTCGGCCGGGATTCCGTCCAGGGCGGGGCCGCGCCACATGGCGAGCGCGTCCGCGAAGTGGGCGCAGGCCTCCTCGGGCCGGCCGCTGCGGGCGGCCTCCCGGCCCAGGGCGGCGCACTCGTCGAACTCGACTGCGTCGATGCGGTGTTCACCGGTGAACAGCATGTAGCCGGGGTGGCTGGTGACGAGCATGTCGTCGGCCCCGGCCGCCGCCTTGAGCGTCTTGCGCAGGGCCGAGACGCAGATCGCGATCTGGTTGCGGGCGGTCGGGGGCGGGGTGCCGTGCCAGACGGCGTCGGCGAGCGCGTCGACGGAGACGACCCGGTCGGGAGCGAGCAGCAGCATCGACATGATGGTGCGCTGGCGGGCGCCGGTGAGGACCACCGGCTGTCCGTCGGCACTGATGTCCAAAGGCCCCAGGATCCGGAACACCACCTGAAGCACGAGCTGCCTCCCGATATTGCGGCCGGTCGTCGAATGACCCGTTCGTACCGCTTTTGGACTGACTAACAGAGAGGATCAAGGCCTGCAACGAGGCTGGCAGCTAGCTGCCAGCCGAGCGCCGGGCCGCCATCCAGGAGGCCGGTGGCAGAAGTTCGGGACGGTTCCAGTCCGCGATGTCCGACGCCGGGAGCTGGCCGGCTTCGGTCTCGGCGCCGGCGGTGACCGCCAGAGCGGTGAGCACCGCGGTGACGGCGGCGAGCTCCTCCGCGGAGGGCGTGCCGCTGACGACCTTGAACAGGGTGGGGCCCAACGGCCCGTCGAACACTGACGCCGGCATGGCGGTCTCCTCTACACCGGGGGGTTGCCGTGCTTGCGGGAGGGCAGCGCGGCGTGCTTGGCGCGGAGCATGGACAGGGCGCGGACCAGTGCGGAGCGGGTGTCGGCGGGGTCGATCACATCGTCGACGAGGCCGCGTTCCGCCGCGTAGTAGGGGTGCATCAGCTCGGACTTGTACTCCTTGACCAGCTGCGCCCGGGTGGCCTCCGGATCGTCGGCCGCCTGGATCTGGCGCCGGAAGACCACGTTGGCCGCGCCCTCGGCGCCCATCACGGCGATCTCGTTGGTCGGCCAGGCCAGCGAGATGTCCGTGCCGATGGAGCGGGAGTCCATCACGATGTACGCGCCGCCGTACGCCTTGCGCAGGATCACCTGCACCCGTGGGACCGTGGCGTTGCAGTACGCGTACAGGAGTTTCGCGCCGTGCCGGATGATCCCGCCGTGCTCCTGGTCGACCCCGGGGAGGAAGCCGGGCACGTCGACCAGGGTGACCAGCGGGATGTTGAAGGCGTCGCACATCTGGACGAATCGCGCGGCCTTCTCCGAGGAGTGGATGTCGAGCACCCCCGCGAAGGACTGCGGCTGGTTGGCGACGACACCGACCACCTGGCCGTCGAGCCGGGCGAGGGCCGTGATGACACTGGTGGCCCAGCGCTCGTGCACCTCCATGTACTCGCCGTCGTCGACGAGTTCGGCGATCACCTCGTGCATGTCGTACGGGCGGCTGCCGTCGAGCGGCACCAGCTCCAGCAGCCGTTCGCAGCGCCGGTCTGCCGGGTCCTGCGCTCGGGTGGCCGGTGGCGTCTCGCGGTTGTTGGCCGGCAGCAGGGAGAGCAGGTAGCGGACCTCGGCGAGGCAGGTCTCCTCGTCGTCGTAGGCGAAGTGCGCCACTCCGGAGGTCTCGGCGTGCACGTCGGCTCCGCCGAGGCCGTTCTGGGTGATCTCCTCCCCGGTGACCGCGCGCACCACGTCGGGGCCGGTGATGAACATCTGCGAGGTGTCCCGGACCATGAACACGAAGTCGGTCAGCGCCGGACTGTAGGCCGCCCCGCCCGCACACGGGCCGAGCATCACGCTGATCTGCGGGATCACGCCCGAGGCCCGGGTGTTGCGCTGGAAGATGCCGCCGTAGCCCGCCAGGGCCGAGACACCTTCCTGGATACGGGCGCCGGCACCGTCGTTGAGGGAGACCAGGGGAGCTCCGGCGGCGATCGCGAGGTCCATCACCTTGTGGATCTTCGTGGCGTGGGCCTCGCCGAGCGCGCCGCCGAAGATCCGGAAGTCATGGGCGAAGGCGAAGACCGTACGGCCCTCGACCGTGCCCCAGCCGGTCACCACGCCGTCGGTGTGCGGCCTCTTGGCCTCCAGGCCGAAACCCGTGGCCCGGTGTCTGCGCAGCTGCTCGATCTCGGTGAAGGACCCCTCGTCGAAGAGGAGCGCGAGGCGTTCGCGCGCGGTCAGTTTCCCCTTGGCGTGCTGGGCCTGCGTGGCCCGGGGGACTCCTTCGAGGACCTCGTCGCGGATCAGCGCGAGCTCGCCCACCCGGTCGTGCATCGTCATGGCCAACTCCTCATGTGGTCCGACTGGTTCGTGCGGCGACGAAGTCGCACAGCGCGTAGAGCGCGCGGCGCGCGGGCAGCGAGGGCAGGACGCCGACCGCGGCGACGGCCGCGGCCAGCCGCCCGTGCAGGGCCGCCCGGGCCCGCCGGGTGGCGGGGGCGGTACGCAGCATCTCCCGGGCCCGCCTCCGGTCCGCCGCGGCCGGCGCGCCGCCCGTGAGCAGGCGGCGCAGTTCCGCGCCCCGCGCGGTGGTGTCGGACCGGGCCAGGAGCACGGGCAGGCCGGGGGCCCCGGAGAACGGGTCGTGGTCGGGCGCGTCGCCGGCGTCGGGGGCCGGCGGGGCCGAGACGATCAGGTCGTCGGCGATCCGGAGGGCGACACCGAGGTGTTCCCCGTAGTCGATCAGGGCCCGCGCGCACCGGTCGGGGGCACCGGCCTGCAGCGCTCCCATGCCCAGCGACAGGGCGAGCAGTGCTGCGGTCCGGCCCGCGGTCACCTCGAAGTAGTGGGCGACGGGCTCCTCCTCGGGGGCGGGCCCGGCCAGTTGGCGCAGCTGTCCCGCCGCGAGCCGGCCCACGGTCTGCGCGCTGAGTTGCAGGGCGTGCGTGCCGAGGCCGGCGGCGAGCTGGGCGGAGCGGGCCAGCAGCCAGTCGGTACCGGGCGTCGCGCTGCGGTGCGCGTCGGCGACCGACGACAGGTGCAGCAGCTCGACCATGACGGCCGCCTCGGTCACTCCTTCCCGCCACGACTCACCGAACTCGGCGCCGAGCAGGACGAGCAGGGGACGCAGCCGCCCTTCGTCCGCCCCGGCGAGACGGTCGGACAGTTCGGCGGCCAGGCCCGGCTCCGGGGCGCCGAGCACGCAGTCCCGCAGTCGTTCCTCGGTCACGTCCAGAGACGCGCCCACACGCGACTCGAACTCGGGTGATTCCAGGTCGAGCAGTCCCAGGAGGCCGGAATGCTGCCGCGTCGGCCCCGACATCGCGGTCGCGCGCATGTGAATGAGCCTCCTTTTCCTCGCCCGAATAAGGGCGATCCATGGCGACTGTGGCAGCCCGTCCGACTTTCCTCCAACAGGGGTGACATGAAGGTGCCAACCATTCGCCGCCCCGGCCTGCCGCCAAATTGCAGCCATTACTGTCCAGATCGAAGAACCGCGTCCCGAGAAAGAGAATTCAAAAAATGCGATACATGCGTTTCGCCTCCGCCACGCTCGCCGCAGTCGGTCTTGTTTCCGTCCTGGGTGGTACGGCGACCGCCGCGCCCGCGACCGGTCAGGACACCGCGCAGTCGTGCGGCACGGTCAAGCTTTCCGGGGCGCTCCCGGTGCCTCCGGCCGGGATGTCCGTGCAACAGACGGTCACCATCGGCGAGGACTGCGAGCCGCAAGCGGGACCCGTTCGCTACGTTCCGGTCTCCGCCGCCGCCAAGTCCGGTGCGCCGGCCGTCGCGGCCGCCTCGACCAGCCGTCGGATCCGCAGCTGGAACGAGATGTACGACTGCTGCAACATCCGGATGACCGGGCTGTACACGACCGCCGACTGGAGTGCCGCCGACGGCCGGATCAGCAAGGCCACCACCACCGCGACCCAGCAGTGGAACCGTGAGCCCTGGGACGCCGGCTGGTCGCTGAAGTCCGCCGCCGACAAGCAGGATTGCGCCACCGGCTGTTCCGTCGTCAACCACGAGGCCGCCGCGGACTTCACCTACAAGGGCGTCTTCGACCCCACCGGCGACTGGTACGCCAACGCCCACCGCTCGCAGGTGAAGCTGGCTGCCGACGCGACCGCCACCTGCACCTTCGATGTCGAGCTCAAGCACACCTTCGTGGGATGGAACTGGCAGCGCGGCTGCGAGTGACCGGACCGGGGACGGCCGGCGGGGTCAGTGCCAGACGACGCGCACGGAAGGGTCGAGGATCCAGCCCGCCACCTCGTCCATGCCGGTGACCCGCGTTCCCGCGCGCAGCGGGGCCTCGTCCAGGCCTCGTTGCGCCAGGGAGAAACGGTCGGCGGCCAGGGTCCCGCCCTCCTTCTGGAACCGGTCGAGATCCGCGTCGCTCTCCGGGACGGCCAGCACCACGCCCTCCTCGACCAGGAGGAACACCACCGGGTTCCCCATGAGCACCTGAGTGACGGCGTCCTGCCGGAAACCGTCCGGTTCGCCGTCGTGCCCCCGGCTCTCGACGAGGAGCAGCCACGGACCGTCCCCTGCGGGCTGCTCCCGTTGCGCCGTCACGTCCCCACGGCCTTGCCCTCGACGAGGGGCACACCCGTCGCCATGCCGGAGGCGGTCATGAGCGCTCGGTTCCTTCCACTATGGCGACGGCGTTGATACCGCCGAGCCCGAAAGCGTTGAGCTGCGCCAGGTTCAGCCGCTGCCCGTCCCTCGCCCGTCCCTGGTTCAGGGCACGAATCCCCACGATCAGACCGAGCAGCCCGGAGGCCCCGGAGGGCTGCCCGGTCGTCGACTCCACGGCGGTCATCAGCGGGGCCGACGCGGCGTCGCCGAGCACGGTGGCGAGCGCGAAGGCCTCCGCCGTCGTCGTCTCCGAGGGCCCCCTGCCGTCCAGCATCACGAGGTCGACATCGGACGCCTTCACTCCGGCGAGCCGGTGCGCGGTCCGCATGACCGCGGCGATCTGGTCCGCCGAGAGCGCGGTGGGCCCGTGGTCGTCACAGTCGAACGCCACGCCCCGCAGACGGCCGTGGACCCGGGCCGCCGGGCAGTCGGCCCGGCGCAGCACGATCGCGGCGGCGCCGTCCCCCGGGGAGACGCACCGGTCGTCCGCGCCGAAGGGGCGGGTCCGTTCGAGCGGCGAGTCCGGCAGGGACCCGCTCGCCACGTCGACCCCGGCGACGATCACCGTGTCCAGAGCGTCGTCGCCCTCCTGCCCCAGCAGGTCGAAGGCGAGCGCCAGCGCGTACAGCGACGCCGAGCAGGCGTTGGAGAAGGTGTGGGTGACCTCGACGCCGAAGCGCTCGCGCAGCGCGGTGCCGAAGTCGAGGCCGGAGTCGGCGAAGGGTGATCCGTCCCGCCACCACAGCTCCAGGGGGCGCGGCTCCCGCACCCCGGTGCCGACCAGGACCGGTACACCACTCAGGTCCTCGCCGAGTCCGGCGTCGGCCGCGGCCTGGCCGACCGCGTCGAGCAGCAGCCGGGTGGCACGGCCCGCGAGGTCCGCGCCCGGAACCGGCCGGCCGTCCACCGGGGAGGCGTACCGGGCACGGGACCGGGAGGGGTCGAAGGCCCGGACTTCCGGCCGGCCACCGCCGTCCAGGCAGAGGCTCTCGAAGAGTTCGTCGAGATCTGATCCGGTGGCCGCCACCGCACCCATCCCGACGATGGGACGGCTCACCGGCTCGGCTCGCACAGCAGTGGACACGCCTGTTCCCCTTTGCGGATCGGTCGGCCCCGACGGACCGGCGGACGGCTCGGACTCCATGCTGTGGGGGGCTCGGCACCCCCACAACGAAGCGGACACATTGCTGCCACCCACGGCAGGAACTACCGCGTTCGCGCCCGTGGGGCCGCACCGGATTCCACCAGCGTGTCCCCGAGTTCGCCCGCCGCGTCGACCACCGCGCCGAGCAGCAGCCGGCCCGGCGTCGCGGGCATACGGGGCTGCGCTCCGGTGAGGGCCAGGGCGGCCACCACGCGTTTGCCCTTGGCGCGTACCGGCACCGCGATCGAGACGGCGCCGGGCACCATCGCGTCGGGGCCGTGCGACCAGCCGCGGCGCCGTACGAGGGAGAGTTGCGCGGCGGTGAAACGGGCGCTGCGGAGCCCGTCGTAGAGTTCCTCGGGCTCCTCCCAGGCGAGCAGGATCTGGGCGACCGGGCCGGCCTTGAGCGAGCGTGCCGTGCCGACCGGCAGGTCCTCCCTGCCCTCGGTGGCGTCGGCGGCGGTGGCGACACAGATCTGCTGGGCACCACGGCGCCGGAAGAGCCGGGCGTCGAGGCCGGTCAGCGTCTGCAGGTCGGCCAGTACCGGTGAGGCCGCCTTGACCAGGTGGTCGCGCTGCACCTCGACGGCCATGTTCCCCAGCCTGGGGCCGAGGACGAACCGGCCCCGGAAGTCCCGGGCGAGCAGCCCGAGGCTCTCCATCCCGAGCGCGATCCGGTGCACGGTGGGACGGGCGAACCCGCTGCCGGCGACCAGGTCCGCCAGGGACGCCGGGCCCTTCTCCACGAGGTCGAGCAGGGTCGAGGCCTTGTCGAGCACTCCGATCCCGCTGACCCTCTTCGGCTGCCGGGTCGCGACGGTCACCGTTCACTCACCGGTCGGGCGGGGACGGCGTGGGGGCTGTCCACGGAGACCACCTCGACGTCCCGGTCGATGCGACGGATCAGCCCGGCCAGGGTCCGCCCCGGGCCCAGTTCGACGAGCCGGCGGCAGCCGAGCCGACGGGTGAGGGTGTGCACGCTCCCCTCCCACAGCACCGGGGAGGTGAGTTGCCGGGCGCAGAGCGCCGGCCAGTCGCCGTCGGCGCCGTACGCCACCGCGTCCACGTTGGCCACCACCGGCAGACGCGCGGGGGCGAAGGCCGCCTCTCGCAGCGCGCGGCCCAGTGCGTCGGCGGCGGGTGCCATGTACGGACTGTGGAAGGCTCCCCCGACCTGGAGGTCGAGCATCCTCCCCCCGATCGACGCGGCCCGTCCCGCCACCTCCGCGAGCGCGTCGGGATCGCCGGAAACCACCGTCTGCCCGGGGGCGTTGACATTGGCGACCCACACCTGGCCGCCCTCGGCACGAATCTCGCGCACCAGGGCCTCCACCTCGGCCAGCGGCGCCGCCACGACCACCCCCATCGTGCCCTCGCGGGCCAGCGCCGCCTCGCGCATGGCGCGTCCCCGGGCGGCGACCAGGGTGGCGGCGCCGCCGACGGTGAGGGCACCGGCCACGACGAGGGCCGCGTACTCGCCGAGACTGTGTCCCGCGCAGGCCACGACGGGCCCGCCGAGTGCGTCACCGCGTACGGCTTCGGCGTGCGCGATCAACGAGACGGTGAACACGCTGAGTTGGGCGAGATCGGTGCGTCGGAGGTGCTCGCCGGGCGTGTGCAGGAGCAGTTCGGAGAGGTCCTCCCCCGTGACGGCGGAGACTTCCGCGGTGAGCTCCCAGGAGGGGGTGTCCCGCCAGGGCTCGCCCATTCCCTGTTTCTGTGTTCCCTGCCCGGGGAAAACCAGGCCGACCGGTACGTGATTCATGAACCCGCCTTCCGCACGACGCTCATCGAGGGGCACGCGTGGCCGGCCACCTGGGCTCAGGTGACCGGCCTCGTGCACCGACGGCTCAACGGGGGTACCGGCCGTCGGGGAAGGGGTCCGCCGTCCGGACGGATCCCCCGTTCCTGACGCCTCATACAAGTGGGCCGTGCGAGCGGGCGGCAACGGACCTTTCAGGAAATTGCCAGCGGGCCTCCGCGTTCCGTACCCGGTCCGGCCGCGGGTGGCAGCAATCCCAGCTCGGCCGCGCGGACCCCCGCCTGGAAGCGGGAATTCGCACCGAGCAGGGTCATGATCTCCGCGACATGGCGCCGGTAGGTGCGGACGGAGACGGTCAGTTCACGTGCCGCCACCTCGTCCGTGACACCGGCCTGGAGGGCACCGAGTATCTGCCGGGCGAGCTCCGCCCGGTAGTGGTCCCCGAAGACCGTGCGCTCGCCCGCGGGCACGGCACGCACCCACACACTCTCGAACAGCGTCGCCAGCGTGTTGAGGACTTCCGGGACCCGGATCAGCGACGCCCGGCGGCCGACCGCCGAATCGGCCATCACCAGCGCGGAACTGCCGTCCACGATCATCGCCTGAAGCGGGGGAACCCGAGCGATCCGGATGGCCACGGGCCGTTCCCTGTCCAGTTGTTCGCGCACGTAGTCCTCGTCGAGGAGGGCGGGGCTGGACAGCAGCCGCACGCCCACGCCCTCCCGCGCGCCGTAGATCAGTTCCCGCTCCGTACGGTCGGACCGTTCGCCGGCGCCGAGTCGGCGTGCGTGCACGATGTCGATGCTCCGGGAGGCGCCCAGGATGAGCTTCTGCGCCTCGTCGAGCACGGCGTCGTAGTCGTTCTCTATGCCGGTGATCAGGCCTTCCTGGAGACTTCGGTCCCTGTGCAGGGCGACCGTCGACTCGATCAGCGCCCTGACCTGGAGCAGGGCATGCTCCAGCTCGTCGCCTCCCCCGTTGGACACGTAGTGTTCCACCACCCTTGGCTCTTGGCGTTGAGCGCCGATGGGCGGGCCCCCGTACGGGACGGCTCCGCTCGTACGGCTCTCCTGGTCGGTATCGCTCGTTACTCCGAAAGCAGTCCGAACTCCACGGCCCGGACTCCGGCCTGGAAGCGGGAGTGCGCGTCGAGTTCACGCATGATCTCCGCGACGTAACGCCGATAGGTCCGCAGGGACACGTTGAGATCGCGCGCCGCCGTCTCGTCGGTGTTGCCCGCGCGCAGCCGCTCCAGGATGTTCCTGGCGAGCTCGGTGCGGAGCCGGGGGCTCAGCTGGAGGTGGTCGGCGAGCCGTCGGCCCCGGGACCAGGCACCGGCGAAGAGCAGTTCGAGGGCGCGCACCGCGGCGGCGTCGTTCACGATGGCGGCCTGGCCTCCGGCCCCCTCCGCTCCCCTGACCAGTGCCGCCACGCCGTCGACCACCAGCGTCTCGCGCAGCTCGCTCTCCGACACCCGCACCTCGAGCCGGCTGTCGGCGAGCTGGGCCAGTCGGGTCAGTGCGGAGTCCGTCGCCTCCGCGGTGCACAGGATCCGCACGGCCGCCCGGTCCGAGATCCTGGTGAGCGACCGCACCACGACGTCGGCGAATTCCCCGGTCTCGGTCAGCGCGACGCACACGGTGTGGCGGGTCCGGCCGATGAGCGACTCGAGCGCGTGGCCGATCGGCACCCCGCCCGTTCGCGCCACCGGAGTGGGCAGCCCCGAGCGCTGCCGGTGCAGCAGGACGGTGGAATCGATCAGAGCCCCCGCCTGCAGCAGCGCCTCTTCCAGGCCGGCGGAGTAATCGGCTGTGGGCGTCCCCTCCGCCCCGCCGGTGCCCCCTGGTTCAACTAATCCATCCGACATCAAGCTCCCCCTATTGCGGCACCGGGTCCCACTCCCGCACGGCTCTTGCCGATCACGAGCGTCACAGGCTCGCCCCATAAATCTGATGGCTACAACTGTTTATCGATCAATTAACTTTACAGCCATAAGAAGCCCACCAGATTCTCTCCGACAGTAGTTCGAGTGATCACATTCAGTCAACTGGGCCCCCATCAGTTACTCCCGTTAGGGGGTTGTCAGCAAACTGCCCGCACACCCCGGAAGCGGCGCCTCATCTTCCCTTTTCGTGATATTACCGCAGCGTAACTTTCACTCTACGTGATGCGACTGGCCGCTAGCGGCCAGTCGTCCCGCTGGGCGGGCATGGTCACCCCTAAGTTTCCGGCGTGACCGCGCTTCGTCACACACCACCGGCCAGCCAATATCGGACAGACAGCGTATTCCTGCCCAGGTCGGCGCCGCGCGTCACATAGCGCCCGAAATTCCGGCCCTTTTCGTAATGCCTGTGTGATCCCTGTGGGAATTGCCGTCGAACAGCCCGGCAATTTCGGTCACCTCGGGCCACCGCACCCCCTTGTACGCAGTCCCGCTCACGGCACGCCCAGTTCGCACCTCGTCGACGCACGGGCCCGCACGCCCGACGCGCCCCCAGGCAAGGGAGACCAACGTGAACACGCCACCTCAGCAGAGCATCGCCGACCTTCTCCTGCACGCCGCACGGCACCACTCCGACTCCGGCATCCGCTACTGCCTCGGCGGCGCGGCCGCCGCGTTCCAGGACCAGAGCCACCCGGAGCTCCTCGACGACGCCCTGCGGGTCCTGTCCGGACTGCGCGCCCAGGGCCTGCGCCCCCAGGACAAGGTCGTCCTGATCCTGGAGCGGCCCAGGGAGTTCCTCACCGCGTTCTGGGCCTCGGTGCTCGGCGGCTTCGTGCCGTGCCCCATGGTGCCGCTGCGCGGCGACCGCGAGCGATGGGCCGCCCAACTGGCCCACGTCAACACCCTGCTCGACCGCCCCCTGGTGATCACCAGCGAGTCCCTGAGCGGGGAACTGCCGCCGGTGGACGGGCTCGCGGTCACCTCGCTCGACCGGCTGTACACGGAGGAACGCGCCGAGCCGTACGGCGCCACTCCCGCGGACACCGCGCTGCTCGTGCTGACCTCGGGCTCGACCGGGAACTCCAAGGCCGTTGTACTCAGCCACGCCAATCTGCTGGCCTCCATGGCGGGGAAGAACGGCCACCACCGGCTCACCGCCGAGGACACCACCTTGAACTGGGTCTCCTTCGACCATGTGGCCGCCCTCCTCGAATGTCATCTGCTCCCGCTGTCGACCGGCAGCCGCCAGCTGCAGGTGGAACCCCCGGTGGTCCTGGGGGAACCGCTGGAGTTCCTGCGGCTCGCCTCCCGGCACGGCGTGACCATGACCTTCACGCCCAACTTCCTTCTGGGTCAGCTGAGTTCGGCGGCCGATCAACTGCGCGACAGCGGGGAGCACCTCGACCTGACCCGGCTGCGGCACATCATCAGCGGCGGCGAGGCCGTGGTCCGCACCACCGGCGAGGCCTTCCTCGACCACTTCGCGCCCTACGGACTGGCCCCCGACACGCTGTGGCCCGCCTTCGGGATGACCGAGACCTGCGCCGGCAGCGTCTACTCCCGCAAGGCCTTCCCGGAGGTGGACCGGGGCAGCGAGTTCGCGTCCCTGGGCACTCCGGTGCCCGGCCTGCGCATCCGGGTCGCCGACGGCGACGACCGTGAGCTCCCCGCGGGAGAGGTGGGCGAACTCCAGCTCAGCGGCCCCATGATCACCCGCGGCTACTACAACAACCCCGCCGCCACGGCGGACGCCTTCACCGCCGACGGCTGGTTCCGCAGCGGCGACCTGGGCCGGATCGACGCCGGACGGCTCTCCCTGGTCGGCCGCAGCAAGGACAGCATCATCGTCAATGGCGTCAACTACTTCAGCCATGAGATAGAGACCTCCCTGGAACAACTGGCCGGCGTCACCGGGTCCTACGTGGCCGCCTTCCCGACCCGCCCGGCGGGCGCCGACACCGAGGAACTGGTGATCGCCTTTCACCCGGAGATCCCCGAGGACGACGAGGTCGCGCTGCACCAGGTACTCTCCGCCGTACGCAGCAGCGTCGTGATGCACTGGGGCTTCAGGCCCTCCCTCATCCTGCCCCTGCCGAAGGACGCCTTCCCCAAGACCAGCCTCGGCAAGATCCAGCGCGCTCTGATGCGCCGACGCCTCGAATCGGGCGCGTACGACACCCGGAAGGATGCCGTCGCCGACCTCACGATGCGCATGCTGGGCGGTTACCTCACGCCCGAGGGCGCCACCGAGCGGGTGCTGTGCGAGATCTTCGCCGAGATCCTCGGCACCGATCCCGGCTCGGTCAGCGCCGGCGCCAACTTCTTCGACCTCGGCGGCACCTCGCTCGACATCCTCCGCCTGCGCAGCAAGGTGGCCGGGCGGCTCGGCGTCACCGACCTGGAGATCATCACCGTGCTCAGGGCTCCCACGGTCCGAGCGCTCGCCGCGCGGCTCACCGAACAGGCCGCGCCCGGCACCCGCCCCTACGACCCGATCGTGCCGATGCAGACCGGCGGCACCAAGACGCCCCTGTTCTGCGTCCACCCCGGCGTCGGCGAGGTCCTCGTCTTCGTCAACCTGGCCAAGTACTTCGTGGGCGACCGGCCGTTCTACGCCCTGCGCGCCCGTGGATTCAACGAGGGCGAGAAGCCCTTCGCCACCTTCGAGCAGATGGTCGACTGCTATGTGGACGCCGTCCGCGCACGGCAACCGCACGGCCCCTACGCACTCGCCGGCTACTCCTACGGTGGCGCCGTGGCCTTCGAGATGGCCAAGGCGCTGCGCGCCCAGGGCGAGCGCGTCGACTTCGTCGGCAGTTTCAATCTGCCGCCGAACATCAAGTACCGCATGGACGAACTCGACTTCGCCGAGACCGCCGTCAATCTGGCGTTCTTCCTGGCCCTCATCGACCGCGAGCAGGCCCTGGAACTGCCCGGCCGGCTCCGCCACCTGCCCGCGGAGGAGCAGGTCGCCCGCCTCCTGGACCTCGCCCCACGCGATCGGCTGGCCGAACTCGACCTGGACGAGGAGAAGTTCGGGAACTGGGCGGAGCTCGCCAACTCACTGACCGACCTCGGCCGCTCCTACCGGCCGAGCGGAACGGTGCCGTCGATGCACGTCTTCTACGCGATCCCCCTGCGCGGCACCAAGGAGGACTGGCTCAACAACGAGCTGCGCCGCTGGGACGAGCACACCACCGGGCCCAACCGCTACATCGATGTGCCCGGCGAGCACTACACGCTGATGAGCCCCCGGCACGTGGCGTCCTTCCAGGCGATCCTGCGCCGCGAACTCGACCGCGCCCTGGCCGACGCCGACCGCACCGCCGACACCACGACGGCGGCGGAGAGATCATGCTGACCGGAAAGAAGATCCTGGTCACCGGTGGTACCGGACAGGTCGCCCGGCCGGTGGCGGAAGCACTCGCCGAGCACAACGACGTCTGGTGCCTCGGCAGGTTCGGCACCCCCGGCGTCGAACGGGAGCTCAACGAGAAGTCCATCACCACCTGGCACTGGGACATGGCGGACCTGTCCCCGGACACGCTCAAGGGCCTGCCCGAGGACTTCACGCACGTCGTCCACTCCGCGGTGCGCCGGGGCGACGACGGGGACTTCAACACGACCATCGAGGTCAACGCGGTGGCGACCGGCCGCCTCATGACACACTGCCGCACCGCCGAGGCCTTCCTGTACGTCTCCACCGGCGCCCTGTACGCGCGGCAGTCCCTCGACCACGCGTACACCGAGGACGACCCGGTGGACGGGGTCGCCGACTGGCTGCCCGCCTACCCCGTCGGAAAGATCGCGACCGAGGGCGCGGTGCGCGCCTTCAGCCAGGTGCTCGGCCTGCCCACGACGATCGCGAGGCTCAACATCGCCTACGGGCCGGGTGGTTACGGCGGTGTGCCGATGCTGTACTTCCGGCGGATGCTCGCGGGCGAGGCGATTCCGGTGCCGCTGACCGGCCAGAACTGGTGCTCGTTGCTGTACACGGACGATCTCGTCGCCCAGGTTCCCCGGCTGTGGCGAGCGGCGGCGGCCCCGGCGACGCTGGTCAACTGGGGCGGCGACGAAGCGGTCGGCATCACCGACTGCGTGCGGTTCATGTCCGAGCTGACGGGTGTGGAGGCCACGCTGCTGCCGAGCGGGATCACCCGGGAGACCTACCACTTCGACCCGACGCGACGCCGTGCGCTGACCGGCCCCTGCGCCGTCTCCTGGCAGGACGGCATCCGCCGCACCCTCGAAGCCCACTTCCCCCAGCACGTCCGCCGGCCCGCCCACTCCTGAGGAGCCCCCGATGTCCGTGTCCGACTCGCCCAACCTCGAACTGGTCCGAGCCGCCTACGACGCCTTCCACCGCCGGGACCCGGACGCCCTTCTCGACGTCCTCGCGCCGGACGTGCGCTGGGTCCATCCCGACGGCATGTCCACCTACGACCTGGGCGGGACCGCGCACGGCCACGCCGGTGTCAGGGGGTTCCTGGCCCGGGTGCCGACCGTCCTGAACGGGATGCGGCTCGAACCGCACGAGTTCGTCGAGTCGGGCGACCGCGTCGTGGTGTTCGGTGTCCGCCATGTGACGTCGGTGCGCGGCCACACCGAGCGGCTGAAGTTCGTCCACTCATGGACGCTGCACGAGGGGAAGGCCGCCGTCATGGAGGACATCTTCGACACCGTCCTCTTCCACCGGCTCATCGAGAGCTGACCGTCATGACGCCCTGAGCGAGTCCTTCGACCGTCCGCGGACCTCCGAGAGGACGGCCGAGACGGCGGGGCTCGACAGGGCGCCCCGGCGCACGACGAGGGACACGCGCCGGATCAGCGGGGGGCCGTCGAGGGTGACCCTGCGCACCGGGTAGCCGGGCCGGTCGGGGACCAGATCCGGCATCAGGGAGACCCCCCAGCCCAGGGAGACCAGGCCCAGGGTGGCCTGCAGGTCGGGAGTCCGGGCCACCACGTCGGGGGCGAAGCCCGCCGCGGCACAGGCGTGCAGGGTGAGTCTGCCGAGCCCGGAGTCCGGATCGAGGGCCCAGGGACAGTCGGCGTAGCCGGCGAGGGTGTGCGGCAGCGGCCCTCGGCTCCAGTCGCCGGGGGCGGCTCCCTCGGGAGCGATGACGAGACGCACCTGGTCCTCGATCACCTGCTCCTCGTACAGCCCCGGGATCGGTGGTTCGGGTACCCGGTCATAGCCCACCGCGAGGACCAGGTCGACCTGTCCGAGCCGGACCGCCTCCCGGGAGCCGCCCGCGGGCAGGCCCCGCAGAGTGATCCTGAGCTCGGGATGTGCCTCGCGGACCCGGGTCAGCGCGGGGATCAGCAGGGCGGGCCCGTCGTGGAACGGCACGCCCACCCGCAGCTCTCCGCAGACCCGGCCGGTCGCGGCGATCAGGTCGGCCTCCGCCGTCTCCAGGCCGGCGAGGATGCGCTCGGTGTGCTCGACGAGGAGCCGCCCGGCCGCGGTCAGGGCGGCTCGCCTGCTGCGCCGGTCCAGCAACGCGGTGCCGGTCTCCGCCTCCAGCGCGGACAGCTGCTGGGACACCGCCGAGCGCGTGTAGTTGAGGGCCTCGGCCGCCGCGGCGATCGATCCGCGTGCCTGCACCTCTCGCAGCAGCACCAGTTTCCGTATGTCAAGCACCATTCGTACCGTCTGTTCCCTTAACGTCGGCCGTCGCCGACTTTTACGCCAAGCGACGAGACTCCTGGGCGAGTTGACCTATTGAATGAGCTACCCGCACACCTCCGTCCCTTCCAAGAGAGGTCGCCCGGCATGCCCACGTTGCTCCACCTCGACTGCAGTGCCCGCCCCGAATCCGTCTCCCGGCAGATTTCGACGGAGTTCGCGGTGGCCTGGCGCGCGGCCCACCCGGAAGGCAGGCACATCCATCGTGACCTGGCGGCCACGCCCGTACGCCATGTCGACGCGGCGCAGATCGAGGTGGTCACCCGGCTCGAGACGGCGGGCACGGCCGATCTGGACGAGGCGCGCCAGGCGGCTCGGACCGCGAAGGAGCGCGAGAGCTGGCGGCACAGCTGGGAGCTGATCGACGAACTCCTCGCCTGTGACGTGCTGCTGATCGGCCTGCCGATGTACAACTTCTCCGTCCCCTCCACCTTCAAGGCGTGGTTCGACCGGGTCGCCATCCCGCCGCTGATCGTGGACTCGCAGACCGGCAAGGGCCCGCTGTCCGGACGGCGGACCGTGGTGGCGACGGCGCGTGGGGGGAGTTACGGGCCGGGTTCGCCGCGCCACGGGGACGATTTCCAGGAACCGTATCTGCGGACCGCGTTCCGCATGGTGGGGCTCGCCGACGAACTGCACTTCCTGCACGCCGAGATGACGAAGTCCGGCTTCGTTCCCGGGCTGGCCTCCTACCGGAAGGCCGCCGTCGGCTCCCTCAGGCTGGCGGTGGAACGCGCCCGCGAGATCGCGCGCGGCTGACCGGATGACGTCCTGGGCCGCCCCCGGGGCTACGCGGTCCGGGTGGCCACGAAGTCGCAGAGCGCGTCGAGGGCCCGGCGCGGCGGGCCCGGCGGCAGCGCCGCCAGCGCGGAGCGCGCCCCGGCGAGCCGCTCGTCCATGATCCGGCCGGCCCGTTCCATGGCCGGGGACCGCTGGAGCAGGGCGAGCGCCCTGAGGTGCCGTTCACCCCGTAACCCGCCGGGGTCGGAGAGCAGGCCGCGCAGTTCGTCGTCGCCGGGCCACGCGCCGTCGAGCACCAGCAGGACCGGAAGGCCGGCCACCCCGACCGCGAGGTCCTTGCCCTGCTCCTTGCCGAGGTCGGCGGACGGCGAGGCGATGTCGATCAGGTCGTCGGATATCTGGAAGGCCACGCCGAGGTGCTCGCCGTACTCCGCGAGCGCCTCACCCACGGAGGCGGGCGCGCCCGCCTGCGCCGCGCCGAGCCGCAGGGACAGGGAGAGCAGGGACGCCGACTTGTCGGCGATCACATCGAAGTAGTGGGGCAGGCGGTCCTCGGGGAGGGCCGGGCCGACGAGTTCCCGCAGTTGGCCCTGGACGAGACGTTCCGAGGCCTCCGCCTGGATCGGGACCGCCTCCGTGGTCAGTCCGGCCGACAGCTGGGCGGCCTTGGCCAGCAGCCAGTTGCCCGACCTGACCGCGACGGTGTTGCCCCAGCGGGCGTTGACACTGGTCACACCGTGGCGGATGAGGGCCTCGTCCATGACGTCGTCGTGGTGGAGCGAGGCGGTGTGGATGAGCTCGGCGACCACGGCCGCCTCGACGACGCCCACGGCCCTCGGGGCGCCGAACTCCGCGCCGAGCAGGGTGAGCAGCGGCCGCAGGCGCTTGCCGCCGGCCGCGATCAGATGGCCGACGACCTCGGACAGGCGCGGGTCGTCCGCCTCACGCACGCACTCCTGGAGCCGGGTCTCCACTTCCTCCAGACCCCGCTGCATACGGCGTTCCCATGCCCGGTCCCGCACGGCGAGCCGCGTGATGATCGACCGGCCTCGCACCCTCGCAGTCAGCGCGGACATCCACTTCCCCTCCGAGTCGTGGCCCTCGGCCGACGGCTTTCCACATCGGAGCGTAGGAACGGGCCCCCGTGCCGCGACAGGAATTCCCGCACGTTTGTCCGCAATCGGACACCTGCCACGCAGCACTGGCAGCAACCTGCCGGAGAAGTCCTGCGGGCGGTCGCCGTGTACTAGCCGGCCATCACCGGGAATGGGGAGGGTGGGCAGCCGCTTCGACTCCCGCCCCCCACCCCGCTTGGGAGCCCCCCATGTTGCGCGGTATAGACGTCAGTTCGTACCAGTCCTCCCACTACGGCACGGACGGCCTCTCCTTCGTCTTCATCAAGGCGACGGAGGGGCGGTCGTACGTGAACCCCAGACTCGCCGCCCAGACGAAGACGGCCCGGGACGCCGGTCTGGTCGTCGGGTTCTACCACTTCCTGTGGCCGGGCGACCTCACGGCCCAGGCGGAGTACTTCGTCGGCAAGGCTCCCGAGCGCGCGGGCGACATCCTCGCCGTGGACTGGGAGACGACCGGCGAGGGGACGCACGCGAGCAACGCGGAGAAGGACCGCTTCATCCGGAAGCTGAAGGAACTGCGGCCGAGGAACCGGGTGGTGCTCTACTGCAACCGGCACTTCTGGCTGAACGTCGACGACACCTCGTACGCGGGCGACGGCCTGTGGATCGCCGACTACGTCGGCGCGGGCAAGCCCCGGATCAAGGCGAAGTGGCGCTTCCACCAGTACACCGACGAACCGCACGACAAGGACGTGGCGAACTTCGCGAGCGCGCAGGCGCTGCGTGCGTGGGCCACGGTGAGCTGACCGTCGTACGGGGCCCGTCAGCCGCCGTCCGTCGCCAGGAGGAAGAGCACCGCGCCCGTGACCACGACGACCGAGGCGAGCAGGGTGTGGATCCGGGCCCGGCGCAGGGCGCGGCGCACCTGCCAGGCGTGGACGAGTTCCAGCAGGGCCCGGCGGCGTGCGGTCGCGTGGGCGGCGTTGGCGCGGGCGTCGGCCAGGCCCCGGGAGAGTCCGGCGCGTCGCTCCTCGTCGTGTTCCCGGGCGAGCAGGGCCGCGAGCCGCACCGCGACGTCGGTGTGCTCGCGGCAGGCGGCCTCCAGTTGGCCGGCGGTACGGCCGAAGGGGCCGAAGAAGGTCTCGGGCGCCGCGTCGATCTCCGCGCGGAGGTCGGCCAGGGCGGGGTCGGCGAGTGAGCGCAGCGTGGCGAACCGGGGTGTCAGGACCTCGCCGGTCGACCAGAGCGCCCAGGCCACCCCGGCCACCGCCACGACGAGCCCGCCGACGGCCGGCAGGATGTCGGCCGTGCCGTGGATCTTGCCGACGGCCGTCAGCGGGAAGCCGCCCAGGAGCAGTCCGCCGACGGCGCCGGTGGTCGCCACGGACCAGCGGGCCGTGGCCCGCATGTCGGCGACGGCGGCCTGCGCGGCACCGGCGGCCGGCTGGCCGAGGAACTGGTCGAGGGGCTGAACCAAGGGCTGGTCACCTGCGGTTGGCGAGCTCATGTCCGTTCCGGCTCCGCGTCCGGGTCCTCGCCCCGGAACAGGTGGTCCGAGCCGTCGTCGGGGAGTTGCTCGTACCGCTGCCAGCGGGTGCCGTCGTACCGCTCCACCTCGTTGTCGGCGTTGAGCCTGATGCTGCCCGTCTCCGGCTGTTCCTCGGGTGCCATGCGCAGCCCCTCCTTCAGTCCTCTTCGCAGGAGTTGGTGTAGTAGACGTCGACCCGCACCGCGTCGTAGGAGCGCCTGCCGTCGCCCAGGGGATCGCCGTCCCAGAAGGGGCGGGTGCCGACGTTCCCGCCGCAGAACAGCTTCGGCGCCTCCTTCAGCAGGGCCGCGTTGGTGTGGCGGGCCAGGGTGCGGGCGTTCTCCTCGAAGTGGGGGGCGCCGCCGAAGGTGATCAGCATGCCGACCCTGCGGCCGTTGCCGCTGCGGGCGACCTCCCTCGCCACGGCGGCGGTGACCTTCGCGGCGTCGGCGGAGGTGAGCGCCTTGCGCTGCCCGGCGCGGACGGTGGACTGCGCGGAGAGGGCGACGCCGACCGTGTGGTACTTCGGGTCGATGCCGCCGGCCA
Source organism: Streptomyces sp. NPDC048751 (assembly GCF_043198595.1). Classification (NCBI taxonomy): domain Bacteria; kingdom Bacillati; phylum Actinomycetota; class Actinomycetes; order Kitasatosporales; family Streptomycetaceae; genus Streptomyces; species Streptomyces sp. NPDC048751. The sequence goes on from NZ_JBICUX010000010.1 coordinate 315,723, forward strand.
CCGCCTTCCCGCCCGGCGGCGCGTCCGACGCGGGCGCGGAACCGGTGGGGTCCACCACCGGCTCCTTCTTCTCCCGGGGCGCGGGCGGCAGCAGCCCCAGGACCAGGACGAACAGCACGAGGAAGAGGTCCGCGAAGAGCCAGCCGGCCAGGTGGCGGGGGGCGGTCGCCGAGCGTTCCTCGGGCTCCGGCCACTCGTCGCCCTCCCCCTGACCGCCTTCGTGTTCCTCGTACGACTCCTCCCAGGCGCGCGCGGTCGGGGCGCTCACCGGCCGCTCCCGTCGCCGTACCACTGGTCGGTGTCCGAGGAGCCCTGCGCGCCGCGGCCGGCGCCCCTCGCCGGGTCGGGGGCCGGGTCGTCGGCCCGCTCGTCCCCCTCGGGCCACTCCATGGGCTCCCGGACGGGCTCCTCGGCCGGCGTACGGGGCTCGGCCGGGCCCCGGCCCGCCGCGGGCGCGGTCCTGCCCTCGTCGTGTTCGTGCAGGTGGTCGAAGGCGTCGTCGCCCATGGGGTCGTAGAACCCGGAGGACGCCGAGGTGGATCCCGCCGACGGTGGGGGCGTCCAGTTGGGGTCGAGACGGTAGATCGTGTTCTCCATGGCGGCCAGGTACATGTCCAGCTTCTGGGTGCGCTCGACGAACACCAGCATGGCCTCGCGGACCTGCCGGGTCCCCTCCAGGACCACTTCGGCCACCCGCACATGTGCCTGGTCGGAGTCCCGGGAGGTCGCGGTCGCCTCGTTCAGTTCGGCGAGCAGCTCCGCGAGGGCACGGCGGGTGGCCTCCTCGTCCGCGCCGAGGGACTTGCGCATCGCGGCGAACTCCTGGATGAGCTGGTGCGGAACGGTCAGGGACCGGCCCATCCGTTCCAGGGCACCGGCCGACGACGTCCAGCCCTCCAGCGCCTTGGTGAAGCCGGATTCCGGGCCGGGGTCGAAGATCTTGCCCAGCCGCTCCGTGGCCTCGTGCAGGATCAGGGTGAGCCGGTCGGTCGCGCCGCTGATCTCTCCGGCGGCGCGGACGAGCCGACCGGTGGGCACGGCCGCCGCCTGGGCGCCGGTCGTCGTCGACAGCTCGAAGGTGATCAGCGCCAGCTGTTCGCCCACCGACCGGCGTAACGCGGCGCGGGAGGAGCTCTGTTGGGCCTGCATGCGCAGCCAGTGCAGGAGGACGGTGAGGGTCACCACCACCAGTATCAGCGCCACGACCAACAGCACGGCGGTCCCGCCGAAGTCGTCGGCCCACAGCATGAGGAAGTTGGCGCCGTCCTTGTACTGCTTGAGCGCGGAGTACAGCGAGAGCCAGGTCACGACGATCGGCGCGAAGACGCACACGTCCCGGACCACGCCCAGCCAGCCCCGGACCTGTCGGCCCGGTTGCGGGGCGTCGGGCACCAGCAGGTGCGGCGGGTAGACGCGGACGAGGTCGAGGCCGACGAGCGCCCGGCCGCCGGCGACGGCGTCGTCGGCCACGCGTTTCAGCACCACGCGACCGGTGACGCTGGGGGATCGCAGGGCGAGCTTGGCCAACTGCGCTCCCGCCGCGCGCAGTTCCGGTGTCGTGCTCGGCGGGGCCGCCGGCGGCGGCTGCGGCGGGACTGTGTTCGTGGTCACCGTGTGCCTTTCGTTTTCGTGACTCCGGTTCCTGGGTCCGGTTTCGTGGGTCCGTTGTGGGGCCGGCTTCGTGAGCCCGGTCGGGGGTCCGGTTTCGTGGGTGCGGTCGTGGGTCGGGTTTCGTGCGCCCGGTTCGTGACGCGGGTCGGTGGGGTGACCTCGTCGGTCAGTCGTGGCGCCGGTCGGGTTCGTCGTGGTGCGACGAACTCCGCGGTTCGCCCTGCCGGAACGCGTGATCCGAGTGGTCCGTCGGTTCGGAGGGGCGCTGTCGCGGAGACAGGTTCTGCCGGAAGTACTCGCTGGCCGCGATCGCGTCGACGGCCTGGACGGCGTACTTGCTCCCGATCTCCCGCAGCGCCTTCAGCAGCGCCGCCGGCGGCGGATGGCCGACGAGCATCAGGACGTCCTGGACGTCCCTGCGCTGGACGGTCTGGGCGCCGGTGAGGCAGTACAGCAGCCACTTGTAGTACTTGACGGCCAGTCCGGGCTGACCGTCGGACATGGTCTGCACGGCGCTCTCCAGGAAGCGGTGGTCGCCGAGGACGGACGCGATCCGGTACTTGTCCGCGCGCCGGGCCCGTCGCCGGTAGCAGATCTGGAGGAGTTCCCGGCCCAGCGAGGGGTCCGTCGCCGTGATGCGGTCCACCTGCGCCAGCAGGACCTCGACGGGCAGGTCCGACTCGGCGAACCGGCGCACCTCCTCGACCAGGGCGGTCTCGGGCAGCCCGGCACTGCGGGCGACCAGCAGGACGCCCAGGACGTCGACCCGCAGGCCTCGGCGGTGGGCGAGTTCCAGCTCGAAGTCGAGCCGCTCGCGCAGCAGGTCCCCGCTGGGCAGCGCCGAGCGCAGGGCGGACACCAGGCCGGGGCTGGTCTCGGCGGCCGTGTGGGCGCCCGGGTCGGTCCGGGCCCGCAGCACACGGCGCAGCACCTCGGTGTGCAGGGTGTCCCGGACGAGGGACAGTTCCCGCAGGTCCTGGCGGTGCGGCGACCAGTCCCGTACCAGCGTCTCCAGCTCCTGCGGCTTCATCCGGCGCAGGTGCGTCTCCACCTGGGGGGCGCTCGCCCGTCGGCTCAGGAAGGCGACCTCGTCGGGCTCCAGACGGCCCTGCACGGCGTCGAGCAGCATGCCGGCGATGTCCTTGACCATGCCGGTGGGGGTCTGGTGCTCGTCCTGCCAGGCGCGGGCCTCCTGCCCGCTGCGCAGCGGCTCGCTCGGTCTCAGCCGGGCGAGGGCCTCGGGGCCGCGCCTGCGGTGCAGGCGCACGAGCCGCGCGGCACGCTCGACGGAGGCGTCCGCCGCACCCAGGTCCTCCACCACGTCGGCGCGCACCAGCAGCCGGGAGTTCCCCTGGTGCAGGGGGCCGCGCTCCCGGTCGAGGAAGACGAACCGCGGCAGCCCCGGGGCCGAGTCGCTCTCCTCGCTGGTCGCGAAGGTCCACTCGCCCGCCGTCAGCAGGCCGAGCACCCCGCTCAGCGCCTGGATCACCACCTCCCCCGGGACCCGCGACCCGACGACCGTCACGGGATCGGTGGGAGCGGACAGCACCGCGGCCGCGACCGGGGCGAGCAGCGCCTCCGGCACCTCGGCCGCCGCCTTCTCCAACTCGGCCGCGTCGGGCTCCAGATGGGGCCGCAGCCGGTTCAGCGGCACCGGCGGCAGGTGGCTCTGCGTCCCGTCGAGGCCCCCGGGCGGCAGCCAGTTCCAGTCGCTGCGGCACAGGGTCAGCGCGAGCGCGAGGTCGACGTCGGCGGCCGGTCCGGTCAGGACGTGGGTCAGCGTGGACCCGCTGCGGCCGTGGGCGTCCTGGACGGATACCTTGCGCAGGACGGCGGCCTCGTCGTCGTACGTCAGGTACATGTAGCCGGGCCGGGTGGAGCCCTGGGCCGCCCAGACGAGCGCGGCGAGGCGGCGGTCCCAGCGGCCGAGGTCCGCGTCGCTCAGTGACGTGGCCACCGGGCCCACGCCGTTCCCGCCGGTGAGGGAGAGCTCCGACCACCGGTAGACGGTGAGGTCGGCGAACGCCCTGGGGCCGGAGAGGGCGGGCAGGGTCATGTCCCGGACCCCCCGTGCCGGGCGTCCCGGTGCAGGCCGAGGTAGGCGCCCGGACCGGTGAGTACGCCCTTCATCGCGAGCAGCGAGAGCAGGGGGGCCAGGACGCGGTGCTGGCCGAAGCCGTCGCCGAAGAGCTGCACCGTGCCGCCGTCCCGCTGTCTGACCGGGACCGAGGCGGTGCCGGTGGCGGAGGCGAGATGGAGGGTGGCGTCCTCGCACTCCTGGACCAGGTCCAGGGCACGACGGCCGCCGCGGGCCGCCAGCAGCGCGTACACGTCCTCGCTCTCGCGTTCGACGTTCGCGAGGTCGTCCTCGGGTTCGTCGCCCCCGGGCAGCCAGGGCTCGGCCTCCGTGAGCCGCAGGTGCCGCAGGGTGTCCGACTTGGAGACGACCAGTGCGCACGGCAGGTTCAGCAGGGGGCCGTCGGTGGCGTTGCGCTGCGCCTTGAGCCGGGCGCGTACTGCCGCCACCGCACGGTCCTCGCCCTGCCCGGACCCACGCCGGCTCAGGCGCCGCAGCCCGGGGACCGCCGTCGGGTCGACCACGCACAGCAGGGCGTTGAGTCCGCCGAGGAAGTCGACCTCCGGGCCGTGCCGCTGAAGACGCTCGCCCGCGACGTCGAAGAAGACGACCGTGTGCCGGCGGCCGGAGTTCAGATCGGTCACGATCAGCCCGACGGCGAAGTTCAGGACCTCGGCCGCGGAGGTGGCGTGCAGCTCACGGCGCCCCCGCATCAGCGGATCGATGGTCCTGGACCGGTACTCGTTGTACTGCCGCTGGTCCAGCGGCTGCACCTCGATGCCGTACCGCTGGGCCAGCCCCGCGTCCATCACCTGGTGGATCATCGCGGCGAGGAGGTGCGACTTGCCGGTGGCGGACTCGCCCACCAGGCCGATGCGGACCGGGGTGCCGTAGGAGGGGTAGCGCTCGGGGATGCGGTGCGCGGTGATGGCGGTGTTGCCCGGGCAGACGCGGTAGGAGCGTGCCTCCTGGGCGGCCCGGGCGGCGCGCCCGTCGGCCCGGGCCGGGCCGGTTCCGGGCTCGTCCGGTTCGCCGCGCAGCGCCGGGGACCGGCTGTCCTCGTCCTCACCGCGCCGCAGACCGTCCCAGTCGAGGACCTTGAGGCAGATGGGGCACTCCACCGTCAGCCGCGCCGGCTCCCGTGCGGGAGGGGGCACGAACGGCGCCGAGCGCGGGGGCGGTGGCGTGCTCGGCGCGGATGGGGTCTCCACGGTCTCCACCCCTAACCAGGACAGCAGGGTGGCCCGCAGTCCCCGGCGGCCGCCGGGGGCGGGCCCCGGCGGGGGGCCGCCGTAGGCCGCCGCGGCCTCGGCGGCGGCGGCCCGGGCGGCCTCGGCGGCCGCCCGGTCCCGGCGTTCGCGTTCCTGGCGGGCGGCCTCCTCCGCACGCTGCCGTCCGGCCTCACGCGCCGACCGCTGCTGGGCGCGGAGCTGGGCGAAGTCCTTGCGGGCCAGTTCCTGCGCGCGCTCCAGGTTCCGGTCGAGCCGCTCCTGCCAGAGCCGCTGTCCGGGCGGCGGTTGGGGCTCCAGCCACTCCTGGACCTCCCGGGCCCTGGGCAGCCGGGGCGGCAGCTGTGCCGGTCCGGTGTGGGAGAAGATCCGCAGCATCAGGCCCCGGATCCACTCCTCGTGCGGGTCCACGAGGTCCCGCAGCGCGCTGCGGCTGCTGCCCGGGGGCACCGTCTGGCCGGTCGCCATCCAGAAGGCGAGCAGGGCCGCACTGTGCACGTCGTCCTGCTCGTCGGCGGTACGGCCGTGCCCGAACTCCGGCGGGTCCCAAGCGGTGACGGGCCGCGCGGGCAGGGGCCGGTTGGCCCGAACGGCCGTGTCCAGGCCGGACAGTTGGAGGCTGTCCCCGTCCCACCACAGGCACTCCGGGGACAGCCGCCCGTGGACCAACCCGCAGCGGTGCAGCGCGGCGACACCGGTGAACAGGTCGCGCACGGCGCCTTCGAGCTGGTTGCCGTGCAGTGCGTCCGGGGACGTCCAGTCGGCGAGCCTGCGGCCGCGCAGGGCCAGCAGCAGCCGGGGGCCTGTCGGGCCGGTGTCGTCCCGGGCGACCACGTGGGCGAGCTGCCTCGGCACCCGGTCACGGTGGTACAGACGGACCAGGACGGCGGTGTTGTCGAACTCCCGCTCCAGCGCGACCACATCGCTGCCGCGCCGGGCCGACTTGACCACGAGCTGACGCCCCGTCACATGGTGACGGAAACGAGCCATGTGCCAGCCGTCGCAGACGAATTCGGAGCCCTCACCGGATTCCGGAACGATGGCGATGGTCACCCGCTGCCCTCGTGGCTCCGCGGGCCGTTCACCGCGAAACTCCTCAGTCAACGCCACGACCTCCCCCCAAGTCGACGCGCCCCGCAGTACGTGCAGGGGCAAAGCTCTACCACAAACGGAACCACCAAGGAGACGTTTTGTGCATGAATAGTTACTTGGCGTGTTTTCGTGTGCCAAGCTGTCCGGAGCGGTCGGGCCCCGGCACGCGGCCGAGTAGAGTCCCGAAACCGTCACGGGGGGTCCAAGAGGGGGGTGGGGCGCGTGGGGGAGTTCACGGCCGCCGAGCTGCAACGTGAGGGCATCGTGGGCCTCCTGGCCGAGCTGTATCCCGGCACCGCGGAGACACGACTGCTGCTGGAGCCGCTCGGGGGCAGCCTGACCCGGGTTCCCGACCAGAGCACGCCCCTCGTGCGGTGGTACCACGTCTGCCGCCTGACCGAGCACGGCGCGTTTCCGTTCGACCTCGGGAAGCTGCTGGAAGCCGTGCTGGCGGAGCATGCGGACAAGACCCTGACGGCGTTCGTCGCGAGGCGCTGCGGCGGGTGTTCCGGGGCCGCCGAGAGCGCCGGTGCCACTGTCGGGCTCCCGGATCCGGCGACCGTGCTGTTCCTGATGTCCGGCCCGCGCACGGAGAGACGGCTGGCGTTGGGCGCGGAGTTCGACGAGATCCAGGAGGCGGTCGCGGCGGCCGGCTCGCGCCGTGTCGAGTTACGGGTACGGGCGGCGGCCCGCAACGACGGCGTCGTGTCCGCCCTGGACACCGAGCGCCCGGACGTCCTGCACTACGCCGGGCACGGCTCGCCCAATGGTCACCTGCTGATGGAGGGGCCCGGAGGAAGCATGGCCCCGGTGCGGACCGGCTGGCTGGCGGAGTCGCTCGCCGCCGTCGGCGGGGTCCACTGCCTCGTCCTGACGAGCTGTCATCTCGGCCGCGACCTGGAGGACTTCCGCTCCTGCGCCGACTTCTCCATCGGCGCGACCGTCCCGCTCCGCGACCGCGACGGCCGCGCCTTCAGCCGCGTCTTCTACGAGGCCCTCCGCCGAGGCAGACAGGTCCCGGACGCCTTCGCCCTCGGCACCGCCCAGGTCACCATGACAGCCGGCGACTCCCAGGGCCTACGGCTCGTGCGGGGCCGCCGCGGCGGGGGTGCGCTGCCGTGACCGAACCCACGCCGGTCCCACCGCCTGACGGGGCTTTACCGGTGCCGGACGGGGCCGCCCCCGCGGCGGCCGATGCCGACCGCGCCCACACCGTCACCGACTCCGCCGACGACACCGGCACCACCGCCGACGCCTCGCACGGCGAGTGGACCGGCGCCGACTGGGGCGCCGGTGGCTGGGGTGACTTCGACTGGGGGGCGCACCGGAGGCGGGCCCGGCCCGGGGGTGGGGCGGAGGCGCGCAGTCGGTCGGCGATCGAGTTCGAGCTGGGGCTGGCGGGTGGCGCGGGGGATGCGGACTCCGGCCTGGAGGGTGAGCAACTGGAGGACGGTGCGACGGTCGTGACGGACCGTCTGCTGATCGGGCTGGGTGAAGCCGGGCAGACCTGTCCCGAGTGCCACCACACCTTCCGGCTCGGCGAGGAGGTCATGGTGGACCGGGACCCCGCCGACGGCTCGTACACCCTGCGCCACCGCGGCAGACTGCTGGGCTGCGGGAACGCCGGCACCCTGGACACGCACACCTCGCGCCTGGCGGCGGACTTCCACCGCGGGCTCGACGAGAGCAACCCGCCCTCCGGCGACAAGCACCCGGTGCGGCTGGCGCCCGGGCACCCGCTGCTGGGCCTGCACGCGGGTGGCGGGCTCCGGCCGCCCACCCGGTTCACCTGCTGGGTCTGCGACATGACGCTCCGCCCCGGGGACCTCGTGATCCACTGCACCTGCTCCCCGCACCGCCCGTACTGCATGGGCGCGATTCACCGCGATCCGGAACGGGGAAATCTCTGCTACGACAACTGGCGGGCCCACAACGACACCGATCCGTGTGTGGGCGGGGGCGGCGGCTGATGACCGACACGACACCCGCTCCCCCGGAGGAGTCGCGCTACGCCCGCCACACGCTGGTCCCCGGCTGGAAGCAGGACCGACTGGGCTCGGCGACCGTGGCCGTGCTCGGTGTGGGCGCGCTCGGCAACGTCGTCGCGCAGGCCCTCGCCCTGGCCGGCGTGGGCCGGCTGCTGCTGTGCGATCCCGACGTGGTGGCGCCGAGCAACCTCAGCCGCTGCCCACTGTTCCGCCCCGACGATGTCGGCCGCCCCAAGGCGACAACCGCCGCGGCCACGCTCGCCCGTTTGGCGCCGGAAGTACGCGCCGAGGCCCGCGCCGCTCCCCTGCTCTCCGGAATCGGCCTGGGCGAACTGCGCGCCGCCGGACTCGTCGTGAGCTGCCTCGACAGCCGGGCCGCCCGGATCGAACTCGCCTCCCGCTGCAACCTGGTGGGCGTCGGCATGCTCGACGGCGGCACCCATGACTGGGGAGGACAGGTCGCGTACTTCCCGCCCGGCGGCCGCTGCTGGGCCTGCGGAACACCGCCGGAGGAGCTGGCCGTGGCGGACAACCCCTGGTCGTGCGCCGCGCCGCTCGCCCCCGGAGTGCCCGTCGGTGCGAGCGCCCCGGTGTCGTTCCTGGTCGGATCGTGGCTCGCCGGTCACGCCGTACGGCTGCTGCTCGGTCTGCCGGTGGAGCCGCTGCCGCTGCGGATCGACACGTACGGCTCCGCGGTGCCCGTGTCCCGCACGGGTCCCATGAACACGCCGGGAGAGGACTGTCCCCTGCACGAGCGCATCGAGGAAGACGACGTCCGGCGGCTGCCCTTCGGCCATGAGGCCCGCGTGAGCGAACTGCTCGCCCACGCGGACCCCGACGAGGAGCCGCTGGGCTGGGCCGGTTTCCGGGCCGCGGGCGAGTCGCAGAAGGCGCTGCCCGCGGCGTTCCGGCTGCGCGCCGCGCCACCGGGGGCGACCCTGCGCGAGATCGGGGTGGCTCCCGGGGAGCTGCTGGCCGTGACGCGGCGGGACGGAAGCGGACTGCGGTATCTGGAGTTGGCCGGAGACGGGGGGATCCGATGAGAGAAGACCTGCGGGACGAGCTGTACGCGGTGCTCGAGAGAGCGGTGAGTCTGGAGGAGGCCCGTATCCACCTCCAGGCGCTGGGCTTCCCGGTGCAACGGCTGAACTTCCAGGTCTCCCCCCAGCAGTTCTGGTCCAACCTGCGGCAGTTGCTGACCGAAGGGGCGCACCCCGACGGCGAGTTCAGGCTGCTGCGCCAGATCCAACCGCAGTTCCCGGACAACAAGGTGCTCCAGCGGATCCTGCACATCGAGGTCGGTGAGCGGGCGGCGGCCGCGGCGGCCCAGACATCCCCGCCGCCGGGGCCCCCGCACGGTGGTTACGGGCCCCCCGGGTACGGGCAGTACGGCATGCACGCGATGACTCCGCCGCCCTACCAGCAGCCCCACCACGTACCGGGCAGCCCGTGGGCCCCCGCCTACTACCCTCATCCGCACCCCGGACCGCCCACGCCTCCCGCCGGCGCGGGCCCGGCCTCGCCGACGGGCAACGAGCACCCCGCCCCGCCGCCGTACACCGTGCGGCCCCATCCGCAGGAGGTGCCGACACCGGCCCCTGAGCCCCAACCCCCCACCGATCACCACACGCTGGTGTTCGTCGCCGGCAGCCACCATGTGCAGTTCATCCAGACCGTCCAGCGCGAGGAGCCCGCGGCTCAGCTGCTCTTCGTCAGCAACAACGGGAACGCCGAGGTCGGCCAGGTCGCGATGCTGCTGGAGGAGCCCCTGTCCGCCAAGCGCGTCGAGATCCTGCGGCGCACCCTGGTGGATCTCGGCGCCCCCGCGGACCTCGAACTCCTCCAGCAGGTGCACGGGCATCGCCCCTATCTTTTCCACGAGTTGCGCGCGCAGGGCCCCGACAGGCAGCCGTACAGCCTGGACAGCGTCCCCTCGATCACCACGGGCCACGACATCGCGGCGGCGGTGCTGGGCCACGGCGAGGGCGCGTACCGGGACCGGCTCGCGCGGCGGCGGCGGACCGTCGTCGACCGGTTGCTGCCCGACGGTGGCTGGGTGGAGCTGGACCCTCTGTCGCAGACGTTGTACGACTCCGGAGTGCGGGACGGCGACACCCTGCGTGTGTCGCCCGAGAGCACTGCCGGTGCGGGCGCGCCGCAGGAGCGGATCCGGGCGATCCTTCGGGTGAAGCGGGAGATCCTGCGGTACGCGCAGCAGCACACGGACTTCTTCCGGATCGACCACATGGACGACCCGGAGTTCCCGACGGTCTACGACATCTCCTTCGATGCGCCCGGTTTCCGCCCCCCGCCGGAGGGCGCGCCCCCCGGTTCGCCCCCGATGCCCCGGAACGTGCACACGGTCACGATCCGGCTGACTCCGCAGTTCCCGTACGGCGCACCGGTGGCCGTGTGGCAGACCCCGGTGTTCCACCCCAACATCCTGGGCCCCGAGAGGCCACCCGAATGGCCCCCGGAAGCCGCGGAAGCCCCGGACGGACTGGTGTGTCTGGGACAGTTGAACCGCGCGTACCGGCCGACGATGGACTTCGGGAGGCTGTGTCAGATGCTGGTCGACATCGCGGGCTACCGCACCTACGACGTCCGCTCCCACAATGACGGTGGCGAGGGGTGGTTCAACGCGCGCGCGGCGCGGTGGGCCGCCTCCGAGAAGGGGGAGGCGATGATCAGGGAGATCAACGGGGTGCCGTCGGTCCCGGCGCGGGAGAATCCGGACGGGGACGCCATGAGCCTGCGGGTGCGGGCCCTGCGGCTGCGGAAAGCGGACGTGGTCGGCGATGACACCTGACGGCGGCTCACACAGGTGGCCCGGCCCGGGTCTGGAGCTGGGCCGTGAGCCGCAGGTCGAGCTGTACCGGGGCGACGGCACCGCGCGCGTCGCCCGGCGGCTGGGCCTGGTGCCCCTGCTGGAACGGGTGCTGGCCGGAGAACTGCGGGAGTACGCACGGGATCCGGAGTTCGGTTTCGTGCTGCTCTTCCACGACATCGAGGGCCGGGACCGGTACGAGGGGCCGCCCGAGATCGTCAACCTGCGCCCCGACTTCGGCCATCTGACGGTGCTGGCGCACGTCGGCGACCGGGTGCTGTACCAGCAGCCGCACTCCGTGACCGGGTTGCTGGGTCCGGCGCTCGCGGCGCTGGCCCGCGGCATCGACCCCGGCGAGGCGCGCTGGTCGTTCCGCGTCGACTCCGTCGCCCGGCGCGACTCGGCGACCGGCCGCGACCTGCGTGACCTCGGGCCGCGCGGGGGCTACGGCGACTTCGACCCCTACGACGCCCCTGGCCCGTACGACCGCTACGAGGCCTACGACGCCTACGAACGCCGACGGCGCCGCGAACTGCTCGAAGGCCGCGACGCGTCCCGGCTGCCGCCGATCGTGACGGGCACCGGTGACGTGGACGTCACGCGTTCCTCGCGGCTGTCGTTCGGCGTGCGACGGGTGGAGGAGCCCGAGGCGCCGCGGATCAGCTCGTCCGACACGCACGGGGCGGGGCTGCCGCACGACCTGGAGCGGCGGCCGGTGACCGTCCTGCTGACGCCGCAGGTCCAGCGGCGGCTGGAGCGCGACCTGCCGCTGTCGCTGGACGTCGAGGAGGGCGGCTTCCTCCTCGGCAAGGTGTACCGCAGGCCGGACGGCGCGGACGGTCATGTGGTGATCGTCGAACATGTGCTGCCGGCCGAGCACTCCGGGGCCTCGCACATGCACTTCACGTTCACGGGGGACTCGTTCCGCACCATGAGCCGGGTCATGGAGGAACGTCATCCCGAGGACCAGCTGCTCGGCTGGTACCACACCCATCTCTTCTCGGCGGTCGGCGGAATGGGACTGTCCCGCACCGACGTCGAGCTGCACCGGGCCACCTTCCGCCGCCCCTGGCAGGTCGCCGCACTGATCAACATCTCGGGCGGCCGCCGCGTCGTGCGCTGCTACAGCCGCTCCGAGAACTCCATGGAACTGTGCCCCCTGTGGAGCCGGGATGACGACACTGTCCCTTACCGTCTTACGCGTCCTTCGCTGGGCCGCCGTTGACCGCGCCGGTCTCCCGCCGTCCGTGTCGGGCGCCGCCGGCCCCCGGCCGGGCGACGACGGCGACCCGGTGGCGGGGGTGGAGCGGCTGGCGGCGGTGACGGCGGCCCGGCTGCGGCTGCCCGACCCGCCGCTGGGCGACGAGGGGCCCGCCGGGCTCGGCGCGCTGCTGCTCGCCACCGCCGTGGCCCTGCGGCACGCCCCGGAGGTGGCCGCGATGGCGCTGGACGTGTCCGCGCCCGCCTCGGTGGCGGATCTGCTGGCCCGGCACGGTCTGGTGCGCCGGCTCCGTTCGTGCGGTGACCCGGCGCTCACGCCCGACGGCCGGCTCGGCGAGGAGTTGCTGTGCCGTTCCCCGCTGACCGGGCTGCTGACCGCGCCCGCGTCCGCGCCCGGTGCCGAGACGGCCGCCGAGCAGGTCCTGGACCGGCTGCTGGGTCACCCCGAGGGCCGCGCGAGCGTCACCACCGCCCTCGCCCCGCCGCCGGACGACCGGCGCACCGCGCGCTGGCGGGCCGGGCTGCTGGAACGCCGCCGGTACACCGCCGAGGAACGGCCGTGGGTCCTCGACGTGTACGAGACGGCGCTGCTGCACCACGGGCCGGAGCTGCGCCGCCGTACCGCGCACGCCACCGCCGTACTGGCGGCCGTCGGGCCCGTGCCGCCGGGGCCGGACGAGCGGGACACCGGGGAGGGCCTGGCGGTGGACGAGGCCGAGGCGCTCGCCGAGTGGTGGCGGCCGCTGGCGGTGCTCACCCATCTCCACCTCGCGGAGCTGCGTGCCCGGCCGCTGCTGCGGGACTACGACGACGCCCTGGAGCTGTGCACGGTCCACCGGGGCGTGCGGGCCCGTGCGGAACTGATGCGATTGGCGGCCAGGTGAGCGACGATCCCTACGAGGTGAAGGTGGTGGCCCGCTCCGAGGCCGAGCGGGGCGAACTGCTGGGGGCACCACCGACGCTGACACTGCGCGAGGTGCTGGCCTCCGGCCGCTACCGGCTGCTGGAGGAGGTCGCGAAGGAGCTGTACGACCTGCCGTGGGACCGGTTCGCTCCGGAGTGCGTGGTGGAGGGCCGGACGGAGTCCGGGGCCGGGCCGTCCCGGACGGTGCCGGACCGCAGGGCGGAGCACCCGGCCGAGCTGAGGGACGGTCAGGCGGTGCGGACCGCCTACTGGGAGCAGATCGAGCAGGTGGCCTCGCTGCTGCGCAACGGCCTCCCGGTCCTCGTCGTGACCGAGAAGCTGGTCGTCACCCACCTGTTGAACGAGATGACCGGTCTGGCCGGGCTGCGCCCGGTGTTGCTGGAGGCACCGCGGGACGCGGCGGCCGCGGCAGCCGGGGACCTCCCGGCCGGGCAGGAGGTGGCCGTGCTGTCCGGGATGGCGCAGACCCTCCACGCCGAGGCGAACACCCGCGTGGACCGGCTGACCCAGCTGCGCTCCCTGCTCCAGCACCTCAAGGAGAACGACGTCGTCGTCCTGCCCCACCTCGACCTGCTGTGCGGCGGCCAGGACCTGGGGCGGCACGCCGAGGCCAGGGAGCTCGTGGAGCTGCTGTACGAGTACCCGGACCGGCTCGTCCTCGCCTTCGCGGACAGCTCGCTGCCCCTGCCGCACGTGCTGGCCGAGCGGTTCAGCGTCCGGGTCTCCATCACCGGGGTCCCGGCCACGGTGCCGGTCCCGGACCGGCCGGGCGCCCCGCGGACCCCGCTGGGCATCGCACTCGTCACCGCTGACGAGGCGGCCTGCTTCGAGGATTTCCAGGCGCAGGACTTCCACAAGCACGTGGCCGGTCTCAACCCGGTGCGGATGCGGCAGGCGATGCGCTACGCCCGCCAGGTGCACTCGGAGCCCAGGCCGGACGGCCGTCGGCCCACCGTGCGGCAACTGCTGGACACCCTGCGCTCCTTCAAGGCCCAGCAGTCCACTAGTTTCGAGGTGCCCGACGTCACGCTCAAGGACATCGGCGGCTACGAGGACGTCAAGAAGGAGATCGAGCAGGCGCTGTCCCTGGTCACCGGCGCCCGTCAGCTGCCCGCCGAACTGGAGAAGGTGCGGGGCGAGCTGGTGCCGCGGGGCTTCATCCTGCACGGCGAGCCCGGCACCGGCAAGACGCTCTTCGCCAAGGCGATCGCCAACGTCATGGACGCGACGATCCAGGTCGTCTCCGGTCCCGAGGTGCTGAACATGTACGTCGGCGAGAGCGAGCGGATGGTGCGCGAGGTGTTCGCCGCCGGCCGGCGCAGCGCCCCCTCGGTCATCGTCTTCGACGAGTTCGACGCGATCGCCATGGAGCGCAGCGCCCGTCAGGACGGCGGCTCCCGGGTCGGCAACAGCGTGGTGGCGCAGATCCTCACCGAGATGGACGGCTTCCGTCCCGAGGTGCAGATGCTGGTCATCGGCACCACCAACCGCATCGACGTGATCGACAAGGCCCTCCAGCGGCCCAGCCGGTTCCGCAGCATCCACATCGAGTTGCCCGGCCTGGCCGCCCGGCGTCAGATCCTGCGCCATCACGCCCGCCGCTACCACGTCGAACTCGAGGACGAACTGTTGGAACTGATCAGCGGCGCGACCGACCTCTGGAACGGCGACGAACTGCGCTCCCTGATGCGGGACGCCTCCGTCGAGGACAAGCTGCACGGCAACCCGCCCACCGCGCTGCAGATGGGCAAGCTGGTGGGCCGTATCCAGCACGAGCGCCGTCAGCAGAAGGCGCAGCAGTGACGGCGCCCCCCGCCGGGAGCGGAGCCGGTCCGGCGCGGCCCGGCTGGGACGGGGACGACCTGAAGGCCATCCGTACGCTGCGCGCCCTCGGCCGCAGTGTGCAGCGGCACTTCACGGGACGCCGGCAGGCGCTGGAGCTGCTGGAGGTCGCGGTCGTCGCCCAGGAGCACGTGCTGCTGCTGGGCCCGCCCGGCACCGGCAAGACCGATCTGGTGTCGCGGTTCGCGGCCGGTCTCGGCACGCACCCCTTCATCCGGCTGCTCACCCGTTTCACCGAGCCCGCCGAGCTGTTCGGCCCGATGGACGTGTCCGCGTTCCGCGACGGCCGCCACGAGGTCCGCACCGAGAACATGCTTCCCGAGGCGTCGATCGTGTTCCTCGACGAGGTGTTCCAGTGCGGCAGCCCGATCCTCAACACCCTGCTGACGGTGATGAACGAGCGGCTGTTCCGGCACGGCGGGGGCACCGTCCCGGTGCCGCTGATCAGTCTCGTCGGTGCCTCCAACGCGCTGCCCCGTGACCCGTCCCTGCTGGCCTTCGCGGACCGGTTCCTGCTGCGGCTGCATGTGGCGCCCGTGGCGGAGAGCCGCCTCGACGAGCTGCTCGCGGCGCACTTCGCACCGCCGCAGCCCGATGCGGCGCAGCGGGCCGACGGCCAGACCTACGTCGACAAGGAATCCCTGGACCGGCTCGGCCGTCAGGTGGCCCGGGTCGACCTGAGCGGGGCGAGCGCCGCCTACCGGGCGCTGATCCGCGAGCTGCTCGGGCAGGGGGTGACCCTGTCGGACCGCCGGATCATCCGCGGCACCCGGCTGGTGGCGGCCGCGGCGATGCTCGACGAGCGGGCGCTTGCCGTGCCCGGCGACCTGTGGCCGCTGCGCCACTTCTGGTCGGATCCGGTGCACGAGCCGGTGGTCGCGGAGGCCGTGAGCCGGTTCGCCGGGACCGAAGGCCCCAGACGCCCGCAGGAGCGTCCCCCACACCAACTGATCACGGACGCCCGGGTGTTGTTCCGCCAGCTGGGCTCGTCCCCCTCGCCCTCCGCCACGGAGGCGACCCTGCGCGGTCTCAACACCCTGCGGCTCGAGCTGGAGGGGCACCATCCGCGGGACGAGGCCGTGTACCACGAACTGAGCACCATCATCACCGACACGCTCGAGTTCCTCCCCCGTTGAGCGGGGAGGCGGCCGGGCCCTGTACGGGGGGAGCCGACAGGACATGTGCAATCCACGCCGAGTCAGAGTCACCGCGACGCGGGAGGTCGCCGAGGCCTGGCAGGTCGAGCTGGAGCGTCGGGTCGCCCTGAGCGACACCGTCGTCAGCGAACTGGAGATCTCCTTCCCCTTCGGGGGCACCCTGGGCGACCGTACCCGCGCGGTCTTCGAGGGCGCCCTCGCCCGGGACCCGCACTGGCGGGAGACGAGCGACGGCGCCCATGAACTGCCGTTGCCCGACGGGACGGTGACCTACCGTCCGGCGGACGGGACGCTCGTGGTGCGGGCCCGGCTGACGGACACCGCGCGCGCCGAGGGCGTGGCGGCCGAGACGCTGCACGGCACGGTCAGGGACGTCGCGCACGGCGAGGGCCGGGGCAGCTACTACGACGACAACTGGCGCGGCCGGACCCGCCGGGCCGCCGACGCGGAGGCCCGCAGGATCGCCGAGTCCGCGGCGGAGCACAACGCGCGGGCGCTCCTCGACAGTGTGCGCCGCCGCGCCCAGGAGGCCTCCGCGAGCGCGGAACGGGCCGCCGACGACCGGGTACGGCAGGCGGCGACCGCGGACGCCGCCGCCCGGCTCGAGACGGAGCGGGCCCGGGTGCGGGACGAGCTCGACGCCCGCAACCGGGTCCGGGTGGAGCGGCTGGGGCAGGAGGCGCTGCGGGCGGTGAACGCCGTACTGGCGCTGGCGTACCGGGAGGCGCTGGTGGCCTTCGCCCGGGAGCAGGGGGCCCGCGAGGTACGGGTCGACGAGTCGGAGGACTCGATCGCCGTCGAGTTCGAGATGGGGAGCTGAACCATGCGGGTCAGAGTGCGCTTCCGCTTCAACACGGTCTCGGGCGAGGTCGAGCTGTTCCAGATCGACGACATCAGCGCGGAGGATGCGGACGGCACGGAGGGCGCCGCCCGCTACCGCGGGCCGGCGCACGACGCCGAACACGACCGGATCAGCGCCGAGATCGGCGCGGTCGCCGCCCGCCGGCCCGGCGTCGAGGAGGTACGGCCGCTGGTCACCGGCATCCCGTTCGATCCCTCGCAGTGGTCGCGGGTACGTCCGGTCGGGTCCAGCCAGGAGGAGTCCGAACCCGACGTCGAGACAGGAGAGTTGGGCACGCAGTGAGCAAGAGGGTCCAGCTGCTGCTGCGAGCGGCCCGCGCCTACTCGGAGGCGGGCGCGCACGCCGAGGCGGCCCGCTGTTACGACGCGTTGGGCTGGCGCTGGACCGCCGCGGACGCGTACCACCGCGCGGGCGATCTGGAGCACGCCGCCGAGACCTACCGCAGGTCCGGTCATCCGGACCGGGCGGCCCGCTGCTTCCGGCTGCTCGGCCTGCCCGACCGGGCCGCCCGGTGCTGGCAGGAGGTCGGCAGTCCGCTGGAGGCGGGCTGGGAGCTGCTGGTGGCCGACCGGACCGAGGCGGCCGCCCCGCTGCTGGCCGACGCGGCCCGCACCCCGCCCACCGCGCCGGGACCGTCGCTGCGGCTGCGGCTCGCGGGGGCGCTGTACCGCCGGATCGCCGACCGCGGCGGGCCGGGCCGGGCCGTGGGTCCCGAACCGCTGACGGCCCTGCTCGCGGAGGTGGAGCGGGGCATCCTCACCGTGTCGTCGCGCACCGAGCGGCTGCGGCTGCTGGAGTGGGGCGTGGAAGCGGCCGACCGGATCGACCGCTTCGACCTGTCCGCCGCGCTGTTCGGCGCCGCGCACCGGCCGCGCCGGGACCAGTCGGGCGCCCGCACCGAGGTGCTGGAGCAGTGGCAGGACTGGGCGGCCCGGCGGTTGGGCGGCACGGCCTGGCTGCCCGGTCCGGGCGCCACCCCTGTGGCGGGGTGAGCCGTGACGGACTTCCTGGGCCGTGCCCGGCGCCGCCCCGACGAGAGCGCCCGCCCCGCCCCGGCCACTCCGACGGGCGGCGCGGTGCGCTGGCGCAGCGCGGGCCGCTTCGGCACCGCCCGGCAGACCCTGGCCGCCCTGGGCTCGCTGTACGGGGCGGGCGCGGCGGACTGGGTCTGCCACCGGCAGCCCGGCGGGGCACCGGGTGAGGCGTCGGCGTACTGGCTGCTCACGACGGTGCACGGGCCGGTGGCCGCCGATGTGATCGCGCTGCACGGCGGCGAGCCGGTGCCGGTGGACAGCCCGCGGGCACGCGATCTGCGCGAGGTGCTGTCCTGGCCCGAGGTGACGGCGGTGGAGCTGCTGGCCGCCTTCCCCACCCACGGCCCGCCGACGGCGGGCCACCCGCTGCTGTACGTGCTCACCGCCCCCGCCCTGCTGCCGACCGTGGTGCGCCACGCCCGGTCCGCGCGGGTCGACATCTCCCTCGTCCGGGCCACGGCACGCCCCCTGTTCCCGGGGGTGCGGCCCGCCGTGACGGAGGAGCGGCTGCTGGTGCTGCTGAGCGCCCCGGCGGACCCGGCCTCCGACACCCCGGACCACACGGTTCCCGACGGCCTCGTGCACTCCCTGGTGTCGCTGCCCCGTACCTCCGTGTGCCGCCCGGCCGCCCACTGCGTACGGCTGCTCCTCGACGTACGCCACGATCCGCCGCTCGACGAGGAGTTGCTGCAACCCGTCATCCCCGAGGGCGAGTTGTGGCTGCTCGGCGACTCGGGTGAGCAACCACCCGTGGCGCTGCGCCTCTTGGCGGTTCCGGCACCGCTGAGCGTCGAGGCTCCGCCGGACGCGCCCGCGGCGGCCGTACGGCGGACGGTGGACCCCGCGCCCGAACCGCCCGGAACGGAACTGCGGGTGGTACGGGACACGGAGGCGGGTACGGGGGTGGACGCGGTGCTGCTCACGGACGCCGAACTCCCGCTGCTGCGCCGCTACCTGACGGGCCGTCGATTGGCGGACCAGGCCTTCCTCGCGATGGGCGACGGCATGCAACTCCTCGTCGACGCGACGGGGTTGGTGGCCTCCGTGCCCTTCGGCGTGCCCCTGCGCCGGGTGGGCCCGGGGGCCTGCTACGTGCAGTCCGGGCATGTGCTGACGCCGCCGTTGCCGCCGGGTGCCCGGGTCCGGTCGCTGGGCCTGCGGGCGGGGGTCGCCGTGGTGTGCTGGTACGCGGGCCGGTCCGAGTTCCGGCTCGATCCGCTGCTGCCGGTGTGGACGCTGTGGGCTCCTGCCGGGCCACCGGCCGCGCCTCCCGGGCTCTCCCGCACGGCCCAGGAACTCCTGACGCTCTTCGAGTCCCTGCTGGACGGCCGGACGGAGGCGTCCGGTCCGGTGGACGGCCCGGCGGACGGCCGGGTGCCGCCCGAGGCACCCGAGGAGAACCCCACGACAGCCCTCGCCCGGGCCGCCCGGCTGCGGACCGAGGGACATCTGACGGAGGCCGCCGAGGCGTTCCGCACGGCCGGCGACCCCCTGGAGGCGGGCCGGCTCTTCGAACAGGCGGCGCTACGGCTGGGAGAGACGGAGTGACCTCGCCCGCCCCGGACGACGACCGGGCACCGCGACGCCGCTGGTTCCGTGCGGACGAGGCCCGGTACCTCGGCCTCTCCCCCGACGGCACCCTCTTCCTGCGCACCGAGGGCACCACCGTCGAGGCCGTCGACGACAGCGGCCGCAGACTGTGGTCGGCCGCGCTGGAGGGGTCCGGGGAGGGGTCTGCAGGGCCGGTGGCCGCCGTGTGGGTGGCCGACGGGAGCGAGGTGCTGGTGTGCGCCGGTGACCGGGGGCGGGTTCTGGACCTCCACACCGGCGCCGAGCGCTCCCGGTTCCGGGCGGTGCGGGGGACGGCGGGGCCCGCGGTCGCCGTCTCGCCGGACGGCCTGCGCACGGCCCTTCTCTCCGACCCACGGACCGTGGCGGTCCGTCACCGGCGCACGGAGGCGACCGTCCACCTGGCCGCCGGGGACGCGGTCGCCGACCTGGTGTGGGACCCGGGCGGCCGGCTGTTGTGCGTGGCCACGCCGACCGCGTTGCAGCTGTGGAACCCGACCACCCGTGATCCGTACGCCACCCCCTGCTCCGGGCGCACCGCCCTGCACGCGGTCGCGTGGTCCCCCGACCGCAGGACCCTGGCCTTCGCCGACGCCCTGGGCGTGCACCTGGTGGACACCCACGGCACGGCCACCCCGGTCTCGGCCCCCTTCCCCCGGGTGTACGGGCTCGGGTTCAGCCGCACCGGCCGGCATCTCGCGGTCGCCGGCTCGGGCGGTGTGCTGGTCCTCGACCTCGCTCTGGCGCCCGTCGCCGAGATCTCGGCGGCCCCGCTCCTGCCGGCCGACTTCAGCGCCTGCGCCGCGGGACGGCTGCTGGTGCGCACCGAGCAGGACGGTACGGCGGGCTACGCGCTGTGGGAACTCCCCGACGCCATCGAGCCGGTGACCGGGCGACGCACCGACGCGGCGCTACGGCGCTGGGTGGCCGCCATGTGCGGCTCGGTCGGGCGGCGCGTCCCCGAGCCGGGAGAGGCACCCGCCCTGCGCGCCGGACCACCCCGCGCGCTCGGCACGGCCGAGGGGGTGCGGGCGCCGGGATTCGCCTGGCTCGGCGACGGCGGTTCGGTCGGCGAGCTACGGCCGGGACAGCCGGCCCGGCGCCCACCCGGACCGGGGGCGCCGGGCCGGACGACGGCGGCACCGGCAGAGGTGACGGACCTGCCCCGCCCGGCCACGGGACCCGTGTGGACCGCCGACTTGGGCACCGCCGGCTGGAGCGGGGCCGTGGACATCGAGGCGTCGGCGGAAGCCCTGGATCCGGCGCGGTGCGACTCCCCGGGCGCCGCCCTCGCCCTCGCGACACGCGGCGGATCGGCCCCGCTCACCGTGCTGGACGCGGTCACGGGTGCCGTACGGGCGCGGTTGCCCGGGGGGCGGGCGCCGGTGTGGTGTCCCACCGGCGGCGGCCGGCTGGTCGTACCCGAGCCGGGACCGCAACCCGCCCACCTGTACCTGTACGAGCTGGGGGAACCGCCCTCCGCGACCACCGAGGTGAGCCGGTTCGTGCGCGGCCGGGTGGGCCGGCCCGCCTGGTCGCCGGACGGGCGGCTGCTGGCGGCGGGCACGGCCGGCGAGGTGCTGCTGTGGCGGATGCCGGAGTTCGCGCTGACCAGCCCCCGGCTGCGGCTGCCGTCCGGGGCCTTCGCCACCAGGGTCGCCTGGTCCCCCGACGGCAGCAGGCTCGCGGCCACCTGTGAGGCGGGCCGCGGGCCGGTCGTGGTGTGGGACACCGCCGACTGGCAGATCCACCGCGAGCTCGGGGCGCCGGGCGGCGTCGGCTGGGCGCCCGCGCTCGCCTGGTCGCCGGACGGTGCGCTGCTGGCGGCGCCGGGGCCGGGCACGTCGACGTCGACCGTGCAGATCTGGGACGTGGCCGGGGCGTCGGTGGTGCTCACCCTCGAACCGCCCCGCGTGCCGGGCCCGTTGTGGGCGGTGCGCTGGTCACCGGACGGCCGCCGGATCGCCACGACGTACGGCGGTGGCACCACGCTCGTGTGGGAGCTGCGCACCACCGGCTCCGCGCCCTCCGCGCCGCTCCCCCTGCCCGCGACCCGGCTCGCCGAGCTGGGCGGCGCGGCCGTCGCCGCGGACGCCGCGGTCCCGCTGTCCACCCTCGCCGACCTGCTGGCCCTGCTCACGCCCACACCGACGGGCGGCCCGACCGCGGATCACGCCCAACTGCTGTACGGCGCCCGGGCGGCGCGGGCGCTGCGCGCGCTGGACTGGCCCCCGGCCGCGCACCCGGCGCTGGCCGCCGTCACCGCCTCCCAGCTGCCTCCCGACTCCCGGTACGCGGCACCCTCGGCCGTCCCCGCGGCCGAGCTGCGCTCCGCACTGGAACGCGGCCTCGGCGGCGCGGCCCAGGACCCGCCGGAGCACGGACCCGCGGCCGGTGCGCTGGCCGCCGCGCTGGAGCTGACCCGCACCCGCCTGCTGCCCGCCCTGCGCCTGCTCGGCCCGGACGCCGTACGCCAGGACCCGGGCCTGGTGCAGCGGGTGGCACGGGGCCTGGCGACACAGGGCCCGCAGCCGGACGGACGCCATCCCGTTCCGGGGCTGCGGCTGCCGTCGTCCCCCGTCGGCGACGAGATCACCGGGCCCACCGCCGCCGGGTCCCCGGCCGGTCTGGTGCGGCACGGCCCGCCGGACCGCGTCGTTCCCAGCCAACTCGCCCTCCCCGACGACGTGTTGGGCCCTCTCTACGCACAGGACGCCCTGCTCTACCGCACCCGCAGCGGCGCGGCGCCGCCCGCGACCCGCAACGCCGTCCTCGTCCTGGACACGGGCCCCGCGGCCCACGGCCAGGTCGGCACCTGTCTGCGGGTGTGCGCCCACGCCCTGGCCCAGGCACTGCTGCGGGCGGGGCGCCAGGTGGAGCTGCTCCAGCTGAACGGCCTGGGCGGCCCGCTGCCCCTGGCCCACACCGCCGATCTGCGCGCGCTGTGGCAGCTCTCCCCGCCCGCGCCCCCGGATCCGGTACGGGCGGCGGAGCGCGCGGCCGCCGCGCTGCGCCGACTGGAGGGCGGCGCGCTCGGCACCCCGCGCGCGGTGCTGCTCACCCACCCCCACCAGCGTCGGCTCGGCCTGCCCGGCCTGCTCACGATCCGGGTCCACTACCCGGGAGCGCCCACGACGACCGACGAACGCGACTCATGGACCCTGGCGCCCGACCCGGAACCGGAACGACTGAGAGCCGTACTCGCCTCCGTGCTGGCGGAGTTGTGACGGTCACCAAGGCGGTCAGCCGGTCAGGCGGCCAGCGGTCAGCGGTCAGCGGTCAGCGGTCAGCCGCACATCATCTGCTCGATCTCGTCCGGGCCGAGCCCCTCCAGCAGCCGTTCCAGCAGGTCCGGCCGGAAGGCGTCGCCCAGGATCTCGACCCCTTCCGCCGACCAGGTCAGCCGCAGCCGCACCAGCCGTCCCTCGGGGTGCCGGGCGTACTCGTCCGCGTCGATCAGATCGGGCAACGAGTCCACCAGCCGGTAGGTCGCCCCCGGCGCGGTCCCCTCCCCGACCCCCGCCTGCTCCTCACCGTGCTCCGCCCCCGGTTCCACAGTCGTCATCGCCAGACCCCCTCGATCCGTGTCCCGCACTCCCCGCACCGCCCCGTCCCGTCCAGCCGCAGGGCGGACAGTGCCCAGATGTCCCGGTCGACCGCGGCCGCGCCGCATCCGGGGCAGTAGGTGGTGCGTCCCTCCGCCCCCAACGCCCGCTCCACGTACACGTGCCGCAGCCCGGCCGCCCTGCCGATGGCGCGCGCCCGGTCGAGGCGGTCCGGGCCGGTCGGGGCGTGGGTGTCCATGCGGTGCGTCGGTGTGAACCGCATCAGGTGCCAGGGGATGTCCCGGTCGACGGAGGCCAGAAAGCCCGCGATCCCCTCCAGTTGGGCGTCCTCGGCGCTGGTCCCCGGGATGAGCGGAGTGGTCGCCTCCACCCAGACGCCCTGGGCGTGCATCCGCCGCAGCGTCTCCAGTACGGGGCGCAGCGGAGCACCGGTGAGCCTGCGGTGGGGCTCCTCCTCGGCGGCCTTGATGTCGATGTTGACGGCGGACAGCGCGGGCGCCAGCCGGTCGGTGGCCTCAGGGGTGAGGAAGCCGTTGCTCTTCCAGAGCAGGGGCACGCCCGCAGGCCGGGCCTCCGCCGCGAGCGCCAGCGTGAGTTCCGGGGCCAGGGAGGGCTCCGAGTACGACAGCCCCAGGGACGCGGACACCTCGGCCGCTTCCCGCACCACCGCCGGTACGTCCACCGTCTCCAACGGCAGCCCGCGGCCGGCGTCGGGCTCACGGCCGTACTGGGAGAGCCGGTGGTTGACGCAGTAGTCGCAGCGGAAGGAGCAGCCGGGCGGCGCCAGCGTGAGCACGGTGCTGCCGGGTCTGAAGTGGTAGAAGGGCTTGCGTTCGACGGCGTCCCGGTGCTTCACCGTGGTGGCGAGGGTGAGGGTCTGCACGGACCCGCCCCGCCGCCGTCGTACCTTGCAGGCGCCGGTCTCGCCGTCCCGCAGCCGGCAGCGGAACGGGCACAGCACGCATCTGACCTCGTCGGCGGTGGCCCGGGTGAAGGCGCCGTCGGCGCTCTGCCAGGTCCCCGCCACCGCACCACCCCCGTCGTCCCGGCCAGCGTAGTGGCGCGGCCGACGCCTGTCAGGACAACGCCGGCGGGTACGCTCGCGGCATGGGTGGGACAGTCAGCGCAGTCAGCAGCAACGGTACGTACTCCTTCACCAAGCCCAACCGCGACAGCATCACGTTGATCGCGGGGCTCGGGGTGGAGGGGGACGTGCACGCGGGGGTAACGGTGAAGCACCGGTTCCGGATGCGGAAGGATCCTTCGCAGCCGAACCTGCGTCAGGTGCACCTCATCCACGAGGAACTGTTCACCGAGGTCGGCGCTGCCGGGTTCGAGGTGGCGGCCGGTCAGCTCGGCGAGAACGTCACCACGCGCGGGATCGACCTGCTCGGCCTGCCCACGGGAACCCTGCTGCGCCTCGGGGACGAGGCGGTCGTCGAGGTGACCGGCCTGCGCAACCCCTGCGCCCAGATCGACGGCTTCCAGCAGGGCCTCATGAAGCAGGTCGTCGGCCGGGACGAGGACGGCACGGTCCGGTTCAAGTCCGGGATCATGAGCGTCGTCGTCCACGGAGGCGTGGTGCGGCCCGGGGACCCGGTCGAGGTCGAGCTGCCGGACGGGCCGCACCGGCCCCTGGAGATCGTCTGAGCGCCTTCGGGACGCCCTCCGCACCGGTCCCCTACGCGCGCCACTCCGGCTTGCGCTCCGGTGACGCCTCCGCCAGCGCCTTCGTCACCTCCGCCACCCCACCGCGCAGACCGTAGACGGGGGTGTCGGGCTGCTGTCGCCAGGACTCGTCGAGGCCGCCCGCGTCGACGGTGTCGAAGCCCAGCTCGTCGATCAGCGCGCGGACGACCGTCTTCGCCGCCTCGTCGTCACCGGCCACCGGCAGGGCCATGCGGTCGGGGGCGCCGGCCGGGCGCGGGCGGTCCAGGATGTCCTGGGCGTAGGTGCCGTTGAACGCCTTGATCACCGGGTGGCCGATGGAGCGTTCCGTCCAGCGGCTCTCGGTGAGACCCTCGGCTTCGATCGCGAGGATCTTCCCGTCCCGCTGCTTGGGGTAGTAGTTGCCGGTGTCGATGACGGCGACACCGTCGGCGGCCCCGTCGAGCACCCCGGTCGGCAGGTCCGCCAGTGCCTTCTCGGGGATCGCGATCACGACGACCTCCGCGCCGCGCGCCGCCTCCTCGATCCGAACGGGGGTGGCGCCCGTCTCCTCGGCCAGTTCCGTGAGCGTGTGCGGACCGCGGGAGTTGGCCACGGAGACGTCGTGCCCGAGGGCGGTGAGCCTCCGGGTGAGGTTGCCGCCGATGTTTCCCGCTCCGATGATGCCGATCTTCATGTCCTGCCTCGCCCTTCCGGGGGTCGGTGGTACCGCGTACGGCTGTCGGGGCCGAGTAACCGCCAATCCGGGGGGTCTATTCCGCGTCCCCGGAAATCGGATCGCCGGCGCCGGGCATGACGAAGGGGGGCGCCCCGGCGGGCACCCCCCTTCCGCGCGCGTCACTTGTTCAGGTACGCCCAGAACTCGTCGAACGACAGCAGCTTGTCGCCGTTGAGGTCGCGGGTCTTGATGATCGCCTCGGCGACCGTCTCGGTGACGTTCCAGTCACCTTCCTGGGCCAGGGCGGTCTTGAACTCGGCAGCGGTGATGAAGCCGTCACCGTCCGTATCGATCCGCTCGAACTGCTTGCGTGCCTCGTCGATGTCCGCCACCGATCCGCCCCTTATTGCTCGTGTTTCCGTTACGTGCCGTCGTACTGACGCAGGTCAGATTAACCGCCCGCGCGAGCCCGCAGCGCAGCGACCACCCAGGAGAACTCCTGCTCGTACGCGGCCTGGGGTTCCAGACCCCGCACGACGGCCGACAGCTCCCGGTACCGGGCGAGCCGTACGGTCGTGGCGGCCTCCAGGCGTTCCAGTACGTCGGCCGGATCGGCGTCGCCGAGCAGCCCGCGCAGGATGTCCTCCGCCTCCGGCGCCTCGGGGGCGACGCCGTCGCGCAGCGCCTCACCGGCCGTCTGCACCAGACGGCTCATCAACCACAGGGAGGTGCCCGGCGGCGCGTCCGGCCCCCGGTCCGCCGCGTGGAACTCGACCGCCCGCCGCATGGTCGCCCGGAACTCGGGGTCCTGGATCAGCTCGGCGAGCTCCACCCAGGCGTCCACCTGCTGGGGGGTGGGGTCGTCGGGCAGGTCCGCGGGAGCGAACCGCAGACGGCGGCGGATGTCGGGGTCGGCGGTGTCGAGCCCCTCGAAGACCTCTGCCATGAAGTCCTCGACGATCCGGCTCCGCTCGGCCGCCGAAAGCCGCGCCAGCTTGTTCATCAACGTCGTCTCCTCCGCTGTCGAGCCACGTCGTGCCACGGACGAGAGCACCGCACGAGTGACCTTCAGTGATCGGATCTGCGCGTCCAGCGCCACCACGTGCGCCGCCGCGACCTCCGCGACCGTCCGCTCCCCCGCCAGCACCTCGCGCACGTCGCCCAGGCCGAGACCCAGCTCGCGCAGGGTGCGGATCAGCTCCAGGCGGGCGACGGACTCGGCGTCGTACAGGCGGTAGCCGCCCGTCGTACGGGCCACAGGGGCCAGGACGTCCTCGTCGGACCAGTAGCGGATGGTGCGCACGGTCAGTCCGGTGGCCCGCGCCAGCTCGCCGATGGTGAGAAGTCCGGTGCCGTCGTCGATCATGTGTGTGAGTCTGGTCCCTCCAGTGGGTGGAGACTCAAGCGGAGACTCGGGGAGCGCTGCGATGGAGACCTTGTGGGCCGTTCTCGACGCGGCGGCACGCGGGGTGTTCCCGCCTGCGGACGGCGGCACGAGCGTGGTGCCCCAGCACTCCGACCGGGACGCGGGGGTCCTCGCCTTCACCGGGCACTCCGTCGTCTTCACCGACGAGGATCCGGGATGGGTCCACGCGACACTGCGCGCGATGGACTGCGACGCCCTGGCGGCGCCCATGAACCCGCGGTTCCTGACGGCGCTCATGGAGCGGACGGGCCGTACGTCCGAGACCATCGACGCGATGCTGGTCGCCGCGCCGCTGCCCGGTGAGCCGCCGCTCGTGCTGAAGGAGATCGAGGACGCCGGCCACTCCCGCGTCCTGTACGCCCGCGGACGGCGCGACGACGTGCGCGCGTGGACGGCCGACGGCGGTGTGCTGGTGACGGGGCGCGGGATCGGCGGCCGCCTGGAGGTCTCGGTGGAGGTGGACGAGGAGGTACGGCACCGGGGGCTGGGGCGGCTCCTCGTGACCGCCGCCCGGCATCTCGTCACGGAGCCGCTGTGGGCGCAGGTCGCGCCGGGGAACGCCCGCAGCATGCGGGCGTTCCAGGCGGCCGGTTACCGTCCGGTGGGGGCGGAGGCGCTGCTCAGGGCGCCGCGGGTCGGGTGAGCCGCGCTCAGCGGAAGATGCCCGTGTGGCCGAGCGAGTAGCGGCCCGGCTGTGGGTAGACGGCGAGGCCGTGGGGGCCGCTGCCCACGGGGATGCGGGCGAGCTGGGTGCCGGTGCGGGTGTCGATGGCGTACACCTCGGAGTTGTAGCGGCCCGACAGCCACAGGACCTTGCCGTCGGCCGAGACACCACCCATGTCGGGGCTGCCGCCGTCGGGCAGGTGCCACTTCTTGGTCAGCTTGTTCTGGGTGAAGTCGAAGACGGAGATCGTGCCCTCGCCCCGGTTGGAGACGTACATCTCGCGGGAGTCGCGGCTGACGTACAGCCCGTGGGCGCCCCTGCCGGTGGGCAGCAGGGTCGGCTTGTCGAAGGTGTCGCCATGGAGGACCCACATGCCGTGGGCCATCATGTCGGCGACGTAGAACCGCTTGCCGTCGGGCGAGACCTTCACGTCCTGCGGCATCGCGCCGTTGAAGGGCAGCTTCTGCTGGCCGACGACTGCCATCTTCTCCGTGTCGACCTTGAGCAGCTCGCCGCTGAACTCGCAGGAGACGATGAAGTAGCGGCCGTCGAGGGAGAAGTCGGCGTGGTTGACGCCGTAGCAGGAGACCGGGACGGTCTTCTTGCGCTCCATGGTGTGCGGGTCGCGGAAGACCAGCTCGCGGTCCAGGGAGGCCATGACGACGGCGTACCTGCCGTTGGGCGTGAAGTAGAGGTTGTACGGGTCGTGCACCTCGACCGCCTTGCCCGCCTTCCCCGTCTTCGGGTCGACGGGGGTGAGGGTGTGCCCGCGGTTGTTGTTGACCCACAGCGTCTTCAGGTCCCAGGACGGCACGACGTGCTGGGGCTGACGGCCGACGTGGAGGGTGTCGATGATCCGGTAGGTCCTGGGGTCGATGACGGTGACCGTGTCGGACTCGGTGTTCGGGACGTAGACCCGGGACGGGAAGTCCTTGACCACCGGGGAGAGCCGGTTCGGGCGGTCGGCGGCGTACACGTCCTGGGGGTCGAGGACGGGCGGCATGCCGGGCAACCCCTCGATCTGCTTCTTCTTGGGCGGTGCCGGTACGGCCGCCTTGGTGGTGGGTGCCTCGTTCGCCCGGTCCTTGGACTCGGTGCCGCAGGCGGCGAGGGCGAGGAGGACGGCACCGGCGAGGAGGGCGCGGTTCACGAGGTGGCGGTGCATCAGCTCAGCAGCTCCGTGGTGGTCACCGCGCGCAGGCCGCGGCGGTCGAGTTCTTCCAGTACGGCGGGGAGTGCGGCGACCGTGTCCGCGTACCCGAGGTGCAGGCTCACCACGGACCCGTTGCGGATCTCGCCGAGGACCTTGCGGGCGACGGCGGGGGCGCCGGGGGCGGTGAAGTCGAGGGAGTCGACGTCGTACGACAGGACGTGCGGATAGCCGGCGGCGCGGGCCAGCCGTGCCACGAGCGGGGAGGCGCGGACGGCGCGGGAGGGGCGGAACCAGGTGCCGATGGAACCCGTGAGCCGCCGCAGCCGCTGTGCGCAGTCGGTGATCTCCCGCTCGGCCTCCGCCTCGGACATGGCGTTGACGTCGAGGTGGCGCTGGGTGTGGTTGCCGAGGTCGTGGCCGCCGTCGAGGACGCGGCGGGCGAGCTCGGGGTGTTCGTCCAGCCAGCTGCCGACGGCCAGCACGGTCAGCCGCGCCCCGTGCGTCTCCGCGGCGGCGAGGAGGGCGCGGGCGAGCTCGGGATCGCCCTGGCCGTGACAGGTGAGGGCTACGCGGGGGCGGTCGCGGGGGCCGTGGGTGATCTGGGCGGCGGCCTGGGGAAACAGGCGGGGGGTGGGGGCCGGGGTGCGGTCACCGGGAGGTGTGGCGGCTGGCTCGGCGCGGTCGCCGGAGGGTGTGGGGGCCGAGTCGGCGGGGGCCGGGCGGGCGACGGCGCCGTGCGGGGCGCACCCCGAGGCGAGCGCGCCCGCGGCGGCGAGGCCGGCTCCCGCGCGAAGCGCCGTACGGCGGTCGGTCGTGGTCACCCGCACCATTTAAGGGGGATATCGCCAGAAAACGGACGATTGATCCGATCGACGGCCCGTCGTCCGGGGCGCGCCCGACGTCTTCCGGGGTGGGCCCGATGTCGTCCGGGTGCGCCCGTGCGGAGGATCCGCCCGTCAGCGGTCCGCCACCCGCATCTCGAACCACGTCGTCTTGCCCCGCGGTAACAGGTCGACGCCCCACCGGTCGGACAGCTTGTCGACGAGGAAGAGCCCCCGCCCGCTGATGTCGAGCTCCTGAACCGGCATCAGACACGGCAGCCCGCGCGAGGGATCGCGGACCTCGACGCGGATCCAGCCGCGGCGGCGGCGCATACGGAGGCCGAAGACCCGGGCGCCGGTGTGGCGTACGGCGTTGCCGACGAGCTCGGAGACGAGCAGGACCGCGTCCTCCGTCATCTTCGGGGTCAGTCCCCACTGGCGCAGGACCACCACCTGGGTCAGCCGGCGAGCCGTGGCCGCCGACTCGGGGCGGGACGGCAGCGGGACCTCGCCCTCCGTGGGATTACCGAACAACTCGATTGCCTTGAGCGCCCGTTCGTCCTCCACCGTCGGCGACCAGCGCGCCGCGGCCACACGCCCGTGCCCCCGCGGCTGTTCGACACCCTCCAGCCCCGCCATGCCCCCATCATGGCCGTCGCGCGTACCCTCCGGGGCCGTTCCGGGGGAATACGCCCTTTGGAAACCACCGCTCCAGTCGATGCGACCGGCATGTGCCAAAGGCATTTCGGGACCGGGTAAGTCCCCGCTGACCTGCGACGACGACTCCGCTGGGGGCAATCGACGAACTCCCTCGACAAGGCAGGCTCAAGGTCGCCTCAAGGTTCCCATAAACCGCCCCATCGAGGGACCCGGATCAGACACTCCGTCAATTGCAAGTGAACCGGCGGATTTTCACAAACACGAAGGAACTCAGGGGGACGAGGGAACTCAGAGGAACTTGGCCTTGCCCGGGCCCTCCTCGACGAAACTGCGCATTCCCCGCTCCCGGTCCTCCGTCGCGAACAGGCCCGCGAACCAGTTCCGTTCCACCGCGAGACCCGTCTCGATGTCCGTCTCCAGGCCCGTGTCGATCGCCTCCTTCGCCGCACGCAGCGCGATCGCGGGGCCCTGCGCCAGCTTCGCCGCCCACGCGTGCGCCTGCTCGTAGACCTCGGCGGCCGGGACCACCCGGTCGACCAGGCCCAGCGTCAGCGCCTCGTCGGCCTTGACCATCCGCCCGGTGAAGATCAGGTCCTTCGCCCGGGACGGGCCGACCAGACGGGACAGGCGCTGGGTGCCGCCGGCGCCGGGGATCAGGCCGAGCAGGATCTCCGGCTGGCCGAGCTTGGCGTTGTCCGCGGCGATGCGGTAGTCGGCGCAGAGGGCGAGTTCGCAGCCGCCGCCGAGCGCGTAACCCGTGACGGCGGCGACCACCGGCTTGGGGATGCGGGCGACGGCCGTGAACGCGTCCTGCAGGGCCCGGGCGCGCACGATCATCGCCGCGTGGTCCATGGCCTGCATCTCCTTGATGTCCGCGCCCGCCGCGAACACCTTCTCGCCGCCGTAGACCACCACGGCGCGCACGTCGTCGCGGCGCGTGGCCTCCTCGGCGAGTTCCTTGAGGCGGTCCTGGGTGGCGATGTCCAGCGCGTTCATGGGCGGACGGTCGAGACGCAGCGTGCCGACGCCTTCGGCGACTTCCAGATTCACGGTCATGCAGGCAGGTTAACGGGGGCTAACGGGGCCTGGTGAGGTGCGGTCGCTCACACTCGGCCGGGGGTCTGGGGGTTGCCCCCAGGCAGACACAGCACGGGGGCTAACGGGGCCTGGTGAGGTGCGGTCGCTCACACTCGGCCGGGGGTCTGGGGGTTGCCCCCAGGCAGACACAGCACGGGGGCTAACGG